>CAUQMY010000013.1:0-166388 GCA_963519465.1 uncultured bacterium
AAAAAGGTACACCTTTTTATCAGGCAGAAATAAAGAGCGTACAGGCAGGAAATGCCAATATTCATACAAAATACTAGGGGGTTGTGAATATATTAATCATATATCCCACACTTCTCATGTTCGTATCCATAAAATTCTTTTACATTCCACGCGAAAAGGTTTGCAAACTGAGTAAAGTGTTTCAGAAGGGGGGAAGAAAGCCTATGTTTAATATCTTTCATACAGGGGAGGAGAGTGATTTCTCCTGGGATACGATAGGAAATATAGCAGAAGGACGGAAACATCTTGGAGGAGAAATGCCTGTAATGATGTACCGGCTGTTTGAGTATACCATAAAAACTGAATTGTCACACCGGTATGGAGATTCGTTGACAAAAGATATTTTCCGATCGGCAGGAAAGACGGCAGGAAGTGCGTATGCGGCGCGATTCATAGACTTGACGCTCCCTTTCCAGGAGTTTTTAACGGCTTTGCAAACGGTTTTAAGAGAGCATAAAATAGGGATTTTAAGAGTAGAAACGTTTGACTATGAAACCGGAGACGCGGTACTAACCATAGGAGAGGATATCGACTGCTCCGGACTTTCCGTAACAGGTAAATCTGTTTGCATTTTTGACGAAGGATTCCTTGCCGGTATATTAAAGACATACACCGGAAGGGAATATGCAGTAACAGAAATCGATTGCTGGGCCAGCGGTTCCCGTGTATGCCGGTTTGTGGCAAAGGTTAATCAATGAGCGAAGGTGTAATAAATGACGGAAAAAGATGCAAACATTCTTCTGGAGCAGATCCGCAATATTATATTGAACAGGCCGGTGAACGGAGAGCTTGAAGATAAAAACCAGGTATTTCTGGACTTGCAGGAAGCCCTGTCCTACCTCTCCCATTGTCTCATGGAATCCAATGAATTTCTTAAAAACCTGTCGGAGGGAAATTTGTCCGTACCGTCTCCAGATCGGAAAAATTATATGGCAGGAGAATTAAAACAGCTTCATGCCTCCTTAAAACATATCATCTGGCAGACGAAGCAGGTGATCAATGGAGATTACAGACAGCAGGTGGATTTTATGGGTGCCTTTTCTGAGGTATTCAATGAAATGGTAGTCCAGTTGGAATTAAGAGAAAACAAATTAAGAGAACAGGCGGAAAAAGAAAGAAGGTTCAATACCCTTCTGGTATCGATCATGGACAGCTTAAAGGAATGGGTCTTGGTTACAGATGAAGAAACCGGCGAAATTCTTTATGCCAATGAACTGGCTAAAAAACGGTTTTATGATCCGGAGACCGGCGGCATTGCCTGCGGAAAAAACTGTCCGTTTATGGCAAGACTTCAATCCTGTCAGGGACACGAGAGAGAGCAGCGGTATGAATTTAAGTGTTTCCATGATAAGATTTTTCAGGTTAAAGCATATTCTTTGCTTTGGGAGGATAGAAAAGCAGTGGTACATCTCATATCAGATATAACCTATCAAAAAGAAAATGAAGCGTTTTTGGAAGTCATGGCCTATAAAGACGAGCTGACGGGGCTTAATAACCGGAGAAATTGTCTTCATACCATTGACAGTTACATTGAGAAAGGCGTCCCCTTCTCCATCTGCATGATCGATCTGGATGATTTAAAACAGATCAACGACCAGCATGGACACTTACATGGGGATGAATATATAAAATTTGTGTCAGAAGAATTAAAAAAATCTGCCTGTGAGGAAGATTTTACCTGCCGGTTCGGTGGCGATGAATTTGTGGTGTTATTTAAGGACTGTGATGAACAGACTGCGGCTGGGAAGCTAGACGCCATCGACCAGAATTTATCTGCCGGCAGTAAGGAATACCCCATGTCTATCAGCTATGGCGTGGTGTATGTAGAAAAAGGAATGGATTTTCTTTCCGAAACTGTTTTAAAAATGGCAGATGAAAAAATGTATTGCTTCAAAAGAGAGCGGAAACAAAAAAAACTGGAAGAGGACCGTATGATTTAGACCCTCAACTTTTCTTGTGTTTTTTCCGATTTTCCTTTATAATGATATGCAGGTTAAAAGAAATGGGAGCAAGAAAAGAATGAGATTTATTGGAAGCAAGACACTGCTGCTGGACCAGATCAAACAGGTGATTGATGACAAGGCGCCAGAGGCGAAAAGCTTTTGTGATATATTTTCTGGAACCGCTGTGGTTGCCAGATATTTTAAACAGTGGTATCAGGTCTATTCCAATGACCTGCTATACTTTTCCTACGTGCTGCAGCGCGCGACCGTTGAGAATGACAGCATGCCGGAGTTTGCTCTTTTGCAGGAGACTTTGGGAATCGAAGATCCGGTGGAGTATTTTTACGGAAGAGAGAAAAAGCATTTGGAGGAGCTTCCGAAGGAGCGCCGCTTTTTTCAGAATAACTATGCCCCCGAGGGCGGCCGTATGTACTTAAACGATGAGAATGCTCTTCGTATCGACTTTGCCAGGTGCAGCGTGGAAGACTGGAAGGCGGCTGGTTTATTAAACGATCATGAATATTATTATCTGGTTGCCTGCATTGTGGAGGGAATCCCTTTTGTGTCCAATACTTCAGGAACTTATGGTGCATTCCATAAGACCTGGGAGAGACGCAGCTACAAGCGGTACGAGCTTTACCGACTTCCTGTCACTCATAACGGCAAAGAGAATAAGTGCTACAACCAGAACGGAGCGGAGCTTTTAACGCACATCGAAGGGGACATCCTGTACATCGACCCGCCGTATAATGCCCGCCAGTATTTATCCAATTACCATGTACTTGAGACTGCCGCCAGATATGACTACCCTGAGGTGAGGGGCGTTACCGGACAGCGGCCGGATGAAGGACAGAAGTCAGAATTTTGCATGAAGAGCAAAGTGCTTCCAGCCTTTGAAGAGCTGCTTACCAATGCCAGATTTTCCCATATCATACTGAGCTATAGTACGGACGGGCTTATGACGGTACAGGAGATTGAAGAAGTGATGAAAGCCTGTGGAAAGCCGGAAACCTTTAAAGTCTATGAGATTCCCTACAGAAGGTATAAAAGCCGGAAGGTAAAGGAAACAGAGCGGTTAAAGGAGCTGTTGTTCTACATCGAAAAGCAGGTGCCACCATGTATATAAAAAGTCCTCTAAATTATACCGGAGGAAAGTTTAAGATCTTAGAACCTGTCTTTAAGGCATTTCCAAAGAATATCAGAACCTTTGTGGATGTTTTTGCAGGCGGCTTTAACGTGGGCATTAATGTAGAGGCAGAACGGATCATCTGCAATGACCAGATTACATATTTAATTGAATTATTTAAATTATTTCAAAAAACAGAAATTAATGAACTTTTGGATGAGATACAGGGGCTGATCAGCAGATACGGACTGACTCAGCAGAATACAGAAGGCTACTATGGGCTGCGGTCAGACTATAATAAGACAAAGGATTTAACCCAGCTTTTTGTTCTGACCTGTTATGCTTTTAATCATCAGATACGCTTTAATAACAGCCATGAGTTTAATTCTCCGTTCGGAAGAAACCGGAGTTCCTTTAATGGTAACATCGAAAAGAATTTAACGGAGTTCTGTGAGGCACTGCATAAAAAGAACATTGAATTTTCCAATCTGGATTTTATGGAACTTGATTATTCTGAACTTGGAAAGGAAGACCTTGTTTACTGTGATCCGCCCTATTTGATTTCCACGGGAAATTACAACGACGGTAACCGTGGCTTTAAGGACTGGAAAGAAAAGGAAGAAAAGGCGCTTTTAGAGCTGCTGGACCGTCTGGACGCCAAAGGTATCCGGTTTGCCTTATCCAATGTGCTGTACCATAAAGGACTGTCCAATGACCTTTTGATCGAGTGGAGTAAAAAGTATCACATCCATTATATTGATAAGACCTATTCCAACTGCAACTATCAGTTTAAGGAGCGGAACGCGGTCACAGTGGAAGTGTTGATTACCAATTATAAGTAAGCAATGACAAAAAAGTAATGATAAAAAAGGCTGATGCATATCCGAGACGGTTCTCTCGATTATGCAGCAGCCTTCATTATTTTATTTAATTTGATTTAACTTCTTTCCATGCCTCATTATAAAGGGAATCCACTTCATCCCCAAGATATTTGTAGACTTCGCTGTTCTTTAACACTTCTGCATCTGGGAACAGGGTCTTATTATTCTTTAAGTCCTCATCAAGGAGATCAAAAGCACCTTTGTTTGGAGTCGGATAGGTGATATAGTCAAAGTTCTTCTTGGCAATTTCAGGACGGCATAAGAAGTTGATCCATTTTTCTGCATTTTCTTTATTCGGTGCATTCGCAGGAATGACCCAGGAATCCAGCCAGAGGTTGGTTCCTTCTTCCGGGATTACATATTCTAAGGAATAATCAAGGTTTAAATTCTTAACTTCATTCTGGATATAAAGCATTTCACCGGAATAGATGACGCCTACTGCGGCTTCCCCACCGATCATCTTATCACGCACCTGGTCAATGACATAAGCCTGTACCAGTGGTTTCTGCTTGATTAACAGTTCTTTTGCTTCCTGAATTTCAGCTTCATTGGTGGTATTCATGGAATATCCTAAGGACTTTAAAGCTACCATGAACGCATCTCTGACGCTGTCCTGCATAAGGATGTTGTCTTTATATTTCTCATCCCATAAATCAGACCATTTGGTAGGTGCATCTTTTGGATCTACCATGCTGGTGTTATAAAGGATTCCTACGGTTCCCCAGCAGTAAGGAACGGAATATTTGTTTTCCGGGTCAAAGCTTTTTGACATCTCTAAATACTTGGGATCGATCTCCTTGATATTTGGAACGTTGTCATAATTGATTTCTGCCAGAAGGTTGTTTTCTGCCATCTTCTGGATCATATAGTCGGAAGGGCAGACCGCATCGTATTTTACACCACCGGCTTCGATAACCGGGTACATCTCTTCATTGGTCTCGAATAAGTCATAGATAACCTTGATGCCGGTTTCCTTTTCAAATTCTTCGATGACGGATTCATCAATGTATTCGCCCCAGTTATATACATAAACTTCTCCTGCACTTCCTGCTTTGGAACTCTGTTTTCCGCAGCCGCTCAGCAAGGAAAGGGAGAGAACTGACAATGCGCTGAATGCCAGAACTTTAGATAAACGTTTTTTCATGTGCATATTCTCCTGTTATTTTTTTCGCTTAGGTGCAAAATTGGTGATTAAAAGAAGCACCAGCACCGTTAAAAAGATGATTGTTGACAGTGCGTACATGGAAGGTTTGATGCCGCGGCGCACTTCACTGTAAATTAAAGTAGATAGAGTATTGATGCCGGCGCCCCTTGTAAAATGCGTGATGATAAAATCATCAAGAGACATGGTAAATGCCAGCAGAAAACCGGAAAGCACGCCCGGAAGGATGTCCGGGAACACTACCTTAAAGAATGCCGAAACCGAATTGGCTCCTAAGTCCAAAGCGGCTTCATAGGTACTTTTATCTGTCTGCTTTAACTTCGGCATGACGCTTAATATGACATACGGAATGTTAAAGGTAATATGTGCGATCAATATGGTCTGGAATCCAAGAGAGATTCCAAAGGCGATAAACGCCAGCATGAGAGAAATTCCTGTTACAATATCCGCATTGAGCATGGGAATATTGGTAATCCCCATCAAAATCGAGCGGGGGACACGGTCCATGCTGTTGATGGCGATGGCTGCAGCAGTACCGATGATGACCGCGATCAAAGAAGATAAAAAGGCGATCAAAAGGGTATTGTAAAGAGCCGTCATAATGGTGCTGCTGGAAAACAGTTCTGTGTACCAGCTGGTTGTAAAGCCGCCCCACTGGGTGCGGGATTTGGAACTGTTAAAGGAAAGGACACCCATGGTGGCAATCGGCGCATAAAGAAACACCAGGATGATCACCAGATAAAAATCCTGTAAGATCCGTTTGATAAAATCAATTTTTCTGCTCATCAAAATGCCGTTCCCTCCCCGTTCTTGTCATACTTGGCGATAAGCGCCATGCTGATCAGGATGAAAATCATTAAGACCAGAGAAAGGCCAGAGCCTAAGTTCCAGTTGCTTCCTTTTGTGAATTCCTGTTCAATGACATTGCCGATTAAGAGGATCTTGCTTCCGCCCAAAAGGTTTGAGATAACAAAAGTGGTAAGGGCCGGAACGAAAACCATGGTAATTCCGCTTACGATGCCAGGAATGCTAAGGGGCAGCAAGATACGGATTAAAACCTGAAAGGTATTGGCGCCCAAGTCTCTGGCAGCACTTATAACATTGTCATCAATTTTCATCAGTACATTATAAATAGGAAGAACCATAAAAGGCAGGAAGTTATAAACCATACCCAGGATAATGGCTCCGGAAGTGTTGATTAAGTTCTGGTTTGGCAGGTGAAGTGTGGATAAGATCCCGTTAATGACTCCGTTCTTTTCCAACAAAGTCTGCCATGCCAGGGTTCGCAAGAGAAAGTTCATCCACATGGGCAGGATGAAAATAAAAACGATAAAGCTTCCCTGTCCCATTCCCCGTGAGCGGAGAACCATGGCAAGAGGATAAGCCAGGATCAGACAGAGTACGGTGCTGATAAAGGAAAGTCCTAAGGAAAGCCATAAGGCTTTTGCGTGTTCTGTCGTAGAAATGGATATGACGTTTGCCAGGGTAAATGCCCCCGACCGGTCTGTCAGTCCGTAGAACACGATTAAAGCCAAAGGAATGACGATAAAGCCGATCATCCACATGATATATGGGCCGGATAATAATTTCTTACTCATTGATTCCAACCGCCTCCTCATCTTCAGAAGCAGGCTTGTTCATGATCTGGATATCAAATGGGTCAACATGAATGCCCACATTCTGACCTACCGGGAACATGTCCGTGCTGTGTACCAGCCATTCAAAGCCGTCAGGAGTAGTCACTTCCATTTCATAATGGACACCTTTAAAGATTAAATGGGTCACAGTTCCGGAAATACTTCCTTCCTCCGGTGCAACCAGATCAATGTCTTCAGGACGGATGACAACGTCAACCGGTTTGTTGATGCCAAATCCTCTGTCCACGCAGGCAAATTTGGCGCCGAAGATCTCAACCAGCTCGTCACGTAGCATGATTCCTGGCATGATGTTGCTTTCTCCGATAAAGTCAGCCACAAAAGCATTTTCCGGTTCATTGTAGATGTTTTCCGGAGAACCCATCTGCTGGATGTATCCCTGGTTCATGACAACAATGGTATCTGACATGGTGAGCGCTTCTTCCTGGTCATGGGTAACATAGATGAAGGTGATGCCAAGCTCATTTTTCAAACGGATCAGCTCATACTGCATGTCCTGACGCAGCTTTAAATCCAAAGCGCCCAGAGGCTCGTCTAATAAAAGGACTCTTGGTTCATTGACGATGGCTCTTGCAATGGCGATTCTCTGCTGCTGGCCGCCGCTTAAAGAGCTAACGGTACGGTTTTCGAATCCGTCAAGATTTACAAGTTTTAAGGCATATTTAATTTTATCCTGGATGTAATTCTTTGGCTTATTTTTGATCTTTAAACCAAAGGCGATGTTCTCTGCTATGGACATGTGAGTAAACAGGGCATATTTCTGGAAAACCGTGTTTAACTGACGCTTGTTGGGAGGCAGGTTTGTAATATCCTGTCCTTCAAAAATTACCTGGCCTTTGCTTGGACTTTCAAAGCCTCCGATGATACGGAGTGTTGTGGTCTTGCCGCAGCCGCTGGGTCCTAATAAGGTAACAAATGTATTCTCCTTTACAGAGAGATTCAAATCATCCAGTACCATGGTACCGTCAAAACTTTTTGTAATATTCCGTAAATCAATTAATGGCTGACCCATGACCTTTTATCCTCCTGTCAAAAGCTTGGCGGGGAACTTACCCAGATGAGTGTTGCACCGGCCTTGCTGCTTAAATAATGTTTTTTATCTGATATAAAGTAAAAGGATTCCCCTTTTCTGGCTTTATATGTCTTATTTCCTATATGAATGGAAATGTTACCCTGTAATATATAGCCGAATTCCTCTCCCTCGTGGGGATTGTCCGGGTAAGTTTCTCCTCCGGCTTCCAGGGTCAGCAGGATTGGTTCCATCATATTCTTCTGGGCGTTGGGAATGATCCAGCGGATCTCATTTTTTAAATCCCCATCATATTTTTCAAAATAGTCACCTTTGCCGAATACGATCTGTTCCTCCGGGCTTTCATTAAAGAATTCGCCGATGGAGGTGCCGAGGCATTGTAATATATCCATAAGAGTTGCAATGGAGGGAGATGTTAAGTCCCTTTCCAGCTGGGATATGAATCCCTTTGACAGTTCCGCGCGGTCAGCCAGTTCTTCCTGAGTCAGTCCTTTTAACACACGCAGTTCCTTTAATTTTGTACCGATATCCATATGCTCCTCCTTGCTATTATGTTAAGCCGAAAGTTTACTTATACTAACTGACGATAAATATAAGCTAAAAGTTTAGTAATAATAAACAGGCAGCAAGATACATTATACTTATTTTTCCTGTTATGTCAATAGTTTTTAAGGAAGTTTTTCCTTAACAAATACGGAATCTTATGATATGATATTTTTAGTTTATACAAGGAAAAATACAGGAGGAAAATTAATGATGAAAGGCAAATATATGGCTTATGTAGGCTCCTATTCCTACAACGGAAAAGCAAAGGGGATTACAGTATATGATGTGGATGTGGAAAAGGGCAGTTTTGCTCCCAGATGCGAGGTAGAGGTAGATAATTCTTCTTATCTTATAGCTTCCAGCAACGGAAAGACACTCTACTCCATAGCAGACGAAGGAGTCGTATCTTTCCGCATTCATGAGAACGGAGCCATAACAAGACTGAACTCTGCCAGCATAAAGGGAATGAGAGGCTGCCATCTGTCAACGGATGAAGAGGACAAGTATATATTCGTGTCAGGATACCATGACGGAAAATGTACGGTGCTTCATTTAAATGAAGACGGATCAATCGGTGATATTGCAACAAGCGTGTTCCACAAGGGATTCGGCAGTGTGGCAGAGAGAAACTTCCGTCCTCATATCAGCTGTTCCAGAAGAACACCTGACGGAAAGTTTATTATGGTGGCAGACCTTGGAATCGATCAGGTTAAGATCTACCGTTTCGATGAACAAGAGGAGCAGATGATCTTAATGGATGCCATCCGCTGTGATTTGGAATCCGCGCCCAGATGCTTCCGCTTCAGCTCAGATGGCAAGTTTTTCTACCTTCTTTATGAATTAAAGAACGTAATCGATGTGTTTACTTATGAAACCGGAGACCGTCTGCCAAAGATCGAGAAGATTCAGACCATTAAGACTACAGGAAAGGCACCTCTGACTCAGTTAACAGCGGCCTGCTCCATGCGTCTGTCAAACGATGAAAAGCACATGTTCTGCGGCAATGCAGGAGATAATACCGTTACGGTCTATGAGCGTGATTCAAAGACCGGACTTCTCACATTTTCCTGCTGTCTTCCTATTAGCGGAAGCTATCCAAAAGATATCTGTGTGTTCCCGGATGACAAGCATATTGCTTCTCTCAATCATGAGACCGGCAGCATCACATTCTTTACGGTGGATTATGAAAAAGGACTTCTGATCATGAACGGCAAAGAGTTAAAGGTTAATGAACCCAACAGCTGCGTGATCGTAAAGGTCAGCGAATAAAATACCTTACAGGTATCCTTTTATGCCCGGAAGACGTGGCTGGAAAGAGGAAAGGAGAGACATTCATGGCAGGATCAACACTGGGGACAATATGGAAGGTAACCACCTGGGGGGAATCCCATGGAAAGGGAATCGGAGTGGTAGTGGATGGCTGTCCGGCAGGACTTGCACTTCAAGAGGCGGATATTCAGGAATACTTAAACCGAAGAAAGCCAGGACAGAGCAAATTTACCACAAAGCGTCAGGAATCGGATCAGGTGGAGATCCTTTCCGGTGTTTTTGAAGGAAAGACCACAGGAACACCCATTTCCATGGTCGTATGGAACACAGACCAGCGTTCCAAGGATTACGGCAATATCATGGACGTCTACCGTCCAGGTCATGCAGATTATACCTTTGATGCCAAATACGGGTTTCGGGATTACCGGGGCGGCGGCCGTTCCTCCGGAAGAGAAACCATCGCCAGAGTAGCGGCTGGAGCCATTGCCGCCAGTTTTTTGAAAATGCTCGGCATAACGGTAACTGCCTATACAAAATCAGTAGGACCTTATCAGATAGACCCGGAACATTTTAATATAGAAGAAAGAGATAACAACCGTCTCTATATGCCGGATAAAGAAACTGCTGCACAGGCGGAAGCATATCTGGAACAGATGATGGCAAACACAGACTCAGTCGGCGGCGTGGTGGAATGTAACATCGATGGCGTTCCTGCCGGAATCGGCGACCCTGTTTTTGAGAAATACGATGCGGCTCTTGCAAAAGCAGTTATGTCTATCGGAGCAGTAAAGGGATTTGAGATCGGGGACGGTTTTGCCGCTTCTCTTGCTCTTGGCTCTGAGAATAATGACGGCTTTATAAAAGGAACCGGAGAAGCAGTAAAAAAGGCAACGAATCATGCCGGAGGAATTCTTGGAGGCATCAGCGATGGTTCCAGAGTCACATTCCGCGCCGCATTTAAGCCGACCCCATCCATTGCACTGTCTCAGAAGACGGTGACAAGGCAGGGTGAAGAAACCGAGATTGAAATCAAGGGACGCCACGACCCTATCGTTGTTCCCAGGGCCGTAGTAGTGGTGGAGGCGATGGCAGCCCTCACTACCGCAGACTTACTTCTTGCCAACATGGCATCAAGAATGGACCGTATTGTCTCTTTTTATGAACGCTAAAATAGAACAATCGACAAATGTACAGAATATTGATTAAATCCGGTATTTATGATATGGTAAATGCCGCATATACTTTATAGAGACGGGAGAAAAAACATGAAAATTGCAATGGGAAATGACCACACAGCCATAGAAATGAAGAATGTAATCAAAGAGTTCGTAGAGAGCAAGGGATATGAAGTCATTGATTTTGGAACCAATGCGACGGAAAGCTGTGATTATCCGGAGTATGGCGAAAAAGTAGGACGCGCAGTGGTTGACGGAGAGGCTGATCTTGGTATCGCTATCTGCGGAACTGGAGTAGGCATTTCACTTGCCTGCAATAAGGTAAAGGGAGTCCGTGCCTGTGTCTGCAGCGAGCCTTACACAGCAAAGCTTTCCAGAATGCACAACGATTCCAATGTACTTTGCTTTGGCGCACGTGTTATCGGTGTGGAGATGGCGAAGATGATCACCGAAGAATGGCTTGATGCCACATACGAAGGTGGAAGACATCAGCGTCGTGTAGATATGGTAATGGATATCGAAAATAGAGATTAAACCAACAGGGTGGAACGTTTATGGAGCGTATTTTTACGGATGGAACAGACCCCCGATTTGTCATACTATGTGAAAAACTGGATCAGTTCTTAAGCAGTATGAATGGAGAAGAAAAGCAGAAACAGGTATACAATCAATATAATACTCTGACGGATATCCATGATGTTATTCTTATCATGGAAGATGGAACCCCCATTGGCTGCGGCAGCTTCAAAAAATATGATAATTATGCCGTAGAAATCAAAAGAGTTTATGTAGCAGATGAGTACCGAAAAAAGGGGATCGGCAGAATCATCATGAATGAACTGGAGGATGCAGCAAAAAGCAAAGGTTATACAAAGCTAATGTTGGAAACCGGAGCAGCATTTACCGGAGCCAATAATCTATACCGCAGTTTAGGATTTCAGTTGATTGATAATTACGGGCAGTATATCGATATGAAGGACTCCGTCTGTATGGAAAAGATTATATAACTGATTTTCCTGTCTGTGAACCTGACCGGAGCCATGATGTTTTTACATCATGGCTCCGGTTTATTCTATTATTGAGTAATCTTATTTCTCTTTCACCATTTCTGCAAGCATGTTTTCCATCTGCTGAAGAAAATCGATAACACTGCAGATAATTCTGGATTTTTTGCTCATTTTTACATTGAGGTTTTCGATCTTTTCTCCAAAGGAATCCACCACATCAGAGATGGCTCCTGTACCCTGGGCAGCCCCACTCATTCGAATGCTGGTGGCATCGATATCGGTGATGATCTGCTTGCTGAAATTCTTGATTTCTTCTGTACAGGCGCTGACCTGCTGAATGTTTTCCTGAACCTCATCTACCTTCAGTAGATTTGCAGAGCTGGAAGATTTTGATGCCTCGATTTCCGTATGTACATCACTGATTCCCTGAAACAGAGTGTGAATGCTTTCGTCGATCCCGTCAACCAGATCCTTGGTGGACTTGGAAAGATGGCGGATCTGCTCCGCAATAACGGCAAATCCTCTGCCGGCTTCTCCGGCTCTTGCTGCCTCGATGGAAGCATTGAGTGCCAGTAGGTTTGTCTGGGAGGCGATGCCTGTAATGGAATTGGACAGATTCTGAATATTAAAGAAATCATGTTCCAGGCGCTGGAACACCTCTCCAATGGCATCCAACTGCTGATTGGTTCCGCGGATGTTATCCGTCAGCCCGCTGGCATTTTGTGTAGTACTTGCGATAACTTCGTTGGAACGGTCGATGATCTCGTTGATTTCATTGGCGTAAGAACCAAACTTTTTAAAGTCATCGTTGATTTCATTGATTTTTTCGTTGATGGAAGTGATCTGTTCGTAGGTTTTTGTGATATCTTCCATATACTTTGATACTTCCACTTCTTCCTGCATCAACTGCTCGATCTTTTCCTCGATGTGCATGACCCCGAACTGAAGACTTTTTTCCATTCTTTTGTCCTGATTTATGGAACTTGTGGTATCTTTAAGTCTGTCATCCCAATTCTGCTGATTCTCTTTACTTTTACGAAACAAACCCACGGCAGTTTCCTCCTACTCAAATACAGCCAATAACATGGTCTGGTTAAAATGCTGTTCGTTTAATTGTTCCCCATATCCTGCAAAGCCTACAAATTCCCCCACAGAGCTTCCGACAGTAGTCGCAAACTGATTGAGGTAGCCGTCTGCTTCAAACAGAAGGGATCTGGCGAGGCAGTTTACCATCAGGGTAAGGCTGGGTTTGCTGCATTCCCGTTTTACCTGCTTTAGCGTTTCTCCGATTACAGACGGGTACTCATCAGCTTCCAATAGAACCACCTGAGAGTTATTGTAGATCCGGGCATGGTATTCCATGGCTGATCCATTGACGACCGTATTATTTGCTACAATATACATTTCATTTCCAATGATTCTGCCCATTGGTGAATGATCCAGATACTTGGGAAGCTCGGATATGGATACCCCTAAAGCGTCTGCCATAACTTTAGCTGCCGGCTTATTGTCGTATTCGTAGACAATACGTTTTCTGACATCCACCTTTGTGGATTTAAAATAGTGGGTCGTTGGTTTGTAAATATTTTCCCGGTACAGCCGGATCTTTCCACCCAGATTTTCTATCATCACGAAGACACATGCATTCTGGTAAACTTGTCCATTTAATGCAATCATGGTTTTCTCTGCTTTTCCTTTATCACCGGCAGAGCCACCAAAAACGGGGATTTTTTTCTTTGCCAGAACTGCGTTTATAGTAGAAAGCACCAGCTCCTCACACCGAATTAAAGCACTTGAAAATTCCAGGCAAATGGTATTTTCCGGTTTGTTGAACTGGGAGGCACATTGCGTTACCCGGTCCACATATTTAAGGGAATACTTATCCACCTCTTCTAAAAGTCCGGCTTCACACCGGATGCCATCCTCAAATCCGATTAACATCAGGGTTTCTTTAAATGCACCGTCTTTGCAAAAAGCAGCAAAGGTAGTGGATCCCATGGAAATAGCTTCGGGGAATCGTTCTCTGATTTCTCTTGCGTATTCTGTAAATTGATCGACACCGGAAAAGAAAAGGATCAATTTCGGGTTCTGGAGCTGGGAAGCGGCATCCTGTACGGCTGTCTTTGGATTACTGTTTTTGCTTCTTCCTATTTTGTAGTTCATCTCATTATCCTTTCGTGCAATTGAAATGCGACTTCTGTATCATCGTCAAAATATGGTTACAAAATGTCTGAAATACAATAATTTTACGATTTGTCTGTGATTGTATCATACCGTTTCTATATTTACTATTAGAAAACAAAACAAAAAAACATGGGGTAAGTTGGCTTTTCCCATAATAAAAGATTTCCTTTTGTTAAAAATTTCCAAAAAACATAGTTTATTCAGAATATTTGTTGACAGCTGTTACAAGTGGGTTTTTATGAAAAGATAGTCTGAAAAATCTGTATTTTCAGTTTTCCCTATACAACGTATTTTTGAAATGCTACAATCAGAGAAAAGAGCAGGTCCCACAATCCACTTTAACACCTGCCTAAAATACCAAAAAAGGAGAAACAAAGGATGAAAAAAATCGGATTTATTGGTGTTGGAATCATGGGAAAATCAATGGTACGGAATCTGATGAAAGCAGGTTTTGAAGTGGCAGTTTATACCAGAACCAGAGAGAAAGCAGAGGATGTGATAAAGGAAGGTGCCGAATGGTGTGAAGATGCCAGATCCTGTGCCAAGGGCAGAGATGCAGTGATTACCATTGTAGGATATCCGGCGGACGTAGAGGAAGTTTACTTCGGTGAAAATGGCATTGTCTCCAGTGCAGATCCGGGAACCTATATCATTGATATGACCACCACCAGTCCCAAGCTTGCAGCGCGGATTTATGAGGAGGGGAAAAAGGCAGGACTTAAAGCCATAGATGCGCCTGTTACCGGAGGGGATACGGGGGCAAGAGAAGGAACGCTTACTATCCTGGCAGGAGGGGAGAAGGAAGATTTTCTTCACTGTCTTCCTGTTTTTGAAGCCATGGGAAAGGCTATCAAATACGAAGGAAAAGCAGGAAACGGTCAGCATACCAAGATGTGCAACCAGATCGCCATTGCCGGTGCGTTATCCGGTGTCTGTGAAGCAATGGCCTATGCAAGAGCCAACGGACTTGATGAGAAGACCATGGTAGAATCCATTGGGACGGGAGCTGCAGGAAGTGCACAGTTGCAGGCGCTGGCGCCCAGGATTCTTGCCGGAGATTTTGCACCAGGCTTTTTTATAAAGCATTTTATTAAGGACATGAAAATTGCAGCAGAGGAAGCAAAGGATGCCAGCATTCATCTGGGGGTTTTGGAATACGTGCTTTCCATGTATGAGACCATGGCTGCGGAAGGACATGAAGACGAGGGAACGCAGGCTCTGGTTAAGTATTATCAGTGGTGATAGGGGAACGGTTAACAACGCATAAAAAAACGCAGGTCAGGATCGGAATACTGATCTGCGTTTTTTATACAAGAGCTTGAATCTAAAAGATGTCCATACACTAGGTGCCGGTTGATTATGGGTCAGCACAGGCATCTGGATATACACATTGGAATTTATTATTTCAGGTCACCGATCATTTTTGCTAACTCATCATGAAACCGCCCGATATGAATTCCGTCTGCAAATTTGTGGTTAAGCTCTATGGACATAGTCAGCCGCTTGCGGCCATCCATCTCCGTATATTTTCCCCAGGCGATGCGGGGAACGGCATCATCCGCATTCATATGACGTTCATTCGTCATTGCGGTCATTTCTATCCAAGGTAAGCAGGTAAAGTATATCAAATCATTTGTTTCAGCAGTTGGATTGATAAAGCAATCCTGAGCATGACTTTTTTCTGTTGCTGCGAGACAAAATTCATTTAAACTTTCTTTTAAGGGCATTGTCACAATGTGGAAAAGCTCGCTTCCTTTTTTCATGTCGGTAAAACTGGGAATCCGTTCTTCCAGCAGTTGTAATTGCCCATCCTGAATAGTGTATTTAAAGGCATTTACATTGTTGATAGCTTTGGTGGAAAGATAAATCAAAGAATAATAAAAAGATAGGCCATGCTTTTTCACATATTGGTAGAGATCTGTAACGTCTACGGTAAATGAAACCATGTAAAATGGATTGGACATAGCGGAGAAAAAATTATAAATTTCTTTACGATCCCATGTGTCTTTATCTACTCTCATTTTAGCTCCTTTAATTGTAATATTTTCTGATTTCGCCTCTGTACCTCGTCGTACAACTAATTCTGATGATTTCATTATAACACATGAACAATATCTCCACAATCAATGCAGGCTTGGGCGTTTGTGAAGCTTTCTACAGGGAAAAAACAAACCACCAGCTTTCACTGGCGGTTTCATTATTGGATTTTTTTTATGGACGGGTAATAGCGGAATAAGACCTTTGCAATGATCTTCTCCTTTTTTACATATTTCTGATTCCATCTTCTGGCGTCTGCGGAAAAGTTACGGTTGTCGCCCAGCATAAAATAAGAATCTTCCGGAACTTCAAAATGGGCATCCGGTTCGGGATCCATAGCTTCCGGCAGATAGGTTTCCTCGAGAGGAGTTTCGGAATTATTTAAGTAAACTTTTCCGTTCCGTATATCAATGATATCTCCCGGAAGTCCGATGACCCGCTTCACGTAATATGTCTTTCCGGTGGGATCGTCCGGAAAATGGAAGATAACCACATCTCCCCGCTGTGGATCAGAAAAATAATAGGACAGCCTGGACCCGATCACACGGTCACCTGTCATAATGGTCTGCTCCATAGATCCACTTGGCACTCTGCTGTTGGCAATGATGAAATTGTTTAGCACAAATGCGATAGCGGCTGCTATAATGATAATTTTGATCCAGCTGATAAGTTCTTCTTTCCAGTTGAACGGTTTCTGCTCGTTGGGCATGTTTTCGTCTCTTTTCATATCATTTCTCTTCTTTGCTTTACTGAATGGTTCCATCATTGAGTTTATATGAGTTTGGAGCATAACGCAAGGGGGTTCACAAAATGGTAAGAAAATATTCACAAACGCTCCACGGAATAGCCATATTATAATGGTACTATAAATTCATGAAATACGGCGTAAAAGGGGGGAAGGCTTTTGAGAGAAAGAGTGAAGGAAAAAAATGGGCTTTTGATAGCTTCTGCTGTAATGTTTTCTGTTTCCCTGCTGTTACAGATCATGGCAAGGAAGGTACCTGGATTTGGAGAGTGGTATGCCAGATCTGTTTATCCGGTTTTTGTCGGAAGTCTTGGAAGGCTATCCGGCCTGTTTCCTTTTGCCTTGTTTGAAATCTTAATCTATATTCTTATTTTCTTCTGTATTTCCTATGTGATCCGCTACTTCCGGGAAAAGAAAAAAATCCTCATCAGCAGCATATTTCTTCTTACGCTTCTCTTTTTTTTATTTACCATAAACTGCGGCATCAATTATTACCGGAAGCCTTTTTCTGCTTATTCCGGTTTAAATGTTAGAAAGTCCTCCTTAGAGGAACTGAAAAGCCTTTGTGTGAAACTTACGGTTACTCTAAACCAGATGTCTTCCGAAGGTATAACAGAAGAGTTAGATATGGCAACCTACAGGGCAGAAAGTGTAAAGTCCATGAAAAAGCTGGGAGAGGTCTATCCGGAGCTGTCTGGGTTTTATCCTGAGCCAAAGCCTTTGGCCTGGTCTTATCTTTTTTCCATTCAGCAGTTATGCGGCCAGTATTCTCCATTTACAACAGAAGCCATCTACAACCGGTCCATGCCGGACTACAACATTCCCCATACGGTCTGTCATGAACTGTCTCATTTAAGGGGATTCATGAGAGAAGATGAGGCCAACTTTATCGGGTATCTGGCCTGTGTCGGTTCTGAAGACGATGCCTTCCGCTACAGCGGATATTTAACAGGCTGGATCTATGCCACCAATGCTTTGGCAAAGTCCGATCCGGTGGCATATGCAGAGGTTTCGAGACAGCTTTCCGATCAGATTTGGGTGGACCTTAGGTATAATACGGAGTTTTGGGGCAAATATGAAGGAAAGACCGCAGAAGTAGCCAACCAGTTAAACGATACCTATCTAAAGCTGAACAGCCAGACAGATGGAGTCGACAGTTATGGCAGAATGGTGGACTTAATGCTTGCCTATGAGCGGGCTGGAATCATGCAGGCTCAGGGGGGATATTGAAAAATCTGCGAAGGAATGGTAAAATTATTTTCAGAAAGAAGAACATGTAAAAAGTTAGGAGATACTGAATGATATTTTATGCCCTTGCAAGCGCGGCAACGGATGAGACCCTGGTGGATATCAAGCAGGAGGTTCAGGAAAATTTAGAACAGCTCAAACCCAATGTCCTCTTAGATACGATCAAAAGCTGGGGACCGGATTTAATCGCGTTTGGGATCAATCTATTAATCGCCCTGGTGATCTTTTTTATAGGCTCCAGGATCATAAAGCTTTTTCATCATATGCTGGAACGCTCCTTTAAGAAAATGGACATGGAAGTCAGTTTAAGAAAATTTCTTCTGTCCGTATTAAATGCCGGCATGTATTGCCTTCTGGCGTTTATTATCGCAGGTCAGATCGGAGTCAACTCTGCTTCCATCGTGGCCTTGCTTGGCTCTGCCAGTATTGCCATCGGCCTGGCGGTCCAGGGAAGCCTTGCGAATTTTGCGGGAGGAGTTTTGATTCTTATGATGAAGCCTTTCCGGGTAGGAGACTATATCGTTGCCAGAGATGGAGAAGGAACCGTTCGGACCATTGGTCTTGTTTATACGATTTTAAATACCGCAGACAATAAGCAGGTAGTCATTCCAAACGGAACGCTTTCAAACTCTGCTCTGACCAATGTGACAGCAATGAAGAACCGGAGACTTGATGTGCTCATCCGGATCAGCTATGGCTCGGATCTAAAAAAAGCCAAAGAAGTTCTGGCGGAAATTATCAAAAGCCATCCGGGCATCTTAAAAGAAGAGCCTATGGAAGTGTTTGTCAGCGATTTAACGGAACAGGCGGTGGTTATCGGAGGCAGAGGCTGGACCCTGATGGAGAATTACTGGACAGTCCGGGGAGAGGTCTTAGAGCAGATCAAGCTTCGGCTGGAAGAAGCAGGAGTCGAGATTCCTTATAATCCATTATCCGTTTATGGGAAAGAATAAGGATAAAATAAAAGTCATTTTGAGATATTTGGTCAAAAAGTTTGTTTTTCAAGACTTTTTGACCTTTTTTTGTTATAATAAGCTGGCCGTTCCTAAAAAACGGAGAAAAACAGGCATTGAGGCGTAAGTTTTCATGCCATTTATTTTATAATTAAATTAGTTACAACTAACTAAGTGGGTGTAAGATGAGTTGAGTTGCAGTCCTGTTTCAGGACAAGCATCGGAAAGGCGGAGATTATTATGGAAAAACTGACAAAGGCGCAGATGCAGTATCTTCTCTCCTGGATCGGAGAAAGAAAGGAGAAACGGTCTTTTTATCATCTGGCAATTAAGAATAATGTTTCAAAATCAACAGTTCAGAGAACCCTTAATGTGCTGGTAAGCCGGGGGTTTTTGAATCAGCAGTATGACTTGACCGGGGAGGGAGAGGCGTATGTAAACTGGTATCTGCCTAGACACCGGTCCCTGGTTGGCTGGCTTTGCCTTCATGACATTGACCGGAAGCTGGCAGAATCCACGGCCCACGCCTGGCTGGCAGTGACAGAAGATCCTGTCGTTGATATGCTTCTTAAAAACTGCCTGGTCTGCAGCATCTGCAAAACATTATCCGCAGAGGAAACAGCCGCAGCGAGTTTAGAAGTGGATTTATCGGAGTACCTGCCGGAGGGAACTTATCACATTGATGTGGAATTTGTAAAAGATGGACCAAACACTCTGGAGCCGTCTATGGCAGATGCTGCCTTTGAAAAGCCCGCCCGCCTGGTTATAACAAAGGGAAGCAGCATCATTGAGATGAAGCGTCTGAGAGTGGTTCGCTTCTCCTACCGGAAAAATAATCTGATCAGCGGTATGCTCAAAGCCATGGAGTATATGGTGGATGGGAAGAAACGAAAGGCAGAGGTGGAAGGGGATTATGTGAGAATCAAGGCATCGCATATCCTGTGGTCCTGTTCCAGAAATGAATTGGAGCTGAAAGGGGAACTTCGAATTTATGCCACATGCACCGCAGGAATCATCCATATGCCTAAGAGTCCGGCCATTATGAAAATCAGCTTCAGCCATGATCCGGGCG
Source organism: uncultured bacterium (assembly GCA_963519465.1). Classification (GTDB taxonomy): domain Bacteria; phylum Bacillota; class Clostridia; order Lachnospirales; family Lachnospiraceae; genus Lacrimispora. Next base: position 20,073 of record CAUQMY010000013.1, read on the forward strand.
TCTCCATCGGTACAATCTTGCCTATTTCGTAAAAAACCGTACGACAATAGGTACATAGTTTTTTTGAGAAAAAAAGAAGTATATCTGACAAAAATGGAAAAATAACCAAAGTATGTCCGGTTTATGTCCGTAATTTCGTATGACAATAGGTACAGAATTCATAAATTAATATATATTGACAGTGCTTTTTTCATATGTATATAATGCTGGTGTGAAAAGGAAATTGATCAGTTTCCCTTTTTTTTACCAATCAGTTAGCTAGGGCTAACTGTATCGGAAAGGATAGTAGAGTATGAATCTTGAAAAAAAACTGGGACGGTTTCAGAAGAATTTAAAGCAGGGGAAATATAAAACAATCATTCAAAAGGCAGGCATTGGTACAGCGGTGGTGTGTGCAGTGCTCCTTGGAAGATATTATATGGAAACAAGCAGGGCAGAGGAGGCTCTTGCACAGCTTCGGCAGACGAAAGAGGCAGCTAAAAAAGCTGGTGGAGGTGAGACGCTGACTGTTGGCGATGACAATGTGATGGCAGAGTATCAGGAATTATTTTCTGAAAATCCGGATCTGGAAGGCTGGCTTACCATTGAAGGGACAAAGGTGGATTATCCTGTCATGTGGACGCCGGAGGATCCGGAATATTACAGCCATAGGGGATTTGATAAGGAGAAGAGCAAAAACGGGCTTCTGTTTATGGATGAAGCCAGCGACATGTCAGAGTTTGGGGGGAATATCATCATTTACGGTCATAACATGAAAAATGGTTCCATGTTTGCAGACCTTTTAAGGTATAAGGACGAGAATTACTATAAAAAACATCCGCAGGTTCAGCTTGATACCCTTTATGAAACAAGGACTTATGAGATTGCAAGCGTGGTGGCTGACAATGTTTTGGAAGAACTGCCATATGGGTTTACGAATGCCGCTGATTCGGAGGCGGAAGAGGTTATTGAAACAATGAAGGACAATTCTATATACGATACAGGGGTTGATATCAGTTATGGAGATGACTTTTTGACGCTTTCCACCTGTGATTACAGTAAGGAAAACGGAAGACTGGTGGTTATGGCCAGGAGGATTCAGTAGGATGGAATTAACAGGAAAAAGCTTGAAGAAAAAAGGTTTTAGACAGCGCCTTTTGGCGGGAGCATTGGCGCTGACTTTGGGAATAGGAATGACTGCTGTCTGGCCGCTATCGGTTAGAGCCGCAGAGGAGGGAACTTATCTGGTAACCATTGTTCCCAGCTATAAGGACCCGGAGACAGGCAATATCGAGGATCCCGGAAATAATGAGGCCATCGGTCAGGGAATGACTGAGCGCATGTGTGGTTCCACCGCACTATTGGAAGTGGACAGTTCGGGAACCATGTACCTTACGGTACGGTATTTTCTGTCCCAATTTATCAATAATGTTACCTTTGAAGAAAGAGACGGAGGTTCTTTTAAAGAACTGTCTTATAAGGAGGTTCAGTCAAAAGAGGCAGTGGAAGGGGCTTCCGATATAGCTGATAAGTATGGGTATACCGACTACCGCATGAAAATAACCAGCCTGGATTCCGTATACCGGGGAAAAGCGTTTATTATACCCGCAGGAAGAAACGTTATCTTCTTCTTTACGGCAAAGAATCCGGTGGCAGGCAGCGGAGATTTTGTTACCAGCAAGACGAAAGAATCCGTGGTTAAGGAAAAAGAGCCATTGAATGAATTGCAAGCAGATGAAAACTTAGAGGAAGTGTCTGATGAAAAATCAGACAAGGAGGTGTTCGCTCTGGACGTGGAAGAAGAGGAAGTTGGAAATGGCAGCGGGAAAGCAGATGACCCGGTAACCGGAATTCCAGAGAAACCGTCTTTTAAGAAAACAGTCAAAAAAGACTCCCAAAACCAAAAGGATGAGGAGCTGTCCTATCATCTGGATACATCTTATGATCTGTCCCAGGTACCCATAGAGGAAGCCAGAAAGCAGACGGAGCAGATGATAAGCGATGCTGTGGGGATTGTGAAGGTGACAGGTGCAGATTCTAAAGAAAGCCAGGAACGTTCCGAAGAACCAAAAGATGACGGCGGCAACAAAAACGTTATGATGGGGTTATTTGGAGTATCGGCAGTTCTGGTGGTTTATATGGGGCTGGGATCCTTAAGACAGCGGCAGGGAGACAGACGATGAAAAGAAACGGAATTACATATAAAGTTCTCGGAATAGTTGCGCTGGCGTCCGTTGTTCTTACCGGCTGCGTAGACCAGACCGGAAAGGCTGCCAGGAAAGCAGATGCAGAGGATCTTAAAATTGTGGCAACCTCCCCTGCAGTTACGGATATTATGGCAAGACTTGATATTGATCTTGCCGGGGTGCCGGAATCCAGTCTTTCTCAAATTCCAGCCCGTTATGACGGAGTTACCAAGATCGGCTTAGCCATGAATCCGGATATGGAGGTCATAAAAACGTTGAATCCGGATTATGTGGTGGGACCTGCGGCTCTTCAGTCAGATTTAGAGCCAAAGCTTGATGCAGCAGGAGTTAAGGGGGTATTCATTAACCTGGAAAGCGTGGAAGGACTTTATAAGAGTGTGGAAGAACTTGGGGAGCTATTTGGAAGGCAAAAGGAAGCTCAGGAGATGACAGATGAATTTTCCACATTTTATTATGAGTACAGCAAAGTGAACAAGGAAAAGGAAAGTCCCAGAGTATTGGTTTTGATGGGCCTTCCCGGTTCCTATGTGGTAGCAACAGGCAAAAGTTATGTGGGAAGCCTGGTAAGACTGGCAGGGGGAATCAATGTGTATGAAGATGAGCAGAAGAATTTTATCACGGCCAATACAGAGGATATGCAGTCAAAGGATCCTGATATTATCTTAAGAGCCGCCCATGCTATGCCGGAAGATGTGGTTCAGATGTTTAAGGAGGAATTTGAGACAAATGATATATGGAAACATTTCCGGGCGGTTGAGGAAGAAAAAGTTTATGACCTTCCCTATGACCAGTTTGGCATGAGTGCCAAGTTTAATTTTCCTGAGGCTCTGGAAACATTGCAGCCAATGATTTACGGGGAGGAATAGGTATGACAGAAATCAGTGTGCAAGGCCATAAGAAGGCGGAAGCAAATGGTTATAAAAGCATGTATTTTCTTGGGCTGGCTTTTCTGTTTCTCATCACTGTTTATATTTCGGTAAACACAGGAAGCTTAAATATTTCCATGGAGCAGTTGTTTTCCGGCCTGTTCGTGAAATATGATCCCGATGTGGCGACCGTATGGGATCTGCGTTTTCCAAGAATTTTCATCGCATCTCTGGGAGGTGCAGCCCTTTCTGTGTCAGGCGTTCTTTTTCAGGCATGTATGAAAAATCCAATTGCAGACCCGGGAATTATCGGAGTCAGCTCAGGTGCAAGTTTTGTAGCGGTGCTGATTGCAGGAATGTTTCCGTCCCTGTATTTCTTTACGCCTCTGTTTGCATTTGCAGGAGGAATTCTCTCCTGTGGGCTGGTGTATCTCCTGGCATTTAAAAATGGCTTTAATCCCTTGCGGGTAATTCTTGTAGGAGTGGCGGTCAATGCAGTGTTTACGGGGCTTACCCAGGCATTTAATTCCATGACTGGCGGGAGCATGACAGGAGTTGCCTCCATAGCAAACGCCAACATTTCACAGAAAACCTGGGATGATGTCTATATGATTTCCGGATATGTGGTTCTTGGTCTGGTGTTAGCCTTTGCGGCATTTTATAAATGCGATCTGCTGTCATTAAGTGATCAGACGGCCAGTGGGCTTGGAGTTAATGTGACCGCCACCAGGATTTCGGTATCTTTCATCGCGGTGGTGTTAGCCAGTATTTCCACAGCTGAGATGGGAGTGGTTTCCTTTATCGGGTTAATCGTCCCTCATATTGCAAAACTGCTGGTGGGCTCCAGCCATAAGGTACTTATTCCATTTTCCATGCTGGGCGGCGCGTTTCTCATGCTGTTGGCAGATACATTGGGACGGACGATTGCGGCCCCCTATGAAATATCAGCCTCCATTCTGCTTTCCATTGTGGGAGGCCCCATGCTGATAATTCTGATTCGAAGGAGTGATAAAGCCTATGGAGTGCAGTGAAGAAAGACTGATGAGAGTCAGTAATCTGACCTTTTCCTATGATGGGGGAAATAACATCATACACGAACTGGATCTTTCCATACAGCAGGGAAAGATTACGGTATTAATGGGAGCCAATGGCTGCGGAAAAAGTACCCTGTTTCAGTTGATGACTAAGAATTTAATTCCGGATCAGGGTGCAGTTCTTCTTGGAGAGAATGACATTGAAGACATGAAGCGGAGAGAGTTTGCAAAACATGTGGCAATTGTCCATCAAAATAATACGGCACCTGCAGATTTAACAGTCAGTAAGCTGGTAGGCTATGGAAGGACTCCCTATTTAAATGCTTTTCAGACGGCTGGTACCTCCGAAGATGAGGATATTATCCGCTGGGCCATGGAGGTGACGGATTTATGGCCCATAAGAAATCAATGCGTTTCCCAGCTTTCCGGCGGACAGAGGCAGAGGGTATGGATCGCAATGGCGCTGGCCCAGAAGACAGAAATCCTTTTTCTTGATGAACCAACCACCTATCTGGATATCCGGTATCAGATTGAGATTATGAAGCTGGTGCGAAGACTGAATGAAGAATATGGCATCACCATTATTATGGTGCTTCACGATATAAATCAGGCGATGGAATACGGGGATATCTTTGTGGGCATGAAGCAAGGAAGGATTGTGGCAGAAGGGGATCCAAAAGAAATAATCGACAGTGAAATCCTCTATGAGCTATATGGAATTCGCCTGCCGATTGCAGAAGTGGCAAACAGGAAGTTTGTGCTGACGGTCTGATGAAGATACAGATCAAAATGGAAGGAAAAAAGGAGAAGCTACAATGGGTCATACCTTAATTTTGTATGATGGGAAATATGGTCATTCTGAGAAAACAGCAGAAGTCCTTCATGGAATACTTGAGAATTCGGACTGTTGTCCGGCAGACATGGCGCCACAGAACCTTGAAGGCGTAAAAAATCTCATTCTGGTGTTTGGATTCCTTGCCTATGATACGGCACGGCATTTAAAACCCTATCTAAAGGCACATCAGGAGGAGTTAAAAGAGAAAATGATAGGAATTGTAGGGGTGGGTCTGGCAAAGATAGCACTTCCTCCGTTCTTAAGAATTATAGAAGAACCCATGGAACGAAAAGCAGATGATAGCTGGTTTGTCATGGGAGGTTATAAAGTGGCTGATTTAACACCGGCTGATAAGGAGATGCTTATCCAGTTCTGGGCAGAAAAGGGCCAGGCGCTTAAAGACCAGGAAGGGTATAAAGAATCAGAGGTAAAAAAGGTCGGTACACAGATAAAAGCTCTTTTGAGCAGATAATTCATGTTCTTAACCCGTTTTTTCCGTTTGAAGGGAAATCGGATAAGATAAATGTTCCGAAACACGGCTGGCAGCATTTTTGCATCACACAATGAAGGTACCTCATTGTAAACTGCCAGAGGTAAAATCCGGAACAAAGCCTGGAAATGTGGAAGCCGGGCTTCTGGTGGAAAATCGCCGGATTGAACAAAAGAACACAAGGCTGTCCTGGAATGGACAGGAAAAAACTATAAACGTCCCGGAAAGGGAGAAAATACAGGAGGTATAAGTATATGAGAAACGTGAAAAGAATTGCAGTAGGTTTAACGGCAGCAGTTATGATGGTGGGCGGCGCCATGACCGCAATGGCAAACACAACCGGTACTTATTTCTACTTACTTAAAAATGGAAACTACCTGGCAGCTCCAATGGGCCAGACCTGTGTTTCCGATTATACGGTTTCTGGAAGCAAAGTGACCCTTAATCTTCAGGAAGCAGAGTATGTCAGCAACGGTCAGACCTATACTGGTAAAATTACCAATGCCTTTATTGATAATAATGAAAACGGCGTGTACGACAAGGGAGTGGATACCAGTCTGTTTGTGAAGGGCAGACAAGTGGATCAGATCAAATACAATAAGGATCCAGACGTTGCCGGTTATACAAACTTCTCTATTACCGTTGATATTCCTTCCTATGCGACCAAGACATTTAGTGTCTACGTTCCGGATCTGAATTAATAATATCTGGTTTTGATATCGGCCTCTGGCAGAAATTCCTTGCCGGAGGCTGGTCTCAAAAAAGATGCGCAGCTGTGCAAACAGCATAAATATTGAGGTGAAAAATGAAAAGCAAACTTTTAAGAATCGTTCTGATGTCAGCCCTGTTTCTGCTTCCGGCAACCGTCTGGGCCCAGATAAATACAAAAGTTTCAACAAGTTCTCCATTACAGAATGAGGGATCAACAGCAGGAGAAAAGCAGATTGTTCCACTGGAAGTTTACAGCGGAAGTTATGTGTATGCGGAGAAAGCGGAACTGGACTTGGCAAGAAACCAAATCAGTGAAACTGCTTTGGTTGAAAGGGTGACAGATGGTTATCAGGTTACACTTCGCATCGGCTCTTATCATCTCCTTGATATGATGCAGATTGTAAAGGAAGAAAAAGTGGCTGATGTACTTGATGAGGGCAATGATGTAACAGGCGGAGAATTCTGGAAGCTTCCGGCTGGAACCTTTGCTTATTGGGAAGGTGGGGAAGAACGTTACAATACATGGCTTGATGAAGGAGAGGTAAACGAAGAATACAATGATTATTATTATCCGGAAGATCAGGTGATTGCAAGAAGTGATGCCGATCCAGACATGGATGCCGGAACCGTAACAATCAAAGTAAAGGATTTAGATCAGCCAATATTAATAAAGACTTATTCCGACTTTTATGGAAAAGAAAAAGATTCGAATGAAGATTATCCAACAAATCAGATTGTTTCATTAAAACCAGAAAGTGCAATAAACTATGAAGCCTTAAAAGAGGGAGAGTATTCCTGGGGAATCAAATGGATGGGCTTTAAACAGAATGTAAGAATATCGGATTCCACTCATGCCCGCGTCAGTCAGGCAGGGGCGGACAGTTTTTTTGCAAAAGGATTTGCAGACACCGCATCAGTAAAGGTTGACGCAAGCGGGAATATTTGGGCAACCCTCAAAATAAACCAGCTGCCGGAAGGCGATGGTGACCAGGTTGTTAAGGTGGAAAGAGCAATAAGCAGAAATACCTCGGATCAGGAGAACGATTCAGGGGATGATGTAAGAAAGCTGCTGACAGAGTATGATGCAGAATATGAAGAACTTGAAATCAAGGATGGGCAGGTAGCATTACCTGTGCGTGATTTAATATATGGGCAGGGGCTGCGGATCACCACAAAAAAATTACAGGAGAGCAATCAGGGGAAAAGTCCCGATAACCATCAATACCACTGTGCGTTCCTACATATCTGGCCGGGAGAAGCAGAGGAAAAGGAAACGTATTCTGATGCAGGCACCGGAGTTTCCATCGTGTATTATAAAAGTGATTTTCCAAGTGGGACGCCTCAGATTAGCGTAACAGACAAGGCAGATTACCTGACCGAATCTGTATTGAATAGTTATGTAAACTTCTCGAAAGATTACAGAACCTATACATTCAGCGTTTTAGACAACAAGGGAGAGATGATTAATACCGTCAATCCGGTTGAAAAAATCATTCCAATTCCAGAAGGCTGGGATATAAGCACTATGCGGATCTTCCGCCTCGGTGCAGATAAGGCGTCAGCGGAATTTACTCCCGGTAAATATTTAAATGAGGAAAAAACTGCACTGGTCTTTTCCGATAGCACCATTGGCGGTAATAACTGCACTCTGATTATTTATGATGCAGGAAAGGCAGAAAGTGCCGAAGGTCTGGAAGATGGGCTGTACAAAACCAAGGTTGGAATCGGCCATAAGGATGATCCCTTACGAGTGTCCTTGTCTAATGTTGCATTTGCAGCAAAAGACGCTTATATCGAAGTGAAGGATGGCTCGGCTACCTTGTATACAGATGTAGGAAGTGCATCCTTTGGTACTCAGTCAGGCTATCTCAGTAACATGTTTTATTTAAAAGGTGAAAATTACGAGACCAAGAATGAGGTCGCATATTTAAAATATGGGACAGATGATGCCGGAAAGGTACGCATCAACACAGACCAGGAGAAGTATATGGCCTTTGATGTTGAGCGTGTATCATTCCCCCTTTTGAATCCTACGGAAAGCAATACCTATTGGGTCAGCTTTTATATTCCGGCAATGGATGCAATTGCAGGAGGATTGCCTGGAAGCGGAAAATCCGAGCAGTCGGCTCAGGTGAGATTGTCTCAGATTGAGAAAGTGGAAAGCGGAGAAAATCCCATTCATGTATATGAACAAAGCGTTGTTTCCGCAGATGCGTCGTATCTTGGCTTCTTAGCAAAACGTGAGAAGTGGACCAATGATAAATCTGCGTATGCAAAACGGATCAGCCAGGAGACAAGAGAGCAGATTGAGAATGGATCTGTTGTCACAGAGGATCAGGAATCGGTCACTCATGCGCTGGCAATCTTAAAAGCTGCTTTTGGTTCCCAGAGCTTAGAAAAGGGAATCTATGAGATTCCGGTAATTCAGGAGGAAGACTGGAGCGGTTATAAGACCCCGGTAAATGTGGTAATCAAGGACGGAACGATGACGCTGCAGCTTGAAAAAGCAGATCAGGTTCCAATGAACTCGGTTGAATACCGTGGAGATTATGGGGAATATCAAACAGATGCAAGCGTATCTGATGACGGCAAAAGAGTGAGCTTTACCGTTTCTTACACAGAAGCACCTCTTGCAGTAAAGACGGATGGAGAAGAACAGGTTCTGTCATTGGATTTTGCCAATGCAAAGCGTAAGAGTGCAGACCTTTCCTCTTTGAAGCTTCTTCTTGAGAAAGCAAAGGAAATCCAATCAGGCGAAACCACTTATACTGCCAGTACAGCAAAAGTTCTGACAGATGAAATTAAAAATACAGAAGCTCTTCTGGATACATTTGATGCGGATCAGACAAAGATCAATGATCAGAATCAGGCACTTCAGCTTGCGATTGACGGCTTATTGGAAAAAGCGAATTTGACTCAGTTAAAAAAGGATCTGGTTCTGGCGGTAAAAGCTTCTAAGAATACAGCCTATACGGAAAAGAGCAGAAAGCATCTGGCATCTGTAATTGATGATATTCAAAAGCAGATTCAGAATGAAGAAGATGTCAGCAAGGCGGATGCCAATACTTACAGAACGCAGCTTGAAGAAGAGATGGCTGCCATGGAAGAAGGGGACGGAGATGACGGGGATGACGGGGATGACACCGGAAAAGATGGCAGCTTAAAGTCCTTCTTAAAGGATTATGAATCCTGGGTAAAGGAAGAAAACTTTACGAAAGAATCCTGGGAGGAATTTGCGGTGTCAAAGAGTGAGGCCGAGAGCCTTCTTTCCAAAGGAAATCTCACAAAAGCGGAGCAAGAAGAAGCAATCCAGAAACTTTTGGATGCCAGAAGCAAGCTGATTGCAGATACTGGTACGGAGACCCGGCTTGCCTCCTTAGCTGAAGTGCTGGAAGAAATTGATGACCGATCCAGTGAATACGCAGGTCTTTTGACTTACAAGGAACTGGAAGCCTCCATGGAAGCAGCAAGTCTGGCAGTGGAAGGCAAATATTATTTAACAGGCCAGGAAATCACCCTGCTTGAGAAATCACTGGAAGCCCACGATAAAGTCTGTGAAGCAGAAGCAAATGGGCAAAGTGAGACACAGACCCTGCAAATGGAACTTCCTGAATTGCAGTTAGAAGATTTAGAGGAACTACAGGAAAAGAAGACAGTCAAGGTGCCAGACAAAACTGTGCCGGAGACAAAACCGTTAACCGAGTCTGAACCGGAAACCGAGACCAATGCCGGGGAAGAGACCAAATCTAATGCAGATGCCGAGACAAAGGAAGAAAGCAAGGCGGAAACAGAGACTAAGGCAGAAGCAGAAACCAAGGCGGAAGCAGAAACCAAAGCAGAGACAGAAACCAAGGCAAAAGCAGAAACCAAAGCAGAAGCAGAAACTAAGGCAAATACAGCTTCCATTTCACGAAATAATACATATGTCCTATCAGCCTCTGACTCCTCCGATACAAAGAAGGATGGAACTTATTCCGTTGATTACGATCTCTGGAAATGGAGTGAGAACAAGGCTTCCATGGGCAATCCTGCCATGGATTACGGTACTCAGCCGGGAAAAATCATCCGGGACAATGGAAAGTGGACTCTCTATATTCATTTTAACAATATGAAGTACGATGATTTTGAGGGCAGCTTAAGAACCATGAAAAAGATGGTAGACATCAAAGATAATGAAGATGGAATTTCTTATAAGACACAGAAGGCAGATTACCCCAAGACTGTGTCAGATTATCCTGAGATCTTAGGCTTTGTTGTTACACCTGAAAGTGGAAAACAGTATACATACCTGCCGGTAGAAGTGGAAGTAGAAGTTCCCGGTATGGCACTTGGGGCACAGAATGCAAGACTTAGAGTGGACTGGGATAGTCTGGACTATATAAATGGTTCCACGGATATAGAATCCTCTCTGGATTTAAGTGAGCTGCAGAAAGCGATACAGAAAGCAGAAAAGCTGGAATCAAAGAAATCTTCTTATACCTCATTTAGCTGGAACGTGTTAGCGGAGAGCATAAAAGCAGCAAAGGAAATGAAAGCCTCCAGCCAGTCTACCCAGGAGATGGCAGACAGCCAGGTAAAGGCGATTGAAGCAAGCATCGAAGCTTTGGTAAAGGTAGCAGACGATAGTGCCATGTCAAACTTAAGCAGCGCACTGATGGAAGCCTATCTGGCAGAAGAGTCGGATTACAGCAGTAATGCGTGGAAAGAGCTGGAGCGCGCCAGGACATTTGCAGAGGGCATTCAGGGAACGGATAATGTCACGGAGGGAATGGTAAAGCAGGCGGTTTTGGACCTTAAATCAGCAGTAGGGCGAACCGGAGGCGGCAGTGGTAAGGACGAAGATGGTTTAAGCACTTCAGTTCTTGAACGATTAATCAATCTGGCAGAAAAAGAAGCAGAAGGAAATTATACCAAAGAAAGCTGGAAGAACCTTGAGTCAGCTCTTAAAGAAGCAAAAACGATTCTTATCAAAGCGGGGAAGAATCAGTGCACTCAAGGAGCCATAGACGAACAGACCGCACTCCTAAAAGAGGCCTACAACATCTTAAAAAAGGAACAAAAAACAGAAACAGAGACCGTCAATTATAAGTACTTAAAAGCATTGATAACAAGGTCCAAGGAGTTTCTAGCACTTTCTTCAAAATATACAGATGAATCCATTCGCAGGCTTCTTCTGGAGTACGATACGGCAGTGCTCATGCTTGAAGATGATTCTATCGTACAGGAGGACGTGGATGAACAGAAAGAAAATCTGCGTACGGCAATCAATTCTCTGGTTCTGGCATCCAGTTCTTCCGGATCGACAGACAAAGGAAGCAACAGTGGCAGTGACAGCGGCAGTAAAAGTGGCCGAAAGGACGGATATTACAAGGTAAAAGTACGTCTGTGGCATGCCTCCATGGATAAAGCGTCCCTTGGAGAGTCTGCCATTATGCCCACAGCCTATGTAATGATCGATGATGGTGATGTTACCATGCGTCTCCAGACGAAAAAAATGTCCCTCCAGGGAATTACTGCCCATCTTCATGACTTCTATATGTATAACGACGGGGATTATGAGACGACAGAGCTTATTTCAACGGAAGACAATAAATGGATCTTTGAATTCAATCTGCCTGATGATGACAGCAAATATTATAAATGTCAGGTAGATCCTCAGGTAGAGGTAATGGGCAATGATCCGGTTAAGGCAAGGCTTAGAGTCGATTGGAGTTCTCTCAGCAAATCAACTGAGGATGCGTGGGATAAATTGACCGGTGATGTAGACGAGGATAAGGATGATACTTCCACAACGGGGTCAGGGACAGGAACCAGCGTGGCAGAATTAGTCAGCTCTGAGACAGGTATCCGGATCAAAGGAAATACAGGCGGTCCTGCTGTAACTATGGAAGTGAGCAAAAAGACCAGCGGTACCGAGTATGACCGGGCCCATGCAGCATTAAACGAAATAGCCAACCAGTTTGTTCTATATGATATCAAACTGAAATCCGGATCAGGATACATACAGCCTAAGGAATCAGTAACACTTCGAATACCCGTTCCCACCGGTTATGATACGGAAAAGCTGATTCTTTACCGGATCAATGATGAGGGAGTAAAAGAAGAGATTAGCGGAAAGATGAACGGAAGCTATTATGAGGCCAGCGTGGATCATTTCAGCCTGTATGCACTGGCAGAAAGCGACTATGTAATTGCAGCAGCCTCTTCAAAAGTAAACGCTATGTCGGAAGATCAAAAAGCCGGAAGCGGATCAAAAAGCAGTACCAACAGCAATAAAAGTTTCAAGTCCCTTTCAAAGAATGGCTCAAAGGGAGAGGGGAGCAAGGACACCGGAGAAGAGCAGAACCATTCTGATTCTCAGCAGGTAGTAGCTGGACGGGTGATCCCGTATACCGGGGATCAGACGCCTGTAAAGGGGCTGATGGGAGCAGGAGCACTGGCAATGCTTATTGTCCTTGGATCAAGTATTAAGGGGAGAAAAAAAGAGGGGAAGCAGTCTGAAAACTAAGATTTCAATGATTATAACAGACGGCAGATGAGATCTGCCGTCTCCAGGGCCTGGGGCCTTGGCAAGTGCCCTGGTCTTCCATGACATTTGCCAGGTCCTCAGAGACAGCGGTACCATAGAAAAGGAGAAAATCATGATAAAAAAACGTCTGATCCATCTGATGGCGGATTCGAGAAAGTATATTGCCTATAATGTTTTGTGGCAATGGGTGGCTCTTTGTGCTTCTATAGTAATCATGATGACAGCCGGAAAGCTTCTGGAAGAAGGATACCAGGAAAGGCTGACTTTGGCAGGCGTGATATTGTCAACAACCGGAATTATACTGTGTACTGGTCTTAGAACGATCTGCGCAAGAAAAGCCGCTTTGGCTTCGGATCTGGCAGGAAGCGATGTAAAAAGGAAATTAAGAAAACAGCTCTATAAAAAATTAACCGGTCTGGGATCCACTTATCACGAAAAGGTGCCAACCGCAGAGGCTGTGCAAGTGGCAGTAGAAGGGGTGGAACAGTTGGAAATCTACTTCGGCAAGTATCTTCCTCAGCTATTCTACAGCCTGTTAGCTCCACTTACCTTATTTGTGGTCCTATCCTTTATCAATTTTAAGGCCAGTCTCATTCTTTTAATCTGTGTCCCCATGATTCCCATTACTATTATGGCCGTACAAAAAGCAGCAAAAAGGCTGTTGAAAAAATATTGGGGGATTTACACCAAACTGGGAGACAGCTTTCTGGAAAACCTCCAGGGACTTACCACTCTTAAGATCTATCAGGCAGACGGTGAAAAAGCAGTGAAAATGGATGAAGAAGCAGAACATTTCAGAAAGATTACGATGAAGGTGCTGATGATGCAGCTCAATTCCATTATTGTCATGGATGTTGTGGCTTACGGAGGTGCTGCCATAGGCATGATTGCTGCGGTGAAAGGGTATTTATCCGGAGTCTCCGATTTGGGAGGTGCTCTGACCATTATCCTGCTGTCTGCAGAATTTTTTATTCCCATGCGCCTGTTGGGTTCTTTTTTTCATATTGCCATGAATGGTATGGCTGCCTCTGACAAGCTGTTTGAAATCCTGGATATCCCAGAAGAGAAAAAGGGAGCAAAGAAGCTGGAAGAGGGACCAGTGGAAATTGTCATGCGTGACCTGGAATTTTCCTATGAGCCAGTCAGAAAAATACTTGATAAAGTATCCATAGAACTTAACAAGCAGGGGTTGGTGTCTCTGGTAGGCATCTCCGGCTGTGGGAAAAGCACCATTGCCCGCCTCCTTTCCGGGGGTCAGAGTGAGTATGAGGGAGAGATAAGACTAAATGGACTGGAACTTTCAGAACTCTCAGAGGCAAGCCTTGTATCCCGTGTGACTTTGGTCAGTCATAACAGTTATATTTTTAAAGGAACTGTAGAGGATAATTTAAGAATGGCAGCACCTGATGCCTCACAGGAGCTTCTTTTGGAAGTACTGAAGGAAGTGGATCTATATGGCTTTCTTATGGAACAGAATGGCCTAAAGACAGAACTTACTGAGCAGGGCTTTAATTTATCCGGAGGGCAGCGCCAAAGGCTTGCCCTTGCCAGAGCGCTGCTTCATGATACACCGGTTTATATTTTTGATGAGGCGACTTCCAATATCGATGCGGAAAGTGAAAGCCAGATTATGTCAGTTATTAAAAAACTAGCAAAGGAACGTTCCGTTCTTTTAATTTCCCACCGTCTTGCCAATGTGGTGGATTCCGCTCAGATTTACACCTTGAAAGATGGGAAAATTGTAGAAGGAGGAAGCCATAAGGAGCTGCTTGGAAAAAACGGAGTTTATGCAGGGCTTTATCTGGAACAGAAAAAGCTGGAAGCTTACGCTTTGGGAGAAACAGAGTCAAAAAAGCCAGTCAGGCAAATGAAGGAAGAGGGGGTAAGGTATGCATAGCAGAAGATCAGGAATACAGATTATGGGTCAGTTAATTGGGCTTATAAGACCGCTTTTTGTCATTATGCTTTTTGCTGTGGCACTGGGAGTTATGGGATATTTGTGTGCCATTTTTCTGACTGTATATGCTGCCGCCGGGATCTTACTGGTTATGGATTTTTCGCTGCCACCCATTTTTCCTGCATCAGTAAAAGGTATCTTTATCATTATGGCTGTTCTTTCCTTACTCAGAGGAATTCTTCATTATGGAGAACAGGACTGCAACCATTACATTGCATTTAAGCTTTTGGCAGATATCCGCCGCAAGGTTTTCCAGGCGTTAAGAGATCTTTGTCCTGCCAAGCTGGAAGGAAGGGATAAGGGAAACTTGATCTCTGTAATCACCAGTGACATTGAACTTTTAGAGGTATTTTATGCCCACACCATTTCACCGGTCTGTATCGCTTTTTTATCCAGCTTATTTATGGTCATTTTTATAGGCAGCATTCACCCAGTCTGCGGCCTGATGGCCTTTGCGGGTTACGTGACCGTTGGAGTAATACTGCCAGTCTGGAATTCTAAAAGAGGAGCGGAAGCAGGGGTGGAATACCGCAGCCAGTTTGGAATGCTTAACAGCTTTATTCTGGACAGCTTAAGAGGACTTAGGGAAACCATTCAGTACAGTCAGGAACAAACACGTCTGATGGAGCTTGAGGAAGGCTCTGCCCATTTATCCCGGTGCCAGGGAACCTTAAAGAAGCTGGAAGGCAGCTCATCAGCAGCTACCGGAGCGTGCATTACCGGATTTTCCTTTATTATGCTGTTTATGACCCTGTGGCTGCATCAAAAGGGAATCATCGGTTTTGATGGAGTAGTTCTGGCAACCGTCGCCATGATGAGTTCCTTCGGCCCGGTAACTGCGTTATCCAGCCTTTCCAATAATCTAAACCAGACCCTTGCCTGCGGAGAACGGGTATTGTCTGTACTGGAAGAGGTACCGGAAGTCTGGCAGGTATCGGGGAAACAAAGAACCAGTTTTTCCAGTGCGGCTGCAGATCATGTAACCTTTGCTTATGGAGAAGAGACCATATTAAGTGATATTTCTATTGATATTCCGAAAAAAAGGATCATTGGGATTCACGGAAAAAGTGGTTCCGGCAAATCGACCCTATTAAAGCTTTTGATGCGGTTCTGGGATGTAAAAGATGGGCAAATCCTTGTTTCCGGGCGAAATGTCAAGGATATCAATACTAGTGATTTGCGGGATATGGAAGGCTATGTTACTCAGGATACGGTACTGTTTCACGATACCATAGCAAATAATATTGCAGTAGGAAAGAGCAGTGCATCAAGAGAAGAAATTGTAACGGCAGCAAGGAAAGCTTCTCTTCATGATTTCATAAGTGCTCTTCCGGATGGATATGATACCAGTGTGGGAGAACTTGGAGACCGGCTCTCCGGCGGGGAACGCCAGAGAATTGGAATTGCCAGAGCCTTTCTTCATGATGCTCCGTTGCTGTTGCTTGATGAACCTACCAGCAATTTAGACAGCTTAAATGAGGGCATCATTTTAAAAGCCCTGAAGGAAGAGCGGGAAGATCGGACCGTGGTTATCGTATCTCACAGACAATCCACCATGAACATCGTAGAAGAAATCTGGGAAATGGATGAAACGCGTATTTCATAAAAATGCAGGAACAATGACAGAGGAGTATTCAGGTGATTAGAAAAAGATGGATAAAGACAGCAGTAATGTTTCTTTTTGCAGCCGCTCTTGTGACCTTGTACCAACCGGAACAGAATACCATACTGGCAGCAGAAACCATCTCCAATGTAAAAATCAGCTTTGAGACAGATGGATTTGACAACCAGGGAATGCCTATTCTTTCAGCCGAAACCGATAACAGCAAGTATTCTGCAGGAAGCCTTATGACACTTAAGGAATATGAAGATACAGAGACTGGTGATACCTTGGATGGCAATACGTCATTCAACAATCCCGTAAATTCAGAATACAGAGATTACAATGAAATGGTATATGTGGTGGAGTTAGAGGCTTCTCAGGGATACCGTTTTTCATCGGATAGCAAGATAAAGCTGTCGGGAGCAGGAGCGGTCTGTGTTGAGAACGAGACAAAAGAAAGTAAAACCATTTTGGTTGTATATGTGAAATTTTCAGACTTAAACAACATGTTAGGAGAAATAGAGACTGCCTCATGGAAGGGAGAAGGAAGGGCAAGCTGGTCTCAGACGCAAAATGCTGCCAAGTATGAACTAAGACTTTTCTACCAGGGGAAAATGGTAGGAAGCAAAAAAGTGACAGGTGCAGATTCCTTTGATTTTAGCCCGCTCATCAAAAAGAAAGGAAGCTACCGCTTTTCCGTCCGTCCGGTATCGGCCTCCAACCAATGGGGCTCCTTTAAAGAATCCGGAGAATTTATGTTCTCTGAGGAAATAGAGACCATATCCCTTCCTGCTGGCTGGCAGCAGACTTTAGAAGGTTTCTGGTGGTACCGGGAGCGGGATGGTGCCTATCTGCAAAAGAACTGGCTGTTTGTGGATGGATTCTGGTATTTCTTTGATGAGAAAGGATATCTTCAACTGGATAACTATGTGAAATGGGGAAGCCAGACTTATTACGTGGACCAAAATGGTCAGATGATAACAACAGGAAAGGCGCCTGATGGCAGGCTGGCAGAATCGTCGGGAATATTAAAATGGCCGGAGAGTTAAAGGAGTGATGGAATTGAATTTTCGGGAATCCAGTGAAAACTATCTAAAGGCAATTCTGATCTTAAGACAGGTTCAGGGCGATATCCGCTGCATCGATCTGGCAAGATACATGGGCTATTCAAAAGCCAGTGTCAGCCATGCCGTGGCAATACTTAAGAAAAATGAATTCCTCGAGAGAGAAGGCAATTATTTAAAACTGACGGCCCAGGGGGAGGAATTGTCAAAGCAGATCTTAGAAAAGCACAGCTTTTTCACCCATTTGCTGATAAAATGCGGAGTGGAGGAAAAACTGGCAGAGATGGAGGCATGCAAGATGGAGCATGTGATCAGCAACGACAGCTTGAAAAAGATCAAGGAAACACTGGTAATAGAAGGCTTATTTGCAGAATAACTACAAAGAAATAAAAGCCAAAAAAGCAGGAACATTGATCGTAAGAAAGGAAAAGTGAACTGACACATGAATGTTCAGGAAAAAAAAGAAAGTGAAATGCAGATTACATACCATATGATTGCCTTATACTGTAGGAGAAAGCATGGAACAAAAAAAGAGCTCTGCGAGGAATGCAAAGAGCTGGAAGCGTATGCGCGCAGCCGAACTGCATGTTGTCCCTTTACCGAGACAAAGACCTTTTGTTCCCAATGCAAAGTACACTGCTACCGGGCAGATATGAGAGAAAGAATCCGGGAAGTCATGCGATTTTCAGGGATGAGGTTGTTTTTTAAACATCCGGTCATGGTTGCCCAACATATGATTGAAACAAAGAAGGCAGGGAAAGAGTGATATGAAGATAAAAAAGAAAATTTTATGTGCTGCAGGAATCGTTCTTACAGGGATTGGAGCGGTCGGGGCAATAGTACCGCTGCTCCCTGCATTTCCCTTTTTAATGGGAGCGATGTTCTGCTTTGCAAGGAGCAGCGAAAAGTTCCATACATGGTTTTTAAACAGCAGGCTGTATAAAAATAACCTGGAAAGCTATGTGAAACAGCGCGCAATGACAGTGAAAACAAAACTTACACTGATGACAAGCTTAACAATTGCCATGTCCATAGGATTTATCCTTATGGATAAAGTTCCGGTCGGTCGGATTATTCTGGCTTTTGTGTGGCTGTTTCACATCGTCTTCTTCCTCTTTGGTATCAAAACCTTAAAAGCAGAAAGTTCAGACAGCCCAGACAGCATACCACAGCAGGATGGTTAATACATGTGTGGGATTGTTATTTAATTTTGTAGGTTACAGTTACCTGTGCCTGAACGTTTAACTGGCCTGGTTCTACCACTATGGATTTACCACTTGCCTGATCCGCGTTTTCTGTGGCAGTGTAACCAACATAACGGGTATCGTTGTATGTGCTGACTTCTTCTACATTGTAAATATCTCCAAGTGAAGTGCCGCTTGCCGAAGCAATGGCCTCTGCCTTAACTTTTGAAGAGGTGATGGCCTTTTTTAATGCCTCCTGATAGCTTTCATCGTACTTGCTTGACAGATAAGAGATGCTGTCAATGTTATTGATTCCTGCATCGATGCTGGAAGCAACCAGCGTGCCTACCTTATCAATGGCAAGATCGGAAACGATGATGCTGGTGCGCATCTGATAGCCCGTTATATTCTGCCCGGAAGTGTAATCATAGATAGGCTGAAGTCCGTAATTGGAAGTCTGGATTGATTTTTCATCCACACCGGACTGTTTTAAAAATGCAATGACCTTATTTAAATCCTCGCTGTTCTTTTCCTGAGCTGCTTTAGGATCAGCTTCCTGAGTGGAAACTGCAAAATTGATCTCCGCCATATCTGGCGTTACTTTCACTTCTTCCGTACTCTGTACCTGGATAGTACTTCCAGCTTTATTATCAACTGACACATTGGCAGCAGGTGCTCCAGTAGGCAGTGTCTGTGCACATGCCGTAAGGCTCAGTGCGGAGGCAGCAACAAAAATGGCGGCCAGTGGTTTATTAATTTTTCTCATTTTAAATCCCTCCTTTTCTTTCCTTTATTTTACAGGAAAAAAGAAGATATTGTATTTCTTTTCTCTTAACATTCCAGGTCTAAATTCATAGGTTTTAATTACGAAATTCTTCCATTTGTCAGAAAGTAAAAGCCCCTATACAAGGTGCACAAAAAACCAATACAAAATACCTCAAAACCCATTGTATTTCTTCCCCCTCCGTGTTACTGTTTAATCACCCATGTATCCGCAATTGAGGCATCATGACAAGCAGAATTCATGGAGTTGTACCACTACCACAAATTATTGAAATTATTTCATCTATTTATATTTTCCCAATTATATTATAAACAGCAACGCTGTATGTGAAGGAAAAGGAGATTACTTATGAGGGAATGCGGTATGTTGCTTCCGGTCGCAAGTCTGCCGTCAAAGTACGGGATCGGAGCATTTTCAAAAGAAGCATATGAATTTATTGATCAATTAAAAAGAGCAGGCCAGCAGTACTGGCAGATCCTTCCTCTTGGCCCCACCGGCTACGGGGATTCCCCCTACCAGTCATTTTCTGCATTTGCAGGAAATCCATATTTTATTGACTTAACCGAACTGGTGAAGGAAGGCCTGCTGACAGAGGAAGAATGCGAACATACAGACTTTGGAGATAATCCAAGGGACATCGATTATGAAAAACTGTATTACAACCGTTTCCCTTTGTTAAAAAAGTCCTACACCCGATGGAGAGAACAGGGCCATACCCCAAAGGAGCCAACCTCTACCTTTGGAGAAGAAACCGCTCTTTACTGTCTCTATATGGCATTAAAAGACCATTTCAACGGAAAAAGCTGGATTTACTGGGATGAAGATATCCGCTTAAAACACCCGGAAACCGTTGCCCGTTACGAGCAGGAACTGGAAGAAGAAATCGGATTCTACGGTTTCCTTCAGATGAAATTCAAAGAACAATGGGAAAAACTCAAATCCTATGCCGCCAGCCAGGGCATCCGCATCATCGGCGATATGCCGATCTATGTGGCATTTGACAGTGCCGACACCTGGTCCCACCCCGAACTTTTTCTATTTGATGAAACCCCAAACCCCATAGCCGTAGCCGGATGTCCGCCAGATGGCTTTTCTCCCACCGGCCAATTATGGGGAAATCCCCTATACCGTTGGGGATATCACAAAGAAACCGGATACGAATGGTGGAAAAAGCGGATGGAATACAGCTTCCTTCTCTACGATGTGGTCCGCGTAGACCATTTCCGTGGTTTTGACGAATACTATTCCATACCAGCCGGAAACGAAAATGCCATAAACGGAACCTGGGAAAAAGGCCCTGGAATCGACTTATTCCAGGAGATGCAAAAAACCTTCGGTAACTTAGACATCATAGCCGAGGACCTAGGCTTCCTAACCCCATCCGTCCGAACCCTCTTAACCCAAACCGGCTACCCCGGCATGAAAGTACTGGAATTTGCCTTCAACTCCTGGGAAGAAAGCGATTACCTCCCCCATAACTACACCCAAAACTGTGTAGTATACACCGGAACCCACGACAACGACACCTTAAAAAGCTGGTACCAAAACCTAACCCCAGAAGACCGCACCTTCACAAACAACTACCTAAACATACCCCCCATCCCCCCAACCGAAGACAAGATCCCCTGGACCTACATCCGCCTGGCCTTATCAAGCGTAGCCCGCCTAGCCATAATCCCCGTCCAAGACTACCTATGCCTAGGCTCCGAAGCCCGAATCAACGAGCCCTCCACCCTAGGAAAAAACTGGCGCTGGCGCCTCCTCCCCGGCGAACTAACCGAAGAGACCCTAACAAAATGCCGTGACCTATCTCACCTATATGGCCGTTGCGTTTAAATAGGTAAATAGCTGGATAACGGGTATTTCAATGAATGAATCAATCATTAATTAGATAGTGAAATAAATAATGAAATAAATAATGAAATAAATAGAGATAAAAATATCTTCATCATTTGCCCTTCACCCCCTAGCCGAGAAAAGAGACTTTCGGGAGCGTCAGCCGTTGATTTGCAGGCAGATTAGAGTTACTTAGGCAAAAAGGGTGCAAAAAACGTGGGTGAGGATTGGCTTCCAAGCCAATTCCTCAAGGAAACCCGGAGCGCGAATTTCTTTCAGAAATTCGGGCGAAGTGTTTCCGATCCCACGTTTTTTGTACCCTTTTTGTCTTAGTAACCCTTCTGCCGAAACCCCAACAGCTGGCGCTCCCGGAAGTCTCTTTTCTCTCAACCCCCAGCTAACGAAGAATCAAATCAATCCTTAACCGTCTCCGCCTCTCCCTCAACCGCCTGCTCTTCCTCATCTGCATTCCCCATCTCCGCATCCTCCACATTCTCCCCCTTAGGATTATATGTGATATGCATCTCATTCCCGATCTTATCCTTAGCAGAGATAGTCAAATTATCCTTCTTAATCTCAAACATCACAAGCCCCGTACTCCTGTCAATAGACAGCGGAAGAATATCAGGATTGTCCTCGTTATAAGCAGTGATCGAAGCATAATCCACACCAGACTGGCTGTCATCCAAACGGAAAGAAAGAACTCCATCTTTAAACAACTTGTCCTTAATAGCCGGAGGCGTATCATCCAACACATTGACCTGGTCATACACGATTGTCTTCATTTTATTGAAACAGGTAAGCTTTATTTCCAGCACGCCGTTATTTTTTAAATCAGCGGTATAAGATTTGGAACCTGTTTTCGTAATCTCCACAGGTGATCCATCCAAAGACACTTCCATAGTCTGGAGCGGAAGGAGGGATTTGATTTTAAGTTCCATGGTTGTAGAAATATAATCGCTGCTTTCACCGATGATCACATCAGCCTTTGGTTTTTCCGTTACCAAAAAAAAGATCAGGCCATTGATAACGATAAAAGGCAGCACATAAAACAGAAGGACCGAAAAAAAACCATGCTTTCCCGCATCCCGTCGGTTTTGGGAGTTTGACTGCCTGCGGCTTGGTCTTGATTGATTGTTATATTGGTTCATACTGATTCACTTTCCTCCTGATTGTATTTACGTTTCCTAGCATAGCAGAAAATCAGGGATCTTACAAGATTAACTATTAAATCGTAATAATTTAATTTATTCTTACGAAATGACCTGTTTATGCGTGCTTGAATGCCATTATATTACCGTTTGTCTGCATTTTGACTGCATTATAATAGTCCTTAAGTTTGTCAACTGGCACATCCGCTGACCCAAAGTGAGTATACGTATCAAGGGTGGTTTTAATACCAACGTGTCTTAAGAGGTATTGGGCTTGTTTGATTCGCTTGTTTCATCTTCTTGATCCGGACATGTAGTATTTGATGGAGTTGTATCGTTTGCGCTTGAATTGCAGATTGATCGGCGAACAGCAATTGCATTTAATGAATCACTTAACAGTAGTGTGTCTGCTGCTAATATTGATAATTCATCATCATTTAGACAATCTGCTATTTGACATGCTAGTGAAGATATAAATAGTACATTGCAACAGTAACTCATATTAACACCTCTGTTATACATATGAATGAGTCACCAGTTTATGCCTCGAATTCGGACCAGAGGCGGTCAATCCCTTCTCTTTATTAATACCCAAAACGACAGTTATCCACAATAATGTGGAAATAATTGTGGATTAATTGTTAGTGTCTGAAAATATGACATAAAACTGCAAATTATTACAGGTTTTTAGTTGCAATTATACACAAAATGGAAGGTGAGATGAGTGGCCTATGAGGCCATTGCCAAGTATTACGGCCAGTCTGAAAACAGATAAGGATCAGGAAGAACAGCAGTTACGAATGGCAGCTTCTAAGGCTAAAATGGACATGGACGGCATTATCGCAGATGGTTACAGGAGAGATCGCGCAATCTAATTTGAGTGACGGTGCTTTGGAGTATAACGGATTGGCACAGTAAAAGCAAAAGGCAAATGGTACATCCTCACGACTTGTCTTGCTATAACATATAATACTATATGTCATAAGAAGAAAGGAGTGGGATTAATGTGTTGCTTTAATTTTGGCTGTTGCAATCGTAATTGCAGGTGTGATCGCGATAATGATCGTGATGATAATCGCAATCGATGCAGAAGAGAAAGAAGAGAAGCTTTCCGGAGAGGTTTCAGAGTAGGCTGTAGAGTATGCCGTTGTCGGAGATCCAATAACTTTGCATTTAATGATGAATTTGCATTTGATGATGAATTCGCATTTGACGATGAATTTTTATTTGATGATGAATTTGACTTTTAGAGAAATAATTAAAGGCGGGCAACCGGCATTTGGGCCTGCCTTTCGCAAATAGCAGATAGTATTATTTTCTGGATGCATTTTGACTGCATGACACATATATCTAACTGTTTTTAGTTAGTGATCGTTAGGAAATTGAAAAGTTAAAAAATGCTTATTTTTCGCTAAAATACATGGTTTTATCAGTGATCCAGTAAGATTGACTGTTAATCCGTAATAAATTGTGTTAATATATTAAGAAACAACAAAAGGAGAATCAGTATGGTCGAGAAAGCGGCTGCATTTGCAGCCAGGTCCCATGAAGGAACCTACCGCAAGGGAACAAAAATTCCCTATATCGTCCATCCGTTAGAAACTGCAGTCATTGTTTCAGTGATGGTAGAGGATGAAGAATTAATCTGTGCCGCACTCCTGCATGATGTGGTGGAAGACGCTGGAGTCACCGAAGCAGAGCTTTTAGCAGAATTCGGCTGCCGGGTGGCCAGGCTGGTCATGGAAGAAACGGAAGATAAAACAAAATGCTGGAAAGAACGGAAAAATGCCACCCTTCTACATCTGAAAGATGCTTCCAGAGATTGCAAGATTCTTGTGCTGGCGGACAAGTTGAGCAACTTACGTTCCACTGCAAGAGATTATTATCTGATGGGAGATGAGGTCTGGCAGCGTTTTAATGAAAAGAATAAATCCGAGCATGCCTGGTATTATAAGGGAATCGCAGAGCGCCTGACCGGACTCGAAGAGTACCCAGCCTATCAGGAATATAAGTCATTATGCAAGATGGTGTTTGAATAGCGATATAAAAGAAAAAAGGCAGAATCCTCTATAGTCAGAGGGTTCTGCCTTTTTTATCTGATCGAACAAATAATTGAAATTTTATAAAGTTTTTGCGCGATCCTGAACATTCTTATTGAAGTTTACAACCTCATGCTCATAGGTGGTTTCCATAAGCGGAGAGGTGATGATGAAATCTGCGGTAGCCTTTGTGTTGGCGATGGGAATATCATATACCTGGGCAATGCGCAGGAGAGCTTTTACATCCGGGTCATGAGGCTGAGCGGTTAATGGATCGGAGAAGAAAATCACCAGATCGATTCGTCCTTCCACGATCTTTGCTCCGATCTGCTGGTCACCGCCTAAAGGACCGCTGTTATATCCTTTTACAATAAGACCTGTCTGCTCGGTGATCATACGGGCGGTGGTGCCGGTACCGCAAAGGGTGTGGTTCTTTAAAGTTTCCAGATGCTCCTTGCACCAGCTGATCAGTTCATGTTTTTTATTGTCATGAGCGATGAGCGCAATATTTTTTTCCTTTTCAAGGGTGAGAGTGATAAAATCGTCCTGTAACATCCTGTTCCTCCTATGAGTAAATGATTGTCCCATTTTTTCGGGAAATAAGCCTAATTCGGCGTAACGCTCTGCAGTGAGTAAGTAATGGATAAATCTTTTCTCGAATATTCCTTTTTAAAGTTCTGAATGATTCGCTTTAATACAGTCTCACCGTTTTCATAAGTAGCGGTGGGCAAAAGCATTAAGTACTGGCTTACGCTGTAGCGGCTGAAGATATCACCGCGGCGCAGAGAGTTGCGGATGGATTCCCCAAGCTCGTCCATGGCTCTTGTCTGAACTGCTGGTTTTAAAAGTTCTCCCTTTAAATTGCTGATGGTCAAGAGGCATAGGAAGATCGAATCACCGGTTCGTTCAATGGCTCTGGTCTCCAGCTGATAGATATCACGAAATACAGATGGTTCACAGCAGAAAGCGCCTTTGTTTGTGCCGCCTTCCAGTAGTATCTCCCGAATTGAGCTTAAATCCATGGTAATTCCATGTTTTTTATCGCTGATCAATTTGTAAAGTTCTTTAAAACGGATGGAGGGGGTGATGGCAAATTCATTGTAGAACATGTCATTGACCCGCTGATAATGTTCCATTGCCATGAGCTGGTTCCCGCTCTGGTATAAGGCGCAGATCAAATAGTAATGGGCATCTTCCCCATAAGGATCGATAGCAATGGTCTGCTGGCAGACATCGATCATGGTAGGGTAGTCCTTTTCTTCATCAAGCATGATAAGGATCCGGTTGATTAATTTCTGGTAAAGGGTGTGGTAATAGGTATGAATCGGTACCACCCAGGATTCCCATTCGGATTTTGGGAGAAAGTTTCCCTTGTACAAGGAAAATGCTTCCATACAAAGGGAAAGACGTTCGTCGGAGGTAAGGTCCGGCGCCTCTGATTGGACGCATAAATCTTCAAAACGGTCGGTATCGCAGACTGTGGTTAAGTCTTTTGTCCAACCATAAGCCTTGCGGTTCTGGAAAATCAGCTCCTGAGTAGGATAGCCAAGAGGTTCTAAAAGTTTCCGCACACGGAACATAAGCGTTTTCAATGCTCCTGCCGGATTGTTGCTGGCTTCGTCTTTCCAAAATAAATCAATAAGTTCTTCTACCGGAATGTCCCGGCCTCGAAAAGTAATAAGATATTCTAAAAGGCTCCACGGTTTTTTTGCCTGATTGTTCTGATCCACAATAGCCTTGTCTCCGATGGATATGGAGAATCCCCCTAGCATATTCACATAGATGACAGATTCCTGATTTTTCATAAGCATCTCCAAAATGACATTTTCTTACTTAAAGTATATAGAAAAATAAGGAAAAAGTCTAGCGCAGCTTACAAAAGATTGTGATTTTTTTGAACATAAGCTATAATAAGGAAGAATTGGAAAAAACCGAAAGAGAGAAAAACCATGAAAAAAAGTAAATTTGCCGTTGGCATCCTCATACTGGCATTTGTTTTTCTGGCGGCAGGCGCAGGCATGCTTTATTCGGATTTTCATAATAAAAACCAGGAAAAACGTCAGTATGAAAGTCTGGCGGAGATTGCAAGGGAGAGCACTGAAGAGGAGAACGTGACTGAATCTTCCGATGCAACAGGTGAATCCGAAGCATCTTATGTTTCGCCCATTCAGTTTGACAAGTTAAGAGCCATAAATCCCGATATTGTTGGCTGGATCCGGATCGATGGCACTTCCATAGATTACCCTATTGTACAGACCGATAATAATGAAACTTATCTGGATACGGACTTTGAAGGCAAAAAAAATGCTTCAGGAGCCATATATCTTGATTATGAAAGCGAACCTGATTTTTCCAGCAGGCATAACTTATTATACGGGCACCATATGAAAAACGGAACGATGTTTAAGGACATTGTAAAATACAAGGACGAGACATTTTATAAGGAACATCAGAAGATCACCATTTACACTCCGGAAAGGGAATATGACCTTCGTCCCATCTCCGTGCTCTATACGGATGCTTCCGGGGAACGCAGGAAAACCAGATTTGATTCGGAAGAAAGTTTTAAGGCGTATGTTGATGAGATGACAAAGAACGGTTTGTTTTACCAGAAGCCGGAGAGTTCCATGGAAAGCCTCTGGTCCTTTGTGACTTGCAGCTATGAATTTCCGGATGCCAGAACCATTCTATACGCCTGCGAAGTGCCCCAGGTTGAAAAATAGGGAGTTGTGTGGTATATTACATATAATTCTGTATAAACTGCAGACTGGTAAAAAGGAGATATTATATGGGAAAATATTTTGGAACTGACGGTTTCCGTGGAGAAGCAAATGTCACACTGACCGTAGAACATGCTTATAAGGTAGGCCGCTTTTTAGGCTGGTACTACGGAAAGAAGAATCCGGATGAAGTTTGCAGAATTGTAATAGGCAAAGATACGAGAAGAAGCAGCTATATGTTTGAATATTCTCTGGTGGCAGGTTTGACTGCTTCCGGTGCTGATGCCTATCTGCTTCATGTGACCACCACACCAAGTGTTTCCTACGTGGTAAGAACTGAAGGTTTTTCCTGCGGAATCATGATATCTGCCAGCCACAATCCTTATTATGACAATGGAATCAAGGTCATAAATGAAAAAGGTGAGAAGCTGGAAGAGAGCGTTATTTCTGAGATTGAACAATATTTAGATGGTGAGATAGAAGAACTGCCTCTGGCAAAACAGGATAAGATCGGACGCACCGTAGATTTTGCGGCAGGTAGAAACCGCTACATCGGATATCTGATCTCCATAGCAACCAGATCCTTTAAGAATAAAAAAGTGGCACTGGACTGTGCAAACGGAAGTGCCTCTGCCATTGCAAAGAATGTCTTCGACGCTCTGGGAGCGGAGACTCATGTGATCAGCAACGAGCCAAACGGCTTAAACATCAATACAGGCTGCGGTTCCACTCACATCGGCCAGCTTCAGAAGTTTGTAAAGGAAGTCGGAGCAGACGTAGGTTTTGCCTACGATGGCGACGCAGACCGCTGCCTTGCAGTGGATGAGAACGGAGAAGTTGTGGATGGGGACGGCATCATGTATATCTGCGGAAAATACATGAAAGAGCAGGGAACCTTAAAGAACAACAAGGTCGTGACCACCATTATGTCCAATTTCGGTTTGTATAAAGCCCTGGAACGGGAAGGCATTGATTATGACAAGACGGCAGTAGGAGATAAGTATGTATACGAAAATATGGTAACATACGGAAACTGCCTGGGCGGTGAGCAGTCCGGCCATATCATTTTCAGCAAGCATGCCACGACTGGAGACGGAATCCTTACCTCATTAAAGATCATGGAAGTGATTCTGGAGAAGAAGGAGAGCCTTGCAAAACTTGTTTCTGAGATGGAGATTTTTCCTCAGGTTCTTAAAAATGTCCGCGTTTACGATAAGACAGCCGCTCAGGAAGACGAAGCTGTTAAGGCGGAAGTAGAGAAAGTAGCAAAAGCCCTTGGCGAAAGCGGAAGAATCTTACTTCGCCAGTCCGGTACAGAGCCTGTGGTACGTGTTATGGTGGAAGCTGCCGATTTAGAAACCTGTGAGAAATACGTGGATCAGGTCATTGATGTGATGGGACAGCAGGGACACTTAATTCCCTGATCGGATACGAAATAAATACGAATGTCTGCAAGAGAAGACAACATGAAAAGAATCAGACACAAATTATAAAATGGAGACCATAATCATGGTTTATAAGAAAGCAAGCCGGCTCTGCTGTCAGGGAGCCGGCTTGTTTTTCCATATTTTTTACTTTTACCTTTCGTTGTAAATTCATATATTTCGTGATATGATTAATTCTACATAATGAAAGATTTTGGGAGATCAGGAAAAATGGATAAAAGAGATTTATCAAATTTAGGAGACCAGATCCTGGATTCGGTAGAAGATGCGATTAATTCCATGGATTTTAAACAACTGAACAGAACCATTTCCGATACCGTGAATGATGCGCTTGATGAAGCCAGAAGCCACATGATGAAACATACGGATTACGGAAAGTTTTCCTCTACGCGTTCCTACCGAAGCCACACCAGTGAGAGAACAGAAACTTATACAAAGGTGGAAGGGAAACAAGAACCTGGTTCTAAAATGAAGGAAGAAAAAGAACCGGGTTACCGGGCATTCCAGACCAGTTACAAAGACAGGAGTGAGACAAGTCCTGGCCGTTCTGTTAAACCTCGTGAAGAAGTGATGAAAATAAATAATAACGGGAAGGTTGCAGGAATCTTATTTACGGTTTTTGGAAGTATTGGCCTTGGGATTATGATCGTGCTTTTCTTAGTCATCTGGATCATTGCCCTCATTGCAAAGCCGGCAGTCTGGCTGATCGGAGGCGCTTCTTTGGTTCTTGCCGCATTGGGCGTGACATTTGGTTTCATGCTGCGGGGTGGAATCACCATGGGAAACCGCTTAAAGAGAGCAAAGCTTTATGCAAAACAGGCTGGAAAACGGTTATACTGTTCCATAGAAGATCTGGCTGCATTAATCGGAAGATCCAAGGATTTTGTCCGAAAAGATGTGCAGAAGATGATTGAACTGAATGTTTTTCCCCAGGCTTATTTAGATGAGCAAAAGACCTGTCTCATTTTAAGCGAAGACACATACAAGCAGTATTTAGAATGCCAGAGGGCTTTAAAGGAAAGAAAACAGGAAGAGTCAGAGGAAGCATCAAAAGATTCTTCTAAGGAAGAAACGAAAAAGGTTTCCGAAGAGTTTGAGCAGATGATGGCAGCAGGACAAAATTATTTACGGATATTAAAGGAAGCAAACGATGCCATTCCAGGAGAAGTCATTTCACAGAAGATTTCAGACCTTGAGGATGTCATCAGACGGATCTTTGAATCTGTTTCAAAGCATCCGGAACAGGTAAAAGAGATGGAACGTTTTATGGAGTACTACCTTCCTACTACGGTAAAGCTTGTTAATGCATATCGGGATTTTGACAGTGCAGGAACAAAGGGTGGTAACGTAAACTCCGCCAAAGAGGAGATTGAAAAAACTCTGGATACCATTCAAAAAGCATTCGAACGGCTTCTTGACGACTTATATGAAGATGCGGTCCTTGATGTTACTACAGACGCATCAGTACTTCAGACCATGTTAAAGAAGGACGGCTTTGCAGAAAGCGATTTCACAGGAGGAAAGTAGAATGAGTAAAGATATTGAAGAGATGTTGAAAGAAACACCGGAATTGACTCTGACACCGCTTTCAGAAACTGTTGTTAACAGCCCGAAGGAAAAGGAAGAGCTGCTTCATACAGAAAGTGTATTGGCGCCGGAGGCAGCTCTTACTCCGGAAGAAGATAAGATCGTGGCTGATTTCGCAGAAAAGATCGATCTGATGAATTCCAATCTGGTCCTTCAGTATGGTGCAGGAGCCCAGAAAAAGATTGCTGATTTCTCAGAATCCGCCCTGGATAATGTGAAATCAAAGGATCTGGGAGAAGTAGGCCAGATGCTTTCTGATGTGGTTGTGGAGTTAAAAGGGTTTGAAGTTGAGGAAGAAGAAAAAGGATTTTTTGGCTTCTTTAAAAAGAACGTAAACCGTCTGGAAAGCATGAAAGTAAAATATGCGAAAGCAGAAGTCAATGTAAATCAGATCTGCAAGGTACTGGAAAATCATCAGATCCAGCTGTTAAAAGATATCGCTTTGCTGGACAAGATGTATGATTTAAACACCACGTATTTTAAGGAACTGACCATGTATATTCTGGCGGGAAAAAGAAAGCTTGCGAAGGTGCAGAACCAGGAACTTCCTATGCTTATGGACCGTGCGGCAAAAAGTGCTCTCCCAGAGGATGCGCAGGCAGCCAATGATTTGGCAGCGATGTTAAACCGCTTTGAAAAGAAAATCCATGACTTAGAGCTGACCCGTATGATTTCCATTCAGATGGCACCTCAGATCCGTCTTGTCCAGAACAATGATACGTTAATGACAGAAAAGATCCAGTCCACGCTGGTGAATACCATTCCGTTATGGAAGAGCCAGATGGTGCTTGCCATCGGCATCAACCATTCCGAAGAGGCTGCCAGAGCCCAGCGGGAAGTTACGGACATGACCAATGAGCTTCTCCGTAAGAATGCAGAGGTATTAAAGACTGCAACGATCGAGACAGCCAAGGAATCAGAACGGGGCATTGTGGATGTAGAGACTCTTAAGAAAACCAATGAATCTTTAATCTCCACTTTGGATGAAGTGGTTCGGATCCAGTCCGAAGGCAGACAGAAACGAAGAGAAGCAGAAGCAGAACTTGCCCGTATGGAAGGCGAACTGAAAAACAAACTCCTGCAACTCAGTAAATAAAAGGAAAAGAAGGCTTACAAGAGAAAAATTATTTTTCTGTTGTAAGCCTTCTTTTCTCGTGCTATAATAACATAACACTTTACCGTGACACATTATCAGAGCACGGCTTGTGATTTTAAATGTAAAGGAATGATGAAGATGGGGTTAGACCTATAAAACCCACGTTGTTCATTGTCAAGAAGTACAGCGTGATTTATCGACTCCAAAGCCTGTGATAGTTTTTTTATGAAACTGAGACAGATGCCTTGTTTCATGGTGGAGTCCGGCACAGGACCGGAACAGACAGACGAATGAATGATAATGGAGGAGATAAGACATGTTGAACTATCAAAGATATAAGCGAGTACCGGTTTTAAACTATCCGGAGAGACAATGGCCCAGCAACGAGATCAAGAAAGCGCCGATCTGGTGCAGCGTGGACTTAAGAGATGGAAATCAGGCTTTAACAGAGCCTATGGTAGTGGAAGAAAAGATCGAGATGTTTCATCTTCTGGTCAAACTGGGCTTTAAAGAAATCGAGGTCGGCTTTCCGGCAGCGTCCCAGATCGAATTTGATTTTTTAAGACAGCTGGTGGAGCGGAAGCTGATTCCAGATGATGTTGTGATTCAGGTTCTTGTTCAGTGCAGAGAGCATTTGGTGAAAAGAACGTTTGAAGCCTTAAAGGGAATTAAGAAGACCATTGTGCATATCTATAATTCTACCTCAACCTTACAGCGGGATGTGGTCTTCCATAAAGATATGGATGAGATCAAAGCCATTGCAGTACAGGGTGCGGAATGGGTGAAGCAGTACATGAAGGATTTTGATGGTGAAGTGGTTCTTGAGTATTCTCCGGAAAGCTTTTCCGGTACCGAACTGGAATATGCGCTTGATATCTGTACCGCGGTACAGGAATCCTGGGGTGCCACACCGGATAAGAAGATCATCTTTAATCTTCCTAATACGGTAGAGATGACCACTCCCAATGCTTATGCAGACCAGATTGAGTGGATGAATACCCATTTCAAGAATCGTGACAGCATTATTTTAAGTGTTCATCCCCACAATGACCGGGGAACCGGCGTTGCAGCAGCAGAGCTTGCACTTCTTGCTGGTGCAGAACGAGTGGAAGGCACGCTGTTAGGGAACGGAGAACGGACCGGAAATCTGGACGTTTTAACAGTTGCCTATAACATGTTCTCTCAGGGAATCAATCCAGAACTTCATCTTGAAAATATCCGTGAGATCATTGATGTTTATGAGCGTTGTACCAAGATGGATGTGGAACCAAGACATCCATATGCTGGTAAGCTTGTATTTACTGCTTTCTCCGGCTCTCATCAGGATGCCATTAACAAAGGCCTTAAGGCCATGCATGACAGAAAGAATCCTTATTGGGAAGTTCCTTACTTGCCCATCGATCCTGCCGATATCGGAAGAGAGTATGAGCCGGTTGTACGGATCAACAGCCAGTCCGGTAAGGGCGGTGTGGCATTTGTTATGGATACCTTCTACGGCTTTAAGCTTCCAAAAGGTATGCACAAGGAATTTGCAGATGTCATTCAGGCTATTTCCGAGAAGCAGGGTGAGGTTGCTCCAGAGCAGATCCTTGATGAATTCAAGAGCAATTACACGGACAAAAAAGAGCCGATTCATTTCCTCAAAGCACAGATTACAGAGGCAGAGGAAGATGTGGAATTCTCCACTCTTGCCAAAGTCCGCTTTACGGATCACGGCGTAGAAAAGATCTTCGAGGGCGTTGGAAACGGTCCTATCGATGCAGTACAAAAAGGTCTGGAGAAAGAGCTTGGCATTGAGATCCGGGTACTTGATTACTACGAACACGCACTTGCCTCAGGTTCCGGTGCGAAGGCTGCTTCCTATATCCACTTGCTGGATGTGAAGTCAGGAAAAGCAACTTACGGCGTAGGAATCAGCTCCAATATTACCAGAGCATCTATCCGTGGTATCTTCAGTGCAGTAAACCGGTTATTCTATTAATAAAGTTAAAACGGGGTCAGCCTTCTATAAGGCGGCCCCTTTTTTATGCGGAAAAGACAGCTTAAGGCGAGAAGAATTTACATTTTCACCGGACTTTAGTATAATAAGTACAGTTTATAAAATGACAGGAGAATGAAACCATGAAAAAGTATGATTATGTGCTGATAGGAGCCGGCTTATATTCCGGTGTCTTTGCGTACCTGGCTCGCCAGCAAGGCAAGAAGTGCCTCGTGGTTGAGAAAAGAAACCATATGGGCGGAAATATCTATTGTGAGGATATGGAAGGCATCCATGTGCACAGTTATGGCGCCCATATTTTCCACACGAGCAACAGAGAGGTTTGGAAATTTGTAAATGAGCTTGCGGAGTTCAATCGCTATACCAACAGCCCGGTTGCCAATTATAAAGGTGAAATGTACAATTTGCCATTTAATATGAACACCTTCAGCAAGATGTGGAATGTAGCCACCCCGGCAGAAGCCAAAGCAAAGATCGAGGAACAGAAAACCGCAGTAAAAGGAGAGCCTGCGAACCTGGAAGAGCAGGCCATCAGCCTTGTAGGAACAGATATCTACAAAAAGCTGGTGAAAGGCTATACAGAAAAGCAATGGGGAAGAGATTGTAAGGATCTTCCGGCATTTATCATTAAGCGTCTTCCGGTTCGTTTTACCTATGATAACAATTACTTCAACGATCCATACCAGGGAATTCCCATCGGCGGTTATAATGTGATCATAGATAAACTGTTTGAAGGCTGTGATGTGGAATTGGAGACCGACTATTTAGAGAAGCGGGAATATTATGACAGTCTGGGAGAAAAGACCGTGTATACCGGTATGATCGATGCCTTTTACGATTATCAGTTTGGAAAACTGGAATACAGGAGCTTGAAGTTTGATACGGAGACATTAGATACGGATAACTATCAGGGAGTCGCAGTGGTAAACTATACGGACCGGGAGACCCCTTATACCAGAATCATCGAGCACAAGCATTTTGAATTCGGCACCCAGCCAAAGTCTGTTGTTACCCGGGAATATCCAATGGACTGGAGCGAAGGCATGGAACCATATTATCCAGTTAATGATGAGAAGAATCAGGAACTGTTTAAAAAGTATACTACCCTGGCGGAACAGGAATCCCATGTCATATTTGGGGGCCGCTTAGGGGAATACAAGTATTATGATATGGACAAGGTAATTGAATCTGCCATGAAAATGGCCAATGAGATACTGAAATAATCAATTAAATCCTGGTTTACTGTCTCATTCATAATCTGCACTGTTAGCGAAAGATGAATGAGACAGCATGCCAGGTTGTTTACTTTTCCTATGAGATATAGTACAATACAACGGAACTAAAGGTACAAAAAGGTACGGAACGGGAGGATTCTATGAATGTTGTATACGCTTCCAATGATCATTACGCCAGGCATTTAGGGGTATCACTCTATTCCCTTTTGGAACACAATGAAGACGCTGGTGAGATCCATGTCTACATATTGTCCATGGGCCTATCCGGGCAGACCAGGGAACAGCTTTTGACGATTGGAGAACAATTTGGACGTGAGATAACAATCATAGAACTGGGAGATTTAAAGGAGCGCTTTTCCTATGAGGTGAACACTGGGGGCTTTGATTTAAGCATCATGGCACGTTTGTTTGTAGGAGAAGTTTTACCGGATGCAGCAGAACGGGTGCTGTATCTAGACTGCGACACGGTTGTGCTGTCTTCCTTAAAGCGGTTGTGGGAAACGGATCTGGGCTCTTCTATGCTGGGAGCCGTGATGGAGCCCACCATTTATCCTTCCATTAAAGAAGAGATCGGTCTTTTGCCGGAGGCTCCTTATTTTAATTCCGGTGTCCTCTTAATTGATATGAAACGATGGAGACTTATGAATGCCCAGAAGATGCTTCTGGATTTTTACTGTTCTATGGGCGGAAAGCTTTTTGCCGGAGATCAGGATACCATAAATGGAGCATTAAAGGGACAGATTAAGCCTTTGTCTCCCCGATATAATTTTTTCACCAACTACCGGTATTTCCGCTACAGCCATCTGATAAGACTATCTCCGGTATACAAAACCGTTTCAAAGTCATCCTTTGAAGAAGCCAAACGGCATCCGGTCATCCTTCATTTTATGGGAGATGAAAGGCCTTGGAAGCAGTGGAACTTGAATCACTACCGCAGGGCCTATGACCATTATCTGGCTCTTACTCCATGGGCCGGAACGCCAAAGGAAAAGGGAAGCTTCCTTTATATGGCATCCTATCATCTGATGGATTACGGCACTTTTCTATACCCCCCATTTCGGGATTTCGTAAGCCGCCGTTTTGGAATGCAGGTGATCAATTCCCGAAAAGGTTCTTAAAAAGGAGCGGATATGAACGTTAGCTGTATTATCCTCAATTACAATGATGCAAAAACCACGGAAAGTCTGGTAAATGCCATCAGGAA
This sequence comes from uncultured bacterium, assembly GCA_963519465.1. Classification (GTDB taxonomy): domain Bacteria; phylum Bacillota; class Clostridia; order Lachnospirales; family Lachnospiraceae; genus Lacrimispora. The sequence continues at coordinate 55,628 of CAUQMY010000013.1, forward strand.
TTATAAATGCCTGGATTCCATTGTTGTTGTGGACAACCATTCCACAGATGATTCCCCGGCCATATTAAAAGAACTGGAAGATGATAAGGTTCACTTCTTAAGTTCCCCCAAAAATGGCGGATATGGCTACGGAAATAATCTGGGGATCCGTTATGCTTACCACACGCTGCATGCAACTCATGTATTGATCGCAAACCCCGATGTAAAAGTTTCGGAAGACTGCATTGATGCCATGAAAGAAGCGTTTTCTAAGGAAGACCGCCTGGCGGTGGCAGCGGCTGTTACCACAGATGGAACAGGGGTTGTGGCTTTGTCAAGCTGGAGGCTTAATGGAGTGTTCCTGGATCTGCTTGACACCGGGCTTATTACAAGACGGCTCTTTGGACGCTGGCTCAATGATAGGCCGGAGATCAAGAAGAACATTTACGGCAGTGGAAATGAAACGAAGGAATATGCTTATGTGGACGCAGTTCTTGGTTCTTTATTCCTTGCAGATGCAAAAGCTCTGATGGAGTGCGGACTTTACGATGAACGGGTATTTCTCTATTATGAGGAAAAGATCCTGGGGCATAAGCTGAAAGAAAAAGGGTACAAGACTGCACTTTTATTGGACCAGTCCTATGTTCACCTTCATTCAGTATCCATTAAAAAGAGTGTGGAATCGATTTTGAAAAGACAGGCGCTGCTCCATGAGAGTAAGCTCTATTACTATAAAACCTACTTAAAGATCAACCGGTTGGAAGAAGTTCTTGTGAAATTGTTTCTGGGAATTTTAATGGTTGAGATCTGGTTTCTGACGAAAATCGTGGGACTGTCCTGGTAGATAAGTCCCTTCTTTGCGGGAAAGGAGAAATGTCTTATGGTTACGGTGCTTCTGGCAACTTATAACGGCGAAGCATACATTCGGCAACAGCTGGATTCTATTTTAAACCAGACCCATAAAGAACTGGCTATCGTGATTTCAGACGACCTTTCTTCGGATAAAACGCCTGCGATACTAAAAGAATATGAAGATAAGTATCCTGACCGGGTGAAATGCCTTATGAATGAAAAGGCCTCCGGCAGTCCCCAGAACAATTTCTTCCGGCTGCTTTGCGAAGTCCAGGATGAATATGTCATGCTTTGTGACCAGGATGACATATGGCTTCCGGATAAGGTAGAGATTACTTTAAAAGAAATGAGACGCCTGGAAAGACGGTGGGGGGAAGCGGTTCCTCTGCTGGTTCATGGAGATTTATCCGTGACAGACCAGGAAGGCAATGTTCGTCATAAGTCCATGGTACAATACCAGAAAATCGCTGTTACTGATAACCGTTTCAGTCATTATCTGGTGGAGAATAACATAACCGGGAATACAGTTATGCTCAATCAGGGATTTGATCCCTTTCTTACCTATATTCCGGAGATCTGCATGATGCATGACTGGTGGCTGGGGCTTTTAGCAAGCTGTTTTGGAAAGATTTCCTATATCGACAGGCCTTTGCTGCTTTACCGGCAGCATGAAAGCAATCAGGTAGGATCCAAAAGCGGTATCAGGCAGTATGCCGAAAGGCTTACCCATAAAGAACAAGTGCGGAAACAGTACCGTAAAATGTTTCAGCAGGCAGAACTATTCTTAGGCCGCTACGGTAACGATATGACCGGAGAACAAAAAGAGACCCTGGAACAATTTATAAAGCTGCAGAAGATGAACCGGATCAGAAAAATACGCACCATTTGGAAATACAAATTTTATAAAAGCACCCTGATAAGGACCTTTGGCCAGATGCTTTCCATCTGACCTGCCTTTGGGCGGAATGGAAATCGGAGGATAATGGAATATGGTACCGGAAGAAAAAGATATATTAGTAACAAAGGCGTCCATGCCTTCTTATGAGGAATTTATAGAAGAGATCAAACCCATCTGGGAAACTTCCTGGATGACCAATATGGGGGAATTTCACGACCGGTTAAAGGAACAGTTGGGGACTTATTTAAAGGTTCCTAACTTGCTTTTGTTTGTCAATGGACACATGGCGCTGGAGATGGCGTTGCAGGCCATGAATTTAACTGGTGAAGTGATCACCACACCATTTTCCTTTGCTTCCACCACTCACGCTATTATGAGAAATAACTTAACTCCTGTGTTCTGCGACATTAAGGAGGACGATTATACCATAGATGCGGATCGGATCGAAGAACTGATCACCGATAAGACCACTGCCATATTACCGGTTCATGTGTATGGAAACGTCTGCGAGGTGGAGAAGATTGAGCGGATTGCTAAAAAGCATCATTTAAAAGTTATTTACGATGCGGCCCATGCATTTGGCGTAGAGGTAAATGGTAGGGGAATCGGAACCTATGGAGATGCTTCCATGTTCAGCTTTCATGCCACAAAAGTATTTAACACCATAGAGGGCGGTGCTGTGACCTTTCAGGATCCTTCCCTGGAGATTCTTTTAAATTATCTAAAGAATTTTGGAATCACAGGAAAAGAATCGGTTGAATACATTGGCGGAAATGCCAAAATGAATGAGTTTCAGGCTGCTATGGGCATTTGCAACCTTCGCCATGTAACCGATAACATCGAGAAGCGCAGACTGGTGACAGAGCGGTACCGGGAGCGTTTGTCTGGAATTCCAGGTATTCGGCTTAATCAGCAAAAAGAGGGAATTCAGCAGAATTATGCCTATTTCCCAGTTGCCTTTGAAGGTTTTTCCCTGACAAGGAATGAAGTGTACGAGCTTCTTGCATCCCATCATATTTTTGCAAGGAAATACTTCTATCCTCTGATCACGGATTTTGATTGTTACCGGGAACAGTTTAAAGATGTAGATCTTCCGGTTGCGAAAAAAGCAGCAGACAGTGTTCTGACTCTGCCTTTATATGCGGATCTTCCTCTCAGCGAAGTGGACCGGATCTGTGATATTATAGTCAGCGCCAGGTAGGAACGTGGTATTTGGGAATTATAGGACAGGAATAAGCCAGCCATAAGTCAGGAATAAACCAGGAAGCAAACGGGAGGACATTATGAAAACAGTACTGGTGACCGCAATCGGGTCATTTTCAGCAGATATCGTCATTAAGAACTTAAAAAAGAACGGCATGCGCGTGGTGGGCTGTGACATATATCCCTCTGAATGGATCGCAGATGCTAAAAGTGTAGATTCCTTTTATCAGGTGCCCTATGCTACAGATGAAAGTCGGTATGTTGACCAGATTCTTTCCATCTGTACGGAGGAACAGGCAGATGCTTTGATTATTTTGACGGATGCTGAAGTTGACGTGTGGAATCGCCATAGAGAAGTACTGAAGGAACATGCCATAACCCTTTGTCTGTCCTCTGAAGGGGCCCTTCACATGTGCAGAGATAAGAGGGAGATGAGCCGTTTCCTGCTAGAAAAAGGCATTGGGCACCCCATTCCAACCCTGGACTTATTGGATGCAGATATTGAAGAGCTGTCTTATCCCGCTGTTGTAAAACCTTTTAACGGAAGAAGCAGTCAGGGACTTCATTATATTTCTTCTCTGGAAGAGATGAAGAGCTTTCTTGGCTTTTGCGATGCCGGGGAATATGTGGTACAACCTTTTTATAAAGGAAGCATCATTACGGTAGATATCGTAAGGCAGGACCGTTCCGGAGAATGTGCTGTGGTCTGTCGGAAGGAACTTTTGCGTACGGCCAATGGAGCAGGAACATCTGTCCTTGTATTTTCTGATCCGGTATTAGAAGCCATGTGCAGAGAAATCGCCCAGGTGTTAAACATCAATGGCTGCGTAAATTTTGAATTTATAGAAGGGGAAGACGGCATTTATCATATGCTGGAATGTAATCCCCGTTTTTCCGGTGGCGTGGAATTTTCTTGTCTGGCCGGATATGACTGTGTTACCAACCATGTAAGGTGTTTTACAGAAGAGAGCATAGAACCGTTTCATGGTATTACAGGCATGTACATTGCCAGAAAATATGAGGAATATATTACGAAAATAACTGGGAAAGAAGGCGGAGAAGAATGAGCAGCAACACGGGTTCTGAAATCATGGTTAGTGTAAACTGTGTCACTTTTAATCACAAGGATTATATCCGCCAGGCTTTGGACAGCTTTTTGATGCAGAAAACAAACTTTGAATTTGAAATTCTGGTCCATGATGATGCATCTACCGATGGTACGGGTGATATTCTTCGGGAATACGAGAAAAAATACCCGGGAAAAGTGCTTCCTCTCATTCAGACAGAAAACCAGTACTCCCAGGGAATTGATAACATCAGCGGAGCCTTTAATTTTCCACGGGCAAGAGGAAAATATATATTTATGTGCGATGGTGATGATTATTGGTTATCTCCGGATAAAATGCAGAAGCAGGTGGATTATATGGAGACCCATCCTGAATGCACTCTCTGCATCCACAGCACCCGAATCGAACTGGTAGGAAAAGCACTTACAGAGAGTCAGATGCGCCCTTATTGTGGAAACAAGGTCATTTCCCCGGAGGAGATTGTGGATAAATCCTCTGGCTATGCAATGTCCTCCATGGCATTTCCTGCCCGTATTGTTAAAAATCTACCCGACTATTATGTGGAGTGTCCCGTAGGTGATACACCAATCCAGATGATAGCCGCCAGTGAAGGGTATGGCTATTATTTTGATGAGCCGATGAGTGGATACCGGGTTGGAGTTGCAGGCTCCTGGACCATGGAAGGAAAGAGCGGAGACTATGCCAGAAAACAGCAGGTCTATTACGAGCGCATGAAAAAAGTCTACCAGCTGTATGATGCTGCAACCGGCGGACGGCTTCGGGAAGCCATAATAAGTGCCGATAAGCGCACCTATTATCACACGATGGTCAATACCAGACAATTCAAGGAAATTTTGAATCCTGAATATAAGAAATATTATAAAGAACTGACACCAAGAACCAGATTTTTTATTCAGATGGAGTACCGGACTCCAGGGCTTTATGGGTTTTTGAGAAGGAAATTTCTTAATAGAGGATAAAAAGATATAAGATAGGAAGGTTTATTTCAGAAACAGCCGTCAAAGAAGGGGAGCATTAGTGCTCCTCCTGAAGAACCTCTTTGACTCGTGTATTCTATTGTCTTTTCTCTCTTCCAATTTTGCTCATTCGTATTCACATTTTGTAATATAAAAACTTTGGAATTCTCTTGATGATAAACCCTAAAAACCCCCACCTTTTAGTTACATAAATTTGATCTTTTCTTTTTTTGAGTGCTGTATAAATTTGTGCAGTCACCTTTTCTAAAGGCATCACCCAAAATAGCCCATCCCCCTTAGCCATTGCTGTATCGACTAATCCTGGTTTAATATCTGTAATCACAATATCCAAATTTTGTTTTTTCGTCTTACATCGAATCCCCTCTAAATAATTTGATATATATGCTTTTGAAGCATTGTATGCAGGACATTCGGCACTGCCACGCAATGCTGCTACAGAAGATATAACTGCCAAATGCCCTGATTTTTTATTCGAAAAATATTTTATTGAAGTATCAATGATTGCTGTTACTCCTAAGACATTGGTATTAATTGTTTCTTGTTCTAATTTCCATTCAAGGTTTTTGTTGATAGATCCGGTGCCTGCACTAACGATAATTAAGTCGACGCCCCCCATTTCATCAATCAAACGATTCAGGCATTCAATAGATTCATTGGTATTTGTAATATCCATATACTTTGTGTAGATTTGAGCGGACAATTGATTTTTAAGATTATCAAGTAATTCTATACGCCTACCAGTAAGCCCAAGAGTAAATCCATCCTTAGACATAACTTTGGCAAGTTGCATGCCAATACCACTGCTCGCACCTATAATAATTGCTTTTTTCATATTCAATCCTCCTTGTGCATTATCCGTGTATATAGCTATAGATAAAATGACAAGGGCAGAAGCGATAAATCAACTTCTGCCCTTGTCATTTGTATGATTCAATAAATCGAAATTAACGTGCAATATTTGGATCTGTTGGGTCCCAGGTCTGGGAATCTGGTATGATCTGTTCAATGGCCGGGCGCTCATAAGGGCCGGGAACCGGAGAATTGTAGATCGTAACAGTAGTTCCGAGCGCACAGTGGTCGTACACCCATTTTGCGTCGCCGGATAACAGGCGGACACAGCCAGCTGACTCGGCAATACTCATATAATTATAGGTACTGGAGTCCAGTGTCATGCCATTTGGGCTGCTGTAGAGAATGGAATGAATTAAAAATCCTTTCCAGATGCGGGTAGCATACTGGGTGAAGATTCCGTGATTCATATCTCTCCAGCGATACTTGGCCGGAGTCTGGTATGTTCCTAAAGGAGTATCTGGTCCAGTGGAAGTTAAGAATGATTTTACCGGAATGATAAAGCCATTATTCCCGTCTTTAGCAAGAACGGTCATGGTGTTCATTTCCTTATTAATACTAATTAGAAATGGACCTTTTGCTCCCATAACAGGCTCTAAATCAGAAAGCATTCTGCCAGTTCCATCGAAATAATATTTAAAACCATCAATATACTGCCAGCCGGTAACGGGATTGGAATCAACAAAATAATACCGTTCGTTGCCTGACCATGCCCAACCGGTAAATGCGGTACCATTTCCGTTTACATAACGAAGGGCTCCGTCCACCTGCTGCATACCGTCTGGAACGGCTGAGATCAATGGCTTTTCGGTGGGATAAGGGAAAGCAGAATTTTTGGTGTAGAAAGCCATTCGCAGTCCGGTGATATAATGGCCGGTTCCCATGGTTCCGGTGGTGGTTCCATTCTTTGCCCAGTCCATGGTGGTTCCATCTTCTAACTGCGCAGTATAGTAAATATCGAACTGATTGTTCACATAGCCTGAAAAGCGCATCTGTACAGCTTCTACGTTCACATCATTGGCATAATTGGTGGTTTGCTGTCCGTTGATAACCCATGGGGACCAGCCTGTACTTGATGTATAGGTCCGGTAAAGGACATTGCCCACGATATTTGTAAGAAAGGTGGATAACCCATGGAATCCTTCCCCGTTGTTTGTGATCCATGCATCGTTGACAAAGGGCTGTGACCAGTTGCTGTCACCTACCATAACGGTGGTCTGGAGACGGGGGAAATTCGCTTTTAAGGCTTCCTGCGCGGCTTTGGTGGCTTCATCGACAACACCATCTTCACCGTTATCTTCTGCTTCTTTTCCGATGTCTATGCCAGCATTTGCCAATGCAGTTTCCGCTTCTTGTGTTAAATTGCTGCTTTGATCTTTGGTCTTAGTCTGACTGTCACTCTGACTTATGGGAACACCATTTCTAAATCCCGGTCCATGTGCCTCGTCTGCCCAGGCATAAGAAGCTTGTCCGGAAACTAGAACAGCCGTCAGGCAGAATGCTGCCAGACCGTGTGTCAGTTTACGCATCATGAAAAACCTCCTGAATTCTAGAAAATTAAGTATAATCTTAAATAGTTTAACATGATTAAGCGCAAAATACTAGAGATGATTTACATTTAATGGCTAATATAGTACAATAAGGTGGAATTGTTAAATGGTAAAACGAGGGGAATGACCAGTATGTACCAGGAAAATTTAAAAAATAAAGTCCTTTCCGGTTTGTTTTGGAAAGTGATGGAAAATGGGGGAACACAGGGAATTCAGTTCCTTGTATCCGTTCTGCTGGCAAGGCTGTTGACCCCCGCCGAGTCCGGGGAAGTCATGCTCATCATGATATTTATAACCATTGGAAATGTGTTTGTCCAGAGTGGTTTTAATACATCCCTGATCCAGAAACAAAAGGTTGATGAAGAGGATTATTCCTCTGCTTTTTATATCAGTGCAGGCATTGCTGCGATTTTATATGTTATTTTGTTTCTTACGGCGCCCGCAGTAGCCCGGTTTTATGGACAACCTTTGTTCCGCCCGGTGCTTCGTACCCTGGCAGTGACTTTGTTTTTTGGTGCTGTCACATCGGTACAGTCTGCGGCAGTTGCAAGGAACATGGAGTTTCGCAAACTTTGCCTTGCCAGTATTTTTGCGGCATTAGGCTCCGGTGTGATCGGTGTGGTCATGGCTTTCATGGGATACGGTGTATGGGCTCTTGCCATGCAGCAGTTTTTTTACAGCCTTTTTTTGATGGTAGTGCTGTCTGTTCTTGTAAAATGGCGCCCAAGGCTTTTGTTCTCAGTAAAAAAAGCGGGAGAGCTGTTTTCCTATGGCTGGAAAATTCTCTGCTCCGGCCTGATCGATACCATATTCAGCAATGTTTACGGACTTGTAATTGGGAAAATATATAATTCCGCCATGATGGGGCAATACTCAAGGGGAAACCAGTTTCCCTCTTTAATTGCTAATAATTTAGGTGCGGCTATCCAGTCGGTCATGCTTCCGGCTTTTTCTGCCTGCCAGGATGACAGAGTGAAAGTAAAGAATATGGTTCGAAGATCCATTGTTACCAGCTCCTATCTGGTATTCCCCATGATGGCGGGATTGATTGCAGTGGCGGAACCTATGGTTAAGCTGCTTTTAACGGATCAGTATCTTCCCTGTGTGCCCATGCTTCGGCTCCTTTGCGTGGCCTATGCCACCTGGCCTCTGCATGTGGCCAATTTACAGGCCATCAATGCACTGGGAAGAAGTGAGATATTTTTAAAGCTGGAGATCATTAAAAAAGCAGTGAGTGTGGTTGCGCTCATCATCAGCATTCCCTTTGGGATCTATACCATGGTGGCTTTGCGTGCGGTGACGGATTTTATTTGTACCTTTATCAATGCCCATCCAAACAAAAAGCTGCTTGATTACAGCTTTTATGAGCAGTGGAAGGATGTGATTCCATCGCTTCTCATCTCTGCGGTAATGGGCATCGTCGTATATGGAGTGCAGTATATAATAGAAGGAACGTTTCTCACCCTGGTGGTACAGATCCTGGTTGGTGTTTTGGTTTATACAGGGTTGTCCTGGCTGTTTCGGCTGGAAGCCTTTTTATATCTGTGCCGTATCGCAGGAATTGGGAAACAATAGGAACGTGGGTTCCAGGTTTACATTTTGGGTCTGATATTGTAGAATAAAGGGAACCTTGTTGTAACACCCTTCGGGCATACCTTTATGCCTGAAAACAGAGGAAATTAAATGGAACGAAAAAACATGGCCTGGAACATGATCGGGAGTCTGATATATGCCGGCTCCAGCATGGTCCTTACGGCCCTTGTCAATCATATGGTAGGTACAGACCAGGGAGGAATCTTTGGGTTTGCCTTCAGCACCTTCGGGCAGCAGATGTTTCTGGTGGCCTATTTTGGCATGAGACCGTTACAGAGTACGGATATCAGCAGAGACTATACCTTTGGGGAATATCGTCAGGCCAGGCTTATTACCTGTCTGGCGGCAGTTCTTATGGGAATTGCTTATATTGTCTGGAATACGGTCATTCCTTCGGTGGGCTATACCAGGGAAAAGGCTCTTGTGGTGTTTTTGATGGTTTTATATAAAGTATTAGACGGATTTGCAGATGTGTATGAATCAGAATTTCAGAGAAACGGCCGATTGTATCTTACGGGACAGGCCATGGCTTTCCGAACCGTGCTTTCTGTCTGCTGCTTTTTGGCGGCGTTAGCAATAACAAAAGATCTGGTATTTTCCAGTGTTGTAGCAGTGGTTTCCCAGGGAGCCGGAATTTTGATCTTTGATAAACGGGCTGCAGGACGGGTTCCTGGAATCGATGATTCTAAGAGAAACGGCAAGCAGTGGGAACTTTTAAAGGATGGATTTTTACTGTTTTTATCCGTATTTCTGGACGGGCTGATCTTTGCCATGGCAAAGTATGCGGTGGATGCTCAGATGACATCTACGGATAATGCCATATTTGTAGCCATCTTTATGCCTACCTCTGTCATTAACCTTGCGGCTAATTTCGTGGTCCGCCCATTCCTTACAAAGCTGTCTTTTTTGTGGGAGGATAAAAACTTTGGAGACTTTATGTCAGAAGTAAGGAAGCTGACTGGAGTCATACTGATTCTTACGGTGATTGCACTGGCTGGCACCTGGGTTCTTGGTGTACCGGTTCTTGGAGCTATATCCAATGTAGAGCTGAAACCATATAAATCAGGTCTTCTTGCCATCGTACTGGGCGGTGGGTTCTTTGCGGTCATGAATTTGTTCTATTATGTCCTTGTGATCATGAAACGGCAGAAACGAATATTTTTTGGTTATGTACCGGTTTGTATACTGTCCTTTTTCCTTTCCTTCTGGTTTGTGAAAACAGGAGGGATCAATGGCGGAGCCTTCTCCTATACGCTTTCCATGCTGCTTCTTATGCTCTGCTTTATAGGACAGGCAGCTTACGTGCTGAGGAAAGAAAAGAAAGGGATACGATAATGACGGATAAAGTACTGGTGGTAATACCTGCCTATAATGAAGCTTTGAACATCGAACGTGTAGTAGGAGGTGTTATTGAAAACTACCCCATGTTTGATTATGTGATCATCAATGACGGCTCCACCGATGACACTGCAGAGATTTGCAGGAAACACAAATGGAGAATCATTGATCTGCCTGTAAATCTTGGGCTTGCGGGTGCTTTTCAGACCGGTCTTAAATATGCGCACCGGCACGGATACCGATATGCCATTCAGTTTGATGGGGACGGACAACACCGGCCGGAATATATATTCCCCATGAAGGAAAAGATGGATGAGGGGTATGACATTGTCATTGGTTCCAGGTTTGTGGCGGAGAAAAAACCTCATTCCATGCGGATGTTTGGCAGTCGGCTGTTAAGCGGCGCCATCTGCTTCACCACCGGTGTAAACGTAAAGGATCCAACCTCAGGCATGCGCATGTTCAGCCATAAAATGATCAAGGAATTTGCTGACGGACTAAACTATGGCCCGGAACCAGATACCATATCATATCTTATCCGGCACGGCGCAAAGGTTGCGGAAATTCAGGTAGTAATGGATGAGCGGATCCTTGGAGAAAGCTACTTAAATCCTTTGAATGCGGCCCGGTATATGGGAAAGATGCTATTTTCCATTTTGCTGGTTCAGAGTTTCCGCATCAGGGACAGAAGATAAAAGAAGGGAGAATGTCATGACGGTTTTGCTTCGATGCGTGCTGATATGCGTTTCCATATTGCTTACATGTTATGTACTTAGAAAAATCCGCCATTCAAAAATGAAGATTGAGGATTCTATCTTCTGGGTGATGTTTGCCCTGCTTTTGGTGGTGTTCAGCGTATTCCCACGTCTGGCGGATTTTATATCCCGTCTGGTGGGGACTTATTCAACGGCTAATTTTATTTTTACCTTTATGATTTTTATCTTACTGGTAAAGGTGTTTTTCCAGTCCGTTAAGATCTCCCAGTTGGAGCGGAGAGTGACGGAGTTAATCCAGACCTTTGCACTTGACCGGGAAGAGGAACAGGAAAAGGAGGAAGTGAAACGTGAATCTCATCAGGAATAAAAAAGGATTAACGCTTACGGCGGGAAGCATCCTGCTTCTCGCTTTTCTATTTCTTTCGTCTTATCAGAAAACCATCATAAGGATTCCCTCACCTGCATTTGAGCCGGTCCGGCGGTTTTACTGGTGGCTGATCGTGTTCGGATGTGGATTTCTTTTCTGTCTGGGCGCTCTTTTGTGGATAAAAGAGAAAATTTCTGACTGGATGTATCCAGTGACCATAATCATCATCGGTTTGTTTTATATTCTGGTTCTCCCGCCCTTTACGGCACCGGATGAAGCGGCTCATTTTGTCAGTGCTTACCGTCTTTCCAGCCAGATCATGGGAAAACAGGCGGTAGCTGGTGAGGAATTCCTTTCCCATGCGACAAAAGAAGAGAAAGAGCGGATCAGCCGTGGTGCCAATGTTCTTGTGAGGAGTGGAGATGATGTTTCAGGACTTACCACAGAAGTGGGCCAGACTTCTTACAACATGGTTCTTACTGAGCTGTTTTCCAAAGATGAAAGCCAGGGGTTGACCGTACGGAGTGAAATTCCGGTAAATACCTCTCCGGTGGTCTATGTGCCCCAGGCGGTAGGAATCACTCTTGCAAGGCTTCTTCATCTGGGATATATTCCCCTTGTTATGCTGGGACGGCTGTTTAATCTTTTGACATTCGCGGCAATGTCTTATTTTGCAGTCCGCGTCATGCCCTTTAAAAAAGAAATAATCATGGCGGTATCCTGTTTGCCCATGACGCTTCACCTTGCAGCGTCCTATTCGTATGATACCGTTTTTATTGGACTTTCCATGATGTTTTTTGCATGGTGCTTTTATCTGGCTTTTGAAAAAGATAAAGTGACTGTAAAGGATACGGTTCTTTTGGCTCTGCTCCTGATTTTGCTGGAACCTGGAAAGATCGTGTATCTGCCCTTGGCCGGAATCTGCCTGTTTATCCCATCAGCCAAATTTCAGTCAAAAAAGCAGTACTGGATTTCTTTTATCAGTGTCATAGCAGCTGTGCTTCTTGCCGTGTTTTTGGTAAACCGACTGGTCCTTACCACCTGGGCGACCCAGACAGAAAGCTATGTGGGCTGGAGCGAGGCAGCAGGCTATACCCTTTCTGATGTATGGAACCGTCCTTATGATATTTTCATGGTTTATTATGAAACCTTTGTGACCCAGTTGGATTACTATCTGGTGACCATGCTTGGAGGTTTCCTGGGTAATTTAGATCCGAACCTTACGGTGCCGCCGTTTTGCCTTATCCTGTTATGCTATGCTCTTTTTATCAGTGTCTTAAGGAGAGAAGGAGAGGGAGTTCCGATTAAAGGCGGACAGAAGTGGTTCATGCTTTTACTGGTATTTTTAAGCGCCTGTCTGGTTCTGGCGTCCATGCTTCTTGGCTGGACACCAAAGGAATTGACTTATATAACCGGAGTGCAGGGACGGTATTTTATCCCCCTTCTGCCTCTGGTGCTTCTGGCTGTATTTGATAAAAACCTGTCCATAAAGGTGGATTTAAGGAAAAGTGCCTGGTATCTGGAATGTTTTGTGAGCATCTATGCCCTGATACGAATCTGCTCCACCGCATGTCTGCGCTATTGACAGAAAGGGAAAAAATGATGATGGAAGAAAAACAACCGAACAATAAGACTGTGGATGTGATCATTCCGGTCTATAAACCGGATGAGACTTTAAAACGCCTTCTGGAACGTCTGGGAAAGCAGTCTTATCCCATTCGAAAGATCATTGTCATCAATACGGAGAAATCATATTGGAAAGATGGAGAGTATGACCATATTGAAAACCTGGAAGTCCATCATGTGACAAAGGAAGAGTTTGATCACGGCGGAACCAGGAATCAGGGAGCCGGTTATTCAGAGGCTGATGTTATGATCTTCATGACCGATGATGCGGTTCCAGCGGACAAGCATTTGATTGGTGCGTTGGTGAAGGGGCTTGACCAGACCGGTAAAAATGGCGAACCTGTGGTTATGGCCTATGCCAGGCAGCTTCCAAATCCGGACTGTGCTCTGGCGGAACAGTATACCCGTTCCTTTAATTATCCGGATCAGAGCCGGGTTAAGACAAAGGCAGATCTTCCGGAGCTTGGGATCAAGACATTTTTTGCTTCCAATGTCTGCTGTGCCTATGACCGGGAGGTATTTCTAAAGACTGGTGGTTTTACAAAACGAACTATTTTTAACGAAGATATGATTTATGCAGGCAATGCAGTCAGACACCGGGGACAAGCGGTGGCTTATGTGGCGGAGGCCAAGGTGTATCATTCTCATAATTATGGCTGCGCGACTCAGTTTCACCGGAATTTCGACTTAGCAGTGTCTCAGGCAGATCACCCGGAAGTATTCGGCGGAATCCGTTCAGAAAGCGAAGGAATCCGTCTGGTGAAAAAGACCTGTTCCTGGCTGGCAAAGCAGAAAAAGACCGGGCTGATTCCAGGAGTTATCATAAAGAGCGGCTTTAAATATCTGGGATACTTAATGGGAAAACGATATGCTTCCCTTCCCAAATGGCTGATTCTTAAGTGTACCATGAATCAGGCATACTGGAAAAAAGATCCTGTATTTGACAGACAGATTCAAAACTAAACAGCAGTCCGACTTCTAAAACAGTAAGAACGTCGGGCTGCTTTTTCAAATTTGTAATTTTGTATCATAGATAAAGGGAGAGTTCACTGGAATCAGCTTACAGAATGTCATATCTAGTTTATTTCTTTATTACAATAGTAAAGTAATTATCCATGTGAATGATAAGAAAAATCAACGATTGCCAAACAGTAAACTTCTGCTTTACAAAAGGTCATTGATTTTAGTTCATAAATATTTGAGGTATTTTTTCAATATTTAAGACTGATTTAAGCAGTTTATGATAAGTTCTAAAGGTAAGATTAAACATTCCGAGGTCGTCATTTGGCACACCGGACCATAAAATGCAGGAGGGATCTGATATGTATCATTATAAAAAAACTATAGCCATATTAAGTTCTGCGGTATTTATCGCAGCATTTCCGTTTTCTTCGATCGCATCAACTCAAACCCAAATCAGCAGTGTTTCATTGGTAATTGATTCTGATATAGAAGCAGGAAGCGATGACTCTGATGTAACGGTTTCAACCAGCTCCAGCAAATACAGCGTGGAGGAAACAACGGTAACCAATGCCCCGGATGATGAGTGGGAAGATGATGATAAACCAAAGCTTAAAGTATATCTGGAGGCAGATGATGATTACTATTTTGCCAGTGGATTTTCCAAAAGCAGTGTAAACATCAGCGGATCAGATGGTACCGTTACTTCTGTGAGCAGAAGCAGTAGTTCTGAGTTAATTGTCTATGTTACCCTTGATGCTCTGTCTGATGATAGTGATTATAGCCTTGATGTCAGTGAATTAGATTGGGATGAATCAAGCGCAATAGCAAACTGGGAGAGTGCGGATGATGCAAATAAATATGAAGTAAGGCTTTACAAAGGAAGTAGCACCGCAACCTCTGTAATCACCACAACCAGTACCAGCTATAATTTCTCCAGCTATATTACTTCCAGCGGCTATTATACGTTTAAAGTAAGAGGCGTTTATAATTCCTCCAATAAGGGAGACTGGGAGGAATCAGATTCCTGGTATGTAACTTCTTCAGAAGCGTCAGAGATCAGTGCCAACAGCTCTAGCAGCTCAAGCAGTTCAAGCAGTTCTTCCGGGCCAGGAGCTACAACCAGTACCGGAGCATGGCTAAAGGATAATAATGGCTGGTGGTACTGCAATGCAGACAAAAGCTATACGGTGAGCAACTGGCAGTCTATTGACGGAGTTTGGTACTATTTTAATGAATACGGATATATGGTAACGGGCTGGGTATCCTGGAATTCTAAATGGTATTACTGCGGATCAAGCGGTTCCATGTACTACAGTGCTACCACACCAGATGGCTATTATGTGGGCAGTGACGGCGCATGGACGGGCGCATGAGGTAGATAACATAACGATCGGATTTCAAAATTGTAAAAGGGATGTATGCCGTTTGGCTGATGGACCATCAGTCGGGCGGCATTTTTAATATCTGCAATTTTCACGAAAGACAGTATATCAATTCCAACAGCAAAAAAATGCTATGCCAGAGCAATATTCTCCTGCTTTTGTTTTTTTTGTCAATTTAGTATAATGAAATCAGTACGATAGAAACATGAGGAGAACCATGGATAATAGAAAAAAGAGCATGCTGCTGCTGGTATTCATCGGATTGCTGGGGATTATATTCCTTACTCTTCTGACTTCATCCTTTTACGGTTATGTCTTAAAAAAAACCGGCCTGGAGCACGCGGAAAAAAATACGGTCTATAAGTATCATTATGTCATGATCATTGATAATCTGGAATCTCAGTTTTGGAACGATGTGTACAAAAGTGTACGGGAAGAAGCGGCTCTTCATGATGCTTATGTGGAACTGAAGGGAAAGAACCAGTCATCAGGATATTCCACGGTAGATTTTATGGATATGAGTATTGCGGCTAAAGTGGATGGGATTCTTTTGGAATTTACCGGAGAGATGCAACTGGAAGACCGGATCAATGAGGCGGCGAAAAAAGGAATACCTGTAGTCACCATACTTAACGATGCCCCCACTACGGACCGGATGAGCTATGTGGGAATCAATTCCTATCAGCTTGGACAGGAGTATGGGAATCAGATTTTAAAAATACTTCCGAAGGAACCAAAGAATACCAGAGTACTAATGTTTCTCCATGATAATTCCGTTGACAGCAATCAGTCCCAGATTTTTAACCAGATCAATAACCGCATGGTCACTTCAAAGGAAACTGCAGAAAGAATCAAAGTGGAAGAAATCAAGATTCCCTCCGGCCGTGCTTTTGAGTCCGAGGAAATCGTCCGGAATTTATTTCAGAATGAACTTGGACCACCGGATATTATTGTCTGCATGGATGAGGTGGATACAGAAGCCGTGTACCAGGCAGTCATCGATTATAACTGTGTAGGAAAGACACAGGTAATCGGTTACTATAAATCAAAAGCAGCCTTAGATGCGGTATTAAAGGGGACAATGGCAATGACCCTTTATATAGACACCAAACAGATGGGGAAATACAGCGTACAGGCACTTACGGAGTCCATTCATGATGGAAGAACCAATTCCTTTTACAGTGTGGACTTACAGTTCCTGTCAAAGGAAAATGCCCTGAATTTTGTCAATGATCAGTGGAGCGGCGATGAAAAATAATTGGGAACGTCTATGGGAAAATCTTCCCATCACACGAAAACTGTTTTTAGAGATTGCTGTGACAGCCGTAGCACTGTTTGCCAGCAATCTGTTTATCTATGCACAGATCAACCAGATGGTGGAGCGGATGAATTCTGTATACATGAGTAATGTCAACTTAAATGAGCTGCTGGACGGCCTTTCGGATGTACAGAATTATATGTTTAAATACCTTCAGGTAAAAGATTCCGAGTCCTTAACCGATTATTACCGTGCGGAACAGGATTACAGGAAGCTTTTGGAAGGACTTAATGTTGTGGTTACCGATAATCAGATACAGATACTGGAAAAAAACATCCGCAATATGTCCGATAGTTATCTGATCATCACCGATGAGACCGTACAGGCCAAACGAGGCCAGAACGTGGAGAAATATAAAAATTCCTATGAATCTGCCTTAAAGCTTTACCAGTTCATCAACAACGACGTTTCCGTCTTAAATAGTCTCCAGTTTAAAAATAATTCAGCCAGTTACCAGACCCTGCAGGCGGCGCTTCAGTATTTAGAGGTCATAAGCTCGATTATTCTGATTGTTGTAATGATCGTCAGCATAACCGTGATGATGATGATGACAAAAGATATCGTGACGCCCCTGACCAATCTGGCGCAAACCGCAAAACTGGTGGGGCAGGGAAATTTCCATGTGAAAGTGCCAGTGGTGCGGGCAGGGGATGAATTGGGAATCGTAACCGGAACCTTCAACCAGATGGTAGACAGTCTGGACCGTTATGTGAATAAAATTAAAGAAAGTGCGGAGAAGGAGCAGGAGATGAAGGAGCGGGAACTTTTAATGGAAAACCATTTAAAAGAAGCCCAGTTAAAATACCTTCAGTCTCAGATCAATCCCCATTTCCTGTTTAATTCCTTAAATGCAGGCGTCCAGCTGGCCATGATGGAGGACGCCGAGAAAACCTCGGTATTCATGGAAAAAATGGCTGATTTTTTCAGGTATAATGTAAAAAAAGGTTCAGAAGATGCCACAATCCGGGAAGAGATCGAAACCGTGGAAAACTATATTTACATACTGAATGTCCGGTTTGCCGGAGATATTAAGTACGAATCAAAGATTGAGGAAGAAGCCCTTGGTTTTGCCATTCCCAGCTTGATTTTGCAGCCGCTGGTGGAAAATGCGGTGACTCACGGAATCCGCAATATCGACTGGCCGGGAAAAATCTGCCTGTCCGTAGAAAACCGGGAAGAAGAGATTGAAATCCGCATTGAAGATAACGGGAAAGGGCTGGAAGAAGAGAAGCTTGAAAAGATCCGCGCCGGGCAGCAGATGGCGGAACATGGGGAGTCCACTGGAATCGGTCTTCACAATGTTAAATCACGGTTAAGTCTTTATTACAACAATGACGGCATTTTCCACATCTTCAGCGAGGGAGAAGACAAAGGAACCACAGTGGTCTTAAGGATTCCCAAAAGAGGAGGGGATGTACATGTTTCGGATACTGGTAGCAGATGATGAGGGAATCATGCTGGAATCCATTAAAAATACCATACAGTCAAATTTTGGGAGTGAATGCGAGATTGTCTGCGTTAAGACGGGGAGAGCCGTCATTGAACAGGCAGGATCCTTTCGCCCGGATATTGCTTTTGTGGATATTCAGATGCCAGGACTTAGCGGCATACAGGCGATAAAAGAAGTGCGAAAATCCAACCCTTTCATTGTATTTATCATCATGACAGCCTTTGATAAATTCTCTTATGCCCAGGAAGCGGTGAATTTAGGGGTCATGGAATTCATTATGAAACCGGTTAATAAAAAGAAAATTCTGGAGACCTGTGTAAAAGCCATGCATCAGGTGGAAGAAGCAAGGCTGAAGCTGAGTGATGATTTAAAAATAAGGGAAAAACTGGAGATCGTGATTCCCATGCTTGAGAGCGGATTTATTTACAATGTGCTTCAGGATGATTCTGATCCGTCCAAGAGCGGATATGTGGAGATGCTTGATATAAACAAACCCTATGGTTTTATGATCGTACTGGAGTTCGGAGACAGCATAGAGGGTGGAACCATGACCAATGCCATCGGTGTAGGCGTACGGGTCAGCAAGTATTATTCCATGGTCCGGGAGATTGTAAAGGATTATTTTGACTGTGTGATCGGGCCTGCTATGGGAAACCGCCTGGTGCTGTTCTTATCATTTGAGCAGGAGAAGGTGCGGTATGAGGAACGGGTGGAAATCATCACGAGAACCAGGAATATGATTCATAAGCTGGAAAACAGTGTGGAGATCAAATGCAGAGGCGGTATCGGATCAGTGAAGCCTCTTTCCTCAATTAGGGATTCTTATAAAGAGGCCATAAAGTCTTTAAGAGAAAGTGACAGCCATGTGGTACATATTACGGACATTCCGGCAGTAGCTGACTATGACGGGGACTATCCTCTGGACTTAGAAAACAGATACCTGCTAAGAGGGGCAAAAGGGGACAGGGAAGGAGCCTTATCCTGTGCCAATGAATTCTTTGACTGGATGTTAATTCATGACGGCAATGTCCGCTCGAACATCGAAGTAAAGATACTGGAACTGGTCATGAGGCTCGAGAGGCGGGCCTTTGAAGCTGGAAATCTCCGCTATGGCTTCCGTTACCGGGAAAGTTATTTAGATGAACTGAGAGAAGCTTCCGATGGGGAAAATTTAAGATTGTGGTTTCAGAACAAAACGAGAGAAATATGCGAAGCCATCAGCACTTCCCGGGACAGGGAATATGAAAATGTAGTTTCCAGGGTCAAGGCATATATTGATGAGAATTACGCAAAGGATATATCTCTTGATGATGTATCCAGAATGGTGGACATCAGTCCTTATTATTTCAGCAAACTGTTCAAACAGGAGGTGGGAGAGAATTTTATAGAATATGTCACAGGAGCCAGGATCAAACATGCAAAACATCTTCTGGAAGACTCCAGATACAGCATTAAGGAGGTATGCGTCATGTCTGGTTACAGCGACCCCAATTATTTCAGCCGGATTTTTAAGAAATATGAGGGAATGACGCCAAGCGAATACAGGGAGAGGTAAGCGTTATGAAAATGTGGAGAGGGAGATTGTTACTGATGATGATGCTCTGCTGCGTTTTTACGGCAGGCTGCAGGGAGGTGGCAGCAGAAACAGAGACTGCGGTTTTGGAAAAAGAAGGAGAACGGCCATTGCAGATTGGATTGAGCATTGATTCCTTTGTGATTGAACGATGGATCAGAGACCGGGATGTGTTTGTATCCGCAGCAAAAGAACTTGGGGCAGAGGTGAATGTACAGAATGCCAATGGGGATGTGAATGAACAAATTGAACAGATTCAATATTTTATCAAGAAACAAATGGACGTGATTGTGGTGGTTGCAGGGGATTGTGAAGCACTTTCCGATGTGATGAAGAAGGCAAAAGATGCGGGAATCAAGACGGTAAGCTATGACCGTCTGATACAGAATGCGGACTGTGATGTATACATATCCTTCGATAATACAGAGGTGGGAAGGCTGATGGCAGAAGGCCTGACCAGTAATATCCCGGAAGGCGGAAAGATTTTTCTCATTCAGGGGCCAAAAACAGATCACAATGTTTTAATGGTACGGGAAGGGTTTGATTCGGTCATTAAGGATAAAAATCTGGAAGTGGTATATGAAAGCAATTGTGAAGGCTGGCTGGCGGAGCATGCTTATGATTATGCCAAGGATGCGTTGGAAAAATATCCGGATGTGAAGGGGATCATGTGCGGAAACGATGATCTGGCGACCCAGGTCTTCCGTGCCCTCTCAGAGGACCGTTTGGCTGGAAAGGTCTGTCTGGTAGGTCAGGATGGGGATTTAATGGCATGCCAGCGGATCATGGAAGGGACCCAGAATATGACGGCATTCAAATCCGTTGAGGAAGAGGCAAGGCTGGGAGCGGAAATTGCGGTGAAGCTGGGAAGAGGAGAACCTTTAGAAGATGTGAAAAAGACCATTCATGACGGAACTTACTATGTTCCCTATCTGGAGTTAAAACCGGTGGCCGTGAACAAAGAAAATATGGATTCTGTCATCATACAGGGAGGATTTCATGCCCGTGAAGATGTGTATCTTAATGTAAAACAGCAATAGCATTTTTTTGACTCGAAAAAGTCCTGAGCCTTCAGGGCTTTTTTTATATGGATCAATACGTGCTATTGGTTCACAAGCAAATCCAGCTATGCTGGTGATAAGATAAATATATCAAAAAAGTATTGGAGGAGGAATAAAAAACCATGAAGAAAAGATTTTTAGCAGCCGCAATGACCTTTATCCTTACCGCTGGTATGCTGACGGGGTGTGGAAGTTCAGCAAGCTCTGCACCAGAAAGCAAAGATACCCAGTCCGCCGCAGCAACAGAAGCGTCCAAGGCGTCGGAGAGCAAAGAAGAGGAAACCAAAGCAGGCAAAGGAAACGGAACCTTAGTTGGTGTAGCCATGCCTACCAAAGACTTGCAGAGATGGAACCAGGATGGAACAAACATGAAAAAGGAACTGGAGTCAGCCGGATATAAGGTTGATTTACAGTTTGCCAGCAATGATGTGCAGACCCAGGTATCTCAGATTGAAAACATGATTTCCAATGGCTGCCAGCTGTTGGTGGTCGCTTCCATCGACGGAAGCTCACTTGGAGAGCCATTAAGCCAGGCAAAATCCATGGGGATTCCGGTCATTGCCTACGACCGTCTGATCATGAATTCCGATGCTGTCACTTATTATGCTACCTTTGACAACTATAAAGTTGGTCAGAAACAGGGCGAGTACCTGGTAGATGCCCTGGGCCTTGAATCAGCAGCAGAGCCTAAAAATATTGAACTGTTTACCGGTGATCCTGCCGATAACAACTGTAATTTCTTCTTTGGAGGAGCCATGGATGTCCTTCAGAAATACATTGATAACGGCAAGCTTTCCGTAAAGTCCGGGCAGACAGCTTTTGAGCAGGTTGCCACTGCCAACTGGGATTCTGAAAAAGCGCAGAACCGTATGGATACGATTATTGCAGGAAATTATTCCGACGGAACTCTTCTGGATGCCGTTCTTTGCTCCAATGACTCCACCGCACTTGGCGTAGAAAATGCCCTTGCATCCTCTTATACCGGAAAGTATCCGATTATCACCGGTCAGGACTGTGATATTGCCAATGTAAAGAACATGGTACAGGGAAAACAGGCGATGAGTGTATTTAAGGATACCCGTACCCTTGCATCTCAGGTGGTAAAGATGGTGGATTCCGTGATCCAGGGAGGCGAAGCCGAAATCAATGATACAAAGTCCTATGACAACGGTACCGGAGTCATTCCGACTTATTTGTGTGATCCTGTTGTTGTAACGGTTGACAATTACAAAGATATGTTGATCACCTCCGGTTACTATACGGAAGATCAGTTAAAGTAATAGAAGGATTTCCATAAGGGACGGCTTCTGCCAGACAAAGAGGCCGTCCTTTATAGATAGTGGAAGGGAGGGGTAATCTTGGCAAAAATACTTTTGGAAATGAAGAATATAACCAAGACGTTTCCCGGCGTTAAGGCGCTGAGTGATGTAAACCTTAAAGTGGAGGAAGGAGAAATTCATGCCCTGGTGGGCGAAAATGGAGCAGGAAAATCAACCCTCATGAACGTGCTCAGTGGGATTTATCCCTATGGAACCTATGAGGGTGATATCATCTATGACGGAGAAATCTGTAAATTCAACCATATCAATGACAGCGAAAGAAAGGGAATCGTCATCATTCATCAGGAACTGGCCATGGTTCCCTATATGACAATTGCTGAAAATATGTATCTTGGAAATGAAAAAGGAAAAAAATACGCAATCAATTGGAATGAAACCTATGGGGAGGCAGATGAATACTTAAAAACGGTGGGACTGACAGAACCTTCCCATACTCTAATCAAGGATATCAGTGTAGGAAAGCAGCAGCTGGTGGAAATCGCCAAGGCTCTTGCAAAGCATGCAAGGCTGCTGATTTTAGATGAACCCACCGCATCTTTAAACGAAGACGATTCAAAGGCTCTTTTGGAGCTTTTATTAAAATTCAAATCAGAGGGAATGACATCCATCATCATATCCCATAAACTCAATGAAATTGCCTATGTAGCAGATAAGACCACCGTTATCCGGGATGGCCAGACAATAGAAACCCTGGACAGAAATGAAGACCGCATTACAGAAGACCGCATCATCAAGGGAATGGTAGGCCGGGAACTGGTGGACCGTTTTCCAAAACGTTCTGACGTGAAAATCGGAGACAAAGCCATGGAGGTGGAACACTGGAATGCTTATCATCCCCTGTATTCCGACCGGAAAGTGGTAAGCGATGTGTCCTTCTATGTGAAAAAAGGGGAAGTTTTAGGAATCTGTGGCCTAATGGGAGCCGGAAGAACTGAGCTTGCCATGAGTATTTTTGGGAGAAGCTACGGCGTTAATATTTCAGGAACGGTACGAATTCACGGAAAAGATGTTACCTTAAGCTCGGTGAAAGATGCCATACGCCATAAACTGGCCTACGTAACGGAAGACCGGAAAGGCAATGGCCTGATTTTAGGAAACCCCATTAAAATCAATACCACTCTTGCCAATCTTCGGGCTGTCAGCCGGCGCACCATTATCGATAAGGATAAGGAATTTTCAGTGGCTGAGGATTACCGGGAAAAGTTAAAGACAAAATGTCCATCTGTGGAACAGAATGTAGGAAACCTAAGCGGAGGAAACCAGCAGAAGGTGCTTCTTTCCAAATGGATGTTCGCAGAGCCCGATATTCTGATCTTAGATGAACCCACCAGAGGAATCGATGTAGGGGCAAAGTATGAGATTTACTGCATCATCAACCGACTGGCAGCGGAAGGGAAGTCTGTGATTATGATATCCTCCGAGCTTCCAGAGGTTCTCGGCATGTCCGACCGCATCTACATCATGAATGAAGGTAGAATGGTGGGGGAGATAAACGCAGCCGAGGCCACCCAGGAAAACATCATGGCCTGTATCTTACAATCAGATAAACGCCCTGAGGGTATGCCCTTGAAAACGGGCAAATCATAGGAAACACCCTGCGGGTATACCTGTATGCCCTGGAAATATGGGCAAATCATAGGAAAGGTGAGTAGAAGATGAAGAATAAGATTAAATTATCGGAGGGATTAAAAAAATATACGATGGTAATTGTTCTTGCGGTTGTAATCATTCTTTTTACAGTCAATACAGGCGGAAAAATGCTTCTGCCCCAGAATGTAAATAACTTAATCGCGCAGAACGCCTATGTATTTATTCTTGCCACAGGCATGCTGTTCTGTATTCTCACCGGAGGCAATATCGATTTATCCGTTGGCTCTTTGGTGTGTTTTATAGGAGCTGTGGGCGGAAGTATGATGATAACATTTGGGATCAATCCCTATCTGTCTTTGTTTGCAATGCTGATCATCGGCATTCTTGCCGGTGCGTGGCAGGGATTTTGGATCGCATATGTGCGGATTCCCCCTTTTATTGTTACCCTGGCCGGAATGCTCATGTTCCGTGGATTATCCAATACGGTTCTTCAGGGCATGACATTATCCCCCATTCCCGATCCCTTTTTAAATTTGTTTAATACCTATGTGCCGGATTTCTTTGGAATCCAGGGATTTAACTTGACCTGCTTTCTGGCAGGAATCATAGCCTGTCTGGTATTCGTTGTTTTGGAAATATTAAACCGCAGAAAAAGAATTCAAAAAGGATACCGTGTGGATCCCATTTCCGGAGTCATCATCAAAATGACATTGATCTGCTTGGTGGTTCTTGCCTTTATGTATAAGCTGGCAAGATACAAGGGGATTCCCAATGCCCTTATCTGGGTGGCAGTCATCATCGGAATCTACAGCTATATCTCTTCCAGAACCACCACAGGCCGGTATTTCTATGCGGTAGGAGGAAATGAGAAAGCGACCAGATTATCCGGTATCGACACCAACAAGGTTTATTTTCTTGCATATTTAAATATGGGTCTTTTAGCTGCTGTAGCCGGAATGGTAACGGTAGCCCGCTTAAATTCTGCAAACCCCACAGCTGGAAACAACTATGAAATGGATGCCATCGGTGCCTGCTTCATCGGCGGCGCCTCGGCATACGGAGGAACCGGGACCGTACCGGGAGTTATTGTAGGTGCGACTCTGATGGGTGTTTTAAACCTTGGTATGAGCATTATGGGAGTGGACCAGAATCTGCAGAAGGTGGTAAAAGGAGCGGTGCTTTTAGCCGCCGTCATCTTTGATGTGGTGAGTAAAAGAAAATCATTTATTTCAAAACAGTAAAAGCAGCAGGATAGAATATGGGCTGACCGTATTTTATCCTGTTTCTTTTTGATTTTTCCTTTCAGGGAACAAAATCTTACAGTTTTCTTCTTAATTTCAAAAAAATTTTTGATATCATAGAAATATGTACCAACTTGTGGTAGAATGCTACAAGTAAAAGAATGTTTTGATATGTAAAGGAGCATAAAATATGGGAAAGATAAAAGTAACAACTTGCGGAATAGAAGGACTTTATGTGATCGAGCCAACAGTATTTCCTGATTCCAGAGGCTATTTTATGGAGACATATAACCAGAACGATTTTAAAGAAGCCGGACTTAACATGGAATTTGTACAGGACAACCAGTCCATGTCCGTAAAGGGAGTTCTCCGGGGACTTCACTTCCAGAAGCAGTTTCCACAGGGAAAACTGGTTCGTGTGGTGAGGGGAAAAGTGTTTGACGTGGCAGTGGATCTTCGTTCTGCTTCTGAGACTTATGGAAAATGGTTCGGTGTGGAACTGTCTGCAGAAAATAAAAAGCAGTTCTATATTTCGGAAGGCTTTGCCCATGGATTTTTGGTTCTGTCCGATGAGGCGGAATTTGCATATAAGTGTACCGATTTCTATCACCCAGGTGATGAAGGCGGAATTTTATGGAGTGATCCGGAAATCGGCATTGAATGGCCGTTTGTTGAAGGCATGGAGCTGGTCATTTCTGAAAAGGATCAGAAATGGAGCGGAATCCGGGAAACTTTTAAATTTTAGTGAGAGGAGAAAACCATGAAATATCTGGTTTCCTTATTAAAAGAAATCATTACAAAAAGAAAACTCATCCTGGATTTATCAAAAGCAGATTTTAAGAAACGGTTTGTAGGCTCTTATTTCGGCATTGCCTGGATGTTCTTACAGCCCATGGCTACGGTACTGGTGTACTTTTTTGTATTCCAGATGGGATTTAAAAGTGTACCGCCTGTGCCGAATTACCCCTATGTGCTGTGGCTGATCCCTGGCATTGTCCCCTGGTTTTATTTCAGTGAGGTGCTGAATATGGGGACCGGATGTCTGCAAGAATATAATTATCTGGTAAAAAAAGTCGTGTTTCGGGTAGAGATCCTTCCGGTCATCAAGATGATTTCCTGTCTGATGGTCCATGGAATTTTCGCCCTAATTATGATCGTGGTATTTTTCTGCTACGGAATCCTTCCCAAGGCCAGCTGGATTCAGATTCTTTACTATACCTTTGCAAGTTCCATGCTGTCGCTGGCCATCTCTTATTTTACCAGTGCCATTCATGTGTTTTTTAAGGATATGGCTCAGATCATCGGAATCTTCCTTCAGTTTGGCATGTGGATGGTGCCGATTATGTGGGCACCGGAGATGTTTCCAAAGATTCCATCCTGGCTGCCGACTTTGCTTAAATTAAATCCGTTCTATTATGTAGTGGCAGGATACCGGGACAGCATGCTGACCGGGAACTGGCTGGTGGAAAGACCGACCCTAGCACTGTATTTCTGGACCGTGACTATTGTCCTGATGCTCATAGGGTTAAAAGTATTTAAAAAGCTGCGTCCGCACTTCTCTGATGTGCTGTGATCCGCTTAGTATGGAGGATTCAATGTCCGTAGAATCGAACAACAATGCAATAACGGTAAATGATGTAACAAAAATATACCGGTTATATGAAAAACCAATTGACCGGTTAAAAGAGACTCTAAGCCCCACCCATAAAAACTATCATCGGGATTTCTATGCCTTAAACGGCATTTCTTTTGATGTAAAAAAAGGACAGACCGTAGGAATCATCGGTACCAACGGATCCGGTAAGTCCACCATCTTAAAGATCATCACCGGAGTGCTGACACCTACTTCCGGAAGTCTGGAAGTAAACGGCGTTATCTCCGCACTTTTGGAGCTGGGAGCCGGTTTTAACATGGATTATACCGGAATTGAGAACATCTACATGAACGGTACCATGATGGGATTCTCCCGAAAAGAGATGGATGAAAAACTGAAGGATATCCTGGATTTTGCAGACATTGGAGACTTTGTCTATCAACCAGTGAAAACCTACTCCAGCGGTATGTTCGTTCGTCTGGCATTTGCTCTTGCCATCAATGTAGAGCCGGAGATCCTAATCGTTGACGAAGCGCTTTCCGTAGGAGATGTGTTTTTCCAGGCAAAATGCTACCGTCGTATGGAAGAGATCCGTCAAAATGGAACGACAATTTTGATGGTAACTCATGACATGGGTGCGATTATTAAATATTGTGACCAGGTGGTAGTGCTTAACAAGGGGAATTTCATTGCCCAGGGCGAACCTGGAAAGATGGTGGATTTGTATAAGAAAATCCTTGCAAACCAGATGGATGATTTATCCATAGAACTGGCAGAGATAAGAAGCGGTGAGCTCAATGATTTCTCCGGGGAAAAGGCCATATCCAAAAAGGAAGCGGCCAAAGCCCGCCAGGAAGGCCTTATGAAGGATAAACTTACGGTCAACCCCAACCGTACCGAATACGGGGATAAAAAGGCGGAAATCGTGGATTTCGGTCTTCTTGACGAGCGTGGAAATGTGACCAATCTTTTGTTAAAGGGAGAGTATTTTTCCATCAAAGAGAGGATTCACTTTCATGCAGAGATTGAATCTCCCATTTTTACTTATACCATCAAAGACAAACGCGGGGCCGATTTGACCGGTACCAATACCATGTATGAAGCTTCGGAAGTGAAGGCTGTGAAAAACGGCGATGAGTATGAGGTGGAATTTAAACAGAAAATGACCCTTCAGGGAGGGGAGTATCTGCTTTCCATGAGCTGTACCGGATTTGAAAACGGAGAACATGTCGTCTTTCACCGCCTGTATGATATCGTAAACATTACGGTTATATCCAATAAAAATACAGTAGGTATTTATGATATGGAATCGGAAGTAAGCCTGGAGCTTCACCGGGCAGGAAAGTGAGGAGGAAGCATTGATGAACGATTTAAGCCCTGAAATCAGGAACCTGTATTTAAAATATGATGGAGATATCAAGAAGCTGTTAGCAGAAAACCCGAACCCGGATTATTTGTACGCACTGTCAGATATCCGGGAAAATTTACTGGAATGGTATGATTTTGATAAGAATGCTTCATTGCTTCAAGTAGGTTCCGATTACGGCGCACTTACAGGATTATACAGCCGCAGGGTAAGCCATGTAACTGTCCTCGACTCCAACCAGAACAATCTATCCTTTAACCGTCTCCGTTATCAGAATCGGAACAATATCCGCTATGTAAATGGGAATTTTAGCTCCATTCACGAAGAAGTTTTTGACTATGTGGTTATGACAGGCTCATTGGAAGAACCCTTAAAAGAACAGATAGATAAGGCCAAAGCCTTATTAAAACCAGACGGAAAGTTAATTGTCTCCGTATGCAACCGCTTGGGACTTAAGTATCAGGCAGGGGCTGCCCCAGATAAGATCCGCCTTTCAAGAGCAGAACTTATGGAGTTGTTATGTGGAAAGAGCGGAAAGGAAGGGGAAGCGGACGTTTATTATCCTATGCCGGATTATAAACTGCCAGTAACCTTGTATTCTGATTCCTATCTGCCGTCCAAAGGGGACTTAACTCA
Organism: uncultured bacterium; assembly: GCA_963519465.1. Classification (GTDB taxonomy): domain Bacteria; phylum Bacillota; class Clostridia; order Lachnospirales; family Lachnospiraceae; genus Lacrimispora. The sequence goes on from CAUQMY010000013.1 coordinate 84,178, forward strand.
TGCGATTTTAGCCTATGATTATCCCAAATATCTGCGGTTTGATTTAGGAAAGATGTTTGATGAGGTCTGTGAAGGAAAACAGTTTGAAACATTTGCCAATTCATTTTTAACCATTTGGAGCTGCCATGAAGAAAATTAACTTTGTAAAATATAACAAAACCCGCAGGGAAACGTTCCAGATCCGAACCAGTCTGGTGGAGGAAAATGGCACTCCCTTTGTGGAAAAAACAGCCTTAAGAGACGAAGGAATCGGACATATTAAATCCCTCGAAGAAAAATACAAAAGTCTTAAGGAACAAAACCAGAAGTTAAAGGTAGTGGATGTTTCCATAAGTCCGGATGGCCGTACGGCACGCTTTGATTTTTTGAATGGAGAGACCTTATCTGAACTTCTGGGAAGAGAGATCACGGACGGAAAAGTTCCTGCTTCCAAGATGGAAGAGGCGGTTTCCATGATCTTAAGCGTAAAAGATGACTGTATGTTTCCATTTCATATGACTCCTGATTTTATAGAAGTGTTTGGCAATCTTTCCGAAGAGGAAGAATCCATTAAAAAGGACTGGGCATTCCAGACTTCCAATATCGATTGCCTCTTTGAGAACATCATGATGACAGAGGACGGCCCTTATTGTCTGGATTATGAATGGGTATTTTCCTTTCCAGTTCCGGTTACTTTTGTAAAATTCCGGGTGCTTTATTATTTTTATGAACAGTACAAGAGCATTTTATCTTATGATTCCCTGGAAGATTTCATGGATGAATTTGGTGTGGAAACAGAACTGATCGAAACCTACCGCCAGATGGAACGCCATTTTCAGGAGTACGTTCATGGGGAGAACCAGCAGATTTACCTGGTAAACTACATGCATGAGACTCACGCTCTTCCGGAAGATATGTTCAAACTCTCCCAGATCATCGATGATACCAAGGAGCAGATTTCCCAGATGGAAATGGAACTTCATGAGAAAGACGTGACCATCACCAAGCAGCAGGAAATCAAGAGACTGACAGACAATCACGTGACCAATCAGGAGATGATCATAAACACTCTTCGCCAGGACTGTGAGAACATGCAGCAGATCATCGATCGTTTAAGACGCCATGAGGCCTTATTCTATCGTGTGGGAAGAAAAGTGAAACGTATATTTAATGACATTTTTCCGGAAGGAACGAAAAAACGGAAATATTTCTACTATGCGAAAAATACAGTCCTTCATCCCGTGAAATCCTTCCGTCTCTACACCACAGAAGAAGGACGGAACTTGATTGAAGGAGATATGAAAATCGGAGAGCAGTACCGAACTCATGGAAAACTTCGTTTTGTAAAAGAAGGACATCCCATGGTTTCCATCGTCATTCCGGTTTACAATCAGATTCATTATACCTATGCCTGTCTTGCCTCTATTTTGGAGCATACAAAGGATGTGGTTTATGAGGTGATCATTGCAGATGATGTTTCCAGTGATGCAACAAAGGAACTGTCAAGGTTCACAGAAAATGTGATAATCAGCAGAAATGAAACCAACCAGGGATTTTTAAGAAACTGCAACCAGGCGGCAAAGGCAGCCAGAGGAAAGTATGTCATGTTTCTTAACAATGATACCCAGGTGACAGAAGGCTGGCTTTCCAGTCTGGTAAACTTAATTGAATCCGACTCAACCATCGGTATGGTAGGATCCAAACTGGTTTATCCGGACGGACGCTTGCAGGAAGCTGGCGGTATTCTCTGGAGCGATGGTTCCGGCTGGAATTACGGACGCTTGGATGATCCGGAAAAGCCAGAGTATAACTATGTCAAGGACGTGGATTATATTTCCGGTGCCTCCATACTTTTATCCAATGAGTTATGGAAACGGATCGGTGGTTTTGATGACCGCTTTGCACCTGCCTATTGCGAAGATTCTGACCTCGCGTTTGAAGTCCGCAAAGCCGGACTGCGGGTGGTTTATCAGCCCCTTTCCAAAGTCATTCACTTTGAAGGCGTGTCAAACGGTACCGATGTCAACGGCTCCGGCTTAAAACGCTATCAGGTGGAAAACAGTCTGAAATTAAGAGAAAAATGGGCAGAAGAATTCAAAAATCAGAGCGAAAATGATGGAAACCCAGATCCTTTCCGCGCAAGAGAAAGAAGCCAGAATAAGGATATCATTCTGGTGGTGGATCACTATGTGCCTACCTATGACCGTGATGCAGGTTCCAAGACAACCTTCCAGTATTTACAGATGTTTGTGGAAAAAGGCTACGTTATAAAATTTCTTGGGGATAACTTCCTTCATGAAGAACCTTATTCCACCGTGCTCCAGCAGATGGGAATCGAGATCCTCTATGGAAAAGAGCATCAGGCAAAGATCTGGGACTGGTTAAAGGAACATGGCGATGACATCAAGGTCGCCTATTTAAACCGTCCTCATATCGCGGCTAAGTATGTGGATTTCATCAAGAATAAAACAAACATAAAGATCATCTATTACGGTCACGATCTCCATTTCCTTCGGGAAGGCAGAGAATATGAGCTGACCGGAGATCCAGAAAAGAGAGAAGCTTCCGAGTACTGGAAATCCATGGAGCTGCGTCTGATGAAAAAGGCTGCAGTTTCCTATTATCCGTCTTATGTGGAGCGGGATGCCATTCATGAGATAGAACCGTCCATTCATGTAAAAGCAATCGTTGCCTATGTATTTGAGAAGTTTTTAAACCATATCCCTGACGACTTTGAAGAAAGGGAAGGCCTGCTGTTTGTGGGAGGATTTGCTCACCCGCCCAACGCGGACGCTGTTTTATGGTTTGCCCAAGAGATATTCCCGCTGATCCGGGAACAGATTCCGGTCAATTTCTACATTGTTGGTTCCAAGGTAACAGATGAAATAAAGGCCCTGGAACAGCCGGGTAATGGAATCATCGTGAAAGGTTTTGTATCCGAAGAAGAGTTATCAAGGCTTTATGCCAGCTGCCGGATCGTAGTGGTACCTCTTCGTTATGGTGCTGGTGTGAAGGGAAAGGTCATTGAAGCGTTATATAACGGCGCACCTGTGGTCACTACCTCCATCGGTGCGGAAGGAATCCCCGATGTCGAAAAGGTGATGGCAGTGAAGGACGATCCGGCGGAATTTGCAATGGAAGTCCTATCCCTTTATCAGGATGCCAGCCGTTGCCGGCAGATGAGCCAGGAAACCCAGAGCTATATCCGCAGATATCACAGCATTGATGCTGCCTGGAGTGTGGTAGGGGAAGATTTCTAATATAGTGGATTGTTCCAAAGGATCTATGATATAATAAGAATGTTTCGACGATCGAACCAATGAAAAGGTTAACAGGAGGAAACTGGTATGCAGGCAGTTTTGCTGGCAGGGGGTCTTGGTACACGGCTCCGTTCCGTTGTAAGTGACAGGCCAAAGCCAATGGCGCTGATTGAAGATAAGCCCTTTATGGAATATGTTGTTTTGGAACTGAAAAAACATGGAGTAACAGAGATCATTTTTGCCGTAGGCTATAAAGGCTCTATGGTTGAAGAATATTTTAAAGACGGTTCCCAGTGGGGGATTAAGGTTTGCTATGCTTATGAAGAAGAACTTCTAGGCACGGCTGGAGCCATAAAAAATGCAGGTCAGATGGTGACCGATGACAGGTTCTTAGTGCTGAATGCAGATACCTTTTACCAGATCGACTATCACAGGCTGACAGCTCTCAGTGAGGAGCGGGATCTTGACATGGCCCTGGTTTTAAGAGAGGTACCGGACGTATCCCGTTACGGACAGGCTGTGTTAGAAGACGGCTGGTTAAAAACCTTTGATGAGAAAATAGATGACAAGTGCCAGGGAACCATCAATGGAGGCGTTTATTATCTGCGTCGCTCCCTCCTTGATGCCATTCCGGAAGGGAAGGTATCTTTGGAACATGACATGATACCCAAATGGCTTTCAGAGGGAAAGAAGCTGGGCGGTATTGTCAATGACGGCTATTTCATTGATATCGGAGTGCCGGAAGATTATTACCGGTTTATCGATGATATAAAGAAAGGAACGGTGACCATATGATAATCAGAGGACGTGCGCCCCTTCGGGTAAGTTTCGGCGGAGGCGGTACAGATGTAGCCCCTTTCTGTGATGAGCAGGGAGGCGCCATCATCGGCAGCACCATCAATAAATATGCTTACTGTTCCATCGTTCCCAGAGAAGATGACCAGATCATCGTACATTCCCTGGACTTTGATATGACAGTCAAATACAACACCAATGAAAATTACGTATATGACGGACGTCTGGACCTTGTAACCGCGGCACTGAAAGCCATGGACATCAAACAGGGCTGTGAAGTGTATTTACAGTGCGATGCACCTCCAGGCTCCGGTCTTGGCACTTCCTCTACAGTTATGGTGGCTCTTTTGACTGCCATGGCCAAATGGAAAGGCGTGGAGTTAGACAGCTATGCCATGGCTGACTTAGCATACAAGGTGGAGAGAGAAGATTTAAAGATCGACGGAGGATACCAGGATCAGTATGCGGCAACCTTCGGAGGATTTAACTTCATCGAATTCCACGGACGCAACAACGTGGTAGTCAATCCATTGAGGATCAAAAAGGAAGTGATCCACGAGCTTCAGTATAACCTGCTTCTGTGTTACACCGGCAATATTCATGTTTCTGCCAATATCATCAAGGACCAGGTAAAGAATTATGAAAAGAAAGACCCCTTTGATGCCATGTGCGAGGTAAAGGCATTGGCATACGCCATGAAAGATGAGCTGTTAAAAGGGAATTTATATAGCTTTGGAAAGCTGTTAGACTACGGCTGGAAGAGCAAAAAGCGTATGAGCAGTAAGATTACCACACCTCAGATTGATGAGCTTTACGATGAGGCACTGAAGGCAGGTGCCCTTGGCGGAAAGCTGTTAGGAGCCGGAGGCGGTGGATACTTACTGGTATATTGTCCTTATAACGTACGTCATAAAGTGGCTGCCCGCATGGAAGCAGTGGGTGGACAGCTTACGGACTGGAATTTTGAACTCAGAGGAGCCCAGGCGTGGATCACCGATGAAACACGGTGGGATTATCCGGATATCCGGGTAAAGATACCAGGCGGAGAATATCATTTTAACCTGTAAGCATCTTTGCCGCTGCAGGAGAATCAGGAAACTATGGATAAAATCGTATTTTTAGACCGTGATGGTACCATCAATCAGGAGGTGGAATATTTACATCGCCCGGAAGATCTTGTGATCCTTCCCGGAGTTGCAGATGCTCTAAGCCGTTTAAAGGCGCAGGGCTTTAAACTGGTGGTGGTTACCAATCAGGCAGGCGTTGCCAGAGGATATTATAAAGAAGAGGATGTGGTGTCTCTTCATCATACATTAAATCAGCTCCTTTCCAAGGAAGATGCTGTTATCGACCAGTTTTTCTACTGTCCCCATCACCCGGTACACGGAATTGGGGAGTATAAAAAGGAATGTCATTGCCGCAAGCCGGAAACCGGGATGTTTGAGATGGCGGAAGCTTATTTTTCTGTGGACAAGGCTCATTCCTACATGATCGGTGATAAGCTTTTGGATACGGAAGCCGGAAGACGGTATGGAGTAAACTCCATATTGGTAGGAACCGGATATGGACAGGACATTTACAGCTCCATGACGGAAGAAGAGAAAGAAAAATCCTTTGAATTTTATGCCCCTTCCATGAAGGAAGCGGCTGACTTTATACTCTTACGAGAAGGAGGGAAAACCATATGGAACCCATGAAGTATTTAGAGGAGCTGATGGAACGTTATCCAGCCCTTACATGTGTAAAGGATGAGATTCTTAAAGCCTATGAAGTACTTGAGACCTGCTATGAAAACGGAGGTAAGCTTTTGATTGCCGGAAACGGAGGAAGTTGTGCCGATGCAGAACATATCGTTGGGGAACTGATGAAAGGATTTGTAAAACGCCGTGCAGTTTCCGAAGAATTTGCAAAGAAACTGGCAGAAGCTGATCCTGAACGGGGAAAAGAACTGGCAGAAAAGCTTCAGGGTGGACTTGCCGCCATTGCACTGACCGGCCATCCGGGTCTTTCCACTGCATTTTTAAACGATGTGGACGGCGATTTAATCTTTGCCCAACAGACGTATGGCTATGGAAAAACAGGAGATGTGCTTCTTGGAATCTCCACATCCGGTAATTCCAAAAATGTCATGTATGCCATGGCAGCAGCCAAAGCTCTTGGGATGAAAACCATCGGGCTTACGGGAAAAGACGGCGGACAACTGAAAACAGCTGCAGATGTGACGATCGTGGTACCGGAATCAGAGACCTTTAAGATTCAGGAACTCCATCTTCCCATCTATCATGCACTCTGTTTGATGTTGGAAGAACGTTTTTTCTAAACACCAGGGGTAGGGGGAAGTTTCCTCATACCCCGGATTTTTGACGCAGGAAGCGCATCACAGGAGGATAAGATGAAAGACAGACAATGGATAGGTAAGGAAGCCGCATGGAAAGACGAAATCATTGCAGCCGTACTTTTGCTGGCCTTTGCTTTCTTCATTAACCGGGGAATTGAAATAAAAGGGCTTTATATGGATGATCTCTACCTTTGGTCCTGTTACGGGGAGCAGTCATTCCGTGAATTTGTCTTCCCATTAGGAAGCACACGGTTCCGTTTTGTTTATAATCTGGCTGCATGGCTTGAACTGATGGTGGTTGGCAGACATATCGGCTGGTTTGTCCCAATCAATATACTTGTAAACGTCTGTATTGCATTTACGGTATACCGGTTTGCAAAGCGTTTGTCCGGAAGATGGACCATCGGCTTTTTGGGAGGAATCTTATATCTGCTTTCCCGAATGTCTTATTATCAGATCAGCCAGGTATGGGGCCTGATGGAAAGCCTGGCATTATGGGCGGCCATCGGCATTTTTTATTGCCTGTACCGCTATCTGACAGACGATAAACCAGGGAAAAGTCTGGTCCCTGTTTCCGTTTTTTTGTATTTCAGTGTTTGCTTCATTCATGAACGCTATATGGTACTCCTTCCCTTGTTTTATGTGGCTTATTTAATGAAAAAAGAGCGCCGCAAAGCGCCATGGCTGTTAATCACAGGAGCGTTTGCAGCAGTTCAGGCCATACGCTTTTTCACCATTGGAAGCATCTCTCCTGCCGGAACCGGTGGAACCACAGTAGCAGAGACCTTCAGCATTACCGCCATCATGAAATATGCTTTCAGTCAGGTATTCTACATTTTTGGAATCAATGCAGGTCCGGAACATTTAAATGGATTAAGCTGGGGAGCTTCCCCTGCGTGGGTTCGTGTCTTTGTAATCGTGGCAGACATTCTGCTCCTTGTCATGACGGTGGTTTTTCTGGTTGTTGTGATCAAAGAGCGGAAAGAGCGGAAAAAACGGTTTATGGTTATGGGCCTGTTCCTTTTATTCATTGCTCTTTGCATCGGATCATCAAGCGTTACCATCCGAGTGGAAACCAGATGGGTCTACGTATCCATGACCGCAGCATGGCTATTTGCTGCGTACATGTGCGGTGTGGTAGTGCCGAAAAAAGAGGCAGGATCAGATCTTACCAGACCCCTTTTATATTGCAGCCTGTTTCTGATATACGGGATTCTTATGCTTCCGATCGAGAGTTTTTATAGGGGAAAATACGAGAATCTGTATTACTGGTCTTCACAGCTTCGGTACAATTCCCTGGCAGAAGAGACCTATGGAAAATACCAGGAAAAACTTTTTGGAAAAAAAATATATATCATTGGCAATACTTATAAGATGAGTGATTTTACAGCCCGCACCTTTTTTAAGACCTTTGACAAGCAACGGGCTGCAGAAGGAACGGAAGTCACATTTATTGATTCCATGAGTTCCATCGGTCTTCTCACCCCCAATACGCTGGTTTTAAGAGAAGATCCGGCTCACGACGCATTCCAGGACGTTACGGACTTTGTGCGGAACTTAAAATTCGAGCGGATTTATGGCTGTTATGAAGATGGCTGGCTGGATCAGAGTGCCAAAGCCCGCATTATGGCCGGAAAAGAAGGAAAACTTCGCTTCAAATTCTATTATCCGGGAGCTATCACTGGTTTAGAACACATTGTGGTGACTGTGAACGGAAGTGAACAGAGAGTGATACCAATCGATGCCAGCACAGTAACCGCTGAATTTGATGTACCGCCTTCTCAGTCTTCGGAAGTAACGTTTGAAAGCAATTTCTTTTACGATGCAGCAACGGAGCAGAGAGGGGAGACCCGTCTTTCTGTTGTGGCGGATATAACGGCAAATTAGATGACAGAGGTGAAGGCATGAATCGAAAATATCTGTATTATTTCTTTCCTCTTTTGGGAACTGTATTTGGCCTCTGGTATATCTTTTCCGCAACCTGTGACGGGATTTATTCTGATTACATCCGTCTGGTTAACAGCTATCTTCCCGATGTATGGAATCCGGCTAAATTATTCGTACCGGATATCCTGACCAGGATACCAGTTAACTACCTTGGGAGAATCGTCAATATCTATCTTTTTGGATATAACATCATGTTTGACCGGGTTTTAGGCGTTCTTGCCCTTGGATTATCCGGAGTGGCTCTGACCGCCTACTGCATCAGGAAAAAAGTATCCATACTCTGGTTCGCAGTCCTGATGGTGGTTTTATTCAGCCTGAATAAATGGGAGATGCTGACCAATGGAAGCGGCTGGACACATTTTCTATCCTTTGCCTGCTTCTATTACCACTATGCGGTACTGGACCGGGTATGGGGCGGAGAAGAAAAACCCAATGACCGGAGAAATTTAATCCTCCTTCCGTTTGTTACCACCCTGTTGGTGGCAGGTCCTTACTGCGCCATTTATTCGGTAACATTAATTCTGGCTTGCGGATTCCTGTTTCTGTTAAAGAAAGGGAAAGGAAAGGGCAGTTATTTTGTATATGGCATCAGCGCACTTATTCCTCTTTTATTGTATTTATGGAGCAATACTTATGCAGTGGAAGACCATGCAGCACCAGCCACAGGATCTATTTTTGACCAACTGAAAGATACACCCGGTTTTTTTGTCCGGTTCTTTATAAAATCCTTTTCCTCCATGGTCATTGGGGGCGAAAGGGCGGAAGAGATCTTTCACACCAATCTTCCTTTTCTTTTACTGGGCCTTTTGGTCATGTGTCTGTATCTGCTGGCTCTTTGGTATAACTGGAAATATCGTCTTTATGAGAAGACCGTGCTACCGTTAATCCTTCTTGTGTCAGGTGGACTGAATCACGTGCTTATCGTTCTATCCAGATGGATATTTCTTCAGGAGAATTATGGACTGAGCTCCAGATATGCGCTGCAGTTTCAGACAGGGATTCTGGGAATCTTACTGACCTTTGCTCTGGTGCTTCAGGCAAGAAGGAAGAAGCCTGTTCCGTTTATGCGGATTGCAGCCGCAGGAGCTTGTGTGCTATTCCTGGCGGGAAATAGTTACACCACATATATTGAGATCAAAAAAGCCCCGCTTCGTTTGGATATCTTCGAAAAAAGAGCAGAGCTGGCCCGTAATTTTGAACAGTTGACCGATGATGAACTGCGGGCGAAGTTCGAATACCGGCGTAGCCTGGAAGACAGCGGTGCCAAGGTACGCAGTGCACTGACGATTTTAAAAGAAAATGGGTACAGCATCTTCCATAGCGATGGAAAAACAGAATAATTGACAATGCAGCCTTTGAGTTACGATCGATGAAAGGCATTCGCATGAGGAGCATAAATATGGAAAAAACACTATCGGTCGTAGTCTCATGCTACAACGAGGAACTGGCTCTCAACCAGTTCTATGAGGAAACGGCCAGTATTCTAAATAAACTTGACTGGGATTACGAACTTATTTTTGTCAATGACGGAAGCCAGGATGGCACTATGGAAGTGCTCACCCGTTTGTCCCAAGCAGATCCAAAGGTAAAAGTTATCAGCTTTTCCCGTAACTTCGGCCATGAAGCTGCCATGATTGCAGGATTGGATTACAGCAAAGGAGACGGCATCGTCTGTATGGACGCCGACTTGCAGCATCCTCCGGAATATCTTTCAGAGATCGTTAAGAAGTTCACAGAAGGCTATGATGTCATAAATATGGTTCGTACCAAAAATGAGTCCGCAGGCTGGTTTAAAAATCTCGCTTCCTCAGCGTTCTATCATTTGATCAACGTACTTTCTGATGTGAAGTTTGAACCCAATGCCTCTGATTTTTTTGCAATATCAAAGAAGGCAGGAAAAGTACTTAAGGACAATTATAGGGAAAAAGTTCGTTTCCTTCGCGGCTATGTCCAGAACATAGGCTTTCGCCGCACAACCATTGAATACGAAGCCAGAGTGAGGGTAGCAGGAGAGAGCAAATACAGCATTAAAAAGCTTATTGCCTTTTCACTAAATACTATCATGTGCTTCTCCAATCTTCCCCTGAAGTTGGGGATTTACGCAGGCTGTGGCGCCGGAATCCTGGGACTGGCCATGATGATCTATACCGTATGGAGCTGGGCCAGAAAAGGCACTCCCAACGGCTATGCAACCACCATTGTGCTGATTTGCTTTATGTTTGCAGTTCTGTTCCTGATTGTAGGCATTATCGGAAATTATATTGCCATTCTTTTTGCAGAATTAAAGGACAGACCTATTTATATCATTGGTGAGACAAAGAATGTGGATGAGCAGGCGTAAAATAGGGTTGGTTTGTGGATAAAAAAGATTTTATGAAGTTGTAAGAAGCTGCAATAAATTGCAAGAAGCTGCATGAAGTTGAAATAAGATCATTTTATCAATAAACAGTGTTATAAACGATTTTTATCTGGTCCATAGGCCGTATAATGCACTTCTAAATGTCAGATTGATTTTTACTGATATTTAGAGGTGTATTTTTTGATATAAAAACTCTTATTGACTAATGTTATTTTTGATTAGAGAAAATGTAGAAAATAGAGAAAATGTAGAAAATAGAGAAAATGTAGAAAATAGAGAAAATAGAGAAAATAAAGAAAATAATGAAAATAAAGAAAATAATGAAAATAAAGAAAACAATGAAAATAGAGTTTCCATACCATCAAATATTCTAGTGTTTAGCCTAAAGGAATCAAAATAAAATGAGCACCTCTTTTCCATCAACCAACCAAATAATTGCATAAATTGATTTGGTATCAATAGAAGACAAGGTGCTCATTAATTAAAGAATCACATTATTTAGATAAACCAATTCCAGGTCCGACTTCCTTCGTCTGATTTACTGGAGCCGTTGTAGTTTCTGTCGGTGTATTCTGATTTCCACCAGTGTTTTGATTTCCGCCGGTATTCTGCTGGCTTTCCCCAGTATTTTGCTGGTTCTCCGAATTCTGTGTTTCCTTTGGTGTTACGGTGCAGACACCATTGGAATCTGCAGTATAAGAAACACCGTTTAAATCAAACGTAGTGGAAGCAGCCATTTTACCATCAGACGGATTTAAGTAATACTGTTTCCCGCCAATTGTAGACATACCAGTGGCCATACCGCCGCCTTCGTTGAAATAATACCAGTTGTTGTCGACTTGTCTCCAGCCAACTGTCATTTTACCGGAAGAATTGCTTAAGTAGTACTTGGTACCACGGTCATCCAACCAACCAGTCTGCATCTTCCCGTCTGCCGCCTGATAATACCAGGTGTTATCTACGTTGGTCCATCCGGTAGTCATGGTTCCATTAGGATTAAAGAAGTACCAGCTGTTGTCAAGCTTCGCCCAACCAGTGGTAACAGCTCCGCTGTCTGCCAGGAAATATTTTGAATTTCCTTCTGTAAACCAGCCGGTAGCCATGATTCCGTCATTGTTTAAGTAGTACCGTTTGCTGTTAATATCCTTCCAGCCAGTAGACATAACTCCACTGTCCTGGAGATAATACCATTTTCCATCTAAGTTTCTCCAACCCACTGCCATCTGACCGGAAGGATCATTTAAATAATAGCGCTGTCCGTCTATAGTCGTCCAGCCGGAAGCCATGGTACCATCAGAATTTAAATAGTAACGGGAACCGTTATCCTGAAGCCAGCCTTTATTCATGGCACCGCTTCCGTTAAAGAAATACCATTTATCAGAAAACTGACTCCAGCCGGTAGACATTCGTCCTGAGGTGTCGTCAAGGTGATAGCGCTGTCCATCCTTATCGAACCAGCCAGTTGTTTTCTGCCCATCGCCATTCATGTAAAACCAGCCAGTTCCGTCATCGATCCACGTATCCTTCTGGACAGAATAGTTCTGATAATAATAAGTTTTACCTCCAATGGTCCTCCAGAGATTGCCTGGAAGCTTTGGAGTTAAATCCTTATAAAGAAAATCAATATCAACATTGCCGTTAATACCCTGAATGGAACCGGTACTGCTTACCTGCCACATAATAGGGTCTGCGTATTTGTGCTTTGCTTCATAGCGAGCAACCCAAACATCATGCTTCATTTGAGATAAATCAATCTTGTTGCTCAGCCAGTTGTCATTGGCATAGACTATGGGATAATAACCAGCCTCTTCAATCCGGCTGCAAAATGCGTTAATGATCTCACTTACCTGGGCAGGAGGAAGTGTACCGAGTGTTGCGCTGTCCTCCGCATCGAAAGCAATGGGAAATGAAATCGGATAATCCTTGACCAAATCCAGAACAAAATCCGCTTCCTCTCTGGCCATATCAGGAGTGGTAGCGAGAGAATAGATGTATGCTCCTACCTTAAGTCCTGCTGCAGATGCCCCGCGGACATTGGTGTGAAAATAGGGATCTACAATCCCCTTTGATCGGGTACCCAGCATAACAAAGCTGACATCATTTGCTGCTACTGCAGACCAGTCTATATTTCCCTGCCATCTGGAAACGTCAATTCCTCTTGCAATTACCCGATCAAGAACTGTACCGTCCCTCATCTGGTAATAACCATTGACCCGTTCATAACCGGCTGCAGCCCAGGAATCCATAGCAGGATAGAATCCAGCAGATATTCCCATGAAGGCGCATAACGTTGCTGCGGCAAACCGCATCACTATCTTTTTGTGTCTCAAAACGAAACCTCCTTATCAACCATATTTATATGTAGTGTATTTTGTTCCTATAAAAGAAATACAGGCACAAAAAAAATGTGGGTATCCGCGCCGAGGTGCAGATGCCCACACAGATACGAAATCAGATAGATCAGCCAGGACCTGTTGTAAGTCCCGGAGACAATTGATATACTCCGTTATTGGAAGAACCAGAAGAAGATCCGCCCGGTGTGTCGTTTGAGGAACTTCCCGGAGTTCCGCTTAACGAATCATTGCTGGTGGAAGTGCCGCCTGGTCCAGAAGAACTAGATCCTGAAGTACCAGTTCCTCCTGGTGTAGTGCTTGAATTAGAAGGAGTGTTACTGGAGGTTCCGCTGTTCGGTGTAGTAGCAGACGGAGTAGATCCATTTCCCTGATACGCTCCGTTAGAAGCGAATGTATAACTCTTTCCGTCAATGGTAAGAGTCGTGTTCGTAGCCATCTTACCAGTAGAAGGATCAAGATAATAGTAAACGTTGGAAAGCTGAATCCATCCTGTCATCATATGACCCGAATCATTGAAATAATACCAGGAACCTTCAATTTCCTTCCAGCCATGAGCCATTTTTCCATTGCTTGTATCCATGTAATATTTATTAGTGCCGTCGCTGAGCCAGCCGGTCATCATCTTTCCTAATACAGATTTTGAATCTCCGTTCAAATAGTAATAAGCATTCTCAATCTGTTTCCAGCCAGTTACCATCTTACCGTCAGAGCCGAAGTAGAACCAGTCGTTTCCAACCTGTCCCCATCCGATGATACATTTTCCATTATCTTTAAAATAATACCAGCCGCCGTCCATTTCCCGCCATCCGGTGGACATGGAACCGTCGCCCTTCATATAATAATAATCATTACCGATCTTCAACCAGCCCTTTACAAGGATTCCGGTGTCATCCATCAGGTAATAATATTTACCGCCGTTTTGTATCCACTTGGTAGCCATAGCACCATTGGAATGAAAGTAGTACCAGTTCCCATTAATCTGTTTCCAGCCTGTAGCCATATATCCTGTGGAGAGATCAAGGAAATAAAAGGTGCCGTCTGATGTTTTTACCCATCCTTTATGAACAGACCCGTCCTGGTCAAGGTATTTCCACTGGGATCCTTCCGAAACCCATCCGGTTGCCGCCCAGGCAGTACTTGCTGGTACCAGGGAAGCGGTCCCTACAAGTCCTGCCAGCAAAAGAGCTGCCGCCTTTTTTCCATATCGCATACCGTTTTCTTCCTCCTGTTCTAGCATTACTTTTTACACATAATGCCATTATAGCATAGGAAAGGTAATAATACCTAAATATTTTATTACGATTTGCAGACAAATTTCCAAAAATGTCATTCTAATACAATGCTGCCGCTCTTTTTAAAATAGTTTTTTGCATAACGATACATGATTATGGTGTATTCGCCAAATTCCTCCCCTAAAGCCGCCTTATAAATCGCCCAAAGACTCCATAAAAAGCCGCCAAGAGCCATGTGAGCGTAAACCGTAAAACGCTCCTCCATGGAAGGTTCCCGTTCAAAATAAATTTCCATCAGCCGATCTGTCTGCTCTTCATTATAATAGGAATAGATGGCACACATAGCGATATCAACCAAGGGATCACACATTCCGGCATATTCCCAGTCGATCAAACGAATTTCTCCGTCGGGCAGCATAAGAAAATTATCCACCACCGTATCTAAGTGGGAGAGTACTTTTTCATGCCCCAGTCCCTCTAACTTGTTTAAAAGTTCTGTCATCTGGCAGCGTACAATACTGTAATCTTCAAATAAGATATCTCCATGAGATTTACAAAGCTTCTCATAGAAGTCAATCCGCTCCTTGAGATCAAAGGAATGATCAACCTTTAACCCAGAGTGGTGAAACTTACGGACAAGATCCATACACCGTCTTATTTCATCTTCATTACCAGGATCCGCATTATGAGCTCCTTCATAAAATTCTGCTATTTTATAACCGGTTTCCCCATTGAGATAAATAACCTTTTCCGTGATATCCAAACCATGGAGAGCATCATAAACCGCTTTTTCCTGCTGTCGGTTGATTAATAACTCAGTACCTGGCCCCGGGATTCGGCAGATATAATTCCGTTCTTTAATCTTAAACAGAAATGATTTATTCGTCATGCCTGCCTTTAAGCACCGTATCTCAGTAATGTCAGATTCAGGTACTTGAAAAACCTTGGCAACCAGTTCCATCGCTTCATTATCAGAATGACGCTGATATTTAATGTCGAAACGACGCAGTTCTTCCAGGTTCTCAAATTCATATACCTCATCTGCAGGCCTGCGGTTAATATACATATCAATTTCCTGCTTTGCCTCCGGCACCTCAGGAAGCCTTCTTGCAGCTTCTCCGGACAGCATTTCCATATATACATTCTCCCAATAAAACTGCTCAGTTCCCGGAAGATGATAATAGCCTTCCAGTACCGGCAGATACTGCCTGGAAAATTCCTTTGAAAAGAATACCGGCCCATACATCACCCATTGATCTTTTCCACCCACAAAGACATCAAGAATGCGTCCCTTCTTATTGTAATTCAGACACCATTCAGAAGTTTCTCCTTCTATATAAGAAGAAGAATACCATGCGCCCCCTTCGTAGGCGTGGTACATATTGTGTCGCATCCAGTTGTCGGAAGAGAGGACATACATATTCTTCCCTTGAAAAAGACGGCGTGCATGATAAATAGTAGCCAGTGTATTCTTTTTTGAATATTCAGAATTATATAGAAGCTTCACTTGATATTTATCCATAAGATATTCAAATTTCTCCTTTAAATATCCCACTACAATCGTAATATCAGTTATCCCGGCTTCATGAAGCTGGCGGATCTGGCGCTCAATCATGCGCTCCCCAAATACTTCAAGCAGTCCCTTTGGCATTTCAAAGGTCAAAGGAACAAAGCGGGATCCAAAGCCCGCAGCAATAATGACTGCCCCATCTACTTTATTCTCATCTAATAATGATTGTCCCTGTGGGAGAAGCTCATAGGAATCATTTTTATTTCCAGCAGTAATCAATTTTTTTTCCAGACATTCTTTCATCAGACTGTTGGCCGTTCCCAAAGAAACATGAAGCTCCTTTGCAAGCTCTCTCTGAGTAACAGCCGGATTTTCAAGGATAGAGCGGCAGATAATGACATTACGATCCATAGCAGTAAGACCTCCATATATAAAATAAATGTGTTCAAAATCAATGACTTATAATATCTATGTGAACATTATACCATTCAACTGGTAAAAATCAATATAGGAATCCAATAACTTAATATAGAAGAAATCCCCTCAACCGGGCTTAAAATATACCCTGCTAGGTTCAAAATCTATCTCATGTATGAATAAAAGTACAATTTCAGATGCAAAATCCAATTTCGTAAAGATTATGTAAGAAAATGAACAGAGAAATGTTATAGTATTTTCCTAAAAAATGTATTATACTGTACCATGTGATGGAGGAATTGATAGCTTCTGGCGGAAATGTAAATATTTTTAGCTTTTTGAAAAATATGCAAAAAAAGTAAAAAAAGTATTGATAATTTCCATTATAGGAAGTATAATTACCTCGTAATGCTATTAGGAATTTCAGAAAGTATTTCAAAAAGAAAAAAGGAGAGTGCATTAATTATGAGAAAGCAGACCAAATTAGTTGCTGTATTATCAACAGCAGCACTGCTTGCAGTAGGCGCTTCCATGTCCTCTTTCGCAGCAACTGGCTGGCAGGAAGAAAATGGTACATGGGTGTACTATGATAAGAGCGGAGACAGAGAAACAGAGAAATGGGAGAAATCCGGTGACAACTGGTTCTACTTAAACGAAGATGGCGAGATGGCTACCGACGCAATCATTGAATACAATGATAACTACTATTATGTAGATGAAAACGGTTCTATGGCAGCTAATAAGTGGGTTTCCGTTGAAAATGATGATTACGATGGAGATGATGCTGAAGAACCAGCAAATCATTGGTATTATTTTGGCGCCAATGGTAAAGCTTACAAGACTTCTGATACTAGCACTTCTGCCACCTTTAAGACCATCAATGGCAAGAAATACATCTTTGATGATGAAGGCAAGATGTTATATGGCTGGATTAACAAAGAAGGTGAAAGAGAAACCACAGAAGAAGATGAATGGCAGAATGGTGATTACTATCTTGGCGGCGAAAATGACGGCGCACAGTCTATTGGCTGGGTTTCCATTGATATCGTAGATAATGATTATGAAGTTTCTGCTAAAGGTTCTTCTAGCAAAAATGTTTTTGATGATGAAAACCAGACACGTTGGTTCTATTTTAAGACCAACGGTAAGAAACTGACTGGTGAAAAAGGCAAAACTATTAATGGCCAGAAATACAGCTTTGATAATTATGGTCGTATGAATGCTGAGTGGGTTAATTGGGATGCTACAGCTTCTATCGCTAGTCAGTCCGAGGATTTAAATAGTAAGGATGCAATTGCTACTAATTCTAGAGGATTCAGATACTATGGTAGCCCAGAAGATGGTGCTAGACATACAAAGGGTTGGTTCCAGGTAGTACCAGATTCTTACTTAAATGATGATGACTATGATGATGATTCTAACAACTGGTACTATGCTGATAAAGATGGTAAGTTAATTGCATCTGAGATTAAGACTATCAACGGCAAGAAATATTTATTTGATCATTATGGTGCAATGCAGGATGGCTTAAGAGCTGTTCAGTTTAAAGCTGGTAGCACTACAAAGGTTGAGGATATCAAGAAGGGCGATAAGATTGACGGCAAGCACTTTGATACTGAAGATGAGTTCAAAGACAATATGTCTGATATCTATGCTGACTTAGGCTACACTCTGTATTACTTTGGTGGTGGAGAAGATGGTTCCATGAAGACAGGCAAACAGAGCGTGTCTATTGATGGTACTAATTTCACATTCCTGTTTAATAAGTCTGGTAGTACAAAAGGACAGGGTAAATTCGGCGTTGATGATGACAAATACTACTTAGGTGGTATGTTGATGCAGGCGGATAAAGATGACAAATATTCAGTTATCAAGACCGTAAAAAATGCTGATGGATATACAGAAATCAAAATGCTTACAACAGAAGAGTTCTTAGATGATGTTAATGCAACATCCGCTATTCCAAGTGGAAAAGCAGATGATTATGATGAGTACTATGATGTTGAGGCTGCTGCTAAAGATACAACTGTAGACGGTGTTGAAACACAGTACAGACTTGTAAACACTTCTGGTACAGTTCAGAAGGGCAAGAGCAAAGCAAAAGATGGCGATGATCGTTGCTATGAAGTTAAATCTAACAAAGAAATCAAGAGAGTATTTGTTGAGAGCTAATTTTTCTTGATTAAAATAGAAATTCCGAAGTCATTTATGACTTCGGAATTTCAGATTGTAGAAAAATCGGTGTTGGGACGAAAGTCCTAGCACCGATTTTCTATGTACATATAGGTTTTTTGAGTGACTCTTTCTCAATAGTTGATGTGGGATTCATCTGAATCCTGCTCCATTCTTGTATTTCGAGTTGTTTTGATTGTTGATTCTATAGTAAGATGTTTTTGTGTATGCAAAATAAGTATCTGTATCTCCGACCATTTTTTTCTATGATGTAAAATGAAGTATTCGGGTCTGGAATCGCTTGAAGTTTTCAATACTATAGGAATTCAGCTTTAATACCTTAATCTTGCTGTTGAATCCCTCTGTGGCACTTTTGGTAATACCATATTTAATAGCGTTTAAGATTTCTTTTCTCAAGGACCGGAATGTTCTGGCGCATTTCTCGAATTCAGTGATGCCACAATTCCTGGCATTGGTAATTCAATCATCAAATTTTTACCGCAAGCAGCAGGACTCTGTCTAGTAAATGTCGTAAAACCATTTTTTCATCATATGGGCCAGAAACAGGTCGACATAATAGCAAAGTATTGCCCTTGAATTCATCAATGAAAACGGTCTTAGGCAGCTTACCCGGCGGTTCATAGTGGACTGTGCCTGGAAGCCTGCAAATGGTTTGGACAGAAGCGATGGTAAGGAGTGAGACCTGTTTTAAGGAAAACATCTACCAGAGCAGTGAAATGGCATATAAGGCCGGCCGTCTGGACCAGCAGTGATAGAGGGGCAGGAAGAAATAGTGCTCCGAGAACCGTTTGCCACAGTCTGCATAAAAATAGTGCGTTATCAAAAGACAAAAAAACAGCATTCACCTTAAATTAACTATCGTCAATCACTATAAACGATAGTTTTTAAGCGTTCTAGTTTTGCAACTGCAGAAAGGGGAAGATTGCTAAAAAGGAAGAAAATTAATATATATGTTATAATGTGTAAAACATAAGTGTACCTGGAGATGTATAATCATTTAATTTATTGTAAGAATATTTTTGAAATCCCAAGTTGATTTGTATACAAGTAAATGATATACTAAAAAATATTAAATAGCTAAAATATTAAATTGTTGAAATATGGAAGGGGTATTTGTTATGACAGATTTTAAGATAAATATCAGTAAGGAAGAGGAAAATAATGAATTTATTTCAATTATTCTGAATATTTATATTATTTTAATTGGTGTAGGTCTTCCTTTAGTTTTTAAAGATAAATATTTTGACATTCTTATCATTAAATATTACTACTATTGCGGTTGTACCATTGCTATGCTTGTTATGATAATTTGCTATTTTTTAATAAAATGTATTAAAAAAGAAAATTTACCAGTGAAAATCTTATTTAAGAATATTTTAAAAAAATTGACATGGGCTGATTATTCAATATTAGTGTTTTATGCAGTTGCTATTTTGTCTACGATTACATCAGATTATTTATATGAGGCCTTTTGGGGGAATGAAGGAAGATATACTGGCTTATTTTTAATTACATGGTATGTTTTATCTTATTTTTGTATAAGCAGATTTTGGAAATTTCGCGTTAGATATATTGATATGATGATCAGTTCAGGTATTGTAGTTTGCATTTTTGGTATTACTGATTATTTTAAGCTTGATATACTAAAATTTAAGGCACCTATGATTGAAAGCCAAAGAAATATTTTTACATCTACAATCGGAAATATTAATACTTATACTGCTTATGTAGGAATAATTGTTGCTATTTCAGTAGTACTTTTTTCAACTGCAAAGGAATTAAAAAAGGTGCTGTTTTATTTTATTAGTATGGTAATTAGCCTTTTTGCACTTATCATGGGTGTGAGTGATAATGCATACCTGTCATTGGGCGCCTTGTTTGCACTTTTGCCATTATATTTATTCAAGGATAATCAAGGTATAAAACGGTATCTTATAGTGTTGGCTACTTTTTTTTCTGTGATTCAAGTAATTGCTTGGATAAATAAATGTTTTGGAAACCATGTTATTGGAATAGATAGTTCTTTTAATTTGATAATAGGCCTTAAAGTATTTGCTTTTTTTGCAGTTGGTCTATGGATATTTGTACTGGTATGGTATTTGGTCGATTATCACAAAAATAAAAAGTATGTTGCATATAGCAATACACTACGATATTTTTGGCTGTTGTTGTTGCTGCTGGCATTTAGTGGTATAATATATGTTCTATTTGATTGTAATGTTATGGGGAATGCAGACAAGTATGGAAGTCTGAAATCATATTTTCTTTTTAATGATGATTGGGGAACGCATAGAGGTTTTATTTGGAGAAATGCTATGGAGTGTTATCTTAATTTGTCATGGTGGAAAAAACTCGTGGGATATGGACCGGAGACTTTTGGAATATTAATGTTGCAAAAAACGGCTAATAATCCTTATAATGAAGTATTTGATAGTGCTCACAATGAGTATTTACATTTACTAACCACAGTAGGTATTATAGGGGTGCTGACTTATTTAAGTTTTGTAGTTGGAATTGTAAAGCGAGGTATAAGGTTGCATATCAGCAATCCTTATATAATGGCTGTTTTATTTGGAATAGTTTGTTATAGCATTCAAGCATTTGTTAATCTTAATCTTCCTATTGTCACTCCGGTTTTTTGGGTTTTATTGGGAGTAGCATCTGCAAAGAAAATAGAGAATAAATATTGATTTATATGAGACTTCAAATTTTGGAAAATATATTTTACCAAATATTTGAAGTCTTTTTTATTTGCTTATGCTTATACCATAATTATTATTTCTACTACATTGTTAATTGGGAAATAGAGAAATATTTAGGAATAAGATAATGTTGATATATAACTGAGAATCGTCTAGGATTATAGCGAGAACATGGTGCTCAAGGATAACTGTGTAAATTTAAATAATAAAAACTTTATAATACTTTTGCTAAAAGGTAAAATATTCATAAAATCTTAAATAATAACAGTACTTTTTACCATGTAGAAAGTTGTACTAAGCGGATGAAATATGTTATACTAGTAAGGCTTTAATGGTTTGAAAATAAATATAAAGGTGCATATTAATGAAGGTTGATCAGAAATATAAACGGTTAATTAAATTGATTTTTACGTTCGGAATTACATCAATGTTGATTGCATTGTATGGTTGGACATGGATTAGCCACTATAATAAAATTATAGAATTTCCATTTTTTAGAAGAGGAAACTGGATGATGATTTTTCTCTATGGAGTTCTTCTTGTTTTGTTAATGAAAACTTATGGCGGTTATAAAGTGGGTTATTTAAAAAAGGGGAATCTGCTTTATTCTCAAATTTTGGCCGTGATCTTTACTAATATATTTACATATCTACAAATTTCTGTATTAGATAAGCATTTTCTGAGTCCTATGCAGCTTTTAAAGATGACAGGATTTGAATTTCTTGTAATTGTAATCTGGACTTTGATCTATCATTGGATTTATACAAAGATATTTCCTCCAAGGAAGATGCTGTTGGTATCAGGAAGAAGATCGGATTACCATCTTGTAGAGAAAATAAATTCACGAGAAGATAAGTATGAAATCTGTGCGATAATTAACATACAAAAAGGGATTTCGATGCTGGAAAAAGAAATATTAAAATATGACGGTGTTATTATTGGGGATATCGAGTCTCATGAGCGAAATCTGATATTAAAGTATTGTTTTGCTAATTCCATTCGGACGTATAATGTACCTAAAATTTCAGATATTTTACTGAAGAGTTCTGTGGAACTGAATTTATTTGATTCACCGTTGCTACTATCCAGAAATGAGGGACTGACTATTGAACAGGAGTTTTTTAAGAGGTTAGTTGATATAGTTGGTTCTATGGTTGGGATTGTACTATCCAGTCCACTTTTTCTAGTAATTGCAGTGTGCATAAAGTTGACAGATAAAGGACCTGTATTTTTTAAACAGTCCAGATTGACGAAAGATAATGAGTTATTTGATATCTACAAGTTTCGTACTATGATACAGGAAGCGGAGCGCGATGGAGTAGCGCGATTGGCAGCAGAAGGCGATTCGCGTATATTACCTATTGGACATATACTACGTAGAACCAGGCTAGATGAACTGCCTCAGCTATTTAATATATTGATAGGTGATATGTCTTTTGTAGGCCCCAGACCTGAACGGCCAGAGCTGGCAGAAATGATACTTAAGGAGATTCCGGAATTTTCTTATCGCACGAAAGTTAAGGCAGGTTTAACTGGGTATGCGCAGATCTATGGAAAATATAATACAACTAACTATGATAAGTTAAAGCTGGATTTAACTTATATTCGTAACTACTCTTTTCTTCTTGATCTAAAAATGATCATTATGACTCCAAAAATCATGTTTATGAAAGAGGCTACAGAGGGAGTGCTGCCAGATACAGAAAAACAAAGGGATGAAATAATATGAAAACATTAACGATTGTTGTTCCGACCTATAATGTGGAAAAATACTTAGACCAATGCTTGAAGTCCTTTGTGGTCCCTGAAATTATGAATGACTTAGAAGTATTGATCATTAATGACGGTTCAACTGATTCTAGTCCGCAGATAGGACAGAGATATGTAAAACAATATCCAGAAACCTTTCGATTGATAACAAAAGAAAATGGAGGTCATGGTTCAACAATTAATAAGGGGATTGAAGCAGCTGCTGGAAGATTTTTCAAAGTAGTTGATGGTGATGACTGGGTTTTAAAATCAGGTTTAGTTAATTTGATAGCATTTTTAAAAAATGCGAATACTGACTTGGTTTTAAATAATTATTACTGGGTCAATGACTCCACCGAAAAAAGAAGCCGAGAAGTCAACCATGTTTGCCCGGGTATATCATATGGTCAGGAAGTATCGTTTAACAGTGTTTCGGAAAAAATATTTTTTAAAATGCATGCCATAACCTATCGCACGGAAATTCTAAGAAAAATCCCAGATAAAATTGATGAGCACTGCTATTATGTGGATATGGAATATATGATGTTTCCGATTCCATTTATTCAGACGGTTGCCGCAATATCTGACGATGTATACATGTATCGAATTGGACAGCCAACACAAAGCGTTACAATTGAGAATATGAAAAAACGCTGTGGTCAGCATGAAAAAGTTCTGAATCATCTGTTGCAGTATTTTAATACATATAAAGATGGAAAATATCAAGCCTGCATGGCATCAATTGTGGCAAGGGTAGTGACTAGTCAGTATAAAATTTATTTAAGCTTTGGAAGAGATCATAAAGAAAGATTTGTAGCAATGGATAATGAAATTCGCTGTAATTATCCGGAAATTTTTAATGCCATAAAAAATCCGGCAATCATTATTTTGAGGAAAAGTAATTATTGGCTGTTTGGTTTTGCTTCAAAAATGGTAAATTGTATACATGGAGGTAACTGATGAAACTGCAATCAATCGTGTTTCCATCTCTAAAAGAACTGGATATAAGCGAATTATATATTAAGCAAGAGGGAAAAATAAAAATTGAGAGTGATAATAAGGCTCATATAGAAGCGACAGGTATTCTTGACACTGGTACATATTTTAATAGCTTTTCCCTTAAAAAGTGGTTTGAATATACAACTGTTCGCCAAGTAAGGCTGAAAGGGAAGTTAAAAGGCAAGTGTAGTCTTGAAATTTATGAAAGAATAATTGAAAAAGGCAACATTGAGGAATCCTGCATACAACAATATGAGCATAGCTCCGATCAGGAGGATATAATTGATCTTGAGATTATGCCAAAAAATTCAAACAGTATGTGTTATATCAAAATTCGAGCAAATACCGATACGATTGTGAGTGGCATGCATTACTGGGCTGATGAACAGGCCAATGATCAGATAAAGATCGCTGCTACGATCTGTACGTATAAAAGAGAACCATATATTAAACACAATATGGATATAATCAAAGATAGGATTCTTAATAACAAAGAATCTGTATTGCAGAATCATTTTGATATAATAATAGTTGATAATGGCCAAACTCTGGATACTGGTTTTGAGGAAATGCAACTGATTAAAAATCGAAATACCGGTGGAACAGGTGGATTCACAAGAGGTATTATGGAGGTACTATATCAAAAAGATGTTAAAAAATACACTCATATACTTTTGATGGATGATGATGTTGATATAGAACCGGAAGCGTTTGAAAGAATGTATTCAATGATATGTCTACTAAAAGACTGTTATAAAAAGTCATTTATTGGTGGAGCTATGCTAAGGCGTGATGAACCATGTATCCAGGAAGAAGCTGGTGCTACTTGGGATGGAATTTTGCATCCCGAGGGTAGAGACTATGATTTAAGAGAAGCGGTAAATATTTTGAAAAATGATGAAATTTATCCGGTAGATTATAATGCATGGTGGTATTGTTGTATTCCGGTGTCTGAGATTGGACTGAATAATCTTCCACTACCTTTTTTTATTCATTGTGATGATATGGAATACGGCCTGCGTAATGCTAAAAGCTGGATACTTCTTAATGGGATCTGCGTGTGGCATGAAGTTGCAGCGGCTAGAAAAACTATAATTAGAGATTACTATGATGTCAGGAATTTTATGGTGTTAAATATTCTGTATGATAAAAAAGGATATTCCAGATGGCAGCTGACAAAAGCTTTAATTCGGCGTTTAGCAGCTGGATTACTGCTGCCTAAGCTGAGTTTTTCCATGCGTGTCAATGCGATGAAAGATTTTTTTAGAGGAGTTGAATGGTGGGAAAAGCAGGAAATTGATATTTTACATCAAAGCGTAAACTCAGAAAAAGGTAGGGCAAAAGTGACGGATATTATATCAGTTTGCTTTACCGTGATATTCTTTCCCTTGATATACGGTAAATATTATGATAATTATCATAAGAAATGGCGTTTATTGGCAGAGGAAGAATATTGGAATAAATATCAGCTCCCTCCCTCAAAAGAGTGAAATGAAAGGTAAAGAATGATGAAACTAATGTTAGAGCGATTTAACGTATTTTACACGTATCGTTTTTTACTTCAGCAATTAGTAGAAAAAGATATTAAACTTAAATACAGAAGAAGCTTCCTGGGATATATATGGAGTATATTAAACCCGCTGATGATAATGATGATTATGGTGGTTGTTTTTTCCAATATGTTCCGGTTTGAGATTGCAAATTATCCTGTATATCTGATCATTGGACAGACGATGTTTAATTTTGTTAATGAATCAACTTCCTTATCTATTAATTCAATCATGGATAATGCCCCTTTGTTAAAAAAAACTTATGTCCCGAAATATATTTTTACCATATCAAAGGTTACCAGTTCTTTAGTGAATTTTTTGTTTGCTTTAGGAGCCATGTTAGTTGTATTCCTTGTATGCAGGGTTAAATTTAACTTATATTTCCTGTTTATTCCAGTTATCATTCTTCAGGTTTATGCATTCAGTTTGGGACTTGGTCTCTTTCTGGCTCAGGCAGCTGTATTCTTTAGGGACATTCAGCACATCTATGGAGCCATAATAACGGCCTGGATGTATTTGACCCCTATATTTTATCCGATTACTGCACTACCGGAAAAAATATATAATCTGGTGGTTACTTTAAATCCTATGTATTTTTATATAACTCAGTTCAGAACCATTGTAATGGATGGGAGAATGCCTTCTCAGACATTGATAATGCCAGGGGTTATAATCTCAGTGGTAGCCTTGATCGTTGGAGCGTTTGCTTTTGGCAAAACACAGGATAAATTTATATTATATATATAGTTGGGAGTTAAAGGGTATCTATGGAAAAAAAAGAATTTATAATAGATGTTTCGGATGCGACTGTACGTTTTAATATGGCATCTGAACGGGTTGATAATTTAAAGGAATATTTTATAAAACTAGTACGAAGACAATTAATGTTTCAGGAATTCCTTGTATTGCAAAATATTGATTTTAAGGTAAGAAGAGGAGAGGCTTGGGGAATTATTGGTACCAATGGTTCGGGAAAGTCTACCATGCTTAAGCTGATCTGCGGTATTTTAAAGCCTTACAAGGGAACTGTTAATATTAATGGTACAATTGCGCCGCTGATAGAACTGGGAGCAGGATTTGATGGTAATTTGACGGCCAAAGAAAACATTTATTTAAATGGAACGTTACTGGGTCATAGTAAGCGGTATATGCAAGAACATTTTGATGAAATAGTAGAATTTGCAGAACTAAAGGATTTCCTGGATATGCCAATCAAAAACTACTCTTCCGGTATGGCAGCTCGTTTGGGCTTTTCTATTGCTACAATGGTTTCGCCGGATATTTTAATTGTTGATGAGGTACTTGCCGTAGGAGATTATGCATTTCAGCAAAAATGTGAAAGAAGGATGCAGGAAATGCTAAATAATGGAACAACCCTGCTTTACGTTTCACATTCAATAGATTCTGTCAGGAATCTTTGCGACCATGCCCTGTGGCTGAAAAAGGGCCATGCAGTTATGTGCGGGGAGGCAGAACCTGTATGCGAGTCCTATATGAAATCTTTACAATAAAAGGAGAATGCTTATTATGAAGAAGGAACTACAGAGAATTTTATTGCCCAACGATGAGGTCTATAAGGAACAGTGGATGCTTTTTTATCGTAATTATAAGGCAATGGTTGATAATGATATTAATGCTTTAAGGATACCGGCTTATCATGAAATTGATTTCACTTCATATCTGAATGGCTGTTCTTATAGCAAATGGAAAAAATATGCAAATGTCGGCGTTATATCATTAAACCTTGATATTTGTGGAGATTTTGAACTGATTTTACATGGTTTCCACCTTGAATCAGGTGAAATTGTAAGAAAAGTGTTTGAAGCGAGAAGATATAAAATAGAACAGCGCACTTCTATTTCTATTTCATATCCTGAAAATAATGAGCAAATAGTTGGTTTCGAAATAAGAACTTATAGTAATTGTGAATTATATGGTGGCAGCTATTCAGGAGAGTGCGAAGAGGTCAATGTTAGGGAAGTAATACTCTCCTTAGCCACGACTACCTGCTTTAAAGAAGACTTTATCAAAAGAAATGTTGAATTAATTAAAAAAGAATTGTTACAAGATGAAAGTGAAATGAAAGAAAACTTTTATGTGCAGGTTGTCGATAATGGAAGAACTCTGAATAAAGAAGACATTGAGGGGTATCATGTAAAGCTTTATCCCAATAAAAATGCGGGTGGCGCAGGAGGGTTTTCCAGGGGGATGTTAGAATCTCTCAGGCAAGAGCCACAGGCAACCCATGTTTTATTAATGGATGATGATGTACTTATTCTTCCGGAAAGTATTCGCAGAACCTATGTGTTGCTGACATTAATCAAAGAAGAATACAAGGATAGTTTCATTAGTGGAGCCATGCTATATTACGAAAGAAAATATATTCAGCATGAGGATATAGGTGTTTTGACCTCCAATGCCAATTTTGTGCCACTTAAAGGAGAATGCTTTCATAACAGATTATTTGATAATTTAAAAAATGAATCTGAATTTATAAATAAAGAAAATCAATATGCTGCATGGTGGTATTGCTGTATTCCAGCCTCAATAATAGAGAAGAACGGGTTGTCCTTACCAGTATTTATCAGATGTGATGATATGGAATATTCATTGCGCTGTAAGGCTGATATATTAACAATGAATGGTATTTGTGTCTGGCATATGGGCTTTACCAACAAGTATAATGCGGCTATTGATCTTTACCAGCAATGCAGAAACCTGCTGATTGGTAAAGCGGTTGGTTCATATAAAAATGTAGATGTCTTTGACCGTGTTAGTAAGTTATTTAGAACCGAACTTCTAAGATTCAACTATACTGCAGCAGAGTTGGTCATTAGGGCCCTGGAAGATTATTTAAAAGGGGTGCAATTTATTATGGAAGCAGATGGTGAAAAAATTGTTATTGAAAACAGGAAATACAACGAAAAGTTTGAAGGTTTAGAAAGATTTAAAGATCTTGATCTGGATTTAAATGCTGTATATTGGGAGCCGTCCCGTAAGACAATAAAAAAATGGATATTTAGACTTACATATAATGGACAAAGGTTTATTCCCAAGGGCTTGCTGAATGATTCTCCTGCTATAATTGCATTTGATTGGGCTTATCAGCCAGAAAAGATGGCCTTACATAGAAAGCTTTTAGCGGTCAACCCTTTTACTAAAGAAGGTGCTATGCGAATATTAGATAAACAAAAATATAATGAATTACAAAAGCGCTGGAAAAATAATGTGAAATTTTATAAAGAAAATAATGATAGGCTTGAAAAAGAATATTCTTCGAAACGTGATTATATAACATCGGTTGAATTTTGGAAAAAGTATTTGGAGATAAAATAGGCTGGAGATGAGAATATGAAAGAGCTGATATCTGTCATAGTGCCCTGTTACAATGAAGGTGCTGTATTGCCCTTATTTATTGAGCAAATGTATAAAGTTATTCAGCTAATGAGCGAACAGAACTTTGAGATCATTCTGATAAATGACGGATCCAGAGATAATACAAAGTTGGTTATGAAGGAACTGGCAGAGACAGATAAGCGAATCAAGTATATTTCTTTTTCCAGGAATTTTGGAAAAGAAGCAGCTATTTATGCAGGGTTTCAACATGCTCAGGGGGATTATGTAGTAATGATGGATGCAGATCTGCAGGATCCCCCTGAGTTATTGCCTGAAATGTACAAAGCTGTTGTTGAGGAAGGATTTGATTCAGTTGCAACCAGAAGAGTGACCCGTAAGGGTGAACCCAGGATAAGGTCTTTTTTTGCAAGATGCTTCTATAAGATTATTAATAAGATGTCAGATGTAGAAATAATTGATGGCGCACGTGATTATAGATTGATGAACAGAAAGTTCTTAAATGCTTTGTTGGAGTTGAGTGAATATAATCGTTTTTCCAAAGGCCTATTTGGCTGGGTTGGATTTAATAACAAGTGGATTGATTTCGAAAATGTTGAACGGATTGCAGGGGAAACAAAGTGGTCTTTCTGGTCCCTCTTTCGTTACAGCATAGAGGGAATTGTAGCGTTCACCACAACGCCGCTGATTATATCTTCGGTAGTGGGGTTTGTATTCTGCCTGATTTCAGTACTTGCCATTGGTTTCATCATAATAAGGAGACTGGTATTTGGAGATCCTGTGGCAGGCTGGGCCTCTTTGACATGTATTATTACATTCTTAGGGGGAATCCAGTTGTTCTGTTTAGGAATTCTTGGGCAGTATATGGCTAAAATGTATCTTGAAATTAAAAAGAGGCCGATTTATTTAATTGATGAGAGCAATATTAGTAAAATATGATTTATTTGAGGAGAGAGCCCAGCATGTCACTTGCAAAATTAAATGAGAAAAAAATTTATATTCTGTCATCTGTTTTACCGATTATAGGAATGTGTATGATTTTTCTATACTGTGGTATTTATCCGCTGGGAAAGACCAGTAATTTAGCTTCGGATTTATACTTTCAATATATAGACTATTTCGGCTGGCTTAGAAATGTATTGAAAGGAGAGGCTGGATTAACTTATTCTTTTTCAATGTCTCTTGGAAATCAGACAGTAGGGTTACTGGCATATTATTTATCATCTCCTTTAAATTTATTAGTTTATTTTTTCCCAAAGGAACAATTACCATTATTTGTGTTTGTAGTTACTTTACTGAAAATTTCACTTTGTGGAGTGTCATTTGCTTATTTTGCAAAAACCAGATTTAATCAATGCAAAGATTCATATATAATTGTTGCGTCTCTGGCGTATTCATTAATGCAGTTTAATATAGCTCAACTTACTAATATTATGTGGCTTGATGGTGTATATTTGCTTCCTTTGATGCTGGCAGGTGTTTATCGATTTATAACTAAGGGCAAACATAAGTTTTTTTGCTTTACAATCTTTTTGTCAATATTATTTAATTGGTATACGGCTTATATGAACTGTTTATTTGTGGTGCTGTATTATTTATATGAGCGGTTTTTATTCGAGAAAAAAATTGACATCAGCAAGTTTATTAAAGATTTTTTGGTTTTTTCTCTTTATGAATTTTTAGGAGTGTTGAGTAGTTCGTTTTTTTTCTTGCCAGTTATACTGGCAATGGTAAAAGGAAAAGCTGACTTTGGAGTCCAAGATATCTTTGGACTCCATCTTAATGGTAATGTTTATGAGTCAGTAAGAGGATTCATGTTGGGAAATCCGGCACCGGACACTATTCGCTATTTATCGCTGTTTTGTGGATATTTCATTCTGGCATTTATTATTTTCTATTTTACTAATAAAACGATAAGTGTCAAAGAAAGGATAATTTCATTCGTTTTTTTAATGGTTATGTGGGGTTCCGGATTTGTGTATGCCATAGAAAATATTTGGAATGGATTTAGAAGAGCCGATAGTTTTTTCTGCCGTTTTGGATATCTGATTATTTTTTTCTTGATTTATTTAGGCATTAATGGAATGAGTCAATATAACAATGAAAAAAGATTGGCTTTATCAAAGATCTTTGGACTTTTAATTGTTTTTTTTGAAGCCTTTTATTTAGTCGCTCCATTTGAATCGAAAATAATAATTTTCACGCTAACAATATTAGGTCTGTACTTATTCTGGCTTATTTGCTACAAATGGAAACACTCATCAGCCATGTTGGTTACAATCATGCTGCTTGAACTAATATTAAATGGCATAATGGTGAAGGCTGAAAGTTACAATACTGGTAATATCAAAGCGTATAAGGATTATACAAGAGAACAGGAATTATTGGTTGATAATATTAAAGCGTCTGATACAAATTCTTTTTACCGAATGGAAGAAACACTTAATCGGGAACTTAAAAAAAATGGAATCAGTGCGGCGCTTAATGATAGCATGGTCTATGGTTACAGAGGGGTAGCCAATTACACCTCGACGGTTAATTCTGATATAGTAAAATTTATGGTGAATATGGGTTATTACGATGGTGAACACTATATTATACCTTATGGTGAACCTAATCTTGCTGCCGATAGTTTTATGGGTATAAAATATCTTATGTCACAACGAAAATATCCTGGCTTTGAGAAAATAGAATCCATTGAAAAGAGATGTGAAAAAGATGTATATGAGAATCCGTATTCTTTAGGCCTGGGTATGGGGGTTAGCTCGCTAGTATTAGAGAGGTTAGAAGATGAGAATCCGTTTGAATTTCAGAACAAGCTATATTCTTCGCTTTTAGGTGAAGATGTCAAATTATATAAGCAACTAAGTTTCACCAGTTGGACAGAAAATGAAAACATTATAATTAGACCTGATTTAATTGATAAAAATGGTCTGCTATACGGGTACGCTGAAACACCAAAAAGAGAATTGCAGCTCTTCATTGATGATGAATATCGTTGTGACTATAATCAGTGGTTAAGCTATAAGATGTTCAATATAGGAAATGCAAATGAAAATCATCAGATTCGTTTTGAGAGATACAACGATACAGTAGATAATATGAATTTTAAACTATATTACCTTGATATGGATGTATTTAAAAAGTCAATTGATCACCTAAAGCAGAATTCTTTTGTAGTTGATAAATTTTCAGATGGCGATGTAGAGGGACAATTCTATTCCGATAAAGCAGGATATCTTCTATTGACAATTCCATATGATGATGGCTGGAAAGTTCAGGTAAATGGAAGTAAAGTTGAGGTACAAAAAGGCGGAAATACATTTATAGTTGTTCCTGTTGAACCAGGAGAGAATAATATCAAATTGCAGTATAGAATTCCAGGAGTAGTTACGGGGGGAGTAATATCATTATTTGCCTTTTTAATTATTGTATTATTGGAAAAAAGGAGAAAATACTGTCAGCAAGTGATG
The DNA here is from genome assembly GCA_963519465.1 of uncultured bacterium. Taxonomy (GTDB): domain Bacteria; phylum Bacillota; class Clostridia; order Lachnospirales; family Lachnospiraceae; genus Lacrimispora. The sequence continues at coordinate 116,389 of CAUQMY010000013.1, forward strand.
GAAAATAGTACTTTATTAGAAGTGAGAGATACTGAATGAGAGAAAATACTAACATTAACTATGCAGATGAAATAGTGCGTGCTGTATCGCAACTAAGGCATTGGGAAGCGCCCAGAAGCATGATTATATTGGTGCCAAACATTATTAAGGAGAATGAAGGTGATTTTAATGAAGAGTTCAAGTCTATTATACTCTTTTTCCTGAATGATAAACATTATGGAAAAAGTACATAGAGTAATTCACTATGGATTCGGCTGTTTTTTTGTTAACCCTAAAACCATTCTAGCCGAAATCTGCATAAAGTGTGGTGTTTAGCTTTTTAGATTGTATATACGTTTAAGAAAGTTATTACATAACGTATAAAGGCTTCTTAGGCAATTGAAAAACATACATTGCCTGTGTTTTGTGTATGGATGCCTCTATAAATCTTATTAACATAACTTTTCCATGAGAGAGACAACCATAAGATATGCTATTTTGTGTCTAATTTCAATAAATGAAATTTTGCCAGTAGGTCATCTCCTTACTTAAATTAATGCTAAAGAAATTAAAACTGGATTAGAATGGCCCACGAACATATTTATAGACTAAATATATATCCAGAAAGACATCATATTTTAACTCTGAATTAACGGTAACAAAGAAAATGCACTCTGAGCGTAACTGCATATAAATAGTATATTGTAAAGTAGATCGGGGGGTACCTCTATATAGAATGGTAAATTAGGGACTATATATTAAATGGATTTAACTCATGTAAGAAATACTACATGATTATTGTATTGCTTTATTTTCTCAAGGAAGTAGATAATTGATTAAACTGATTGTTATTATAAAAATTGAGGGAAAGGAAAGTGATCCGGTTTTGATAAAGGATAAATATAGTATAAATGAATAAAATTAGTAAACCTATTAGAAAGGTTAAGGACTGGGATTTTTTTGTGGCCATTGGCGTAAATTTGTTTTTTTTGATTTGGGTATTTGCTTTTTGTGATGTAAAATATGAAGTTTCAGATGACTTTATTATGGAGAATATTGTATCTGGTTCGTATACAGGAATTCCAAATCCTCATATGATGTTTGTTAATATAGTTTTAGGTAGAATATTAGCTCTGTTATATGGACTAAATTCCCAAATTAGTTGGTTTTTTATATTACATTATTTTGTAAATTTTTTATCGTTTACTATAGTCACATATATATTGGAAAAAAAGCTTAATCGTTTTTTAGGAGTAATAATTTCAATTATTTTTATTAGTATATATTCAAATGATGTATATTTATTAATGCAATTTACAAAAACTGCGACTTTGGCAATAATGACTGGAATTGTATTATGCTTCCACTGTTTATTTTCCAGTGAAGAGAAAATTAGATATATATTTTTAGGATTAATCATGGTTATACTAGGCACTCTCATTAGATTTAGTTGTATTTTTTTAGTCGCTCCTTTTCTTTTTTTTATATTCATAAAAGAATTTATGTTTGAAAAACATCAATTTAAAAAGAAGATCACTATGGTATATTTATTAATAAGTATATTGTTGGTATCATTGCTATTAAATAGTTATGATAAATATGAGTATAATAAAAAGGAAGATTATTTGTATTATAGAGAATATTCTGCTGTTAGATCACAGATTGTAGATTATACGACTTATCCTTATGAAGAAATAAAAAGTCAATTAAATGATTTGGAATTTTCCGAAAATGACTATGATATGATTCTTCAATGGAATTTTGTGGATGATAATTATTTTACTTTAACTAAATTACAACAAATTTCACAAGTTTTAAACCAAAAGAGAAAAGCGGATTCATTAACATTTCATCAGATAATGAATATAATTAAGTTGAGAAAACTAGAAACATATCCAATTGTTTGGGGCTATCTTTTGATAAGTACGTATATGCTGTTAAAAAATAAAAGACAGAAATACCTAATTTTAGGAGTTAGTTTAATTATTATGGCTCTGATATATAGTTTTGCTTATATGGGTAGAATCTTATATAGAATTGAATATAGCATATTTGTTTGTGGGGCAATTACATTATTATATATAGCGGATTTGAATTTAAGAAAGAAAAAAAATTTAATACTTGGAGCTATATTAATCTTGTTTTTAAAGGCATATTTATACATGCCAAGTCAAGATTATAAATTCCAATCGAATGAAGATTATCGAAAAATAGTCACGGATGTGCTTCATTATTCTTGGGATTATAGCCAGAACAAGTTTAAGTCAAATTTTAGAAATAGAATTCCTTTTCCAAATCTAAAATACGAAATGGAAAATAGTGGTAATAATTTTTATTTTATGGATTTTTCGACTACTATACAATCGGTATACTATAATTATGCACCTTTTAAATCGTTGCCAAGATCTTACTATAGTAATAAACTATATTTTTCTGGAATAACTGTAAATTTTCCTGATGTTAATGCTGTTTTAAGAGAAAATCAATTTACCACACCTATTGAGGCGCTTTGTAAAGATAATGTTTATTTAATAGAAGTAGGCGTTCCTAATGTTAAATTAAAATATTTGAGGGAACATTATTATTCAAATGCAAGAGTAGAGCTCTATAAGGAAGTTGATGGTTTTGGTATTTGGAAGTTTTACAGCAACTAATACTGAGTATGTACTTGCGTAAGTACTTCAAGAGATGACATCTAGCGTCTGAAAAATCATGCTAAACCGTGTACATAACACCTCAGAAATTTTATCAGTAGTGTACATTACTGGAGTGGTGGGCCTTACTAGACGTTATTTTATGAAGTACTTACCATAGAATAGAATATAGAGAAAAGTCGATGCAATTAAATTAATATAATACGTCGGTCGGTTCTTATCAACTTGCAATTTATAAAGGCATCATGTATAATGATTTGGTGATAATATTATTTTTAACTTGCTAATTATTATGGTCAAGTCAAAATATGATTTATAGTAAATAAATCTTATATATTGTGTATGTATTATGTTTTGAAATTTTGGTTTGATAGAATGTATTGTCGATAATATAACTAAACTAAAAACACAAAGGAAAGAGTGATTATATGATAGCTTTTAATGTTCCACCATATGTAGGAAAGGAAATTGATTATATTAAGGAAGCTATTCGGCTTCATAAAATTAGTGGAGATGGAACTTTTACTAAGAAATGTACTGAATGGTTAGAGGCGAAAACGAGGAGTACTAAAGTTTTGCTTACTACATCATGTACTCAGGCGACAGAGATGGCAGCTATTTTATTAGATATAAAGCCAGATGATGAAATTATAATGCCATCATATACATTTGTATCTACGGCGAATGCGTTTGTATTGAGAGGTGCAAAGATAGTTTTTGTAGATATCAGGCCTGATACTATGAATATTGACGAGAATTTAATTGAAAGTGCTATTACTGAAAAAACTAAAGCCATTGTACCTGTTCATTATGCAGGTGTAGCTTGCGAGATGGATAAGATACTAAGTATTGCACAAAAATATAATCTGTTTGTTATTGAAGATGCCGCTCAGGCTTTGATGTCCTCTTATAAAGGAAGGCCTCTAGGTACTCTAGGTGATTTTGGTTGTTTTAGCTTTCATGAAACAAAAAATTATAGTATGGGTGAAGGCGGAGCATTATTAATTAAAAATGCTCTGTATAGTGAGCAAGCAGAAATAATAAGAGAAAAAGGTACAAATCGAAGTAGGTTTTTTAGAGGTCAGATAGATAAATATACGTGGGTTGATAGAGGATCATCTTATTTACCGAGTGAACTAAATGCAGCATATCTGTGGGGACAATTAGAAGTTGCTGAAGACATTTATAGAGATCGAATGAATAGTTGGAATCAATATTATAATAGATTATTACCATTGCACCAAAAAGGTTATATAGATTTACCTCATGTACCAGAGCAATGTATTCATAATGCGCATATGTTTTATATTAAGACAAAGGATATATTAGAAAGAACTGCTCTTATTGCATATATGGCTGAAAAAGGAGTAAGTTGTGTGTTTCATTATATACCGTTACATACTGCACCTGCAGGAGTCAAATTTGGACGTTTTTGTGGAGCGGATATAAATACAACTATTCAGAGCGAAAGATTAGTACGACTTCCTTTATATTATGGGTTGAAATGTGAAGAAATTGACTATACAGTTGAATTGTTATATGGTTTTTATGGTGTATAGATAGTGGGAGATAATATATGAAGAATGAAGAAAATATTGATGTAATAGGAATAAAAGAACTATTCTTTGAATTTTTAAAAAAATGGAATTTTATTTTAATATGTGCTATTATTATAGGAATACTTTTTAGCGGTTTTAGGATCGTTGATCGTTTAATCTTTAGAGTAAGTACTGAATATATAGATCAAGCTGATACATTTTATCAAAATGATACTCAAAAATATGATTCAAAAATGGAAAATTTAAATATAAGTTTAAAATCGACCTCAGAACAATTAGAAGAGATAAATAATTATATTGAGCAATCGGAGCTGATGAAAATCAATCCGTATAGTAAAAAGGTTGCTTCAGTGGATCTTATTATTTCGGTCAATGAAGATAATATTTTAAAGAAAAATAGTTTGATTAATGCATACATCTCTTATTTTAAAAATGGAAGAGCAACCACTTCTGTATCAGATTCGTTACAAATGAAAAGTCAATATTTACAAGAATTAGTTACTATAAATAAATTAAATGATACTCAGGATTTAAATGTAACTAATAATAACCAAAGTATAAATAAAACTGAAAGTACAACAGATACTTTGCACTTAAGTGTAGAAAGTAGTACTCAAGAATTGTCTGAAAAAGCTTTGTATGATTTAATAAATGAATGCAAAAAAGATTTTTATGTTGAATCAAATAATATATGTCTTCACTCATTAGATGTTATAGAACAAGGTACAATAACTAAATGGGATCATGATTTGTTAAATAAGCAAAACGAAGTCTATGATATGAAAAAGACTCTAACAGATGATTTTGTTTTTCAAACAAATGAATTAGCAGAACTTAAAAAACCTAAAATGATGACTTATTCTGACAAAATGGTTTTACTTTCTGGTTTCAAATATATGTTACTAGGAGTGTTTGTTGGTGGAGTTGTTAGTTCTATAGTAGCTTTTATATGTTGTTACTTCAGTGATAAAATTTTGTCTATAAAAGACCTACAAGAAAAATTAAATGGTAAATTATTATTAGCATGCAATAATTTTGGTAAAAAAAGTTTTAAATATAAAATAAATAATTGGTTAAGTAGTTTAGAATATAGTGATGATTCTTTTTCAACTGATGTTATAACGAAACTAATTGTTCGTGATGTAATGTTAAAGCAAACAGTTAGTAGAATTTTCATAACTGGTAGAGCTGATGAATTTATTAAAAAACAACTTCAAATAGAACTTCAGTTTTTATTGTCGGATATAGAAATTAATCAGTCTTCAACAATAATGACTAGTGTTAACGGTTTAGACGAAATGATTGACAGTGACTATATAATTCTTACAGAGCAAATAGATCGTTCTACAAATTCTAGTATTGAAAAAGAAAGAATTTTTATTTTAAATCAAAAGAAAGATATAGATTATTGCATATTATATTATTAGTTTGCAAAATTATGGCTGTTGCAGAATTTAGCAACAGCTTTTTGAGTAAATAGGTTGTTTTTATGAACTTTGAGGAGATTAGCGATGAAAGATAAAATAGTGATAATAGGCGCCAATGATTTTCAAAACCAATTAATTTTGAAGGCCAAGAGTAAAGGTTTAGAGACACATGTTTTTGCATGGAAATCAGGCGATGTCGGTGAGAAAAGTGCTGATTTTTTTTACCCAATAAGTATCATTGAGAAAGATGTAATTCTAGAAAAATGTAAAGAAATTAATCCTATTGGAATTATATCAATAGGCTCCGATTTGGCGAGCATTACCGTTAACTATGTAGCTGAAAAAATGAATTTAGTGGGAAATAGTCTAAGGAGTTCTTTTTTGTCTACTAACAAACATGAAATGCGTTTAGCATTTGAACGTTTAGGAATTCCTTCGCCTAAAAGTGAATTAATAAGCGATAAATTTGAATCAGATACTTTTAATATGAAATTTCCTGTAATTGTAAAACCTACGGATCGTTCAGGGAGTCGAGGTATCTATAAGGTCAATAATATAAAAGAATTAGAGTATGGAATTTCAAGAGCTAGGAAAGAATCTTTTGAGAAGAAGGTTCTTGTTGAAGAATTTGTTGGGGGAGAAGAATATAGTGTGGAAACTATATCTTATAAAGGAAAACATCGTATGCTGGCAATAACGAAAAAGTTTACAACAGGAGCCCCTAAATTTATTGAAACGGGCCATTTGGAACCGGCGGTTATTACAGCGGAACTGGAAAGTAAAATCGTAAGTATAATTGAAGGTGCCTTAGATGCATTGGAAATTACATACGGTGCCTCACACTCCGAAATAAAGATAGATTCTGAGAACAATGTGAAAGTGATTGAGGTTGGAGGAAGGATGGGAGGAGATTGTATTGGTTCAGATTTAGTAGATATATCTACAGGCTATGACTATGTTGAAATGGTTATAGATGTTGCATGCCGAAAGGAAATAATATTGGTTCGCAAGCATGCGAAAAGAAGTGGTTTTATAAAGTTCATTTTAACTGAAGAAGATTTTGAAAACTTAGATATTGTTAAAGAAAAATACAATAATTGTATTTATAGAATTAGTAAAATAGACCCAATAGAGTCCAATAAAATAATAGAAGACAGTTCCACACGCTATGGGTATTACATTGTAGCAGCTGACACTGAAGATGACATTTATAATATTGTAAATATTGCTTATGGAAGACAATAGCAAACAACTATTATTAAGGGTGGTAAAATGAAAAAGGTTAATGTTGTTCTATCTACATATAATGGAGAAAAGTATTTATCAGTACAATTGGATAGTTTGTTGAATCAGAACTATAGAAATATTTCTATTTATATACGTGACGATGGGTCTTCTGATAAGACTTTAGATATTATAAAGCAGTATGAGATGAAGACGCTTCAAGGTATAGATATTCATTTATTAGAAGATGACTGTGGAAATTTAGGCTATGTTAAAAGTTTTTTAAAAATAATTCGTCAAATTCCTGATGCGGATTATTATGCATTTTGTGATCAAGATGATTATTGGTTACCAGATAAGATAGAACGTGCAGTTACAATCTTGGAGAATATGGATAGTCAAAAATGCTTACTATATACTTCCGCTTATGAGGTATGTGATGGAAACTTAAAAGTTTTAGAAAAAGGACATATCCCGACACCTTTAAGTAAATTAAGCGTGGGAAAAGCCCTATCTTTATATGATGGCGGTTGGCTACTAGGATTTACCTGTATTATGAATCATACACTAAAAGATAGAGCATTTAATAATTCAGTTGTTAAAATGTACAGCCATGATATTTGGGTTCAAGCTGTAACTGTTGCTTTTAATGGTGAAATATATATAGATAAAAAGGTGACAGCCTATTTTAGACGCCATATTAATAGTACATCTATTGCTGAGTCTAAAATTAATAAATCAGTATTTGCAAATTGGAAATATCGTTGGAATGAGACGTTTAGAAATGGACAATTATTTAGCAGAATAAAAGATAGTATTTGTTCATTTTCTAATCAATACCAAATGGAGAGTCTTAAAAAAGAAGATAAGATATTTCTTAATAATTATTCTTGCATTTCTAAAAAAAATAGTCAAATACTTAAAAAGTTTTTTTATCCATATCGATTAAAAAAGAATATTTTGGTTGAATTCGCATGGCGTCTATCTATTTTAATGGGAAAACTATAATTAAAAAGAGGGAAATTTATTGTGTGATAAAATATTAAAAACGGAAAATCAGATAGCATTCAAAGCCGGAATTTTGTATATAATTGCAGAGTTGTTTACAAGAGGAATATCGTTTTTCATGACACCTATTTTTACTAGATTATTACCTGCTAGTGTTTTTGCAGATGTAAAAATTTTTGAGTCATGGACATATTTATTTGCTCCAATAGTTTCGTTTAGTCTTTACCAAAGTATTTCACGAGCAAAATTCGATTTTAACGAGTCTTATGAAAAATATATCTCCTCTATAATTGCTTTTATGCTTTTTGTCACAGGTGCTGTAGGTTCAATACTGCTGATATTCAGATATACAATATCTGATCTTTTGGGATTCTCAAATGGTCTAATAATTTTAATGTTGATATACTGCTTTGCATATAATAGTATTCAATGTGTGCAAATAGGAGAGCGACAATTAATGCATTATAGGACTAATATTGCTTTAACAATACTAGCGGTTGTACCAGCTGTAATTGCATCTGTTTATTGTGTTGTTAAATATCGAAATCAAATATCTCAAGAACAATTACTTAACTTGCGTATATTTAGTTTTTATGCACCTACTACTTTATTAGGAATTATTGTGGCAACTATTGCAATGATTAGAGGAAAGAGTATTTATAATTTAAAGTATTGGAAATATGCTATCAAATACTCTACACCTATGATGTTATTTTCAATTTCTACTCAAGTTTTGTATCAAGCAGACAAGATCATGGTCCGATATTTATGTGGTACGAATGCAACTGCAAATTTTGCATTGGCTACCACTGTGGGGTATATAATGGATATATTAATACATGCTATAGATAATGCTTGGCGTCCGTGGCTTTTTGAAAATTTAAATGCAAAAAGATACAAAAGTATTCGTACAATTTGGACATGTCTGTTTATTTTAATTGGGATATTAACATGGATTATGACAATAATTGCTCCGGAATTAATTTTGTTTTTAGGAGGTAATGGTTATGAAGAATCAGTATGGTTAATATGCCCGATTATTTGTGGATCATTAGCCAATTTTATTATGATAACCTATACAGCTATTGAACAATTTGATAAGAAAGTAACCTATTCAGGGTATATTAGCATTTTTGTAGTGGTACTGAATTTATCATTGAATTTTATTTTTATTGAAAAATTTGGCTATATTTCAGCAGCATACACTACACTTATTTCATATTTAGTAGCAGCAGTGCTTCATAGTTTTTTTGTAGAAAGGAATGAACGTAGAGACGTTTTATCAATACGTAATACATTTATTATATGGCTAATAGTTTTAGCTGTTTGTGTATTATCAATGACACTATATGGTCGGCCCCTTTGGTTACGCTGGGGAGTGGCTTTTATAACTTTGATATTAAGTTGTATTATGCTGAAGAAGCCTATAAAAATGTTGTTATTAACTTTTAAAATAAAAATTTAGTAGAGGTAGAAATGTGAGTTTTAATAAAAAAAATTATCTTATTCTTGGTGGGAGTAGTGGAATTGGTTTTGCTGTTGCACAGAGGTTGACAGATGCTGGTGCTAATGTAGTATTAGTATCAAGAAATGCGAACCGGTTAATATTGGCAGAAAAAGAATTAATGGGAGGACAAAATTATAGTTATCCTTACGATTTTAATAATAATGATAATATAGAGTCAATTTTTCGATTTTGTAGTTCTAAAGGTATTCTACTTGATGGTATGGTATTTAGTGTCGGAATAGCGCCACTGTGTTTGGTACAGGATAATACTTTGGATATTATGGAAAAAGTCTTTCGTATTAATTTTTATTCATTTATTGAATTAGTTAAATATTTTCAATTGGAGAAATACTCAAATAATGGGAGTAAAATTGTTGCAGTTTCTTCTGTAATGTCAACTGGAGCGGGTTACCGTCAAACTTTATATGGATCTTCCAAGGCTGCATTATCTTCAGCAGTTAAGCTAATGGCGAAGGAATTGTTAAATAGAAAAATTCACATTAATTCAGTAGCACCTGGAGTCTGTGATACTGCAATGCTCAACAAATTAAAGGAGAACTCCCAAAATTTAGAAGCAAAAGTTTTAGAAAATCAAGTTTTAGGAATTCTTTCACCTAAACAGGTTGCAAATGCGGTTGCCTTTTTGCTATCGGAAGCAGCGGATTCGATAAGTGGAACAGAAATACTATTTGATGGTGGACATTCGCTTAAATAAAAATAAGTTTCTAAGTATCATCGTAAATTCTGCTTAAATGATTTGGAAGATTTATCAGTTAACCATATTTGTTGAAGAAAAATATAGATTTATTTTAGTTGCATTATAAACTGTACTATTGGAAACTTATGTAAGTGGGTCTTGATTTGTCTATATATTTTATCAAATGATATACGAGCTTAAGACTTAATTATATCAGGTTTTAAGTGATATATATTTACTGTTATTAAGGTGAGATTTATTAATTATCTTGTTTTTGATATTATAAATGTTAATAAAGCCTAATTGAATATAATCTACTGCCTTTGATCGGGACTAATTAATGCATAATAATTTTATTAGGAAACTGTGAAGTGAAAATATCTAGTGCACTACATTTTTATGTTCTGCGTATTAATTTTTTTAGTGAAAGAGATGAGGGATAGAAATGAAAGTTTCTGATTATATAGTTAGTTTTCTGGAAAAACTTGGGACTACAGTTATTTTTGGATATCAAGGATCTTCAATTTCTCATATAATTGATTCGATATCTAGAAACGACAAGATGAACTATATTCAAGCTTTTCATGAGCAGGCTGCTGCATTTGCAGCCAATGGATATGCTGAGGTGGGGGGAGAAGTAGGCGTTGCAGTATCTTGCAGTGGGCCTGGAGCAATCAATTTAATGAATGGAATTGCTAATGCTTATTATGATTCTCATCGTTGTATGTTTATTACTGGACAGGTAAGTACTCCTGGTATACGTTTGAATAAAAAAATAAGACAATTAGGATTTCAAGAAACAGATATTGTTTCTATGGTAGAACCGATTACTAAATATGCCGTTACAATAATGAAAGCTGAGGACATAGCGTACCATCTTGAAAAAGCTGTTTTTTTTATGACTTCCGGTAGGCCAGGTCCAGTTGTTATTGATATACCTCATAATATTCAAGCGTCGATAATTAACGAGAATTCATTGAAACATTTTGAATTGCCAGTTGTAGAGAAGGTTGATGAGCGAATTAATATTACAAAAAGTATTGAGATGCTAAAAAATAGTAAACGACCAGTTTTATTGTTGGGGGGGGGGGCTAAAGGGATTAAGACAGATCCTTGTCTAATTAGTAAATTGAAAAAAATGAAAGTTCCTATGGTATCATCTTATCGTGGAAAAGATATTTTAGATAATACATCAGCTAATTATTTTGGTGTAATAGGTGCTTATGGTAATCGAGGCGCAAACTTCTTAGTAAAATATTGCGATATTATAATAGTAGTTGGCTCAAGATTGGACGGGCGTCAGACAGGAGACAACTTGATTAGTTTTGCTAATGGTGCTAAAGTTATCTATGTAGATATAGATAATGTCGAGATTTCTGAGAAGCCTGGACGATTTGTAAAAATTTGTTGTGATTCAAACAAATTTTTACATGAGATGCTGGAAGAATTAGATGAGTATGAATGGAATGAAAAATGGATCTCAGTTGCTGAAAAATGGAAAAAAAGATTTGATTCGTGCAGTGAGTATATTGAGAATAAGTTAGTGAACCCTAATAAATTTGTATTCGACCTGGTTAAATGTATTAATGGGGCTAGTATATTGACTACTGATGTAGGTCAGAATCAAATATGGACGAATAGTTCTGTTTTGATTGAAGATGGTGGATATTTAATACAATCATGTGGTCTAGGGGCAATGGGGTATTCCCTGCCTGCAGCTATTGGTGCTTATTTTAAATATCAGAACTTACCATTATTGTGTATATGTGGAGATGGTGGATTTCAGATGAATATGCAGGAATTACAAACGATAGCAATACAAAAAATTCCTGTAAAAATTTTTATATTAAATAATAAGTCATTAGGTTTAATTAGAATTTATCAAAATAAAGCACTGAATTCTAATTGTATTGGATCTGTGCATGGATTTAGCTCTCCTGATTATGAAAAACTCGCAAAAGCATATGACCTTCCATTTTATAGATTACAGAATAATGAGTATCATGATATGCTGAATTTAATAGTAGATTTAGATACGGCATGTCTCGTTGAAGTATGCATTAGTGAAAATTCCACATGCTTTCCGGAACCGACATATAAGTCGACTGTTGAGAATCAATCCCCCCTATTGTCTGATAGGCAGAGAGTGCAAATTGAAGAGGAGGTATATAATATTGAAGAAAATTAATATTTTAGTAACGGGTGTAGGTGCTATAATTGGGTATGGAATTATAAAGTCCATTAAGAAAACAGATTTACCAGTTAATATTATTGGTATGGATGTTTTTAGTGATGCTGTGGGACAATATTGGTGTAATAAATTTATACAAGCAAAATATGCTGCAGATAAAAGTTATATTATTTTTTTGAAACAAATAATTGATGAATATAGAATAGATCTAGTTTTTTTTGGTACAGAGCAAGAAATTTATAAGGTGAATTTATGTAAATCGGAGCTGGATGGGTATTTGGAAAAATTAGTAATTAATAAAGCTCAATTACTCGAGCTATCGGAAGATAAATGGAAAACGTATAACTTCTTAAGAGATCATCAAATGGAAGATTATACAATTCCTAGTGTAATAACCGGAGATTATGAAGAAATATCACAAAGGTTTGGAAAAGAATTTTTGTTAAAACCTCGTTCATCTTATGCTTCAAAGGGTATTGTTAAAATCAGTGATGCTGTGGAGTTTGATTTCTATAAGAGCCAGATGAGAGAAAATTTTATGGCTCAACCTATAGTTGGAGACATCGAACATGAGTATACTGTCGGTGTTTTTGGATTAGGAGATGGTTCATGTCATTCGATGATAATGATGAAACGAAAATTGAGCCAAGAGGGAGCTACAGCTAAAGCCATGGTGGTTTTTGATGAATCGCTTCAAACTACAGTAACTAGTCTTGTGAAGGAATTTAAACCTTTAGGACCAACAAATCTTCAATTTAGGCTTCATAAGAATAACTTTTTACTTTTGGAAATTAATCCTCGAATTTCATCCTCAACTTCAATTCGTACAGCTTTTGGATATAATGAGGCTGAACTGTGTATAAATTATTTTGTTCTGCATAAGTTATTGCCCGTAGAAGTAAAAACAGGTAATGCAATACGTTTCATTGACGAGGTTGTTACAATTATATGATAGGTATTATATCTGATGTACACGGAAATTATCCTGCACTTTCCGCAGTATTAAACGAGTTAGATAATAAAAATTGTGAGCAAATATATTGTTTAGGAGATATATGTGGTTATTATTGTATGATAAATGAATGTATCGATTTACTGCGGTGCAAAAATGTAATATGTTTAAAAGGAAATCATGATAGTTATTTACTGGAAGAGCAGGAATGTCCACGCTCCAATGCTGCGAATTACTGTATAAAATATCAGCAACGTGTAATAACTAAAGAAAATTATAATTGGATTAGTGGTATGAATGAAATGATTATTACTGATGTTTTTTGTGCAGTCCATGGCGGTTGGCATAATTATTTAGATGAATATATAGATGAATTTTATTTTAATGATGAACTTTTGAAAAAATATAATAGTCATATTTATATTTCGGGTCATACCCATAAACAATCAATTCAAATAAATGGTAATTTGATTTATTGTAATCCCGGATCAGTCGGACAGCCACGAGATTATCAGTCAACGGCTGCTTTTATGACAATAGATGATAATAAGCCACAATTGCATAGAGTCAAATATAATATTGATTGTATTGCAGGCATAATGAAAAAATCTGGTTTTGAAGAAAAGTATTATGCTAATCTATATTATGGTTGTAAGATAGGTGAAAAGGTATAAATTATAATAGATAAAATAGTTTCTTTGTAAGTAATAACTATAATTATTATGCTTAATATTTAGGGAGGAATATATGTACAAAAAAAAAATATCATTTGTAATTCCGTGTTATAAGTGTGAAAACAGTATTGAAAATGTGGTTAAAGATATTATAGAAACAGTAAATAAAAGTAGTAAATTTAATTATGAAATTTTATTAGTAAATGATGGTTCTCCAGATAATACTTTATTAATAATTGGTAAATTAGTTAAAGAAAATACTAATATAATTGCAATAAATTTATCGAAAAATTATGGTCAGCACTCAGCTTTAATGGCAGGTTATGCTAATGTAAGCGGTGATTACATAATTGGGTTAGATGATGACGGTGAACATAACCCTAAAGACATATTTAAATTGGTAGATGAATTAGAAAAAGGATATGATTATGTCTGTGCAGATTTTTCTCATAGACAACGCTCTATGATTAAGCGTTTTGGATCTAAGGTAAATGATATAATGGCAACTTCTCTTTTAAATAAACCTGCTAATGTTACATTCTCTAGTTTTTATATCATGCGAAGATTTGTTGTAGATGAAATAGTCAAGTGTAAAAACCCATTTCCTTATATTGGTGGATTAATTGTTTCTATAACGAAAAATTTATCCACTGTAAAAATTGATTCGCATTCTAGAACGTTTGGAGAAAGCAGTTATAATATTAAAAACTCATTGGCTTTGTGGCTAAATGGATTTACTGCTTTTTCTGTTAAACCATTACGGGTAGCATCTACTATGGGATTAATAATGGCTTTTGTGGGTTTTGTATATGGATTCTATATTATTATAAAAAAAATAATGACACCAGATTTACTTGTTGGATATGCTTCCACTATGGCAATCATATTGTTTGTTGGAGGTATGTTAATGTTGTCGATGGGTATGTTGGGTGAATATATCGGTCGTATATATATATCTATAAATAAAGTGCCACAGTATGTAATTAAAAACATTGTTATATCAGAAAATTTAGTTTCAAGCCTTAGGAAAGAAGATATTGACATAAGGAGAGATTATGACGAGTCTTAATGAAAAAGGTAATAAGAATAGACATATCTTACTTTGGTCAGTTTTTATGTCTACAGCATTTCTATTTATTATGATTCTTATGGGCCCTACTCAGGATACAGGAGATGATGCGTTTATAGCTTGGCAGCTATCCCGAGGGGCAGGCTCAATAGCATCTTTTATCTCACCTTATTTGTCTCTGTTGATAAGCACATTATATGATTATTTTCCAATAGTAGCGTGGTGGAGTGTACTACCAGCTATAAGCGCGTGGTTGTTACTGGTAACGGTAATCTATATAGTTATACGTCAATATGATTGTCCACTAATATACTTGTTATTACCAATCTTGTTTGCAGCTGTTTGGATTTCCGTATTAAAAAAAATAAATTTTACACGTACTGCTACTGCATTTTCTATAGCAGGAGCAGTATTGGTTATGGATAGTGTTTTTGCGCAAAAGAGAATTAATATTTGTAATATAATTAGATTTTTATTTGGGCTTATGTTAATTGTATTTGGGAGTATGGTTAGGCTTCAAGCGGCTTTATTAATTTACCCATTTTTAATGATATATATTTTTTTTTACATAAAAAAAAGATGTTGCAAAGGATATTTTGAGAAAAACATTATTGGAAAGTTGGGTATCATTATTATTCCTATAGTGGTATCTGTTTTGTTAAGTTTTATGAATTCTCTATATTGGAATATAAAGCCAGAATGGAAAGAATATAATTATTATAATAGTGTCAGATCAGCTATTGCAGATTATGTTGAATTTTATCCTACTTGGGAACAGGGAGAGATACAATATAAAAAAATAGGTCTTAAAGAAGCTAATGACTTAGATTTGTTGTTTGATATTGTTTTTTTAGGCGATACAAATATTTTTGATTTAAATACTTTGGAAGAAATAAAAACTCTTAAAAAAAATGATATTAAGATAAAAGATTTATTGAATTCTATGTTAATGCGAATTAAATTAATGATATTTGAAGGAAAAGTTTTATTTTGGTTTTTTTTATTACTAATTGTTATATATTTTTATTTGGGTAAAAAAGCATTAATATATAGTTTGATTCACTTTATATGTGCTTTTTTTATACTTGTTGTATTTTCTTTTTTAGGTAGAATGATGCTACGCGTGTGGGAACCTATATTATTATGCACTATTGTCATGATAATAATATCTTTTGATTCTAGTAATAAATATGAAAGGTATAATAAGTTAAGTTTACTTAGTAAAAGTATATCATTTTGTTTCTTAGCCTTATTAACGTTTAAATTGGTTGCAATTACTCAAGTTTCTGGTGATCTAGCTAATATGCATATTCCAAAGTATACAGATGATAGAGATGATATAAATCGTTCAAGAGCTGAATATATCAATGCAACCCCCGAGAGAATATACCTACTTACTCAGCCGTTAATGCACCATCCTCCAAATCCTGGTTTTTTTGGTGTTTGGGAACCATTGCCTAAGCAATATTGTAAAAATTACTTTGCATTAAGCAATTGGGATGCATGTACACCTACCAATTTAAAAGCACTTAAAGAATTAGGTATTACAAATCCAGTGAAAGCCTTAATAGATCGTTCAGATGTTTATTCTGATTATGATGAAAGAATATTTAAATTTATAAAGAGCCACTATGGAAAGAATATAACATGTAGTATTATAGATACATTTGATGATTCAGGGGCAATTGTACAATATACAAAACCAATATTGGATAGTGAAATTCAAGGTCAATATAATGAGGATATTATTATTAATAACTCTGAACAGCAATCTTTGAATAATCAAAATGTGTGGCATATAAATGGGAAAATTAGAGGGACTGATAGTAAGGATTATACAGAATTATATTGTAATATTAGAATTGAAGGTCAATTATACACTTATCGTTTATCGTATGATTCTAAAGATTCTTTTTTTTCTTATTTTTGTGATTTTAATGAAGATCTCAAAAATGGTGTGGAGGAGATATATTTTGTTGGTAAAACAGGAGACGGTAAATATATAAACTTAGGAAACGTACCATTATTTATTGAGAATAAAATAATCATCAATTAATGTTTAAATAATAACAAAAATGAAAAGTTGAACGTAAGTGCTGCTAATTATTAAGCTAATTGTGAGTGATTTTAAGATTATTTTTTCTTGAAATGAACCTTTATGTCGCTCTCTATATTGTTAAGGCAGGCTTCATTGTACGGCATCTTGGAGAGTTATTGACAATACTAAACCTCCAGCTAGCATATCAGATACTCGCGGGAAATACCAACATCATTTTGTATTTATTCCGAAGTATCGTAAAAAGGTGCGGTATGAAAAAGTTAGAGGTGGTGTAAGGGAGATAATCAGCACATTATGTAAATATAAATATGTAGATATTGTAGAAGGAACAGTTTGCATGATCATGTACACCTTAGTGTAATAATACCACCCAAGTTAGGTGTCTCTAATTTTATGGGATATTTAAAAGGAAAGAGTACGTTAATTATTTATGACAGACATCCAGAATTGTAAAGTAAATGGGATAAAGCATTTTGGGTACCAGGATATTATGTAGAAACAATTGGTAAAATTACAGATGAAGCAGTACAAAATTATATAGAAGAGCAAGTAGAAGAATCAAGAAATGCAGATTCCAATAGTACCGCTTTATAGCGTACCATAAAAAGTGCTTGCGATACCGCCCTTTGGGGCGAGAAGTAACATAGCTAACTAATATCAAACCACCATTTGAATGAAATGGTGGTTTGATGTTAGTTCTTTCCAAGCTTGGATGAATTAAAGACTTTTTGCACTATTGTGAGTCCATTTTATGACTTAATAGGTAAGCGTCAAATAAAATCGTGTATTTAAAAAGAGCCAACCTTCCGTTATAATGAAAGGTTGACTCTATCGGCACAGTTTTTGGATCAGCGGATCCCAGGGCATATATTCTTCCAGGTATTCAGGATATTCAAGGAACGAAGTTCCGGGAATATCACCAAGTATAAACTGGATATATTTCATTGGACTAAGACCATTAGCCTTTGCGGTTTCAATCAGGGTGTATATACCAGCACTTGCCTCCGCTCCTTTGGGGCTGCCAGAGAACAGCCAGTTCTTTCGGCCAATTGTAAAAGGACGAATACTATTTTCGGCCAAGTTATTTGAGATGCTGCAGTTCCCATCCAGCAGGTAATTCATAAGTCCTGCTTTCTGATTGGCCGCATAGGTAAATGCTTTTCCAAGTTTGGAACTTGGCAACACTTTGGGAGCAGATTCATCTACCCATGACCAAAAGGCATCCAGTACAGGTTTTTCCTGTATCAGACGCTGTTCTTTTCTTCCTTCCGGAGAAAGGATTTCCAGTTTGTTTTCTATCTCGAAGAGCCGGTTGATATATTTGATCGCCGTGGCTGGAAGCGTCGCATCGGGACGATCGATATCTTTCGGAAGTGCTTCTACAAAATACCTCCGCAGATGAGACCAACAAATACAGCGGGTAATACCAGTCACTTTTTCATATCCCTTGTAGGCATCGGTATGAATAAATCAGTGATAACCTTTCAGATGGGATTGTGGGTATTTTTCACTTCGGCCTGGTTGGTACACAAACTGCCGGATGGGATTCGATTCACCTTTTATGGAACAGTAGACCCACATATAGGAATCCGTCGTATTCTTTCTTCCTGGCTCATTCATGACCTGAACCGGTGTTTCATCGATGTGCAAGTATTCCTGCTCTAACAGCTTTGTATGAAGCAGCTCCACAACTGGTGACAGCCAGTCCCGGTAGCTGGCAAGGATCCAGTTTGACATGGTCGCACGGCTTAAACTTACGCCGAGTGTTTCCCACTCTTTTTCCTGACGGTACAAGGGAACAGCTAATTCGTATTTCTGATGAATAACCCATGCGACTGCTCCAGGAGAAGCATAGGAGTGCTGGATGACAGGATACGGCATGGGGGATTTTTCCATGTATTCTTTTTCTTCTTTCCTGCACTTGCGGCATTCAAAGGTCTCCCGGTAATAGTCGATGACACGGACCTTTGCAGGTATAAACTCGATTTCGGTCCGGACGAATTCTTCTCCTACCGAAACAAGTGGGGTACCACATGTCTCGCAGAATCAATCTTCCTCTGCAAGGGTACAAAGTTTCTTCTCATGAGGAAGATCTTTTAAGAGTTCTTCCTTCTGGCCTTTGTGTTTTTTTCGACGATAGGATACGACATCATTTAAATCCGGTTCCAACGCAGAGGGATCTGCTGAGGTTTCCGCTTCATCAAAAAGAGACATCTGTCCCTCCAGTCCGAGAGATGATGTCTGTTCGGTAGTTCTGCCATAAAGTTTTTTGGTCAGGAAAATAACCTTTTCCTGAAGAAGAAGGTTTTCTTTTTCCAGATTTTTCACCTGATCGTTATGTTCCATTTATGACAGTTCCTTTGCCTTTTTACTGATATTATTATACCATGAAAACCCCTAAAAATCCAGTAAATATGGTACTTCCAGGAACTTTAGAGAACTGATTTTGGGGATACTTTTTTAACGGCTTTGGGCTGATCGATAGACAATCCTTCTAAAAGCCAGCGCAGCTCCTGGTCAGAGATTAGCCGGACCTCTTCCTGTGTCCGTGGACACTGGAACCGTCCGTTTTCAAGTCTCTTATATAAAAGAACAAATCCGTCACCTTCCCAATAGAGGACTTTGATGCGGTTGGATTTGCGGCCACAGAAAAGAAAAAGACTGTTGGAAAAAGGATCAAGCTGAAAGTTCTGCTGTACGACGGCAGATAAGCCGTCAATAGACTTCCTCATATCCGTGTTGCCGCAAGCCAGGTAAATATGTTCTGCTCCCCCGATATCTCCTAACATAGGCTCTTAATGACACGAAGCGTATTTTCGATGGTCGCCTCCTCCGCTCCGTTCTGGATTTCTAATACGGTACCGCCAAATCGGATCAGTACTGCAGTGCCTTCTGTGGGAGCTTTCCTATGCTTTGGAAGTTCAGCAAAAAGAGTATGGTTTAAAGAAGTAACTGGAACTTTGATTTTATGTTTCTCTGGCAGAGCATCAAATGCCTTGCGTTTTATCTTGCGCATCCAGTAATAATAAGATTTGATACCCACCCCATTATGTTCGCACCAGCAAGAAACGGTCTGTCCACTTGCTCTGCAGTCGCGAATTCGAGAAAGCCAGAGATCGAGGTTCCGTTCATGGGTAGTTAAAGTCAGGGAATCCATAGATAAGTCTCCATTCCCTTAAGGTACTTAAGAACCTTAAGCATTTTTAGAATATGGATCATTATCACATAGGTAAAACCAAAAATCTATACACGTACTTATTAGACGCTTACCTTAATAGTATCAGATAATGTATCAAATCACTTAACTTTGGAAAGGACTTATTGAACGCTTATAATAATTGCTGGTTGCCTGAGAAGTGGTAATTAAGAAATAAATAATAAATTTAGCTGAGCAACCTGCAGTATATTTTTTTCATAGATTCTTTAACGCTTTGAACACTGAATTCCAGGGCTCCTAGGCTGTTTTTCTTGCCCATTTCCTGTCTCCGGCTCTGGTTGTTTAAAAGCAATTGAATAGCCTTACTGTAAGCCAACGCATCATCGGCCTTGGCCACCAAAATTCCACCATCACAGGAATTCAATGAGGCGTTGGCATTTGCACCCATCAGATCCCGGCTTCCCCGTATATCAGAACAGATTACAGGGAGACCGTACGCCATGGCTTCCAGTAAAGCCATGGGTAGTCCTTCCTGAAAGGAAGGGAACAGAAACAGATCAGCAATTTGATAAATTTCCATTATATCTTCCCGATATCCCAAGAAGGAGATATAGTCAGACACCTGTAGTTCTTCTGCCAGTCTTTTTAGATACTCATCTAATTGCCCGTGTCCACATATCACATAGTGAAATTTCGTTTGATCAGACTTCATGAAATCATCACATTCTGTTTTCATTTTCCCGATTGCCCGAATCACTGTTTCATGATTTTTGCGTTTGATCAGTTCTCCGGAGGAAAGCAAAATCAGATGATCTGCCGGTAGTCCAAGCTCCAGTTTTTTACGATTTACATCAATTGAAAGTTGTATTTTTGTGGTATCAAGTCCAACTCCCGGAATATAGCTGACATGTTTCGCATGAAAATGTTTTTTTGCAAGTTCATAATCTTCATGATTAATGCAGATTTGCTCATCTGTAAATCGGGATAAAAATTTTTCCATGGGATAGTAACAGAGCCAGTTAATGAAGGAAGCACCTTTAAAAAAATGGAATCCATGGGCCGTATAAACAACTGGACTTGTTTTGGTTGCATGTGCAGCAAGTCTTGCCATGACCCCACCCATGGGGGTATGGCAGTGGACAAGGTCAAAGTGTTCTGAGGACATTACTTTTTTTAACTGTCTATATACTTTGATATTCTGCAGGTTAAAGGGACTACGGACAAAGTCGATCTGGTGTCTAATAATACCTGTTCCATCCAGCCGGTGATTGTCTGTTCCATAAGAAGGAGTATGGTAATTGGCGGCATAATGAACCTCATATCCCATGTCTTGGAGATTGCGGACATTTGACATTTCGAACTGAGGGACGAAGCCGCTGACAGTTGTAACTAGAAGAACTTTTTTTGCTGTGTTCATTTGCTTATACCAAACCTTTTATAAGTGGATATGGAATTTCACTGGGATTATTTTAATTCAGCTTCAGCCGCATTCATGGCGGACTCAATCACCTTGTCCATATCATAATATTTATATTCCCCTAATCGGCCGCCGAAGATTATATTTTCCTCTTTTTCAGCCAGTACTGTATATTTTATAAACAATTCCTGATTTCTTTCGTCATTAACGGGGTAGTATGGCTCCATACCCTCGCTCCAGGTTACAGGATATTCTCTTGTTATAATTGATTTTGGCTGAGTTCCAAACTCGAAATGCTTGTGTTCAATAACTCTGGTGAAAGGTGTTTCTCGGTCCGTGTAATTGACAACAGCAACTCCCTGATAGTTATCGGTATCAACCACCTCGTTTTCAAATTTCAAACTGCGGTATTCCAGCTTACCGTACTGGTATCCATAATAAGCATCAATAGTTCCTGTGTAAACAATTTTGACTCCCAGACTGTCGTAATGTTCCTTATGTTCAAGATAATCCTTACCAGTCTCAATATCACACCCTTCAAACAGCTTATCAATGATTACATTGTAGCCTCCGATGGGGATACCCTGATATAAATCGTTAAAATAATTGTTATCGTAAGTGAATCGAACCGGAAGACGTTTGATAATAAAGGCTGGAAGGTCTTTGCAATCTCTGCCCCATTGCTTTTCTGTGTATCCTTTGACAAGCTTTTCGTAAATATCAGTTCCTACCAGGCTAATGGCCTGTTCCTCTAAATTGGTGGGTTCTCCACTTACCGCTTTTTTCTGTTCTTCAATGATTGCTTTCGCTTCGGTAGGAGTGGAAATATTCCACATCTTACTGAACGTGTTCATATTAAATGGCATATTGTACATCTCGCCTTTGAAATTGGCCACGGGGCTGTTGGTATACCTATTGAATTCCGCCAGATCATTTACAAACTGCCACACTTCTTTATTACTGGTATGGAAAATATGTGCGCCATAACGGTGAACGTGGATACCTTCTACTTCTTCGCAGTAAATATTACCACCAATATGGTCTTTCTTTTCCACTACCAAACATTTTTTCCCTTTTTGGCGGGCCAGGTAAGCGAAAACTCCATTGTATAATCCACTTCCTACTAAAACGTAATCATATTTTTTCATTTCTATTCTCCTGTTTTTTATGGTATTTACTGTTTAAAATAGCTGCTCTGAGTATATTCCATCTGCAATCAGCTTTTTAATTGCGGTGGAAACAGCAAACTTATCTTCTTTATACGTTACTCCGAACCATTGATCATGAGACTCTAGAACTTGGACCTGTGTGTTACCAGACTGAATCAGCTTGTCAATAATCTTTGGAAGCAGATATTCCGCTTTTCCATCACCTTCTTTTATATTATTTAAAAATGCAGGAAACCCGTCCTCTAATTCTTTAAGAAAAGCTGGAGAAAGACCCCACATATTCATGGAAACATTTTGTTCAAGCGGAATTTCAACCAAAGTACCGTTTTCATTTTTTCCAATAGCACTGTCAGATTGTCTGGTAATTTCATAAGTCTCTGTTACCTTTGTTAAGGTGCCATTCTCACCGATTTCACAGACACCACGAGTAACTCCACCGTTTTCACTTAAAGTGTTCCCTAGTTGAAATCCAGCCATGCAGATGTCTAAACATTCTGACTGAGGGTCCATTTGATGAATTAGATAATCATGAATTTTTATAAAACCCTCTTTTCCGTAATAATCATCAGCATTAATTACTACAAAAGGATCGTGTATGACATCCTTTGCACACAGGACTGCGTGGCCAGTACCCCAAGGTTTATTCCGGTAATCTGGCTTGAAAAATCCTTTTGGAAGATTGTCCAGTTCCTGATAAGCATATGCGACAGGTGCAAAACGTTCAATTCGGTTTCCGATGATTTCTTTAAAATCTTTTTCCAGATCTTTTCGGATAATAAAAACAATCTTGTTAAAGCCTGCTTCCAGCGCATCATATATGGAATAATCCATAATAATTTCTCCGCCTGGACCTATAGGTTCCAGCTGTTTGATTCCTTCCCCAAACCGGCTTCCAATACCGGCTGCCATAATTACCAATGTTGTTTCTTTCATAAATAATTATATACTCCTTTTGCCATTAAAATTGCTAAAAATGATTAGCATCTTAATTAAGATATAAAAGTATTATACTTGAGCATTTGTTAAAAGTAAACGCTTCATGGGAAGAACCTATATGGCAATCCATATATCAGTAAATAAATGTCACTTAAGAGTCTATTTTATCTAGATAGTAAATATTTTAAAGAGTCTAATAAAAAACAAACCAAGAAATAATAAAAAAACACAAGTAAATACATAAAAATTACATAAAAACCATATCCAACCAATTCTACATTCAAAAAACATGTAAAAATTACCTATAAATCCCCACACATTCATAATTAATTACATTCAAACCAACCAAAATCACTGTTAAAATCAATAATAACAACAAAAGAAAGGAGGTTTCATGAGAAATAATGCAGGAAAAAGCTTATTGACCATATTCAATACGCAAAAATTCTGGTGGCACAGACATGTTCCTGCAGTCAAATAGGCAATAAGCTCATTTTTATTATATCAAAGAGGAAGAAACAAGGACAGGACATAATATCTATTTCATTAGATTTCTTCATAAACCAAAAAAATGAGCGTACACCCGTTAACGAAATCATTTTTGGGGGAGGAAAAGAAATTGGAAATTAAAAAAATGGCCCGGAAATCAGTCTGCCTTCTGCTGAGTGCAGGAATGGTAGTAACCGGTTTACCGGGAATGGGGGCGATGGAGGGATTTGCAGCTCAGTATAAGGTACAGGAAGGTGAGATACCCGCAAAGGCATCTTCCTTAGAAAAGCTGCCCGCCATCGTAAATTGTGTAGCAGAAGGTTCAACGATTCAGACTCCGAAGGACATCACCTGGGAAATCAACAACGGGGGATCCTTCCATAACGCAGGAAGCCTTGTAGGCGTGACCGGAACGATAAAGGAGAACAGCCAAAAGGAAAATGCAACAATACTGGCAGTGCCGGAAAATGTGGTATATCTGGTCGACGCCAATGTATCCACAGCAGAAGCATCCGCTGATTTTACCCGCTTTAAGGCAAATGGAAATACTTCTTCCCTTAAAAACACAGTACCGGATCAGCCTTATACCGCCGGTTCTTGGGGGTACACCAGTGTATTAAATACGGATATAGCTGCCAAAGGAGCCGTTGCATCCTACAAAGATACCAAAAACTATACCGGATATTACGGAAAGAACAGCAAACCAATCACCTACAAACTTCCATTGGAAGCCGGAACCTACATTGTGGCAAGTGAATTTGCCGAATGGTGGGGAATGCAGAGATCCGTGGATTTAAAGGTTACTTACAAAACCAAAGAAGGACAGACGAAAACCGATCTTTTGGATACGGGTGTTCTTGGAAATGGAAAAAATACGGATACGGCAGAAGGAAGCTTTACCATTGAAAGCGATCAGGAGATCACCTTGACCTTTGAGAAACAGTCTCCAACTGGTCAGGAAGCAGTTCTTTCTGGTTTCACTGTCTTAAAGGCAGAAAAAGAGCTTCCGGTTGGTAATCAGATTGCAGTTACTCTTGATGGTAATCAGATTGATAAAGCCAATACATTTGGTGGCTTCGGTTCGGTTACCTGTAACAATACTTCCAGGCTTTTAATGGATTATAAAGCGCTCCATGAAGATAAGTACTGGGAAATGATGCATCTTTTATTCGATAAGGAGAATGGTGCCGGATTAAATCATGTGAAGATCGAGATGGGAGCTGATGTAAACTCTTCATCAGGAACGGAACCAGCTACCATGCGGTCTCCGGATGAAGTCCCTAACGTAAAGCGGGGAGCTGGTTTCTCTTTTGCAGCCGATGCAAAATCCATTAATCCGGATATTTCCATTGAGATCCTGCGTTGGGGAGAACCCCGTTGGACCCAGGAAGGATTGGGATATGAGGACTCTGAAAATCCTAAGTTTGAGGCCAGATATCAGTGGTACCGTAAAACCATTGATGCGGCATTCGATACCTATGGATACAAGATAACAGAAGTGAGTCCGGGACAGAATGAAAGAAGAAAAGATTATCCAGATGACTTTGCGTGGATAAAGTATTGTGCCAAACGTTTTGACGAAGACGGCAAGAATGGAATTGGATCCTTTGATTACAGAGAAATCAAGATCGTTGCGGCAGATTTGTATCGGGGTATGAACACGACGGTGGATTATCTGATGAAGGATGCAGAACTTAGAGATTTAGTAGACGTCATTTCCGACCATTATCAGATCTGGATGGGAAGTCCTAATTTAACAAAGCTGAACCAGGAATACGGAAAAGAAATCTGGTATGGAGAATCTACCGCTCCGATGATCAATGCCTATTACAGGGCCAATGTGGATCCTGCAAGGGGCGGAGTTGGTGGTTCTGCAAGTATTGCTGGGATGGCAGAGCGATTTATTTCCGCGTATGCTTACAAAAATGCAGATGGACATACCAGCCATATGACAGAACTTTTATTCCAGCCAGCCATTGGGGCGTTTTATGAGGGAAGCGCATACAGTCCCAAACAGCTGATCGGAGCGTTTGATCCATGGTCTGGCTATTATGAAGCGGATGGAGGAATCCAGATGGTTCAGCATTTTATGCAGTTTGCAGACAGTGACTGGAACTATCTTCCTGAGGCCTGCTATAGTGATGGTTCTACTGGTGACGGTGACATTACGGTTGATACTTCAACGGACACCCGCTTAGCGGTAAAGGATCCTGAAACAGATGACTATTCCGTTGTATTTGCAAATAATACAGCCAAGGAGAGAAAATACCGTCTTACTCTTAAAAATTTAAAGACAGCTGGAAATCCATATAATATCTGGGAAACCAGAGGACCGGAGGCTTCAGAAGCTTTTGATGCCAACTGGTTTCAGAACATAGAAAAAAAAGCACATCCAGTTGACAATGGAGATGGAACATCAACCATTGAGTTAACGGTGAAGCCGTATTCCGTACTTACCTTAACAAGTCTTTTGGACAGAGGAACTGTTTATACAAGCGGTCAGAATGACTCCGGTATGGAACGGTCTGTTTTAAACCTTCCATATAGAGACAATTTTGATTACGAAGATTCCTTTGTGGAAGAGCGGGGAGGAACTCCCTTATTTACCACGGATCTGGAAGGAGCCTTTGAGGTTTCGAAGGCAGAAGATACTGGCTATGTACTGACACAGATGATCAACGGGGATAACCGCCCTTACAACTGGAATCCATGGGGAAGCGGCAGCGATGAAAGCAGTCAGACCACAGGTATCCCCTGGACAGTCCTGGGAGATCATCGCTGGGCCAATTATACCGCGGGAATCGATGTGAAGCTGGATACCAAAGGAAATGGTTACGGGGATAATTTCGCCGTTCTGGGAGTCCGTGAGTTGGTTCATTCAAGCGGAGCTGCTTACCGGGCCAGAATCTATGACAGTGGCAAATGGGAGCTGTTGAAATTCAATTCAGTGAAAAAGTCGGGAAAAATCGATGGGTTTGATGCCTCTGTATGGCATAAGCTCCAGTTGAAAGCCGATGAGAATACAATTACCATGTATGTGGATGGAGAAGAAGCCGGGAACTTTACGGATACGTCCAGCCCGGTTATTACAGGCCGTATTACTTTGATGAGTGGCTTTTGGAATACCAGCTTTGACAATCTGGAGGTAATGCCGATAAAGGACAAAACTCCATATGCTTCTTCAAAGATTGATGATACCTCTGCTCTCATTACCTGGAATGGCAATGTCACTCACAACATCGGACAGGGATTTGCTTACTACAACAGAAGCTATACCTCCATGCCGACAGGCAGCAGCCTGGAATTCCAGATTTCTGGGGGAGTGGGATTTGATTTATTTGGCAACTCAGGGTCCGCTACCATCGAGGTCACAATAGACGAAAAGGCGCCTGTCAGCGCAGTAACCTATGGCTCTGGAGACAGGGAAACCTCTTATTGGAGAGAAGACCTTGAAAACAAAGCTCATACGGTTAAAATAAAAGTGACCCAGGGAACCTTAAAGCTTGACGGGATTAACCTTCTTGCAGAATCATTTGTAGGTGAAACCCCAGTTCACACGGAGGAACTGGCAGATTTAATCACCTATGTAACAAATTACTCTTTTGATCCCGAGAAATATCCGGAGACGTTAATAACGCAGCTAAAAGAATCCCTTCAGACAGCCCAGGAGACATTAAACCTGCCAGAGAACCAGCAGAAGGTTGACTTAAGCAGAATCTCCCTTAGGAATGCATTTATCAAAGTTGTTCCTACGGACACCGTGGTTTCGGTAAAGGATTTACCTGAGTCTGTGGCGGTTATTCAGAACAGTACGCCCGAGTTACCGGATACCGTGACTGTAGTGAATGCAGCAGGAGAAGAAGTCCGGAAGCAGGTGATCTGGAATATCAATGAGAATGAATTTGAGACCCTGTGGAATACGGTTACAGTCACAGGGAAAATAAAAGATACTGCGTTAAAGACCAGCATCAAGGCGGTGGTGATCCCATATGGCCTGGAATGGTTTATTGACAGCGGTACAGCAAACGTAACGGGAAATAATGGAGAAGCCGGACATTCTGCGTATTATGATCTGTTGGCAGACTCCGTATCTCTTAAAAATGAGCTTGCAGATAAAACTTACAAAGAAGGTTCCTGGGGGTATGTGCCGGACAGCGATATCTCCATCAAGAGTGGAGACAGCATTACCTATCAGACAGGGATGTTTGAATCTGGTCTATATGTGGATAATTTTAAAGATAAGGATATCGTCTATAAATTGCCCCTAGAAGCGGGGAATTACCGCTTTATGATAGGATCCCAGGCATATTGGAATGAGACCCATTCCAGCACCATTACGGTTGGCTACAAAGCGGAAACAGGAGAGTGGAAGACGTTAGATCTTGGGACTTCCACCGTAAGCGCTTCGTCAAATAATGTTTCGTTTACAAAATCCGTAAATATTCCAACAAGTGGTGAAGTAGAGATCCGGATCAAAAAGGCCAATACAAAGATTCATCTTCTAAGCTGGCTGGCAGTTGCAGCGGATTCGTCAATTGAGATACCTTCTGCTATGGTTACAGAAAAGGATACGGTTCCTGAGCTTCCGGAGACAGTTCTGGTTGACGGCGAGGAAAAGAACGTTACCTGGAAAATTGCAGGCAAAGAAGCATTTGGTACCTTATGGAGTACGGTTAAGGTAAAAGGTGTGGTTAAAGATTTAAAGATCCCGGTTTCAATGAACGTTGAAGTGGTTCCAAAGAACCTGGTTTATTTTGTAGATTCAGGAGCGCAGAGCAAAGAGGAATCTTCCTATTATACTATGGTAGATGAAACCGTTGGGGGACTTGAAAATGAAGTGCCCGACAAGCAATACGAAGACGGTTCCTGGGGATACGCAGATCCAGAAGCTCTGGGCGGCCCTATGGGAAGCGGCAGCGGCAGCAGGAGTATGACTGGCTGGTGGGCAAAAGCAGGAAAGGAAATTGTCTATCATTTTCCGTTAAAGGCGGGAAGCTACCAGTTCAGCAGCGGATTTTATGAATGGTGGAGTGTCAACCGGTCTATGGAGGCGTATGTGGTGTATCAGGACGGCGAAGGAAAGGAAATGAGCCAGTCCCTTGGGAATATTACTATTTCAAAGCCGGAAGAATCTATTTTAAATGGGAAACAGGTTGTTGAAATTAAAAACGATCAGACGGTGGAGTTCCATGTGAAAAAAACAGGATCCAGTGATCCGGTCATTAGCTGGGTTGCTGTCAGTGAGGTAAAGGAGGAACTTCCAGAGGAACCGTCTTATCATACAACCGGAATCAAAGTCACCAGTAAACCGGATAAAAAGGATTATGAACCGGGCCAGATGCTTGACCGAACCGGCATGGAAGTGCGCCGGTATGAAAAAGCCTCTCCAAGCAATGCAGTAAGAGAAGTTATTATGAATGAAGAAGATTATGAAGTGGATTATGATTTTTCCACCCCTGGAAAGGCCAGGGTTGAGGTTTCCTATAGTGAATGGGATGAGGACGGGGAAGAAAACATATTTACTGATTCCTTCCTTGTGACGGTAAAAGAGGAAGCTGTGGAAGATCAGTATTACACGACAAAAATCGAAATATCCAAAATGCCAAGGAAGACTATCTATGCGGTGGGAGAGACTCTGGATACGGAGGGACTTGAAGTAACGGAATACCGGAAAGCCAGCCCTTCCAATGCTGTTAGAAAGAATTATCTGACAGAAGATGAATATGATCTGGAATACGATTTTTCAAAAGCAGGAAACCAGAGAGTGAAGGTCGTTTATTACGGAGTGGATAAACGGGGAGATGAAAAACGTTTTACCGATCTCTTCACCGTTCGTGTAATGAATGTATATAAATCTGAAGATTCTGATGATGACGATCGTGAAATCTATACTCCCGGATATAAGACATCAGAAGAGTCTTACCGGTATGAAGGAACCTGGCTTGAGGATGAAAACGGTTGGAAACTTCTTGCAAAGGACGGCTCCTATCCGGTAAACCGCTGGGCCATAGTCAGCTGGAACGGCTCAGACAGCTGGTATTTCTTCAATAATAAGGGGTATATCATTACAGGCTGGTTTGAGTACGATGACACTATTTATTATCTTAATCCAGATACTGGCACGAACAAGGGTAAAATGATGACCGGATGGCAGAATATCAGTGGAAAGTGGTATTATTTCCATGAACTCTCAGACGGGGAAAAAGGTTCCATGCTTAAAAATACTGTTACGCCGGACGGCTACAAAGTAGGCTCAGACGGAGCCTGGATCCGGTAAACATAAAAAGGTATGGCAAATGGATTTGCCATACCTTTTTTGCGTTTTAGACTTACCCTGTGATATGCCTCAATTAGGGCGAAAATCTCTTCAAGTTAAAATAAAAGAAAAATAGTCAAATATAGTTCGAAAAGTTAGATTTTTTATACAAATTTTATCGACAATAAAATAACAATGGAAATGGCACATCTTGTACCAAGCATTTTCGTATTCAATAGATGTAGTATATTTGATTCTTTTTCACGAAAAATATGAACTTTTTATTCAAAAGGCACAAAAAAATGTCGAATTTTGCGATTAATTTTACTTTTCAAACAGTTGGAAACAGCTTATAGTGGTTACTAGAAAAGCAGAAAAAAAGGAGGGTTTTCTATATGACAGACGCTGAGAAGCTGCGGATTATAGAGATGGAGAATGAGAGGTTAATGGAAGAAAACATGAAACTCCATAGGGTGATTGAGAGGTTGAATCAAACGCTGAACAGATTGCTCGGCCGTTACATAAGCGTTGACAAGATTGCCTGACCGGGGATAAGTCGGGGAGTGCGGTGGCACTCCCGGGAATATCCCAGTCAGGGGTCAATCCCTTTAGTTAAATTCGTCTTGTCATCAGGAACCATTCCCTTATTTTTGCGAACGAGTTCCCATATTGTCTGGTGCATCCATTCAATGGTTTGATTCAGCTTTTCATTTTCTATTTCTAATTCGGTAATGCGATCACCCATGCGGGCGATAATCTCCCGGTTATTATTCACCTTGTGCGGCGCCAGCAGGCGCTGGACATAAGGAGAAGATGATTCAATAATATGCAGGGAAAGCAATTCATCCCTTGCTTCACAGGATAGATCCATGAAGTCCTGATAGCTGACAGATAAGGCAATCATTTCAACCTTGCATTTCGGGCACACCGCATTGCGCTGAAGCTGATAATATCCATAGTAACCGCATTTCGAACAATAGTACACGGACAATTCTCTCATTAGTCTCCTCCTTTTTTTCTTAATTTAATGTAAGACAGTCTACTTCTATAATATATAACGTAAACCAAAGGAAAATATAACGCAAAATTTAGCGAATTTATAAAAATTATAGAGAACAGACCAAAAAAGCCCGCAACGCGTAAGAGCGTGCGGACTTCTTTATTTGAACGGATGAATCTTTTGTAATTTTTAATATATTATTATCTTACTGAACGATACCATTTACATCAACAACGAATACTTTGTTGTTGGTATCTTTATAATCTCTGTATCCTGCTCCCAGTTCCGGTTTAACGGAAGATTTGGAAGTAGAAGATGCGGTCTGAACAACACCGCTTGTATTTACCAGATAATTTACACCTTTAAGAGAAACAGGAGCCAGTCTTAAATCAGCAGATGCTTCTTTTCTTAAACCGTACTCATAAACAGTGTTGTCAAGAATACCGGTATAGCCCTGTCCTTTTTTGGTGCCGGAAGTCTGGAAGTACCAGATCTCGTTTTCATCTAAGTCATCGTTATAGATTGTCTGCTTTCCTGTATCCATAGTACCATTGCTTGCAAAGTGGAAGTTTGCAACGCTTCCATCTTCAAGAGTAACTACTTCAAGACCAGTCTGCATTTCACCTTTCGTATTAAATCCATATTTCTGAGAATTTACAGTAAATAATTCAATTCCCTTTTTTGCATAGTAAGGAGCGCCGTCTTTAAAGAAGAACCAGTTAAGTTCGTCTTCTGTGCTGACACCAGAAATGCCTTCGATTTCTCTCCAGCCACTTACTCTTGTACCGTTATCAGGATCATAGTACTGGTATCCTGCTGCGGAACCTGCATTGTCGTTTGTATTTTCGGCCGCTTCAGATGAGGTTGCTTTTACTGGAAGTTTATACCAACCAGTCTGCATTTCTCCATTTACGAACGTATAGTAAGAACCGTTGATCTTTTTATCAACCTGATCTTTTACCATAACGCCGTCCTTATCAAAGTAGTACCAGGAGAGAAGATTCTCTGGATCTTCGCTTACACTGTCAAGTTCAAACCAGCCAGTTTTCTGAGCACCGTCGTTTTCTTCACCAAGATAATAGGTGGAACCTTCGATTTCAACCTTACCGGTCAGCATCTGACCCTGGTCATCAAAATAATACCACTTGTCTTCGATTTTCTGCCATTTGGATACTACGGCTTTACCATCTTTTCCGTAATAATGCCAGAAAACTTCTGGAGCGTCAGGGGAGTCCCAGTAGTTATCATTGTTTACTGAAATCCACTTATTTGTGACTCTTATTCCGCTATCATCTACGTAATATTCGTCGATCTCCTGACTTGTTGCGACTTCACCATCCTCGTTTAAGTAATACCAGTCCTCACCGTGTTTTTTCCATGAATCGGTTGCATAGTAATCGCCCTCTTCATAGAATTTCCAGGAACCGTTCTCTTCTACCCAGCCGATTGCCTTAGCGTAAGCGGTTGTGGCAGTGCTTAAGAGACCCAGCTCTGGAGCTGCGGCAGCTATTACACCGGCAGCGGATAATACAGCCATCAATTTTAAATGCTTTTTCATAAATATGTTCTCTCCTTTTTTGCAATAAGTTTTACCGTGGCCGAAAATCCATAGTTGCATTACTCTGCGATTATAACCCATGTGAAATGTTCAATGATAGTGTGGTTTCATGGCAGATATGGAAGGAGATAACATAACAAGAAAAAAGATGAGATTCCCAAGGGGTTTCCCCTATTTTAAAGCTTTTAGAAAGTAAGAAAACTTTAATAGGAAAATAAAGGTTGGTGTGGTATAATCACAAACAGATAAAAACATTCCTTAAAAAAGGAGCGATGAAACATGAGAATGAAAGTATCCAACTATATTTCCCGGAAGCTTTTTGAATCCGGAATCAGCCAGGTATTTACAGTGACAGGCGGAGGCGCCATGCATTTAAATGATGCGCTTGGTCATGAGGAAGGCTTAAACTGCTTATACAATCATCACGAGCAGGCATGTGCCATAGCAGCAGAAGCCTATACCAGAATTCGGGGAAAGCTTGCCGCAGTATGCGTGACTACGGGTCCTGGAGGGACCAATGCCATTACCGGTGTGCTTGGCGGCTGGCTGGATTCCATTCCCATGTTAATCCTATCCGGACAGGTGCGCTATGACACCACAGCCAGATGGTCTGGTGTAGACATACGTGCCATGGGAGATCAGGAATTTGATATAGTAAAAGCAGTTGGCTGTATGACCAAATACAGCGAGATGGTTATTGACCCTATGAGGATCCGTTACTGCCTGGAAAAAGCCATATATCTGGCTCTCTCCGGCCGCCCCGGCCCCTCCTGGCTTGATATTCCGCTAAATGTCCAGGGCGCATACGTTGAGACAGAGGATCTGATTGGATTTTCTCCGGAAGATTATGAAAACGGAGGAGACGGCTGGGTATCTTTAAGCGAGGCAAAATTAAAGGAAGACGAAGCAGGATACGGTGAAAAACGCCAGATACTGCCAAAGCCAGTGACAGCAGAAACAGCTAAAGAAATTCTTAAGAAAATAAAAGAATCTTCCCGTCCGGTCATCAATGCCGGCAACGGAATCCGGATTGGACAGGCTCATGAAGTGTTCCTGCGCGTGGCAGATAAACTTGGTATCCCTGTGGTTACAGGCTGGAACAGTCAGGACTGTATTCACGATGATCATCCCCTCTATACCGGAAGGGGAGGCGGAATGGGCGACCGGGCAGGTAATTTTGCCATTCAAAACAGTGATCTGGTCCTGTCTTTGGGAAGCCGCTTAAGCATCCGTCAGGTAGGATATAATTATAAAACATGGGCAAGAGAAGCCTATGTGATCGTGAATGATATCGATCCGGAAGAACTGAAGAAGCCATCCGTTCATGCCGACATGCGAATTCAGGCTGATGTAAAGGCTCTTCTTACGGCATTGGAATCAGTTCTGGATTCTGAATACAAAGTAACTGCTAGGAAGCCGCTTTTTGAAGGTGGAAAAGGGATTGATTCCATGAACTGGAATGAGACCTGCCGCATGTGGAAAGAACAATATCCGGTTGTTCTTCCGAAGCATTACGAACACGGAGACAATGAAAATACCAATATTTATGCATTCATAAAGGAACTCAGCAGCAGAGGGCAGAAGGATCAGATTACCGTAGTAGGGAACGGCTCCGCCTGTGTGGTTGGAGGACATGCTTATCTTATAAAAGAAGGTCAGCGTTTCATAACCAATTCAGCGGTAGCTTCCATGGGCTACGATCTTCCCGCAGCTATCGGAGCCTGCATGGCGGATTCCTCCAAAGATATCATCCTTGTGACCGGTGACGGAAGCATACAGATGAACTTACAGGAATTGCAGACCATTATTCACCATAAGATGCCCATTAAGATATTCCTGATTAACAACGGTGGGTATCACTCCATCCGCCAGACCCAGAAGAACTTTTTCGGCGAGCCTTTGGTGGGAGTCGGAGATGACAGCAGAGATTTAAGCTTTCCGGATATGGAAAAGCTTTCGGCGGCTTATGGCTATCCATATGTTTCGATCCGTCACAATGGTGAGATAGTACAGGGGATTGAATCGGCATTTGCCGGAAAGGGACCTGTGATCTGTGAGATCTTTGTAAGCAGGGACCAGAACTTTGAACCAAAGTCCTCTGCAAAGCGTCTTCCTGATGGGACCATGGTATCCCCTCCCTTAGAAGATCTATCTCCGTTTCTTCCTGAGGAGGAGATGGAGCGCAACATGATCATTCCAAGGCTGAAAGAATAGATGTGATAACAGGGAAGTTGGGGAGGAAGGACGTTGAACGTTGTTGTAACAGGGGCCACCAGTTTTCTTGGAAGAGCATTGGTTGACCGATTATTAAAAGATGGCAATACCGTATACGCAGTAATCCGCCCGGGATCAAAGAATCGAAAAAGTCTTGACACGGAACGGCAGGGACTTATACTGATAGAGCGGAATTTGGAAGAGCTTCATAATCTTGATGAGGTGATAAAGGAACCATGCCAGGCATTTTATCATTTTGGCTGGGATGGTTCCGGCAGTGAAAACCGTCTGATACGGGAAGTCCAGCAGAAAAATACAGAGGATTCTTTAAAAGCCCTGGAAGGGGCAAGACGTCTTAAATGCAGGCGGTTTCTTTTCAGCGGTTCCCAGGCGGAATACGGAATTCATAAAGAAGCCATGATAGAGGAAACGGGATGCAATCCTGTTTCCGAGTATGGTCTGGCAAAGATTGGATTTTTAGAGCGGGCTATGGAGCAGACTAAAAAATGGAGGCAGGAAGGAATTTGTGACATGGAGTATATCCATGCCCGAATCTTCAGTGTCTACGGTCCTGGTGACCATCCCTGGTCCCTGGTGGAAAGCTGCATCCGGGCATTTTCCAGAGGAGAATATATTTCTCTGGGGGAATGTACACAAATGTGGAATTTTTTATATCTCGATGATTGCATCCGGGCGCTGATACTTTTGATGGAACAGGAAAAAGAATCGGTTTCCGGAATTTATAATGTGGCGGGACCGGAAGAAGAAAACAGGCCGTTAAAGGATTATATCCGAATGATGTATGAGGTTCTGGGGCTTCATGGCAGCTATAGCTATGGAAGAAGAAAACCCAATGCAGAAGGACCGGCAAATCTCATTCCTGATATTAAAAAGCTGAAAGCGGCAACCGGCTTTGAGCCGGAGGTAACGTTTTTAGAGGGCATCCGCAGAACTTATGAAGCAGATAAATATTGACAGAAAGGGATTTTTGTGATATGAGAGATAGGATTTGTATTGTATGCGGCAGTCCATTGGGTGAGAAACCTTTAATGACACTGGATCATATGCCGGCTTCGGCTCAGGATATTCCTGAGAAAGAAGAGCTGGGAGAAGAGAAGGGGATCACCCTCCGCCTCCACCAGTGTGAAGCGTGTGGTCTGGTACAGTTTGACTGTGAGCCTGTAGCATATTATAAAGATGTCATCCGGTCAGGCGGCTACAGCACCACCATGGTGAATTTAAGAAAGCGCCAGTACCGGCATTTTATAGATACGTATCATTTAGAAGGAAAGAAACTGATTGAAGCAGGCTGCGGACAAGGGGAATTTCTTTCTGTGTTGTCAGAATTCCCTGTGAAAGCTTACGGAATCGAGAACCGGGACAATCTGGTGGATATGGCAATGGAAAAGGGCCTTGGCGTCTGGAAGCAGTTTGCAGAAGAGGGAAATGTCCTGGCTCCGGCAGATGGCAGTGCAAGCGGTCCCTACGATGGATTCTTATCTTTTAATTTCCTGGAACATCAGCCGGAACCAGTTTCCATGCTCCGGTGCATTGCAGAGAATTTAACGGAGGATGGTGTCGGCTTAATTACGGTGCCCAGTCTGGAATATATTCTTCAGTATAACGGCTATTATGAGCTGATTCGGGATCATCTGGCCTATTACACCTTTGATACCCTGCGCTATGCCGTGGAAGCCGCAGGATTTGAAGTTCTGGAAGAAGAGATGATCAACCGTGACACTCTTTCTGTAATTGTAAGAAAAAGAAAACAAACGGATAAGCAGCAATGCAGTGGGCAGCAGACAAAAAAAGTAGATGTGTCCGGCCTGATAGAAAGCCAGGATACCATCGGACATGAGATGAGCGAACTGATCCGGGGATTAAAGGAGCAGGGGAAATCACTTGCTGTCTGGGGGGCAAGCCATCAGGGCTTTACTCTTGCATCTACCACAGAAATCGGAGCCTTTGCTCGGTATATTATAGATTCCGCACCTTTTAAACAGGGAAAATACGCACCAGCGTCCCATCTTCTTATCGTACCTCCGGACCACTATCACAGCGATCCTGTGGATGCCATATTAATTGTGGCTCCCGGCTATACGGAAGAGATCGCAGGTACCATAAAGGAAAAATTTGGACAGAATATCGATATTCTGGCATTGAAATCCAATCATCTGGAAAGGATATAAGAAAAACCTATGAAAGCTTTTGTTTTAATCGAACCGGGAAAAGTCGGCTGGCATGATGCGCCAGAACCAACACTCACTCCATATGGGGCAATTCTCCGGCCAGTTGCTGTAACCCCTTGCTCCTCTGATGTCCATACCGTATACGGAGGAGGCTCAAGAAAGGCCCCTAATCTGATCCTGGGCCATGAATGTGTCGCTGAGATTCTGGAAACCGGAGAACTGGTACAGGACTTTAAGTCTGGAGATTTAGTGGCAGTACCTGCCATTACTCCGGATTGGAGAGCCTTAGGAATCCAGGAAGGAAATTATAAACACGCTTCCGCACCTTTTTCCGGACATCAGCTGGGACGTTCCATGCCAGGTGTATTTTCAGAGAAGTTTTTAATTCCGGATGCAGACACCACGCTGGCAAAGATTCCGGAAGGTGTAACTCTGGAACAGGCTCTCATGTGTGTGGATGTAGTGACTACCGGCTTTACGGGAGCGGAATTTGCAGATATCAAGATTGGTGATACGGTGGTAGTTATGGGAATCGGTCCAATCGGTCTTATGGCAGTGGAAGGTGCCCGCCATCTGGGAGCAGCACGAATCCTTGCAGTTGGCAGCCGTCCGGTCTGTGCGGAACTTGCAAAAGAATTTGGTGCCACAGAAGTTTTAAGCTATAAAGATGGTGATGTGGTAGAGCAGGTGATGGCAAGGACGGAAGGACTTGGAGCAGACAGCGTGATTATCTGCGGCGGTGGTGATGAAGTCTTTTCTCAGGCGGTTGATATGGCCAGATACGGCATTGGTACGATTTCCAATGTGAATTATTATGGCGGAACCGGAAGCCTTCCCTTCCCGAAATTCTCCGGCGGTCGTGGAATGGCTGGAAAGACCATTCATACGGAGCTGGCAAAAGGTGGACGTGCAAGAATCGAAAGACTGCTTAAGATGGTCCAGTACGGAAGAATCAATCCGCAGAAGCTGGTGACTCATCGCCTTTCAGGCCTTGATGCGGTAGAGACAGCCCTGCAGATGATGAAGGAAAAACCCCGGGATTTGATTAAAGTAATGGTACAGATAGATTGGAAGTGAACGTATGAAAACAATTAGCATCGTAGTTCCCTGTTATAATGAGGAAGAAAATATAGAAGCCCTGCACCAGGCTATATCCGGAGTATTTAAGAAAGATCTGCCTGAATACTGCTATGAGCTCATCTTTATTGACAATGATTCCAAAGACAGGACAAGAGAGATTATCCGGAAGCTTTGTTCTTTGGATGAGGGGGTAAAAGGGATTTTTAATGCGAAAAATTTCGGACAGTTCAATTCCCCTTATTATGCCATGCTCCAGTCCACTGGAAACGCTACCATTCTTATGGCAGCGGATTTTCAGGACCCGGTGGAGATGATTCCAAGATATGTGAAGGAATGGGAGAACGGTTATAAGATCGTAATCGGCATCAAGAAATCCAGCAAGGAAAACAAGATCATGTACTGGCTCAGAAGCTGTTATTATAAATGCATTAAAAAGCTTTCTGACGTGGAACAGATCGAACATTTCACCGGCTTTGGCCTCTATGATGCCAAATTTATCAAGGTCTTAAGAGAGCTTGATGATCCGACCCCGTTTCTTAGGGGAATCGTGGCAGAGCTTGGTTTTCGGCGGAAAGAGATTCCCTACGAACAGCCCAAACGGCGTGCAGGAAAAACCAGCAATAATTTTTACCGCCTGTATGATGCTGCCATGTTAAGCATCACATCCTATACAAAAGTAGGACTTCGCATTGCCACCATATTCGGAAGCATCTGCTCTTTTGCCAGTATGCTGGTGGCACTGATTTACTTAATTATGAAACTGATGTATTGGGACCGTTTCCCTGCAGGCATGGCGCCTCTTTTGATTGGTATGTGCTTTCTTGGTTCCGTGCAGATCTTTTTTATCGGTATGGTGGGAGAATACATTCTTTCCATCAATTCACGTATCATGAAACGACCTTTGGTTATTGAAGAAGAAAGAATTAATTTTACATCCGGGCAGGAATGTGACTCGGAGGAGGAGATGCTTCTTACAGCAGCCTCTATGGAGGATGGTAACAGAGATGAAATATAAGATAGACGTAGCAAGAATCCGTGAAAATTCCATCGTGCTAAATGGCTGGGTAATCGGAAAGACCCTTGAATCAGAAGTTCAGTTTCAAGTCCTTGACGGCCAGGAACATATGGTAGATTTCAAATATGTCCCAGTGCGCAGAGACGATGTGAGCCAGATCTATTTCAAAAAGACTACCGATAAGGACTTGGGATTTGACATTAGAATTCCTTATATCAGAGAGAATAACGAAGACCGGATTCTGGTGATCCACTGTGACGGAAAGGCGGTAAGGGTTAAATTAAATGCCCAGACCATTGAAAAACAGAATAGCTCCGCCCATAAAAAGACCGTAAAGCTGAAAAGCATGATGAATGTACAGACCTTTCAGTCAGCAGCGGATTTCTTGAAAGAGAACGGACTTAAAGCCTTTTTGATCAAATCCAGGCACAAACTTCAGGGCATTGACAGCGACTATGATTATCCGGAATGGTACGAACTGACAAAGCCTTCGGAAGAAGAGCTGGAAGGACAGAAAAAAACGGTTTTTGACTATATGCCCAAGATGTCAGTAGTCATACCTGCTTATAAGACACCGGAACGTTTTCTTGCAGCCATGCTGGATTCTCTGTTAGCGCAGACCTATGGAAACTGGGAAGTATGCGTCGCAGACGGAAGCCCCAAAGGGGAAAGCGTGGAACGGGTATTAAAGCGCTATGCTATAAAAGATGAAAGAATCCGCTATGTAATCCTTGGAGAGAATAAAGGAATCTCCGGGAATACCAATGCAGCCTTAGAGATGGCAACAGGAGACTTTATCGTTCTGGCCGACCATGATGATACTATGGCTCCAGATGCTTTGTATGAATGCGTAAAAGCCATTAATTCCGATCCTGAGATCGACGTTGTCTATACCGATGAAGACAAGCTTGATATTGATGGGGGAGAGTTATTTGAACCTCATTTCAAACCTGATTTTAATCCGGATCTTTTAACCAGTGTCAACTACATCTGCCATTTATTTGTGGTGAATCACGAACTGCTTTTGGAAGTGGGCGGATTCAGGGAAGAATACGATGGAGCACAGGATTATGATTTCATTCTGCGCTGTACGGAAAAAGCCAGAAGAATTTATCATGTGCCAAAGGCTCTGTATCACTGGCGCTGCCATCAAAACTCCACCGCCAGCAATCCGGAAAGCAAATTATACGCATTTGAGGCAGGTGCCAGAGCTGTAAAAGCCCATTATGACCGGACTGGAGTGAAAGCCGTGTCTGTAGAAAAAGGCATTGATTACGGCATTTATCATTCAACCTTTGAAATAACCGGAGATCCACTGGTATCCGTTATTATCCCTAACAAGGATCATTCGGCAGACTTAGATCTTTGCATGCGTTCTATTATTGAAAAATCATCCTATAAGAATCTGGAGTTCATTGTTGTAGAAAACAACAGTACGGCGCCGGAGACCTTTGAATATTATGAAAAGATTCAAAAAGAGTTTGATTTCGTCCATGTGGTGAAATGGGAGAAAGAATTTAACTACTCTGCCATCAA
The DNA here is from genome assembly GCA_963519465.1 of uncultured bacterium. GTDB lineage: Bacteria > Bacillota > Clostridia > Lachnospirales > Lachnospiraceae > Lacrimispora. The sequence continues at coordinate 157,405 of CAUQMY010000013.1, forward strand.
TAACTTCGGAGTTACCTTCTCAAAAGGCGAATATCTCCTGTTTTTAAATAATGATACAGAGATCATTAATCCGGAAAGTATTTCTGAGATGTTAGGCTTCTGTCAGAGAGATGATGTGGGAATTGTCGGTGTAAGACTTCTTTATTCTGATGAAACCATTCAGCATGCCGGAGTGGTAGTCGGCTTTGGCGGCATCGCAGGACATACTTTTATTGGACTTCATAAATCCGAAAGCAGCTACTTTAACCAGGCCATGTGTGCCAGGGATTACAGCGCGGTGACAGCTGCCTGTATGATGAGCAAGCGTTCTCTGTTTGATCAGGCAGGAGGATTCTCCGAAGACTTGGCCGTTGCCTTTAATGACATTGATTACTGCATGAAGATCCGCTCCTTAAATAAGCTGGTGGTATACGCTCCTTACGCGTTGTTCTATCATTATGAGTCCAAATCAAGAGGACTAGAGGACACACCGGAAAAGGTAGCCCGCTTTAACCGGGAGATTAAAAAATTCTCTGATAAATGGCCGGATATCTTAAGAGACGGAGATCCATATTACAATCCGAATTTAACCCTGCGTAAATCCAATTTTGCCCTCCGTGACCTCCGGAAAGAAAAAATCGGAGAACCCTATAAGCTTGAGGTATGAGATGCAGAAAAAAGTAACCATCATTATTCCCAATTATAATGGATTAAAGTTTATGGAACCCTGTATGAAAGCGCTGGAAACTCAAAGTGATAAAAACTTTGAGCTTCTTGTGGTTGATAACGGTTCTACAGACGGAAGTGTGGACTGGCTGAAGGAACATAAGATTCCTACAATTTTCCTGGAGGAAAACACCGGTTTTTCCGGTGCCGTGAATGTAGGAATCAGGCATACGAAGACACCTTACGTCATCCTGTTAAATAATGATACCGAGCCGCAGCCGGATTACGTGAAGGAACTGGTCCGTATGATGGACCGGTCTCCAAAGATATTTTCCGCAAGCAGCAAGATGATTCAACTCCATCATAAGGAACTGATGGATGATGCCGGAGATATGTACAGCGTGTTGGGCTGGGCATATCAAAGAGGCGTAGGCCAAAGCAGCAGTGGCTATGAAAAGCCGCGCAGCGTATTTGCAGCCTGTGCCGGAGCCGCCATCTACCGCAGAGAAGTATTTGATGAAATTGGCGGATTCGATGAAGCTCATTTTGCTTATCTGGAAGATATAGACGTAGGCTACCGTGCGAAGATCCACGGTTATGAAAACGTTTACTGTCCCGCCGCAGTGGTTTACCATGTTGGAAGCGGAACCAGCGGTTCCAAGTACAATTCCTTTAAGGTCAAACTTGCTGCCAGAAATAATATCTACTTAAATTATAAAAATATGCCAGCCCTGCAGCTTCTTTTGAATCTGATTCCCCTTATTTTGGGAATATTTGTGAAATACTTGTTTTTCCGGAAAATCGGATTTGAATCTGATTATATGGAAGGATTAAAAGAAGGCCTCCGGACAGCCCGGAGCACAAAAAAGGTTCGGTTTCAAATGTCCCGGTTTTTCAATTATATAATAATTGAATTCGAATTGATTCTGGGAACCGTCCTCTATGTTTGGGAATTTTTACGAAGAAAACTAAAAATTGACAGGTCATATTAAGAAATTTTTTATAGAACTATAACAACATATCATGTATAATAAACGGGAATTATCATGGAGAAATATGGTGTAATGCACGATTGGAAGGTTTTGCTGCTATGATAAAGGATAATCAGAAAAAATTTAATGGGTTTCATGTAGTACTGGATGGACTGGTCATTATCATCTCCTATGTTATTGCCTGGCTGTTTCTTTTGCTGGGTAACCAGGTGTTCAGCCCTTTTAAGCAGGTTCTGGCACCTCGGTACTATTTTGCGGCGCTTCTTGTAATATTGCCGACCTATCTGTTGCTTTACGGCATCTTCCAGTTGTACGCGCCGAAAAGGGTTCAGGAAAGACGGTATGAGTTTGTTAACATTTTAAAAGCCAATTTACTGGGAGTACTGCTTTTTGCTCTGATTTTATTCCTGGCTAAAAAGAACCCATATCTCAGCCAATTTTCCACCAGGATGGTATTTTATTTCTTTGCCATCAACATTATTATGGAAACCGTTGAGCGGAATCTGATCCGCAGCATATTGCGGTCCATGCGCTCCAAGGGCTACAACCAGAAGCACATTCTTTTAATTGGCTACAGCCGTGCGACAGAAGGCTTCATTGACCGGGTGCGTTTAAATCCCGAATGGGGATATCAGGTCAAAGGCATTCTGGATAATAAAAAAGAGTGGGGAAGCGGATACAAAGGCGTGAATGTTATTGGAAAGATCAAGGACTTAGACGAGATTCTTGCCTTAAACTCCTTAGATGAGATCGCAATCACTCTGAGCATTAACGAGTATGCCAATTTAGAGAAAATCGTGGCCTCCTGCGAAAAATCAGGAGTTCATACCAAATTTATACCAGATTATAATAACATGATTCCTACAAGACCTTTTATAGAGGATTTGCAGGGACTTCCGGTGGTCAATATCCGCCGGGTACCACTCACTGATCCGGTCAATGCAATCGTAAAGCGGGCAGTGGATATTGTTGGAGCAACCGTAGCACTTGTTCTGTTTTCTCCTATTATGCTGTTAACGGTAGTACTTATAAAGCTGACAGCTCCTGGTCCGCTTATTTACAAGCAGGATCGGGTAGGCCTTCACAACAGGCCGTTTCAAATGTATAAGTTCCGTTCTATGGTGGTTCAGGCCCCATCAGAAGAAAAGAATAAATGGACAACCCCGCATGATTCCAGAGTTACACCGGTAGGACGGTTTATCAGAAAGACAAGCATCGATGAGATGCCACAGTTTTTCAATGTACTTCGTGGAGACATGAGTCTGGTAGGTCCAAGGCCGGAAAGACCCCTTTTTGTTGAAAAATTCAAAGAAGAGATTCCACGCTACATGATTAAGCATCAGGTGCGCCCCGGAATTACAGGCTGGGCACAGGTCAATGGATTAAGGGGAGATACTTCCATTACAAAAAGGATCGAGCACGATTTGTATTACATCGAAAACTGGACCCTGGGATATGATTTTAAAATTCTGTTTTTGACAATGTTCAAAGGGTTTGTTAATAAAAATGCGTACTGATATTGGATACGACACGATTAGGATGAGGTTAAATAAATGAAAAATGAATTTGATGATGAATTAGACCGTGAGAAAACCAAAAGGGGAAGACGCGGTTATAATTCAAAACCAGATCCGTCCGATGGAGATTATTACCTGGATGATGACTATGAAGACTTTGAAGAGCGGAGACCCGGCGGTGGTAATAATGCCCCAGTTCGGGAAGGCGGCGGAAGAAATACTGGCGAGAGAGCCAGGAACATTTCAGCGCCTCATTCCTCTGGTGGTAATAGTCAGCCGGTACGCCGGGCGCAGTCATCATCAGGGAATAATTCTACCGGTCAGGATACATCCCGCCCCAGACAGGCGCCAGGAAATACACAAAGCAGAAGCCAGTCAGCATCAAGAGGGCAGATTGTGATCGGAGACGGCGGCAGCAGACAGCAGTCAAGAATTCCGGCTCAGGAAAAACCATCGGCTTCCAGCCGTGGTGCTTCCCAAAACGGCAAAAAAAGAAAAATCAAACGCATCATTCTTCTGGCAATTGCGGAGCTGTTTACTCTGGCCCTTATTTTTTCCTATGCATATGTGGCAAGAATTATGGGAGCGATCCAGCGGCCAGATGACTTTGATAAAAAACAGGTTCAAAATGAAGAAATGTCTGATGAACAGAAAAAGCATATGACCGGATACCGGACCATCGCCATTTTTGGTGTGGACAGCCGTGACGGCAATGTAAATAAAGGCACCAACGCCGATGTTATTATGATATGCAACATCAACCGGGACAACGGAGAAATCAGACTTGTATCCATTTTCCGTGATACATATTTGAATGTCAGCGAAGGCAATGCTTATAATAAGATAAACTCCGCTTATGCCAACGGAGGCGCTTCTCAGGCCCTGGCAGCCATTAATAAGAACCTTGATCTGGATATTTCGGAATACGTTACGTTTAACTGGAAATCCGTTGCAGACGGCATCAATATGCTGGGCGGTGTTGATGTGGACATTACCAAGGCGGAATTCCGTTACATCAACTCCTTTATTACAGAGACTGTGAAAAAAACGGGCGTTCCTTCCGTTCATTTAAAATCAGCTGGTATGAATCATTTAGACGGCGTTCAGGCGGTGGCCTATGCAAGACTTAGAAAGATGGATACAGACTATGCAAGAACCGAGCGTCAGAGACTGATCATACAAAAGTCATTTGAAAAAGCAAAAAAAGCAGACTTAGGACTGTTAAACCGTATTCTTTTAATGGAAGTAGAGCAGGTCGGCACCAACCTTACATTCAGTGACTTTACCGAACTCCTTTTAGACATCGGCAAATATCACATCGGCGAGACGGGAGGTTTCCCATTCAGCCGCGGAGATATGAAGATGGGCAAGAAGGGAGACTGCGTAATTCCCCAGACTCTGGTTACCAATGTTACAGAGCTTCATAAGTTCCTTTTTGAAAAGGAAAATTATGAACCATCTGACATGGTGAAAAAAATCAGTGCCAAGATTGCTGCAGATTCCGGTATGTACAAAGAAGGTAAGGATGCAGATGATTCATCCAATACAAAGAAAAATAATACAAAGAAGGAAACAGAGGAAACCAAAGCAGTAAAAACTACAGAAGCAGAAGAAACATCTTCATTAGAAAGCTCTGCACAGGAGACCGATGCAAACGGAAAGCCGATTAAGAACGGCCCTGGAACCAGTACCGGTGAAACAAAGGAGACCAAGCCTGGAGAGACAAAACAGACAGAATCTTCATCCGGAACGACGAAACCAGGAGAAACCAAACCTTCTCAGTCAGGAGGAAGCACAGAAACCACCTCCGCTTCCCATGGACCTGGAAACAATGAGACCACTGCTGCTCATGAGACAACGGCACCAGAAACTACAAAGAGTAATTCCGCAGGCCCTGGAGAAACAACCTCCTCACAGCCAGGAAATGCAACAACAGGTGGCAATGTGGAAGCACCAGTAGTGCCTGCACCACCCACAAATTAAAAAAACTGGAATATATCCATTTCTTTTCACATATTCAATATAATTTTATCACAAAATGGTCACATTTCATTGATAGACTGTGATTATCAAAGAGATAACGAGTATACATGAAAGGAGATAGATATTATGTATGACGACAACAAAGAAACAGGCAATGTAAATCCTGAAGAGTATAAAGAAGAACCGGTAAACACCAATTTTGTAATGAGGGATCCTGATCCACAACCAGAACCGAATTCCCAACCAGAACCGGAACATACACCGGCGCACCAGAGCATTCCTCATTATCAGGAATATCAGTTCCAGAAATCAACAGGACCGGCCGCTTTTGAGGAAGAAGCACCTCCACGAAAGAAACGAGGCTTTGCAAAGAAAGCAGCCGCTCTTGTCAGCGGAGCCCTTGTATTTGGTGTAATAGCCGGAAGTACTATGGTTGGTATTAACTGGGCGGCCGGTGCCTATGGGAATAAAAATTCCGTAGAGATAAACAAAGCGGAAACCGTTTCTTCCACGGCAGGTACAGCGGCTACAAACACTTCAAGCATCAGCGGTATCAATGATGTGTCAGGAATTGTAGACAAAGCAGTGCCATCAGTGGTTGCCATTACCAGTAAGGTAGTTTATGAAAGCCAGACCTGGTTCGGCCCTATGCAGAGAGAAGGAGAGGGAAGCGGTTCCGGTATTATCGTAGGTAAGAATGACGATGAACTTTTAATCGTAACCAACAACCATGTGGTTGAAGGAGCAGAAGCGTTAAAGGTAACTTTCATTGATCAGGTTGCTGTTGACGCCGCTATTAAAGGAACCGATGCTGATACGGATCTTGCAGTCATTGCAGTTCCATTAAAGAACATTGCTTCCGATACCTTATCAAAGATTGCAATGGCTTCTCTTGGAAATTCTGATACGTTAAAGGTTGGTCAGGGAGTGGTAGCAATCGGAAATGCTCTTGGCTACGGACAGTCAGTAACGGTTGGCTATATCAGTGCTCTTGACCGTTCGGTTCAGACAGAAGACGGAACAAATCGTGATCTTCTTCAGACTGATGCAGCAATCAATCCTGGCAACAGCGGCGGTGCTCTGTTAAATATGCAGGGAGAGGTAATCGGTATCAACTCTGCAAAATACTCTTCAACTGATGTAGAAGGTATGGGCTATGCGATTCCTATTTCCAAAGCCCAGGCCATTATTGATACATTGATGACCAGAACAACCAGATCTCAGGTAGCAGATGGGGAGCAGGGATATTTAGGAATTCAGTGCAAGAATATAGACGCAGCCACAAGCCAGCAGCTTGGTATGCCTCAGGGCGTATTTATCTACAAGATCGTGGAAGGCGGTGCAGCCAGCCAGTCCGATTTAAGAGAAAAAGATATTATTACCAAGTTTGACGGACAGAGCATCAAGACCTATGATGATCTGACCAATATGCTGAAATATTACAAAGGCGGAACCACAGTATCCGTTACCGTTCAGTCCGTTGAGAATGGTCAGTATGTAGAAAGAAACGTAGATATCACTCTTGGAAAACGGCCTGCAGAGGCTCAGCCACAAAGTTAACAAAGAGATGACTCCCCGTGTCAAAGGTTTTTGGCACGGGGAGTTTTTTGATTCATTAAAAAAGTCTAAATTCCCTGTCCGCACTTGTAGGAGCGTTTTAAATGCTTTATAATATTCCTATATGAAGTATATAATCACAGACAGAAGGAGAATATAGATTGAACGATAAAGATTTACTGGAGGAGAAGATGGAAGATACAACTGTCCAAGGCTCTGATGGAGAAGATAAGAAAAAAGAGCAGGATGAATATGAAAAAGTCTGCTATGTATGCCGGAGGCCGGAAAGTATAACAGGACCCATGGTATCTATGCCAGGCTCAATGAATCTGTGTCATGACTGTATGCAGAAAGCGTTTGATTCAGTTACTCAAGGCGGATTTGATATAAGCAAGATTCCGAATATGCCATATATGAATTTTAACTTAAATGATCTTGGCAAGTTAAACGACCAGGATCTTGATATTCCCAAAAAACAAAAGATCAAAAAACGGTCTGACAAGGATCCAAAGCCAGAGATAAACTTAAAAGACATACCCGCTCCCCATGTGATTCGTCAGAAGCTAGACGAATATGTCATTGGCCAGGAACAGGCAAAAAAGGTAATTTCCGTAGCAGTCTATAATCATTATAAAAGAGTTTATCTGGTAGAAAAGGGTCAGAAGGACGAGGAAGGCAATGTACAGATTGAAAAATCCAACATTCTGATGATCGGCCCCACAGGCAGCGGAAAAACTTATCTGGTAAAAACCCTGGCAAAGCTTCTTGACGTTCCTCTTGCCATTGCCGATGCTACCTCCTTAACCGAAGCCGGATACATAGGCGATGATATAGAGAGTGTGGTATCCAAGCTGTTATCGGCGGCTGACAATGATGTGGACAAGGCAGAACGGGGAATTATTTTTATTGACGAAATCGATAAAATTGCAAAGAAAAAAAGTACAAGCAGCCGGGATGTCAGCGGTGAATCCGTACAGCAGGAGCTGTTAAAGCTGTTAGAAGGAAGTACCGTAGAAGTCCCTGTAGGTTCCAACCAAAAGAATGCCCTCACCCCGATGACCTCCGTGCGGACAGAAAATATACTCTTCATCTGCGGCGGAGCCTTCCCGGATCTTGAAGATATCATCAAGGAACGTTTAAAAGAAAAGTCCTCCATCGGTTTTTCCGCAGAATTAAAAGACCAATATGAAAAAGATGTTAATATACTGTCTCACGTGACCAACGAGGATTTAAGAAAATTCGGAATGATCCCAGAATTTTTAGGGCGGCTTCCGATATCCGTGACCTTAGAATCCCTGTCCAGAGATTTATTGATCCGTGTACTGAAAGAACCGAAAAATGCAATTTTAAAACAGTATAAAAAACTTCTGGAATTAGATGAGGTACAGCTTGTATTTGAAGATGATGCCTTAGAATGGATTGCAGAAGAAGCACTTCAAAAAAAGACCGGTGCCAGAGCTCTGCGCGCCATAATAGAAAACTTCATGCTTGATATCATGTATGAGATCCCCAAAGATCCAAACATCGGCTCTGTTGTTATAACCCGAGCTTATTTGGACAAAAAAGGCGGTCCTTTCATTCAGATGAGAAGTTAAAGTACTCAAAACAGATCAGAATTACTGGACGAAGGATAAAAAGTACAGTAAAATGGAGATAATAAGGTCGGAAGGAGTGTGCGTCATGATATTTATTGGTCTCATAGTATTTTTGGCAGCCGTGGACCTTTTCATAAAAAGTTCCATCGAAGAGCAGGAGGAATGTGACTTCCCAAAAGAAATGAAGGGAACCAACGGTAAAGTCCTGCTATACAAGAATCACAACCCCGGTTTTTCTTTCGGTTATCTAAAAAACCGCCCCGAGCTGGTCCAGATGATCCCGTTAGCAGTAGCGTCCTTTATCGGAGGAATGCTTGCAGTACTTCTCCAGAAAAAAGGAAGAATTGCAGAAAAACTGGCATTATCCATCGCACTTGGAGGTGCCATAAGCAACCTATACGACAGACTTTTCCGTCATTATGTGGTTGATTATTTCAGCCTCCAATTCGGAAAACTCAAAAAAGTCGTATTCAACCTAGGTGACATCTTCATCTTCCTTGGTGCCGTAATCCTATTAATTGTAGAACTAATAAGAACCTTTCGCGAGCGTTGATATAAAAAGTGGCTGTCTTCATAGACAGCCACTCAGACTGTAGACAAAGCGGCACTAGGATGCAAATCCTAGTGCCATTTTTGTCGGACTCATGATAATAAATGCCATTTTCTCAAAAATATCTGACAGACTTGATTTTTTC
>CAUQMY010000014.1:0-143485 GCA_963519465.1 uncultured bacterium
CAGTAGCACCGGTAGCGCCAGTAGCACCAGTAGGTCCGGTAGGTCCAGTAGCACCGGTAGCGCCAGTAGCACCAGTAGGTCCGGTAGGTCCAGTAGCACCAGTGGCGCCAGTAGCACCAGTAGCGCCGGTAGGTCCAGTAGGCCCGGTAGCGCCGGTAGCGCCGGTAGCGCCAGTAGGCCCAGTAGCGCCGGTAGCGCCGGTAGCGCCAGTAGCACCAGTAGGTCCGGTAGGTCCAGTAGCACCAGTAGCGCCAGTAGCACCAGTAGCACCAGTAGGTCCGGTAGGTCCGGTAGCACCAGTAGCGCCGGTAGCACCAGTAGCACCAGTAGCGCCGGTAGGTCCAGTAGGACCGGTAGCGCCGGTAGCACCAGTAGCGCCGGTAGCGCCGGTAGGCCCGGTAGCACCAGTAGCACCAGTGGCGCCAGTAGCACCAGTAGGCCCAGTAGGCCCAGTAGCACCAGTAGCGCCAGTAGCGCCAGTAGCGCCGGTAGGTCCAGTAGGTCCAGTAGCGCCAGTGGCGCCAGTAGCACCAGTAGGTCCGGTAGGTCCAGTAGGTCCTTTAGGTCCGGTAGGTCCAGTAGGTCCTTTAGGCCCAGTAGGCCCAGTAGGACCAGGACAACCTCTAGGACCAATACAGCAACAGTTACGATTAAAACAACGATCATTATCAAAATCTCTGCAATTGTGCATATATAGTTCCTCCTTAATATTAAGGCGTTATAATATTGGAATAAATAAAGGATTATAAAAATTCTTTATATACATATATATGTCAAAACGTACAAGTTTGTTAATGATGCGATAATCATGAACTTATGAAAGTATTGCATTAAATGAATCACCATAACTCGAATATATTATTTATTAAAATGCTAATTTAAATTTTGACTCTGTTAATAAGCTGTATTTTCTTCTTGGTAACAACAAATCAGCTGGTCAAAATACTTACTAAAGTATAAAACTTTGTTATAAATACGGAGGCATATACGCAAGCCTTTTATAGATATAGGGCGATGGTCAAAGGTCAGAATAAGATAATTAGCAATAGGTATATATTGGATTGGCATGTGCTATTCAGATTTAGGAATTAACAGAAAAAACAAAAGTCGGGAACCGATCATTTGGTTCCCGCAAATAATTTTATTCAAAAATATAATAAACTTTATTCTCTCCTTGACAATTATTACGATTTTAAGTGTTATTTATTGTCTTGACAATGGTTATTAAGTTCTATATAATAATGTGTATTACATGTGACAAGACAGTTGACATTACATAATGTGATGCAATATACTTTCTTGAACATTCAATAAGGGGAGATTAGATGAACAGTAAGAATTCAATACAAAAAATGACAATCGCAGCAGCACTTTCGGCTATTGGAATACTAATACCGATGTTTGCACCAAAATTTATTTTGGAACCCGCTTCCTACACTTTGGCAAGTCATGTACCCATATTTATAGCAATGTTCATATCACCTTATGTTGCAATATCTGTTGCTCTTATTTCTGCTATGGGATTTTTATTGGCGGGTATATTTCCAATTGCAGTAGTATTGAGAGCTCTGTCTCATATTATTTTTGTTGTTATTGGTTCCAATATGCTTAAAAAGAATCCGAAGATACTAAGTACTGTAAAAGGAACTGTTCTGTTCAGTTTCCTGATGGCTGTAATTCATTCAGTCAGCGAAGTGACAGTAGTTACCTTGTTTTACTGGGGGAATAATATGTCTAGTGCGTATTATGACAAAGGATATATGTTCTCCGTTATCCTTTTAGTAGGAGCAGGAACTATTATTCACAGCATGATTGATTTTTCAATAGCTTATGCAGTGTGGAGGCCGATTCAAAAAGTAATAAATATTCCGGTAAGTGTCGGTGGAAGAAAAGTAAAGAATTAACCGAATGTAAATAAACCAGCTAATGGTTCATGGTAAATATAATAAACTTAAATATAGAACGAATAAGGAAGATAAAGTGAAAAAATAAAGGCATCTTTAGACAATGAGAAATTGTTTAAAGGTGCCTTTTGGAATTGAGTTTATAATTTATTGTTTTAGCTAGCTTTATCTTACTCCAGATTAAGGCGTGTAGACAAAATTCGTTCTGTGCCAAAGAAGAATATTGCAAGCTCGATGATGCTGCAGAAAATGGAGGCAAGGAAAGTCATATTCATGATAAACGCAACCCCCTGCGCATTCGACATTGAATCAACCATACTGCCTATTGAATCAATGAAGGGAGCATTACCTATCATAATCATCACGAATCCGCTGAAAAAGCTGATAATCATAGAAGTTACGATAAAAGCTACGACAGACATCATAATTCTATGCTTGTTTGCCAGATGACCGAGAGCCATGGCAAAGTATAGATGGTAGAGCTGTGACAGACCGCTGATGATTGACAAAATAATTATTTCAAATACAAGAAGAGGCCAGGATGGAACTTGAGAGAGGGAACGGTTAATCACTTCCCATACCTGGGGAGAAGTAATGGCATGAATGAACTCCGTGGGGCCTACCGCGCCGAGTACCAGTAACATGATGGAGATTGCTGCAGTCAGACCACTGGCCAGTGACATTACAAATGCGGTGGTACCTTTTGCAGCAATAAGCATCCAGGGCTTAACCGGCAGTGTAAACATCAGATATCCTTCGTCGCAAAGAAGCCCCTTATAAAATCGCTGGATAATGACAATCAGAGTCAGAACGCTCAGCGCAACTAACACACCAAAATAGGCCAAAATGGAGACCATCTGAATCAGACTCAGCAAGCTTTTACCAAAGTTGATGCTACTAAGCAGGGTATCATAGTAACCGTTAGTCAGCGAGCCCACTCCCATAAACATGTTGATAATGGATACGGCAATCACGGCCAGATAAATCGGAGCCAGTGTCCGTACAATGGATTTGAATTCATATTTACAAAGTTTACGAAACATTTTATTTTCCCCCTTTTCTTAGCTGCTGTACGTAAAGATTTCGCGGAAGAGCTGATCAACAGATTTTCCTTCTTGTTCGCGTATGTTGTCAACAGTATCATGGCGTACAACTTTGCCATTTTGCAGGAAGATGGCTTCATCCAACACTCGCTCAATATCGGAAATCAGATGTGTGGACAGCATGACAGTGCCATTTTCATTGTAATTGGTTAAAATGGTATTCAGGATGAAGTCCCGGGCCGCCGGATCAACTCCACCAATTGGTTCATCAAGAAGATATAACTGTGCTTTACGGCTCATAATCAGAGCAAGCTGCACTTTTTCTTTCGTACCTTTGGACATGGTTTTAAGTCGTTCATTTTGCCCAATGCCCAGAGCTCCAAACATCTCCAAGGCTTTTGGACGATCGAAATCTGTATAAAAATCAGCAAAGAAATCGGTTAAGTCGGAGGTTTTCATCCAATCAGCAAAGTACATACGATCAGGGAGGTATGAGATAATGGCCTTGGTCTCTACGCCAGGCGAATGACCATCTATCTGCAATGTACCGGAAGTTGGATGTAAAAGTCCGCAAAGAAGTTTGATAAAGGTAGTCTTACCTGAGCCATTTGGTCCCAGAAGACCGACAATGCGGCCGTGTCCAACGGTTAAATCAATGTGGTCAAGCGCTGGTTTTGTGCCATAGGTCTTGGTCAGACCATGTGCGGTGATGAGTTCCTGATTCATACTGTTTCCTCCTTATTGTCCCAAGCCTCAAGCAGCTCTCGTGTTTGTTCATCCGTGTAGCCAAGTGCATGCATCGATGCGAAAAATTCGTCCATGCGCTGATAGGCAAAATCCTTTCGAACGCTTTGTATCAATGACAGATCTTCAGTGACGATCCGACCTGCCGTGCGGCGCGTTTCAACAAGCCCTCTGCTTTCCAATTCGGCAAGTGCACGCTGCATGGTATTTGGGTTAACACCTGCCTCGCTGGCAAGAGTGCGCACAGTCGGTACAGCCGCACCGGATGCATATACGCCCGATACGATGAGCATGGTGAGCTGTTCGACAAGCTGTATCCAGATTGGTCGGTCTTCTGTCAGTTTCCAGTTCATAATGCAGCCTCCTTTTATATTATTGTATTAGTTGATTAATACAATAATACAGTTTTTTTTTCTAATTGTCAATAGAGAATAAAAATGTAGCGCAGGAGAGAGGAGCATATTGTGGGGACTGGCCTTAATGACCATTTAACATATTCCTGCACATTAGAACTTAATATTGATAGTTCGTTTTATTTGTCGTATCATTATAGTTAAGTAAATTTGTATTTTATTATACAGATAATTATTAATATTTTAGGAGGTAAAAAGGAGTGGATTTTAGAAAAACATTCGATACAATTCCTGAAAAGTTTGACAAATGGAGATCTCGCTACTGTGATGAACTATTTGCTGATGTAATTGATTACGCCAAAATTGATGCGATCAAAACAGTGCTTGAAATTGGTCCAGGAACAGGACAAGCCACGGAGCCATTTTTAAAAACAGGCTGCAATTATTTAGCAATTGAACTCGGGGAACATTTTGTGGAGTTTACAAAGAATAAATTCGGTCCTTATAATAATTTCAATATAGCAAACGGCGACTTTGAAATCTATGACTTTGGCACTCAAAAATTCGATTTGGTTTTTTCGGCGGCTACGATACAATGGATACCAGAGAAAATCTGTTTTCCAAAGGTGTATAATCTTCTTAAAAGCGGCGGAACTTTAGCGATGTTTATGACGTACACAGATGAAAAAACGTCAAACCAGGCATTGTATGATGAAATACAAAAAGTATATGATGAACATTTTCATGTTGAAACAAAATATACATGCAAACTGAATTATGATAATGTTGTCAATTACGGATTTGTTGATTACAACTATCGTGAGTGGAAAAGTACAAGAGTGTATAGCGCCGAAGAGTATATTGAATACTTAGCAAGCACCCAGGTCGAGCATATCACATTACAGGAGCCATATAAATCCAGCTTTTATAATGGAATTCGTGAAGCTGTTATGAATGCGGGAAATAAAATAATACTTAATGATACAATTGCTTTGTACTTAACGAAAAAGCCGTGATTGTAAATGAAATAAGACAAAGTAGGAAAATACCAATACATATAATTATAATTTGAAGAACTGCTAACCTCTATATTAGTTAGTAGTTCTTTTTTATATACAAAATTGGTCTTTAGCAAAAGCCCAGAATACCTGACAACTAAATGTTTCGCTTGATTTATAAAAATCATTGCAACATATTGACATTGTATACCCATATGGGTATAATGTACATATACCCCCATAGGTATATAATGCATTTTTTATTAGTTCGGCCAGTGTTTTTTTACATTTGTAATAAGAGTTGAACGTAATCAAATATCAAGTAAAGCTATACATAAGTGTGGGCTCAGTATAATTTATAATTAAATGTTTCGATTTTTTAGTTGGAGGAAAAACAAAATGAAAGAATGGCTCTTGTTTATACTATTTATTCTTGTTGGATCAGGGATGTTGGGTGCTGGAATTTTTTATTGGAAAAATGAAAAAGATGATCCGGATTCTGTAAAGATTTATAGAACAATTTCAATTATTGGAGCTGTATTGATTTTATTATCATTAGTATTTAAATTTGTGATTTAAACCAATTTGTTACTGGGAAGTTGAAAATCCAAATTCAACTTTCCTTTTTTTCTATCAAATATAGCTATTTTGAAGTATATAAAAATATGTGGGAAATAAATCTGAAAAGATGAAAGTAATAGGCGGAACATTTCGCTTACAAAAGCATCAACAACTTAAGTAAAAAGCGCCTTTTAGAACAACAAAAAAACCTCGTAAATACGAGGTTTTTTTTAAAGCTCCCGGGGGGACTCGAACCCCCGACCCACGCATTACGAATCAAAAAAATGGGCTTTTGTGCCGTTTGGTAATTTGAGGTAATGTCGATTTTTCATAGGTTTTATGCGGGTTTTCGTTAGGTGCTGTTTGTTAGTCAAAAGTATCGTTTTGCAACTTTGTTAGTCAAATGTTAGTCAAAAATCAGTCTGCTTTTCGGACTGAATCCAGTAGAGCAGACTGCATAATATTGGCTGCTTCGGTGTTCTTACTACGGAAGAAATAGGAATAAATATTTAATGTTGTTGTGGGGTCCTTGTGACCCAGTACTCCAGCTACAGATTGCGGATCAAGATTATTTGATATCAGGATAGCTGCAGCGGTATGTCTCAGGTCGTGCATGGTTGCGGCTTCCGGAATCTTTTGTGATTCATCTTCAGCAACATTTTCATTGAAGATTCGAATAACTCTTTTAAATTCATGATATGGACTGGATAGATTCATTTGTTTTCCGTTCGTTTGAGTGAAAATAAAATTATTATCAAAATCCTTTCCTTTATGTCCTTGCCAGCTATCGCCCTGCTCCAGATATTCTTTTTGTTGCTGCGCTTTCAATTTCTTGGCCATTTCCATGACGATAGGCGGTACGATGTTGGAACGGGAAGAATGCGTCTTTGTATCCTTCTGATATGTTTCACCGTCTACATAGGCCGTAGAGTTTTCTATGGATATTTCACATTTATCAAAATCAAGATGTTTCCAGGTAAGGGCCACATTTTCACCACGGCGGTCCCCGGTGAAGAGTGCTATATAAAAGTATACCCTCCATTTTAGTGGTAAGCGCCATTCCTGGGCGTATTCTGGAACGTGATAAGATTTCCCAGTATCATCTTTTCGATCATGAGCTTTACGCTTTACTTGAATAGGATTGTCTAGAGCCCACAGGAACCACTTTGTCTGTTCAATGGTAAAACAGTTCACCTTATACTCCTTCTTGGCTTTACGGCCCTGTTTCTGCTTTCCAGAGTATATAATGGGATTGATTGTTATGTAAGCCTCTCCAACGGCGTAACTCATCATAGCACTGACAATGGCAAGGTCTTTGGATATCGTGCCTTCTGACAGTCCACCTTTTTTACCGTCCTGGCGTGCGCCGTCCTTACGAAGAGAATCTGAATAGTCTCTTAGCAACCGGGCATTTACGTCTTTAATTTTGACATGTCCGATGCGTGGGAGAATACGAAGTTCTAATTTACGTTTATAATCGTGATAGGTGGTCTTTTCCAGAATTGGGGGAGCCATATCTTTAAGATAGGGTACAGATAGTTCCAAGAGGGTCATGCGTTCACCCTTTACATTTTTGCCGGCTTTTACGTCTCTTTCAAAATCCACTACGAATTCATTAAGTGCTTTTTCTATCTGACGTTTTGTCATTCCTGGCTCTGGTGTATAGGTATCTGTTTCGATTATTTGAGAACCATCAGTTTTTCGACCATTACTTACCGTGATCTGATAGGAGTTTCCTCTTTTTCTTATACTTGCCATGATATCTTTCCCTTCTTTATGTAGCATCCGAACACCTGTTTCAGGGTTCACTTTTAGAAGGATACCGTGTATAATATACTTGTTTGGGTGATCCGGTATCCTATGGTTATTGGGTTACATCTATTTGATAAGCTCTGGGAGTTCGCTGCTCCTGGGGCTTTTCTTTTATAATTCGATGTCAATTCCAGCTTCTTCAGCTATTTGCATAAGTTCTTGAAAATTTGTGCTGTTAAGGTGTTTCATTCTTCGATATCCCCCAAAAGATTTAGGAGAAAAATTTGGGAGCTGATAGAATATTTTATAATATTCTTTACGATCCCTATTCTTTTCTTCCCATTCTTTCTGTGTTTGGATTACTTCAGGTGTTTTTTCAATTAGGTTACGTAATGCAATGTATTTATGAGATGATTCTAAAAAACATTTTATATCACTTTCAGCGCTTTCAGCTTCTTCAAAATTCCCCATTTCCACGTTCCATTGAACTATTCTATAGTAGTCATGCTCAGGCCAAAAGATAGTACTATGTTTCATAAGTTCTATCATTTTTCTTAGACAAATAGAGCATAGATTAAATTTATTTATTGAATAAAGATGCCCGGCTTTCATTCGTACAATGTAATCAAGGCATTTAGTCACATCTCCAATAGCCCCTTCTTGTTTTCGAAACAAAGGAACGGGTAATATTCTTATATCTTCCGGATTTTCAAAGTCATATTGTTGTCCATCAGAAACAAAAAACCGTGCTTGGTAATAATTACGACCATCATCAGGATCAATTTTATAAAGTATACCATTCATGAAATATAATGTTTGATCGTTCATTCTACCTCCTTTTTGTTTAGACAAAAAAGAAAAAAATAAGTTATGGTAATGTTAATCTGTTGAATTAGAGATTTTATCCTTTTTAAGTATTTTTATCTGATTTATTGCTGATTCTAAGGCATTTGCTAAAAGTTCTAAAGAAATGCCGTCTAGTTTTTGATCATTAAAGTAAATATGTCCATTATCAGTTGAACGAATTAAATCAATCATTTTATTTAAATCCTTAGCAATATCCCATGTTTTATTTTCATAAAGAGAAAATTCTGGTGAAGTTATATAATCTCCCAATTCTATCCCATATTTATTTACTAATCTGTTAAATACATTTTCTGGTACTAGATCTTTAATACTGTGTTTTGCTAATTGAGCGGAAACAAAATGCTTAAAATCATAATGATATTCAAAGTTGAATTCTCTTAGCATATTTGAAAATTTTGCTCTTAACAAATTTTCCATTGCTATAAAAAGACTATCTTCATCTAATTTAGAATCATTAAGCTTTCGTTGGGATAATAATTCTTCTTCATCGGATTTTATGTAATTCCAACAAAATCCATATTTTTTAACAGCCTCTTCCCATTTTTTATGATATTCGGTGTGATTCTTTTCATTGCTATCATCAAGTGGATTATATAACATTCCACAATCAGGACAATATATACGATCTGTATTCCCGGTTAAATAGTCTATTGTAACATTAAAAAAATCCGCTATAAGCTGTAATTTATCCTGTTTTGGTGTGCTTGTACCATTTTTCCATTGTGTTAGTGTTGCTGTAGAAATACCAGTTTCTTTAGCAACTCTGTAAGCTGTAACACCTTTTTTATTTAATAGTTTTTCGAAAATATCATACATAAAGGTCCTCCATAAAATAGTTAAAAAATATTAGCTAATTATATTGACACCCTAATAAAACTATGATAGTATCTATGCATAGCTAAAAAATATTAGTTAATCATATGATAAAGCTAAGATTGCTAACTTATATAAAAAAACTAAAATCGACAATTAGTATTATATAAGGAATCTTAGCTATTGTCAATGTATTATTTTATTAAGGAGGAAAAATGTACCAGAAATTTCAAATCTTATTGGATCAGAGTGGTGAAACAGCGTACCAGGTAGCAAAAAAAACAGGCATTTCTACGGCTACATTAAGTAGCTGGAAAAAGGGAAGGTATTGTCCCAAAGTGGACAAGCTTAATCTTTTAGCAAACCATTTCGGAGTAACGATTGAGTATTTTTTAAAGGAGGACGCATGAACGAATTAACTGAAAAGAGAGCAATGGACACTTCGAGATTGACTCCTATAGAAATTGCCCTGGGGATTGATGATAAGGGAATGACAACGGCAAAGAAATTGTATGAGTTTTTGGAACTGGATAAAAGCAACTATTCTAAATGGTGCAGGAGAAACATTCATGAAAATGAGTTTGCGGAAGAAAACGTTGATTATTGGGCGTTCGTACCAAATGACGAACGAGAATTTAATCCCAATCCCACACAGGATTTCCGATTGACCGCTAAATTTGCCAAGAAGATTTCCATGACCCAGAAGAATCAAAAAGGGGAAGATGCAAGGGAGTATTTCACAAAGGTGGAAGACAAGTTGAAAGAAGTGGTGATAAACCGTATGCAGTTATCCCCGGAGCTTCAAATGTTCATGCAGATGGGTGAAGCCATGGCAAAGCAGGAGTTGGAGCAGAAGAGACAGGCCAAGGAACAGGAACGGCAGGCCATAGAACTTAATGCGGTGAAGGAAAGCCAGAAAACGATAGTACAGGCACTTGGTAAGGATATTCAGAGAGGCTTCCGATCATGGGTAAAACACTCTTTAACAGCCATAGCAGAGAGCGAGAATTTTCAGTACATCGGTAGCCGGGAAGAGCGATATCAGGCTGTCTATGCCGAAAGTTATGAACGCCTTACATCGAAGCGGCCATGTAAGTTAAATCAGAGAGTTGCAAATGAACGTAGTAGAGCTATGGAGGCCGGTGCCAGTCAGGCAATGATTAAGGGGATCAACAAAATCTCCATTATTGAGGCTGATAAGGATTTAAAACCGGTCTATGAATCTGTGATCCGGGAAATGTTGGTGTTTTATTGTGTAGAGGTAAAGTGATTTGCTGGCCGGGACTTGGTTGCCAGGTAGAAACCATCTACCAGGCTTAGGCGCTAGGACGTTCTCCCACAAGTGGGTGAAACATTAAAACAAAAGGAGAGTATGCATCATGAAATATATAAGGGAAGTGAAAGAGGCGGTTAAACTTGGCCGGAATGCGAATTTAGATGAAATGATGTTCTGTAAGAATATGGCTGATGCCTACGGCTGCAAGCCTTTGAGCAGTGATAAGGATAATTTCAATGCATTTTTAAGTGCAATTTACCACTATGGCAAGATTCAGGGTGTTCGCCAGGAACGTGCAAAGAAAAAGATAAATGTGATATGTCCAAATATTGAAAAAGTTAGATTAAGGCTTGGAATGCCGAATGAAGAATTTGCAAAAAGTTTAGGTGTTCATCCCTCAATTTACCATAGCTGGTTAAGTGGTATGAGTCCTATACCCGCCGGAGTTCTTGTTAAAATGGCTAAATTGTGTAATGTCAGAGTGGATTATTTACTGGAAACGGAAGGAAAAGGGAGCATAAAGTGAAACGGCAAGGAGAAGAGGTAAAACAGTTTAATTGTGTAGATGATTTTGAGGACGATAGCTGGCCGCCAAAGCCCGTAACAATTTAACCAATCAGGGGTTAGCTAAAGAGATTGGGATGCCGGCGAGTACTTTCAGCAAGAAGACTTGCCACTTGGGAGAGTTCAGATGCTCGCAGTTGTGGCTGCTTGAAGAATTAGCTGGAAAGGAGGAACCCCATGCGAAAGTACCATGACAACTTAGACGATTACTCCGACACCCGCCCGTCACGCTTGATGGAGCTTACAAAGCGGATTATGCCGGCGGTAATCTTTGGTAGCAGTATGATTCTGATGTTTGCGGTTTGTGGAGCATTAGAGGTGATGTGAGAGGAAGTGTAAGGAAATGTGTGATTGCATGAAGAAAATGGAACAGAGATTTATCGATGAAATGGGCTTTGAAGAAGCGGAGGCCCCGGTGGAGCTGTTATCCGGTAGAGTATATCTTTCCTTCACAGTGAGAAGGAAGGGCAAAGCAAATACGAAGCAAATGTACGTGATGCTGTCAAAATGCCCGATTTGCGGACAAGAGTACAAGAACGCAGAAACCCCAGGAGCGGCAACTCCCAGGGTATCAAGATAATAATAAATAATTTTACAATCCCATTATACGGGGTGCGCAGGAGGAAATCAAGATGAATACAAAAATTACCAATAATACAGTTACTTTGATCGGAGATATTGTTTCTGGATTAGATTTTAATCATAAGGTGCTTGGCGAGGGATTTTACATGGCGCATTTGTCCGTGAAGCGGTTAAGCAAGGTTGTTGACATTATTCCGATTATGATTTCGGATCGTCTGATCGATGTAAGCAAGAAAAATTACAGAGGAAACACAGTAAAAGTAAGCGGAGAATTCCGGTCATATAACCAGCAAGAAGGAGATAAAAGAAGGTTAGTTCTCTTTGTGCTCGTTGAAGACATTGATTTTGTGGATGAATTTGTTGATCGTACGGAAAACAATCAGATATCACTTAATGGCTTTATTTGCAAAACTCCAATTCATAGAGAAACGCCAGCCGGTATCAAAGTCACAGATTTACTAATTGCGGTTAATCGTCCATCTGGTAAATCTGATTACATACCTTGTATCGTATGGAAAAGAAATTCCAGGTATTCAGCTTTATTCACGGTAGGGCTTAAGGTACAGCTGTCTGGGCGAATTCAGAGCAGGGACTATAACAAAAAGATGGGAAGTAGAGAAGAAAAAAGAACTGCTTACGAAGTTTCCGTTAGCAGATTTGATATGTGATGCATTAAAGAAAAATCCTAAAATACAGGGGAATGGCAGTTTATAGAATTTTTATATTTAGAAATTTTACTCATGCAAATACCTATTTAGTTGATTAAAAACCTATAAAAATCATGCCCCACTTAAAAAAATAAAACTGTGATTAATACTAATTATTTTTAAAATAAAAACAAATATTTTTCTACTCAATTAAATCATGATTTAACGGATTAAGGCTTATTTATGAGCAGCTTTGGGGGTATTTACAGCCTTGAATTTAGGTGATATCATACCCAGCACAAGGCCTTGGAAACAGAATATGGATTTAAATTTAATGGAAAAGGAAGGTCAATTTAATGGATTTAGAAAATAAAGAACTATTATTGGAGGCTATCAAAAAAGGTAACCGGGTACAAGATCCGCTTATGAGTGTTGAAAAACTTCTTGCATATGTTGGGGCAGAAAAATATGCTCCAGCCTGCTGTAACAGATTTAGATTTGCTAAATTAGTTGATGAAAATCATATCATTCAGATTAACCCAGCAGAGAAGAATCTACATATGGATTTTCAGGGATTTAAAAAGTGTAAGGAAATTTTAAATGGATATATGGAACCTGAAATGTATCAGCAAATATCCGAATATTTTGAAAGTACTGATAACGTGACCAGATCACTTAACAACTTCCTGTTTCACTTACGGAATAGCAGCAAGGAAGATTTACGTAAGATGTACCGTGAGGCTTCTGAAACAGAGGCTCTAAAAGGAAAGTGTTATTCACCAGATATTATTTTGGAAGAATTAAAAAGCCGGCGATTATTCCGTAAAGAGTATTTAGAGATAAAGTTGATCCTTAAAACTTGCTTTGTGGCCATTTGGTACTATCACCAATTTAAAGGACTTCCTACACTTGCTAGTGAGGCATTGAGCCTTTCAAAGTTAAAAGTACAGCAGTATGATGGCGGACCGTATTTCTGGGCGCTATTCCGTTTTCAGATGAAGCACCGGAAGTATAAAAAACCCAAGAAGTTGAGAAGGAAAGATTTGAAAAAGTATGTATTCCTGGGGGTAAAAGCATTCGGCAAAGAGTGTTTTAAGAATCGGGATCACTCAAAGATAAAGTCAATGGAAAGAATAAACTGGCTTTACGAAAGAAGCCATTCCATTATGACTGCAGTTGGTCTTCTTACACCTAGGGAATTAATGCAGATGTTTCCCGTCAAAAAGGATTATGGTGGCGAAAAAGGAGGCTATAAGGATTATTTCTGGGTAATGGAGAAATTAGGTAAGTTACCTTCGGACAAGCCGATTGGATCAGCGCAGGATGCTGCAGATGTTTTATGGAATTATGCGAATCCGGATATAGAATATTTTCTCATGATGTGGATTCATAGTATTGACGATTTAAGCACTTATTGTAATAATGATAAGCCGTTCAAGGCTTTCTATAGCAGACGTGATAAGGAGGTTGCTTCTGTATGAGTAATTTAACAATATTTAGTTCTGATGTAATTCCAGTATATGCAACTGACAAGGGAGAAAAGGTTGTGTATGGGAGAGGGTTGCAGGAAAAGTTAAAAATAAAGGGTGATTATACCAGTTGGATAAAAGAGATGATTGGATATGGATTTGAGAACCGAAAGGATTTTGTTGATTTCTGGCAAAATGATAGCGTCATGATTTTTGAGGACGCTCATTTTAAATCATCACAGCAGGCATCTGCCTTGGGATACTCAAAGAATCATCTTTTGAAATTGGATATGGCGAAACATATTGCTATGATTCAAAGAACTCCTGAAGGAAAGATCATTCGCCAGAAACTTATAGATTTGGAAAAAGAGCCAGTAAAAAAACTGACAAATGAGCAGATCATGAGGATCCAGCTTGGAATGATGGACGAGCAGGGCGAAAGGCTGGAAGGCGTGGAGCAGAGAGTTGATAAACTGGAAACCTCAATGACAGTGGACTATGAACAGCAACAACGGCTTAAGGAGTTGGCCAAGACCGTAGTTCTTAATGCGGTAGGCGGTAAAAGAGCCCGTGCTTATACATATCAGTATCCTCAGCGAGATGAAAACGACAAGCCTCCTAAAATGTACGGCATGGTTATTTCAAGGCTTTGGCATGACTACCAGGATTATTTTGAGGTTAATTCCTACAGAAACACTCCAAAAGTTAAATATGAGGAAGCTCTTAAGTATATCAATGCATGGCAGCCGTCAACAAATATGCAGTTAGACATTGGGAAAATCAATAGAGGGGAGATGTAGCTATGACAGTGCCAAGAATGAGAACAGTCCAGCAGTGTGCCGCTTTCTTCAAGGAGCAGGACCCTGAGTGTTGTATTGGGGAATGGTGTATCAGGCAATTGGTAAATCAGGGAAAGATTCCAGTATGCCGTTCTGGTAGAAGAATTTTAATTAATCTTGATATGCTGATTGAGTATTATGCAACAGGAGAAGTGGATCAGGAAACTGAACCGGCTACCGTAACAAGAATTCACTAAAAAACAGCCCCAAAGGAAGTTGGTGCTTCCCAGGGGCAAACACAGCCGGAGCTGTGAAAATCAAAGGATTAAGTACATAATAGCACGGCTCTGGCGAAAAATCAAAGGAGGATTTAAGAAATGGGAGTAAAAAACGTTATTTTAGCTGCAGGTGAAGTCACTAAAGTTGATCCTCACTATGATATGACTTTTGATCAGGCATTAAGTATTAAGAATTATTATGGCGGTAACGTTGAGTCTATAGCGTGTGCTTTTAATTATGGCTATTTACAGGGAATGACAGCAGCCAATTCTGCTGGTAATAATGAGGGGGAAGAAAGCAACAGCCAAAGCTCCATGGCTGAAACAATTATAGAAAAAATCAAAGCTGCAGATGAAGATAAGCTCCGTAATCTTTCCTTGTTTATTGACGTGTTTTTGGAAGATAAAAAGCCTGCCAAAAGCATATAATAGACAAGTTAAATATGCCATAAATAACGTGGTTACTATGCTTTTAAAGGTAGTAACCACAGGAAGGAAAAGGGATGAATGGTTGGATAAAAATTCACCGAGAGCTATTTGATAAGCCTATATGGGTCCTTTCGTCATCTGAGCAGAAAACTGTTCTGATTACCCTTTTATCAATGGCAAATTATAAAGAAAAAAGGTGGGAGTGGAATGGTCAGCAATATGATTGTGTTCCAGGTCAATTCATCACCAGCCTAGAAAAAATAGCTGAAAAATCAGGGAAAGACGTTAGTATACAGAACGTTAGGACTGCAATTAAGCGATTTGAAAAGTACGGATTTCTAACAAACGAATCAACAAAGGCTGGACGGCTGATAACCATTGTAAATTGGGGGCTTTATCAAGTTAATGATGAAGAACCTAACAAAGACGATGACAAAGACCTAACAAAGAGCCAACAAAGACCTAACAAAGACCTAACAACTACTAAAGAATATAAAGAATATAAAGAAGGAAATAAAGAGAAAGAAAATGATAATACAGTATTTGACAATACTGTTCGTAGCACTGAAGTGCAACAAGTCATTGATGCATGGAATTCTTTACCTGGATTGAGTAGGATTAAAAAAATTGTTTCAGGCACCCAGCGCTATGGTTGGCTAAAAGCCCGGATCAGAGATTATGGACTTGATGAAGTCTTAAAAGCTGTTGAAAATGTGCGGAGCAGCCCTTTCCTTCTTGGTCAAAGTAAAAAAGGCTGGACCATTACCTTTGACTGGTTCGTAAGACCCAATAATTTCCATAAAGTCTTAGAAGGTTATTACAATGACAAGCCGGGTGATGAAAATAAATCAGATTCAGACGAATGGTTAGGAAGGTGGAATAAAGATGACTAAAAAAGAATTTACTGAAATCGCAACAATGTTTAAGAATGCATATAGACAAAAGAATTTCATGGCAGCAGAAGATGAATGGAAGGTCTGGTATGACTGCCTTAAAGACCTACAGTTCTTTTATTTGCAAAAGGCGGCCTTACAGTGGGTACAGTACAACAAATTTCCTCCTACGATTGCTGAGCTCCGGGAATCTTGCAACAAGATTATTTTTGAGGAGAGAAATGATCCTGACAATCGAGATAAGTTCTGGCAGTAAGATAAAGCCTCTAAGTGTCTTGGAGTGTAAGTTACTTTTGATGATCAGCCGGAAGCTGGCGAATAAGACATCGGTGAGGTGGTAGAAGTGAAGAGAATGACCAAGGCAAGGCTAAAAGGTTATCAAAGGTTAAAACTGGATATAGTCTGCCTGGAGCATGAAATCAGCGCTATGGAGGAAACTGACAGCGGTATGGGACATAGTGTTATATTGGACTACCAGAGAGGCTATCCCAGGCCACAGAGCGTAACAGGATTTGACTGGAAACGATATGAGCAGAAACAGGATCTTCTGGTCAGGAAGAAAGCAGAGGCCGCCTGGATTGAATCATGGATAGAAGCCATTGAAGATGGACAAGTCCGGTACGTCTTCAGCATGAGGTACATAGAGAATTTAAGCTGGAAGGATATTGCTAAGAAGATCGGCATACCGCAGAATGAGGACTATCCCAGAAAGTGCATTCGTGATGCCTATTTCAAGAAAATGGAAATTAAGTAACGATTTTCCGTATTTTCCGTTTTTTCCGTTTTATAATATACTTAGGTTATCAGGTTAAAGCCGATAGCCTCCCCCTAAAATTTTCAATCGTTTCACAAGGCGCCGGACAGTGGCGGTCAACTTCAGGGTAGCCGAAAGGCTTAATGTTACCGCCCAAACAAATGGTCTGCTAGACAGACTGGAAACCCTCTTGCAGTTGGTGTAACGGCGCACATGGACTGCAATCCTAAAGTTGCCAGGTGTAAAACCCCTGGTAATTAATATAAAGTATTCTCCTTTTGAAAACACCCATCTTGGTTAAGCCTTGATGGGTGTTTTTATTTAAAATATTTATCACGAGACAAGATAACCCTGCGTAAGCTGTATTAAAAGGTGTAACAAACTCCTTTAAATATTCTTATTTCCCTGCGGCTGCTATGCTGAAAATGTGGAGTAGCTGGTTCATACTTGATTCTTTCTAGGAACGCCTGTCGATTTTTAGTCGATGGGTGTTTTCTTTTGGAAAAATTTGGTATATGATGAAATAAAAAAGGAGAGGGGGACTTCTATGAAGTGCGAAAGGTGCGATGTTGAGATGTATAAGGAATCCATTTCTTTTTCATTGGGATACAGTAAAGACAAGACGTACCCTAATGGTGTGACTTACCAGGAGCAAATATTGGCAAAAAGTATTTACACTTGCCCTAATTGCGGAAAAATAGAACTTAACGTAAGAGAATAGTAATTACCACAGAGGCACTCACCCGGTGTCTCTTTTTTATTATAAAAAATTAGCCAGATTGGAAGGTGAGGTGAGACTGATGGCATTAACAGCCAAACAGAAAATATTTGCAGATGAATACCTGATTGATCTTAATGCTACCAGAGCTTACAAGGTAGCTTATCCCAAGATCAAGAAAGACGAAACTGCCAGAGCGAACAGCAGTCGAATGCTAACAAATGCTAACGTTGCAAGTTATATTGAAAAGCGAATGAAAGACCGGGAAAAGCGTACTGAGATCACCCAGGACATGGTTTTAAAGGAACTTGCAAAGATTGGATTCGCCAATGTTACGGATTATGTTACGATTGAAGGTCCCTATGTAAAAGTTAAGCAAACGGAAGATATACCAAGTGAAAAGATCGGCGCCATTGCCGGAATCAAAGAAGGGGCGAACGGTATTGAAATTAAGCTGAATGATAAAGGCAAGGCCCTGGAACTAATTGGCAGGCACCTGGGCATGTTTAAGAATAAGCTGGAAGTCTCTGGCACTCTGGAAACCGAGAAAACCAAACTTGACGATCTGATCAAGCAGATGCGTGGCGGTGATGGATAATGAGTAATGAACGCCTGCTCCTGTCAGGGAAGTACAAAGCATTTCTTAAATGTGATGCCCCGGTGGAATTCTTGGAGGGAACCACTGCTGCCGGGAAAACAACGGTAGGACTGTTTAAGTTCATGCTTAAGGTTGCAGAGAGCCCCAAGAAGTTGCACATCATTGCGGCAAAAGATACCGGTACCGCAGAGAAGAACATCATCAATAAGGATCTGGGGATTATAGATGATTTCGGGATTCTGGCTGAATACAACGGCAACGGAACCAAAGACGATAAGATTCCGCACATTCTTTTTCGCACTTCCGGAGGGGATAAGGTCATCTATGTTTTAGGTTACGGGGATAAAAAGAAGTGGCAGAAAGCCTTGGGCGGTCAGTATGGTTGTCTGTATATAGACGAGATCAACACGGCTGACATTGAGTTTGTAAGAGAGTCAGCCATGCGTTGTGATTACCTGATGGGAACGCTTAACCCCGATGATCCCAACCTACCGGTATATAAAGAGTATATTAATTGCTCCCGCCCGCTTTCCGAGTGGCAGGATGAAACACCAAAAGAAATAATGGAAGAATTGCGAGAGGAACCAAAGCCCGGCTGGGTGCATTGGTTCTTTTCTTTTACCCATAATTTGGGCCTGCCCAAGGAGAAACTGGAGAATATTATCCGGAATACTCCGAAAGGCACAAAGATATGGAAAAATAAGATCCAGGGCTTACGAGGAAAAGCAACCGGCTTGATCTTCAGCAATTTTGACCGCAAGAAGCATGTGGTCACAAAGGAGCACGCAAAGCAGTTTATCCGGAATCAAAATGACCGCCATCAGACTGAATGGTTTGTACACTTTTCAGCAGGGCTGGATACGTCCTATTCCCAGAAGTCCCCGGACACCATTTCCATGAGCTTTATTGGTATTACAAACCTTGGAAACTGCTATGTGCTTGACGAAAAGGTTTATAACAATGCAGAACTGGGAACTCCTCTGGCCCCTACGGATACGGTCCGAAACTTTATTGACTTCCTTGATCGCAATCGGAGCGAATGGGGATTTGCTAGAGATACGTTCATAGATTCCGCGGATCAGGCAACTATAACCGAGTTTTTAAAGTACAAGCGCTTGAATGGCTGCGTTTACAATTTCAATGATGCCTGGAAGAAAGAGCAGATCATTGACCGTATCATCAATCAGTTAAACTGGTTTGCAGATGCGGGAGCAAAGCCATGTTTTTACATTGTGGACACTTGCGTCAATTATATTCGGGAGCTTGAAGTATATAGCTGGTTGGAAGAAAAAGACAATACGCCAGAAGATAAGAATGATCACATGGTAAATAGCGTGCAGTATGCATGGCTGCCATACGAGGTGAAAATAGGAACAGGAAGGAGGAGTTCATAAATGGGTTGGTTTAAAGATATGTATTTCAAGTTGCTTAAGGTTGTGCGAGCAAAAGAAAGACAGGTAGTTATAAAGGAACCGCTTTCCTCTCAAGGGAATGTCTTAAAAAATAAGATCTGGTATCGTGGGGATCCATCAGAGCTGGAACAGTTCTTTAAGCAGACAGCTTACTGCGATGTATTCAAAGCAAGGTTCTGGGCTTCCGTACCATTCAGGAAAGTAAGAAAAATTCATTCCGGCATTGTAGGGATTGTGGTGGATCGGTTTAAGGATATTATAACCGCAGATCTTAATGATATCAGTTTTGGAGAAAAAGGAGACAATCAGCCTTTAAAGGAATTGTGGGATGAGATCACAAAGGATAATGACTTTGAAGGGCTCCTGGGTGAAGCGGTGGCCGGTGCTCTATCAGCCGGTGATGGTGCCTTTAAGATAAGTCTTGACCATGTCAGTAAATATCCTGTTATAGAGTTTTACGAGGCGGACCGGATAGAGTATAAATACCAGCGAGGTAGGTTATTAGAAATTGTCTTTTCCACAGCGTATCCTTATCCCAACAGCGAAGCAAAGGAGTACCGCCTGGAAGAAACCTACGGAAAGGGGTATGTGACTTACAAGCTGTTTGATGATGGAGGCGGTGAAGTTCAGCTTAACACTCTTCCGGAAACGGCAATTTATGAAGATACTGCTTTTGACGGGGATTACATCATGGGTGTACCCCTTATCTTCTTCACATCAAGTAAGTGGAAGGGCCGAGGCAAAGCACTGTTTGAAGGAAAGACAGACGATCTGGACGCCTTGGACGAAGTAATCAGCCAGTGGCTTGATGCAGTGAGGAAAGGAAGAGTTAACCGGTATATTCCGGAAGATATGGTCCCAAGGGATCCAAACACCGGACAGCTCATTGAACCGAATGAGTTTGACAATGATTACATAGCCATTGGAGCAGTAAAGAAAGAGGGGTACAGCGATAAAATTGAGGTAGTCCAACCTCAGATATCCTATGAAGCGTATTTAAACAGTTATTCGGCCTTTATGGATCTGGTGCTACAGGGTATCATTTCTCCTGCTACTCTTGGTATTGATCTGAAAAAGACAGATAATGCGGACAGCCAAAGGGAAAAGGAGAAAATCACCATGCATACCAGGGGAACGCTAGTTAAGGTTCTTTGCAAGGTGCTTCCAG
Source organism: uncultured bacterium (assembly GCA_963519465.1). Classification (GTDB taxonomy): domain Bacteria; phylum Bacillota; class Clostridia; order Lachnospirales; family Lachnospiraceae; genus Lacrimispora. Next base: position 20,603 of record CAUQMY010000014.1, read on the forward strand.
AGCTGGTAAGTAAAGTCATGATGACTTATGATCAGATGCAGGAGAAGACGCCCGGAGAGTATGAGGTTTCCGTTAAGTTCGGAGAGTACGCAGCTCCAGGCTTTGATTCCGTGGTGGAGACGGTTGGCAAGGCCAGAACCAGCGGAGTCATGAGCATAGAAAAATCCATAGATGAAATGTATGGCGACACTCTGACGGAAGATGAAAAGGCAGAGGAAGTTAAACGGATCAAGAAGGAGCAGGGTATCTTTGAAACAGACGAACCTGGACTAAATACGGAGGGAGTGATAGTAGATGAAGGTCAAGGTAATGAACCGCCTGTACAAAATGAGCCAGCTGGAGTACCAGGGACTCTTGAAAGTGGCAAGTGAGCAGGTGCCTTTCGGAATTTACGCCATTGAGAAGAGTGGGTATGCAGAGTTGCGGCGTGATAATTGTGAGAGTATTACCCGCTTAAAGAATCTAGCCCGCCAGTTTAAAGCACAGGGATATAAAGTCCTGTCAAATGGTAGGTGATACCGTGAATGAGTATGATATTGCCGCAGCCTTTGAGGTCATTGAGCAGGAACTGATTTCTTCCATGATCCGGAATATGGACCGACATCGAGCCGAAGAACTTAAAGAAGGTTATGAATGGTCCATGTGGCAGACTGAACAGCTTAAGGCTTTTGAAAAATATAAACTGGAAAACCAAAAGAAATACGGTAAGCAATTTAAAAGCATTAATGGTCAGATTGAGGAACTGATCTGGCAGGCCAGACAAAAGGGAGGGTTAAAACAGGAGGAACAGATCCTACGCGCTATCAAAAACGGCTTTAAAAGTTATATGCCCGCATCGGCAGCTATGCAAGGGGAATTCTTCAAACTCAATACCCGAAAACTGGAGGCTCTGGTCAAGGCAACCACTCACGACATGGAGAAAGCGGAAACAGCAATCCTGCGCAGGGCTAACGACCAGTATCGTAAGGCTATTTTCAATGCCCAGGTATATGCCAATTCAGGAGCCGGCACTTACGAAAAGGCTGTGGACATGGCCACCAAAGATATGTTATCCCGGGGACTTGCTTGCGTGGAGTATAAAAATGGAACCCTCCATACATTGGAAGACTATGCGGACATGGCGATCAGAACAGCCAGTAAGCGGGCATATTTGCAGGGTGAAGGAGAGAAGCGTCAGGAATGGGGAATCACCACGGTTATAGTTGCGAAGCGTGGAAATCCCTGTCCCAAATGTCTGCCTTTTGTTGGAAAAGTACTCATAGATGATGTGTGGTCCGGTGGAAAAGCGAGTGATGGCCCATACCCTCTCATGAGCAGAGCAATGGCGAAAGGTTTGTACCACCCAAGGTGCAAAGACAGTCATAGCACTTATTTTCCGGGGATATCCACCGCAGAAGATACCTGGACAAAAGATGAGCTGAAAGGCATTGAGCAGAAGTATAAGCAGGAACAGAATCACCAATATGCCAGAAGGCAGGCGGACAAGTTTGGACGGCTGGCAGAATACTCACTGGATAAAGAAAATAAGGAAAATTACAAAAATAAAGCAGATGAATGGTCAAATGTATCGCAAACTGATATAATACAAGAAGGAGCTTTTAAGAACCTTGTCATTGATCAGCTCCCCACCATAGACAGTATTAACACCAACCAGGACAGAAAAGCGTTTGCTGAACGATTGATTGACCGGTTAGGGATTGACAGATCACGCGTGCCTGTGGAGATAAGAAAGATGGATTCTAGAGGCGGGTGCAGCTATTACCCTAAGTCGGATAAAGGTGTTTGCGAGTATATAGAATACGCACTACAAGCGGATGATGATCGGTCAATGCCTTATCAGATAAAAACTGCATTTCATGAATCCTATCATTTTTCCCTACAAGGTCATAAATGGGACGCTGTAAAAGGTGGGCGCCCTAATGAAAAATGGCGTGTTATGGAGGAGACTTTCGCAGAGGTAGCGGCCCATCATGCGGCAGAACTATACGGCATTGAAGAGAAGCTTGCGCCAGCTTATGGCGACATTCTGGCAAAGACGCTGCCAAGACTTAAAAGGCTGCCTAAGTTCAAAAACTGTAATACGGTAACGGAATTTGGTAAAATAGCTTGGAAAGACCGTCTTCTTGGAAATAGTGGTGTTTGGGAACAATTATATAATGATTCGTTTTCCTTAGGTTTTGATGAACAAAGTTATTATAAGCAGTATTTTAAAAGTATTGGAATGCATGAAAAAGAACTGTTTAGCAAGTTTTTTGAGAACAACCCAAAACTGCAGCAATATGAACAAATGTTGAAAGATGATCTAAAAGGTGCAATGTATAAGATTGACCAGGGAATACCACTGGAGAATTTGAGCAATAATGAGCGCATGATATTTTCAAATATGATAGCAAATACTATGTGGAAGGAGGGAATTAAGTAATGTTTTTCATTCAAAAATCATGGTTTCATAATCCAGATCATGAAAATCAGGTATACGAATTGTTTAATGAGTATTTTCCAAACACCTGCGTTTTATCTGCCGAAGAAATTGAAAAGCAGAAAGAATTTCCAGATAGGCTAAAGAAGCTTGGGGAATTGGAAATATTAAGGCATTACGAAAATGGAGAAATTATTATGAATGGGTGATACCACTAGTCAGAAAATGGCTGGTGGTATTTTTATGTTCAGAGGTTGCGATATCGCAACAGGAAGGATCCCAATGAACCGGATTAGAGAAGATCCAATATAATTACATACCTATATTAACAAAACGCGCAGGACTTCCTGGGCGTTATTTTATTGCGTAGAAAGGATGAGATCATGAAAAAAGAAGAATTTGTTGCGCTGGGAATTAGCGAGGATCAGGCTGCAAAAGCGGCAGAAGCATCTAAAAAGGAGCTGGAGTCTTATGTCCCTAAAGCAGACTATGACGCCGCCAACCAGGTAAAAGGTCAACTTGAAAAGGATATCAAGGACCGGGATAAGCAACTGGAGGACATAAGAAAGAACAGTGGAGACAACGCAGAATTGCAAAAGCAGATTGAAACACTGCAGGCAGAAAATAAAGCTGTGATGGAAAAGAACGAAGCAGATATGAAGGAACTGAAACTATCCACTGCCATTAAGCTGGCACTTGGTGAGTCTGCGCAGGATGCAGACCTGGTATCTGGCTTGTTTGATAAATCTAAGCTGATTCTTTCCGATGATGGGAAGATCACTGGACTGGAGGAGCAGTTAAAGTCCATAAAGGAATCCAAGCCGTTTTTATTTAAAGAAAATAAGACAGAAACCGAGAATAAACCAGGCTTCCGTCCTCTTGGCGCTCCTGGTCAGCAGGCCCAGGGAGCAATTAAAACCAACGAAGGCAAGGTAGATATGAAAGCTGCTATTGAAGCAAAGCTTCAGGCGCAGATGCCTTCCAAATAAAATTAAAGGAGATAAACAACTATGGCTATTACTTTAGAAGAATCAAAGAAAAATGTGCAGGACGACCTGCAGATCGGGGTGATTGATGAATTCAGAAAATCCAACTGGATCCTGGATCACATCACCTTTGATGATGCCGTTTCCCCGACGGGAGGCGGAGCAACCCCCACTTATTCTTACACCAGACTGAAAACACAGCCTACTGCGCAGTTCCGTGAAATCAATAAGGAGTATACACCTCATGAAGTCACTAAGGAACGCCATTCCGTTGATATCAAAGTATTTGGTGGATCTTATCAGATTGACCGTGTTATCGCCAATATGGGCGGTATTGTGTCCGAAGTAGAGTTACAGCAGTCCCAGAAAATCAAAGCAGCACAGGCATTGTTTAATGATACCTTTATCAACGGTGATAGCGCAGTGGACAGCGACGCTTTTGATGGTCTGGACAAAGCTCTAACTGGAAGTTCCACGGAATATAACACCGGAGCATCAGTCATAGATCTATCAACTTCTGAGCTGGTAACGGATAATTTCCAGTACTTCTTGGATATGTTAGATGAATTCCTCCGCGGTCTTGATGGAGAACCGTCTTTCATTGCAGGCAATACCAAACTGATCTCCAAGCTGAGGGCCTGTGCAAGGCGTGCTTCTATGTATCAGGTGACAAAGACTGACTGGGGGACTAACGTAGAATCATATGGAAATACTCCGTTTGTGGATCTCGGAGCAAAGCCAGGAACCAATGACGAAGTGGTGGGCATTGATGGGACCAAAGGCACCACGTCTCTTTTTGCAGCAAGGCTGGCACTGGACGGACTTCACGGTGTATCATTTGCAGGAGTGGCACCGGTGCAGACATGGATTCCTGACTTTACCACGGCAGGAGCAGTAAAGACCGGTGAAGTGGAAATGAATGCGGCAATCGCCTTAAAGGCTTCCAAAGCAGCTGGTACATTCCGTAATATCAAAGTGAAATAAGGAGGATTATCTATGAAAGTATATGCCCCAAATAAACAGTACACTGGTACTTCTGCCAGTGTACCTTTCTGCAACGGTGTGGGAGAAACAGATGATCCCCACCTGCTGAAATGGTTTCACAGTCATGGTTATGAAGTGGAGGCGCTGCCTGTAGAACCAGAAGTGGATCCAGAAGAACAACCCGAAAATGGAGCGGAAGGTTCGGAAAGTGAACCTGATAAAGAGACAAAGAGAGGGAAAACGGCCAGCCAGAAAGCGGGTGAGTAATATGTCATATACCCCTTATGCTACGCCAGAGTATTATAAAGAAATCTATAAAGGCAGCATGGTACCAGAAGATGATCGGGAGAAGGCACTCCGACAAGCCAGCCGTCACATTGATTCCCTGACCTACAACCGTATTGTGGGCCGGGGATTTTCTAATCTGACAGAATTCCAGCAGGAAGTCATTCAGGAAGTGATCTGCCAGCAGGTCGACTTTGAATACGAGAATGCCGATGAAATCAACACAATTCTTTCCAGCTACAGCCTTAATGGTGCGTCGGTTCAGTTTGGCAGTTCATGGAATGTATTTACAGATAAAGGAATTGCCATGATGCGTGATGTATACGCTCTGCTGTCCCAGACGGGCCTGTGTTGCCGATTAACGAGGTGAGCCTATGAAATATCCATGTTTAGTGCCGAAGCGTCTCTGTAAGACCGATATTCACGTTCATTTGGAGAGTGAGGAAACTAACAGCCTGAGTGAGCCAAAGTATGTGGCAGATCTTCCGGATTTGAAATGCAATTTCCAGGACCGGGCAAAGACGATCCTTACAGCAGAAAAGAAACTGGTCCAGATCACCGGGACGGCCATGTTCCCCGGTGATATTGCCCCAGACTTCCCAACCTTGAGCGGGGGTACCGTTACTGTATTTGGGGAAGAACGGCGGATTGAGCAGGGAACCAAGAACCGGAATCCAGATGGGACTGTGAATTTCTGTACATTGGAGGTAGTCTGATGCAGGTAAAATCCACGATAAAAATGAATATGCCACGGATCCGGCAGTTGACCGGGGCCGCCGTAACTGCTTTGGAAATGACAGCGGAAGCACTACATACAGAAGTTTTGCAGTCTGAGATAATGCCATTCGATATGGGCAGTCTGCAAAATGATAGCACGTTTGTTGACAGCTCCGATTCCTCCAAAGGAAAGGTTCAGTTGGTATCCAGTATGCCATATGCAAGACGGCTATATTATCACCCGGAATATAATTTTAAGACTGATGAAAATGCTTTTGCAAGTGGCCAGTGGTATGAACCGTGGTTACCTGGTGGTATTAGTGCGGATTTTGCACCAAAAGCATTTAAGAAACTTTATAAGAAAGTAGGTGGCGTGTGATGCTAGCTCTAAAAGATATTAGGCAGTATATATCCAGTTTTGAAATAGCGGCAGATGATAATGTCTACATCGGCAAGCTGGATAATAAAAAGCAAAAGTCCATCGGTGTTTACAGCCGTCCCACCTCTGGTGCTGCCAATATTGCTATTGGTGGGCTGGAATGCACCACCTACGACACAAAGCCGATTTCTCTACTGATTCATTGGAGCAAAAGCAAAGATGAGACCGAGAGAGTGGCCTATAATTTATTTGAAAAACTAAGAAGTGTAACCAGCCTATCCATAGGAGATACCCCTATTAATTATCTGCGCTTGATGGTTCCCGAACCGCAGGACGTTGGGACAGATGATAATGGAGTATATGAGTATGTGATCTGGCTGGATTTTAATTATGAAAGGAAAAGGTGAAATTTATGGCAGAAGCTAAAGTATATCCGGTTAATAATAACAAATTCAAGGTGGGATTAGATGGCAAAAAGGATACAATGGTCACAGTTGCCAACCTTACAAATTTTGCACCAAGCATTGAGGGTGGTGTGGAGGAGTGGAATGCCATGGAGCATGAAGGCTGGGGAGACGCAATGATGACCAGTAAGAAGCTGTCCTTTTCTTTCCAGGGTAAACGTACTTATGGTGATCCAGGAAACGATTATGTTTCAGGGCTTGCATGGAAGTCTGGTAATGATGTGGTAGCACCATTTGAATGGGAAATGCCTTCAGGGGCAAAGGTGGCCTTTGATGCAATCATCAACGTAACCACTCCTGCAGGTGGAGACAGCACGGCGGTTGATGCTCTGGAATTTGAAGTAAAGTGCAAGGGCAAGCCAAATTTTACCCCGGCGGGAGCGTAGATCCTGCGCCACCCGCGGAACCGGAAGAACCAGAAGAAAATAAAGAACCAGACGTAGAGCCAGGAGAATAAAATCTGGCTCTTTTTGAAAGGAGATTTAAACTATGGCAAAAGTGATTGATATTACAGAGAAGCTTACATTCGAAGGGAATCCTTCTTTAATGATTAAAGGAAAGAAACTAGAGGTAAATGCAGATGCTCCCACTATGCTAAAGGTCATGGGCTTAACAGACGGGAAGGACACTGGAGTTAACGAAATCCTAGAAGTATACAATATGATGTTTTCAGAAAAAGCAAAGAAAGAAATTGAGAAGCTAGGTATTAACTTTAAAGATCTGGTAGTGGTGGTCCAGGAAGCAATAGGACTTATCACGGGAGAAACTGACAGCCAGGGAGAGCAGTGACCCGTACTACGATCTATTTGAGGACTGGGACTTAATTGTCTCCAGTTTTCTTACGCAGTACGGGTTGAGAATACGAACCAAAGAATTTGAAACTGTAAGCTGGGACGAATTCAAGGCCCTACTATCTGGGATTGATCCTGAAACGCCTCTGGGGCGAATGGTAGCAATCCGGGCAGAAACAGATAAGAATGTCATTGATAATTTTAGCAAGGACCAGAAACGCATATATAACGAATGGCGTAACAGAAAGGCAGAAACCATGAATCCAGCAACCTATGAACAGGAAATGAATGCGCTGGAGCAGATGTTTGCAAGTCTGTGTGGATAGGAGGTGATGCAATCTATGGCTGAAAGCGTAGGTCAGATCGGTCTTGACCTCGTAGTAAATAAGAATAGTTTTGATAAGCAAATGAACGGCATTCAGGGCTTAGCCACTAAGGCAGGCAAGGCCCTGGCTGCCGCTTTTGCTGTTAAAAAGATTATTGATTTTGGGAAAAGCGCCATTGAATTGGGGTCTGATCTTACGGAAGTACAGAACGTTGTTGATGTAACCTTCCCCAAAATGTCCCGACAGGTAGATGCGTTTGCTAAGAATGCCGCTCAATCATTTGGTTTGTCAGAAACTATGGCAAAGAAATTCACGGGTACATTTGGAGCCATGGCAAAGGCTTTCGGGTTTTCCGAGAGTGCTGCCTATGATATGTCCACGACCTTGACCGGTCTGGCTGGAGATGTAGCGTCCTTTTACAACCTGTCACAAGACGAAGCCTACACAAAGCTGAAATCAGTATTCACGGGCGAGACGGAGACTCTAAAGGATCTGGGTATCGTAATGACCCAGAACGCCCTTGACGCTTACGCAATGGCAAACGGCTACGGAAAAGTAACAGCTAAAATGACAGAAGCCGAAAAGGTAGCCTTACGATATAAGTTTGTACAGGATCAGCTAGCACTTGCTACCGGGGATTTTACCAGAACAAGCGATCAATGGGCCAACCAAGTTCGAATCCTTCAATTGCAGTTTGATTCCCTAAAAGCTACCATCGGTCAGGGACTCATTAATGTGCTTACCCCAATAATCCAGGTGATTAATACCATTATCGGGAAACTAATGAGCCTCGCCAATGCTTTCAAAGCATTTACAGAGATGGTTACTGGAAAGAAGGGTTCTGGGGGTGGCGCGTCGGTAGCAACAGCAGGCATGGAAGATGTAGCCAATGCCGCAGATGATGCGTCCAGTGCTGTTGGTGGTGTGGGTAGCGCGGCGCAGAAGGCAGGGAAGCAAGCGAAAGAGGGCTTGTCTGGTATAGATAAACTCAATGTTGTAACTACATCTGGTTCTGGATCTGGCGGGAGCAGTGGTAGTGGTGGTTCTGGTGGATACGCAGCCGATGAATTTGACATGGGTACCCTGGATACCGAAGCAGATGAACTAAGCAATAAATACCAAGCTCTGATTGATAGGGCGCGCGAACTTGCTAGCCTTTTCAAAGGTGGGTTTAATATTGGTTTCGGGGATACTTCTGTGCTGGACAGTATTCAGCAATCAGTCTTGGGGATTGGGCAGAGCTTAAAAAATATCTTTATGGATCCTGCGGTTTTAGAGTCTGCGAATGATTTCGGAAACCGGATTGCTCTTAATCTAGGAAAAACTGCCGGTAGCATGGCTTCCGTTGGGGCTACCATTGCGGATAATCTGTTGGGCGGAATTGATAAGTACCTGGAGCAAAACAGTAACCGGATTAAAGACTACCTTGTGTCCATGTTTGATATCGGCGGGGAAATAGCTGATATAGTTGGTAACTACAATGTGGCATTTGCAGAGATTTTTTCAGCATTCCGAAGTGACAGCGCAAAGCAGATAACTGCTGATATCATTGGTGTCTTTTCAGATGCCTTTATGGGTGTAACAGAACTGGCCGGGAAATTTGGCCGGGATATCTTAAACTTGATAACCTCTCCATTTGTCCAGAATAAGGATTTGCTTAAAAATTCTTTGGAGAGCACATTCACTGCAATTGAACCGTTGTTTTCAGAAATTGGTTCTATTGTAGAAGAAATCTTTACAAAGATAAACGAAACTTATGACGCTCACATTAAACCTATGCTTGATTCATTTACGCAAGGGTTTACAGAGATAGCAACCAAATTCTTAGAACTTTACAATACTTATTTTCTCCCGATCTTAGCTGACATTTCTGATAGGTTTGGAGAGTTTCGAGACCAATATCTATCTCCACTAATTGATAAGTTCATGGATTTTTCTTCAAAGATATCAGATGCGATTGCAGTATTATGGAATAACATTCTAAAACCTTTTATCCTTTGGTTTATGGACGTGGCGGCGCCTGTCATTGCTGATTTTGTTGAGAACTCCACAGACGGTTTTTTTAATCTGTTTGAGGGCATAAGCGACATTGTAGGTGATATACTTACAGCACTTGGCGGTTTAATTGACTTTGTTGTCGGGGTATTTACAGGAGATTGGAAAACAGCGTGGGAGGGTTTGCAAACCTTTACAGACGGCATATGGGCGGCTATGGAGGACATTGTAGATACTGCTACAGGTGCTATGGATTCTTTGATTCAGACATTCCTTGGAATAATAAAGTCAATCTGGGAACAAATCTGGAACGGCATAAAAGACTACCTTACAAATACATGGACTCAAATAGAAACCTCTATAACAACAACGGTTAATAATATCCAGAACGGTATTATACAAAAGCTAACTGAAATAAAGAATAAATGGGAAGAGATTTGGAATGGTGTAAAAACCACAACGTCTAGTATATTTGATGCGATATGGTCCTCGATAAAAACCTCCATCAATAATATTATAGGTGGAGTGGAAAAGATGGCAAATGGTGTGGTCAAATCGGTCAATAAAATCGCCGAAGCAATTAGCGGATTTAAGGTTGATGTACCACCGCAAATAGCTGGTATAGTGGGATTTGATAGTTTTGGATTTGACATACCACAGCTTAGTGAGGTTTCAATCCCAAGACTGGCACAGGGCGGATTTGTAAAAGCAAATACACCACAGCTTGCCATGATTGGTGATAATACCAGATATGGTGAGGTTGTGGCACCAGAAAACAAGTTACAGGAGTTGCTTGATAAAGCAGTGCAGAACGGCGGTAGCAACCTTGCAACAGTGGAAATGCTTATGCTTTTAAGGGAAATGAAATCTTTCCTGAAGGTTATCAGTGAGCAGAATCCACAGGCCTTGCCAACAGCAAAAGAAATGTTTGACGCTGTGAGGAATCAAAACAGTAATTATATAAGCCAAAACGGTTATTCAGCATTTACATAAGGAAGGAGGTGAAAGTTTATGGCTACAAATTACCAGGGGTACTTAATGAAGGTATCAGGGGCGGTTGTCAGTAAAAGGTTTTTCCAGTCCTATAAATCAACACCAAACCGGCAATCAGACTTAAATCCATGGACAGATCAGACCGGGTTAACACACCGGAACGTCTTACCGCATACACGATCCACAATTACTTTCACCACTCCTCCCCTATATTTGGAGGACAAAATCGAGTTACAAGCGTTACTTCCGAATCGTACACTTGCAAATATCGAATACTGGAATGATGAAACAAACGTTTATACTACCGGGGATTTTTACATACCCGATGTGGAGTTTGATGTTCTAATGCCGTATGAAAACACAGTACTATATCGGCCTATAACATTTGAACTTATAGAATATTAGAGGAGGTAAAAGCATGATTGTTATTCCGGAAGAAATAAAGGATTTATACCGGAAAAATAACATTTTTGAAGAAACAGTAAAGACGGCAAGGTTGAGATTTTATGACGGAAAAATCAATTTACTTTATCCGGGAGAAAACGTCTGGCCGTCCGATGATCTTTTCCCTATAGATGATACCCCAATGTTGTTAATTGACAAAGATCAGATATCTTCAGAATCTTTTACACTCAACCAAATGCTCTGCGCAAGCGAATCTTTAAAGTTTGGTGAATGCAACGCTGCAAAGTTAGAGATTGTCGTGTCAGATGTCACTATGGACGTTACTGGAAAAGAATTCATGCTTTCGGTTGAGGTTGGTAATTATGAAATGATGTTGGGAATATATAAGGTTGACAGTTTTGTGCGACAGGCAGATGTGAGCAAACGTAAGATTGTGGCTTATGACCGCATGAGGGGATTCCAGTCTGACGTTTCGGTGTGGTACCAGGGGCTTACATTTCCAATGACCTTAAAACAGTTTCGGGATTCCTTGTGTAATTATGTAGGAATTCAACAACAGGATGCAGCACTTCCCTTGGACGATATGCAGATCACAAAGACCATTGATCCATCACAGTTATATGGGCTTGACGTTATAAGGGCAATCTGTGAAATAAACGGGTGCTTCGGGCAAATGGATGTCGCGGGGAGGTTTAAGTATGTTTCCCTAGGAGCATCAGGATTGTTTCCGTCTGAAGAACTTTATCCTGCTGAAGATTTATTTCCTTCTGAATTAGAAGGTGAAACCTTGTCGTATTATAATCCATCAGGGACAACATATGAGGATTTTCTTGTATATGGTATAGATAAGGTACAGATCAGACAGGAGGAGGGTGACGTGGGCGCTTCCTACGGTCCGGGTACTAATACTTACACCATACAGGGCAACTTCCTTGTGTATGGCAAATCAGCCACCGATTTGATGAATATAGCAGCTACCGTACACCAAAATATTTCTGGAAAAATTTATAGACCGTGTAAGATTGTGACACAGGGGTTCCCTTGGGTGGAACCGGGTGACGGTATCATCTGCTATACCTCTGACGATGTAATAGAAACCTACTGCCTTAAGCGAACCTTAAAAGGTATTCAGGGTATGCTGGACACTTACGAAGCAAGCGGAACCAAAGAAAGGAAACAAAACTTTGGAGTCCAGACACAGATAATTCAACTTGAAGGGAAAGCGGCAGTCATAAAAAAATCCGTGGAGGAAGTGTCTGTCCGGGTAACGGACCTCAAAGAATACACAGAAGCACAGTTTGTAATTACTGCAAACCAGATCATTGCAGAAGTAACCAGGGCGCAGCAGGCAGAATCAACATTGAGTATTAAAGCGGATCAGATTGCCTTGTCAGTGACTAATCTCGCCAATGATACGAATTCAAGATTTATCCAGACGGCTGAGCAGATCCTTGCAAAAGTAAGCAAAGGAGATGTTTCTTCTCAGTTATCCATTGAACCGGACGACATTATTCTTAAAACAAACCGTTTATCATGGGAATCCAACTATTCCAGCATGACGAAAGATGGAGTGTTAACCTGTAGGAATATCAGGGCGATAAATGGCACTTTTTCTGGGAATCTGGAATCGGAAACATTTTATGCAAACGGTAGTGCCGTTGGATTTGGCGATTATTATGTGAGTACTGACAATAGCAACTTATTAAGATCTAATGACGGTTCTATGGTTATTCAAACAGCTCAAGGCGGTCCTTTTGGCAAATATGCGGCAATAACTTTGAGCTCTAAAGCAGGAACCACTGTATTATCCGACCATCACTTGGAGACGCCGCTTGTTAGCGCAAGGAAGATCAATGGGGATTGCGTACTGCATGGTGATAACTGGTGGCAAGATTATACACTATTCGGGGCACTTGATTATCTATATAACATGATAGAAAACTTAGGACATTAATCTATCTGGCAGTTGTATATCATAAATTCGTATGTTATTATAAAAGAAAATCGGAGGTAGAAATTATGAAAATAAAAAAAATGCTCTTTATTGTTGCAATGCTGATCTTTACTTTAAACATAACAGCTTTCGCAGAAGATCGAAGACCATTAGGAGAAAACGAAACCAGACCCAGATTGTCAGCGATTAATGAGGATTATCTTCCGATAAAAAACACATGGTACCATCGTCAATATGACGGGGCATGGATATATCTTGATAATGAGGGATTGGCGTTACAAAATACCTGGTTCCATGATCCGGCTGATGGAAAGTGGTACTACTTTGACGAGTATTGCTATATGCTCCACGATGCCACTACCCCCGACGGTTACACGGTCGGCCCCGATGGTGCTTGGATAAGAGAAGGCCAAGTGGTTATTGAAGTAGCCCCGAATAACTAAATAAAACATTACACAGAGCGAGGATTAGTTCCCCGCTCTTTTTGTATGCCCGAAAGGAGGATAAACCTTGGAAAAAGTTATTACGTTTACGGAAGAGCAAATTTTACAGATGAAATACATGCTTAATGGGATCACTGTAATTGGAATTCAGAACGCAAGGCAGGTTGCGGCTATTGCGCAGATGTTGGAATCTGGAACACAGGGAGAAATAAAGGAACCAGAGAAAACTACGGGAGCGTGTACCGCTCAAAACAATGCCAGTCCAGCAAGAGAAAGCGCAGGAGGTGAAGGTTAATGGCTTTGCAACCATATTACAGTATTACTGATTGGGAAAACTGGCCGTCACAGAAAACCGCAATTAACAGGACTCACCTGCTGAAGATGGAAAATGGTATTAAAGAAGGTGATAACCGTCTTGTGCAAATGGACGCAAGCAAGGCAGATAAGTCCCTGGTTAACACTCTGGTAAAAGATATTACAGTCGATGCTGATAACGGAATATTAACAATAACCTATCAAAATGGTACGGTAAAGACTTATGATCTGGATATAGAAAAGGTTGTTGTAAACTTTGATATTACAGACGATGATAAATTAGTCCTTACACTGGCAGACGGAACGCAGAAAATAATTGACCTTACCAGGTTTGTTTACACTGTGGATAGTACACCAACTATTTCCATGAAAATCCTGAACAGGACAATTACTGCCGAGATTGTGGACGGATCCGTGACCATGTCGAAATTAGACGCTGCCATACAGACGGAATTCAGGCAATATATGCTTGATACTCAGGCCGCAAGGGACGCAGCCTTACAGTATCAGAAATATGCGAAGCGGTACGCTATTGGTGATGAAGATTTTCCGGGTAGTGAAACAGATAATGCCAAATGGTATTATGAGAAGACAAAAGAGGATGCGGCAACTTCCGGTCAGAATGCCCAGCTTGCAGTAGATAGTGCAGCAGTATCCACTACGCAAGCAGGGATATCTACTACAAAGGCTGCAGCGGCTACCTCGGCAGCGAATCAGACGGCAGCTGATGTTATAACTACAACGGCAAAAGCTACGGCAGCAGGAGCCAGTGAGCAGATTGCCACGCAGAAGGCTACAGCAGCAGGGAACAGTCAGGCAGCAGCGAATCAGTATGCTGGAGAAGCCAGGGACAGCGCATTGATGGCAAAGCGTTATTCTGATGGCGGAGTTATACCAGAGGATACAGAGGACAATGCGAAATGGTATTATCAGCAGACGAAAAGTCTGAAGGATCAGGTTGATGCAACGGCTAAGATATCGGTTCCGCATTTTTATGTGGATCCTATAACAATGCAGCTCATGAGTGATACGGAAGCTAAGGGTATGAGATTTTGGTATGATAACGGAAAGTTTTATGGGGAGGTGACAGCATAATGGCTGAAATATATGGAACAATCGGAATCCGCCCTATGGGGACATACGATTCTGATACAAAATATGATTTATTAAATTTAGTTGAATATGATGGCAGTAGCTATGTAGCTCATACTGATCCGCCAATTGGTACTCTGCCGACAAATACTTCTTATTGGCAGATATCAGCAAGCGGAACCAGTAAAGCCACAGCAAGCACGCCGGGAACGGTCATGCCGGACGGTGAAACAACCGAGGTGGACAGTAATGGCGCTTTAAGCGTCAAGATGGCTACAGACGCAACAAGGGGCATTGTAAAGGGCAGTGCTGGTATTAAGGTAGCAGAAGACGGCAGTATTGATGTAAACACGCTCTTCACCCAGGCCGCAGAACTGGCCAATATCATAGCCGGGGAAGCTATTGCAACAGCCCTTGGAAAAATATCCAAATCCATAGCAGTTACTATGGGTCTGAACGAAAATGCTCTCCTTAAAAATATGCTGACTAATATGGATGTTAATGATTCCAGTAAAATCAATTCTGCGGCATTTGTTCATACTCTGGTAGAACGAATTGGCATGGGTACGGAGCTTACAGCAGGGGCGAATTTGACAGCTGGGCTTAATACACTAAATAGCAATTTTACGAAGGTAAATCTAGGCTCTATTAATTTTGGATACGATAACGATAAAACATTTTGGATTGATTTTAACATATCCGTCTCCAAAATATGCCGGATCGCTTTTGACAATGTTAATGTTAGGCAACTATATACCGAAGATAGCGGTCAAACATGGGTTACGGTATGGACTAAGTGATTTTTGTCCAGCTTGGAACAGCAGAACTACCATATATCCTGCGAGTGTATAATCCATTTTCAGTAGCAATAAATTGGAAGCGAACCCAATTTATATCAAAAGACAGGTAATGTGTGTTCCCGTTTACGCCGTAAAGGACTCTGTGCATATTTTCCAATCCATTTGTATCGTAATCTGATACGGTATTAGATGCTACAAATTTAAACCCACCTAAATTGCTATTTAACTGAGAACCGGAGCTATCCGTAAAATAGTAGAAAAGAGGAAAAATGAGAAAATTTATTGGAAGTAAATTAATTGAAGCAGAACCCATGACAAGAGGTGAATATAATATTTATCGTGGTTGGAGTATTCCGGCAGATGAAGATCCAGAAGATGCCGGATACCTGGTTAGATATTCAGACACCTATGTAAGTTGGAGTCCGAAAGACGTATTTGACAATGCGTATCTGGCCGTTGATGATAATAAAGAACTTCCCTCTGGAGTAAGTATAGGCCCAAAGATGGTTGAAAACTTCATCAGCTATACAGATACTCATACGTTAGGGGATAGAACTACGGTGGTTCGATGTGTATTACGAAATGGATTCGAAATCGTGGAGTCAAGTTCATGCGTTGATCCGAAAAACTATTCCGAGGATATGGGGTACGATATTTGCATGACAAAAATTAAGGATAAGATTTGGGGGCTTCTTGGTTTCCTGTTACAGACGGCATGGCACGGAATTGCATAGTTACTATTACTGAATAATAAAACCGTTAATAAGGTCCCTTTATGGGGCTATTTTTATTGTCCAGAATAGGACAGAAAGGAAATTATTTATGAATGAAATTGAAAAAATCAAATTTGGCGATCAGGTTTATAATTTGGTTGCAGCAGGAGTAAATCTTGGAGAATCTGGAGGGAACATTACCTTTCAGAAAGGTTCTGCTTCTTTTGATAGTATCGAAGCTGTTTTGAAAGCTAATGGCAGCATTGTGCAGATTGGATTATCTGGGGAACCAGATTGGACCCGGTCTGATTTAGTGTACGCAGGAAAATTGACAAAACAATCTGATTATGTGATCGGTAAAGCAGAAGACGCAGTGACGGACATTAAAGCTGATGTAATGATAGCTTCCTTCCGCACTCCTGATTTACAGGAAAGAGTTTCTGCACTCGAAAAGGAAAATGCGTCGTTAAAAGCAACCGTTGACACTTTGGTATTATCAAATTTGGAGGTGTAAATATGTTTGGTATGTTTGAGACATTAACGAGATTGTATGCATCTGGAAAAGGACCGCTGACGGTTCCTATGCTGGCAAATGCAGTAATTAAGGGGTGGATCACAGAGACTCAGAAGAAAGAAATTATGGTAACTAAAAATTAGGAAAGAACGAGGTTATCTATCAATGCCTACGGAAATCATGGTAGCTCTTATTGGTTTGGCAGGAAGTGGGATAGGGACTTTTGCCGGAATAGTGGCTTCTTCTAAACTGACCAATTATCGTATAGGTCAATTAGAGAAGAAGGTTGACAAACATAATACTGTAATTGAACGCACTTTCAGACTTGAAGAACAGATGAAAGTTGCAAATCACCGCATAGCGGACTTAGAAGAAAAAGGAGATTAATATTATGGAACAGATTATGAGTTATATTAAACCAGAACTAATCGTAGTGGCGGTGGTACTATACTTTTTAGGGCAAGGGATTAAGCAGAGCCAGACAATTAAAGACAAGCATATTCCTTTGGTAAACGGAGCAATTGGAATTGTGCTTTGCGGAATTTATGTGCTGGCCACAAGTGGTTGTCAGACAGGTCAGGAAATAGCCATGGCTGTGTTTACAGCTATTACGCAGGGCGTGTTGGTGGCTGGATTGAGTACATATGTAAATCAAATCATTAAACAGACTGGAAAAACTGAATAATCTGTTGCGATGTCGCAACTTTAGGGCCTGGGTGATTCCTGGGCCTTTTCTTTTCGATTGGAGGAAAATATATGCAGATTCATCAATTATTAACACCATACAACCTTACCGCAGGGGACGTGGAGCGTATTAAATATATTGTCATTCATTATGTAGGGGCATTAGGCGGAGCAGAAGCGAACTGTAAATACTATGCGTCCCAGTACGTTGGTGCCAGTGCTCACTATTATGTGGGATTTAATGGCGAGGTGTGGCAGTCCGTTGAGGATAAGAATGTCGCATGGCATTGTGGAGCAAAGAAGTACGTGCATCCTGAATGCAGAAATGGCAACAGCCTGGGTATTGAATTGTGTGTACGGAATAAGGGTAGCCAGGCCGCAGATTCCAAGGATTGGTATTTTGAGGACTCCACCGTACAGTCTGCCATTGCACTGACCAAGGAGCTGATGGCAAAGTACAACGTGCCTGCTGATCATGTGATCCGGCATTATGATGTGACCGGAAAGATCTGCCCCAATCCCTATGTATACAATCACACCAGACATACCTGGGACGCTTTTAAAGCGGCTTTAGTGACTCCTGCAGAAAAGAAATCTGGCTGGGTTCAGGTGCCGGATGGTTGGATGTATTACAACGGAGATACTGGCCTTGCAGTTCGTAATGACTGGGTGCAGGATCAAGGCAAGTGGTACTGGTTTAATGCTGCAGGGATTATGGTTACTAATGCCTGGTACCGATACAATGAAGCATGGTATTACCTTGGGCCAGACGGCGCTATGTGTCAGTCGAAGCTGGTCGAAAACGCAGGTAAAATATATGCTGTGAACGCTGATGGGGAAATGGTTACAGGCGAAATCCTGCTTTCTACTTTGAGTGACGGAGCACTAGAGTACAAAGGGCTGGCTGGGTAAGACATTTAAAACGTATGTCTATATAAACGGCTACTGAGTGCAATAGCTTGGTAGTCGATTGGCCCAGTTTATACTCTCCCAAGACATTTTGTGGGCGTTTGAATACATCCTAGAGATAGGGTTTCTTTTATTTATACCAAAATATGGAAGATATAACTAATAGGCATTTTACTTTTTAGAACATTTGTTCTATACTGATTACACAAAACAAAGATCCAATTTTTGGAATATTTACCCATTGGACATGTGATATAATATAGAAAAAAGTCGAATGGGGAGAGTAGCATGAGCATTGTACCAGTAACATTTTCTGATGAAAACGAAGGGTATATTACACTTTCGGCATTTAAAACATTTGCTAAAGATAAAAAGAAGTTTTCATTGCGTACAACAGTGAGCCGACCAGAGATGGTTGAGGATATAAACCGGTTTGCCGCTTCATCCGAAGAGCATAAGAAAACAGTTTTATTGTGGGTTGATTCAGTAATCAAAGATTTATATGTAAAAAAAATGGATTTGAATAAAGAACAACTTAGTAAACTATATGATGATGCACAAGTAAAAGAATTGTTAGAACAAGAAATATATGATCCTAATTGCAGACATCTAAGTAATTGCTATACAGGAGAATTAAAATGTTATAGATATGAAATAGATAACACAATAGATGGTAGAGTCATAAGAATTTATTTAGGAAAATTAATAACTTTTAATGACAAAAACAATGGAATTAGATCTAATCCATATCCGCTTTTTGTTGATGTTTATGTTGATAAGGAAATAATTGTTGGGAGGGCTAAGTCTAAATCAAATATGTACAGATACACAAAGGTATTTGATTCAGAACGTGTATATACAACATCAACTGAAAAAGAAATTTTAAATGCTGTAAAACATATCCTTGAAATTTTTGGCATAGCTACAAAGAAAGGGATTCTAGTCTCTGAGGAATTTAAGAGAATGTTATATAATATGTTGATGGATTATACACAAACACCAGGAGAGATTGTGCGCTTGATGGAGGATAAAAAAGCTGAGATAGAAGATATGAGAGATTTATTGGTAAACCGAATCTGTAAACTATCTCCATATTACTTAGATGATGTGCTTTCGGATATTACAAATATGGTTGAAAAATATTTTTCAATTAGCTATCCAGACAAAAGTATTTTTACTGCGGACCGTGAGGCATATCCATTAAAGATATCTGCGACAGATGACGAGGAATCCAAACTTGAACAGAAGGCGGCTAATGAAGATCCGTTACAATCAAAAGCGATTTTTTTCGATAATAAAAAATTATTGCAAAAAAGCCAATTATGCGATGGCGTATGGTTCCGCTTCTTACGTCAATCGTCAACATACTTTAATAAAGATTTTAATGTCAAAATAGCTATAAAAAATGATTACTGTTCTATTAAATTTACAGAATTTACCTTGGAGGAGGACATAAGACATGTGCTGTTCTCGCTTATCAGAACTTAGTAATGTTTTAGCAGAAGAGAAAATAATATTGTTAGATGCTTACTTTCATTCTTTAACGCCTAATTCTGCAAAATATATAACTCCAACTAAGATTATGAGAGTATTATCAATAGATTATGAAACCAGCGTTAAGGCACTGCTAAAGCTGGAAAATATTGGAGTTTTAAATCGGTATTTTGGAATAAGATGTCCAGAGTGTTCTATGTTAATAAAAACGATGGAAACACTTGAAGAACTTAAATTCGTAAATATTAATACATGTTACAGTTGCGAGAAAGAGATCGAGATCTCAAAAGATGATATTGTTATATTATTTAAACTTAATGCAGATGATTTCCCTTTTGATACAGGGCAACAAGAAGCTTCTTATAGAGCTGAAAGGGAGAGCCCGCTTGTTGCCCTGCCGGAAGACAGTTTTGCTATGTTTAAAAGCATGCAAGACAGTCTTTCAATGATGGCTCTTAATGCAGAACATGATTATTCTTGCAGGCAAAGTAAACAAGAGAGCGATAAAATGGATAAGAAGTACGAAAAGCGGGCCTTAAATAAATATTCCAGAAATGTTATGGTGTCAGTTATATTTAGCATATTGGGTTATATTGTATTAGTCTGCATTATCTTATATGTTTATAAGCAGTATGGTTTTAACAAAGTATCCATATTTTCAACATTTGGATCTTCATTGATCCCGTTTGGAATTAACTATGTGGTAATAAAGTTTTTCCCACAAGACATAGAGTTAATTAAACGTAAATTAAAAGCACAAGATTTTGAAGTGGACGAATAATAAATGTTTTACGACACAGAGGCATCCACCCGATGTCTCTTTTCTTTAGATGAATGACTGTCGAACTTTGTCGTACGATGGCCATTTCTTTTTATAATTAATGGTGATATTATGGAAGAAAACTAAGGAGGAAATATTTATGCCAACAATAGATACTAATGTATCTAACTGGGAGAAAGATGAAAATAATAATTCTGAAAGAAGTAGCAAAGCATTTGATGATGCACTGCAATACTTAGAGGCGACAGAAATATTAGAAAAAGGCAGAAATAAAGGTGAATTATTCAGTCCAATTTTAATGCTTGCTTCTTTTTCGAGTGAATTATTTAGTAAGGCAATATTGTATCACGAAAAGGAGCAAGGGGATGTATCCGGACACAAGCTAAATGATTTATACAAGAACTTTCCTCCAAAAGTAAAAAATGAAATTAAATACATCATAAAGAATGAGGATAATTACCTAGAAGATGGCTATTCAGAGGAAAGATTCATACGATTTTTGGAAGAAATTAGTGATGAGTTTCCAAAGTGGAGATACAGATTTGAATATGTGAAGAACAATAGTAATTACAGTTTTGCTTTAGATTATCCAAGGATGCTGAAAAAAGTATCAGTAAAGCTATATGGCATAAAACAGTGATGTGCTAAGAGGCGGCCAACCCCGTCTCTTTTATTTTGCCAAATTGGTAAAGACTAAAGGGAATCTGGCAAGATGATCACGTAGCTGGTGACGTTAACCCCAGATAAGGGCAGGCGTTGCAGTGGCCAGGGTTGCTTTTGTGTTAAATTATGGTAAAATAAATATTATTTATGAAATATGTGGGGGTACTAATGATAAAAAAATTACATATTAAAAATTTTAAAAGATTTAGGAATCAAGAGTTTAACATACTACCATTAGGAGTTTCTTTATTCGTTGGTGGAAATAATTCTGGAAAATCTACAGTGATACATGCTTTAGCAATATGGGAATTTTGTAAAATGATTTTATCTCACGAAAAAGGCGATTCGGTTTTCCTGGCAACCAATTTTGGAAAAGATGAGGGATTTGGAATGAGTTCTGATGACTTTTTGCCCGTCGCCGTTCCAAGTTTAAATCATTTTTGGACTAATTTAAAAGTTCAGATACCAACTAAATCTCCTCATGCGCCAAATGATAAGTTTCCAGGTTATACATTACGTATATCTTGCTTTTGGGACACGGATAAAAAACATGATCTATTTTTGGAAATAGGTCTATCTTTAGTAAATGATCGACTATTCATGAGAGTTACAGATACAAATTTAGAAGATGGAGATAATATTCCTAAAATTGTTTATCTTCCTACTTTTGCAGGGGTATTACCAAAAGAAAGAAAATCAACAATTGCTGAGCGAAGAGCTTTTTTAGGTCAAGGTATGGCAGGATCTATTTTGCGCAATTTAATTTATGATCTATATGACAAAGAAGAAAATCTGAAGGCGAATTTATTAAATGGAAAATCTCGACTCTCAAAGGTGGATAAAGAAAATATTGCACGCAATAGTTCTTTTGCACACTTGCAATCATTACTCCACGAAGTGTTCTCAGTGGAATTAGAAGTAATGCCTTTTAACGATGAATTTCAAACAATACTCCATGTGGATGAGAGAAAAGTCACTTTCAATAACGGAGAATATAAGGCCATTCCAAAGAGTAAATATACTCCACGAGATATCATGCTTCAAGGAAGTGGATTTCTACAATGGACGAGTATCTTTTGTATATTATTTAATGAGAATGTTGATGTACTTCTTTTGGACGAACCAGATGCACATTTGCATACGACTTTACAAATAGAATTATTTAAGCGTCTTGAAAAATTTACTAAGAACAATTTAAAACAAATAATTTTGTCAACACATTCTGTGGATATGATAAAACAAGC
Source organism: uncultured bacterium (assembly GCA_963519465.1). GTDB lineage: Bacteria > Bacillota > Clostridia > Lachnospirales > Lachnospiraceae > Lacrimispora. The sequence continues at coordinate 42,953 of CAUQMY010000014.1, forward strand.
AAAGTTGAGCCAGATTTTTTCAATGGATAAACTGAAATATCTATCAGATGAACAAGGACGAGTGGGTGTCCTTTCGGGAATTGGTAGTTCATATTTTCCACAACTATATAAACTTCAAAAATATAAGAAGGTTATATTTGTCGAAAATGAAAGTGATAAAAATATACTTTCTGTTCTGGGAAATAAGGTAGACATACCTTTTCCAACCGATGTAGTTATTTGGGAGACAACATCTTCGCATTCCGAACGAATACTTTTGTTTAAAGAATTAAAAAAGAACATACCCGATTTGAGGGGAATAAGTCTTCGTGACCGAGACTTAGAATCCATAGAAGTTGTGAGTGAAAACTTGAGGTATAAATCAATACGGTATAAGGATAATCCTGATATTTTGTGTTTGCAATGGAGGCGCAGAAATATAGAATCATATCTCCTGTGTCCTCAAGCAATTGCTTTAGCGAGTAAGAAAAATGTAACTGAAATAAAAGATTATTTTAAAACCAAACAAGCTTTACACATTGATGATGAAGGGTATATCGAATCGTTACCACCAGAAAATGTTTTGATACTTGATGGTAAAAAAATCTTTACTATGCAAAATATTGGATTAGAAATTCTATATAATTGTAACAAATATGATGTGGCGAAAGAGATGAAATCAGATTGGGTATGTAATGATATAAAAATATTTCTTCAAGAAGTTAAAGATCATTTAAAATAAAATACTAAAATTGTTTAGGCACTTATTGAAGAGCATTATCATAAAGATAGTGCTTTTTTTGTGAGCCATATAAAACGTTAGTCAAATGTTAGTCATTTGACTAAAAATAGATTTCTCAAAGCCTAATTTTACCTCTTAAAATAAGAAAAAACCTCGTAAACACGAGGTCTATGTAAAGCTCCCGGGGGGACTCGAACCCCCGACCCACGCATTACGAATGCGTTGCGCTACCAACTGCGCTACGGAAGCAATCCGGTTTTTTGGGCAATATAGCCAAACCTTTGATATTATAACAACTAATTTATGAAAAATCAACCCTTTCATGAAAAAAAACTTAAATTACGTAGAGATTGCCAAATCTTCCATAAAAAGCTATAATGAAACTGAGCGTTCCTAAAAAAGGTATTTATTTCTGAGGAGTCTGGCTTTTATGCAAAAGATGGAAGATGCGAAGATTAAAAAAAGAGATATGCTTATTCCGGTACTTCTCTGCCTGTTATTTATTACAAGTTGTTTTGCGTTTTTGATTTACATGACACAGAAAAATGAACAGGAGAAAGTTACCTATTTTTATAGTGCGGCAAAACAGAATCAATTAACGTTAAAAAGCCGTATGGAAGAAGATTTGCAGATCCTGAAAGGGATTGCTATGAGTTTTGAAATTGGAGAAATACATGATGAAAATCATATTAAGAATGTTATAAATAAAATAAACGAAGATAACCAGGGGCTGGAGATCGGTTATAGTGACAATGGTGACCAGAAAGCACAGGGACATTTCGATGACTATTATAAAGTTGATGTCCTGGCTGGAGAAGACAATTCCATTGGCATGCTTTATGTGAAAAATTCCGATGAAGTCCTACGTAATATAACCAATACTATGGTGTTGGCAGGAGAAGGTTTTTTTGCAATTCTAGATCGTCACGGAAAAGTAATTGCAGGTTCAAATAAGGCGTTTTATGCGGTATCAGGAGAAATAAGAGAACGAAATCGGGTATTGGAATCAATAAAAAAGAACGAACAGGTTTCTTTTGATATGAGATCCCGGGATAAAAAAAGGCAAATGGTAGTCATGATACCTTTGGGATTAAATGACTGGTATGTGCTTAATGTTTTTCCAGAGCCAAATCTTCATACAAGGTATATGGAAATGGCGGTAGGAATCGGAATTATGATTCTATTGTCCTCCGGTCTGTTTCTTTCTTTTTTCTACCGGCAATTTAAGATCATTAACCAGAATCAGGAAGCACTTCTTGAGCTGGCGTATCGGGATAGTCTGACCGGAAGCAGAAATTTTACATCGTTTAAGCGTGAGATGGAACGTATGCTTCGTACGGAGGAGATTACAACCTATGCGGTCTGGTATTGCGACATTAAAAAATTTAAATTTATCAACGATATTTTAGGATACGAGGAAGGGGATCGGGTATTGCGTTCCCTTGCCAATCTGTTCCGTGATTACGGAGGGCCGGAAACTCTGTTTTGCCGGATAGCGGCAGATAATTTTGCCGGGCTTTACAAATACAAGTCAAGAGAAGAGATGCAAGTATGGTTTAATAAGCTGGTTGATTTATTCCAAAACCGGTATTTGCCATTAAATAGAAAGATACCTATGGAATTATGTATGGGGGTATATTGCATTGAGGCAGTGGACCGGGAATTATCTGTAGACCATATCGTTGACAGAGCCAACATAGCGCAAAAGGAAATAAAGAGCCAGCCGGGAAATCCATTTGGATTCTATAACAAAGAGATTCGTAACCGGGTACTGCTTGAGTCTGAACTTGAATCAGAGATTGACCGGGCATTGCGCAACAGGGAGTTTAAGATATTTTTGCAACCCAAAATATCCATTCAGGATGGAAATAGAATAACGGGGGGAGAGGTCTTAGTCCGGTGGGAGAACCCAAGGAAGGGGACCATACCGCCAGGGCAGTTCATTCCTTTAATGGAACGGGATGGAAAGATCGTTTTGTTGGACCGTTATATGTTTGAGATGGCATGCCAATGGCTCCAGGGATATCTAAAAGCTGGCAGGAGGCCGTTAAACCTCGCCATCAATGTTTCAAAAATCGGAATGTTGAGGGAAGATTTTGTAGATTTTTATGCAAGAGTAAAAGAAAAATATCAAATACCCGATGGTCTTCTGGAGCTGGAATTTACGGAAACGGTTCTGTTAAACGATGATGTAATGTTTAACAGTCTGGTGACCAGTCTCAATAGCAAAGGATTTGTCTGCTCCCTTGATGACTTTGGTTCGGGGTATTCTTCTTTAAATCTGTTAAAGAACTTAAAAATAGATGTTCTTAAGCTGGATATTATGTTTTTTAGAAAAAGTACAGATGTTATCAGAGAGCGCATTGTCATTTCCAACATTATTAATATGGCAAAAGAACTTAATATTAAAACTATCGCAGAAGGCGTAGAATATGTAGAAACAGTGGATTTTTTAAAGTCTGCGGGGTGCGATCTGATACAGGGTTATGTATTTGCAAAACCAATGTCCATAGAGATGTTTGAGAAGACCCTTTCTGAAAAAAGTGGGGACTGCTTGACGCCTGTGGATACAGGAGAATAGGCGGTGAAAATATGACTATGGAAAAAGTTCGAAAACACATAATTGTCAGCGGACGTGTTCAGGGGGTGGGATTCCGCTATCGGGTCCAATACCTTGCCCCTGGCTTGAAGATCACAGGGTGGGTGAAAAATTTAGATGATGGCCGGGTGGAAATGGAATTGCAGGGAACAGAAGAGAAGATAAAACAGTTGTTTGAGGAGTTAAATGATGACCGTTTTATCCTTATAAAAGAAGTTCAGGCAAAGGCAATTCCGGTAATAGAAGAAAACGGATTCCGGGTAAGATAGTAGTAACAGAGAAGCATATAAAAAGGACTGCACGATTCCTTCGGCAGTCCTTTTTCAACTTTATCAGAGCATGAAAATAAAGCAGATAACGGGAATCGGACCCGCCTCCTCAGCTTGGGAAGCTGATGTTCTACCAATGAACTATATCTGCTTAATCATATGAATTGCGTTATTCATTATAACATAGGCAATCCTAAGAATTCAATAGTTATTTATAAAAAATGGAAAAAAATTACTAGTAACTTGCCAAAAATGGAAAAATCATTGTATAATGGAAGTTGACTATACGAGATGTGGAGGAGTATCATGGCGAAAACGCAGTATAATGCGGATAGTATTACCGTATTGGAAGGCCTTGAGGCTGTACGAAAACGTCCTGGAATGTACATAGGCAGTGTTGGGACAAAGGGATTAAATCATTTAATTTACGAAATAGTTGATAATGCGGTGGACGAGCATCTTGCTGGTTACTGTAATCAGATATGGGTGACGCTGGAGGCCGATGGTTCCTGTACCGTAAAAGATTCGGGCCGTGGAATTCCAGTAGAGATGCATAAAAAAGGCGTTTCAGCCGAGCGTGTGGTTTTATCGACGCTTCATGCAGGTGGTAAATTTGATAACGATGCTTACAAAACCAGTGGTGGTCTTCACGGAGTTGGTTCCTCGGTTGTGAATGCGCTGTCTGCCCACATGAACATCAAAATACATAAGAGCGGTCTGATTCATTATGACGCATATGAGCGGGGCATACCAACGGTGGAACTGGTGGATGGCCTGCTTCCTACGTTGGGAAAGACAAAAGAGACAGGTACGGAGATTAATTTTCTTCCGGATGTGGAGATTTTTGAGAAAATACGTTTCAAATCAGATTGGCTCAAAAGCCGTCTTCATGAAACCGCCTACTTGAATCCGGAGCTGCGGATTACCTATGTAAATAAAAGGCAGGGAGAGCAGGAGACCGTCGTTTATCATGAACCTGATGGAATTGTTGCTTATGTCAGAGAATTAAATATCGGAAAAGAAGCGGTTCATGATCCGGTTTATTTTAAAGGGACTGTTGATAAGGTGGAGGTTGAAGTAGCTCTTCAGTTTGTGGATACCTTTGAGGAAAATATTCTGGGATTTTGTAATAATATTTTCACTCAGGAAGGCGGAACACATCTTGCCGGTTTCAAGACCCGTTTTACCCAGATGATCAACAGCTATGCAAGGGAACTTGGAATCTTAAAGGAAAAGGATACGAATTTTACCGGTGCAGATACCAGAAACGGCCTGACTGCTGTTGTGGCAGTTAAGCATCCGGACCCCATTTTTGAAGGACAGACGAAGACGAAACTGGCAAGTGCTGATGCGACGAAAGCTGTTTTTACGGTAGCAGGCGATGAGCTTCAGCGGTATTTTGACCGAAACTTAGAAGTGCTGAAAGCGGTGATCAGCTGTGCGGAAAAATCAGCAAAGATCCGGAAAGCAGAGGAAAAAGCCAAGACCAATATGCTGTCTAAATCAAAATTTTCCTTTGACAGCAACGGAAAACTGGCTAACTGTGAAAGCCGTGACGCAGAAAAGTGTGAGATCTTCATTGTCGAGGGAGATTCCGCGGGAGGCTCTGCAAAAACTGCCCGTAACAGGCAGTATCAGGCCATTCTCCCTATTCGCGGTAAGATCTTAAATGTAGAAAAGGCATCTATGGATAAAGTATTGGCAAATGCAGAGATTAAGACCATGATCAATACTTTTGGATGCGGATTCTCTGAAGGGTACGGCAATGATTTTGACATTACGAAACTCCGATATAATAAGATTGTTTTGATGACGGATGCCGATGTGGATGGAAGTCATATTGACACTCTGCTTTTGACCTTTTTATACCGCTTCATGCCGGAGCTGATTTACGATGGACATGTATATATAGCTATGCCTCCGTTGTTTAAAGTAATCCCCAAGCGGGGCGAGGAACAGTATCTTTACGATGAGAAAGAACTGGATCGTTACCGTCGCACCCATACCGGAGATTTTACCTTACAGCGATACAAAGGTCTGGGCGAGATGGATGCAGAACAGCTATGGGAAACCACTCTGGACCCGGAACGCCGTGTGCTTAAGCTGGTAGAGATCGAGGATGCCCGGATGGCTTCCGAGATCACAGAGATGCTTATGGGAAGTGATGTACTGCCCAGAAGGCAATTTATTTATGAGCATGCGGATGAAGCTGAGATTGATGCATAAGGAGGAGGAGCATGGCAGAGAAAATCATTAGAACAGAGTATTCCGAGGTAATGCAAAAGAGCTACATGAATTATTCCATGAGCGTTATCACAGCCAGAGCAATCCCGGATGCGAGAGACGGATTAAAGCCGGTTCAGCGGCGTGTATTATATGATATGAGTGAACTTCATTTGAACCACGATAAGCCCCACAGAAAGTCGGCGCGTATCGTGGGCGATACCATGGGTAAATACCATCCACACGGTGACAGTTCCATTTATGAGACACTGGTAGTTATGTCCCAGATCTTTAAAAAGGGGATGCCTCTGGTCAATGGACACGGAAACTTTGGTTCCATTGAAGGCGACGGCGCGGCTGCCATGCGTTATACGGAAGCAAGACTGGAAAAATTTGCGGAAGAAGTTTATTTAAAGGATTTGGACAAGACGGTAGATTTTGTTCCAAACTATGATGAAACGGAAAAGGAACCAGAGGTTCTTCCGGTCCGGGTTCCGAATCTTCTGATAAACGGAGCGGAAGGCATTGCAGTCGGTATGAGCACCAGCATTCCTGCACACAACCTGGGTGAAGTCATTGACACAGTCATGGCTTACATTGACAATTCAGATATTACCATTCAGGAATTAATGGAGTATTTGCCAGGGCCGGATTTCCCTACGGGAGGTATCATAGCGAATAAAAGCGATTTACCTTCGATTTATGAAACGGGCATGGGAAAAATTAAGCTTCGGGGCAAAATCGAAGTGGAGCTTGGAAAACGCAAGGCGGATAAGGATAAACTTGTGATCACAGAGATTCCTTATACCATGATCGGAGCCGGTATCAACAAGTTCCTCGTAGATATTGCTGACCTGGTAGAAAGCAAAAAGCTTTCCGATGTAGTGGATATCTCCAACCAGTCCAACAAAGACGGAATTCGGATTGTACTGGAACTGCGTAAGGATGCGGATGTAGAAAAGATCCGAAACATACTTTATAAGAAGACAAAGTTGGAAGACACTTACGGAGTCAATATGCTTGCCATTGCAAACGGACGGCCGGAGACTTTAAACTTAAAGGGAATACTTAAAAATTATCTGGATTTCCAATATAAAAATGCAACCAGAAAATATCAGGCTTTGTTAGATAAAGAACTGGAAAAGAAAGAAATCAAGGAAGGTCTTATCAAAGCCTGTGATATTATTGACCTGATTATTGCAGTTTTAAGAGGTTCCAAGAACTTAAAGGATGCAAAAAACTGTCTGATGACAGGAGACATTTCAAATATTAAATTCCGGGTCAGCGGGTTTGAAGAGGATGCAAAAAAACTGAAGTTTACGGAGAAGCAGGCAAGTGCGATTCTGGAAATGAGACTTTACAAACTCATCGGGTTAGAGATCCTTCAGCTGGAAAAGGAGTTCAAGGAAACACTGGAAAAGATTGCTCTATACGAAAAAATTCTTTCCAGCAAAAAAAACATGGATGAAGTAATCAAACTGGATCTGGAATATATTAAGGCTGAATATGCTACGCCCAGAAGAACTTTAATCGAAGATGGTAAGGAAGCGGTATATGATGAATCAGCCATTTCTGTATCTGAAGTCACTTTTGTCATGGACCGTTTTGGATACTGCAAGGTTTTGGACAAGAATACCTATGACAGGAACAAAGAAACCATTGAAACGGAGAACTCATTTGTGGTAAACTGTTTCAATACGGATAAGATATGTATCTTTACCAACACCGGAAATTTACATCAGGTAAAGGTGCTTGATATCCCTGGCGGAAAACTCAGGGACAAAGGAACTCCGATTGAAAATTTAAGCAAGTTTGATGGGACAAAGGAAGAAATCATTTACTTATGTCACGCAGAAGGATTAAAAGGTCGAAAATTTGTGTTTGCAACAAAGCAGGCATTAATAAAGCTGGTGCCGGGAGAAGAATTTGAAACCAATAACCGGGCAGTAGCAGCCACCAAACTTCAGGATGACGATTCGGTCATCAGTATACAGCTTTTGGAAGAACAGACGGATGTTGTGCTTCAAACATCAGCAGGAATTTTCTTACGGTTCCATACAGAAGAGATTTCCGAAATGAAGAAGAATGCAAGAGGCGTCCGGGGAATCAAATTATCTCAAGGTGAAGAACTGGAGTCTGTGTACCTTTTAGGGGAAGATCCTGTGATACGATACAAGGAAAAAGAGGTTCACTTAAATCGGCTGAAAGTTGGAAAACGAGATGGAAAAGGCAGTAAGGTTCGCCTTTAGTACTTTACCACAAGATACATTTTGAAGAAATGTCTTTGACTGGCGTACAAATGTATTTTTATCGCGAATAAATATTGATTTTTCTTTCACTTTGTTATAGGATAGTTAAGAATTTAGCGTATGATAGTATTAAAAAATGAAAAGAAGTGAGGAGAAAGCGATGGAAAAGAAATTGCAAGTTGGCATCTTGGGAGCAACCGGTATGGTGGGTCAGAGGTTCATTTCTCTGCTGGAAAATCATCCCTGGTTTGAAGTAGTGACAGTAGCAGCAAGTCCACGCTCTGCCGGAAAATCATATGAAGAAGCCGTTGGTAACCGCTGGAAAATGACAACACCTATGCCGGAGTCAGTTAAAAACTTAACGGTGATGAATGTAAATGAAGTGGAAAAAGTGGCTGCAAGCGTTGATTTTGTTTTCAGTGCAGTGGACATGACAAAAGAGGAAATAAAGGCAATCGAAGAAGCTTATGCTAAAGCAGAAATTCCGGTTGTCTCTAATAACAGTGCTCATAGATGGACCCCAGATGTACCTATGGTAATACCGGAGATTAATCCGGAGCATTTTGAAGTGATTAAGGATCAGAAAAAACGCCTTGGAACGGAACGTGGATTTATTGCAGTGAAACCAAACTGTTCCATTCAGAGCTATGCTCCAGTGCTCACTGCATGGAGAGAATTTGAACCATATGAAGTAGTAGCTACGACCTATCAGGCTATTTCTGGAGCAGGAAAGAACTTTAAGGATTGGCCGGAGATGGAAGGAAATGTAATTCCGTTTATCGGCGGTGAAGAAGAAAAAAGTGAGCAGGAGCCGTTACGTCTCTGGGGTTCCGTTGAGAACGGACAGATTGTAAAGGCAAGTGAGCCGGCAATTACTTGCCAGTGTATCAGAATTCCTGTTTTAAACGGCCATACGGCTGCTGTTTTTGTAAAATTCCGCAAAAAGCCAACCAAAGAGGAATTGATTGATCGGATCAATGGCTTTAAGGGGCTTCCACAGGAGATGGATCTTCCAAGTGCACCAAAGCAGTTTATCCAGTATATGGAAGAAGATAACCGTCCTCAGATAACGCTTGATGTGGATTATGAAAAAGGAATGGGTATTTCCGTAGGACGCTTACGGGAAGATACTGTTTATGATTATAAATTTGTGGGAATGTCCCATAACACAGTTAGGGGAGCGGCAGGCGGTGCTGTTCTCTGTGCTGAACTTTTAACGGCAAAGGGATTTATATCAGCCGGAAAATAATAAGACCATAAAGCTCTCTCTTTTAAAGGGGGAGCTTTTAGGAAAAGGTATATGGAGGAAGCAAAATGGCATACAAAAAAGAACTTTGGGGAAACATGCCTGATGGCAGCGAAGTGTATTTGTATACACTGGTAAACGGAAACGGAGTTTCCGCTTCATTTACAGATTTAGGAGCGGTATGGGTAACTATGACAGTGCCGGACAAGGCTGGGAAGATGACAGATGTGGTTCTGGGATTTGACAGTGTATCCGAGTATCTGGAGAATCCGCCTCACTTTGGTGCACCTATCGGACGGAATGCAAACCGCATAGCCAATGCGAGATTTACAATTAACGGCAAAGAATATACCCTGGAAGCCAATAATGGCATCAATAACCTTCACAGCGGTTTAAATCTTTACCATAGCCGTCTATGGGATACTCAAATTGAAGAGACTGATTCTGGGACCAGCATTCATTTTTCACTTTCCTCTCCGGATGGAGATCAGGGATTCCCTGGCAATGCGGAGATCACCGTTACTTATACCCTGACGCCTGATGATAGTCTTATGCTTTCTTACCACATGATTTGCGACCAGGATACAGTAGCCAACTTTACAAACCACAGTTATTTCAACCTGGATGGTCATGATGGCGGATATGCAATGAATCAGCGGGTCTGGATTGATGCGGATACATACACAAGAGCAGATCAAGGATCGATTCCAACCGGAGAGTTTACTCCTGTAAAGGGAACGCCTATGGATTTCACTGTTATGAAGACCATTGAGCGGGATTTGAATGAAGACTATGAGGCGTTGGTATTTGGCAATGGTTATGATCATAACTGGGTCTTAAATCATCCGGAAGGAGAGATCTCCTTATGTGCGGCTGCTGAATCTGATAAGACAGGCATCCGCATGGAAGTGTATACGGATTTGCCTGGAATGCAGTTTTATACTGCCAATTTCTTAAAGGAAGGCATGAAAGGTAAGGGAAGCGCAGTTTATAAAAAACGCTGCTGTTACTGTTTTGAGACCCAGTATTATCCCAATGCAGTGAATATTCCTGAATTTCCGTCCCCGATTTTAAAGGCGGGAGAAGAATATAATACTGTGACTATTTACAAATTTTCCATTACAGAATAAATGAAACAGACATGAATAAAACAGGGACGCAGAAATACTGCGCCCCTGAACTTATGTGAAAGGACTTTGTTAGTGTACATATGAATATACAGGACGGAAACGGAATCAAAGCACTGTCTGTCTTTGGGCTGATTGTGACGACCATTATTTGGGGCAGTGCATTTGTGGTGATGAAGAATTCGGTGGATGTAATTTCACCTACCTATCTGCTGGCATTGCGTTTTACCATTGCTTCCATAGCGCTGGTGGCTGTATTCTGGAAGAGGGTTAGAACGATAAAACAAACCGATTTGATATGCGGTGGTCTTTTAGGAGTATTTCTATTTGTAAGCTATCTGTTGCAGACATACGGCCTTAAATATACCACAGCCAGTAAAAATGCTTTTATCACAACCTTATATGTAATTCTGGTGCCGTTTCTGCACTGGTTTTTTAACCGGAAAAAGCCATCAGGAAATAATATGGCTGCCGCAGTCATTGCAGTTTTTGGACTTGCTCTTATTTCGCTGGAAGGAGATTTATCAGTTAATATCGGAGATTTAATGACACTTTTATGCGGCCTTTTCTTTGCGTTTCATATCGTATTTATTGACCGGTATACGGAAGATCATGATCCGGTAAAATTAACGGTGATTCAGATGGTGGCAGCAGCGGCATTAAGCTGGATACTGGCGCCGCTGCTGGAAGGAACTCAGGATTTTAGCGTCATCGACGGACCTATGCTGATCGGTTTGCTTTATCTGGGTATTTTCAGTACCATGATCTGTTTTCTGCTGCAGAATGTGGGACAGAAGCACTTAAGCCCCAATACGTCTTCGATTATATTGTCATTTGAGGCAGTATTTGGTCTGGTGTTTTCTGTCTTGTTTCTTGGAGAGTCAGTAACGCCTAAGCTGATGGTAGGCTGCGTCGTGATGTTTGTTTCCATTATTTTATCGGAATACCGAAAGAAGGGGACCGCCTGATCATGTGGTAAGAAGGGTCCGGTCATTATCAAAGGTCTTTCTGCTTTTGGCTGAATACAGATCCAAAAGTTCTGGAACATCCATTTTATCTTTCTCTTTTCCGGAGATATCAAGAATGATATTTCCGGAATCCATCATTACAATCCGGTTACCTGTACTCAAAGCAGAGGTCATATTATGAGTAATCATCATGGTAGTAAGTTTATGCTTAGTTACGATCTGATTGGTTATTTCTATAACCTTTTCTGCTGTGGCAGGGTCTAAGGCAGCGGTGTGCTCATCTAAAAGAAGGAGCTTGGGAGGAACCAGAGTGCACATAAGCAAAGTGACTACCTGCCTCTGTCCCCCTGAAAGAAGCCCCATCTTGGTTTTCAACCGGTCTTCCAGTCCCATGTGGAATTCTGCCAGCCGTTCCTGAAAAAGCTTACTGTCCGCCTTATTGATGGCGGGAAGAAGAGGTCCCCGTTTGCTTCTGGAGTAGGAGAGGGCAAGGTTTTCTTCGATGGTCAGTCCGGGGGCAGTTCCTTTCATGGGATCCTGAAAAAGACGTCCGATGGTTTGTGCACGCTTATGCTCCGGCAGAAAGGTGATATCCTGACCGTCTAAGGTGATGATTCCCTCATCCAGCCAGAAACCGCCGCTGATTGCTTGAAAGAGTGTTGATTTTCCGGCGCCGTTGGAGCCGACGATGGTGACAAAGTCTCCATCATTCAAGGTTAAATTAAGATGATTGAGTGCCGTGTGTTCATTGGGTGTATTCTTTAAAAATGTTTTGACGGCGTTTTGAATGTTCAGCATGATTTTCTGGCTCCTTTCTTGATCCTTTCTAATTCTGCCCGGTATTTCATCGCAGGGATTGAAAGTGCGACTGCAACGATACATGCAGATACAAGTTTCAGCGCATATGCCGGAAACGGACTGTATTTTAAGGCGATGGCAATCATGAAACGGTATATGATAGACCCAAGGATCGCAGAAAACAGTCCGTAAGTAACTCCGTCTTTTCGGAAAATAAGTTCTCCGATGATGACGGAAGCAAGGCCGACTACGATAATACCCACCCCGGAATTTATATCTGCAAATCCCTGATACTGGGAGATCAGTGCGCCTGACAATGCAATGGAACCGTTAGCTGCAGCAAGAGCAATGATTTTTGTCACATCCACATCGATGGAAGATGCCCGAACCATATCTTCATTGTTGCCTGTGGCACGGATGCACAAGCCGATTCGAGTCTTAAAAAAGAAAGAAGCAGCAAGTGCAGTGGCTGTAACAACGATCAGTGGAAGTATGATTTTCACCCCTTCTTTGGAAAAAATTCCGGAAGTATCCGTCATAAACTTAAATATGGTATTACTTCCAATCAATGAAAGGTTGGAACTGCTCCCCATGATCAGCAGATTAATGGAATACAGTCCGCTCATGGTCAATATTCCAGCAAGCACCGGGTGGATAAAAAGCTTTGTCTGAAAAAGTCCGGTAATGCATCCGGCCAAAGCACCTGCGGCGATGGCGGCGATGATTCCAAGAAATGGATGCCCCATGAGAGTAAGCTTTGCGGAAACTGCCAAACCAAAGGTAAAACTTCCTTCGGCAGTTAAATCAGGAATATTTAAAATACGAAAAGCAATAAATACACCAATAGCCAGCAGGCCATAAATGAGTCCAAGCTGCAGGGAACCTAAGAATAATGTCATAACAATTCCTCCTGTGAATTAGTTGGAGTCCTTTACGAATACGGCAGTTTTGTTTATTTCGTCCGTAAAGGTAATGCCAAGGGCATCGGCAGCGTCCTGATTGATGACCGTAGAAGTGGCCGGAACTACGATAGCCGGGATGTCACTGATAGGAGTTCCTTCCAGATATTGAATTGCCATATCCGCTGAGATTTTACCGATTTCTTTGTCGCTGATTGCAATGGTTGCAAATGCACCGGATTTTACTGTAGTTGCAGAACTGGCATAAATGGGAAGTTTAGCTTTGCGGGCTTCTTCAGAGACCAGAGGCATGGCGCTTTGGATAATGCTGTCGTTTGGAACGAAAATGGCGTCAACCTTACCTGCAAGTGACTGAGCTGCCTGTTGTACTTCTGAGGAATTGGTTACTACTGCCTCTTCATAGGATAAGCCAATGGAATCTAAATATTTTTTTGAATTTTCTACGGTTGTAACAGAATTTATCTCTCCGGTATTGTAAAGAAATCCAAAGGTCTTGCAGTCAGGAGTGAGTTCCTTTGCCAAATCAAAGATTTCATTAACCGGAATAGCATTGGAGGTTCCTGTTGCATTCTTATCTGGTTTTTCCATATCAGTAATGATCCCTGCCCCTACCGGATTGGAAACGGAGATAAATACAACTGGTATTCCCGTATCTAAATTGACCATGGCCTGTGCGGCAGGAGTGGCAATGGCTGCGATTAAATCCACCTTGCTGTCAGCCATCTCCTGACAGATGGAGTTTAAGTTGGTTGCATCTCCCTGAGCATTCTTATAATTGATGGTGAGTTTCTCTTTATCATATCCTTTTTTTCCTAATTCCTCCGTAAATCCTTCCCTCATATCCGTAAAGGCACCATTATCAACCAACTGGACAATACCTACCTTAAAAGTACCGTCGGAAGAACCAGGTACGCTTTTGGCTGATTCTGAGGTTGTTTTTGCTGATTGGCATCCTGTAAGCAGGAGCAAGGCTGTGGTTAAAATAGCTGTGATGGCAATCTTTGAATTCTTTTTCATGGTTAAATCTCCCTTTTAAATTGATTTGTTCGGAATTTGCGAGCGGGGAGTGATCTTCTTTCGGAAATCAAAAAAAGCACCTATCCTTAGATATACTCCAAGGACAGATGCTGATGATCTGCGGTACCACCTTGATTGGCAAAATTTGCCCGACTCATGCAGAGTGCCGACACACTCCTCATCCGTTAACGCTGATGCTGCGTCGCAGAATACTAAGAATTCATTCTTTTCCCTGCGCCCTCCGTGGCCCATTGTACTACGCCGAATCGCTGTAAGGGTTCCACCATCCCAAACTCTCTGTAAGCACGTATCGTAGTTTTACTTCCACTTCATTGGTTTTGTTGTAGTAAATATAATCATATTAGAGTACATTTGTCAATATGTTAATTCATTTTTGTTTAAATCTTTTTAAAAAATTAAGCAGGATCACTCCATGGAAGAGTGTTTCCGCCAAAAGGCATAACAAAAACAGATTTATCTGTAAAATCAATCTGGTCCAAAAGCTCATCTAAATCCGAGCATGCGGAGATATTCATGTCTTTTAAAACCTCCTGGCTTAGATCCTTTGAGAAAGAAGTCAGCATGAAAACGTTCCCTTCTGAAATGGCTTCGCATCCGGCATAGAAGATATAACCGGCGATGGAAAAGCTTTCCCGGAGCGCGCTGTCAAGAATTCCAGTTTTTAAAGGAATCCGCCAGTCAAAAAAGTCTGGGGAACCGCCGCCTTCACTGCATTCTGCAAGGAAGATCATGGTTCCTCCCTGCTTTACTGCATAAGACATGTTCAGCAGGGTCTTGATGCCCTGATAAAGATTGATGTCTTTTGGATACCCTCCACAGGAAGCAATGACAATATCAGCTTTTTCCTTAATAGGAATGCTGAAAGCCTCATGAACGATTTCACAGCTTTTTGCCCAAGCCTTTTCCCAATCACCGCAGATGATGTGACTGTGCTTTCCTTCGGGAGTAGAGATGATGTTAATGCCAAAGGCAGGAGAGACCATGTGGGCGGCCTCCATCATGTCTTCATGGACCGGGTTGCCGGATAAAACTGCGCATCCAATGGCTGAACTGGATCTGGGCTGTTCCGGGTCAAGGCAAAGCAGATGGTTCTGTTCAATGGTCTTTTTTCCTGAAATACCGGGTAGGATGCTTTTTCTGCCGCCGCCAAAGCCAGCCATTAAGTGATGAACGGTTCCTCCGATTAAGATCACCTTACGGTCAATAGCTAATGGATTTACCCATACGTCAGTTCCTCTTTTTGTGGTTCCCATAAAAGCCAGGTCGTTGGCCTGCGCATCGTGGTTTAAGACCCGTACCTTTTTGTAGACTTCTTCTCCAACTACTTTTTTCTGCTCGTCCTCACTGTGGCCTCTGTGGGTACCGAGTGCTACCAGGATAACCATATTTTCATAGGGGATGTTATTTTCTGTATTTAGAAAATCTACCAGTTCCTGGCAGACCAAATCCTGCCTCATCCAGAACCGGGTGATATCACTGACGACAATCGTGACCAGGTCTGTGGAGGATAAAAGTTCGTTGAGGGGTTTAGAGCCAACCGTTTTGACTGTAACAGCTTCTTTAAATGAAGTTTTCAAGTCTTTGATTGGCAGAAGTTCTTTGCCTTGCAGATATGTTACAGATTTGGCATTGCTGACGTCAATGTTTACGGAAGAGTTTCCGTACTTTAATAAAACAGATTCTGGATTTATCATGATTAGTTTCACTCCTTTTGATCGGTGGAAGGAACGAGGACATTAAGTTTCGGCAATTTTACACACATCAATCCATTCTGCGGCATTGGAAAGCATCTTCAGTTCTTCGCAGGATAATTCGATGGCAGAATTGGAACTGCCGGCTGCGGGAAAGATGGATTCAAATCTTTGCAGGGAAAGGTCTAAATAAGTAGTAACCTGCTCAGGGTTTGCAAACGGACAGACGCCTCCGATTTCATGTCCTGTAAGTGCGGATACTTCATCTGGTGCCAGCATTTTTGCCTTAAATCCAAACGTCTTTTTAAACTTTGCATTGTCGATTTTGGTGTCACCTGCGGTTACTACCAGAATGCAGCCGTCTTCGCCGTCATCCCGAAACGACAGAGTTTTTGCAATACGGGCCGGTGATACATCAAGGGCCTTCGCTGCCAATTCTACGGTTGCGCTGGATACAGGAAATTCCTGGACCTGGCAGTCTCTACCAAAGTCTTTTAAATATTCTTTTACCTTTTGTATTGACATGGTTTATACACTCCTCCTCGTAAAATTGTCTACCATTGTATCATTGATATTCCATTTTTACAATGATATAATAAGTTTAATAGGCAAATAATTGCTATTCATAAGTTTTAATGGTATAATAGGCGGGTTACTATTATAAAGCAGTGGGGAGATATATGTCGAAATCGTTATACATTTCAGAAAAACCAAGTGTAGCTCAGGAATTTGCCAATGCTTTAAAAGTAAAAGGAAGACGCAGTGACGGATATATAGAATCGGATGAGGCAATTATAACCTGGTGTGTAGGTCATCTGGTAACTATGAGCTATCCGGAAAGCTACGATCCAAAATTCAAACGATGGAGTTTATCCACCCTTCCGTTTCTTCCAAAAGAATTTAAGTATGAGGTAATACCAAGTGTTGAAAAGCAATATAAGATCGTAAGCGGTCTGATGAACCGTCCGGACGTTGATGTGATTTATGTCTGCACTGACTCGGGACGGGAAGGAGAATACATATATCGTCTGGTCGCACAGATGGCAGGAGTAAAGGACAAACATCAAAAACGTGTATGGATCGACTCTCAGACAGAGGACGAGATATTAAGAGGAATCCGGGAAGCGAAGGATGAATCCGAATATGACAATCTTTCTGCGTCTGCTTATTTACGGGCAAAAGAAGATTATCTCATGGGAATTAATTTTTCCCGATTGCTTACACTAAGATATGGACAGCATATTTCCAATTATTTGAGGTCAGGAAAGAATACGGTCATATCCGTAGGTCGTGTCATGACCTGCGTTATGGGTATGGTAATCCGCAAAGAGCGGGAGATACGAGATTTTGTAAAAACTCCTTTTTACCGGGTGATTGGCACATTTATAAAAGATGAGATGGACTTTGAAGGAGAATGGAGAAGTGCTCCAGGTTCTAAATATTTTGAGTCACCATTCCTTTATAAAGAAAATGGCTTTAAAGAGCGAAAGCATGCGGAAGAGTTAATTAATTCCCTTTCAGCTATGGAACCTATGGAGGGAACCGTTGTTTCTATAGAAAAGAAAAAGGAAACAAAAAACCCGCCCCTGCTTTACAATCTGGCAGAGTTACAGAATGACTGTTCTAAGATGTTTAAGATCAGTCCGGATGAGACCCTTAAAGTGGTACAGGAACTTTACGAAAAGAAGATGGTCACTTATCCAAGAACAGATGCCCGAGTGTTATCTACAGCAGTGGCAAAGGAAATCCATAAAAACATCAGTGGATTAAAAGGATTTGAGCCGTTATCAGCGGCAGCGGCAGAGGTTATGGAGATGGGGTCTTACCGGACCATTGAAAAAACCAGATATGTCAACGATAAACAGATTACGGATCACTATGCGATCATACCTACCGGCCAGGGATTAGGAGCAGCAAGAGGACTATCTTCCCTGACGGCGAAAGTTTATGAAGTTATAACAAGAAGGTTTTTGAGCATTTTTTATCCTCCGGCTGTTTATCAGAAATATTCCCTGGAGCTGGCTGCAGAGAAAGAACATTTTTATTCAAACTTCCGAGTGATGCTGGAAGCAGGTTATTTGAAGATTGCGGACGTATCTGGTGGTAAGAAGAAAACACAGGAAGATAAAAGCAATGAATCTTCTTCTGATGAAGGCAATTCCGATGATAATAATACGGAGGCACCGCAGAAAAACATGGATAATCCAGCTTTTATTGCGATGCTTGGTACACTGAAAAAAGGAATGCAGATTCCTTTAAAGGGACTGGTAATCAAGGAAGGGGAAACTTCTCCTCCAAAACGGTATACCTCCGGTTCCATGATTCTTGCGATGGAAAATGCCGGACAGCTGATCGAGGACGATGAATTGCGGGCTCAGATCAAAGGAAGCGGAATTGGTACCAGTGCTACAAGGGCTGAGATATTAAAGAAGCTATTTAATATCAAATACCTTTCCTTAAATACAAAGACTCAGGTTATTATTCCGACTTTGCTTGGAGAGATGATCTATGATGTGGTCAATGCCTCCATTAAACAGCTTTTGAATCCAGAACTTACAGCAAGCTGGGAAAAAGGGCTTACCTATGTATCGGAAGGATCCATTACCACAGATGAGTATATGCAGAAATTGGAGAATTTTGTTGCCGGGCGCACCGCAGGGGTGTTAAGGCTCAATAATCACTACGATCTTCGTAGCGTGTTTGATGCTGCGGCAGCTAATTATAAAAAACAAAAATAGGAGATTATTAACATGAAAAAAGATGATATGACAAACCAAGATCTATTTGATACGAACCATACTGTTGCTAAATTATTATTTGAACAGACCATATATCCTTGGGAGATCCTCCCTAAAATCAGCGAGTTTATTGTTTCTCTTGGAGAGCGTCTTCCAAAAGATGAATTTGTTCATGTGGGAAAAGCCGTATGGATTCATAAATCAGTAAATCTTCCGCCTACAGCATGTATGGGCGAGCACGTAATCATCTGTAAAGGTGCTCAGATTCGTCATTGTGCATTTATCAGAGGCAATGCCATCATTGGAGAGGGTGCTGTTGTAGGAAACTCTTCTGAGATCAAGAATGCTATTCTTTTTGATGGTGTTCAGGTACCTCATTTTAATTATGTAGGAGATTCTATTTTAGGATATAAGTCTCATATGGGCGCTTCTTCCATCGCTTCCAATGTGAAAACTGACAAATCTTTAGTTACAGTTCACGCAGAAGACGGAGATATCGAGACCGGACTTAAAAAGTTTGGTGCCATCATTGGAGATTTTGCAGAGGTTGGCTGCGGTGCGATCTTAAACCCAGGAACTGTAATTGGACCAAAATCCAATATCTATCCACTTTCTTCTGTAAGAGGCTGTGTTGATGCAAATTCCATCTACAAGAATCAGGGTGAAGTTGTTGAGAAAGCTGTAACAGAGGAATAAGCGTAATTTAATCCTTGAAAGCATAAAAAGAGCTGTTTCATAATGAAACAGCTCTTTTTTTATACGATTTAAATCATTCACTTTGTTCCGAAAATACGGTCTCCGGCATCTCCAAGGCCAGGACAGATGTAGGCATTTTCATTTAATTCACGGTCTAAATGTCCTACATAGATCTGGATGTCTGGGTGAGCTTCATGAAGTCTCTTTAAACCTTCCGGAGCAGCAATGATTGCCATAAACTTGATATGCTTTCCGCCGTACTGCTTAATGAAGTCAACAGCTGCGACAGCAGAACCGCCGGTCGCTAACATAGGATCAGTGACAACGATAGTTCTCTGCTCAATGGGACTTGGCAGTTTGCAGTAGTATTCATGAGGCTCATGAGTTACTTCATCCCGGTACAAGCCAATGTGTCCAACTTTTGCAGAAGGAACCAGAGCCAGGATACCATTTACCATACCCAGTCCTGCACGGAGGATCGGAACAACCGCCATTTTTTTGCCGGCGATCATAGGAGTCATGCAGGTCTCAATAGGAGTTTCCACTTCTACATCCTGTAAGGGAAGATCTCTTAATGCTTCAAAGCCCATCAGCATGGCAATCTCTTCGATGAGAGCGCGGAATTCGTTGGTTCCTGTCCTCTTATCTCTTAAGATAGAAATTTTGTGCTGAATCAGCGGGTGGGTAAAAACGGTTACATTGTCCATTGAAAAATCCATAATGTTATTTGTCCTTTCTTGAATCTCTTGTTGTATCAGGGGTTTCCGGCAGAATCAGGTTCATGATGACACCGACTACTACTGCAATGAAAAGGCCTGAAATGTTTAATGTAATTGAGCCGATTTCTGCGTTAAGGCCGCCGATCTGTCCAAATCCAAGTCCAAACACCAGAATTAGTCCTACAATGGATAAATTCCTGCTGTGTGTGAAATCTAAATTGGATTCAGCCAGAGAACGGATACCAACAGCAGCGATCATTCCAAAGAGCATGATTTCAACGCCGCCCTTTACAGGACCTGGAATGGTCTGGAGAATTGCACCCATCTTTCCGAACAATCCCAGAATGATCGCAAATACTGCGGTAATTCGTAAAAGCTTAGGATTATAGTTCTTGGTGGTCGCAAGTACTCCTGTGTTTTCCGCATAAGTAGTATTGGCCGGACCGCCTGTAAAACCGGCAAAAAGTGTAGCGATACCGTCGCCCAGAAGCGTACGGTGAAGTCCTGGGTCCTTTAAAAAGTCTTTTCCGACTACCGTTCCGTTGGTGGTAATGTCACCAATGTGTTCCATGAATGTTACACATGCGATAGGAGCGATGGAAAGAATGGCTCCCAGGCTGAACTTCGGAAGTGTCATAAAACCTACTCCATTTAAGTCCTTTGTCACATATGGAATATTAATCCAGGAAGCGGATGTGATTGCGGAATAGTCCATGTGAAAGAGGCCTGCAGCGCCTAAAATTATGCACAACAAATAACCTGCCGCAATTCCAATGAGAATGGGGACAAGCTTGAAGAAGCCGCGAGCGAAGATGGAGCAGAGGATCACGACAAGCAGGGTAAAGAGGGCAATTCCCAGATTTAACGCAATGGCTGGAGTCAATCCATCGGCAAGGCTTAAATTGCCGGTAGCATCATTGATTGCGGTACTTGCCAGGTTAATGCCGATAACTACGATGACTGGACCCGTCACCACCGGAGGAAATATCCTCTTAATCTTGTCCGAACCTACGATAAATACAATAAGGGCGAAAAGAAGATAGACCAAACCGGCAAAAATAATTCCACCCTGTGCTAAAGGTACGTTTTCTGGAATCACGGTTCCTTCCGGGCGGATGATTGTGGTAACCGCAGCCAGGAATGCGAAGGAAGAACCGAGAAACACAGGAACCTTAAATTTAGTACAGCAGTGGAATATTAAAGTACCAACGCCTGCAGAAAAAAGTGCCAGCGATGGGTTGAGACCTGTCAGTAAAGGAACCAGTACGGTTGCGCCGAACATGGCGAACAGATGCTGGATACTGAGCAGATAATCTCGGGTTGTGAGTTTTACATTATTACTCATTTTTTGACTCCATTTCTATTTATTTTCCGTCCTATTTTATCAGAGAAAGGAGTAAATGGCAACTATTTTTACTATTTTGTCTCCGGAGTGTATGAAATTAGTGCATAATCACCTAAAGCATGAGGAACGGGAATGGAAAAGATGATGGTTCCCTTATCCTCATAACTAAAGGAATCCGGGAAAATAACAGTACCATCCGGCGAGCTGGCCTTAATTGGAAAATCAGCCTGTTGAAATATTTTGGTATATGTTTCCATATCAATTTGAGTCCGCGCTTCCATGAGTGCCTCTGCAAGCTCAGGAGAGGCATCATAAAATCTGCATTCATCAGAAAGGACATATTTTGCAAGTGTCTCAGGGTCGGCATAATCAACCAGACCGATGTCTTTAACCTGATTTAAGTCCACAGTGTTTGTAAAAAAGATATTAAGAGGATGAGCAGCACCTTCTGCATTAAATAAACCGGAATATAATACTGTAATTCGTTTTTGATCTGCAGAAATCACTTTGGCTTCTATGGAGATACTGTCTTTTTGGGAGTCAACGGTGTAAGCCTTTAAAACTTCAAGAGCATTGCTTTTTAAAAGAGAGTTTATCTGATCTTCTTTTGTCTTATCCTTTAAATCGGAGATGTTTGGATATTGAATGGATATATTACCGTCTTTATAGGTTTGAAGTGTAGTGATTATGCCTGTATCAGAAGTGGACTTTACGCTGTCTGATTTTGTTGGATCGCTGTAGTCTTTGATTACAATAGGCTTTTCGCCTGTAGAGGCAGCTACCGTGCCGGGGGTATTGTTTTTTAGGTAATTCTGCTGATTACAGCTGCTTAAAGCCAGAACTGAAGCAATGGAAAGGAAAAAAATCAATTTGCTGTTTTTCGTAAGATTACCACCTTTCATTTTACACATATTTCTATTCAGTATATCATATAATTGGGGAGTTTTGGAAATAAGATTGAAAATTATGGGAAAAGGCTGAGTTGATTTGAATATAGAGAAAAAGCTCTGAAAACCTGAATCAATATCAGGATTTCAGAACCTTTTGCCCTGCCAAGGGTGTAGTGCCGGCAGTGGGACTTGAACCCACACGATGTCGCCATCAACGGATTTTGAGTCCGCCTCGTCTGCCATTCCGACATGCCGGCTTTGTTTCTTTACAACGTTCATTATTCTATCACAGGATTTTCCATTTGGCAAGCGTTTTTTTGAGATTATTAAATTGAAAATAGGTCAAATATATTGTATGATAGAAAAAAGAAATTGTTAAGGAGGTGTCTGGACTATGACATGCAAAGAAGCCGAGCGTTTGGTCATGCCATACATCAGGGATGAACTTACCGATGAAGAATTAAAGGAATTTCTGGAACACACGAAATCCTGTCCCAGCTGCCGTGATGAACTGGAAATTTATTTCACAGTGGAAGTAGGTATCAGACAATTAGACTCCGAAACTGGGAACTATAATATAAAAGGAGCTTTGGAAGCTGCAGTGGAGCAGTCCAAACAAAGAATCCAGGCCGTAAGGCTTATAAAAATTGCCAGATATGCAGTAACTACGCTAAGTGTTATGGCATTAATAATCTCGGTCCTTCTACAATGCAGAATCTGGCTGCAGCAGGGCTTACTATGATAGGAGAACAGATGAGCAGAAAAAGAATTGTTTTGATAGATGGAAACAGTATGATAAAGAATGCCTTTTATGGCCTTCCTTCCAATGCGGCTGATGCCGTTTTTAGTCTGATAAAGGGGATTCTGGAACGGAGAGAGGCAGATTATCTTGCAGTGGCTTTTTCATCAGTAGCCGCAAACAAAACACTGGTAGAGGATGATAGGAAACAGCAGGAAGAGCGGCTTAAAGAAATGTCCGATTCCCTGACCGTTTCTGTACTTTCCAAGGAAGGATATGAGTCTGCAGAGATATTGGCATCACTGGCAAAGAACTATGAAAAAGAAGACGGAGATATTATCGTGATCTCCGATGATAAAAGACTCTTACAGATCACAGATGAGCATGTAACTGTCCGCGTTCCTTCCATGGGAGAAGAGGGACTTTTATTAAAATCCTTTTCACCGGCAGACATTCAGGGCGAATTTGGTCTGGAACCGGTGGATCTAAAGGGAGTTTTTTCTCTTATGAAAGCAAACGGCATTGGAGAAAAAATCGCCTGTCAGCTTATAAAACAATTTAAAAATATTGCAAATCTTTATGACCATTTGGAAGAAATAGAATCTCTTAGAATCAAAGAAATCTTAAAAACATCTGAGAACAAAATAAAACAGGAAGAGAAGCAAAATTCCCTTCGTGAGGACTGTGACATCCGCCTGGATTATTCAAAATCCATCTCAGAAGAGGAAATCCGTCAGATTATGGATATGGATTTTGTTCCGTCAGATTTCCCGGATGAGGAAGGGAATGAGACGTCAGAATCCTTTGAGTTTCACCTGGTAACTGATTTTTCAGAAGCGGAAACCATATTTTCCAAGTGCCTGCCAGAAAGCCGGCTGGGACTTCAGTTGGTAATTGAAGACAAATCCATAACCGCCTTATCCTTATGTCTTGGAGAAACAGAATGTTACTGTATCGTCCCTCAAGGATTTTTGACTTCAGAGTATCTGGCTGGTAAAGCTGAGGAAATCTCTAAAAAAGTTGGACATGTAACAGTACTGGATCTAAAGAGCCAGCTTTCTTTCTTAAAACTGGAAGCAGGCAGTCCGGTTTTTGATGCAGGGGTTGCGGCATATCTGATCAATCCATTAAAGGATTCTTATGCTTATCATGATCTGGCAGCGGATTATCTGGATTTGACCATTCCTTCGAAGGCCGACCTGATTGGAAAAAGTTCCATTGGTCGAGCGTTGGAGGAAAAACGGGACAGTGCAGTTGCCTGTGTGTGCTATATGTCCTACACGGCTTATAAGGGTGGGGAAGTGCTTCGCAATGAGTTAAAACAGAGTGGCATGGAAACGCTGTATTATGAGATCGAGCTGCCATTGGTCTACAGTCTCTTTTCTATGGAATCAGCCGGGATCAAAGTGGAACGTGATCGGTTGAAGGAATATGGAGACCGGTTAAAGGTACGCATCCTGGAGCTGGAACAAAAGATATATGAAGAAACCGGAGAGAACTTTAATATCAATTCTCCCAAGCAGTTGGGGGAGATCCTGTTTGATCATATGAAGATCCCAGGAGGAAAGAAGACAAAAACGGGCTATTCCACAGCAGCAGATGTTTTGGAAAAACTGGCGCCTGATTATCCGGTGGTAAATCTGATACTGGATTACCGTCAGCTGACAAAATTAAATTCCACCTATGCAGATGGGCTGGCAGCATACATTGGACCGGATGAACGAATTCACGGAACCTTTAACCAGACGATCACTGCTACCGGAAGAATCAGCAGCACAGAACCAAATTTGCAGAACATTCCGGTGCGCATGGAACTGGGACGGGAGATTCGTAAGGTTTTTGTTCCAAAAGAGGGCTGCGTTTTTGTAGATGCCGATTATTCTCAGATTGAACTGAGAGTTTTGGCTCATATGTCAGGAGACCAGCGACTTATTGGGGCTTATAAACAGGCGGAGGACATTCATGCGATCACAGCGTCACAAGTGTTCCATGTACCTCTTGATGAAGTAACCTCTTTGCAGAGAAGAAACGCTAAAGCTGTGAATTTTGGAATTGTATATGGAATCAGTTCCTTTGGTTTAAGCGAAGGATTAAGCATTACCCGGAAAGAAGCATCAGAATACATTGAAAAATATTTTGAAACCTATCCGGGAGTCAAGACATTTTTAGACGGACTTGTGACAGAGGCAAAGGAAAAGGGATATGCGGTCAGCATGTTTGGCAGGCGCCGTCCGGTTCCGGAACTAAAATCATCAAACTTTATGCAGCGTTCCTTCGGCGAGCGTGTGGCTATGAACTCTCCAATTCAGGGAACCGCAGCAGATATTATGAAAATCGCTATGATTCGCGTGGATCATGCTTTGAAGAAGGAGGGATTAAAATCCCGGATCGTTCTTCAGGTTCATGATGAACTTTTAATAGAAGCATATCGGGACGAGCTAGAAAAGGTAAAAGAACTTTTAACAGAAGAGATGAAACATGCGGCTGACCTTTTGGTTTCCCTGGAAGTGGAAGCCAATGTGGGAGACTCCTGGTTTGACGCAAAATAAGGAACTGGTGATAGAAAATGAGAGTAATTGCATTAACAGGAGGGGTCGGTGCAGGCAAAAGCCTGGTTCTTTCTATATTAAAGAATGAGTATGGAGCGGAAGTGATCAAAGCGGATGAAGTTGCCCATGAACTTATGGAACCAGGGCAGGAAGGGTATCTTGCGATGGCAAAAACTCTGGGAGAAAGCATCTTAAAATCAGACGGTACCATTGACCGGCAGATCCTTTCAGAATGCATCTTCAGGGATGACCGTATAAGGAAAGCTGTTGATGATATTATTCATCCACTTGTATGGAAAAACATAAAGGGTAAAATTTCTTCTTCCCAAGCAGGTCTTATTGTGGTAGAATTTGCAATTATGGGTGAAAAGGCGGAAGTTGGTTATGACGAGATGTGGTATATTTATGCATCGGAGCAAGTACGAATCCACCGGCTTTTAGAAAACAGGGGTTATGAGAGGGGACGTTCAGAACGTATCATAGCGAGTCAGGCGACAGAAGCAGAATATCTGGCGCGATGTGACCGGGTTATTAGAAATGACGGTTCTATCGAGGATATGAGGAACCAACTTGCGGAAATATTGAATAACAGGGGACAGAACGAATCATGAGACTGGTAAGTATTGCAAGCGGAAGCAGCGGAAACTGCATTTACGTGGGTTCGGATACCACCCACATCCTGGTAGATGCAGGAATCAGCAACAAACGAATCGAGCAGGGGCTAAACGACATTGGAGTAAAGGGAAATGAACTGACAGGAATCGTAATTACCCATGAGCATTCGGATCATACCAAAGGTTTGGGAGTCTTAGCCAGAAAGTACGGTGTTCCCATTTATGGAACAAAGGAAACTCTTGAAGAGATATCCAAGCAGAAGTATCTGGGGGAATATCCGAAGGAACTGTTTTGTGCCATTCGGCCCGATGTGGATTTTTGTGTGGGAGATTTGGATGTCAAGCCTTTTTCCATTGACCATGATGCGGCAAATCCCGTGGCATACCGGGTTCAGCACGGACATAAATCCGTGGCGGTCGCGACAGACATGGGACATTATGACCAGTATATCATTGAACATCTACAGGGACTGGATGCGGTGCTTTTAGAATCCAACCATGATGTGAATATGCTGCAGGCCGGACCATATCCTTATTACTTAAAACGCAGAATTTTGGGGGATCATGGACATCTTTCCAACGAGAATGCCGGCAGGCTGTTATGCTGCATTCTTCATGAAAATTTAAAAAAGATTCTGCTGGGGCATTTGAGTAAGGAAAATAATTACGAAGAACTTGCTTATGAAACGGTAAAGCTGGAAATCACAGAAGGAGATAATCCATTTCAGGCATCTGATTTTTCTATTGAAGTTGCAAAAAGGGACCAGATGTCGGAAATTATCACTATATAACAAAGAGGAGATCATTATGAACAAGACGATTATTACAGTAGTTGGAAAAGACACCGTTGGGATCATTGCAAAAATCTGTACATATCTGGCAAATAACCGGGTAAACATTCTGGATATTTCCCAGACCATTGTACAGGGATTCTTTAATATGATGATGATTGTAGATATTGATGATTCTGTGAAGCCATTTGGAGAACTGTCTGATGAATTGGAACAGATTGGTGATGAAATTGGCGTAAAGATTAAATGCCAGAGAGAAGAAATTTTTACAAAAATGCACCGTATCTGATGATAACAGCAAGGCTTAAGAAAAGGATGGGTTCCCGATATGCTAAATATGTTTGAAGTAAATGAAACCAATAAGATGATTGAACAGGAACTGCTTGATGTGCGTACCATTACCATGGGTATCAGCCTCCTTGACTGCTGTGACAGTGATTTAAAGGCAGTGAACGAAAAAATCTATCGGAAGATCACAACGGTTGCAAAAGATCTTGTTTCAGTAGGAAAAGAGATCGAAAAAGATTTTGCAATCCCGATTGTAAATAAAAGAATTTCCGTAACTCCCATAGCGATGGTGGGCGCTTCTGCCTGCAAAAGCCCTGAAGATTTTGTGACCATAGC
Organism: uncultured bacterium; assembly: GCA_963519465.1. Lineage (GTDB taxonomy): Bacteria > Bacillota > Clostridia > Lachnospirales > Lachnospiraceae > Lacrimispora. Next base: position 70,507 of record CAUQMY010000014.1, read on the forward strand.
CCAGACACTGGACCGTGCAGCAAAAGAAGTTGGAGTGAACTTTATCGGCGGTTATTCTGCCCTGGTAAGCAAAGGAATGACGACTGCAGATGAGAATCTGATCCGTTCCATTCCGAAGGCTCTTGCATGTACGGAACGGGTATGCAGTTCCGTAAATGTAGGCTCTACCAAAACCGGAATCAACATGGATGCTGTAGCTCTTATGGGTAAGATCGTACTGGAAACGGCAGAAGAAACCAAGGACAATGACTCTCTTGGATGTGCCAAGCTTGTAGTATTCTGCAATGCACCAGATGATAACCCATTTATGGCTGGAGCTTTCCATGGTGTAACAGAAGCAGATGCCATCATTAACGTAGGTGTCAGCGGACCAGGAGTTGTGAAAAGAGCAATCGAATCAGCTAGAGGAAAGGACTTTGAGGTTCTTTGCGAAACCATCAAAAAGACTGCATTTAAGATCACCCGTGTAGGACAGCTTGTTGCACAGGAAGCATCCAAACGGCTAAATATTCCCTTTGGAATCATTGATCTCTCTCTTGCACCGACTCCGGCAGTTGGTGACAGTGTGGCTGAAATTCTGGAAGAGATTGGTCTTGAGAGAGTAGGCGCACCGGGAACAACGGCTGCTCTTGCGCTTTTAAATGATCAGGTGAAAAAAGGCGGTGTTATGGCCTCCTCTTATGTTGGCGGTTTAAGCGGCGCATTCATTCCAGTCAGTGAAGATCAGGGAATGATCGATGCAGTTGCCATGGGAGCTCTTAATTTAGAAAAGCTGGAAGCGATGACCTGTGTATGTTCCGTAGGCCTTGATATGATTGCTATTCCTGGAGATACTCCTGCTTCAACCCTTGCAGGAATCATTGCAGACGAATCCGCGATTGGTATGATCAATCAGAAGACAACCGCTGTCCGTATTATTCCAGTCATTGGAAAGACAGTAGGTGAGACAGTAGAATTCGGCGGTCTCCTGGGATATGCTCCTGTTATGCCAGTAAGCAAATACTCCTGTGAGAAATTTGTAACCAGAGGCGGAAGAATTCCGGCTCCGATTCACAGCTTTAAGAACTAACAGATTCCTGGAGGAAAAGGAAATGAATCTTTATTTGATCCGTCATGGACGCCAATCCAGCCGACTTTGTAACGTAAATGTAAATCTTTCAGAGGCAGGATTCCATCAAGCCAGGCTTGTAGGGGAAAGACTGGCTCTTAAAACGATCGATGCAGTCTATTCCAGCGATTTGATCCGGGCAGTAGAAACGGCACAGGAAGCCAATAAGCATTGGAATGCACCGCATATCATCAGACCAGAATTACGTGAGATCTCATTTGGGGATATGGAAGGAATGACGGATCAGGATATTGCAGTAACCTTTAAAGAATTTAAAAAAGAACAGGCAAAGATGGAACAGGACTTACCGTACCCTGGCGGAGAATGTGCCGCAGATGTAATAAGAAGGGCAATGCCTGTTTTTGAAGAGATTGCTTCAAGTGGATTTCAGAATGTGGCGGTAGTGACTCATGGAGGTGTAATCCGCACCATAGTTGCCGCTTTTCTTCATATGGAACCCAAAGATTACCGTCTGCTGGGGAATTCCTTAGAAAACTGCAGCATAACAGAAGTAAGATGGCTGGAGACGGCAGAAAGGTTTACGGTGGAGCGGTTTAATGATTATGCCCATCTGGAACCTTACCCAGAGCTTTTACGGGCAAGCTGGACGGATGTGGAAAACTGAAGCAGAAAGGAATTGCTTGATTAAATGGAACAAAAAGAAAAGGAACATCTGATTCGGATTGCTGAAACATATCTTGATGAGAATCTGCTTCGTATCGTAATCAGTAATCCAATGACGAAACAGGATGTTTCAAAGGTTAAGATACGCCCGCTGCTGATTAAAGGAAGTCTGCTCTTTCAGGCAGAGGAATTGGCAGGCAACCAGGCTTTTCATAAGAATTTATCTGCGGAGGAATGTGCAGGCTATCTGATGGATTTATTGGATGGCAGGCTCCGCCAGCTGGAACTGGAATCCAGAAAGGGTCAGGTGAGAATTCTGGTAAGCAAAAAGGGGGCACTGAGCATCAAGGAGAAACGGCAGCAGCCCAAAATGGAGGCAGCTCCTCTTGTTTCAGAACATAACAGACAGAAAAGCTATATTTTAAAAGAAGGCACTCCTGTTCCGTTTCTTGTGGATTTAGGAGTAATGACAGAAGAGGGAAAGATTGTCAAATCCCGGTACGATAAATTCCGGCAGATCAATCGTTTTCTTGAATTTATTGAAGACATTCTTCCGAGGCTTTATTCAGACAGGGAAAATGTGATTATCGATTTTGGCTGTGGAAAATCCTATCTGACCTTTGCCATGTATTATTACCTTCGTGAATTAAAAGGCTATTCCATCCGGGTAATAGGTCTTGATTTAAAGCAGACAGTCATTGATGACTGTAACCGCTTAAAGAATAAATACGGATATGATAAACTGGATTTTTATCATGGAGATATTGCCTCCTATGAGGGAGTGAACCATGTAGATATGGTAGTAACGCTCCATGCCTGTGATACGGCTACGGATTATGCTCTTGCGAAAGCGGTCCGGTGGGGCGCTTCTGTCATCTTATCGGTACCCTGTTGCCAGCATGAACTGAATAAGCAGATGAAAAATGAACAGATGGCACCTGTATTCCAATATGGACTTATTAAGGAACGTCTTGCGGCCCTTTATACCGATGCTCTAAGAGCAGAAATCTTGGAAAACAACGGATACCGGACACAGATACTGGAGTTTATTGATATGGAACACACTCCGAAAAATATCCTGATTCGTGCTGTGAAGCAGGGCGATAAGAAGGATAATCGAAAAGAAATCGAAGAAATTATGGAATATCTTCATGGTAAGTTGACATTATTTGATTTGCTGGAAGAATAAGATGTTCTGAGTTCTGAAAGATAGATATTTCCTTATAAATATGATATGATAAAGTAAATAAATGAAGGAGGAGATCATGCCTTTTATTAATTCAAAAGTCAATGTTCCATTATCCGAAGAAGAAAAAGAGGTTTTAAAGTCGAAGCTCGGCCAGGCCATCAGCCTGATTCCTGGAAAATCAGAAAACTGGTTGATGCTCAATTTTGAAGACGAATGTTCTCTTTATTTTAAGGGTAAGAATAATACAAAGATAGCCTTCATCGAAGTGAAGATTTTTGGGCACGCTTCAGACCGTGATTTTGATCGTCTGACGGCAGAAATCAGCCGGATTTATCGGGAGGTAGTCGGAATTTCACAGGATAAAATATATATTAAATATGAAGAAGTAGATCACTGGGGCTGGAATGGAACAAACTTTTAACCATACTGATTGACGTTTATGGCAGGAGGAATGGATTATGGAGCTTTGGGATGTTTACGATGAGAACAGAAGGGATACAGGGAAGACGCATGTCCGCGGAATTCCCTTAGAGACCGGCGAATATCACTTGATAGCGGATGTCTGGACAGTCAATGAGCGTGGAGAAGTTCTTGTAACCAGGCGTCACCCTAGGAAGCCTTACGGTCTTATGTGGGAATGCAGCGGGGGTTCGGTCCTTGCCGGAGAAACAAGTCTTGAGGGAGCCGTTCGGGAACTGGCGGAAGAAACAGGGATACATGTCAGGGAAGAGGAACTTGTTTTAATCCATACGATCCGTTTAAATGACCGGTTTGTGGATACCTATATTACCCGTCAAAGCGTTACCGTAAAAGAGTTGACTCTACAGCCGGAAGAGGTGGTGGATGCAAAGTTTGTCACATTTGAAGATCTTCTTGAAATGTGGGAGCAGGGAATTGTTGTTCCAAAAACCCGGTTTCTTCTATATAAAGACTGCATTCATAGATTTACAAATCCGTCGTCATAGTATGACGACGGATTGAGTGAATTCGTTCTTCCTATTTATATGATATTTGTCCTGCAAAACAGTCTGATAGATGTGGGAACAGTAGAAATCCTGCCGGAGCATGAAACGCACTTTTTCTGGTAGGATAAGATCAGAACCAGCAGTTTTTGTGATGAGAGGGATGCTCCCTCTCATTTTTATTTGCCCCATCAAGTCTGCAGAGGCTTTTTTAAAGCCTAACACTCTTGCATAAGGAGCATATCCGACGCTTTTTGCAGATGCAATCTGATCCGAAGTGATCTCTAAAATAATATGGAGCAGCGCCCGGCTGATACGAGTGTAGGTGTATTGTCTGGTTTTTAAGCTGCTTATTTTTTCTTCAAAAGGAAGAAAATCAGGAAGTTGTTTTGAAATCCTTGCAGCAAGTTCTACAGAAACATCGGCAAAAGCATCAAAAGAGGTTCCTGTCTTGGAAAGGCGAAGCAGTGCGGTATTTAAAAGAACGCTGAAATCATCAGGAAATACCGGATAGCCATTTTCCATCATCTGCTTTACAGATTCCGGTACCTGCAACAAAGAGGACTCATCGGAAAAAAGGCTCTCTTTGTTTTCTTTTAGTATTTTACGGATTCCGGTTGCAGAGCTGAATTGATTTAGCGTCAGGACCGGATCGTGATAGGCACTTCCTTTTCTGGGGATTGTAAGAGGCGAAAGACTGCTTTTTTGTCTTATAATTGCCTTACAGTATTCAATTCCCAAAATATTGTTCGGAGATGCCAGAATAGAGGCATCCTCATCTGAGAGGATTTCGCAGGAAATCAAAGCCTGATATCGCGCCTGTGGAAAGCTTAATCCCTTTTTTAGTTCCATGCGGAGTGCATCGGTATAAGCCTTAGGCTCCTCTGCTAAAACAGAAGCGATACCAGAAAGCTTATTTAAATCTCCGCATTCACTTCCAAAGCAGACGGAATCCACAACCCCAAGCCGGTCAAGCAGGGCTACGCTGCAAGCGGCAAAATCCTCTGCGCTGCTGGTAGCAAAAATAGAAGGCAGTTCGATTACAAGGTCAGCACCGCAGGAGAGTGCCATAGCGGTTCTCGTATATTTGTCGTATACTGCCGGGGCGCCCCTTTGCACGAAATCTCCACTCATGACTACGATACAGAAATCTGCTTTTGAAAGTTCTTTCGCTTTTTCTATATGATATGCATGTCCATTATGGAATGGGTTATACTCTGCAATGATGCCAACGGCACGGAAATGTTTGTTGTTTGCCATATAATAAGTCCTTTTTTATTATTTCATACCCTATTATGCTATTGTTTCGCAAAAAATGCAAATTATTTTAACACAACACTTGAAAATTTTGCGGAATCCTCATAGAATAGAGTGAGAGTTAATAAAAATCTTTGAGGAAAAGAACAGGAGATTAGGGAAACATGAATTTTATTGTCGAAACATCAGCTCGTCATGTACATTTATCTCAAGAGCATCTTGAGGTTTTATTTGGAAAGGGATATGAACTGACAAAGAAGAAAGAATTATCACAGCCAGGTCAGTTTGCTTGCGAAGAGAGAGTAACCGTTGTAGGTTCCAAGAGTGAGTTCAAAGGTGTTTCTATCTTAGGACCAGTTAGAAAAGCAACTCAGGTTGAGCTTTCTTTAACTGATGCTCGTTCCGTTGGTATTGCTGCGCCAGTAAAAGAATCTGGAGATATCGCAGGAAGCGGTGCATGCAAGATTGTTGGACCAGCAGGCGAGATCGAAATCACAGAGGGCGTTATCGCTGCAAAACGTCATATCCATGCAACTCCTGCAGATGCAGAGAACCTTGGCGTAAAGAACGGTGAGATCGTTTCTGTTAAAATTGACACAAACGGCAGAAGCCTTGTTTTTGGAGATGTAGTTGTTCGTGTAAGCGAATCTTATGCTCTTGCTATGCACATTGATACAGATGAGTCTAACGCAGCTGGCTGCGGAAGAGAACAGTACGGCGAAATCGTTAAATAATCGAAGGAGAAACAATCTATATGAAAATTTTAGTTATCAACTGCGGAAGCTCTTCCTTAAAGTATCAGCTGATCGATATGGAAAATGAGGGAGTATTAGCAAAAGGTTTATGCGAAAGAATTGGTATCCCAGGTTCCAAACTGAGCCATAAGGCTGCTGGAAAAGGCGAGAAGGTAGTAGAAGAAGATATGCCAAACCATACCGTTGCTATCAAACTGGTTATGGATGCTTTAGTTGAGCCAGAGTTTGGTGTTATCAAAGATACCAGTGAAATTTCTGCAGTAGGACATCGTGTTCTCCATGCCGGTACTATTTACAGCGATTCTATCGTAGTAAATGAAGATGTTAAGAAAGTAGTTCGTGACTGCTTCGATTTAGGACCTCTGCATAATCCAGCAAACTTAATGGGTATTGAAGCATGTGAAGATGCTATGCCTGGCACTCCAAACGTAGCAGTATTTGATACCGCTTTTGGTATGGGTATGCCTGAGAAAGCTGCTTTATATGCAATCCCAAATGAATACTTTGAGAAATACAGCATCCGTCGTTACGGTTTCCATGGTACAAGCCATAGCTTCGTATCCAAAGAAACTTTAAAATTCTGTGGACTTGATGAAAATAAAGGCAAAGTAATCGTATGTCATTTAGGAAACGGTGCCAGCATTTCTGCATCTATCGGCGGCAAGTGCATCGATACCAGTATGGGTCTTACTCCATTAGAAGGACTTATTATGGGAACCAGAAGTGGTGATATTGATCCAGCTGTAATTCAGTTCATCTGCGACAAAGAAGGAAAGACTGTAAATGAAGTTATTGATATCTTAAATAAGAAGTCCGGTATTCTTGGTATGTCCGGCGGTATCTCCAGCGATTTCCGTGATGTTCAGAAAGCTCAGGCTGAAGGAAACCATCTTGCAGATAATGCAATCAGCGCTTATGTATACCGTGTAGCGAAATATATCGGTGCTTATACAGCAGCTATGAATGGTGTTGATGCCATTGCATTTACTGCTGGTGTTGGTGAAAATGATATGCCGATCAGAGCTGAAGTTTGCAGCTATTTAGGCTATCTTGGAGTTGCAATCGACGCAGAAGCTAACAGCAAGAGAGGGGATAACAACATGATTTCCGCTCCTGAATCCAAGGTTAAGGTATGTGTAATTCCTACCAATGAAGAGTTAGCAATTGCAAGAGAGACAAAAGCTCTGGTATAATCCTGAAGGTGATGGCACATCATAGTAGTGCGACATCAAATATGGAAATATTTTGTTGACAAATAGTGCGCGCCTATGTATAATAACATAGGTGCGTATTAGGAGACTAATATGCTTATTAATTTAACCGAGTTGTTTACCCTGGAGGGGAAAGAGAAAACCTATACACCAGATATTGAGATGAAAGTCTATCATGGACCAAACGGTGAATATGAAGTGGTGGCTGCGAAACCAGCTGTGCTGCGAATTATGAATCTGGGAGGCAAAAGGCTGGAAGTTGAAGGGAAAGCGAGTCTTACCCTTATTATTCCATGTGACCGATGCTTATCGCCGGTACCTGTTGATCTGGAATTTGATATTATTCGTGCGATTGACTTAAGTGAATCAGAACGAGAGAGTGTAGAGGATCTTGATGAACAACCATATGTTAATGGTTATAATCTGGATGTAGACCAGTTGGTTTGTGATGAACTCATACTGAACCTGCCTATGAAGGTTCTCTGCAGTGAAGACTGCAAGGGGATTTGTAATAGATGTGGAACAAATCTCAATCATGAGACTTGTGACTGCGATATTAGGCCTACAGACCCTAGAATGGCAGTCATCCAGGATATTTTTAAACAGTTTAAGGAGGTGTAACCATGTCTATCTGTCCAAAGAACAAATCTTCTAAAGCAAGAAGAGACAAACGTAGAGCAAACTGGAAGATGAGTGCTCCAAATTTAGTAAAGTGCAGCAAGTGCGGTGAGCTTATGATGCCTCACAGAGTATGCAAGGCTTGCGGTTCTTACAACAAGAAAGAAATCATCAGCGTTGAAGCTTAAGATTTCTGTGAATTCTGTTGAAAGAATAAACTTAAAATCTTTTGCAAGATAAAGATTTTATGCATGAAAAAAGTTTTCTTCGATGAGGTACTTCTCGATTTTGTACAAGTTCCTGACCAGAAGAAAATGCTCATAAAAAGCTGTTACTCAATTATTGAGTAACAGCTTTTTTGGTTATTATTAGCATGTAAAGAAAGAACAAAACTTGCATATTTCCATTGATAAAGCTATAATAGTACTTGATTATGTACTAGGGTCTAGGAAAGGAATGTGAAATACTATGGCAGAAAAAATAACCACGAAAGATAAAATCGTTGAAGCTGCGTGGGAATTGTTTCATGAAAAAGGGTATGAAAATACAACAGTGGAAGATATTATTGCAGCTGCAAAGATATCTAAGGGATCATTCTATTATTATTTTGACAGAAAAGATGCGCTGCTCGATACGTTGTCTACTATATTTGACCATGAATATGAAAAGCTGCAGAAAAGAATGGAACCGGAATTAAACAGTTATGAAAAATTACTTTTCATGAATTATGAGATGCATGTTTTTATAGAAGCCCAGATAGAGCTTGATTTACTTGCTTCCCTTTACTCTACGCAGTTGCTTACCAAGGGAAATTCAAATCTGTTGGATCAAAATAGAGTTTACTATAAATTAGTGACCGATATTGTGGAAGAAGGGCAAAAGCGGGGGCAGATCACGAAGGAAAAGTCTGTACGTGAAATTACAAAATACTATACACTTTGCGAACGTGCATTGATTACGGATTGGTGTTTAAACAGAGGAAGTTATTCACTTGCTCAATACAGCAAAGAATATCTGCCTGTTATGTTAGTGGCAATCAAAGAAAATTAATGTAACTGAGTGTAGATAACTGACTCAGTATTTCTTATAATGAATTGGAACATCTGGTTTCTATGACCGGATGTTCCAATTCATTTTTTGATATATATTTCTCGATTTTATAATCTCAATTTATCTTTTTCCCATAACTGCTTCGATATCTTCAATGCTTCTGGGAGTAACAGCAGAAAGGTTTTCGCAACCGTTCTCAGTAATCAGGCAATTGTCTTCTAAACGGAAACCAATTCCCCATTCTTCGCAGTAAATTCCTATATCGACACAGAATACCATTCCAGGGGCAGTGATCATACCATCTGCTGGGGAGACTATGTCATGGACATCATAACCAACATGATGGGCACCTCCGTGCCAGATATATTTTCCAACATCTTCGTATTTATCACAAAGGCCAATGTTTTTTAATTGTTCAAAATTGTATTTACGAGCCATTAAATCGACATCTTTCATTGGAATCCCTGGCTTTAATAGGTCAAACATGTAATTGGAAGTTGCGTAGGCACATTCGTATAAAAGACGCTGCCGTTCGTTGAATTTACCATTACAAGGCCAGCCTCTTGAAACATCGTTTATTACGTTATCATAACATGCACCAACATCATTTAGAATCATATCCCCATCCATGGCCTGACCTTTGTAAGAGTAGTAATGGATGCAAAAGTTGTTTTTCCCGGAAGATATTATGGATGGAAACCCGGGAGCCAGGACACCGTGATTTGCCAGTGTATAATCAAATACTGCTTTGTATTGGTATTCATACATGCCAGGTTTAGATGCTTCCATCATGGCGACGATCCCTGCTTTTGTGATTTGTTCAGCTGTTTTCATCGCTTCAATTTCACAAGGAGCTTTGATGGTACGCTGTTTTCTGATTTGTTGTTGCAAATTCTTGATTACTATATATGGATATCTGTTTTTCACATACAAAGCCAGTTTGTATGAATCGTTGTCGGGTTCTTCCTCCTTTAATTTATCAAAGTCTAAATATAGCGTTTCCACTTGGAATGTCTGAATCATCAGATCCACATATCCCTTAAATTCCTGTATGTATTTAATTTGCTCGATACCTGAGGCATCCTGTGCTTCTGTTTCGGTTAACCGCCTGCCAGTCCAGCGCTCTTCCAATAGATTTGGAGGAAGTAGATAGAGAGTCTCTTTTGTTGTGGTGTTTGTTTTATATGCTGACAGAATGCTGTTTTCCTGCTCGATGCCTGTCATATATACGAAACTGCGGTTGGCAAAGTAAGGATAGTATTCATCCCCTGTTTTTCGTGGGGCGCGGCCGCTGAATAGGATAGCCAAAGAGCCTGGTTCCATGCTGTTATAAAGCAATTCTCTGTTTTGTTTGTGAAACTCTTTCTTCATACTGTTAATTCTCCTTTTTTAGAATTTACAACGTTAATATATATATAATTGCCACGATAAACCGGAGTTTTCCTTCAAAAAATATTTGGAAAATCATATTGACAATTAATATATACCACATTATAATGTAGACTATAGTTTAAAACATAGTATAATACAAGGAACAATTAAATTCAAGTAAAAAATAATGAGTGGCAAAGCAGTCATATATGGCTGTTTTGTCGCTTTTTGTTTTTATGTCGAAGAGAACAGGAGGTGATGTCAGACAGTTAGAAGCCACCAAATAACATGAATACGGTAGAACCGGGAATCTACATACCAGGATGGTGCAGCATTCGGATGAAAGACCAAGTGCTTATAACGGAAGATGTATGTGAGAACCTGATAATGGCTACAAAGCAATTGATAGAATTATAAAATAGGAGGACGGATCATGAGAAAAAGCAAAGCATTGACACTGGCCATGGCGGCAATCTTAAGTATTTCTACTTTAGCAGGTTGTGGTGTCTACGAAAAAGATACCACAGCAGGGAACAGCTCTATAACTTCTGGCGATAGTAGTGGTTCAGTCACTGATTCAAAAGCAACTGCACAAGGGGCTAAGATAATCCGTTATGCGATTACAAATGAACCGCCCACACTGGATCCTCAGATGATAAATTCTATGTATGGCGCAACACTGGATTATCATTTGTTTGAAGGTCTTATGCGAAGTAACAGCGGTACAATTGAACCAGGCTGTGCAGAGACTTATGAATTATCAGAAGATGGTCTTACTTACACATTCCACTTAAGAAAAGGCTTGGTTTGGAGTGACGGTGTACCGCTTACTGCCAATGATTTTGTATATGGAATTCAGCGCCTTTTGGATCCCGCAACTGCCAGTCCGTCCTCCTTTATGGGAACGATTGTAAAAAATGCAACAGCATTTAATAAGGGAGAAGTAACAGCAGAAGAATTGGGTGTAAAAGCGTTAGATGATTCTACTGTAGAAATTACGCTTGAAAATCCGGCAGGATATTTCCTGGGAGTATTATCGACCAGTGGATATTATCCTTGCAGAAAAGATCTGGTTGAAAAGTATGGAAAAGATTTTGCGGCTGACGCGGATAAGAATGTCTATAATGGACCATTTACCTTGTCTGCATGGCAGCATGCAAGTGCACTTACATTTACAAAGAACGAACAGTATTGGAATAAAGATACCGTCAAACTCAGTGGTTTGGAAATATCCGTTGTAACAGACGCCAATACGGCTCTCGGTTTATATGAGACCGGAGAATTAGACTATGCGGAACTTCCGTCTCAATTAGTTGCAAATTATCCTGATGCGAAAAGCTATTATTCCGGTTCGGTAGAATTCTTACAGATCAATGTTACAGCCAACGATATTCTTGGGAATAAGAATTTTCGTAATGCTTTGAGTGCAGCACTTGACCGTGAGGCATTTACGCAACTCGCTACTTCCGGTATTAATAAAGCAACAACAAGATATGTATTGCCACAGGTTGCTGGTGTGAATAAGACATATGGGGAAGAATATCCCCTTGAGGCATTCAAAACAAACGCTGAGTTAGATAAGGCGAAGGAGTACTTAGCAAAAGCAATGGAAGAATTAAATATTGCAAATCCAGCGGATATTACGGTGAAGTTTAATGTTGATGGTGATTCTGATGTGGTGCGTAAAAAGGCAGAAGTTGTTCAGGCACAGCTACAGACTAATTTGGGAATTAAGATTGAAATCAATCAGGTTCCTTACAAACAGTTATATGAACTTCATTCCGCGCATGACTATGAAATGATGTTCACTGGCTGGACACCGGATTACTCGGATCCCTTCAGTTACTTGGAATTTTTTGAGACGACCAATGGATATAACAACTCTGTATACAGCAGTGCCGACTATGATAAGTACATTCAGCTGGCAAAAACCACGGTAGATCCAAAGGCGAGATTGGATGCATTGTTTGAAGCGGAAAAAGTATTAATGAGTGATTTACCGGCCATTCCTATTGATATGGTTCAGAATTATTACATAATCAATGATAAAATCACTAATTTTATCCCCTATTTTGTTGGTACCGGCTTAAATTACATTACAGCTGATATCAAGCAGTAATGGGAGGATAGTTATGGGAAAATACATTGTTAAACGAATTGGGATATCAATTATAACAGTTTTCGTATTGGTATCTGCTGTGTTTTTCCTGGTGAGATTAATGCCAGGAGGTCCTTTTGCCAGTGAAAAGATGACTCCGGAGATAAAAGCGGTTATGGAGGCCTATTATGGCCTCGATAAACCGGTTTTGGTTCAGTATTTTACTTACCTGGGGAATCTGCTGCATGGTGATTTTGGATATTCCATGCTATATATGAACAGGACTGTTAATGCTGTTTTGCTTGAATCCTTTCCATATTCCTTTGATATCGGTATCCGGGCACTTTGTTTTGCATTGTCCTTTGGTTTGGTGCTGGGCGTAATTGCGGCTTTAAACAGAGGCAGGAAGCTTGATTTTATCTGTATTTTCATAGCGATCATTGGCACCAGCATTCCTGATTTCATCATGGGAGGAGTATTACAGTATTTCTTTGGGATTAAATGGGGCATGTTTCCAGTGGCGCAGTATAAAGGAATCACCTATACCTTTCTCCCGATGATTGCCCTGGGTTTTAGTACGCTTGCCATGATTTCTAGAGTTATGCGCTCTAGTATGTTAGAGGTGGTCAGTCAGGATTACATCAAAACGGCGAAAGCGAAAGGACTTTCCAGATTAAGAATTGTATACAAACATCAAATTCGGAATGCAATCATGCCAGTGATCACCGTAATGGGCCCTGTAGTGGCATCCATACTCACCGGAACCTTTGTCATTGAATCAATTTTTGCGATTCCCGGGATGGGGCGCTATTATGTAGAAAGTATCAGCGGACTGGACTATACCATGGTACTTGGCATGACTGTATTTTATGGTGTATTTCTGATTATCTCCAACATGGTAGTTGATATCCTATATGGATTTGTAGATCCGCGTATTCGAGTCAGTTAGGAAAGAAGGGGATGGCGAATGAATTCAGATGAAATGAGTATTACAAAAGATAAATTCAAAGTTATAGGCAAAAATCTGGAGAAGATGGAAAGCATATCAAGGCCCAATTTATCATACTGGCAGGATGCCTGGAGACGGATTCGTAAGAACAAGGTTGCATATGGTTCTTTAATCTTAATTGCCATTTATGTGCTATTAGCTGTTTTTGCACCTGTTCTCAGCCCTTACGACTTCGCAAAACAAGATGCATCCTTAATTAATGCACCTATGTCACGGGAACATTGGTTTGGGGCAGACTCTCTTGGAAGAGATTTATTTGTGCGATTGTGGAAAGGGGCAAGAGTATCCTTATCCATTGGATTTGCTGCTGCATTATTAAACGCGATTATAGGAACCTTTATCGGTGGAATCTCCGGGTATTGCGGTGGCAAAGTCGACATGTTTATTATGCGTCTGGTTGATGTGCTGTATGGAATTCCCAACTTAATTGTTACCATTTTGATCATGGTTATTATAGGGAGGGGGGTCACCAGTCTCATTCTTGCAATGATTATTGTTGGCTGGATCGGAAGCTGCCGGTTTGTAAGAGGTGAGGTTTTGCGGCTGAAGGGACAGGAGTTTGTATTGGCAGCCAAAGTACTGGGGGTATCGGATTTTAATATCATTCTAAGATATTTGATTCCGAATATTATGGGGCTCATCATAACAAACCTTACTATGGCAATCCCATCGGCTATATTTGCGGAAGCGTTTCTTAGTTTTATAGGTTTGGGAATGGCGCCCCCAAACAGCAGTTGGGGAATCCTTGCCAAAGAAGGAATTAAACTGTTACGGGTATCTCCACAACAGCTTATCATACCGTCATTTTTTATTTGTACAACAATGTTGGCGTTGAATCTACTGGGTGATGGATTAAGAGATGCTTTTGATCCAAGACTGAGAGGGTCAGAATAAAGAAAGGAAAAAGGCGGTTATGAGTGATCAGACGATTTTAGAAATGAACAATGTCAGCTTTTCCTTTCATACATATGGCGGAGTTGTAAGGGCTGTCAGAGACGTCAGTTTTGATGTGAAAGAAGGGGAGATTCTTGGGATTGTAGGAGAATCGGGATGCGGTAAAAGTGTTACGGCCCAATGCATATTAAAATTAAATCCAGAGTCGGTTGGATTTTTTGAAGGCGGTTCCATTCGGTATAAAGGAGAAGAAATCATCACAAAATCCGACCGGGAAATGAGAAAAATCAGAGGACAGGAGATTGGTTTTATTTTTCAGGATCCCATGACTTCTTTAAATCCGACCATGCGGATCGGAAAGCAAATCGAAGAAGTCTTTCTGGGGCGGACAGATTTGACAAAGGACCAGAGAAAGAAAGAGACCATGGAAATACTGGAACAGGTGGGAATTACAGATCCGGAACGCAGATTAAAACAGTACCCTCATGAGCTAAGTGGTGGAATGAGACAGAGGATTGGTATCGCAATCGCACTTATTGGAAAGCCAAGTATCATTATTGCAGACGAACCTACTACCTCTTTGGATGTTACAATCGAGTCACAGATTTTGGCTTTGTTAAAATCACTCTCAAAGACTATGAAAGTGGCGATTATTATAATCACTCATGATTTGGGTGTCATTGCAAAAATGTGTGACAGGGTACTGGTCATGTATGGCGGTAAAATCATGGAAAGCGGAGTTGTGGATGATATATTTTATAAGAAAACTCATCCATATACCAAGGGGTTACTTCAGTCCATTGCCCGCCTGGATATGAAAAAAGAGGATGAACTGGTTTCCATTGAGGGAACTCCTCCGGATTTATTTTCGCCCCCGGTGGGATGTCCGTTCGCTGTCAGATGTGAATACGCGATGGAGATTTGTTACGAACAGATGCCGGAAAAAACGTCTTTTGCGGAAGAACATATTTGCTATTGCTGGCTGCAGCATGCCTACGCCCCAAAGGCAGAGGGATTATATCAGCGAAACAGGGAGGGTGAGTAGATGTCTTTAGAAAAAAGAGAACCTTTACTGAAAGTAGAAGGCTTATGCAAATACTTTCCCCTATCGGCAAAGGAGACATTAAAAGCGGTTGATAACGTATCCTTTGAAGTGTTAAAACAGGAAATCGTAGGGATTGTAGGAGAGAGCGGATGTGGGAAATCTACCCTTGGAAGATGTCTGCTTCGTCTATATGAACCTACACATGGATCGATCTATTATGAAAATCAAAATATCGCGGAAATTAAAACAAAGGCGCAGAAAAGAGAATTTTGTAAGAATGTGCAAATGATTTTCCAGAATCCATATGCATCTCTTAACCCCAGGATGACAATAAAGGAAATTGTAGGTGAGGGAATTAAGCTCCATCATAACTATTCACCAAAGGAACAGGATGAAAAAGTCATAGAGCTCTTAGGCAAGGTGGGAATGAATAAAGACCATATGTCAAGATTCTCCCATGAATTCAGCGGCGGACAAAAGCAGCGAATTGGAATCGCCCGTGCGTTATCCGTTGGTCCAAAGCTGATTGTGTGCGATGAGCCCATATCCGCTTTAGACGTATCCATTCAGGCGCAGGTGATTAATATGATGAAAAAGCTCCAGAAGGAAATGGAACTGACTTACCTTTTTATTGCACATGATCTAAGCGTGGTGAAGTATATTTCTGATCGCGTCATTGTTATGTATCTGGGGATGATTGTTGAAATCGGGGAAACGGAGGAATTGTATGCTCACCCCTGCCATCCTTATACCCAGGCAATGTTATCGGCAATTCCGGTAGCAGATCCTGAAAAATCAAGGAACCAGAAATGTATTTCCATCAAAGGGGAAGTCCCAAGTCCCATTAATCCGCCAGCGTGCTGTCGGTTTGTGGAACGCTGTCCCAAGGCACAGGCCATATGTCGCGATAAGATACCGGATTTAAAGGAAATAGCGGCTGGACATAAAGTGGCCTGCCACTTTCCTGTTATTTAATAATTATAAAATAGAGCTATGTTAACTTACACATGTCTTTTTAAAAGACAATAAGCGAAAATGATTGGAGAAAGAAATGAAACTAGGATTTATTGGGTGTGGGAATATGGCGTCAGCCATGATAAGCGGTATTATAAAAAATGATATATGCAGCGCGGAGGATATATTTGCTTCAGATGCCTATATACCTGCTTTAGAAAATGCCAAAGAAAAATTGAAGATTAATGTACGGCAGAATAATAAAGAGGTTGTTTCTGAGGCAGATATACTGTTTTTATCCGTAAAACCCCAATATTATGAATCGGTAATTAAGGATATAAAGGATATCATAAAGGAAAACCAGATCATTGTAACAATCGCCCCTGGAAAAACATTGCGCTGGCTTAAAGATACCTTTGAAAAACCCGTGAAAATCATAAGGTGCATGCCAAATACTCCGGCATTAGTAGGGGAAGGGATCACGGGAGTCTGTTATAATGAGTTGATAACAAAGGAAGAACTGGACTGTGTTTGCAGGATTCTTAGAGGGTTTGGAAAAGCAGAGGTTTTATCTGAAAATCTGATGGATGTGGTGGTATCCGTAAGCGGAAGTTCGCCAGCTTACGTGTTTATTTTAATAGAAGCAATGGCAGATGCTGCTGTTTTAGATGAAATGCCAAGAGCCCAGGCATATGAATTTGCTGCCCAGGCAGTTTATGGCAGCGCCAAAATGGTTTTAGAAACAAATAAACACCCAGGCGAATTGAAGGATATGGTATGTTCTCCAGGAGGAACAACCATAGAAGCGGTACGGGTATTGGAACAACATGGGTTAAGAAGTACCATTATTGAGGCAATGAAAGCATGTACAAACAAAGCGAAAGGATTGTAAGTTATGAAATTTGAAAATGTTGATGTTGTGAAGGAAGCGAATGTTTATTTTGATGGAAAAGTAACAAGCCGGACCATTTATTTTAAGGACGGAGAGAGAAAAACCTTAGGTTTTATGATGCCAGGAGAATATGAATTCGGTACGGATGCAGAGGAATGCATGGAGGTATTAGGCGGATCCATGGAGATATGTCTGCCTGGAGAAACCAGTTTTACCACTTACAAAAAAGGGGAGAGCTTTGTCGTACCATCTCATTCTAAATTTAAGGTGGTAGTAAAGAAATACGGTGACTATTGCTGTTCCTATAAAGATATTTAGACATAGCTGAATTATTTGTATTGATTACATCATGCACAGGCGAGGTGTTTTTGCTATTTATATGATAGCAGAAACACCTTTTCCTATGATGCCACTTGATGTTTCAAAATGGGTGATTGCTCTTATAAAGTATAACTTGACAAATAAAAGTTTCACGCATAGAATTATATTAGACTATAGTATAAACTTGGGTATAAGAGGGCTGATACATGTGTAAACCATTCATTACAGATATACAAAAATATTCCATTCATGATGGGGCGGGAATCAGAACAACTGTTTTCTTTAAAGGCTGCCCTCTTTCGTGCACCTGGTGTCATAATCCGGAAACCAAGAGTTTTTCCCGTCAATTGCTTTTTGATGGAGAGAAATGTACTGGATGCGGCAGCTGTGTCGATGCATGTCCGTCAAAAGCCATTTCGCTTCCGGGTAAAATTGCTGTGACAGATGAGAAAACATGTGCTCACTGTGGGATATGTCTGGATTATTGCCTTCAAAATATAAGGGAAATAGCTGGGAAATATTATACCATTGAGGCCTTGATTGAGGAGATTGAGAAAGATAAAGTGTTTTACGAGCAGTCAGGGGGCGGTGTGACTTTTTCAGGCGGAGAGGTTTTGGCTCAGGATATGGACTATATAGAAGAGCTGCTTTCTAAATTGCATGGAAAAGGGTATCGGATCAATATTGATACTTCAGGATATGCCCCGTTTGATCATATAAAAAGAATTCTGCCATATGTAGACACTTTTTTGTATGATGTAAAAATCATGGATCCACTTTTACATAAAAGATATACAGGGGTAGATAATCATTTGATTTTAGAAAATTTAAAAAAGCTTAGCAAAGAAAATGCCTCGATATGGATTCGGATTCCGGTTATCGGAGGGGTCAATAATACGGTTTCTAATATGGAAGAGATTGCTGAATTTTTAAAAAACGAGAAAATTTCCAGCCGTCAGATTCATTTATTGCCCTATCACAATACTGGAAGCGGCAAATACAAACGCTTAAACTGCGAATACATGGGTAAGGATTTTAAAACTCCAACCCCGGAAGAGCTGGATTGTTATGTAACTGTTTTTAATCAATATGGTTTCAATAATATAAAAATAGGAGGTTAAGCAATGGAACGCGGGATGAATAAACGTATTCAGAATCTAAGAAAAGTCAGTATGGAGACCCCGGCTCACATTGATATAGAACGGGCCAGATTGTATACGGAAGCTTATAAATTATATGAGGGAAGCGTATCGATTCCGGAACTGCGGGCATTGGCACTAAAATATTATTTTTCAAAGAAAAAATTATATATTGGGGAAGGGGAATTGATTGTAGGGGAAAAAGGAGATTGTCCCCAGGCAACTCCTACCTTTCCTGAATTATGCTGTCATACCATAGAAGACTTTCATGTGATGAAT
Source organism: uncultured bacterium (assembly GCA_963519465.1). GTDB lineage: Bacteria > Bacillota > Clostridia > Lachnospirales > Lachnospiraceae > Lacrimispora. The sequence continues at coordinate 89,283 of CAUQMY010000014.1, forward strand.
GACAGGGATTTGATTAATTTCAAGGTTAGAGAAGAGGATTATGGGTTTCAGGAAGACGAAATTATTCCTTATTGGGAAAGGCGATCCATCCGTCATAAGATCATTGAACATATGTCAGAGGATTGGAAGTCTGCTTATAACAATGGTATTTTTACGGAGTTTATGGAACAAAGAGGTCCGGGACATACGGTTGGGTCTGAGAATATATATATCAAAGGATTTTTAGACTATCAGGCAGATATTGAAAAAGCCAGATTAAAACTTGACTACATTCATGATATGGAGGCCCTTGAGAAAGAAAATCAGCTCAAAGCAATGTCCATTGCCTGTGAAGCGGTTATGATCTTAGGACAGCGTTATTATGAGTATGCCATAGAATTATCAAAAAGTGAAAAGGACCCGGTGCGCAGGCAGGAGTTACTGCAGATCGCAGAAAACTGCAGGGTGGTTCCTGCAAATAAACCGGAGACTTACTGGCAGGCAATACAGATGTATTGGTTTGTTCATCTTGGAGTGACAACGGAGTTAAATCCCTGGGATTCTTACAGTCCGGGAAGACTGGATCAGCATCTGATTGGTTTTTATAAGAAGGATACAGGGGATGGCGCGTTGGATCGTGACAGAGCGAAAGAACTGCTGGAATGTCTTTGGATAAAGTTTAACAATCAGCCGGCACCGCCAAAGGTGGGTATTACTCTGAAAGAAAGCAGTACTTATACAGACTTTGCTAATATTAATACGGGCGGAATTACGCCGGAGGGCCAAGATGGCGTTAACGATGTAAGTTATCTCATTCTGGAGTGTATGGATGAGATGAAATTGCTTCAGCCAAGCTCCAACGTACAGATCAGCAAAAAGACTCCCAGAGCATTTTTATTAAAAGCATGTGAGATTTCCAGAAAGGGTTGGGGACAGCCGGCGTTTTACAACACTGAGGCAATCATACAGGAGCTTCTTAATGCGGGGAAGACCATCGAAGATGCAAGAAAGGGAGGAACCAGCGGCTGCGTTGAGACGGGAGCATTTGGTAATGAAGCGTATATTCTGACCGGGTATTTCAATCTTCCTAAAATCTTGGAACTAACCTTGTATGATGGTTTTGATCATATGAGCGGACAACAGCTGGGACTGAAAACAGGGAATGCAGAAGACTTTAAATCCTATGAAGAATTATTTGAAGCATATAAAAAGCAGATTGCTTATTTTCTTGATATTAAAATAGGTGGTAACAACGTCATTGAAAAAATATATGCGGATTATATGCCGGTTCCGTTTTTGTCCATTATCACCAATGACTGTATCTCAAATGGGAAAGATTACAATGCCGGAGGGGCAAGGTATAATACGAATTATATACAAGGGGTTGGCATTGGGACCATTACGGATTCCCTGGCCGCAATAAAATACAATGTTTATGATAAGAAGAAATTTACCATGGAAGAATTATTGCAGTCCATGAAGGATAATTTCTCCGGTCATGACAGAATATTAAATCTGGTTTTAAACCATACACCTAAATATGGCAATGATGATGAATATGCAGATAAAATCATGCAGGAAGCCTTTTCTTATTATTGCAACAGTGTAACCGGCAGACCCAACGTAAAAGGAGGTGCTTATGCGATTAATATGCTTCCAACTACTTGCCATGTGTATTTCGGGGATGTTATGATTGCAAGCCCCAATGGGCGTCTGGCTCATAAACCAGTATCCGAAGGGATTTCACCTGAAAAGGGAGCCGATGTATATGGGCCAACTGCGGTACTTAAGTCAGCTTCCAAGATGGATCATCTTCGTACCGGAGGAACTTTATTGAATCAGAAATTTACACCTTCTGTGGTCGCTGGTGAAAATGGCTTGGATCAAATGGCTAATTTGGTAAAAGCATATTTTGAGCTGGATGGTCATCATATTCAGTTTAATGTAATAGACAGGCAAACTCTGATTGATGCGCAGACACGGCCCCAGGAGTACAAAGACCTTATTGTAAGAGTTGCCGGTTATAGTGATCATTTTAAGAACTTAAGCAAGGAGCTTCAGGATGAGATAATAGAAAGAACCGAGCAGACATTTCATTAAAATGGCTCTGTTTTGGAGGAAATATCGAATTTTACTTAAGCAAATTAATGAAATATCTATTTATCTAAGGAAATATAAGAATCGCTTGACAATATATTAGAACGTAGTCTAGAATGAGGTATATAAATTTTCCAACTAAGTACAGAACACTATAAAGCATACTTCGTAAATGACGATGGTGTCACAAATTATTTGTGACACCATTTTTTTTATGGGTGAAACTCTGTTGAGTGCACAAGGAGGAATGTATGGAACAAAGGCCTGATTATACCGTATTTGAAACAATCGATTCTCATACCTTAGGGGAACCCACCAGAATCATTACGAAAGGGTTTCCTGATCTGGTTGGGAATACGATGATTGAGAGAAAGAAGTATCTGGAAGAATATTTTGACCATTATAGAACAGCACTGATGTTGGAGCCTCGTGGACATAAAGATATGTTTGGAGCGATCGTAACAAAGCCGGTCAGTGAGGAAGCTGATCTGGGTGTTATATTTATGGATACCGGCGGTTACTTAAATATGTGCGGACATGGAAGCATCGGTCTGTCGACGGTGGCTGTGGAAACTGGAATGGTTGAAGTAACAGAGCCTTTTACAGAAGTGGTGTTAGAAGCGCCGGCGGGGCTCATTCGTGCTCGGGTCAAGGTTGAGAATGGAAGGGCTGTAGAAACCAGTATCTTAAATGTACCGGCATTTTTATACCGTAAGGACCAGGAGATTGAGATAGCAGGATACGGAAAAATCATTGTGGATATCTCCTTTGGCGGAAGTTTTTTTGCACTCATTGATGCAGAGAAGATTGGGCTGGCTATCGATACAGAAAATATTGAGCAAATCACTGATCTAGGGATGAAAATCATTAAAAAAGTCAATGAAACCATAGAAATAAGGCATCCTTACCTGGACATCACTTCGGTCGATCTGGCAGAATTTTATTCCAGTCCTGCTAATCCATCGGCCAATAAAAAGAATGTGGTGATTTTCGGTGACAGACAGGCAGACAGATCTCCCTGTGGCACCGGAACCAGTGCAAAGCTTGCACTTTTGTATGCGAAAGGCGAATTAAACATTGGTGAAGAATTTATCTATGAAAGTATTACGGGTTCAATGTTTAAGGGAAGTATTACCAGGGAAATCGAAATAGAGGGTTACAAAGCTGTGATTCCTCAAATTACAGGAAGCGCTTATATTACAGGATTTAATAAATGGGTTATCGATAAAACCGATCCCTTAAAAAACGGATTTCTTTTCGGAAAAAATAAGGGAAAAAAGACCCAGAGTGAGCGCACTTTCCTGATAAAAAGTGCATGGGAGTTATTTGAGCAGAATGGATTTGAAGGAACACAAATAGAAGATATCTGTAATGCAGCAGGAATGTCTGTGGAGGTTTTTTTGAAATACTTTCGGGAAAAGGATGATTTGATTGATACACTTTCCGATTTATTCGATGCAACGTATGAAGAACTTATGGTAGAGATGAATCCCAGGATCAGCCATTACGAGCAATTGCTCTATTTAAACAAGGAACTGTTCAAGATGATCGAAAAGGAGGTTCCATTTGAGCTGATCCGTTATTCATATTCCAAACAGATGGAAGATCAGGCTCATAATTCTTTGATGAATCAGGAACGCTTGTATTACCGTTTGCTGGATCAGATTATAAAAGAAGGGCAATATCAGGGGGAGTTTACTGACGAGTGCAGCTATAACGAGATCTCCAAATCATATTCCCAGCTTGAGCGGGGGATGATTTATGACTGGTGTGTAAACAATGCTTCTTATGGTTTGGCAGAATACAGCCGGAAGATGCTGCCTGTTTATTTAAAACAGTTTTTAGCTTAATTAAATTTATTTTTTTTACCACAAACCGACTGTAGTATAGAATATGGTCGATAATTGCGGTATATGGAAGAATAACGGATGGTTGTATTTTCGGAAGGAGACTAAGTTGGAAAGGAGAATGGGGGAAATGGAAGAAGAAAACTATCGAATTTATTTAAAACAGCATATTGGGAAGCCTTCTCTTGCCTGTGTCAGTCCAGGCGATGTTGTGAAAGCCGGAGAGCTGATTGGAAGAGCAGATGAAGGGTTAAGCTTAAATGTTAATGCCAGTGTGTCCGGAATTGTCGCACAGGTGACTGAAGAATATGTAGATATCAGGAAAACCCAGGATGCAACAGAAGAATACATACAGTTATCAGAAGCAGAACCCTTAACCCTGATAAAGGAATCCGGTCTATGTGGAATGGGAGGAGCCGGTTTTCCTACCTATATAAAATTGAAAACTGACCTAAGCCAGGAAGGAATTGTGATCGTCAACGCAGCAGAATGTGAACCCATTTTAGAACACAATATCCACAGAATCATCACAAATCCGGCGGAAGTGGTTGCAGGACTCCGTATTGCAATGGATATTACAAAAGCCTCCAAAGGAGTATTTGCAATCAAGGAAAAGCAAAAAAAGGCTATCACCTATCTGGAAAATCATTTAGAGGAAGGCATGGAAATCGTACAGCTGCCAGATCTTTATCCAATGGGAGAAGAACGGGCAGTGGTTCGCGAAGTCACGGGAAATCTCCTTGATCCTCAGTCACTTCCGTCATCGGTTCATGCAGTGGTGATTAATTTAGAAACAGTCTACCGGGTCTACGAAGCAGTGATACTTAAGAAACCTGTGATAACAAAAGACCTCACTGTAGGAGGAGCAGTAAAAGATGGAACTACCATTTATCTTGATGTTCCCCTTGGTACAAAAGTCCGTTTCCTTCTGGAAAATGCGGGGGGCTTAAAAGAAGATGTGGGAGAATTGATTATGGGAGGTCCCTTTACAGGAAAAAGAATCACAGAGGAAGCGTATATAGGGAAGACAACTGGCGGAATTATTGCCACCATGCCGTTTATCAAGGATACAAGAGATATGGGATTGTTAGTCTGTGCCTGCGGAGGCAACGAAGATCGGTTGCGTGAAATTGCGGATTCCATGGGGGCTCATGTGGTGGGAGTTGAATACTGTATGCAGGCCCATATGGTAAATGGAAATTTAAAGTGTGATAACCCTGGGAAATGCCCCGGACAGTCCCAAAAGGTTATACAGCTTCGTAAAGCAGGTGCACAAACCCTGTTAATCAGTAATTGTACCGATTGCAGCAATACGGTAATGACCATTGCGCCACAGCTTAAGATGCCGGTATATCATTGCACCGATGGTGCGCTGCGTGCAGCTGGAAAGAAACTTGTAAGAAAAACACATTTATAATAAAGGAGAGAGAAAATATGTCAATTTCAAAAGAAACAATTAAAGAGCATTTAAAGGATCCTGCTATTTTTTGCTGCCAGAGAAAAAAAGGCTTAGTGATCAGTGAAGCTGATTTGGAGGATCCAACCATATTTTCGGATTTAGTAGAATCGCAGCTGCTGACTCTTTCTGATGATGGTTTAACCATCGAGGAAGTTTTAGGAAAGACATTAAAGTATGATACAGAAGCACTAACACCTATTACAATTGCCATGCTGGAAGGAATGAGCAAGGCAGAAGAAACGGATAAAACAGTAATAACGGATCATGCAGTAAAAGCGAAACATAACAGCTCATTAAATACCGGAGAAAACGGAATGATTCACCTGTCTATTGACGAATTGAAGGGGATGAGCATTGATATTCCGGCAGGAGCGTTTGATATGTCGGGTATGATAAAATCCCGGGTAGGGGCATCACAGTCACCGGAAGTAATTGCAGAGCCAAAGAAGGAAGATAAGATCATTCGTACTTTAGTTCAGAAGGAGTATAAGGTAAAGGAAGTTATAATCACCGATCATACTTCTTTCAAAGAAGGAATTTTAAGCATTGACCAGGGATTGATTGAAAAAGCGAAAGCCTGTAATCCATTGGTAAAGTCCGTTGAAATGGATATTATAACTCCGGATCATCATCACATATTTACCAATACAATCATGGACATTATTCCGATTGCCTCCAAAGTCAACGGGAAACTTGGCGAGGGAGAGACAGCTGTTATCAGTGGAGCCGTATTTTGCTTAACCGGGCTCGATGAAAGCGGCGTCCAGATACATGAATTTGGCTCCTGCGAAGGGTACATAGATGAAAAGGTGGCTTTTAACAGACCGGGGTGCCCGGATGAACAGGATATCATGATTCGTGTAAATGTAGTGATTAAAGAAGGAACGGGCATGGAACGCCGGGGGCCTTTTGCCGCTCATTGTGCGTGCGACGTTATGATTCAGGCAATCAGAGAGGTATTAAAGACGACCACAGAACCCGTTGCCAGCGAAGATATTCATTATGACGTTCACAAATATAACCGTCCAAGGGTTGTTCTTGTAAAGGAGATCATGGGCCAGGGAGCGATGCATGATAATATTCTTTGCCCTACAGAACCTGCAGGAGTACTTGGAGGACAAAAGAATGTAGACTTGGGAAATGTGCCAGTTATGCTTTCCCCAAACGAAGTCCTTGATGGCGGGATTCATGCCCTTACCTGCATCGGGCCTGCCACAAAAGAGATGACAAGGCATTATTTTCGGGAACCTCTTGTTCATGCTCTGTCAAAAGACGAAGAACTGGATTTAGTCGGAGTTATCTTCATTGGCAGCCCCCAGGTAAATGATGAAAAGCTCTATGTATCAGAACGGCTTGGAGCATTAGTAGAAACCATGGCGCTTGACGGTGCGATTGTAACCACGGAAGGGTTTGGCAACAACCATATTGATTTCGCCAGTAATATTGCAGAGATCGGAAGCCGCGGCATCCCGGTGGTAGGAGCGACCTTTTCCGCCTATCAGGGGCAGCTTGTAGTGGGAAACAAATATATGGATGCGATGATTGAACTGAACAAGGATCCCCAGGGCTTTGAAAATGAAGTGCTTGGATGCAGTTCTATCTGCCCGGAGGATGCCAAAAGAGCAATATTGATGTTAAAGACAAAGATGTCCGGAATACCTATTGAAGCGGCAAATAGAAAATGGTCTCAGGACGTTATTGATAACAATCAAAAGCTGGTTAAACAGTAAGACGCCAGGAAAGGAGCATGACATGATGCAGCTGGAAATGGTCCCACAGCTCACCAGAGCAAAAATAATTGAAATCAGTGATACCGCTGTAAAGGTCAGTATCCAGGGGCGGCTGGGGGTAATCATGGTTCCATTAAGGTGGGTATTTACAGATAAGGCTTTAGAAATAGGGCAGGATGTAGAGTTCTATTTTAGCTATATGAACGTTACATGACGAAGCAGTTTTTTATTGAAATGGAGGAGCATTTATGCAATTAACGACAGCTATAGGGATGAAGTCAGAGATTTTTGTACCAATTACTCCGGAGGCAGTTTGGACTCCGCTTAAAAAGCCGTTAAGTGAATGCAAGGTTGCATTTATTACCGCAGGAGGGATCCATCTAAAGTCACAAAATCCTTATAATACAGCAGGGGATTACTCCTACAGAGAGATTCCGTCTGATATTCCAACCAGCGAACTTATGGTTACCCACGGCGGTTTTGATAATTCGGATATTAATAAAGACCCTAATGCAATGTTCCCGCTTGACAGGCTCAGAGAACTGGTTACAGAGGGATATATAGGAAGCCTGGCTGATACAATGTTCGGATTTATGGGCGGTGGGGGAAATGTGGATATGTTTACTCAGGAAACCGGACCGGAGATTGCAGCAAGACTAAAGGAACAGGGTGTTGACATTGTGGTTTGCACCGGCGGATGCGGAACCTGCCATCGCTCGGCAGTTATTGTGGAACGGGCCTGTGAGAAGCTTGGAATGTCAACGGTTATTATCGCGGCACTTCCTCCTATTGCAAGACAGCAGGGAGCCCCCCGCATTACAGCGCCTCATGTCCCCATTGGATCCAATGCAGGGGAGCCAAACAACAAAGAAATGCAGACGGCGATCTTAAAAGACACCTTACAGGCAGTCGTGGAAATGCAGTCATTCGGGGAATTAAAGGTTCTTCCATATGAATACAGACATAATGTTTAGTTTGCTAAAATAATACCTGTCGGATAATTTTAATGGAGAATTAAGGAGGTGGGCAAGTTGGCGCAGGAAAGCGCAAAAAAGAAGAAAATCATAGATACAGCATGGAAGTTATTCTATGAGCAGGGATATGATGCTACAACCATTGAACAGATTATTGGAGAATGCAAAGTTTCCAAAGGTACTTTTTATCACTATTTCAGTGCGAAAACGGATTTATTCAGTTCACTTTCCGATTTGTTTGATGAACAGTATTTGATTATAGTAAAAGATTTAGACCCTTCCCTGCATAGTTTTGATAAGCTGATTTATATGTCAAAACACCTGTTTAAATACATAGAAGATAAGGTCTCGGTGGATATTCTGGCATATCTTTATTCCTCCCAGGTAACGAAGAAGGGAGAAAAGCATCTCTTAAACCAGAGCCGTTATTACTATAAGCTATTGATGGCAATTATTGAGGAAGGCCAGAAGAAAAATCAGTTAAAAAGGGAACGTTCTTCCAGGGAATTAATGAAAATCTATGCCATGCAAGAGCGTTCCATACTCTATGACTGGTGTATCTGCGAGGGGAATTATCCTTTGGCTTCTTACGGCATAGAGCTGCTGACCATATTTATGCAAGGGTTTCGGATTGATTAGAAATTATGTGCGTGCTGGAACGCGAAAGGAGTTTGATATGAGACTGAAAGAGTTGGGAATGACAAAAGAAGATATAAAGGGACTTGTGAATAAGTATATGATAGATACCTATGAGCGATTTGATATGGTTGCGGAAACTGCAAAAGATATGTATCTCCATGATTCAGATGGTGAAAAATACTTAGACTTTTATGCCGGAATTGCGGTGAATAGTGCAGGAAACTGTAATGAGAAGGTGGTTGCAGCAGTAATTGATCAGGTACAGGATATCATGCATACCTTTAATTATCCATATACCATTCCTCAGGCGCTTCTTGCGGAAAAGATCTGTACCACTATTGGTATGGATAAAATCTTCTTTCAGAATTCTGGAACAGAAGCAAATGAAGCGATGATTAAGATGGCAAGGAAGTATGGAGCTGAGAAGTTCGGGGCCGGCAGATGTGATATAGTGACTGCTAAAATGGGGTTCCACGGTAGAAGCTTTGGTTCCATGTCTGCTACGGGCCAGCCGGATAATGCCTGCCAGCGTGGGTTTGGGGATATGGTTCCAGGTTTTCGTTATGCGGATTACAATGATTTGGATTCCTTTAAAGCTGCCTGCACAGATAATACCATTGCAATTATGATAGAACCGCTTCAGGGCGAAGGAGGTGTTCATCCAGCGACTATGGAATTCATGAAGGATCTTCGTGATTTCTGCGATGAGAAAGAGATGCTTCTATTATTGGATGAGGTACAGACTGGCTGGTGCAGGACCGGTTCCATTATGTGTTATATGCAGTATGGCATAAAGCCGGATATTGTATCCATGGCGAAGGCGATGGGTGGTGGAATGCCAATTGGTGCGATTTGTGCAACAGAAGAGGTATCCAAGGCGTTTTCCATGGGATCCCATGGTACGACCTACGGTGGTCATCCCGTGTGCTGTGCCGCAGCCTTGGCACAGATTAAGGAACTTCTAGACAGAAACCTTGCAAAAAATGCAGAAAGCATGGGAGAGTATTTTAAAGGTCTTTTGGCAACGCTCCCACATGTAAAGGAAGTACGGGGAATGGGCTTGCTGGTAGGCGTTGAATTTGATGAAACCATTAAGGCCATAGATGTAAAGCATGGCTGCTTTGATAGAAAGTTGATCATTACCTCTATCGGAAACAGTGTAATCCGTATGGTTCCGCCTCTTATTGTAACAGAAAATGACTGTGACAAGGCATATGGGATTATAAAAGAAACCCTGCTTTCCTTAGAATAAGGAGGATTTATGAAAGATTTTACATTTGCAGTGCCTCAGGAGATTATTTTTGGTGAAGGTTCTCTTGCAAAGCTTGGGGATCTTATCAAAAAGACCGGATGCAGCAGGCCTTTTATTATATCCGGTAAGGTCTTGACCAAAATCGGAGTGGCGGACAGGGTGGTGGAACTGCTTGAAAAGTCAGGATATACGGCTGAATTATTTAATGATGTTGAAGCAAATCCATCCACTATGACTGTAGAAAAAGCGGCCAAAGCATTCAAGGAAAGCGGCGGAGACTGTATCATTGCATTAGGCGGTGGCAGTCCGATGGATGTAGCCAAGGCAGTTGGTGTAGTTTCCGTTTATGGTGGCAGTATTAAGGATTACGAAGGAGGCGGTAAAGTACCGGGGAAAATCACCCCGATGATTGCCATTCCAACTACGGCAGGTACCGGGAGTGAAGTCACTGCCTTTACTGTGATTACAGATCATGACAGAAACTATAAGCTTACGGTATTTAGCTATGACTTAATTCCACAATATGCACTTTTGGATCCGGAGTTAATGATGTCACTTCCAAAATCCGTCGCGGCAGCAACGGGGATTGATGCGTTGGTACACGCAATTGAGGCTTATTTATCAAAAGCAGCGTCACCCTTCTCTGATTCCATGGCAGAAAAGGCTATGGAACTGATTGGCAGCAGTCTTCGGTTGTTTGTTGCAGACCGGGAGAATAAAGAAGCAGCATCAGCAATGCTGACTGGTTCCATGTTTGCAGGGCTGGCATTTTCCTGGGCAAGACTCGGTAATGTGCATGCTATGGCTCACCCGCTTGGAGGATATTTTGATGTTCCCCATGGCGTTGCCAATGCCATTCTATTACCAATTGTAATGGAGTATAATGCCCCGGCAGAGAAAGGCCGTTATAAGAAAATCTATGAATGTTTAACTCCAGAAACAAGGATTACAGGAGATTTTACACCAGACGTACTTGTAAAGGAACTGAAAGATTTAACTCACACCCTTGGTATCCCAAAGAATCTGATTGAAGTCGGGGTTACGGAAGATAAAATCCCTGCCATGTCAGAGGATGCCATGAAGAGCGGGAATATTGCGGTCAATCCAAGAGAAACAACCATAGAAGATATAAAAGCATTATATATTGCAGCAATGAAGTAACATAACTGGACACTCTGATTATAAAAGGAGAAGGATATGGAAGGCAAATACAATCCCTATGAAAATGTCATTACAATTTTGGAACAGGCAATGGATGCAGGTAACATTGACAAAACCATGTTTGAGATCATAAAAAATCCTCAGCGTGCAGTCATTGTCTATCTTCCGGTGGAAATGGATGATGGAACGGTTAAAGTTTTCGAAGGCTACCGTGTACAACACTCTAACATTCGAGGTCCTTTTAAGGGAGGAATTCGATATCATCAGGATTGTGATTTAAATGAGGTAAAGGCGCTTGCCACCTGGATGTCTTTAAAATGTGCAGTAGCAAATATTCCCTACGGCGGAGCTAAAGGAGGAATCCGAGTTGATCCCAGGACGCTTTCAAAGAGGGAGCTTTGCAGGCTGACGCGCAGATACACTTATGCAATCGAGCCGATTATTGGTGCCGATATGGATATTCCCGCACCTGATGTGAATACCAATGCTCAGACCATGGCATGGATACTGGACACGTACAGTATGTTAAAAGGAAAGCCATGTCCCGGAGTGGTAACAGGTAAGCCGGTAGAACTTGGAGGTTCTAGAGGCCGCGCATCTGCAACGGGCCGTGGAGTTGTCATAAGCAGTAAATTAATACTGGCCGAGACAGGGAAAACGCTTGAGAATTGCAAGATCGCCATACAGGGGATGGGCAACGTAGGTGGAAATGCAGCCCGTATATTCTTTAACCGGGGATCAAAGGTAGTCGCAATCAGTGATGTATCAGGCGGAATCTATTGCAAATATGGACTGGATATTCCGGCTATCTCTGATTTTTTAGGAGAAGGCAAGAACTATCTGGAAAATTATGATGCACCCCATGTAACACATATATCCAATGAAGAACTTCTTACTTGTGAATGTGATATCCTGGTTCCTGCCGCCATGGAGAATCAGATTAATGAAGACAATGCAGCTAAATTGCAGTGCAGCTATATTGTAGAGGGGGCAAATGGTCCGACAACAGCCGCAGCGGATGATATTCTTATGAAGAGGGGTATTACCCTTGTGCCGGATATATTTGCAAACAGCGGAGGTGTTATTGTTTCTTACTTTGAATGGGTGCAGAATATTCAGGAGTTAACCTGGGACCGGGAGCAGGTCAATGAGATGCTAGAGAATATCATGTCCAAAGCATTTGTTGAAATCCTTACCGAATCTAAAAAAACAATGTGCAGTCTGCGGATGGCGGCTTATATTCTGGCATTACGCCGATTGATTTATGCGGAAGAGATTAAGGGAATATTCCCATAAAAAGTTATTGGAATTTACCATAGGGAGTGCTGTAAAAATATTCAGTTATTTTTTACAGCAGCTCCCTTTCTTGTTCTTGGAATAGAAACTTATAGGGGGAATTTCAGAAATATAAAATAAGAAATAATGCGATTATTTATAGGAATAGAGCAAGTATTATGTTTTGGCAAAAAAATTTCTATGCTATAATAGGGGCAATAGATTGAATGGGAGATGGGGGTACATACATGGCACGGATTGAATTACCTGAAGTTTTTCAAAATGGAATGATGTTTCAAAGGGAAAAAGCAATTAAAATCTGGGGAAAGTGTACAGAGGCTGACGGGTTACTAGTTTGCTTTTCTCAGGACAAGATAGCAGTAAAAGTGATGGAAGGAAGCTTCTATTGCGAAATTCCGGCAAAAAAAGCTTCTATAGACCAGACACTATACATTTATATTGAAGGAGAAGAAACACCGGAGATTACAATAACCAATATTAGTATCGGGGATATCTTTTTGGCGGCAGGTCAATCCAATATGGAGTATTTTCTACGATATGACGCTCACTGGAATGAGGTCAAAAATTGGAATAAAAACGATAACATCCACATGTTTAATTCCAGCAGAATTGCGTATCCGGGTCAGAAAAGAGACTTGCCAGACTGTGGAAGCTGGTTTCAGGAACATGATTTTGAGTGGGAAACATTTTCTGCACCGGGATATTCTTTTGCCAGAGCAATCCAGCCAGTACTAAATGTACCTGTTGGAATTATAGGCTGTAATTGGGGAGGAACGCCAGCCTGTGCATGGATGGACGCATCATACTTCAATGAGGAACCTCTACATATTTTTAAAGAAGATTACGAGAACGCTGTTGAATCAATGAGTGAGGAAGAATTAGAGAGAAAAAGCATGGAAGCATGGGAGTTTGAAGATTCTTACTCACATCAAGTTGCCTGGAGAGCCATGATGTATGGCATGAACCAACGTGATCAGATGGATTGGATGGAAAAGAACATAAATAGTCCGGTAATTCCTTTAGGGCCATATCACCCTTACCGTCCGGCTGGACTCTATGAACAGATGTTAAAACAGATCGCACCCTTTTCTATAAAAGGAGTTTTGTGGTATCAGGGAGAATCGGATGCGGGTCATGGGAAACTGTATGAGAAGACGTTTACAGCCCTGATTCACTGTTGGAGAGAACTGTGGAAGGATGAGCTTCCTTTCCTGTTTGTTCAATTGGCTCCTTTTGGAAAGTGGCTGAATATTGATGGGGATAATTATCCAGTCATAAGAGAATGCCAGGAACTTGTCTCAAAGAAGGTTAGAAATACTGGAATGGTCTCGATTATGGATCTGGGCATGTATGAGGATATTCACCCAAAACAGAAAATCGAGGTTGGAGAGAGGCTGGCACTGCTCGCACGAGGAAAGATCTATGGGGAAGATATACTTTGTGAATCACCGGAATTTGTAAATGCAGAGAGAAATGGAAACAGCCTGATCCTGCATTTTTCTGATACAGGAAAAAGCCTTAGGACCAAGGGAAATACGATTAAAAGTTTGATGGTTAAACAAGGCAGTAACATGCGGGAGATAAAAACATTTACAATTGATACTAAAGTTACTTTAACATTTGAGCTGCTTTCCGAGGAACCTATAGAAATTTCCTTTGCAAAAGAAGGCTATTGTGAAGTCAATCTGTTTAATGAAGCAGGTCTTCCTGCAAAACCATTTTTCACTGTCTGCGGATAGGTATGGAATGTGGTGGAAAGGTGTGGTTGAAAAATGATAACAATTACAAATCCCATACAAAAAGGCTTTTATCCCGACCCCTCCATATGCAGGGTAGGACATGATTATTATATGGTTCACTCCACTTTTGCATATGCGCCGGGAATTCCTGTCTTCAAGAGTTCCAACTTAAGAGACTGGGTACAGATTGGGCATGTACTGGAACGGGAGGAGCAGTTATGCCTAAAAGGGACCAAGGTATCAGAAGGAATCTATGCGCCGACAATCCGGTATTTCAATGGGAAATTCTATGTTATTACAACAAATGTATCTGGCGGAGGAAATTTCTATGTGACAGCAGATAAAGCGGAAGGACCGTGGTCGGATCCTGTTTATTTAAAAGATGCTCCGGGAATAGATCCCAGTCTGTTTTTCGAAAATGGAACCTGCTATTATGTGGGCCAGAGAACAAAGGAAAATGCGGCTTATTTTGGAGATTGCGAAATATGGATTCAGGAGCTTGATTTACAGAAAGAAAAATTAGTGGGAGAACCTAAAAGCATATTTGACGGAAGTATGAAACATACCATATGGGCAGAGGGTCCCCATCTCTATCGCAAGGGAGAATCTTATTATTTGATGCTTGCTGAGGGCGGGACTGCTTATGATCATAGCATTGCCGTTGCAAGAAGCCGTTCTTTGTGGGGTCCATATGAATCCTGTCCTCATAATCCTATTCTGACCCATCGTCATCTGGGACATCATAATCCCATTCAGAGCGTTGGTCATGGAGATCTGATAGAGACTCCAGATGGAGCATGGTTTCTTGTTATGCTTGGAACAAGACCGTTAAAAGGCTGCGCAGAACTGGGACGGGAGACATTTTTAGCGGAAGTGGAATGGGAAGACAACTGGCCGGTAGTAAATCCTCAAATTGGAAGAATATTGGAGAAGCAGAATTTGACGGCTTTGGAAGGGAAAGGCGGAGCCAATCCGATGAACAGAGGAGACATTTTCTGGACGCTGCCTCTTGATATGAGATGCATTGGTTTAAGAGAGAATCCATCAAAAATACCATTAAAGGTGGAAGAAGGAAAGCTTTATCTGCCTTACAGGTCTGAGACAATTGAAGATTTGTATGCACCGGCGTTTATTGGTACAAGACTTTTGTCCAGAACCTTTGATGCCAGGGTGGAGTTAGAAGCTAACCTTTCGGGAAATGAAGAAGCCGGGCTGGTGTATTTTTACGATGAGAATCACTATATAAAAGCAGTATTCAGAAATACGGATGACGGATGTGAGGCTGTTGTTATAAAAAGAACCGGAACAGAGGAAACACAATGGGGGAAAACATCAGTAACCGGAGAGGTTCATACCCTTCAGCTACAAGGGAAAAATCAATATCTTTGTGTTCTGGTGGATCAATTAAAAGTTGCGGAAGAACTGGATTTAAAAGACCTTTGCTCAGAAAGGGCCGGGGGTTTTACCGGATGTACCATAGGAGTGTATGCTTCTTACGTACATACAAAATCCGGTAACAATGCCATTTTTAACACTCTTTTCCTTGATTTTATGGATTAACTATCAATGTACATCCGGCGAAATTCCGTCGGAGTGCAGGATTTTACTATTTTAAACATACGGATAAAAGCGGATGGGCTTGAGAAACCGGAACGAAGAGCAACTTCAGTAATGGAAATCTGAGGATTGATCAACAAAGTTTCGGCGGTGGCTATCCGCTTTTTATTTACATATTTGTAAAAGGATATATTTGCAAATTGCTTAAAGAGACGGGCAAAATGATATTTGCTGAATCCCACCAGGGAAGCTACTTCTTCCAGTGTCAATTCTTCCGTACAATGACTGCTGATATAGTTGCAGATAAAAATAAACTTTTCCGTGTATTTTTTTTGTCTGATATTTTCCGAATCCAGAAGACTGACATGCTCCGTATGATTACGTCCTATTAATGCGAACATATCCAAAAGTGCGGAATATATCTTTGTTTCTGTGAGCGGAATGTCTTTCTTATATTCCTCCATGATCTCCAGCATGTAATGGTAGAGTTTGTCGTGTATGGTTGGGAAAGCATCGGGAGTGATAATCAAGGTAGGACTCAGCAGAGTAAGGATGGATTCCAGTTCCTTAATTTCATTAAACATAGGTAGCTCTGCCTGAAAGATAATCCGGCGTCCCACTTTGGGAGCCTTAAGAGAATGGATGACGCCCGGACATATGAGTATGATTTCACCCGGCTTCAATTCGAAGGTATGTGTGTTGCATACGACGGAATAGTTGCTTTTAATGGGCATGATGATTTCGAGAGGGGTGTGCCAGTGAGCGGGATAGTTTTCGGCCTTTGTATTATCGTATAGGCGGATGTTGGTGTATTCTTTGTAATTAACTGTTTCGTGGATTCCTTTCAGATTTTCTATCATGTTTCGGCTCCTTAAAAAAAACAGCAATTAATAATTGCTTGAATAGTTAAAAATATTATAGAATGCTTACGTCAAAATTACAATAATAAAAGGAAAAATATTACAATATCAGAAAATATATTGTGAAAAAGCATGAAAACACGTCTGAAAATATGCGTATTATGTATATAATATAGAAAACGGAACTATGCGGGAAAATGATAATAGCAACAATTAGCAATCTAGAGGCAATAATTTTAAAGAAATAGCATCTGGTTTCTGTTAAAGTAACAGTATCAAATGAAAACGAAAAAATATTTTGTGTATCATGAAGGAGGAGAGGTATGATCAAAAGATTCATCTCAGGTTTCTTAGCTGCGGGACTGGTAATGGGGTCACTTTCTGGGTGTGGGGTTTCTACAGATACGGGGGTTTCTCAGGGGGCAGCAGGCAGTACATCAGAGAGTACAGCACAAACAGCCAAGGCTACTGGTACGGAAGAGCAGATCACATGGATGTTTTGGGATAATCTAGATGCGACAGAGGATTTGATAAGCAAAGGATATAAACAGGTCATCGACCGATTTAATGAAGAGTATAAGGGGAAATATTATTGCAACGTTGTTACTACGAATTTAGAGGAATATGACACCAAATTAAATGCATTGGTTGCAGCAGGCAATACGCCGGATGTTTTCATCTGCAATCCAGGCCCTAATTTAACCCAGTATGTTGATGCCGGGGTAGCAGCAGATTTGACGGATATTTTAAAGAATAAAGAATCGGAATGGTATGGCACATTTACGGATGGAATCTTTGAACGCATTACATATGACGGAAAAATCATGGCTGTACCGACAAACTTTGCAGCGGCCTGCGTATTTTACAATACGGAAATATTTAAAAGCGTAGGAGTAGAAGTGCCAAAGACCTATGACGAATTGATTGAGGTATGTAAGAAAATTAAAGATGCCGGATATACACCGATTTCCTGTTCCGCAGGAACGTCCTGGTGTTTATCGATGATTGCCGGATACCTTTGTGACAGAGAAGGCGGTCCCGATAATCTGATTGGTGCGAATGCAGGTACACTTGACTGGACCAGTCAGAGTTTTATTGATGCCGGTCTTAAACTGAAAGAATTGTCTCAGTATTTCCAGGACACAGCAGCAGGAGATTCCAATGATCAGTCTACGGCAAACTTTTATAATGGGGATGCAGCCATGCTTGTACAGGGTTCCTGGGCAATTGCACAGATAAATGGCAACAATCCTGAATTCGAGGATAAATGCGGAGTTTTCCAGTTCCCAGGCATTGAGGGTGCAGGTGATCCTAACCGTATGATCGTTAAAACAGATAATCTGGTAATGAGTGCCTCCACAAAACATCAGGATGCCGCCCTTGCATTGATGAAGATGTTTACCGATGAAACCGCTCAGAAATACACGGCAGAAGTAGCAGGTAAGATTCCAGTAACCAATGTGGAAGTTGATTATGATAAGGCTCCGAAACAATTTGCTTACATCGGCGATATCATGAAAAAAGTGACAGGCACCCTGGGATTTTATAACGAATCCCTGGCCAGCGTTGAGGCAGGAGATGTGTTTGATAATTCCATGGTAGATATTTATCTCGGAAATGCTACTCCGGAAGAAGCATTTAAAAAAGTACAGGATTTCTATACGAAAAATGTCTGGAAGAAATAAATCATAGGATATTCGAAGGTATACGATGCGGTAAATACATTCGTATACCTTCGTTATGAAAAGAAAGGAAGACAATATGAATAAGTTATTGGAAGATAAAAAAGCGGCTGTGATTTTTGTTGCACCGGCATTCCTTTTGTTTACACTGATTTTATTTGTTCCGATCATTCAGGTTATCTATTATTCCTTATGCAATTACTCAGGGCTTACCAAACCGGAATTTATTGGATTAAAGAATTACATAAATTTATTTACCAGTGATGAGACAATGAAAATTGCTTTAAAAAACTCTATTTTCTTTATGCTGTTTTCTGCAGTAACGCAGCAGCTGATCGGATTATTTCTGGCAGTTTTATTAACCAACATCAATTGGGGAAGAAATTTATTTAAAAACATTTATTACCTTCCCTGTGTACTGTCCTCAGCAGCACTTGGACTGTTGTGGGCGTTTTTGTTTAATCCTAAAATAGGAATCAACCAGCTGTTAAGCTGTTTTGGGATACAGGGACCAAACTGGCTGTTTTCCACCAGGGGGCTGATTCCACTGCCCATGTGGGTCATTGGATTTGTAGCACTTTGGCAGTATGCAGGGCAGACTATGATGCTTTATATGGCACAGATCAGCGGAATATCAAGAGATATTTTTGAAGCTTCTTACATTGACGGAGCATCGAAAGCTAAAGCCTTCCGCTACATTACCTTGCCACTCATCCGTCCCATGCTGGTGACGACCCTCTCATTAAATTGTATCGGTTCTCTGAAATTTTTCGACTTAATCTACAACATGACTCAGGGAGGGCCTAATCATACCACAGAAGTTTTGGCATCCCATTTATATATGCAGGGATTTCAATATTTTAAATACGGATACGCCAGTGCGATTTCCATTGTTTTGCTGGTTTTATGCCTGATCGTGACTTTTCTTATTAACAAGTTCATAAAAATAGAAACTTATGAAGCTTAGGAGGTGGCATAATGAAGACAATTAAACCAGTCAATAAAAGAAAAACCATTACGTTTGCCAGTATACTTATTTATGCGGCTCTTGCCATTCTGGCTTTGATCTACTTACTTCCACTGCTTTGGATGCTAAGTGTTTCCTTTAAGACCAATCGGGAAGTGATGACTTCTCCGTTTTCCCTTCCCACGATACTACAACTGGGAAATTACATCTTTGCATGGACCAATGGCAAGCTGGGGCTAGCAACTCTAAACTCCGTGATCGTCTGTGCCAGCGCATTGATTATCAGCTTATTGATTGGTTCTATGGCGGCTTTTGCCATAGCCAGAATGAGATGGAAAATGCTTCGATACCTGATGCAGTACTTTTTAATTGGTATGATGGTACCAGTTCATTGCGTATTGATTCCCCTTTTTGTCCGTTTTTCCAAATGGCAGCTAACCAACCAACTGGCAGGGCTTATCATCCCTTATATCACGTTTTCCCTTCCGATGACGATTTTTTTATTGGTTGGATTTTTTAAGAGCATGCCAAACGAGATGTTTGAAGCCGCCTGTATTGATGGTTGTTCCATCTATGGATGTTTTGCGAAAATTGCTCTGCCTCTGGCCAGAGTGGGGATGTTTGTAGCCGGAATTATGACCTTTGTAGGCAATTGGAATGAACTTTTGCTGGCAATGGTATTTATATCAGACTCCTTGAAAAAGACCTTGCCGGTTACACTGACATATTTTGTAGGGCCTTATGCGACAAATTATGTTCAGATGTTTGCTGCGATTATCATTGCCATTGCACCTACCATTGTAGTATACAGTATTTTCAGCAATCAGATTGTTGATGGGCTTACAACTGGTGCAGTAAAGGGGTGAGATTTCGTAATCGTTAAGAGAAATCGTAGTTATATCATGAGTTTAGCGACACTATGGTATAGCAGGAAAAGCAGTATTCCATATGACATATTGACAAATTACAGATAATCGGGTATAGTTTGTTTAAATAAATACATGGTATCCGGTTGGGCAGATGCGGGTTTTAATGTTTGTATCTGTTTTCAAGAATTGAGCTTTTAGGGTGGAGGCTTCGTAAGAAGTCCCTGCCCTTTTTTGCGTTCCTTAAAAGATCAGCCCGAACCATTGGAAAAGGAGATTGGTTGTATGTTGTTTTTGGAAAGTGTTTATGTTTCCGTGTTTTTGATGACAGTAGTATTTTTTGTTTTATTTTGTCTTTATTTATCCATTAAGCTGTTTTCTTTTTTATTAGGGAAATTCAGCAAAAAAAAGAATCTATAAGAGAAAATGCTTTTAAGGATTAATAAAAATGATCATGAGTACTGGCAAGTATAGAAATGAAAGAGGAGGTAAATTATGTTTGTTCATGCACTACAAGGTTTATGGGTATCATCAGGATTTGCGGCTTTGACATGGCAGCATGCAATGATGATTTTGACGTCTTGTTTTCTGATTTACTTAGCAATTGTCCGCAAATTTGAACCGCTTTTGCTGATGCCGATTGCTTTTGGAATGCTGCTTGTCAATCTGCCACTGACAGGATTGATGTCCGAACCGGCAACTAATTCAGAAACCGGAGGATTGCTTTATTATCTGTATC
The DNA here is from genome assembly GCA_963519465.1 of uncultured bacterium. Lineage (GTDB taxonomy): Bacteria > Bacillota > Clostridia > Lachnospirales > Lachnospiraceae > Lacrimispora. Next base: position 110,127 of record CAUQMY010000014.1, read on the forward strand.
AGGGGGTTAAAAAAGGGATTTACCCGTCCCTTATATTTCTTGGAATTGGTGCAATGACAGATTTCGGACCCTTGATTGCTCGTCCAAGCAGCCTGTTTCTGGGCGCTGGCGCTCAGTTTGGAATTTGTGTTGCATTTGTCATTGCAAACGCGTTGGGATTTTTGCCGGAAGAAGCTGCTTCGATAGCAATTATCGGAGGTGCTGACGGTCCCACCGCTATTTTCCTGGCTTCAAGGCTGGCTCCTGAATTGCTGCCGGCCATAGCAGTTGCGGCTTATTCATATATGGCTCTTATTCCCATGATCCAGCCGCCGATCATGCGTCTTCTTACAACAAAAAAAGAACGGGAGACCGGGATGGAACAGCTTCGGACGGTATCAAAATTGGAGAAAATATGTTTTCCTGTGATTGTTACCATCTTATGTGTGCTATTACTGCCTTCGGTTGCACCTTTAATCGGAATGCTCATGCTTGGCAACTTATTTAAGGAATCTGGGGTTGTGGATCGTTTGTCGGATACGGCACAAAATGCACTTATTAATATTGTGACAATATTTTTAGGTGTTACAGTAGGAGCGACTGCCAACGCAGAAACCTTCTTACGTTCTCAGACGCTGATGATCGTCGGCCTTGGATTGTTGGCTTTTATTTTCAGCACCATAGGGGGATTGCTTCTTGGAAAGCTGATGTATTGGATTACGAAAGGAAAAGTCAATCCTCTGATCGGTTCTGCCGGAGTTTCCGCGGTTCCAATGGCAGCAAGAGTCTCTCATCTTGAAGGGCAGAAGGCGAATCCGGCTAATTTTCTGTTAATGCATGCCATCGGGCCAAATGTAGCAGGGGTTATTGGATCGGCAGTTGCTGCTGGAATTTTATTATCTTTATTTGGCTAAAGTAAAATCTCATAAAAACTGAATTATGAAACACAAAATCAAGAATGAAACGGGAAAATCTTTAAGGGTAAGTCAATGGAACACAAACCCTGAAGATTTTCCCGTTTCATTTTTATATAAATCAAAAGTTCATTTTTAGTATTTTATTTTTCCTTGTCAGGGCCTAACGTATTTTCACCTTTTGCGTCCAGGGCTTCTTCCAGGGTATGCCAGGCAAGTACGGCACATTTGACCCTCCCAGGCATATGGGAGATTCCCTGAAGGGAAATAATGTCATCCAAAACCTCCAGTTGCCCGTCATCTGTGATATCACCTTTGATCATGCCATAGAAGGTGTGAAGCAGTTCTTTTGCCTCCTCTACAGTCTTACCTATAATTAAATCGATCATCATAGAAGCAGAAGCCTGGGAAATGGCACAGCCATTACCGGTAAAACCGGCATCCTTGATGATTCCGTTGCTCACATGAAGTTCAAGTGTGATATCATCGCCGCAGCTGGGATTTACGCCCTCTAAAACGGCTGTTGCATGATCCACTTTATGGCGGTTATGTGAAGCACGGCTGTTTTCCACAATTATTTGATTATAAAGCGCTTTCAGATCCAAAGCCCATCCACCTCCTTACGTTTTGTAAACTGCTTAAAAATGCATCCACATCCTCTGCCGTGTTGTAAACGGCGAAACTGGCACGGACACATGCGTTGATTCCCAGATATTCCATCAAAGGCTGGGCACAGTGATGCCCGGCTCGTACCGTGATGCCATCTGCATCCAGCAGAGTGGCCGTATCATGAGGATGGACATCCTCAACATTAAAGGAGATTACGCCATGTCGTTTTTCAGGAGAAAGATCTCCATACACAGTCACGTGTGGTATTTTTGCAAGTCCAGCAAGTGCCCGTGCCATTAGATCCTGTTCATGGGTCTGAATGTTCTCCCAACCAATGGACTGCAGATAATCTATAGCAGCTGCCAGCCCTACTTCACCACCTACATTCCGTGTTCCGGCTTCGAAACGACGGGGGACTTCTGCATAAGTAGAACTTTGTTCATGAACATTCCCGATCATATCTCCCCCAGTTAAAAAGGGAGGCATTTTATCAAGCAGTTCCTTTTTTCCATACAAGACTCCGATACCCATAGGTGCATAGAGCTTATGACCGGAAAAAGCGGCGAAGTCCACATCAAGTTCTTTTACGTCTACCGCAATATGAGGCGCACTCTGTGCACAATCCAATACCACAACTGCGCCTGCAAGGCGGGCCCGGCGGACAATGGAAGCAACAGGAATCTCTATTCCAAGAACATTGGATACCTGGGCGACTGCAATCAGCCGGGTCCGTGTTGTGATTTTTTTCTCCAGTTCTTCCTCTGTCAAATGTCCATCGGAATCCGGATAAAGGTAAACCAGTTTGGCTCCGGTCACCTTAGCAACCCGTTGCCAGGGAACCAGATTGCTGTGGTGTTCTGCTACTGAGAGGACGATTTCATCCCCTTCCTTTAAAAACTCCATACCGTAGCTATAAGCAATCAGATTTAAGCTTTCTGTTGTATTCTGTGTGAAAATGATCTCTTCTGGAGAGGCATTTAAAAATTCAGCTATCTTCACGCGGGAATCTTCGTGAGCCTTGGTCGCGCGGGCACCAAGCTCATAAACGCCGCGGTGAGGATTGGCATTGTCGTGGCGGTAATAGGAATCCACAGCCTTTAGCACCTGCAGGGGCTTTGAAGTAGTGGCGGCGTTGTCCAGATAAATCAGCTGTTTTCCATTTTCAGGAACGGCGAGTATCGGAAAATCATCCCGGAGTGTTTTCATGGCTATTAAGCCTCCTTTCGATGCATTCAAGAATTTCTTTTCGTAAGTCTTCATCCGGGAGCATATCAAGTACCGGTGTAAAGCGTGCTTCCACCATCAGACGTTTTGCCTGGGTGGGAGTCAATCCTCTGGAACAGAGATAGTAAAGCTGTTTTTCGTCAAAGCGGCCAAGAGTGGCGGCATGCTGGCCCTCTACTTGTTCTTCTCCGCAGAGTATGAGGGGAACTGTACGGTTGCGTGCCTCAGAGCTAAGAAGCAGAACGGTTTCATTTTCGTGGCCAACGGAGCGGACAGCTCCGCTTTGGAAATCAATGGTTCCACGAAGAATCTTGTTGCTTTTATCTGCCAGAACACCGGAAGTGTACATATTACATACCGTTTCCCTGCCGATATGCCGGGCTACGTCGTTAAAATCCAGATATTGTTCTTCGTGTCCGAAGTAAGCGGTATTTAAGTCATACGCACCCTTTGCCCCTTCCAGACGGGCAAGGGAGCCACAGGCAGCTACACTGCCTCCAAGAACAGCCCGGACCAGTTCCACCTGGGCACCTTCTCCAATCAGTGCTCCGACGGCATCCCAGCTCCGGCTCTGGCTTCCTAAAAGCTGTATCTGTACCAGACGTACTTTGGAGCCGGCTTTCGCATCAATCTGTGTTAAGCTCATTGAAACGCCGTTATTGACATCCCCGCGGCTTATCTGTACCACCGTAAGTTTACTGCCTTCTTCGGCAATGATTCCATAATGTGTCCGGCTTGCGGGGCGGGAAGTGTCCAGAGATTCTGTGATGATTAATGATTCTTTCACATTGCCGTCTGCCAGAATAAAGCAGGTTTTATCGGCTCCGCTTTTTATATATTGGTCAAAGGAATCCCCCATCCCGCTTGGGATAGCTGTTACTTCATGAGGCAGTTCCTTTAATAGGTGCATGCCACCGGGGAGAGATCCCGAATAAGGTTCTTTTATTCCTGGGAGAAGGGAATCTTCAGGCAAATCTGCTTTTGAATCTGCCCAGTTCACTCCCGTACGGTTCCAGGTGGGAACCGGCAGTCTGTTTATTTTTTCGTTCATAATCCAGTTCCTCCTTTCAACCTATGCTTCCTATCATTTCCAGATGGATTAAGTTGTTCATTTCAACCGCGTATTCCAAAGGAAGTTCTTTGGCAATCGGTTCGGCAAAGCCGCCTACAATCATGGCTCGGGCATCCTCTTCGGATAAGCCTCGGCTCATCAGATAGAAGATTGCTGATTCGCTGATACGTCCGATTTTTGCTTCGTGGCCAATATCCACCTCATCGCACTGAATATCCATAACAGGAATCGTATCTGAGCGGGAGATGCTGTCCAACATCAGGGATTCGCAGGATACCGCGGATTTGCTGCCTGCCGCCTGTGGAGTTACGGTAATGGAACTCCGGAACGTAGACGCGCCGCCATCTCTGGAAATGGATTTGGTGGTGATGTGTGAGGTTGTATTCGGGGCGGAATGAAGCACTTTGGCTCCGGTGTCCAAATTCTGTCCTTCGCCGGCAAACGTGATTCCGGTGAATTCCATACGGGAATTTTTCCCCTTTAAAATGCTCATGGGATATAAGTAGGAGGTATGAGAACCAAAAGATCCGGATACCCATTCAATGGTGCCTCCTTCTTCAACCACAGCACGTTTGGTGTTGAGATTATACATGTTCTTTGACCAGTTTTCGATGGTGGAATAGCGAAGTCTGGCATTTTTCCCGACAAATAACTCTACGCATCCGGCATGAAGGTTCGCCACATTATATTTGGGGGCGGAACATCCTTCGATAAAGTGCAGATAAGCACCTTCGTCAACGATAATAAGAGTGTGCTCAAACTGTCCGGCTCCCGGCGCATTAAGCCGGAAATAAGACTGCAGTGGAATCTCTACTGATGCTCCCGGAGGAACATAAACGAAAGAACCACCGGACCAGACGGCTCCGTGAAGAGCAGCGAATTTGTGGTCTGAGGGAGGAACCAGCCGCATGAAGTGCTTGCGCACCATCTCAGCATATGGTCCTGTCAGAGCACTTTCCATATCCGTATAAACAACACCCTGGGCGGCAACTTCAGCCCTGACGCTGTGATAAACCACTTCAGAATCATATTGGGCGCCAACACCGGCAAGAGATTCCCGTTCTGCCTTTGGTATTCCAAGACGCTCAAAGGTGTTTTTAATATCATCCGGAACATCGGACCACTTGGTACGCATATCTGTCTTAGGGCGGACATAGGTGACAATATTGGCCATGTCCAATCCGTCTAATGGGGGGCCCCAGGTAGGCATGGGGGTCTTATGGTATGTTTCCAAAGCCTTCAGCCGGAAGATGCGCATCCATTCGGGATCATTCTTTTCCTCTGATATTTTCTGTACAATAGCAGATGTCAGGCCGGAATCTACTTCATAGGAAGAATCAACTTTGTCCCGGATATCATAGATACTGCGGTCCATTTCGTCTACATGAGTTTTTTCCTGATTAAAGTCTTTCATGGAACGATCCCTCCTTTTCCAGCGCCCCAAAGCCGCCATTTGTAATTTTAGAAATCAGTTCCTTTCCTCCTGTCTGGACGATTCGTCCGCCTTCCAGAATATGAACCACATCCACATCCAGACCTTCCAGAATTTTGGCATTATGTGTGATGATAAAAAGGCCGTTGCGGCGATCTAAATAGGAACGGATGCCTTTAGTTACGGTGCGGACTGCGTCTACATCCAGACCAGAATCTGTCTCATCCAACAGGGCGAGTTTGGGGTGGAGCATTAACATCTGTAAAATTTCTGCTTTTTTCTTTTCTCCGCCGGAAAAGCCTACATTTAGATATCGTTCCGAATAAGAGGGATCCATCTCAAGCGCCTCCATCTGTTCCAGCAGTTCTTTGCGGAAAGATAGAATTTTGGGTTGTTTGCCGTCAACGGCTCCCCGTGCAGTACGTAAAAAGTTTTCTAATGTGATACCGGGAATTTCTTCCGGCGCCTGAAAGGAGAGAAAAACTCCGGCACGCGCCCTTACGTCTGCTTTTTCTTCTGTAATATCCCTGCCTTCAAAGAGAATCTGGCCCCTCCTTATGGTGTAACGGGGATCCCCCATGATTGCAGAAACAAGTGTGGATTTTCCAGTTCCATTTGGCCCCATGAGTACGTGGAGTTCTCCTGGACGAATTGTTAAATTTACTCCATCTAAAATTACTTTATCTTCTACAGCGACACTCAAATCTAAAATTTCAAGCAATGGACTGCTCATATATATCGACCTCCTTATGCCTTTATCAGGCAATTCTTTAGTTAGTAAATCCTAACCATTCTTACATAATTTATACTATACCTTTTTAGTAGGAATTACAAGCCCATATTTTGATTTTATACAATTTATCTGCGTAAAAATTACCGTTTTAATATGCCATTTTTAATTTACCGCAAGGAAACAGAATGTGTTAAACTCTAAATATCTTAAAGAGAAGGAGGTATGGTTATGAAAATTCTGGCAATCACAGCCTGCACGGCTGGCATAGCGCATACGTACATTGCGAAAGAAAAGCTGGAAAATGCAGCAAAGGAAATGGGGGATTTTATTAAGGTGGAGACTCAGGGATCTATTGGGGTGGAAGATGAGCTGACACCGGAAGAAATTAAAGAAGCAGATGTTATTTTGATTGCAGCGGATATACGGGTCGGAAAGGAGCGTTTTACCGGCAAAGCGGTCGTTGATGTTCCAATCAGCATGATTATGAAATCTCCCAAAGGGGTGATTTCTAAGATTCACGAAAAACTGGGGAAATAATTAAGGAGAGGAAACTATATATATAGGGGGTAAATCAATGGCAAAGCAGAAATTTGAAATCAAAAAGCACGTCATGACAGGAATTTCTTATATGATTCCTATCGTAGTGTGCGGCGGTATTTTATCTGCACTGGCAAAAGGATTTGGGGGATATGATATTGGAAGCGCTGTGGAGGCAGGGGCTACACCGTTTACCAATTTAAACCCGTTTACCTGGATTGGTTTTTGGTGGGGAGTAAATAAACTTGGTTCCATCGCAATGGATTTTGCGGTAGCAGTCATGACGGCAGGGGTTGCTTATTCCATTGCCGGCCGGCCCGGAATTGTACCCGGTATTGTCATCGGCTATTGTTCGTCCCAATCGAAGGCCGGATTCCTTGGCGGACTGCTTATGGCATTTATCATCGGATATTTCGTTAACTGGATGAAAACGTGGAAAATGCCCAAGTGGTGTGAAGGCCTTAAGCCAGTCATGTTTATACCAGTTTTATCAACCTTAGCCTGTGGAATGATATTCCTATGTGTCTTCTCGATTCCACTGGCTTATATCATGAATGTTTTCCAACAGTGGATCATCTCACTGAACGGAGGCGCCAAAGCAGTCATTGGAGGAGTTATCGGTGCCTGTATGGGATTTGATCTGGGTGGACCGGTGAACAAAACCGCTTCCATGGCTGCCAATGCTCTTGGTGCAGACGGAATCTATGGTCCTATGGCAGCTAAGATCATCGGTGGAATGACACCGCCAATCGGTATCTTTATTGCAGCACTAATTAAGAAGAATAAATTCTCTAAAGTGGAACTGGAAACTGCAAAAACAGCATTTCCTATGGGATTATGCTTTATTACGGAAGGAGTGCTTCCGTTTGCCGCAGCAGACCCGGTAAGAGTTATACCGAGCTGTATGATAGGATCCGCAGTTGCCGGAGCCATTGCCGTTGGCGTGGGGTGTGAATCCGTAGCTGGACACGGCGGTATTTTCGTAGTACCCATGATGACACATCCACTGTGGTTTATTGTGGCTCTTTCCATTGGATCTGCTGTGACCGGTATTATTTATGCAGTAATCAAGAGACCTAGTCAGGAGGGCGCTGAAGAAAGAGAAGAAGAATCGGACATTGACCTGGATATTCAGATTCAGTAATGGATAACATTCATGAGAGGAAGGGATAATTATGCTGGTATCGATGAAGGCAATTCTTGATGATGCGAACAGAAAGTATTATGGTGTTATGGCCATGAACAGCATCAATATTGAAATGGCCCGGGCAGGGATTATGGCGGCTGAGGAAGAACATTCTCCGATCATTCTCCAGTTTGGCCCCGGCCAGATGAAAAATCATGCACATGCAGAAGAAATGCTTCCGGTTATTAAGGAACTTGCAAAAAGAGTGCATGTTCCGGTAGCGCTAAACTTGGATCACGGGACGGATTTTTATGTCATAGCGGATTGTATTAACCGTGGTTTTACCAATGTCATGTTTGACGGTTCTTCTCTTCCGTATGAAGAAAATGTGAGCCGGACAGCGATTATCAGTGCACTGGCGCATGGAATGGGCTGTTCTGTGGAAGGAGAGCTTGGGCATGTTGGCCAGGCTGCAAATTCCGATGATATGGATCAGGATTTGTATACGGATTCAGAACAGGCGCTGGAATTTGTACGGAGAACAGGAGTGGATGCCCTGGCCGTTGCCATTGGTACCGCACATGGCGCATATCCTAAGGGGAAAATCCCCAAACTGGATTTTGAACGCCTCCAACAGTTAAAAGAAACTCTTCAAATGCCCCTGGTACTTCATGGCGGATCCGGATCAGGAGAAGAGAATTTAAAAAAAGCAGTTGCAGGCGGAATAAATAAGATCAATGTGTGCACCGATGCATTTGCAGCTGGGAAACAATCCATGCTGGAAGCACTTAATAAGGAACCTGATCTGGACTACATGCATATATGTATGGCTGCTGAGGCTGGAATTAAGCAATTCGTGAAAGATTACATGAGAGTAATCGGTTCCAGCGGGCGGTATATATATGGGGAGACCAGACAGGTTGGATATGAATGATTCCTTCAAAACTTAAAGGGCGGCAGGATTGCAGCTAACATGCCGCCCTTTCTTTTTTCGATTGAGGTGATTCTTTGAAGCAGGATAAGAACTCATTATATTACAACCGGATAATTACCTGCCTTCTTTCGGGCAGGACTTATACCATAGGTCAGCTTGCAGATCAAGTGGGGCTATCTGAAAAAACCATCCGGACTAAAATCAATCAGCTGAATGACTGGCTGGAGATCAGTGATCTTGGGAGCATAAAAAAGAAACAGGGGACAGGAGTCTGGCTTGACTGTACCGGAAATCAGCTGGAAAGCATAAAGGAAAGATTTGGAAATAAAGCCCAGGCCGATCTTTCTGCTGATTTAGAGAACAGGAACAGGCAGCTTACAGGAAAGTTATTAAAGTTAAAGCCCGGAGAAATCATAACATTGCAACAGCTGGCGGATAGCCTGTATTTGAGTCCCCCAACAGTTGCTTCCATGATAAAGAAAATCAGTCCCTGGTTTGAATCGCATTATCTTCAGATAGCATCTGTCCGAAACAGAGGGCTTTGCATTGCAGGAGATGAGTATAATTACCGGATTGCCATTAAGGATTATATTCTGTATATGATGCCGGATATCATGGAAGCATTGCTTGGAACCTATGCACCAGGCATTTATGTGTCCCGGATCAGAAAGATCATCGTAGATGCTGAAAATGCATGGAGAATTGAGTTGGCAGATGTATCCTTTAATATGGTCTGGATCATGATCTGCCTGTCACTTTCCAGGGAGTATACCGGTGGAGTTAATCAGCTTTCCCAGGGGAAAGAAGATGAGGTGCAGCATTACAACGAATATTCCTTTGCCCAATCCATCTATCAAAGAATTGTGTCAGAATACCATGTAAGCATACAGCCCGAGGATGTGAGGCTGTTGGCAGTACTATTATTATCTGCTAGAAAAATGGAAGGCTTTGCTGCTTCGGAACAGGGGGAATGCACCAGTCAGTATGATGAGGAATTAGGCTGTTTTGTGAAGCTTGTGATAGAAACAATCGATTCTGTTTTGGGGGTAGATCTGTCTTCAGACAGGATACTGTATGAGAGTCTGCTAAGCCATATGCGTTCCGCTATCTTCCGAATGAAGTATTCGACAACAGCATCGGAAGGAATCAGCAAATATGTAAAGAGTGAATACAAACAGACATTTTTGGCTACCTGGTCTACCAGCCATCTGTTTGAAGAATATTACCGGGTTCAGGTGACAGAAGACGAACTGGCAGGAATTGCCCTCTACATCCAGGCATCTCTAATCCGGATGAAAAAGGAACAGCCGTTTCGTGCACTTTTGGTCAGCCGACAGGGACTTGCTTCCAGCCAGCTTGTGATGGAAATGATCAAATACAGCATTCCTGAAATTGCGCAGATTCGCGCGGTTAGCAACCATGATTTTAAGCTGTCTCAATATCAGGATATGGATCTTATCATAAGCTCTGTATCTTTAAACAGCAGCGATCCAAGGATTGTTGCTACAGGGGAGCGTATGCTGGAAGAAGATATTGAAAAAGTGAAGAAAAAAGTAAAGGAGATCCGTAAAAACAACACATCTGCCAAATTCCATTTCAATAACTTATGTCATTTGCTGTTTGACGTGGACTTGATTTTTCTGCATCCTCCCGTATCGAATAAGGATGAACTTATCCGGCTCATGGCAAACCGCCTGGAGGAGAAAGGAGATGTTACACCCCGGTATCTGGAGAGTATTTATGACAGGGAAAAGGCAACGACCACCAGCATTGGTCATGGGATCGCCATCCCCCACGGAAATATGATGGAGGTCAATGAATCAAGAATCGGGGTCGCCATATTAAAAGAACCTGTGGAATGGTCCGGAGATCTGGTGGATATGGTGTTTTTGCTGGCAGTGAAAATGACTTCTCAATATGAAATTCGAAGGACCAAACAGTTTTATAAAGACTTTTTGACATTTACGGAACATGATGAAAATATGGAAAGCATGAAAAGCCTCCATTCCGGATTGGAAATATATCAATATTTTATTCGATAAGGGGTGAGCCTATGGCGGTAAGAGAAATTCTGGATCAGAGAGTGATCGATCTTGATATGAAAGTGAAGAGTAAAGATGAAGTGTTGAAACATTTGGCGCAACTGCTTAAGAAGGCTGGATACATTGACGATTTGTCAGGTTATTTAAAGGATGTTTATTTACGGGAACAGGAGGGGATCACCGGCATTGGTAATCACGTTGCAATCCCTCATGGAAAATCAGATTCTGTTGAAAAAGTGGGGATTGCTGTAGGAAGAACCAAAGAGATGATCGAGTGGGAATCTTATGATGGGGAGCCTTCGGACTTATTTTTCCTCTTTGCAGTTCCATCAGACAGTGAGGGAGCCAAAGATCATTTAAAGCTGATTTCAGAGCTGGCCGCAAAGCTGGGAAACAACAAAACCATGGAAAAGCTGCAGACAGCCAAAAGTTATGAGGAGCTTTTAGAAGCATTTACCTGACTCTGAGAAAAAGGACCTATGATGGGTCCTTTTTTTGTGCAGAAACATCTTTTGATCCATTGTTTTTAAAATACATCTTGTGGTACTGGTAGGGAGTTACTTCTTCCTTTTCTTTAAAAAGCCGGATGAAGTAATTGATATTATCATAACCGATCTTGGTGCAGATTTCATTTACCGTAAGATTTGTATTCTGTAATAGTATTTTCGCCTTGTTTATCCGGATGAGCTGAATATATTTTTTAAATCCATAGCCAATAATGTCCTTGAACTGATGGGAGAGGTAATATTTGTTGATATAAAAATTCTGAGCAACTGTATCCAGACTTAATGGTTCGCTGTAATGGTGGTCAATGTAATCCTTTATTGCAAAGATAACATTTAAATCTTCTGAATTTTTCTCGATCAGAAACATTTCTGGATTGCTGCGGTAAAGTAAAATCAATATGTCAAAAAGAATCACTGCACATCGTTCTTTCCATTTTATTTCATGGTTTGCAGTCTCTGAAACCAGAAGTTTAAAATAACGTTCGATTTCATTGGCTGCTTCCGGAGTGAGATCGATGACGCCGCGCTGGTGATTGCTGCGTATAAAAGCAGAAGCCATAATCGGATCATGAATGTATTCGGAACATAAATCCATGGAAGATACAAAGACATACCGGCGGTAAGGCGTGCAAATGGAGTGAGTGGAGTGATTTTCAAGTGCACTGATCAACAGAATCTGATTTTTTTTAATGGTATATTTTTCGCCGGAGATATCAAATGTGCTTTGTCCTTCTTTTACAAAGACAATTTCATTCTGGGTATGATGGTGTCTTGTAAGGGCTACATTATGAAAGCTTTCATCATAATAGGCATGAGCGAAATCCCTTGAGTGAATGGATCCGTTTTGTGCAGTAATATTCTTTTCTCCCATTCTGAACGTTCTCCTTATTGTAGAATGACTGCTAAAAGCTGCATTTTTTCTAATTATACGATAGAAAGAATCAACCGTCAAAAACGAAAAAAGGGTTGATTTGTAAATTATAACCATTTTTTATTGGAAGTCAATTAAAAAAATGTATTAATGCACTAGGAAAACAAGAAAGGTGTATTATACAACAATTTATTGCCTAGCTAATATGAATAAAACTTTTTATAATTGACTTACTTAAATAGTAAAACTTTGGAGGTTAAATCATGGCAAAGCACAAAATGTTTCGGTACAAGTCTTTGGAAGAATTGAAGCAGGAAATTGAAAGTCAGAATGTAAACATTGAACTAACGGAAGACATATCTCCCCTTAAGAACAACGTAAAAATAGGACATTTAACAACATCAAATGCTATGGCAATTCTACCAATGGAGGGTTGTGACTGTGAGCTGGACGGATCCATGTCTGAACTTACCAAACGCCGATACATGAGATTTTCAAAAGGCGGTTCCAGTCTGATCTGGTGGGAAGCCAATGCGGTGGTAGAGGAGGGGAAGGCCAATCCTCAGGCTTTGATGCTTACAAAAGAAAATCTTTCATCCTTTCAGGAATTCCTGACAGAGAGCAGAAAAGCGGCAAAAGAAGCCAATGACGTTTCTCTGATCCATATTCTTCAGCTGACACACTCCGGACGTTACAGCCGCCCAGGTGAAGCGAGAGCCCCTATGGTGGCATTCCGTGATCCTCTGTTAGACGAACGCAGCGGTGTATTCAGTGATGATCAGGTGGTTACAGATGAATATTTAGACTCCCTGACTGAAAAATATGTTGAATCTGCTCTGCTTGCAAAAGAAGCAGGATATGACGGAATCGATATCAAAGCATGCCACAAATACCTCTTAAGTGAACTGTTAGGCGGCTTTACACGTAAAGGAAAATACGGCGGAGAAAGTCTGGAAAACCGCAGCCGTTTTCTGGTTGAGACTGTGGAAGCCGTTCGTAAAGCAGTCGGAAATGATTTTATTATCGGATGCAGATTAAATGTTTTTGATGTTCACCCATACCCATATGGATTTGGTTGTGACAGAGAAGATATTTATAAATTTGACAGCACAGAGCCGGTAGCACTGATTAAAATGCTGGTAAAAGCCGGAGTTGATGTGTTTGCTCTTTCTTCCAGCAATCCTTACTTTGTTTATCCTCAGTTTGGACGTCCATTCGATATCCCAAGCCTTGGAATTCCTGAGCCGGAAGAATCCCAGCTCTCTATTATTGAAAAAATATTTGATTACACTCGGATCGCACAAGAGGCAGCAGGTGATGTGCCGATTATCGGAAACGGTTACAGCTGGCTTCGTAAATATATTCCAAATGCAGCAGCCGCTAATATCAAATCTCACTCCTGCAGCATGGTTGGTCTTGGACGTTCCAGCTTCGCCTATCCGGATGCAGCTCATGACATCTTTAACAATGGGGAAATGGATTCTAAAAAAGTCTGTGTAGCCTGCAGCAAATGTACACAGATCATGAGAGACCATGGAAGCACCGGCTGTGTTGTCCGTGACTCAGAAGTTTACGTTCCTAAATATAGAGAAGCCAGAGAAGCGTCAGAAGCTTTGGCAGCAGCAAAAAAGTAACAGGAGGCAGCAAATGGCGAAAACAGCAATTGTAACCGGCGGAACCCGTGGAATCGGATTGGCGATTGCCAAACAGCTCTCAGAAGATGGTTTTAACGTAGTCATCGTCGGAACGCGTGAGAAAGAAGTGTATGCAGATCATTTAAAATGGTTTGACGAAAATGGAAAAGACTATTTCTACGTGGCAGGAGATATATCCAACCAGGAAGACAGAGCTCATATTGTGAAAGAGAGCGTAGAACATTATGGAAAAATTGATGTTCTTGTCAATAACGCAGGCGTTGCACCAAAAGTAAGAGCAGATTTATTGACGATGAGTGAAGAAAGCTTTGATTATGTGCTTGGAATCAATCTTCGCGGAAATATGTTTTTAACTCAGCTGGTAGCAAACCAGATGATTGAACAGGAAGATAAGGGGATCATTATCAATGTTTCATCCTGTTCAGCGGAAGTAAGTTCCGTAAACCGCGGGGAATACTGTGTCTCCAAGGCTGGTGTCAGCATGCTGACAAAACTCTATGCAGACCGTCTTTCCGGCGAAGGAATCCTTGTTTATGAAGTCAGACCAGGAGTTATTCTGACGGATATGACCAGTACGGTACAATCAAAATATGAACAAATGATCAAAGACGGAGTATTCCCAATTCGCCGTTGGGGTCTGCCAGAGGATGTGGCATTGGCAGTGAGTGCTTTTGCGGGAGGAAAATTCCCATACACCACAGGAAACTTTATTGATGTGGACGGAGGTTTTCACATCAAACGACTATAAGCAGAGGTACACAATGGAGAAAGTAAGTTACAAGTTCTTGCAATATGACACGGTCGTAGTAGGAAGCGGAGCAGCAGCCTTCAATGCGGTTGACTGGCTGTATGATCTGGGACGGAGAAAAATCGCCCTGTTAACAGAAGGAATCCGCATGGGAACGTCCCGGAATACCGGAAGTGATAAACAGACGTACTATAAGCTTTCGGTAGGCTTTAACGAAAACGATTCGGTGTATGAAATGGCGCAGACATTATATGATGGTGAGGGGGTAGACGGTCAGGTTGCTCTGGCAGAAGCCGCCAATTCCTTGCGGTGTTTCTACAAACTGGCTAATCTGGGAGTCGATTTCCCAACAGATGAGTATGGGATCTTTACCGGTTATAAGACAGATCATGATCCCCGGCAGCGGGCGACTTCAGCAGGCCCTCTTACATCCCGATATATGACGGAAGCGTTGGAGGAATCAGTGAAGAAAAAAGAGATTCCGATTCTCAATGAACTGCTGGCATTTCAAATCTATGAGGAAGACAATAAACTTTGCGGAATTGTCTGCTTAAATAAAGAAAAACTTTCTGATAATCAGCTGGAGCTGGTGGTAATCGCTGCAAATAACGTGATCTGGTGTACCGGTGGCCCAAGTGCCTGTTATAAAAACGTGGTATATCCGGCAGGACATACCGGAATGTCGGGAGCACTGCTTGATGCAGGCGTCTGCGGCGCAAACCTTCAGGAGTGGCAGTATGGCCTTGCGTCTATTAAATTCCGCTGGAATGTATCAGGTACCTACCAGCAGGTGCTGCCCCGCTATGTATCCATTGACGAGGCTGGGGTGGAACGGGAATTTTTAACGGACTATATGAGCCCCAAAGAAGCAGTAAATCTGGTGTTTTTAAAAGGATACCAGTGGCCCTTTGATGCCAGCAAGAAAGATGCATCCTCACGGATTGACTTATGTGTATATGAAGAGACTGTAGTAAAAGGCCGCAGAGTGTTCATGGATTTCATGCACAATCCTTCTGGTCTGGAAGATGGGTTTGGAAATCTGTCAGAAGAAGCATATACGTATCTGGAGAAGTCAGGCGCGCTGTTTGGAACCCCTATCGAAAGACTGAAGCATATGAATCCTCTTGCTATCGAACTGTACAGCAACCATCATATCGATATAGAAAATGAAATGCTGGAAATCAGTGTTTGTGCCCAGCATCATAATGGCGGCATGAAAGTAGATGCAAATTGGGAGACTTCCATGAAAGGTCTGTTTGTTGCAGGAGAAGCAGCCGGTACCTTTGGTGTACATCGCCCAGGTGGTTCTGCGTTAAATTCTACCCAGGTCGGGTCCATGAGGGCCGCACAGCATATTTCCTATACCGGAGAGGAAAGACTGCCAGATCCGTCTTTGTGGAAAGTACAGCCGGACAAGCTGGCAGAGGATATCGGAAACAGCCTTTTTGGCATGATAGGAGAAGAGAATAATGCCCTTGCGGTCAAAGAGGAACTTCAAAATACCATGTCCCGTGTGGCTGCACAGGTCCGTGACTTAAAAGGGTTAACCGACATGCGGAAAAAAGCGGAAAATTACCGGATTCATTTTAAAGAAATGGTCAAAGTCCCTAATGTACGCACGCTTCCCATTTTACTAAAGACATACGATATGATAGTGACTCAGTGTGCTGTTTTAGAGGCAATGGAACAGTCTGCCAATACCTTTGGCAGCAGAGGAAGCTGTCTCGTAAAAGGGGAAACGGAAGGTTATATGCCAACCAGGCCCACAGAGCAAAATCTACGTCTGGTTACACAAAAGCAAAATGGCAGCTTCGTCAGCTTTACGGAAGAAGTGCATCCAGTTCCTAAAGGAAGCGACTGGTTTGAAACGATATGGGCAGAGCACCGAAAGCTGCGCCAGTCAAAAAAATAATTCATCATAATTCGGTCTCATATTAATTGAAATTCACACCACAAAAATTAAGGAGTGTCCATATGAAATATAATAAAATGGCGCAGCGTATCGTTATATACGTGATTGGAGTTCTTTTGCTTGCACTTGGAGTTGTGCTTAACACAAAATGTTTACTTGGAGTATCTACCACCAATTCCGTTCCATTTGTCATCAGCAAGATCAGTAGTCTGACCCTTGGAACAGCGTGTACAGTGGTTTATTTAGCAGATGTTTTATTTCAATGCATTATTTACCGTAAAATAAAAATTAAAGTTCTTCTTCAGTTTCCATTCTCTTTTGTTTTTGGCTGGATTGTAGACTTTTATAACAAATTTATTGTAATATCCAACCCGGATGTAACGATGAAGATTCTTCTTTTAGTATTAGCAATTCTCTGTATTGCAGTTGGAATCAGCATGGTTGTTAATATGGACTTTGTTCCCAATCCTCCTGATGGCGGAGTACAGGCACTGTCTTCCCTTACAAATCTGCCATTTGGACGGGCAAAATGGCTTTATGACGGCATTATGTTAGCCGTTACGGTTGTTATCAGTTTATTAGCTACCGGCAAAATCATTGGTATCGGTATTGGTACTATTGTAGCTTTCTTTACAATAGGTAACATCATACATTTCATTAACAAACATTTTGGCACCTGGTTTCGTTCTGTTTATGATAAGGAGTCACAAGCGGTAAAGGGTTAATTACCAGGTACAAAGAAAGGGCAGTCTCATGGCTTAGAATATATAAGCTTTGAGACTGTTTTTTCTTGTAATTTTTAAAATATCGGTGACAAGCGGAAAGGAACGTGGTAGAATACGTTTGCACTGCTGTAAAACAGCCTGACTTTCAATGAAAAAGGATGAAAAACTATGGAAACAGATATGACGAAAGGCAGCCCTCTTCCGATTATTTTAAGATTTACCCTGCCGCTTTTTTTAGGTAATATTTTTCAACAGCTGTACAATATGGTAGATACCATTGTAGTAGGGCGTTTTGTCGGTCCAGGTGCGTTGGCGGCAGTTGGTTCTACCGGTACCATTATGTTTTTGGTAATTGGCTTTTCTCAGGGAATGAGTACCGGGTTTACAGTACTTACCAGTCAGAGATTTGGGGCCGGTGACGGAGAGGGAACAAAACATTCTGTAGCAAACGGTACCATTTTATCTATGTTTGTCATCGTTTTTATGACGGCCGTAAGTCTGTTGTTTATGAAACCGCTTTTAAGGCTTATGAATACTCCGGAGGACATCTTTGGAGACGCATTAACCTATATTTCTATTATCTGCATCGGAATCGTTGCAAATGTATTTTATAACCTGTTCTCATCTTTTCTTCGTTCAGTTGGGAACAGCCGGGTTCCTCTTTTATTCCTGGCATTTTCATCAGGATTAAATCTTGTTCTGAACCTGCTTTTTGTAATTGTATTTCAATGGGGTGTTGCAGGATCTGCATGGGCAACCAATGTATCTCAGGGCATATCTGCAATCCTTTGTCTTTACTATATCTATAAAAAAGTTCCTACACTTGCTCCCAAGCGTCATCACTGGAAGTTAAACTGGTCTGATACAAAGCATCAGCTTTCCGTAGGAATCCCCATGGCACTGCAGTTTGGAATTACGGCTTCTGGAACCATGGTCATGCAGTCCGCCATTAATTTATTTGGCTCTACGGCTGTAGCTTCCTTTACCGCTGCCAGTAAGTTTCAGAACATAGCCATGCAGGGAATGATGGCAATGGGACAAACTATGGCTACATATACCGGGCAGAACTACGGAAAAGGGGATATAAAAAGAATCCGGCAGGGAGTTCGTCTGGCTTTGGGGACGGAATTCGTCTATGCGATTCTTAGCTCTGCCGCAGTAATCTTTACCTTACCGCATGCACTGGGAATCTTCTTTTCCGGCGGTGTGGATATTTCGGCCATGCTCCCCTGGGCAAAAACGTATATCTATTTGTGCGCGGCATTTTACATTCCTCTCAGCACAATTTTTATATTCAGAAATGCCATGCAAGGCTGTGGATATGGTTTGCTTCCCATGTTAGGAGGCGTTGTAGAGCTTATTGCAAGATTTTGTATGGCAGCATTGGCGATCCGGCTGGTTAGTTATCCCTTGTCCTGTGCCTGCGATCCGGCAGCCTGGGTCAGTGCGGCTATATTTACCGGTATCTCTTATGTCATTGTTATGAAAAAGGTGGAGAAAAAGATAGCAGTATAAATAGATAAAAAACAGTGATAAATAATCAGAACGCAAAATTTTTTAAGCTGTTTTTCAGGTTTTATAATCTGACTTTAAATTTCTCAATTTATTATTGATTTATAGAATAATATTTAGTATATTATGTAATAGATTATCTTAGGAAGTGTTTGAAAGGGGAATCGTGATGATAAAAGTAGCTGTAGATGCCATGGGTGGTGACTATGCGCCAACAGAGATGGTTGCTGGTGCTGTGGCGGCTGTGAATGCGAATAAAGAGATCCAGGTTCTCTTAGTAGGGCAAGAGCATATTGTATCTGAGGAACTATCCAAACATACGTATCCAAAAGATCAGATACAGGTTGTAAACGCAACAGAGATAATCGAGACGGAAGAATCTCCGGTGAATGCCATACGAAAGAAGAAAGATTCTTCTATTGTTGTGGGAATGAATCTGGTAAAACAAAAGGAAGCGGATGCATTTGTATCGGCAGGCAGTTCAGGCGCCATACTGGTTGGCGGCCAGGTAATTGTCGGTCGGATTAAAGGTGTGGAAAGACCACCGTTAGCCCCGCTTATTCCTACGGAAAAAGGTGTTTCCCTGCTGATTGACTGTGGAGCCAATGTAGATGCAAGACCGTCCCATCTGGTACAGTTTGCAAGAATGGGTTCCCTTTACATGGAACATGTAATGGGGATTAAGAACCCTAG
Organism: uncultured bacterium; assembly: GCA_963519465.1. Taxonomy (GTDB): domain Bacteria; phylum Bacillota; class Clostridia; order Lachnospirales; family Lachnospiraceae; genus Lacrimispora. Next base: position 129,351 of record CAUQMY010000014.1, read on the forward strand.
AGTGGCCATCGTCAATATCGGCGCAGAGGAAGAAAAGGGAAACGCGCTGGTGAAAGAAACCTTTCCACTGTTAAAAGAATGCGAAGATATCCATTTTACCGGAAGCATTGAAGCCAGGGAGATTCCGCATGGCGGAGCAGATGTCATTGTTTGTGAGGCATTTGTGGGAAATGTAATCCTGAAGCTTTATGAAGGAGTGGGCGCTACCTTGATTGGCAAGGTAAAAAGCGGTATGATGGGAAGCTTGAGGAGCAAGATTGGAGCTTTGCTTGTAAAGCCCGCTTTGAAGGAAACATTAAAATCATTCGATGCATCCCAGTACGGCGGGGCACCGCTTCTGGGTCTTAACGGCCTGGTTGTAAAGACCCATGGAAATTCAAAAGCGGTAGAAGTAAAAAACTCCATACTTCAGTGTGTAACCTTCAAAGAACAGGGAATTAATGATAAGATAAGAGAAAGTCTTAAATCGAAAAATGAAGGAAATCAAGAATAGGAGAGAGGAAGGAAAAGAAATGGAATTTGAAAAGTTACAGAATATTATTGCAGAGGTTTTAAATATTGAGCCGGATGAGGTTGCTATGAATTCCACATTTGTGGATGATCTTGGAGCTGACTCCCTTGATGTGTTCCAGATTATTATGGGCATTGAAGAGGAATTTGATATTGAGATTCCAACTGAAGTGGCAGAAAACATCGTTAGTGTCAGCGACGCAGTAGAACAGATCAAGAATGCTTTAAATTAATAGATGTGGGTGCTGCCGGGGCCGTTGGTCTGTCCGCAGCACCTTCTTTCATAATTGGGAAAGAGGGATCGTATGAGTAGAAATTTAAAAGAACTGGAGGAACGGATCGGCTATCGTTTTTCGGACAAGCATCTGATGACACAGGCAATGACCCACAGTTCCTATGCCAATGAACACCGCTTAAATAAGCTGGAATGCAATGAACGGCTGGAGTTTTTAGGCGATTCAGTACTGGAAGTGTTTTCCAGTGACTGTCTGTATCACAAATATCCGGATAAACCGGAGGGTGATTTGACAAAGATACGCGCAAGCATTGTATGTGAGCCCACATTGGCTTATTGCGCTGAGGAGTTAAAGCTTGGTGAATATCTGCTTTTAGGCAAAGGAGAAGAGTCAACAGGAGGCAGAGGACGTGCTTCAATCGTATCTGATGCAATGGAAGCACTTATAGGGGCCATTTATCTGGACGGTGGTTTTGCTAATGCAAAAGAGTTTATCCTTCGTTTTATTATGAATGATCTGGAACACAAGCAGCTCTTTTATGATAGCAAGACTATCTTGCAGGAGATTGTACAAAGCCAGACAGAAGAACCATTAACCTACAAACTTTTACGTGAAGAGGGACCGGATCATAATAAGGTGTTCGAAGCCCAGGTTCTCATTGGAAACCAGGCCATTGGACAAGGGATTGGGAGAACCAAAAAAGCTGCAGAGCAGGTAGCTGCTTATCATGGTATTCTGGCGCTTAAGAATAAGTAACACCCTGCGGGTATCCCTTTATGTCCAGAGAGCGTGGACAAGAATATGGAAAAGAAAGGGCAGGCTTTTTGGAGTCTGTCGGCGTGAACTATGTATTTAAAAAGTATTGAAGTACAGGGCTTTAAATCATTTGCCAATAAGATCGTGTTTGATTTCCATAATGGAATCACCGGAATCGTAGGACCCAACGGCAGCGGTAAGAGCAATGTTGCAGATGCCGTCCGCTGGGTTCTTGGCGAACAGAAGGTAAAGCAGCTTCGTAGTTCCAGTATGCAGGACGTGATTTTTTCTGGAACAGAGCAGAGAAAGCCTCAGGGCTTTGCATATGTTGCCATTACCCTGGACAATTCCGATCAGCATCTGGCCATTGATTATGATCAGGTGACTGTTTCCCGAAGAGTATACCGTTCCGGTGAAAGTGAATACATGATCAATGGCAGTGCCTGCCGGTTAAAGGATATCTATGAATTATTCTATGATACGGGAATCGGTAAAGAAGGGTATTCTATCATCGGACAGGGCCAGATTGACAAGATCTTAAGCGGAAAACCGGAGGAACGCCGGGAACTGTTTGATGAGGCAGCCGGGATCGTAAAATTCAAGCGGCGTAAGGCAATCGCCCAGAAGAAGCTTGAGGATGAGAAACAGAATCTGGTCCGGGTCAATGACATTCTTACCGAGCTGGAAAAGCAGGTAGGTCCTTTAGCTAAACAGTCGGAAGCCGCAAAGGAATACCTCAGTCTAAAAGAAGAACTGAAAAAATACGATGTAAACCAGTTTTTAATGGAAACAGAGGGTTTGCGCCTTCAGATGAAGGAAAACGAAGACAAGGAAAACATCGTTGCCAGGGATTTGGAAGATGCGAGGCAGACGTCAGAAGGAATCCGTGAAGAATATGATGCGTTAGATACATACTTATCAGAACTTGATGAATCCATAACTGCACTGCGGAACGAAAAAAACGTGTCCAACATGGAAACAGGTAACTTAGAAGGACGCATCAACGTATTAAAGGAACAAATCAATACGGAACACATGAATGCAGAACATATTGCGGGACGTGTGAAATCCATTCATTCTGAGGTTGATTTAAAGCAGACACAGAAAGTATCTTATGAAGAAGCACGTGCAGAAATTGCCAATCAGGTAAAGTCTGCCGTGGAAAAACTAAAAGAAGCTGAAGAAATTCTCTCATCAGAGGATGAAAGGATCCGCCTCTTTGAACAACAGATAGATGAAGGAAAAAGCCACATCATTGATCTTCTTAATGAAAAGGCTTCATTTACCGCAAAACAGCAGCGTTATGAGGCTATGCTTGAGCAGGTGAATGTCCGCCGTTCGGAAGTACTCCAAAAACTTTTGAAATTTAAAAGTGATGAGTCTGAACAGGATGAACAGCTCATAAAGCTTCAAAAAGAAGCGGATGAAATCGATGAAGGAATTGCTAAGGGAGATGAAACCCAGGCATTTTGTGAAACCAAGACTGAGGAGCTGGTGGGCCAGGTAAAAAGGCTCAATAAGAACTTAAATGACAAACAGCAGGAATACCATACCAGCTACACAAAGCTTGAATCCTTAAAAAATATTGCAGAGCGGTATGACGGATATGGCGGCAGTATTAGAAAGGTGATGGAAGTCAGAGACCGGGTACATGGCATTCACGGCGTTGTGGCAGATTTGATTGCTGTTCCGAAAAAATATGAAATCGCAATTGAGACTGCCCTTGGAGGAAGCATCCAGAACATTGTTACGGATTCCGACCAGACAGCCAAACAGTTGATTGAATATTTAAAGAAGAATCGGTTTGGACGCGCAACATTCCTGCCTCTTACAAGTATTGGCAATAAAAACTCCTTTCAGCAGGATAAAGCCCTGGCAGAGCCCGGGGTACTGGGACTTGCCAATTCCCTGGTAGAAGCAGATAAGCAGTATGAAGGGTTGATCAATTACCTTTTAGGCCGTGTGGTAGTGGTAGATACCATTGACCATGCCATTGCATTGGCTAAAAAGTTCCAGTATTCTCTGCGAATTGTTACTCTGGAAGGAGAACTTTTAAGCGCTGGCGGCTCCATGACCGGTGGTGCATTTAAGAATACCAGCAATCTTCTGGGGCGTAAGCGGGAAATTGAAGAACTGGAAGAAATCTGCAATAAAGCTCTCTCCGATGTAGAACGTCTGGAAAAAGAGCTGGTAATGAATGAAGGACTTCTTTCGGAAAGCAGAGAAGAACTGGAAAAAATCCGTGCTGAAAAACAGCAACTTTATTTGAGGCAGAATACGGTTAAAATAAATTTGCGCCGAATTGAAGATAAAAAGACGGAAATTCGGGAATCCTACGGAGATCTGGATCGCGAAAACCTACAGTTAGAATCCCAGATTCGGGAAATTGGCACAAGCCAGCAAGATCTTCTCCTGGCTGTTGACAAGCTGGAAAAACAAAACCAGGATACCGGCGGCGATCTGGAGAGTTTAAATGCAGGACTTGAAAAATCCAAGACAGACAGAGAACAGTTTTTTAAGAATTTAACTGCCGTTCAGCTGGAAGCTTCCAGTTTAAAGCAAAAGGATGACTTTGAACAGGAAAATCTCCGGCGAATCAAGGAAGAAATCCGCCGTCTGGAAGAAGAACTTTCCGGACTTTCCAGTGGCTCCGATGGCTCCCAGCTCATTATTGAGGAAAAACAAAAAGAGATTGATGGGTTAAGGATCCAGATTGAGAAAGAGAAAACTCACGGAGAAGAACTGGAGCAGATCGTTAAGGATAAGGCTGCTAAAAAGGATGCCAAAGCCAGAGAGCAGAAAGAATTATTCCAAAAGAGAGAAGAACTGACCGGCCGGATCAGCCTTTTGGATAAGGAGCAGTTCCGTCTTCAAAGCCAGAAAGAAAAGCTTAATGAGCGGTTAGAGGGTCATGTGAATTACATGTGGAATGAGTATGAACTGACATTCTCTACGGCAGATGCCTTGCGAAATGACGATTGGACCTCCCTGCCTGATATCAAGCGCATGATTGCCTCTTTAAAAGATGAGATCAGGAAACTGGGCAATGTCAATGTCAATGCCATTGAAGACTACAAGGAAGTTTCTGAGCGCTATGTATTCATGAAGACCCAGCACGATGACCTGGTAACAGCAGAAGGGACTCTGTTAAAGATCATAGAGGAACTGGATACCGGAATGCGGAAGCAGTTCGAAGAAAAGTTCCGGGAAATCCGGGCAGAATTTGATAAGGTATTCAAAGAACTGTTCGGAGGCGGAAGAGGAGCCCTTGAATTAGTGGAGGATGAGGATATTCTGGAAGCAGGAATCCAGATTATTTCTCAGCCGCCAGGAAAGAAACTTCAGAATATGATGCAGCTTTCCGGTGGAGAAAAGGCATTGACTGCCATAGCACTGTTATTCGCCATTCAGAATCTAAAACCATCTCCATTCTGTCTTCTGGATGAGATTGAGGCTGCTCTTGACGATTCCAATGTAGACCGCTTTGCAAAATATCTGCATAAGCTGACAAAATATACGCAGTTCATCGTAATTACACACAGACGTGGTACTATGGTATCTGCGGACCGTCTGTATGGTATTACCATGCAGGAAAAAGGCGTTTCAACGCTTGTATCTGTAAACCTGATTGAAGAAGATTTAGATAGTTAAGGAGACCGACTATGGGTGAGAAAAAGGGATTTTTTGGGAAGCTGGTAGCTGGACTGCAAAAGACAAGGGATAATATTATCGCCGGCGTGGATTCCATTTTCAGCGGCTTCTCAGCCATTGATGATGAGTTTTATGAAGAAATCGAAGAAACTCTCATTATGGGAGATCTGGGAATCCAGACCACCATGTCAATTGTAGAGGATTTAAAGAAGAAGGTAAAAGAAAAAGGCATCAAGGATCCTTCGGAATGCAAGCAGCTTCTCATGGACAGTATCATGGAACAGATGGATCTTGGGGAAAACGCCTATGAATTTGAGAACCGTAAGTCAGTTCTGCTTATCATTGGTGTTAATGGAGTTGGAAAAACAACTTCCGTTGGTAAATTGGCCGGGCAGATGAAGGATGATGGAAAAAAGGTAATTGTTGCGGCGGCAGATACATTCCGGGCGGCAGCCATTGAACAGCTCACTGAGTGGGCTAGAAGAGCCGGAGTGGACATCATTGCCCAGCAGGAAGGATCTGACCCGGCTGCAGTGGTTTACGATGCTGTAGCGGCTGCTAAGTCAAGACATGCGGATGTATTGATTTGTGATACGGCGGGACGTCTCCATAACAAAAAGAACCTGATGGAAGAACTAAAAAAAATTAACCGGATTATTGACAAGGAATATCCGGATGCATACCGTGAGACTCTGGTGGTATTAGACGGAACCACGGGACAGAATGCGCTTGTACAGGCGAAGCAGTTTATGGAGGTTGCCGATATTACCGGAATTATACTAACGAAGCTTGACGGTACAGCAAAAGGCGGAATTGCAGTTGCCATTCAGTCAGAGCTTTCAATACCTGTAAAATATATTGGAGTTGGGGAGAAAATCGATGACTTACAGAAGTTCAATGCGGATGAATTTGTAAATGCATTGTTCCACGTAGATGAGAAAGTAGAGGCGTAAAATATGTTGACATTGGAAAAGTTCGAAGAAGCATCAGAAGTCGTTAGTAAAGTTACCCTGGAAACAAAGCTTGTATACAGCGAGTATTTCTCTGCCCAGACCGGAAATAAGGTATATTTTAAGCCAGAAAACATGCAGTATACCGGTGCTTATAAAGTAAGAGGTGCTTATTATAAGATCAGTACTCTTTCTGAAGAAGAAAAGTCCAAAGGGCTGATTACGGCTTCCGCCGGCAACCATGCACAGGGAGTTGCTTATGCGGCGAAACTTGCCGGAATACCTGCCACCATTGTCATGCCTACCACAACGCCTCTTATGAAGGTAAACCGAACCAAAGGATATGGCGCGGAAGTCATATTGGAAGGAGATGTCTTTGACGAAGCATGCGACTATGCCTATAAACTGGCGGAAGAGCGCAGCATGACATTTGTGCATCCCTTTAATGATTTGGATATTGCTGCCGGACAGGGTAGCATTGCTATGGAAATCATCAAAGAACTTCCTACGGTTGATTATATCCTGGTTCCCATTGGTGGAGGCGGACTTTGTACAGGAGTATCCACTCTCGCCAAGATGCTGAATCCAAAGATCAAAGTGATAGGTGTGGAGCCTGCAGGCGCAAACTGTATGCAGGAATCCTTGCGTCAGGGTAAGGTGGTTTCTCTTCCAAGTATCAATACCATTGCAGATGGTACTGCTGTAAAGTGCCCCGGAGACAAGCTTTTCTCTTATATACAGGAAAATGTGGATGAAATCATCTCCATCGAAGATTCCGAACTCATCGTATCGTTTCTTGATATGGTAGAAAACCATAAGATGGTAGTGGAAAATTCCGGACTTCTCACGGTTGCTGCCTTAAAACATTTGAATGTGAATAACAAAAAGATCGTCTCTATTTTAAGCGGGGGCAATATGGATGTGATCACAATGGCTTCCATTGTCCAGCTGGGTCTGATTCAGAGAGACCGTATCTTTACCGTTTCCATTCTTCTTCCGGATAAGCCAGGCGAACTTGCCAAAGTATCTGCTCTTCTTGCAAAAGAGCAGGGAAATGTAATCCGGTTGGAGCACAACCAGTTTATCAGCATTAACAGAAATTCGGCTGTGGAGCTTCGTATTACCTTAGAAGCGTTTGGAACAGAACATAAGAACACCATCATGGCAGCGTTGACGGAAAAGGGATACCGGCCGAAACTGGTGAAGTCTAAGGGGACTTATGGAGATGGCTGTTAATTTCCAATAAGTTGAATAACATAGAGTCGGGTGCATCATTATCGATATAATTTAATAAGGGATAAACGCCTTGAATCTGGCGTTTATCCCTTCTGTTATTTAAAACTGCTTTAGCGCTTTTTGTACTTTACCCATCATCCGTATGGAAACAGGATAAGTTTCTTTGTTGTCCATGGTTAAAAGCGCTTCTTCCCTGGAATATTTTAATACATGTTTCAGATTTACAATAGCGGAACGGCTGCACTGACAAAAGGTAGAGTTTAAAATTGCATTCAGTTCTTTCAAAGATCCTGCCATCTGGCGGATGCCGTTTTTGGTGTGGATGATTATTTTGTGATAATCATCACTGGTAGTAATGGCAACAATGTCATCCTGGTCAAGAACTAGGGAAGCCTTATCGATTTTGACGGATAACAGGCGGTTAGAGGAATCCAACTGTGTTCTATAATTGATTTCTGCATTTTTGATACAGGCACAAATCTGCTCCGGCAGGGTTTTGATCTTATCTTTTATGATAAAATCCATGGCTTCCACTTTATAACGGAAAGTGAGAATTGCCATTTCGCTATGAGTTGTGACAAAAACAATATATCCCCGTGGATCGTATTTTCTGATTTCCTGAGCCAGCTCAATCCCGTTTTTCTCAGCCTGTAAGTCAATATCTAAAAAATACAATCCTATAATATTGGACTTTTTTCTTACAGAGAGCAATTCATCCGGATTTGAGACGGTACAATAAAGCTGTGATTCGGTGGAATTCATCAATAAATATTTTTCTATGATCGTTTTCCAGCGTGTTAGTTGTCTGTTGTCATCTTCGCAAAGATATATGTGAATCATGTTTTGCTCCTTAAGAACCAGGGTTCATCAGGACTAACTCCTGGATGAAATATGGTTCTTCATATGTAGTATTCCAAATGGTGTTGTCATAATCTTTTAAAATCATTTCCACGTTATAAAGACCGACTCCCCGATTTTCTCCTTTTGTTGAGATCCCATGACTACGGAGATCAGATAGGGCGTGGTCCGGTGGGAGAGAAGTATTCCGTATAATTAGATAAAGATCATTTTCTCTGTAAAACATACAAAAGATCAATTCTTTTTCTTTCGTTTCTGCCGCAGCTTCAACGGCATTGTCTAAGAATATTCCGATAATCCGTGACAGATCCAGAGTGTCCATATGAAGTTTCTCAATGGGTTCGGTTAACTCTATCTCTGCTCTAATGCCAATTTCCATTGAATAGATGAATTTGGAGGAAAGAAGGCTTTTCAGGGCAGTATTTTTAATATTGGACAGCGTCCCCAATTTCGTATCTGATTCTGAAAATGCATGACTAATCGGAAGAACCTGATCCCCGTAATAATCCATCAGTCCCTTCATATCATCTTCTTCCATATATCCTGACATGGTACTTAAAATATTCATATAATCATGTTTAAATTTGCGCATGATTCCATAAGATTTTTCTAAGCGCTCCGTGTAAAGACGGAGGTTTTCAAACTGTGCCATACGGTGTTTATAAGCCTGTTCCCCTATAGTGACTTTATAAATAGAATACATAAGAAATACTGTAATTGCAAACAGCAAAAGAAATATAATTCCATTGAGTGCAATAACGCCATAATTATATCCAAGATATTCGCCGTAAGAAAAGTTAAATATATAAAAGAACACTAAAATAAAAAGGTCAATAAAGATGGCCTTTAACAGATGCTGATTGGTTAAGTATTGCGAAAGGTCTAGTTTCTTATGAATGTACCAACCAATAAGTTTTGTGGAAATACCGCAATAAATACTATAAGTAATGGAAAAGATCATATTAAGCTGGCTATGGGTTAATAAAGCCTGCATATCCATTTTAAGTACAATACCGGCTACCCACATAAAAAGATAATTAAAAGCGATTGTATAAAGGTATCCAAATAAATAACAAGACATATTCAAATAAGGGTCTTTTGCAAATAAAAAAATCAAAAATAAAATCCCTACAAAAGTAATATATGTACTGGCTTGCCCGTATATCCTGTTAAAGAGAAACAGACTTCCAAACGCATACATAAAAAGGCTGAATTTTCTAAGATTCGTCATTTTATTTGGGAGCAGATTAATACAAGAAAAATAATTACATAACCCTCCGGTTAATGTATATATAAAATAAGTCATGATGTACCACCTCGTTCGTAAGTAAATATATTTTACCCTGTTGTTAAAGGAAAGTAAAGGTAATTGTTTATATAAGATATACATCTAACGTTTAAGAAGAAAAATTCAACGAAAATTGCAAAAACATTTATTTGATTAAAGATATGGTAATATAGGTGCAAATGGTGGTGATAGCTATGGATATCTCAGGAATTGCTGTCGGATTTTGCAACTGGATGAATAAAATAAATCCAAGAAGTCAAGACGAAAATAAAGTAATTCAATATGGAATGGAATTGCTGCTTGATAATATTATAAAGTTTGCAATAATTCAATTAATTGGTCTTTTCATTGGAAAAGGGTTTGAAACATTCATTATCTTGTTATCCTTTTGCGGTTTTCGGCTTCAAGCCGGAGGCATTCATGCAAAAACGGGAATGGGCTGCGGATTCAGCATGCTGCTTATATGGGCAGTATCACTTTTGGGTGATATCTTTATCGATATGCATATTTCTGTATTGCCGCTAATCTTTGCAGTGTCAATTGTAATTGTTTGGCTCTGTGCTCCCCGTACCATTAACATTGAATATTTCAGTTCAAAGGACAAGATAAATAAGAAGATATCTTCTTCTGTAGTATTGACTGTTTTAATAGCGGTTGCCTCTATATTTCCGTCACTAAGAGAACTGATTATGATTCCAGTTATTTTGGAAGTAATGACATTGCTTCCCCAAAATAAAAATAATTAAAAGGAGAGAACAAGGGATGAAAAAAACATTAGTCGAGAAAGTACAAAAAGTTTTAGTAAAAGTTTCTTTAAATTCTGTAGGTAGAAGTATTCCTGCCGGAGTTTATGAAAGAAAGATCCCGGAGGAAGTTTTAAAAGCGAACAATGCAAAATAATCTTAGACCTGTTAATTATCCAACTTTGTTAAAGAAATCTTTAACAACTAAGTCCGGTATGAGTTTGAAAATGACAAATGTCATTTAAATTGAAAAAGCGAAGCAATATCAGAAATGTTTACATACTAATCCTGATATGATAATTGATTTGCACTGAATAACCAAGGGGGAAATTTTGATTCGTTTGGCAAATATTTTGCTTCAAATCTTATCATAATTTTATGAGTTGTTCAGTGCAATGTCAATTAAAAAACTTGTTTATGAAATGTTTTATAATAACGATTTATGTGATACTTGTATAAATGGTTGCAGCGTGGATTTAATGGTTAAAAAGTAAGGGAGAAGAAGTATATAGATTTTTTTTCTATTCATAGCGCATATCGTAATAGGAGAAGGTACGAATGAGAGAAAATTTGTTTCAGAGATTTCTCAAACGGGATGAAAAGTTTTTTGTCAGTTCTGTGGAAAAAAGAATCTTATCAAAACGCAGAAAAAGAACGATCATTCCGGAAGAATATTTCATTGAGGTGATAACAACCGTTCCGGAGAGGAAAGCTGTAGTTGAATATTTCGATAATTAATCAATGATGCTACAGTGCGGAACGATATAAAGGCAGGTGCAGAGAGAGAATCTAGTATTCTTTCCCTGCACCTGTTTCGGTAATATAAAGAAATTATATTTATAAAAAATTAGAGTTTTTCTTGTTAGTTATACATAAATATTTCCATATGTTTTATCTGTTTGGAAGGAGCGTAATTATTTAAATTATGCTCCTTTATTTTGTTTATAAGGGAGAAGAAAAAAGGATGTTTTTTCAAGGGTTTTTGATGGTCAATTTGCTGTTAAAAAAAGTATATGATTCTATATGTCATAGAAAGTATAAAAAGTCACTGATTATTGCAATTAACAAATAGAATAAATGGATAATATTATGATAATAGGCCTCTTGAAACCCAGTTGTTTAGGCAGGTTTATTGCGTTAGATAATGATTGTTTACAACCGTTTTGTAATGATGCTAGAATCGTATATGGGAATTCCCATTTCTAAATATCGAGAAGGAGGTTTTTGTTAAAAAGCAGACAAATTTGTCAGAAAGGAAGAATGTTTCTTTGCGAACAAAGCAGAGCGCTTAGCTTACGGTTAGAGCAAATTGGGGGACAACCCAAGTACGAGCAGAATATGGATTCATACGGGATAACAGATAAAACCCGAAAGAAGAATCAAATGCATTAAGTTGATTCTTTCGAAAGAGAACCAGGAACGGCGGAAAGGGCTGAAAATTATGATATGGAGGGGGAAAAGCATGTTTTTAAGAACAAAATTGAAACGAGGTCTGTTTGCATTCTTCGGAGTTTTTCTTATGACTGGTGTGTCATGGGTGGGAACGGCACAAGCATCAAGTACTTTGACAGGAGAGAAGTATGGAGGGGCAGATAATACTTCGGACAGAGCACTGACAGCCTTAACTACAGATCAAGGGGTTTTTGTAAGCTGGCGTTTTTACCAGGAAGATGGACCATCGGCTGCTTTTGCTTTGAAACGGAATGGTCAGGAAATTTACCGTGGAACCAATACTAATTTCTTAGACAAAGAAGGGAAAGCTGGAGATAAGTATGACGTGACAGACAATAGAGGAAGTCGGCATATCGGTCAAACAGCGATTGCATGGGAAAAGGAGTATTTAGAATTAATTCTTCAGGCGCCCGATAAACAGGTAATGCCTGATGGAACAATTACGGATTTCACGGCAAATGATATGTCCGTGGGGGATTTAGATGGAGATGGCCAGCTGGAATTGATCGTAAAATGGTATCCGGATAATGCCCAGGATAACTCAAAAGATGGATATACAGGAACTACTTTTCTTGATGCTTATGACATTGATACAAGTACCGGAGCAGCTGCGCTTATGTGGAGGATCGACTTAGGTGTAAATATTCGTTCTGGTGCCCATTACACTCAGTTTCAGGTTTGGGATTATGATGGAGATGGTCGTGCAGAATTGATCTGCAAAACTGCAGACGGGTCCACGACTTATCAAAGTGTAAATGGAGTTTTGAAGGAAACAGGACATGTTGGTGCGGTTAACTCTGCGGCGCTACCTACAAATAAAATCAGTGAGAAATATGATTTCCGCAGCGCCAGCGGTAGAATCGGACGTATTGTAAACGGAGATGAATTCTTAACTGCGTTTGACGGAAAGACAGGCAGCATTATAGACACCACTGCTTATATCCCTTCCAGAGGAATATATGATGAGAAAACAGGAACCTGGGATACGTCCATGTGGGGACTGGACAGCAAAGGAAATCCGGAACCTCAGGGTTATGCAAACCGCCCAGACCGCTTTCTGGCTGCAACCGCTTATCTTGATGGGAAAAAGCCAAGTGCTGTATTTTGCCGCGGTTATTACGGAAGAACAGCTATCACCGCATGGGATTTAAAGAACGGCAAACTGACACAAAAGTGGCTTTTTGATGTTCCTACCGGTGATCAATATGCGGGCCAGGGAAATCATAATCTGTCTGTAAATGATGTGGACAAAGATGGGAAAGATGAAATCATCTACGGCTCCCTGACACTGGACAATAATGGCAAACCCAAATATACCACGGGACTTGGTCATGGAGATGCAATGCATGTTAGCGACTGGAATGATGACGGCAAGCTGGAAGTATTTCAGGTACATGAAGAAAAGGACGCTCAATACCATATCGAACTTCATGATGCAAAAACTGGACAGATTTTATGGGGATATAATTATGGAAAGGACACTGGCCGTGGTGTTGCTGCAGACATAGATCCTAGATATCCAGGAGCGGAAATGTGGGCAGCTGTAAAGGCAATCACCTATAATGCGAAAGGACAGCAGATATACGATGAAGGGATCAAGCCGAGCCAGAATTTCTCCATTTTCTGGGATGGAGATCTTTTAATGGAACTGTTTGATTCCAATGATTCCAATCAGCTGATTCCACAGGTTCAGAAATGGGATTACGACAATCAAAAAACAGATATTCTTCTTCAAATGGACGGAACTGTACTGAACAATGGTACCAAAGCCAATGCCGGACTGGTTGCAGATATTTTAGGAGACTGGAGAGAAGAAATTATTGTTCGAGACGCACAGAATAAAAATAAAATAAGAATCTACAGTACACCGATTGAGACAGCCTACCGGATTCCATGTCTGCTGACAGACCGGGCTTACTGTGAAGGAGTGGCATGGCAGAATACGGCTTATAACCAACCTGCAAATTTAAGCTATTTATTATCCTCTGGTATAAAAGTACCCGAAGTTACTGCAGAAGTACGCAAAGGTCAAACCATCCGCCTTAACTGGAGCACAGCAAACGACGGAAAGTATGGTCATAAGGTAACTGGTTATGAAATTTACCGGGCGGAGCCAGGAAAAGAGTTTGCGCTGGTAGAAACCGTAAAGAGCAATACCCGGTCTTATCAGGATAAAGGAATGACAGCAGGTACAGAATACCAGTATAAGGTGGCTGCGGTTGTGGATGGAGCAACCTCCTATAAATCATTTCCGGTTACAGCCAAAACACAGCCTTAAAGGATGCTGTAAAATATTAATGGCATCGGATTAAAAAGTAGCGGTTATGAATGAAATGCAAATGACATGAGAAGCAAAAGGAACCGGCTGATAACTGCAGGTGCAGTATCGCCGGTTCCTTTTGCTTTTTGAATAACTATGCTTTTTGAATAACTATGCTTTTTGAATAACTATGCT
>CAUQMY010000015.1:0-139561 GCA_963519465.1 uncultured bacterium
TAATTCTTACCAAAGGTTGAAAAATGAGGAACCTTATCCATCATCTCCAGCCCTAGAAACCAGCGGTAAGCAACGTTGACTTCAATTTCTTTCATGGTCTGACGCATGCTTTTGATGCCATAGAGATACTGAATAAAAGGAATTTTAATCAACATGACTGGATCCATGCTTGGTCTTCCTGTTTCATGGGAATATTTATCTTCGACAAGACCATATATAAAAGTCCAGTTGATTGCCTTGTCTATAATTCGGAGAAGATGATCCTGTGGAACCAGATCATCCATGCAAAAGATCTGCATCTGTTCCCTTTTCTTATCTGCATTCTGAGTCATCATAAGAACATACCACCTTATATTTGATGCTTTAATTATATCAAAAAAGAGCTATAAAGTCTGTATTTAATAAGACTTTATAACCCTTAAAATAAATATCCGGGGCATTCGCCCGGGACTTTGTCTACAGTCTGAAGCCAGGATAAGGAATTCTCCTTTTCCTGGCTTTTCTTAAAATTTACGTCCCCCGCCTCCCATGGTACGTCCAGAAGATGTATGGGTGGTACTTCTGCCGCCGGAGGAAAAACCGCCTCCTCCGCCAGTGCCCTTCCCGCCATTATCTCTCGGTATGATCACATGAGTAACGGTTTTATTAATCAGATTATCTGTCTGTTCTGAATATAGGAACTGACTGTTTCCCCGATAAGCCATTAAATAATTTCCAGACCGGACCCTTTCCTTTTTCATGGAATACTGGGAAACCACTCCAAGGCAGGAGAACCCTGCTACAAAAAGACCGATTCCTACCGCGACAGCCGCTTCATACCAGCGAATGCTCCGGTAAACACTGATCTTTCCGGTTTCCTTGTCGTAATTATACTGCCCTCCTGGAATACCAGCCCTGTAATACTTAGTCACCCCGTCTAAAAAATTCTGAGCGCAGGCAGCATAGTCCTTCTGGCTTATGGCTTCGTAAGATTTATCAAGAATCGCATTCCATCGTTTATCGGTTAGGAAACGGTTCATCTTTCCTACGGGAAGAATATAAATTTCCCGGTTATCCATATCAATCAAAAACAAGGCACCTCTGTAATCCGAACCTACACCGTAAACTCCATCAATGTAATAATCTTCCGCATATTGTCCGGCAGTCTTTCCTTCGGCATCATTGGTGGTTACGATCACTACATCCATATTCATTTCTTTTTTCATGGAATTTATCTGGTTTTCAAAGGCAGTTTTCTCTTCTTCGGAAAAGAGACCGGCATCATCAAATACCCGGGGTTCTTCTCCAAATGCCTCCGTCCTCCCTAGAAAAATAGCAAAGAACAGGAAGAAAAGCGTCAATAAGACCATTGATCTTCCCTTGTGTATATGCATCCATTCCACTTTCTTCATATCATATACCCCACAATCAGCATAACAAGAAGTACCGGAAAGAATATCTCTGCAAACAATAGAAGAAGCTTGCCTTTATCCACAGGCAGTTTACCGCAAACCTTCCCGGTCTGCCCATTGATGGCGAAATAATACATCTCATTCTTTGCCTGGTCGTGATAAGTAAGCGCCCATACGGGAAGAAGGGCATATTCCCATTTTTCATCTTCCAATAAGATCGACTGGTCCTGAATCCTTACGGAATCATAGGAGGTAATGCTGTTTTTTAAGGAACTTTCTGCAAAAGAACGGATCTCCGCCTTGACCTCTTCGGAAAAATCCTCTTCTTCCATATCCCGGCGTTCCGCCACAAAACCAGATAAATATCCCATGGAAAAGGGCTTCATTTGATCGGTCTCATAAGGCAGTACTCCTTCGGTCAATTCCCTGCTGGCCTTTTTCAAGGCATTTCGGGGAACAAATTTAACCGGCATGGAACCTTCCCGTTTCACTTCATAGGTCTGGGTTTCCGTATACCGGTAATTTCCGCTGACCCACACACGAAGGCGGTCAGCTCTCGCGATTATATTCCCTTCCGCCTGGCAGCTGTATAAAAGATAGGGAAAATATACACCGGAAATCTTCTCTACCTGCTCCTCACTGTAGAATGCACTGGGAATAAACCGCTTTTTCTTCACCCAGCCATTAAAAATATTCACAGCATTTTCCTTCTCAATGGAAAAAGGTATCACATAATTCGGATGGTATTCTCCGGAAAGCCGCTTCGATAAGATCACCGGATTATGGCAATAGTAGCAGAAAGTAGCTGCGGTGGTCTCATCGGTTACAACTTCGGCACCGCAGCTTGGACAGGCGTAAAGAAGGGGCTCTCCATGGCCCGCTTCTTTTCTCTCCGGCTTTGCATCCTTTGCCTCTTCTTCCGTGAATTCTGACAAACAGTATTCACAGGCATAATTCTGGTTTTTCGGATCAAATTTAAGCGGTCCCCCGCAATTAGGGCAATGATAGGTTATAATCCCACTCATGGCCTTGGCTTGCCGCAATCGGAGCAGAATTTCCCGGAGTTGACGGCACCGCATTCACAGGTCCATGGACCTACCGGCTTTTTATTTCCGCATTCCGGACAAAAGTTACCGGTATTGACGCTTCCACAGCTACAGGTCCAGGTGTTCCCTGCCTGGGCTGAGGACTGAGGCGCCTGGCTGCTTTGCTGTGCCTGGTTCACCTGCTGCTCCTGATTCATCTGCTGTTCCCGGTTCATCTGCATCTGCTGGAAATTAGCACCGGAAGCAGCGCTCATAAAGCCACCTCCCACGTTCATTCCCATACCCATTCCCATAAACCCGGCCATAGAACCGTTAGAATTGCTTCCTGCTGCCTCCATGCCTCTGGCTGCTGCTCCCTGAACATATCCTTCCCGCACGGAAGGATCGCTTAACATTGCACCCTGGTTGCGTAAATGGATTAAATCTTTGGAATCTTCATCATAGGAGATGCTTGCGATACCCACAGACTGAATGGCAATTCCCCGGCGGGCTTTCCACTGTTCATCAAGGACGTCGGACATATACTGCCCCAGTTCTCTTCCCTTTGATGCCACATAAGAAATGCGGATTCCATCTGCGGACATCTGATTAATGGAAGACTGAAGCGCTTCCAAAAACTCTGACAGGTACTGCATATTGATATCATTGACTTCCACTTTGTATGCATTCTTTGGAATGGCTTCCGAATAAAACATAAGCGGGTCAGTTACTTTAATGGAATAGGTACCATGAGCCCGTAAAAACAGCTCTGCATTGTAAAACTGATCAAAATAATTAATCGGATTAGGGGTTCCGAATTTGATTCCCTTAATTTCCTGTAAATTGATAAAAAATACTTTCTGAGACGTAGGTGTCTGTCCTCCATAGCGGACCCGGTCAAAAGATTCCTTTAAGGCTTCTCCGAACTGACCGTTAAAGAGGGATGGAAGAGAAGAATTTTTTACGGTAAAGTAACCTGGTTCTCCTGTATAATCAATAACCTTTCCTCCGTCCACCAGAAGCATGAACTGATTGGGGTAAACATGGATCACGGAACCATCGGAAACGGTATTATCTGTTCCCTTTGTATTGGACCCTTTCCGAATTTTAACTCCAGTGGAAAATACGGTTTGATCTCCCATATCTCCAGCTTCGATCACTTCAAGCCACTGGTCTGCTAATGAACCGCCTAATGCGGTTGTCAGCGCCTTAACAATTCCCATGTCAATTCCTCCTCAACTGTTAGATTCCTTCATTATACTATATGATTTGCAAATGTGCTATCCTGCATTCCGCATCATGGCGATTTCCTTTGCATACCCGGATAAGTCATTGGGCGTCTCCAAGTAAAAGGGCAGATCTTTTAACGCCGGATGCGTTACGATCCTTTTTAACGCTTCTTCTCCAATGAAACCCTCTCCGATTTTCGCGTGACGGTCCTTGTGAGCCCCCAGAGGATTTAAGCTGTCATTTAAATGAATGGCTTTTAAACGGGAAAGACCGATTACCTGGTCAAACCGGTTTAATACTCCGTCAAGATCATTGACGATATCATAGCCCGCATCCCACACATGACAGGTATCCAGGCAAACGCCCATATGTTCCTGAAGGGTTACACGGTCAAGAATTTCCTTAAGTTCCTCAAATTCCCTTCCTACCTCACTGCCTTTGCCGGACATGGTTTCTAAAAGGACCGTAGTATGAAACTGGGGAGTAAGGATCTGATTGAGCATGTCAGAGATATATTGGATCCCGATTTCCGCTCCCTGGCCCACATGACTTCCGGGGTGAAAGTTATAACAGTTTCCAGGCGTATACTCCATGCGCTCTAGATCGTCCTTCATGGTGTCTCTTGCAAGAATACGAAGTCCTTCATCTGCAGAGCAGGCATTTAACGTATAAGGCGCATGGGCCAGAATCCGGCTGATTTGATGCTCACCGGCAAAGGCAAGAAACTGATTCACATCATCAGGATTCATGGCTTTTGCCTTCGTTCCCCTTGGATTCCTGGTAAAAAACTGAAATGTATTGGCATCGATCTTAACAGCCTCTTTTCCCATGGCAAGATACCCTTTTGAGGAAGACAGATGGCATCCGATTGTAAGCATATAAACCTCCTGTTATTTCGTTTTTTTCACTCTTTTTCCTTTGGTCGGACTAATAGCTTTTACCGCCGTAAAAAGAAAGATAGCTGCCAGCAGAAGCTGGATTAAGATACTTAAAACCACCCAGTTATCCATGATACCGTTTTCCGGGTGAGGACCGAACCAGCTGTTTAAGCTCTTTATTACCTGATTATCCCCAGTCTGGCTGTTTATCATTACATAAAAGGTTGCCACGGGGTTTAGAAGCAGAAGATATAAAAATGCGCCGGAATTGGCCTGATCCGCCATTCCGCTGACGGAAGAAGCGTAGGTGTTGCTCACATTCATCCGGGCAATGGACAGGGCAAACATATTCACGGCATAGGTTCCGGCTGCTATAAGCACCAGTACTCCATAGCTTACGACTGTAGCAATGGTAGAACGTTTAAATATGGATGAAAAACAGATTCCCATACTTCCGCACAAAAGCGCCACCGCCAGATAACATAAAAGCAGAATTAAAACATCGTAGGCCATCACTCCACCATATACAAATGATACGGTAAGAAGCGGAAAACTGGACATGACCATTAAAAACATGGTTCCAAAAGAAGCCATCAGCTTTCCCCAGATGATCTCCCAGGGCTTTAAAGTGGTGGTAAGAAGAATATCAAGAGTCTGACGCTCTCTTTCACCGCTGACACTTGCTGCAGTCAGAGCCGGCATAATGAACATGAGCATGACAAACTCCACCACTGCCACGAATACATAGATGTTGGTAAAAGATGAATACTGGATCTCAGCCGTCAGTTTTACCTGCTCCACCACCGAATACATATTGAGGAGCACCACAAGAGCTAAGATGGAATTAAAGAGCACCAGAATCAGGGCCAGACGGAAGCTTCTGGAGCTGACTGTTATTTCCCGTTTATAGACCGGGTTCAATTTCATGTACAAGCACCGCCTTTTCTTTATCATGATCGGTTATCTGCATGAACAGAGACTCCAAACTTCCCTGTTCCCTGCAAAACCCATGGACCATTACTTCTGCATCCACAAGCTGCTGGAGGAGAAGCGCTTCATCCTGTTCATCTCCGATAAAATTCACCCGGATATCCTGTTCCTTTACTGCAATGGTCTGGACACAGGGCTGACTTTTTAAGATGGTAAGGGCTCTTTCTTTGTTCCCCAGAACCGATATAATCAGCGGATTGGTTGCATTGACCCGGCGAAGGATCTCATCCATGCTGCCGCCTAAGACCATCTTCCCCTGGTCGATGATTCCAATATCCGTACACAGCTCCGACAGCTCGGAAAGCACATGAGAACTTATAAAAATGGTTTTTCCCTGTTCCTTTAAATCTTTCAGGATCTCCTTAAACTCAAATCTGGTTCTGGGATCCAGACCGGAAGCCGGTTCATCAAGAACCAGCAAAAGGGGATCATGGATCAGTGCCCTTGCAAGGCAGAGCCGCTGTTTCATTCCCCGGGATAAACTATCCACATAGAAATTTACTTTATCCTCTAATCCCACCTGTTCCAAAAGTGTCATATACCGATTTCTCGCCTTCAGTCCGTCAAGTCCATAGCAGGATGCAAAGAATTCCATGTATTCATTGACCCTTAAATTGTCATACACGCCGAAAAAATCCGGCACATAGCCGATGCTCAGCTTTAAATCATTTAAGCCTCCCGTCACATCGACGCCGTTGATGATCACCCGACCGCTGTCTGCGAACAAAAGTCCGGTCATGATCTTGATGGTCGTGGTCTTTCCTGCCCCGTTCGGCCCTACAAATCCATAGAGAGAGCCTTTGGGAATATGGATATCCAAACCGTTCAGGGCATGAAATTTTCCGAATTTTTTGCATAAGTTTTTAATCTCTAGCATTATTTGTCCCTTCCTGTGACGGTCAGCATGGGCAGAGTCACATACCAGTTTTTCTCTCCGGCATTGTCGCATACATATTTCACGGTCAGCGTATTGCCCGGAGATAAATACGAAGTGAGCTCGCTGGCTGAGTAAATCATTTTGCTGGAATCCATGACATCATAATTACCTGTATCGTGATTATAAAAATAGATATCTCCCTTAAATAAATTGGTATAAGCAATGCCTTCGTTGTTAATAAACTCCTCGGAAGGATTCTCAAAGATCAGTTTCTCCACCTCTAAATCATTGCCCAGAGAGTATTCCAAAGCGACCGGATCCACCGCATAAGTGGCATTGGAATCGGAATAATACTGGCCGCTGATTACCGTTGGTGTTTTCATAAGTGCAGAATGGGATGTTCTTCCTTCTTTTTTCGTATTTACCTCAAGTGTGGAGGTAAACATAGACATTCCATAAGTCTCATAGCCTCCCTTTAAAAGAAACTGGCCATCGGACTGATCCTCGCTAAATGCCACAATCCTTGCTTCCTGATTATAGAAAGAAGAATACTTATCCAGATAAAAGCTTAAAATATTGGTTCTTGAGAGAGCCAGCATATAGGCTGGATCATCGATATCTGCTTTTGGATACTTGTAGCTGCCGGTTACGCGGGCAGACACAATAAAGGAACTGTTAATGGGATAATTGATGACCGGAATACCATTTAAATCCTTTGTCTCTCCAGGCTTTAGCTCATCGATGAGCACCATTTTTCCATACATCAACACCCCTACCTTTTCGACCGGGAACGGATATTCGTTGGTGACAGTTCCATAAACCTTTCCTTCAAACAGGGTAATATCTCCCAGCAATCCTTTATGATCGGTATTCGGAGTTCTCTTACTAAGTGAATAGTATTCCGGTGTAAATGCTGCCGCATTCTGCACAGTAAACCTGGTATCATCTTCTCCATAATTGATCCGGACCTTATAATCTTCATCTCCCATAAACTTAGGAATGGGAGCCATCTCATAACCATTGCTTCTTGTGATGGGTAGTATATCGTAAGAAGGATCCAAAGAAATCGAATATGCCTTATTGTATGGAGTTCTCATATTAATATAGGTGTATTCATCTACATAATTGTCCGTGGTATCCAGAATGGTTGCGTAGGTAAAAAAGGTATCCTTAAACCTGGTTCTAATTCCCATTAAATAAACAACAGCAGTAAACGCAAAGGAAACCACCACGACTGCGGTCCGGTAGTAGCCTCTTCGCTCCTTCTTTTTTAAGTACAGATAAATACCTGGACCTGCTAAAAGAATGTACCCCAGAATCAGCACGATATAAAGAACAAGATTGGGGAGCTTATCTACATTGCCGGTGTTTAACATATTCTGAACGGACCAGAACTGACCTGAATTACCGCTGTATAGATAGGATGATAAATTATTGAGCTTTGTCTCTCCAAGCAGTGCTGTAAAGAGCTTATCTACATAGGAACGGTGGCTCTCACAAAATGCTTTAATGTCCACAAAGTCATAGGCAGCTACCCCTACGGTTCCCTTTCCTTTTACCATAGAAGTAAGAACGGAAAACTGATCATTGGAGAGAACTCCGGTTCCGCCTTTTAAGGAAATATCTGCACAGATCAGATTCAAAAAGGAATCCCCAGGGCCATTGGTGGAATATTCCACTCCCATGTCCACAGAACGCAGTGTGGGAGGAGCATAATTCTCTTCTAAAAGTTCCGAACGGAACGCATAAAGGGAATCGCCTGCTCTTTCACCGGTGCCAAGAAGAAGTGTACCGCCTTCCTTTACCCATTCCCATATGGCCGACAACTGGTCTTCGGTCAGCTTTCTGGTGTCATAATCCGTAATAACCAAAACATCCAAAAGATCCAGACCAATGACATGATCCGGCATCTTTTCCGTTTCCATATTAAATGTCTTTATGCGAACAGAACTGTAATTGACTCCAACTCCATCCATATAGGAAAGCTTCTGTGGTTCGTCGGATAAAATTCCTACAAATAGTTCCGCCGTATCTGCTGTGACATTCATCTTTAAGCGCTTACGGATCTGTTCATTCCCCTGAGAATCTATAAGCTTCACATAAAGCACATCTGCCCGCCCCACTGGAATATCCAGGGATTCATCAAGAGAGTCATATCCATCGACTGATACCGGATAATCATATTGGTAAATATCAAAATCCGATTCCATGGCCTCCACCCGTACGGTTCCGGAAAAAGGGGATTCCGACTGGCTTTTCAGTGTAACATTCACCGGAACATACCGTCCGCTTTTTGCGTTTCCGTCATATCCATAGGAAACTTCCATGGAAATTCCCAAATCGGAAGCCGCATTATACTCGTTTGTCTGAGAATTTGCGTCAGAAGCGACCATGCCGAAAGCAGGCAGCTGTAAGCTGCCTGCTATGGTGAGCGCTATGGCACAAATCAGAGATATCTTTCTGAATTTCATCCTGTGTCATCCTATCTTTCCAAAGTTCTCTTTGTTTACATCAAAATCAACCTGCAGTTTTACCGTAAATATTGTACCGGACAAATCACTGGCCACATCAATCATGCCGCCGTGCATATCCACAATATTCTTTGCTATGGCAAGCCCAAGCCCGGTTCCTCCCGTATTGGTGGAACGGGACTGCTCCACACGGTAAAATTTATTGAAGATAAGGGGCAGTTCTTCCGATGGAATCACGTAGCCGTAATTGATCACCGAAATCGTTACCTGTTCCTCGTTTCCGTGTACCTTTACCAGTATCCGTTTCCCGTCGGCTCCGTACTTGATGGCATTGTTGATGAGATTGTCAAACAGACGCGCCAAAAGATTGCCATCTGCTGTGATAACCTGAATCGGGACATTGCTTTGAAGTTCATAAGAGAGATTTTTATCCACAAAGCTGGGATAAAATTCTTCCAGTAACTGACTTAAAAGCTTTACCACATCAACGCGGGCCACATGCATAGACATCTTTCCGTAGTTTAACTTTGTAAATCCGAATAAATCTTCAATCAGCTTTTCTAACCGCTTTGTCTTCACGTATGCGATTCCTATGTACTTTTTTTGAACCTCAGGATCAAGCTTCGTCTCCCCGGAAAGAAGTTCCAAATATCCGGTGATGGAGGTCAGAGGAGTCCGTAAGTCGTGGGCAATATTGGTGATTAGCTCGTTCTTTGTTCTCTCCGCTTCCCTTTCCTTATCCATCAACTCCCTTAAGTCACCCACCATCTTATTTAAGCTGGCAGCCATAACAGAGAATTCATCGTCACCTTCAATGTCAACCGTAATGTTTAAATCTCCCTCGGAAATGCTTTGCATGGCATCGGAAATCCTGGCGATGTAGCGCATGGACTTTTCCTGAAGAAGGAGAAAGGTGACCGTAAAAATACCGATTCCAAAAACAACGTAAATCAGGATTACTACCGCATCAAAGGTGGTAAGCATCTCCACGAATGCGTTGTCTCTCTCCGTATTTCGCAAATAAGAGGCAATTAAAGAGATATTGGTTACGAGAAAGAGTTCGATTAAAACCGTAACGACTGCGCTGTAGAAAATATTGGCAACGACCCGGGTATGGAAACGGCGATTGATATCATTTTTCAATTTTGTATCCTACCCCCCAAACAGTGGTGATAATCTTATTCTGTCTGGTGTCTTCCTTCATCTTGCCTCGCAGACGCCTGATATGTACCATTACCGTGTTATTGGCTTCATAAACCTTTTCATTCCACACCTTTTCGAAAATCTCATCTGTGCTGAACACTCTTCCTGGATTGGAAGCCAGCAGATAGAGGATATCAAATTCAATGGGGGTAAGTTTTATCTCTTCCCCATAAACAGTCACCTTGTGATTGTCCTTATTGATCGTCAGTCCCCGGATAGCGATTTCATTCTTCGCAGCTTCATTGACTGAGCTGTTGGGGTTTAACTGGGTATAACGGCGCAGCTGAGATTTTACACGGGCCGTCAGTTCCAGCGGATTAAAAGGTTTTGTCACGTAATCATCAGCTCCGGTTCCAAGCCCCAGTATCTTGTCTAAGTCCGTTGACTTGGCGCTTAGCATGATGATCGGTATGTTATTGGTTTCCCGTATCTTTTTGCACATCGAGAGTCCATCCATTCCAGGCATCATGATGTCTAACAGCACCAGGTGGATCTGGGTCTTCTCAAGTATCTCAAGCCCTTCCTCCGCATGGTTTGCTTTGTATACTTTATATCCATCACTGACCAGATAAATTTCAACCAGATCTGCAATTTCTTTCTCATCATCCACAACCAAAATGCTTATCGTTTCGGACATGAAAAAATACCTCCCTTGTCGTTATGTAAGCGGCTCTTCATTTTAAGAAGAAAAGCCTGCATCCATTTTATCACAAGAAAGGTATCTTTGCTTTACTATTTTCTTACAAAAAAACTATAAAACGGTAATTAGAACCTCATTTTTCCATTTAACTCTGGCTCTCTGTTGGTATGAATACCCGGCTGGTCTGAGGGTTCAGTTTTTTAAGTTCTGCCTTCACAGCCAGAACCGCCTCTTCGCAGAATTCCTCCTGGCTGTTTCTCTGGACCCTGCCTCTCTTATCCGGCTTTTCATAGGTCCCATCCGGCTTTAGGATATGAGCCTTCACATTATCCTCTAATTGTATTTTAAGGACATCAAGGATTCGTTCCATTAAATCTTCATCTTCTACCGGGAACATGATTTCCACGCGCTTATCCAGATTTCTCGGCATCCAGTCGGCACTTCCAAGATAGAGTTCCGGACTTCCGTCATTTTCAAAATAGAAGATTCTGGCATGTTCCAGGAAATTCCCCACAATGGAATGGACGGAAATATTTTCACTTAGTTCAGGAACACCTGCCTTTAAGCTGCAGATTCCCCGCACGATCAACTGGATCTTCACCCCTGCACAGGAAGCTTCATAAAGAGCTGCAATGATCTCCTTGTCACAGAGAGAGTTCATCTTTGCAATGATCTGGGCAGGTTTTCCAGCCTCGGCATTTTTTGTCTCACGGCGGATCATCTTTAAAAACCTTGCTCTAAGCCAGATAGGAGCCACCACCAGTTTATTCCAGTGGAGAGGTTCGGAATAGCCGGAAAGCATGTTAAATACTGCCGTGGCATCTTCTCCAATCTGTGGATTGCAGGTCATCAGGCCGAAATCCGTATAGAGTTTTGCTGTGGAATCGTTGTAATTTCCGGTTCCTAAATGAACATACCGGCGGATTCCATCTTCCTCTCTGCGGACTACCAAAGTGATCTTACTGTGGGTTTTTAAGCCTACCAGACCGTAGATTACGTGACAGCCGGCTTTCTCAAGCTTTTTGGCCCAGTTGATGTTATTCTCTTCGTCAAAACGGGCTTTTAATTCCACTAAAACCGATACCTGCTTCCGGTTATCCGCTGCTTCTGCCAAAGCTGCTACAATGGGAGAATTTCCGCTGACCCGGTAAAGGGTCTGTTTGATGGCCAGAACCTCGGGGTCTTTTGCCGCTGCTTTTACAAAATTTACCACCGGATCAAAGGTTTCATAAGGATGGTGAAGCAGAATGTCACCTTTTCGAATGTTGGTGAAGATATCATCCTCATTCATAAGCTCCGGCACCTGCTGGGAAACATACGGGACTGCTTTTAAATGATCAAAGCCGCTTAATCCATACATTTTCATCAAAAACGTTAAGTCTAAGGGACCACCGATTAAGAAGATATCGCTGGAGCTGATATTTAATTCCCGTTTTAGAATTTTCAGCAGTTGCTTATCCATCTTTTCTTCTACTTCCAGACGAATGGCTTCTCCCCACTGCCTTTTTTTCAGCTGTTTCTGGATCTCTTCCAGCAGATCCACCGCTTCTTCTTCATCAATGGTTAAATCTGCATTTCTCATGACACGGAAAGGACTGGAAGTGATAACATTGTAGTTCAAAAACAGGCTTCCCATATTCCGCTCAATGATCTGTTCCAGCAAAATAACTGCCTGCTCTCCCTTTTCTCTGGTCGGAAGTTTCACAATCCTTGGCAGAACGCTAGGCACCTGTACCATGGCAAATTCTAATTCTTCTTCCCCGCTTTTCTTCTGAAGAAGTGCGGCGATATTTAAGGATTTATTTCGTATGAGAGGAAACGGCCGGGATGAATCCACTGCCATGGGAGTCAGTACCGGATAGACATCCCGCTCAAAATAGCTGTCCACAAAATTCCCCTCTTCTTCACTTAAATCCTCATGATTTAAGATGGCATGAAGCCCATTCTGCTTTAAGGTTGGTAAAAGCGATCGGTTATAGGTGGAATACTGTAAGGCTACGAGTTCATGGGTCTTCTCACTGATCTTTTCCAGCTGGTCTGAAGGCTTTAATCCTGCGATATCCGGCTTGGTATATTTTGCATGAACCATATCTTTTAAGGAGGCCACACGGACCATATAAAATTCATCCAGATTGGAGGCGGTAATGCTTAGGAATTTCAACCGTTCAAACAAAGGCAGATTTTTGTCTCTTGCCTCGCTGAGCACACGGTAATTGAATTCAATCCAGCTCAGTTCCCGATTTACATAATTCTCCGGATTATGGTACATCTCGTTGATGTCTGCCATTAGGTTAACCTCCTCTTCTGTTTTAAGACAGGTCTTATTCCAAATATCTCTTCAAAGAAATCCGCCTTCTGCTGAAATGCTACAGATTCCAGGGTAATATCTCCTTCATAGGATGTGGTTATCAGAAGCTGGCTGTTCTTTACACTCATTCGGCTGTCGGAAAGCTTCTGCTTATGACTGCGGTCCATGGAGTTTGCCAGCCTTAAGATAGCAGTCAGCTTTGCCATTAATATAGTGATATCCTCTTTGGAGAGTTCTCCCTTTGTATTGCGAAACATCTCTTCATTCAGATGCATTCGGCTGTAATCGAATTCAACTCCGTTATACCGGACCACGTTGGCAATGATCTCACGTTCCATGTGGGACAAGCCAATGATTTCCGTTGACATAATGATATTATAAGCGGACTCGCTTGGTTTTCTCATGGTAATAAATTTGCCGCAGGCATGAAGAATGGCGGAAATCTGCAAAAGAAGCCGTTCTCTCTTTCCCATACCGTGGTATTTTTTCATGCTGTCGAAAATGTCCAGAACATATTTTTCCAGAATTATCGTATGAGGCGCATGACATTTATAACGCTTTGCCATGTTTCTGGAGGCTGCAAGAATATCCTCGGAGAAATCATGGTGGAATTTTACTGATTTCGTCTCTTCCGCATATTCTGCTGCTATGCTGTCGCAAAGACGGATGCCCGGAATCCAGAACATCTCCGCACCGGTCAGTTCCAGAACGCGCTTAAAGATAATAGCGGCCGGAACAAGAAGTTCTGCATATTCTGCATTGACTCCAAAACGCTCCTGAATCTGGTCACTGGACATCTTAAGAAGCTTCTCATAGAAACCAATGAATTCCTCTGCCGTGATCCACTCCACAGCTTTTCCCCCGTTACTGCCACGGGATAAGTAGAGAATGCTCTCTCCGATTCCAATGAGGTTTTTGATCTGGCGGTCTTTTAGATAGACCTTCCGGAAGGTGTAGAGCTCATTGTCTACCATCTCTTCGATCAGGGTGTTCTGCATCTTTGTACTGACCTGCACATCCCCCATCATTTCCCGGATTCTAAGTACCCCTAACATCAGATTCTGGGTGGAGATTAAGGCATCCTTATCAAATAAGGATACCTGCATGCTGCCAAAGCCTACATCGACAATGGAGGTTCCTTTTTGAATGATTTTACTGAATTCTGCATCCTTTGATGCAATGGCCTTATAACTGATAAACCGCTGCTCAGAGTTGCTTATGATCTGTACTTCAATGCCCGTCCTTACCCTGATCTGGTCCAGGACGATCTGGCTGTTCTTAGCTTCCCGCAGGGCACTGGTGGCATAGGCACGGTACCCGATAACTTTATAGGACTGCATGATATCCGCAAAATCTTTTATGACACTGCACATTTCCTCTACCAGTTCATAACTGATCTTACCGTTGTTATAAGTATCCCTCCCAAGGGCGATGACATGGCGAACATGATCGATCTTTCGTATTCCGCTTTTGACTGATATCTCATAGATGCCAAGTTCCAATTCAAATGATCCCACATCGATGGCAGCAAATAATTTGATTGCCATACTTGTCCTCCTTACCGCCCATCATAGGGGCCGTTTTGCTACTATTTTACTCTATCTTTGTAAGCTTTGTGTTAAATCCAGGTAAAATATTCCAAATTCCCCTAATTTTCTTCTTTCTTCCCCAAAATGTGAGTCATAAACTGGCTGGCAGTCCTTCCTGATAAGCCGCCATGCTGCAATTCCCAGATATTTGCCTTAGCATAAAGTTCCTCTAATGGCATGGATAACTTATACCGGATGGCCAGTTCTTTCACGATATTTAAAAACTCTGCCTTATCGGGAGAACCGTAATAAATGGTTACGCCAAAACGGGCAACCAGGGACAGTTTTTCCTGGACGGTATCATTATTATGTAATTCATCATCCAGTTCCCTTTTATCGCTGAACTTTTCACGAATTAAATGGCGGCGGTTTGAAGTGGCGTAGATCAACACATTACCAGGCTTTATTCCGAGGCCGCCTTCTATAATTGCCTTTAAATACTTATATTCCAGTTCCGAATCCTCAAAAGATAAGTCATCCATATATATGATGAATTTGTAATTCCGGTCCTTTAACTGTTCCTGAACCTTGGATAGCGTCTGAAACTGGTGCTTGTAAACTTCTATGATTCTTAAGCCCCTGTCATAGTATTCATTGAGGATTGCCTTGATGCTGGAGGACTTTCCGGTTCCGCTGTCTCCGAAAAGAAGGACGTTGTTTGCCGCTTTTCCATCTAGAAAAGCTTCTGTATTTTCAATCAGCTTCTGCTTCTGACGCTCATAGCCGATGATATCGGAAAAATGTATGGATTCAATGTTGGTAATCGGAAGAATCCTTGGATTGTTTCCGTCTCCTTCCACGCGGAACGCCTTGTTAAGACCATATTTTCCCACTCCGAACCGGCGGTAAAATTCTGTGACTTCCGCTTTAAATGCCTGATCATCGGAAGCTTCCGGTAGAGCCTTTGCAAGTGCAAGAATCTGATCTCTGATCCATGTGTTATAGACTCTGCTGCTTTCATCCGGCGCCTGATAGTCTTTAAGAGCAGACCATATGCCAGACTCTTTGGAAGAGTCCAAAGTGCTGATATCATAATCAAAGAGTTCTTTAAATATAACAAAATCATGGGCTGCCAGCTCATTTAGTGTCCCTTTTATTGGCCCTACGACTTCGCAGGATGTGCTGTAAGCGTTTTCATTATCAGCCAGGCATAATGCTAAAAAGCAATGCCAAAGATTTCCCAAAAACCCGTAAGAAGACGCCAGCTTGATCAGCTGACCGGCACAGGCATAGGAATCCGGCATTGCTTCGAGTTTTTCCTCCGGGGTAAGAATCAAAAGCTTTGCAATCTGGTCAAAAAGTTCCCGATATTCTAAGTTCCGGTAAAGTATCAGTTCCTGAGATTTCATAATTTCCTCCTTGTGTAAAGTTTAAGTCCGGCCTGAATCAGACCGAACTTACGAATAACCCTTAATAATTTCCTAAAATCCTCATATTGCGGCCTTCCTCAGAAATACCCTTTAACGCATTCTGAATGGACGCCTGGCTTAAATTTCCTTCGATATCAACAAAGAACCGGTATTCCCAGTTTCTTCCAGGAATTGGTCTGGATTCGATCATGAACATGTTGACTCCGTTGTAAATAAAATTACTCAAGATGTTATAAAGTGAACCGCTCTCATGAGGCAGTTCAAAACTTAAGCTGATTTTTTCCGCTTCTTCCCGGTATACGGCTTCTTTGGAAAGAATGATGAAACGGGTCGTATTATTTTTATTATGGTTAATGGATGATTTTAAAACCTTAAGACCATAGAGCTCTCCTGCGATCTCGCTGGCTACGGCTGCCTGGGAAGTATCCCCTTCTTCAATCACCTTTTTGGCTGCCACTGCGGTATTTTCCACACTGATCTGCTTCCATTCCCTGTTGGCGTTTAAGAATTCCGAACATTGCATCAGGGCCTGTGGATGGGAAAATACTGTACGGATATCCTCTAACTGGGCATCTGGAAGTCCCAAAAGAGCATGGTTTACGGTTAAAAAGGTTTCGGCTACGATGTAATTATGATATTTCATCAGAAGATCATAATTATCCGTAACAGCACCTGCAGAGGAATTCTCAATAGGAAGCACCGCATAGTCTGCTCTCCCTTCCTCCACTTCTTTCATGGCATCATCCCAGGTAGCCACGTGATACACACTGGCGTCCGAACCAAAATACTTTAAGGCTGCGCCGTGGCTGTAAGCGCCTTCCACTCCCTGGTACACCACCCGTGCTCCCGTAACGGAAAAGTTCTTAACGGACTGGAAGGTATGTTCCGCTTTCAGGCCGGATTCTGCCATCTGCTTGTACTGATAATTGCGGCTGATGGTCATCATCTGGGTGAACAGTTCTTTTACCGCCTGCTTTAAGAATTCACCTTCCACCATGCCAGTCACTGCATTGATCTTTTGCTGTTCTCTTTCTCCGTCATAAACCGGCTTCCCGGTGCCGATCTTATATTCGGCCACTTCCCTGCACAGCTCCATACGTGTTTCAAAGAGGGCAACCATCTCACGGTCGATCCCGTCAAGCTGCTTTCTGATTTCCTGCAAATCTAAATTCTTCATAGGTCTTATCTTCCCTTTATCTGATTGTGTAATTATGCCTGATTCTTGTTAAGACCCAGCTGCTCTCCCAGCATGGACTTGATTTGATTTTCTGTATAAGCTCCCGGAAATTTACGGAATTCTGCTTCTAGTTCCTTGGGATAAAAGGGCTTACCGAATTCAATGGTCACACGGGATGGCCGGATGAATGGAAAATGCTGTTCAAAAACTTCCGCAGTTCCGGTTATGGCTACTGGAACTACAGGACAGCCGCTTTTTTCTGCGATTTTAAGACTTCCCTCTTTAAAAGAAAGAAGGTCTAAAGGGTTCTCATTCTTATTCCTGGTCCCTTCCGGAAAGATCCAGACAGAGATCCCGTTTTTTACCTGGTCGATACCTGTAAGAATGGTTTTTAAGCCTTCCTTTAAATTCTTCCGATCCAGAAACAGGCAGTTAACATATTCCATCCAGGTGGAGAGCAGAGGAATCTTCTCCATCTCCTTTTTTGCTACAAATCCCATAAGTCCGGGGACAGTCACATATCCTACCAGAATATCAAAATAACTTCTGTGATTTCCTACATAGAGAACGGCACAGTCAGCCGGAATATTCTCTTTTCCCTTTACCGTAACTTTCACCCCGGCAAAAAACAGGAGTATCCGGAAAATCCATCTTACCACCGCTATACTCTGCACATCCCGCAGACGGCGGTTTTTTCTGCCAGTCAACCATTCAAAAATGATGACCGGAATGCTAAAAATCAAAAACAAAATGACTGTTGCTGCTACTAGAATAAAACGTATCATTGCTCTCGCCCTCCATTTCATCTATTATATAAAATGGCGACTTTAATTACAATACTACCTTCCTCTCTTTTTTGTAATTTGTTCAAACAACAGTCCTGTGGCAAACCACAACGGTGCAAAATCCAGACGGATGAGTCCATCGATATTGGTACTGCGCCCGGAATAATCCCAGGGACACACTCCGCTGATCGTAAGCAGCGTTCCAAAAATGTATTCTGCCACAAAAATAAGAACCATATAAAGGAATCCATGCCGTATGGCAAGTTCTCCCGGTCTTGCTGCAAGCCTTTGTCCAGGGCTCACCCATTGGTCGATTAGATGCCCAATAGGACCAAGCAATGCTCCGCAGCCATAGATGGGAAACATCAAAAGTGATGTCTGCCCCATCAGCCGCCAGTCATGACGCAAAATGGATTCCGTTGAGGTAAAAATAACCTCCAGGCACCAGCCTGTCACTCCGCATTTGCAGAAGTTCATGGGTAATTGTTTTAAATCGATTTGTGTTAGTGTCTTCATAAACTTCATTATGCGCCGGTTCTGGAGAAATTATGTTGTGCTGTTATGAATTTATAAAAGAGGAGATAAGAGCCTGCTGCCCTGTTCCTTGATGCGGATAAAGATGCTCCGGTCCGCATAAATTTCCGGTGTGATCTCCCTGCATACCTCTAAATCTTTCAAGAACAGTTCTTCCAGCTTTTTTGTGGTTTCCTCATCATAAATTACTGCATTGACTTCAAAATTAAGCTCAAAGCTGCGGATATCCATGTTCGCCGTTCCATAGGAGCTGACCTTTCCATCCGTCATCACCCCTTTTGCATGAAGAAAGCCATTTTCATAGGTATAGCATCTGGCTCCTGCGGAAAGCAGATCCCCTACATAGGAATAGGACGCCCAGTAAACAAAGGGATGATCCGGCTTGCACGGGATCATCAGCCTTACATCCACACCGGAACGGGCGGCTACCCGCAACGTGGAAAGTACCGCATCATCTGGCACAAAATACGGCGTCTGGATATAGATGTGATGCCTTGCTTTTGAAAACAACCGGAGGTAATTATCCCGGATCTGTCTGCTTCCTGCATCAGGCCCGCTTGCAATGATCTGGACTCCCAGTTTCTGCTCTTCTCTATTTATGTCAACTACTCCCAGTGACTCCAGACACGTTCCATCATCACTTTCACAGAAATACTTCATATGCTTGAATAAATTTTCTCCTGCTGCATAATTCCAGTCTAAGGCAAACCGGATCTGAAGGCTTAAGACCGATCCTCCACTCAGTTTTAAATGGGTGTCTCTCCAATAGCCAAATTTGGTGTCCTTTGAGATATACTCCCGGCCAATATTAAATCCGCCTACATATCCCACCCGGTTATCAATGATCACGATCTTTCTGTGGTTTCTATAGTTTACCCGAAGCTGAAGTCTACCCATGATGGGCGGAAAAAAGATGCCCACTTTCACTCCGCTTTCCTTTAACTTTTTCCACTTGGCTTTGGGCATGAACCGCCCGCCCATACCATCACAAAGAATCCGCACTTCAACTCCTGCTTTTGCCCGTTCGATAAGGATGGGAATTATGGAATCAAACAGTTCATCGTCCTTTATGATATAGTACTGAAAATGAATAAATTGAATTGCCTTTGATAATTCATTCCTTAAATCACTGAATTTTTCCTCTCCGTCCGTGAAAATAGTGACCTCATTATCAACCGTCAGCACGGAACCTGAGGTTTCCAGATTATAGAGCACCAAATCCGCATAATCCCTGGACAACGAGGATACCAGGCTCATATCGTTGTTCCTTAAAAACTCTTCCTGGTTCTTAATGGAATAGCGCATCCGGTCTTCCACTTCCTTTACCCGGAACATCTTATTTTTCCGCATATCCTGCCCCAGCAAAAGGTAAAAAAGAATTCCAAAAACCGGAATAAAGTATAAGGCCAGCAGCCAGGTCCAGACAGCTTTGGGGTCCCGCCGTTGAAAAAAAACAATAATTATGGAAAGAACCAGGTTGATATAGATCAGATGGGTCATTAACCATTTCCACACTTCCAATGTCTGTATCCAAATCGATTGCATGAAAATCCCTCCTGTCCTCCTATTTTTTTGCAAAAAGGGTCACCGCATAAGCGACGACCCTTTACTTTTTCCCTTTCAGGGAATGTCCCTAATTATATAAATTGATTTTTTGCTCTATCATAGTGATAGTCAATGGTATCCAAGGTGCGTGTAAGCTCCTCTTTCTGAATTCCAAGACTTTTACAAAATTCATCCAGTGAGGGATAAAAATCTCTTAACTGCGTATTCATATAACTTAATAACATCACCGGATCCTTTGGTATATGAGTCATCATTTTATCTCCTGCTTCTTAATTATATATAATTTTAGCATAGTTATCCATTATTTTCAACAAATGACCTGTACGAAAGGAAAAAGAAGTGCTACAATCAGGTTCAGAATCTTTCAGGAGGTAATTTTATATGAAAAAAATACTAATGCTGGGCACAGGCGGAACCATTGCCTGCAAAAGGGGTGACTCCGGATTAAAACCGCTCCTGACCTCCAATGAACTGCTGTCCTATGTCCCAGATGCAAAAAAATTCTGTCAGGCAGACAGCCATCAGATTTTAAATATTGACAGCACCAATATGCAGCCAAAACACTGGCTCACCATCGCGAAAGCCATTGAAAACCAATACGAAGAATACGATGGGTTTGTCATCTGCCACGGTACGGATACTATGGCTTATACAGCTTCTGCCCTTTCTTATCTCATTCAGAATTCACCAAAACCCATTGTCATAACCGGCGCCCAAAAGCCCATTGACATGGAAAACACAGACGCACGCACCAATTTATCTGACAGTCTGCGGTTTGCCAGCGATGACAGGGCACATGGTGTAACCATCGTCTTTGACGGGAAAGCCATTGCAGGCACCAGAGGGAAAAAAATGCGTACAAAAAGCTATAACGCATTTTCCAGCATCAATTTCCCATATATTGCCACCATACAGGATGGCCATGTTATATTTTACCTTGATGATAAAAATTCATACTCAGGCAAATTACAATTTTTTCATGATATGAACCCTCACGTGGCTCTGATGAAGCTGATTCCTTCCATGGGCGCTGAAGCCCTTGATTATATGGCAGAGCACTATGATGCGGTTATTATTGAATCCTTTGGCGTCGGAGGCCTTCCCTCCTATGATTCCGGAGATTTTTACAAGGCCGTAGAAAAATGGATCTCTCTTGGAAAAACCGTAGTCATGACTACCCAGGTGACCAATGAAGGCAGTAATATGTCTGTTTATGAAGTCGGTCATTCTATTAAAAAAGAATTCGGTCTTTTAGAAGCTTATGATATGACACTGGAAGCCACGGTCACCAAGCTTATGTGGATCCTTGGTAAGACCAGCGACGCAGAGGAAATAAGAAAATTATTTTACAGTACCATTAACCGGGATATCCTGTGGTTGGTATAAAACCCAAATCCCTATTTTTCTTTTTTTCCCTGAATCCTATTGAGCAGTACTGGAGATAGATGATTTGTTACTCCCTAAAATCAATTCTGGAAAATCACCTATGGTTTCGTTCATAGCCATTTGCATTAACAGTTCCTCTAACTTAATCTATCTCCCTGATATCACAACGTATCTCCGTTTGATTTGATTACTTCTTTATACCAGTAGAAACTATCCTTTTTAAGTCTTTGATAGGAACCATTTCCGTTGTCATCACGATCCACATAGATAAATCCATATCGTTTCCTCATCTCCCCTGTTGTGAAGGAAACCGGGTCAATGCATCCCCAGACAGTGTAGCCTATCAGTTCTACTCCATCTTCATCAACCGCTTTTTTCATTTGCTCTATATGGTTTTTCAAATATTCAATCCGGTTTTGGTCATGTATCTCACCGTCTTCCAGCTTATCCTCATAACCAAATCCATTTTCCACAATAAACATGGGAATTTCGTAACGGTCATAATACTGGTTTAGAGTATAGCGCAATCCCTTTGGATCGATATTCCATCCCCAGGGTGTTCTCTGAAGGTAGGGGTTTTCCACCTCATTCCCATTTCCGGCTATATTATCACCGGTCTTTTTCACGCTGGCATCTGCCGTTATGGTATTACTTAAATAATAACTGAATCCCAAATAATCTACACAGCCGTTTTTCATGGCAGAGAGATCTTCCTCTGTTATATCAAAGCTATATCCCAGGCGTTCCCATTCTTTTAAAATGTACTTTGGATAATGTCCGCGGATCTGGACATCGGTAAAGAACAGATGCCTTCTGTCTTCGCTTTGCGCAAGGAGCATATCGTCGGGATTGCAGGTGTAAGGATAATATGGCATTGCTGCCAACATACAACCGATCTTAAAGTCCGGATTGATCCTGTGGCCTTTTTCCACCACAAGGGCGCTTGCCACAAACTGATAATGGGCTGCCTGATAAACGGTCTTAAGACGATCTTCTCCTTCTTCAAAAATGATTCCCGAATCAGTAAATGCATAGACATCATTGCTTAAAATAATCTGGTTATTGATTTCATTAAAAGTCATCCAGTATTTTACTTTATCCCGATACCGTTCCATTACAGACACTGAGAATTTCACAAAGAAATCAATAAGTTTCCGGTCTCTCCAGCCTCCGTAATGTTCCACCAGATAATATGGCATTTCAAAATGAGCTAATGTAATTACCGGCTCAATATTATATTTGAGCAATTCGTCAATTAAATTATCGTAAAATTTCAAGCCTTCCTCATTTGGTATTTCCTCATTTCCCTTTGGAAAAATACGACTCCATGAAATGCTTGTACGAAAACACTTAAATCCCATTTCTGCAAAAAGTTTAATATCTTCTTTATAAAAGTCATAAAACCGGATTCCGTCATGATTTGGATAATATTTATCCTCTCTCACACCTTCTGTAATTTCTCTTTTCGTGTTTCTGTTTCCAGCTGTCATCACATCAGCAATACTTAAGCCCTTGCCACCTGCCTGATATGCTCCCTCTACCTGATGGGCGGCAACTGCGCCGCCCCATAAAAAGTCTCTGTTCATTATGCCTCCCGTTAAATAAGAATTTGATATAGCAGTTCCCCTTTTGTTACCTGTTCCTTATCATCAATTAAGATATCCTTGAAGTTACCTACATTGGAAATAATGACAGGAGAAATGAGAGAATATCCATTTTCCTTAAGCATCTCTAAGTCTACCGTTATGAGCTTCTGACCTTTCTTAAGGGTATCTCCTTCTTTTACATGAACTTCAAAGCCTTCACCGTTTAACATCACCGTGTTTAAGCCTATATGAATGATCATTTCGATGCCATCCTCAGTTGTAATTCCTAATGCATGTTTGGAAGGAAATAATGCGGTTACTTTACCATCACAGGGAGCTACCACTTCCCCATCAACAGGTTCAATTGCAAGACCTTTTCCTGCGATTTCACTTGAGAAAACGTCATCTGGAACCTCTTTTAACGGAATAATTCTTCCAGTCATGGGAGCTAAAAATAAAGCTATCTTCTCACTTTCCATACCAAAAACCGTTTCTTCTTTCTGGGATGTCTCTTCCTCCTCCGGTTCAAAATCCCTTCGGTCTGATTCTGATACACCGAACATATAAGCAAAAACTGCACCAAATCCCACTGCAGCCGCAATACCTATCAAATAGTAAACAAAAGGAGAATATGCTCTCATGGCAAGTGCAAAAATATTATGAAAAACATACGAATCCATGGTTACTCCCAATCCTCCTGTAATTGCTCCACCAATTGCTGCGGCAGCTGCGGTGGCGGCAATCATTCGTTTGTACTTCATAATAACACCAAATAAAATAGGTTCTGTAACACCTGCAAAAATACTAGTAATTACTGCGGGACCTGCAACTAACCGAATTCTTGAATGTCTTTTTCCTATTAAATATGCACCAATGGCAACACCAATCTGCGCCCAGACAGCACACACGGCAACACCTTCGATAATATCTCCGCCATGATCCGCAAGATTCTGAAGCGTAATGGGAGTAAATCCCCAGTGAAGTCCAAGCATGGTGAGGAATGGATAAGATCCTGCAAATATAAATCCTGCCATGAATTTATTGATGCTAAAGAGCCACATAATCACTTCTGATACCTTGTTTCCGATTGTGGTTCCAAAAGGTCCAAACAAAATAATCGTAAACGGTACCATTGCTGCCAAACATATCATAGGTACCAGGAAAAGCTGCAGTTCCTGTTTAATGATCTTCTTAAGCCCTTTTTCAAGCATGGAGTATACTACAATCGCTATAAAAATGGGAAAAACCGTGTAGGCATAATCAACGGGCGTAACACCTACACCCAGGAAATTCACTCCGGTTGCAGTGAGTAAACCTGTATAACTTGGTTCCAGCAGTGCTGCTCCAATGGCTGCTCCCACAAACGTATTGCTGCCCAACTGTTTTGACAAAGTAAAACCCAAAAAGACTGGCAGGAAATAAAATATGGTATTGGCTGCTGCAAAAAGAATGAGATAGGAATAATCCGTTTCTGCAAAAACGCCTGTCTGAACAAGTATCGTCAAAAGCGCTTTAAGCATACCGGAACCAGCCAGCAAAGGAATCAGAGGAGAAAATGCGCCAGAAATAACTTTAAGAATCATGCCGCCTATATCGACTTTTTGTGACCCTTTTACTTCTGTATCTTCTTTTCCCCCTTCTTTGCTTAAATTTGTGTTTTTCATAATTGCACTATAGTAATTGCCGACTGCGGATCCAATAACTACCTGGAACTGGCCACCGCTTTCCAGCACCTGGAGAATAAACGGCATTTTCTTAAGCCCTTCTTTGTCTGCCTTCCTGTCATCCTTTAATTCAAATCGAAGTCTTGTTGCACAATGTACAAGGCTTCTAATATTGCTCTCTCCACCAACGCTATTAATAATTTGTTTCGCTTCTTCTTCGTACTTCATTGTTTTCCTCCTTCTTGTTTTAAATAATTGTTCGCTGAAAAACGTAAAATATCCTTTCATCTATATAAAAAAGCTAACTATGAAAACAGCTTTTGAATTCAAACCGAAATAAAAATGACCCGAAATGGCAACAAAAAATATGCCATTCCGAGTCATGCCTGCCAGAGCAGTAACACCTCTCTTATGTCTAGTTTATATTAATCCTATTTAAATGAAGTGATAAATAAAGCAATTCACTCCGCTCAATGTTCCAACCATACAACTGCTCAAGAAACTGGGAAATCTTAGATGCACAGGCGAAATCACCAGGACATTCTTTTTCAATAACCTCAGCAATCGAATCGTCTATCTTCAGTTTCGTTCCATTCATTTGTCTCCGTACAAAATAGACGACATGAGATATAAACCGATTTACATTAAAGTCTTCTTCACTGAATTCTCTTTCGTAATAGAGTCTGGTGATATCCAATATGTTCTGAACAATTCTGGTGCATAGAACCGTTTCTTCCATAACCTTATTATCTGACTTGGCATTAATAAAGTGCAGGGCTATAAATGCAGCCTCCTGCTCCGGGATCTTAAAGCCCAATTTGGTATTGATCCCTTGGATTGCTTCCTTAGCAAACTCATATTCTTTCGGATATATGAGTTTTATATCCCATTGAAGTGCCGTCCCAAAATATAAATTCTTTCTTGCTCTTTCTAACACCAGTCCTAAATGGTCTGAAAGAGTTAAAAGAATGCTGTCATTTAACTTATACCCCAGTTTATTTTGTCCATCTCTTATAATCTCACTGGCCAGTTCTACATCGCTTACATTTATTCTTTTTAAAAGACTGTCAAAATCTTTGTGACCTGTCCCACCTAAAATAAATCTTTTTTCAATTAATTCTTCCCTTATCGAATCTCCTGGCTGGATATTAAAGGCAATCCCTTTACCCATGACAACAGATTCCTGCTCATCTTGTCCTAAGACCATAGCAACATTATTATTAAGTGCTTTTACTAACTTCATATTCGCTCCCAAGAACAAAAAAGGCGCAACAACAGAATGTGTAAAATCACACATTTGAAGTCATGCCTGCTCAACCAGTAACACTTATGTATTTATAATAGACAATGTTAATGTATTTGTCAACATTTTTTTATTTATTTTGTAACTAATCACTATATTACATCTTTCATTCTATCAAAATCATCTTAGAACAACGAAAAAGAAGCCTCCTTCATTCCTTTCACCTTTCGGAGACTTCTTTTTCGTTTAATCTTTTATTATTCTAAAAATACCGTCAGCTGCTCTTCCTCTTCCGATACATCAACGACTATGGTACTTCCAGCACGGATCTCATCACCAAGTATGAGCTTTGCCGCCAGTGTTTCTACATGCTTTTGAAGATATCGCTTTAATGGTCTTGCGCCGTATGCGGGATCATATCCCCGGTCTGCCACAAATTTTTTCGCCTGGTCAGTCAACCTGATCTTAATCTCACGATCTTCCAGCCTGCGGCTTAAGTCCTTAATGAGCAAATCAATGATTCCCACAATGTTCTCTTTGCTTAAAGGTTTAAACAATATGATTTCATCCAGACGGTTTAAAAACTCAGGGCGGAAATGGTTTCTTAAATCATTCATTACCATTGCCTCCGCACCTTCCCTGATTTTCCCTTCTTCATCAATTCCTTCGAGTAAGTACTGGGAACCAATGTTTGAAGTCATAATGATGATTGTATTTTTAAAGTCCACGGTCTTACCTGTGGAATCTGTGATCCGTCCATCATCAAGAACCTGAAGAAGTACATTAAATACATCCGGATGCGCTTTTTCCACCTCATCAAACAGAACTACGGAATAGGGCTTTCTCCGAACAGCTTCGGTAAGCTGACCGCCTTCATCATAGCCCACATATCCAGGAGGCGCTCCAATAAGACGGGATACCGAGTGCTTTTCCATGTACTCGCTCATATCAATTCTTACGATGCTATTTTCATCATCAAACAGGCTTTCCGCCAATGCCTTGGCAAGTTCTGTTTTTCCTACGCCGGTAGGTCCTAAAAACAGGAAGGAACCAATGGGCTTTGAGGGATCTTTGATTCCGGCCTTTGAACGAATGATAGCTTCTGTTACTTTTAATACTGCTTCTTCCTGTCCAATGACCCGTTTATGAAGCTCCTGGTCCAGATGAAGGGTCTTATTCCGCTCACTTTCTGTCAGCCTGGTTACCGGGATTCCGGTCCATTTGGAAACGATCTTTGAAATCTCTTCTTCTGTTACGCTTTCACGAACCAGGCTTAAATCCTGATTTTTCACCCGCTCTTCTTCCTCTTCTAACGCCTTTAGAAGCTGCGGCAATTTTCCATATTGCAGTTCTGCTGCCCGGTTTAAATCGTACTTCTGCTGGGCGTCCTGGATCTCACGGTTTAAGCTTTCAATCTCCTCTCTTAAAGAAGACAGGCGATCTACTGATGCCTTTTCATTTTCCCACTGAGCTTTCTGACCGGCAAATTCGTCGTGAAGCTCAGCCAGTTCCCGCTGCAGCTCCGCAAGACGGTCCTGGCTTAAATGGTCTGTTTCCTTTTTAAGGGCCGCCTCCTCAATTTCCATCTGCATGATCCTTCTGGAAAGCTGATCCAGCTCCGCCGGCATGGAATCCAGTTCTGTCTTGATCATGGCACAGGCTTCATCCACCAAATCAATTGCCTTATCCGGCAAAAACCGTTCGCTGATGTAGCGGTCAGACAGGGTAGCCGCTGAAACCAGGGCTGAGTCTGTGATTTTCACTCCGTGGTAAACTTCATAACGCTCCTTTAATCCCCTTAATATGGAAATGGTATCTTCCACAGTAGGCTCATCTACCATAACGGGCTGGAAACGCCGCTCCAAAGCAGGATCTTTTTCCACATACTGGCGATATTCGTCAAGAGTGGTGGCTCCGATGCAATGAAGCTCCCCTCTTGCCAGCATAGGCTTTAACATATTTCCGGCATCCATGGATCCTTCGGTCTTACCAGCTCCTACAATGGTATGAAGCTCGTCGATAAAAAGAATGATTTGCCCGTCACTCTTTTTTACTTCATCAAGAACAGCCTTTAAACGCTCCTCGAATTCTCCCCGGTACTTTGCTCCTGCCAGCATCGCTCCCATATCAAGCGCAAACAGTTTTTTGTCCTTTAATCCTTCGGGTACATCTCCCCGCACGATTCTTTGAGCCAGGCCTTCAACGACGGCAGTTTTGCCGACACCTGGTTCACCGATAAGCACCGGGTTATTTTTTGTCTTTCTCGAAAGAATACGGACTACATTACGGATCTCGCTGTCTCTGCCAATTACCGGGTCCAGCTTTTGATCTCTCGCCCGTTCTACCATATCATAGCCATATTTGTTCAGGGTGTCGTAAGTGGCTTCCGGGTTATCGTTTACCACCCGCTGGTTGCCTCTCACCGTAGATAGTGCGGTCAAAAAGTTCTCCCTAGTGATTCCATAGGTCCGTAATAATTCTTTGACGGATTTTGCCGGCTGTTTAAGGATTGCCAGGAATAAATGCTCAACTGAGACATATTCATCCCCCATGCCTTTGGCTTCATCTTCTGCGCTGATCAGTACTTTATTTAAATCGTTGCTGATGTATAACTGTCCACCGCTTACCTTTGGCAGTTTCTGAATTGCCTGAACTGTTTCATTTAAAAACTGCTCTTTTTGTATGTTCATTTTTGTAATGAGTTTTAAAATCAGACTGTCTTCGATCGTAAGAAGGCTATAGAGCAAATGCTCCTGCTCTATCTGCTGGTTTCCATATTCATAAGCAAGTTTTTCACAATTCTGGACAGCTTCCATTGACTTTTGCGTAAACTTATTAATGTTCATAATAGCTCCCTCCTTTTATCTGGCAATGTAAAAACATTGCTCCTTTTGTTCTATATGTAATATAACAAACCACATTCTATGTGTCAAGATATTTTCTATAAATTTTAAACGGAATTCCGTCGAAAACCTTACAGTTCTCTTTATCGCATTGTATTTTATGCAACCATCACTTATAATCGAATCAGAAATTCTATCCGATAATTTAAGGAGGTGACCGTTATTGTGAATATTTTTCACCGCCGTTTTCTGATGCGATCCCTCGTGGCACTGTCTGCCTTATTTCTGTTCCTTGTATCAGGTTCCAGGCATACTGTCAGTTACGCTCACACAAAAGAGGAATCCGTGTATTTATCCGGTTATTGGTCAAAGGATGAAGTAGGCTGGCGTTTCGTCAATCAATGGAATATGTCCTCTCCTGCCGGGACATGGGGGGATTATCAGGGTAAATCCTATTATTTCATGGACAATGGATATATGGCTACTGGCTGGAGATATTTAAACAGCCATTGGTATTATTTTAATCCAGAGAAAGGAACCCAGGAAGGTTCCATGGTAATCGGCTGGGTAAATGATCCTGATTATGGCGGCTGGTTCTACACCAATCAAATAGGAATACTAGCCACTGGCTGGCATAAAATCGACGGATCCTGGTATTATTTTAACCAGAACCAGGACGGAGTACTCGGGCTTATGGCGACAAACCGTATGGTCGATGGCTCTTATGTGGATTCAAAAGGACGCATGAACGAAGAACGTTAATAACGCTTTTTCGAAATAAAACAGTAAATTTTATGAATCAAAGATATTTTACAAAAAGGGCTGTTGAAAATATAAATTCTATTCCAGACATTGCGGATATGGATACATATCCAATGCAATTTCCGGTAGAAATCTTATTTTCAACAGCCCTTCCTATTGATTTAAAGCAAATATCTTGTGGGAAAATTACAAACCTCTATCTTACACCTCAAATGGATAACGGATTCCCCATTGTCTTCTTAATTCATCCATTACGTTCATAACATTCATCGTAGTCTTATGAGGCATCTGAGGACACTCTAACAGTCCCTTTTCAATGGCATCAGCACTGGCTTCAATCTGATATTCGTAACCTGAAATCTGCTCCGGTCTCTCATATCTCTCAACCACTTTCCGGTCGGTGTCATAAACCTGTATGGATTCAAAGTTATTGATGTTTTCAATTACCATATATCCCTTTGTTCCATAAATAATTCCCTGACGATCTGACAGAACCTGCAAAGAACTGTTAAGGATAGCCATCTTTCCACCCGGGTAGGAAAGTGTGATACTGTTTTGTGCATCCACTCCAGACTCAGTCTTAATCACACTGGATTTAATATCTGTAATCTCATCACCAAATACAAGAGAGGCAAAATTAAGGGTGTATACGCCAACGTCAAGAAGCGCACCGCCTGCAAGTTCTGGCTGTATAAGCCGTGGCTTTTCAGAAACCAGATAGCAGAGATTTGCAGTAAGTGTCATAGGCTCTCCAATAATGCCAGAATCCAAAACCTTTCTTATGGTCTCTGCCATTGGCATATATCTAACCCACATAGCTTCCGTAATTAAAAGATTTTTCTCATTTGCCAAAGCAATCATTTCCTCCGCCT
This sequence comes from uncultured bacterium, assembly GCA_963519465.1. Lineage (GTDB taxonomy): Bacteria > Bacillota > Clostridia > Lachnospirales > Lachnospiraceae > Lacrimispora. Next base: position 30,391 of record CAUQMY010000015.1, read on the forward strand.
GAGAAGCATTGGCAGCAAAGGATTTTTCACAAAGAACATGCTTTCCATTTTCCAGGCACAGCTTTGCATTCTTGTAATGTTCGGAGTGAGGAGTTGCGATATAGATTAATTGTATCTCCGGATCTTTTACCAGCTCTTCATAAGAACCATAGGCATTTTTGATGGAGAAACGTGATGCAAATTCCTGGGCTTTGTCAAGACTTCTGGAAGCAACTCCGACGAGCTCCACCTTGGGCATCTTAACCATAGTATTTGCCAGTACTGACGCGATTCTTCCTGCTCCTAAGATACCAATTTTTATTGTTTCCATAGCTTAAACCTCCATATTTAATTTTATTTTTTCACAAATAATACTAATTGTCAGTATAACATAGGATGGAAGCTTGTACAATCATTCTCTCCGTTTGTCCATAGCAGGTAGAAAGTGAAATGATAGGATCTTCTACTGATGGGAGAAATGCTGTGGGGTATAAGGAGGTTTCCTTCATGCTATAAATGAATTCCTGTTTTTGGGTTGGATTATTAAACTCTGTTTCATAGCAATTTAAATCACTTTCATGTCTGATCTGGATTGAAAATATCTTTGCTTGATACCACCTCTCATTGCAATATAATTGAATTATGTCATGATTTTTATAAAATATTTCATTTTTATATTTTTTTAGATCGGAAAACATGGTTCCATCTTTCATATTGTGTCCGAATATCACGGTGTTTTCATTGCCTGGAATCAAGGCATCTTCTTGAATAAATAGGCTACCGCTGGGATTTTTTGATTTTTTAAAGGTATGGTTTAGATAATAACCGGGGTGGCGGCTTCTTACTACGGGATAATTAATGGTTGTTCCGGGGATGGTTAGCCAGAATATGTAGTCTGGATTGATTTCTTTTAATTGCTTTTCAAGGGGAATGATGGGAGTTAATGGGGGGTGGTTTTTGAGTGGATCGTTGAGTTGACTGTTGAGTGGATTGTTAAATTGATTATTGAGTTGGTTGTTGAATTGCTTATTGAGTGATTTGTTGAGTGGATTGTTAAGTGAATTGTCAAGTGGATTGTTGAGCGGATTGTTGAGTTGGTTGTTGAGTGGGTTGTTCCAGATAATTTGATCTAATTCTTGGTATTCCTGTTCTGCTTCTTGGTATGTTATGTAACGATTTGCTAAATTTGAACTGAATACGAAAGTGCCTGATAGCCAAATTAGGGCCAGACAGGTTTTTATTTGTTTGTTTTTCTGCTTGATTACAAGGCAGGTATTTGATCGTTTGTTTTTTTGTTTGCTTATTAGTTTGTTTTTTTGTTTGCGTCTGCTCTGGACGAAATTATATTTTGAGAATATTTGATTCAGGCTCATTTTTTTGAGGCTCCCATTCCTTCTGCTGCCAGGCACTTTCTTCTTGTTTTTTTCTCCTTAGTAATAAATTTAAATATGAACTTCTGCTATAAGGGCTAATACTTAGATTCGTTCCCATTAGACATATTTTCGTCGGCACTGCCACTCTTTTTTGCTTTCTGCTTTCCACTTCTTAATATGAAGAATGCGCCGGTAAGGCAAGAAATGATTCCAAAAACCCAAAATCCAACTGGAGTATCATCTCCTGTTTTTTCTCCCCGTTTTCCATTGATTTTTCCGTAAACCAGTTCCAGCCATGCTGGATTGAATGGATCTTTATTGTACGTTGCAGTTATTCTTCCTACTTTTATTGAATTCTCAGGTGGATTAGGTTCTGGTTTTGGCACTGGTTCAGGATCCTTTCCTTTCGTTCCTGGGTCCTTAAAGTCTGTCATAAAAACCTCCAGCTGTTTTGCTTCTTTCGGGACAGTAAATTCTACATCTCTAGCAAAAAGATATCCTTCTGGGGCAGCCACTTCATTAAGTATATACTTTCTGCCAGCCTCCAGTATCCCAGTTATGTCAACCGCTTTCAAACTAGTTTTAAAGTCCTTTACTATTACATTTCCTTCTTCATCTAAAATCCTTAAGACAGCACCGTCCAACATTTTTCCTTTTGCATCAACCTTAAAGATCTTAACCTTTGTGGTATCATCTCTCATTTCTGCCATAGTAATATCTTTATTTCGGCTTATTGTAAATGCAACAGGTTTTGAAAATGCATATCCGTTTTTCGGTTTTTCCTCACAGAAAAAATAGAGTTCTCCGGCCTTCAGTTTTGCAGTAATTTGGTGAGGCTGGTCAGTAGAAATCCATTCATCCACTATAAACCCATTTTTGTCTTTAACACTCATATGATTGCCAGGAAGCTCTTTATTGCCTGTTATGGATTTCTTAGACAGTACCACTTGTGTTGGGTGATTGATCATAACCACGGAATCCCTGCTGCCATTTTTACTGACAGTGAAAGGGACATCTTCTGAATAAGAGTATCCTTTCACAGGCTGAACTTCATGAAGCCAGTAACTATTTCCGGCAATTAGCTGTCCTTTTAGTTCTTCAAATTGATCAGAGGTTGTAAATATAAGGTTTTCGCCAGAGTTTACATTTTTGGTTTTTCTTATGGCTTTTGCTGGGGATTTGTCTTCATTCAATATTTGAAGAACGTTTCCTGGTAGTTGTTTCTCCGCCTCTGATGGTGTACTTTCAGACAGGATAAATGGCAGTTTTTTTATTAAAACCTCTGTCATTTTATCTTTCATTGTGATTTTGAGGTGAACTGCTGACTTGGGAATGGTAAATTTCACGTTTGGAGCATAAGCATATCCCACTGGAGCTTCCTCTTCAATCAGTTCATAGGTTTTTCCTGCAATTAAGATTCCTTTTAGCTGATATGGTTCTCCTTCTGGAGAGAAGGTTATTATCGATGTACCGGTTTGTTTATCCATAATTGTAAAACGTCCACCAGTTAGAAGTTCTCCGGTTTCTTCATCCGCTTTTAAAAGGCTTACTTCTGTCTGCTTATCTTCCATAATGACAGTTTCCGGAATCCCACTTTCCTCTGCGATGAAATGAATGTCTTTTTCAAAGGCATAACCCTCAGGTGGGAGATCTTCCCGGAATATATATCCCTGCCCCGGGATGATAAGTTCTGGCGGGATTATAACTGGAGCACCATTTTCTATGGTAAATTCATGAAGGACCACTCCGCTATTCTCATCAATAAGGCTGTATTGACCGCCAGAAAGGACCTGATTCGTATCTCTATCCACCTTTATAAAGGTTAGATTCACCGGCTTATCCTCCATATCTACGTTATCAATCATGCCGGAGCTGTTAATGGCAAACCGGTAGATCCCGGTGGTAATATTGCTTTCATCACTGTAGATTGTGGTTTCTGTCAGCTGGTAGTTTCCTCCTGCTGTCAAAAGTTCCCGGATCACCTTGTCATCCTGGTTATTTTTAAATACAGCGCTCTGTAACGTCTTTTGTATCTCTCCGGTTCTGGTCCCTCCTTCCAGTTCATAGTTGTCTGTTGGTTCCTGGCTTATTTCGTATCTGGTGCCGTAAGGAAGTCCGGCAAAAGTTACATATCCATCTCCCTTCAGGGTAATGGTTCCTTCTCCTTTGATCCGTCCATCGATGGAGCCGCTATATGCCTGGTATCCGGTCAATACAGTTCCATTCTGGTCTTTAAGCTTCACATGATATGTAAAAGAATCGGTTTGATTCTTTCCGGTACCGGTTAGCTTATTTACTATGGTAATAGATCCGTCTGGAACAATTGGATTTGCCAGGACTGTACGCTTTGATACGGCATTCACTTTTGTTTCAAACCACGCTTTCGCCTGTGTTCCTGTCTCTCCATTTACAGTTACAACCACTTCCACAGTTCCGCTTTGATGGGCAGCAACATCGGTAAGATTCCAGGTAATAATTCCGTTTTGCTCTGTTCCATAGTCGGTAGATCTTAAATATTCCAGCCCATCCGTAAGGATCGCCTTGATCCGGATATCTGCCGGATAATTGTAGGTGTTGGTGTAGGTAACAGAGTACTTTATAACGCTTCCTGCTTTGACGGCTCCGTGATCCGCTCCAACTCCTGTTACTTTAGCTATAGGAACTTCTTTGACTACTGGATTTAAAATCGTATATTCGTAGTTATCCTGATTGACCGCCCAGCTGGCCAGAATGTTTCCTTCCCCATCAGTCAACTCCTGCCTGGTTCCCAGATACGTCCTGGAAGGTAAGGTATAAGTTCCGGTTTCATCAAAGTAGATCCGTCTGGTTTCCTTAAAAGATTTCTCTGATCTGCCATCCGAATATCTGGTATATTCTGTAATCTCATACAAATGGCCTTCGGTAATACCGTCCATGGCTGTTACAGTTTGATTATCTCCAGTTCCTATTTTGGCTGGTAATTCATAACCAGTATCCAGATCTTTTATAATGGTATACACCTTTACTGGTACCCGGCCGGTTACGGCAAGCGCTTCAATGGCTCCGTTGTCACTTGCCAGTTTTAAAACATTAAAATCATTGGAAACATTCCGAATACCCGTTCCAGCTCTATTTACGGTAAAGATCACTGGCTTTGATAGAGCATATCCGGCCGGAGCTTTTAACTCCTCCATGATATAGACCTGGCTTGCTTTTAGCTTTTTCTTTAATGTAAAGCCGTCCGATCCGGAAATAACGGTTGCTATGGCTCCTCCATTCTTCTGATATTCTCCGTCAACCACTGCCGCTTCATAAACAGCGATTTCCGCTCCATTTACAGCCATTCCTGTATTAAAATCCGTTTTCCGGAAATGGATCTCCGTAGGATTGTTTAGGACCTCGTAAACGTACTTAACTTCTTTCCCACTTTCAGCCCCATCAAACTGGAACTTTTTGATTCCTCCCGTGATCTGATAAAAATCAGGAGGAGAAATTTCTTCTACGGTGTAGGTATAGGCTTTTATAGTGCCATTTGTCTGGACCTCTCCGACTGGAAGACCTTTTAAAACGGCGCTTCCTTCGCTGCCGGTTGTCATGTACCAGACGGCTCCCGTATCCATGTTGGTTACTTTAAACCGGGCATTTGCTAGTCCATCACTGGTATCGGAAGCCTTTTTATTGATTTCCAACGTTCCAACGGTTGGGATATTTGTGATCCGGTAAACCGGAATCTTTTCTGCTCCCACTTCTATTTTCACTGGATCTGCTTTCTGCATATAAGCCGGTGGGGTGACTTCCACTAGGTAATATGTTCCGTATGCAACCTTGCTGATCCGGTGGGGTTTTAAATCTCCCACTTGAAACCCTTCTATAATCTTGTCATTAAACTGGTCTTCTTTGGTGTAGCGTCCGTCTGATCCGGAGATCCAGGTTTCAATGAAATGAGCCTCATCATTTATAAAGTTTCCGGCTTCATCGGACCGGTATAGGGCAAATTCTGCCCCTTCCGCTGCATACTGATTTGTTCCATCTGTGACAACCTTCAAGACGTTGATGAACTTCTCTTCATTTTGTAAGCTGACTCGCTGCACGGCTCCCGTTTCGGTAATGACTATGGCTTTTGGATCAGCTGGTTCGAATCCGTCCGGAACCTTTTCTTCTACCAGTACATACGCTCCGATCTTCTTCCCATCTTTTTCTATATTCAGAGGAAGATAATCTAAGCGGTGCATTCCCTCTAAGGTGTCATAGGTTTTTATGCCGTTATTTTCCTTATAGTTAAACTGGTATTCAAAGTTGAGTGGCAGCTTCCCATCGAAGTCAAGGGCACCGTTAGTCACGTTTCGGTAAATGGTAATCCGGATTGCCGCCCCGGTATCGGTGGTCCAAGTCTGGGTGATGTTCTCTCCCTTTCCGGTTGGTATGCTCTCCGTCCGTTCTGCACTCCGCTCTCCATCTTGGGTGTACCAGGTAAGGTAGGAAAGTTCTTCTCCCTTTTCCCGGTAAGCGGCTTCATAATCTGTCAAAAAGCTGGATTTGTTATCGGTAAGGCCCAGGAAGTCTTTCATGCGATCCGCAAGCTTCTTGCTTTTTTCTGTCAGCTCCGTGTATTCGCTCAAATCGTCTGTGGTCCACTGATCTACTTTCTTTTCCTTATCGTACTGGGGCTTTCCTTCTTCCATTAAAATATTTCCGTCTCCATCTGTCTTTGCTTCGTATAAGGCCAAGCCTGCAGCATGATCATTTGGCAGAAGATTTTTTACCCCCTTGCTGTCTAAAAAGTACTTATATACCTCCAGCTTCGTATGGTCATCGGTTACGTTGATGGTCTGAACGTCACCGGCTGATTTTACCGTAATCTCCATAGAAGTACGGACATACCCGCTTGCTGCTTCGGATTCCTCCAGAATGTAATCTCCTGCCGGGATTCCTTCAAAGTACTTGGCTTTTCCATCAGTGATCCAGTCGGCTACAATTCGCACCGGAGCATTGTCTTCGGTGTTTTCTACGGTCCACTCTGCCGGTTTGTTTCTTGCTTTGACCAGATAATAACCTTTGGGGTATGTGTTGCTGTCCGTGGTGGAAACTCTCTTAGCGTTGTAAAGCGCAAGATGCGCCCCGGTGATCTGCTCATAGCTGTATGCGCCTTTGGGTTCCGTCACAACAAGGCCGTCCTGGTAATCACTGATTACTGGAATCCGGTACTGGTTGGCAGCATCGGTCTTTGTGATCTCCACTTTGATCTTAGGATCTTCCATGCTGGTGGTTTGTACCTCTTTGGTTTCCTCTATGGTAATTCCCTGTGGAAATCCTTTCTGATAACCGGAAGGGGCTTTTACCTCTTCCATAATGTAAGTCCCTGGAATCACACGCTTTAACATATCTGCTTGTCCTACCGTAACATCCGTTTGGAAGGGATCATTCGGGTACTTTTCTCCGGTGATCCAGGTGTTTTCCGTTACCCAAGGTTCACCCTCACGGTGATAAAACTTCGGATCATCAGTGGTATCCTCTTCCTTTCCAATAGCTCTTTTTCCGGCTTCCTCATTGATCCGGTAAGCTGCCTTATTGAAAGCATCTAAGAGATCATCGTGCTTATAGCGAACGTAATCCCCATCAATGTCATAAACAGGATCTCCCTTTTTATAGGTTTCAATGGATTTCTGATAATACTCCGGCAGACCATGACCGTTTAATACAGGATTCATGCTCTTTATAAAAGTTTTTCCATTATAGGTACCTGAGGTGTATTCCTGATCTGTGTCTGCATTGACTGTAGCGATCCGGTAGGTTTTAACCTTTTCTCTGGCGATAATAGCGCCGGTTTTATTCTTTGATAGCTTTACTGGCCATACCAGGAGCTTTTCTCCCTCTTTGGTGTAGGCCATTCCTGTGGTCGGATTGACATATGCCTCCCGGTTTCCTTCTTCATCTAAATGATAAAGCGTTGTTCCGGAAGGAAGCATTAAGCTCTTGTCTGCCAGGGAGTACGTGATACTCGTTAAATCTCCCCCGACCAGTTCAAAGACTGGCACTCCTGCCTTTAGAACAAAGATAGATTCTTTATTCTTAACCTGAACTTTATTTCCGTTCCGGTCATAACCGTAAACCATTCCTGTTGTCCCGGTTTCTGTTACATTCAGATTGCCAAGAGAGTAAAACAGGATATCCGTATCATTCCGTTCTATGGTTTCATACGTCCAGGTGCCTTCTCCGGTTTCTCCTGCAAGGCTTCCTTCCTGATCTCCTTTTTTAATAAATTCTACGGTATTACCAGCGTAGCCCTTTAACACCTTCATAGACTGGACATTATTATTATGGTCCCTGGTTACTTCCACGCCATCATATCCGTAATCTCCGATGTCTCCGTTTTCTTTGATCTCAATGGCATCGTAGAGAGCCATCTTTGCGCCGGCAGCATAACGGTTTTTATCATCCGCCGTATCCAGGGGCCTGGAAACCAGACCATATCCGGCAAATACCCCGTTTAAGTAAACCGGCTCGACATCCTCCCCCGCTTCTTTTCTGGCCTGAAGGGATTCTAAGGTTCCTTTGAACCAGCCATATCCTAAGTAGGTACCGCTCTTATAGGCAAATTCTAAGTTTTCCGCTCCGTATCTTTGTTTTAATTCCAGTTCTGTTCCTTCCACTCTGGTTTCTGTCTGGTAGGTTACGGTCTGGGCGGAATCCTTGATTTTTGATACTTCTAAGCGGATCGGAGTGTTTGCTACATAGATTCTTGCAGTATCTTCTTTTATGGTTTCATTTTGATTCTCATATATGGCAGCAGCAACCCTCCCATCCCGGTTTCCGTCCAGGTAATAGGTGGTTTTATCGGAATAGATCTCAATGGCTACCGGCTTTGTTCTCACGTAGCCTGCCGGAGGCTTGATCTCGCAAAGGACATAGGTTCCTGCTCCAAGGGGCTGCGGTGTAACAAGATATCCGGTGTTCTGGTCCTGATTGGCAGTACTTGTTTCATCCTCTTCCTTTGCCTGTAGGCCGTCTCTTGTAGTAGTAAAGGCTTCAAACTGTCCAGTTCTTCTTCCTTCCTGATCGGCAAGTATCACTTGCTTTGTTTCCTCACAGATTGGTGTTCCGGCTGAAACAATACCTGTCCAGGTATCACCAATCTTACTGATTTTTTCCGCTCCCATAGCTGTCAAAAACTCCTTAGAGCCTTTGATCCGGGTGTCTGTCTCGTAGAACTTCACCAAACCGTCTGTAGTCTCTCCGTCCTCTCTGGTAGCGGCATATAGGGCAAACAAGGCACTGTCATGTAAGATATTTTCTCCAGTCTCGGAATCAAGTTTTTCAATTCTCAACCGGCTTGTATAGAAGGTATTTGTAAACTTCCGATAACCATACCCTTTATAACTTGCCGTACCATTTTCATTCTGTTTGGTATCAGTTACTTCATTTGCCGGCTCCGTAACACTCCAGGGCACCAGCATAGAAGCATATTTGCCATCATAAGCGGTCTGCATCCCTTCCATGGCAGTCACATGATCCTTATAGACTTCTCCTGTTACTCCAGGAAATGCAACCTGATCATAAATCTGCTTATCTTCTGATATGGAACCATATTGGTATATTTTTTCTACGCCATCGGTTTCATAGGTGGTACCATTAGGGGCTTCCTTTCCGTCATTTCCATCATCGGCCAGATAATGGCTATTTGAATTTCCTCCGTCTTCTGGCGGATCAATCATGGTATTGTAGTAATCTTTTACTGGATCGTTTTTCTCCTGCGTGATTGTAAAATGTCCTTTTCCGGAAGGATCACCAGGAGCAGAACCAGAAATTGTCTGAAGATCCAGACCATAAGGATAAATCTCATAATCCCCTAATCGGCTGTGCGCCCGAATCACATATGTTCGCTTGTCCTCTCCACTCTCTCCCGGCCATTCCTCATTAAATCGGATGTAGTATTTGGAAGAAAGCTGGGAAACGGTATCCGCTGCGTTATAACTATAATAGCTGGCCAGCTCCTCCGGTGTTTTGTCTGATCCGGATTTCCCACCCTCATAGACTGCTGGAAGTTCAATTTCTTTTGGTGCATCTGTTTTGTAATGTTTATTGTAAAGATCCCCTAAGTCCTTGTTAAAGGGCTGTTGTTCTACCGCCACATATGTCCCGTAGGGAAGATATTCTGATACTCCGAAACAATACCCGGCCTCTGCATCTTCCTGGTCGGCGCTCAGTGTCGTTGTATCTTTGTCTTTTCCGCCCTCTGCTTCGCAGTCCCAATGAATGGAATAGATTTCATCAAGGTCATAGCTGAAGAAGGGTTTTAAATAATTCTCTGCTTTTTTGATTGCTTCGGACAACGCCTTATCATAAATTTCATCCTGATACGTTTCACTTCCTGCAGCACTCTCCATTTCTCCTGCCGGATTCTTCTTTACAAGCTTTGCAACTTCATCATCCAAGTACCAGGTAATTGCAAACTGGCGGACATGATCCGAACGCTGGGAGTTGCTTTCAGCTTCTAGAGAGGTGTTAATACTGTTTTTCATGTCTGGATTGTTATGGATTGCAGGATACTGCTTCTCCCCTCCATTGGTTCCAAACAGGAGTTTTTTAATCCAGGCAAACGGTTTAAAGGACGTGCTGCCCTTGTCTGTCCGGTCCCACTGGTCTTCATTGGCCACTTTTATGGCTTCAAAGAACTTTTCATAGTTGTAACGGCTGACTGATATCTCTTTTCCTTCCTCATCTTTTATTGTTTGCATAGTTTTTTCTAGGACTGCCGTATAACCGTTGTTCTGTTCTGCATTAATTAAACCGTTTGAAGAACCGTAAAGCTCCGTGTTTGCAATGGCTGCTTTATTGGAATCCTTTAAAAGAGGATCTGTCTGGTGGTCGACGTTGGTGTAAACCTTCTGCACCTTTTCCGGGAATGCGTCCCGGTAGGCTTTGATATCCACCGGATTTCCATTCCGATCTTGCCAGAGAATAGTTCCATCTTCCGCCCGGTAAAGTCGCTCTAAGTTGGACTTTAAATATGCTTTAAACCGGAAATTCTTTATATATTTTGCGTTGTTCTCTGTTCCACCTCCTTGTTCGGTATACTTATCCTTACCGCCAGCATTTGCATAGGTATTGTTTTCATAGGTTCCATCAGCTTTTATAGAAATGTCCTTTGTAATTTTTACCTTCTGCATAATGGGCCGTCCCAGTAAGGAAACCGGGGTCTGTCTGGTCCCGCCATCAGAATCAATCCGGGTCCGGTCATACCGAAGCGTCACTGTTTCTATGTAGCTTCCGGCACTGGCCATCTTTGGTGTGACAGAAATATTTCCATAGTACTCTGCATAGTCCTGGGGAGAAGTATAGGTTCCTTCCATCAGCTCCTTGTTATACTTGATTCGGTACTGTGTGGTTTCCGTTCCCTCGCTTCCGGAGGCTTCTATGGTGTAGCCCGTTCCGTCGTAAGCGGCGGTCAGCGGTGTATCTATATCCTTTAACTCATACCCTGGAGCTACCTGGATTTCTTGCTCCACCATAACTTTTTTGATACTGCCAGCGTTATTCCGGATCGGTTCTCCCTGGCTGTACACCCAGTAAGTCCGTTCTGGACTTTCCTTGATCGTAATTGCTGATAAATTCTCCGAGAATACAGCCTGTTTCTTTGACAGCTCCCCTGCTCTTACTTTGGCAAAGGTGATAAATCCGTTTCCATTTTCTCTGTAATCTGACAGCTGATCCAGAGTGTAGGGAACATAGATATAACCAGAAACTACAGTTCCATTGATCTTGTAATCCAGAATTTTTTTTATATAGGTCAATTTATTTACTTCATCATAAACACCGGAAGATACAGAATTTCCCACCCGGTAGGAGTAGCGGATCACTGCCTTTCCATCGGTGACATCCTGCACACGTAAGCAGTTAAAGACAGAAAGCCCGGCTTCTTCCATTCCTTCATACAGACTTTTTGCCTGTTCCTCAAAGGTATCTCCCGCTAGGGAAATCAAGATCCAGGGCGCACCCTCATCCGGTTCTTTAAAGGAAGCTTTTTTCAGGGCTGCATTGGCATCTTCCATCAGATCCTCTGTGTTTTTCTTATCCTCAAAGGTGGGAATGGTATAACGGAGGGCATTATCCGGGCGGACTGAGGTGTAATCATAATCCGGATCAGAAACCTGGCTTACTACGGCGCTTTCCCCATTGGGAAGTGTTATCGTATCCCCGGCTTTCGCTTCCACGCTGGAACCATTTATAATAACTCTGGCACCGGCTTCTTCTGCCAGGGCCGTTTCTTCTCTGGATACATACTCCGTATGGGTTCCCTTTGGATCTTCCACTATCTGGCTTTTGGTCACATAGAAAGTGGCTCCCTCTGGAATGCCCTGGGCATAGATCTGGTACCCGTTGGTGGTTCCACTGCTGTTTACTGTAAATGTATTGCTCTTTTTTAATTTGTCCACTTCCAGGCCCCCGGCTGAAACCGTTCCTTCTGCTGATGGATTTCCTCCGGCTTCAAAGGCTTCCCGGTTGGTTAAGGCGGCATCCTTTCCGTAAACAGAAAGCTCATACCCTTCCGGGCGGGTCAGCTCCTTGATGTAGTACTGGGTTCCGTCCCCATTGACGATAAGCGGCCGACCGATCCAGGCGTTTCCATTTAATGCCTCATTGTTCTCTATAGAATAGGAACGGCTGCTCTCTCCCGTTCCGTCGCCACCCTGGTTGGAAGAAAGTTTTTGATATCCGGAAGTTGTTTCACCTCGGCTATCCGTCAGGGAAATGCTGTCTCCATCGGAAGTATGGCCCTCAAACCGTTCCATGTCCGTTTCTTTTCCGATAGCCTTTCCCATGGCAGTATAAAGATTGGTGGGGGCACGATCCGCAAAGCCTCCTGGTGTCTTTTCAATGGTTCCGGTCTGATAGTTAAAGGTGTACCCTGGTGCCTGGGTAATGGTTAGAAAACTGGCTTCCCCGTTCCGGTCAGCAGTGGTTACAGAAACCAGATCCCCTTTTTGAAAGACAACACCGGAATGTCCATCCGGGTGAGAGATATCATTGGCTGTAAAGAGTCCGAAAACATCTCCTTCTAAACTTCCATCTCCCTGGGTATCACCAGAAGCATTATAATTTTCTGATTCTCCGACTTTTAGGTTCATATCTTTCTTATTGATATGGATATCCCCTTCCACCCGGTGATCGTAAACGATAAAGGTCCAGTCCAAAATAGAAGAATTTAAGGGAGATACCCGGCTTGTTTCCGTAGATTCTGGAAGGGAGGAGAGTGATGAACCACCACCTCTTTCTCCATCATCATCCGATAAGCGGAAAAGAGCTTTTGTCTTATTCGCCACAAACTGAAAGCTGTTCTTTACTCCTTCAAAAAAGCCGGTAAAGGAGATTCCCCCGTTGATAGCTTCTATCTGGGAAGGGGTTGCCTTCTGCATTTTTTCAGGCTTTGGAATGTCCATAACCTGAGTCTCCGGAATGGTTTCTGTTGGTTTCTCACATACTGTTTCTGCCGGTGCTTCAGTTTCTGTTTCTTCCGATACTTCTGATTCATTTTCTGCCCGTGTTTCAGCATCTGACTCTGCCGGTGCTTCTGCTTTGGTTTCTGACTGGGTTTCAGCTTCTGTTTCTGTTAGTATTTCATCTTCTGCCCCTATCTGTGTTTCTGTTTCCGTTTGTGTCCCGTTATCTGCTTGAGGCTGAATCTCAGTATCATGTTCTAACGATAGTACCTCTTCTGTTCTGTCATTTGATATATTAATATCTTTCTGATCAAGTGGCTCCACTTGATCCAATGCACTAAATCCCATAAGAAACTGCTGTTTGGAGATTGGTGCCTTTTGCTGTACCAGAGATGTATTAGGAGGTATAGAATCCGTTTCTATGTCTGATCCGTCTTCTGAACTTCTGGAGTGATCCATACCGGAAGACTGATAGCTTTTAAATTCACTTGATGTTACGGTTCTCCATTCCACCGGAATGTCATCCGGATGGTTCCCATGAAGGGCATATCCTGGGGCCGGGGTGGTTTCTTTGGCAGAATATTCATAGGTTAAGGAGATAAAATCTTGATAGAACTGATCTCGGTCCTTTTCTAATGCTTCCTTCTGTGTTCTCCCGGTTGGATCAATGGCATGGAAGAAACCACCTTTTTCTACTAACCGCTCGCACTCCTGCACTCCGGCCAGCCACTCAGACCATTTGGTATCATGAAGCACCTGGTTTCGCTCTACCACTTCTTCAATAGCATCCCCATTGGTCTGCTCTCCTGTTTCTTCGTCATACTCTGGTTCTGGAACTTCTTCGTACTCAATGACTGTAGCCGGATGGCCGGAACAGTAGCCCTTTTCATACCTATAGCTTCTGGCATCGGAATGGGCTTTTTTATTTACGATTTTCCCCAAGGAATCCACGTAGTAAAGTTCTCCGTTTTCATTGGTGATATGTTCATCTGCAGAACAGGCATCCCGGTCGGGATCACTCCAGTGCTTAAACTGAGAACCAGAGGAATTACCCTGATTAAAATGGTTGGATTCCGAATCATTCAGTCCAGTATCTCCGCTGTAGTTTGTAGAAATACGATCATCATCACTTCCCTCATCCTCCTCCCAGGATGCTCCTGTTAAGGAACCAAGGTTAGGAGAGTAACTTCCTGGATCATCAAGATCCAGATCTATATCATCAAGCTGAGAATCATCAAACTTTTCTAAAATGTCCCAACGGGAACCCGCCAGAGGCTTTCCAGTTTCAGAATCAAAGTCAGAAAGAGATACATTATAATTGGCACCAAAGGCTTCCATATGTTTATAGCGCTTTACTCCATTTGGTAAAGAACCTGGAACTACATGAACCTCTAAATCTTTATCAAGCTTTGCTACAAAGTAGGTTTGAGATGCATCAAAAGTATAAGCCAATCCCCATGGATCTCCAGGATCTTGTGTATAAAATTTAAAGGTTGCAAGTTTTGCAGACCCAATATCTTTTGCCAGTTCTAATCCATATTGACCGGGACTCGCCCAGTATAGGACCCCGATTCCTTTTCCATCAGTTGGTATTTCTCCAGACTGGGAAGAAAATACAAGGCCGGCATCCGTGGGGCCATTATATGTCCAATCACCATAAAGGTCCTTTGCAGAAAATCTTTGATAATAATCTTTTACCGCTTCATTAGGATAAGGAACAGTTATGGTGTAAGTATCTGTGGCATTGTCAACTTTGGCATGATAAATGGTTTCTTCTGCATCCACATCTAACTTTCTCGTTATAGTAGCAGCATCCCATACCTGTCCAAACATCCAATCTGCCCAGTTCGTACACCCTTTGACTTTATATTCCTCTGGAATCTGAGTACTGGCTAACTGATTGTAAACAGAACGATCTCCTACTGCATTGGGGTTCATTTGTTTTACGACGGCTTTATAGTTGTCACTGTCTTGAAAAATTTTTAAATCGGTTGCTAAATCGGTACTGGTAAAAGCACAATCATCAGCAGCAAGCCAGTTAATAACAGAAGCAACTATATATTTGGCCGTTCCTGTATTGGCATCATTACATGCTTCTATGCTGTCATTTTTACCCATGTAGCTGCCATATACGTTCATAAGAAAGTTAAACTTCTCTCTTTCCTCATCTCCAATTTTTTTAGGGAATAAAGGAGGTGGATTATTTGGTGTCCAGTAATTATCAAAAAAGGCCTGGCTTCCCAAATGAATCATGGTATTTCTATTATGCCCCTGTACACAGTACAGAAAGGTCTTATCAAACTCCTTATACTCCCCCTTACTATGCTGTTTGTTCTCTACCAGATATTGTTTTGC
The DNA here is from genome assembly GCA_963519465.1 of uncultured bacterium. Classification (GTDB taxonomy): domain Bacteria; phylum Bacillota; class Clostridia; order Lachnospirales; family Lachnospiraceae; genus Lacrimispora. The sequence goes on from CAUQMY010000015.1 coordinate 45,515, forward strand.
TCCTGCCGGGAAATTACCATCACTTACTGGTGCCCCAAGATGAAATACCTTATTTTCATACATTAATCCTGTAGGCTTATAGTTGTTAATGTTATCTGCTTCGTATCTAGCGGCATCCCAGGAAGGCAATGATACTGCCTCAATTAGCTGTGCATAGTCCGCAAAGGAAACCATGGTTGGCGGAACGTATGGTAGGAATGCCATAGTTGCCAGTATAACCGCCATAGCACCAGCCGTTCTTCTCTTTAATTCTATCTTTTGCAACAGTTTTTTCATTATTTTATCCTCTATTTTGCAACAAAAAAAGACCACCGATTATGAAATAACCGATAGTCTTTTAAATAAAATTATTTATTTTATTGTCTTAAAAAAATGGATTAGGTGTTCCCCAAAGCTGTGCTGCCCTTTCACTAGAATTATAGTCGTATCCTAATGCTCCTATAGGGAAATCAACAAAACCATACCATGGAGTAACGTCATTATAGTTCCTTGTCATTACCTTACCGTCAATCATGAGCTGCCCCAGCTGATTGACCATGTATCCGTCTGGTGTAATGGTATTGGTATAAAGATATCCATACTCGTTAAAGCAGTAAGCATACTTTAAACCATCTTTTTTTCCATCTGGAGATACCATAAGCCATTGCCATCTGCTAATAGGATAACATCCATCACTACGACCATACCAAAAATTACTTATTCCGTTCTCATTTGTAGATTTCGTAGCATCTTGATGCCAGGAAAAAGGCTCATAAGTTAATGAATTTGCATATTCTAATTGCCCCTGCTGGGAGCCATAAGAAGCAACATGACCATTGCCAAGTATAACAACACCTTCTGCATTAGTAGTCATTCCACCAGCAAATGTAGCATTCTTCATAAAGTTTCCATGCAAATCTTTTATATAATACGTGTAAGTATCCTTCTTAATGGCTGTGCCTGCATTCAAGAAGAAATCCTTATTCTCCCACTCATTGGTTGTATATCCTGCTGGAAGCTTATCTTGCGTCCAGATAATTTCCGCAAATGCCGGTGTAGCCATGGTTACAGTAAGTACTGTAGATAATATTGCTCCTAATAATCTTTTTTTCATACTTCGCCCTCCTATCTCATACTATGATGATAACATATATTAATCCACTTATCAAGGCATTGGTAAATGCCCTAATATATGCTATCATCTCTTTAAAAGTGGCAAGATTCTCATTTTTTTAATTTATGTACCCTCTCTTCTGGTATATCTCCATATTCACCTGTATTAAATAATACACCAACCAATTTATCGCCAGTTCCTATGACAATTCCGTACCTCTCTACATAGCCAAAACTCACCATGACCGGTATCTCCTTGCCCTTTTCTCTCGCTGTCAATCTCATTTTACCCCTCCTATGTATCAGCTATTAATATAATTTTCTTTCCTTTTCTCTAATATGTTTTCCTACACATTGTCTTTCCACATCAATTATTTCATGGTGATTCAACTCTCTTTTATATACAATTTTATAAGGAGTTGTTTGCGAAAATACTATGGAGTATAGCTGATCATTACAGTATACATAATTCATATTCCCTACACCTCTAATAATTCGATAACCTTCTTCAGCATCAGAAAAACTTTCACATATAGCTTCTTCCTGCAACCGTCTTATCTTTCTCTGGCCATATACATTTTTAATCCAAAGTATAACTACAGCTATCATCATTAAACCAAAGTATAACTACAGCTATCATCATTAAACCAAAGATAGCATTAATCACTATTCCCATACTTAAACCTTACCTCCACTAATTACTTTCCTTAACTTCTAATTTTCCTTCATTCATCAATTCTCTTTCAAGCAGGATAATTGTTTGCATATAACACGCCTGTTCAAAATTATTGAGATGTCTTCTTTCTGCATTAAACTTTTCCGTAAAATATTCAAGTGCCTCTTCAGTCCCCACAACACCAAACGTAGGACATGGAGGATTAATCTTAAGAATATCTATAATCCCGTCTTGATTGCTAAACTCCTTCTGCATTTCTTTTAAATGATCCTCAATATGTATATATTCATTTTTAGGATCAATCACAATAGCTTTATCCAAATCTTCTTTTTTGCTTATTTCATAGAAATTATTTTTATTGTCACTCATGTTTCCTTTCCTCTCCACGGCATTAATATTAAAAAATTATCTACGTCAATTGTCACTTCTTTTACCCTTCTGCTTTGGTTAATTGAAAAACCATCCAAGCAAAACATTGTATTAACTCTTTTGGATCATCCTTTAAAGTATTTTCTAATGTAAAGCAAGATAAGTACCTTACCTCCAAAGATTCTTTAATGCGAGGCGATAATTTAATCAATTCTACACGAGTGGAGAACTTTTTATCTGGTTCCTTAGATTTGAAAGATAAACATTTTAAACCAAACAACAAGATAATAATTACATTCGTGCATAAAATATATATTTTATCTATTGTTGGGAATAAGTAGCCACTAAAATATTATATGACAGCTACCAATATAAGAATTAGTAGAAAAAGCAAATCTTGTAACCTATTTTGCTTTCTACACTTCTTTTTTCATCTTCCATTTCCTTTTTTGCTTCCTCTATACTCATTTTGCAATTTATATCAACCATTCAACACATTTCCTCTCTCCTGGTCCTATGTTTCTTGATGCAAGCCGTGTTACCACGGACAAGTATCTCTGATTTTCCCTTGCTTTACAAGCCTATTAAATTCCTCACTGGCTATCTTCTTACACTCTGCTTTTGTTCTCTCACTGGCTAATAAATGGCCACTGAATAATGCTTTCCAGCCGTATGCATACTCTCCCATATGCATGACAGTAGTTTGACGATAATCAATCTCGCATTGATCAAAGCTTATTTTTCTTTTGGCAGCTTTATCAGGTATTGGATCTTTAATCAGATCCTCATATCTCATAATGGGAATAAAGTACTATAAATTATTTGATCAAATCAACCGTAAAGGTATGAAAAAAACTGATTTACTGAGTGTTATCTCTGGCCCAACACTTGTCAAACTTTCTGATGGTAAGACTGTAACAACGGATATGTCATGCAAGATTTGCGCTTTTCTAAAGCTGCAGCCAGAAGATATCATGGAATATGTAGAAGAAGGGGATTCTTAAAATAGAATCTCTTTTTCTTTTCCTTTAATTCTAAGGAACATAATTTCTTTTTCTATCGGTTAAACATATGTGGTTTTCAATGTGCGGCGGCCGTCTGGCCGGACAGGGTGGTTACTGCAATACAGTAACCACTTTCCCGTCCTTAACCCACTGGCCTCTTTCATTTACTTCATATTGTCCATCAATGACCGTTCCGGTCATTGCTTTTCCTCTTGTTCCATCTGATACCGTATTGAAATAGTACCAGGCTCCCTCTACAATCTGCCAGCCGGTAAGCATCTGGCCCTGGGTTTCATCTGAAGCTGCTTTTAGATAGAATGTATTTCCATCAACATCTGTCTGCCAGCCCGACATCATAAATCCCTCTTTATCAAACCAGTACCAGGACACCTTTTCCTGCTCACCTGTTGCTTTTGGGTTATTGATATAGGCCCACTCATTGGTATAGGTTCTGTCTGTAGCAAAAGTCCATTTGCCATTTTCCTTCATGCTCCAAGTTCCGGTTACGGATTTTAAAGCAGTTGCTGGTCCCTGGGTATTTCCTGCAATGGTTCCTCCTACGGATCGGCTTCCACCACCACTACCACCTCCGCCTCTGGAAGATCCTCCTCCGGAAGTTGTATTATCAATCACCTTCAGATTTAATTTCACATTCACTGGATCAGACAGCGTTCCATCACTGCTTTCCGCATAAATTATTGCTGCAATGCTTCCAGTGTACGGAGATTTTCCAATTGCCTGCTTGATCCAGTCAGCAGTAATTTCCTGCTTTTCATTTATTACGATTTCCCTCACATTTCCTTCTGAATCTACAGTAAGGACTCCAGGATCAGAGGAGCGCCACTGTATTCCCTTTTTCTCCCTATTCTCCGGATAAACGAAAGCCGAAAACTTCTTCACCTCCAGCCCGCTCCAGGTGTAAGTAGGATTGCTTCTTCTTCCTGTTTTGGTCAGTACTAGGTCAAATGTTTCACTGTTTCGGTCTGCTTCCAGACATTCCGCCTGGAAAGTTAACTTCACCATACAAGTGGCAGCTTTTTTCCCATCTCTTGTAGTTGCTGTGATCTTCACATTCTTTTCTGCCTGGTACGGAGCTTTTTTCATTGCTTCTTTGATCCAGTTTGCACCATCAACCGGGATAACATTTCCCTGTTCATCAACGGACACTGCTTCTGCATCAGAGGAAGTCCATATCACGGTACGATCATATGGCTTATGCTCTGTGGAATCATTAAGATCCGGAAGAACCGTTGCAGACAGTTTCTTTGCAGAAAATCCCTTTCTTCCTGCTATCTGAGAACCAATATCCCCGGCCATCTGATAGCCCAGAGAATAGGATAATTCTTCCTGATCCAAGGTAATTCCTTCCGGAACCACTCTGGTCTGATCATTGGTCACAAAGTTAACAGTTACCTGGCAGACTGCGGAAGCTTTATTCCCCAGCTTATCTTTTCCATTTACGGTAATAACTGCCTCCCGGTTTCCGCTTCCTGATACTTTTGCATAGGGATCGTTGCTTCTGATTCCATTATCCGTTGCCATGATATTGCGTATCCACGCCGCATCCTTTAAGGCAGTTACAGACGCATCACGGTAAGCCTCCTGATCCTGGGATACTAAGACTACAGACGTGTCCGAACTTGTCCAGGTCACTTCATCTCTGGAAAAGAAATCAGGGGTAAACGTTGCAGTTAAGGACTGAGGAGCTGTTACCGTTACGCTTTCGCTTGGAGCTTTCCGGTCCCCTGTGAGGGTCCTTGTGACCGTATAGGTAAGAGCTTGTTTATCAAGCACTGCTCCTTCCGTTGCCACTAAAGTATTGTCAATGATCTGGAAGGTGACGTTGATCCGGCTGTTTGCCGCACAAGGTTTTCCTTCAAAGGAAGTAGAAGGTCTGGTCTGAGCGGTTAAAACTACAACTCCACCATTCTGGTGTCCAGCTCCATAAATCGTATTTGGAATTTTATACTGAAAATTATCATCCGCCTGTCTCTTCTCTGCTACCTCTATAATAGATAGGAAGAAGGAAGCGGAAAGGTTTACAGAAAGACTTGCTGATTTTTCAGTGTATCCATCCGTTTCTTCATCATCATTTTTTACCAGACTAATCAGCTGCGGATCATCAATGCTCCATTTTACCCGGTTGTCAGCTACGTCATTGTTGGCATCGATGACCGCTTTGATATTTACCGGATGCACCTGGGTTCCCTGCTCCAAAACACCATTGATGTACCGGGCAATCAGCTTTCCTTCCTTATTTTTGATCTCGGTTGTCTTTACCGGGTTCTTTCTGTTTCCGGTCCTTGTCTGGGTAACTGCAAAGGTATAGTTTTCCGGATCAACTCTCATAGATACAGCCACTTTTTTGTAATCTGCTGACACAGAAACATTTTCCTCTGGCATGGTAAATCCATAGGTGTGACTACTGTCGGAATAGGTAGAACTTACCTTTTTTCCTTTTCCATTGATATAGAAAGGTGTTCCCTCCATCTGGTACTTTTCTGTATCCGTATTCTTTGCAGCCGTTGTCACCGTTACCGAAGATCCTGCGGCTATGGCTCCCCTGTTTTCTTTATCGATTGGCTTCGAATACTGGGAGCTTCCTCTTACCTCCTGGGAGGCTATATCATAAAAGTTCTGGCCGTTTGCTGCAGTATCGATCTGATTGACATTTAAAAGATATCCTCTTACCGGCCGTCCCACAGAATCAGGGGCGAAGTGATCTAACGTATAATCCCCTGCTTCTTCATCAAGAACAGCTAAAATACCCTTTTCCAACTCTTCATAAAAGTACTGATCAGATATGGTCTTTTTTGCTCCGCCCTGTACCAGGGTGTAATAAAGATCTCCGGTATGCCAGTAGCCAATATGGGCGGCGTAGGTGTAATCATTATCATCACTGATTTCTGATCCGCACACGTTTGCGCTGATCTTGCTTTCAGAATCTGCAAATAGATAAGCCACATCTTCTACAAAGTTAAAGTTTGTTGCAGCTCCCTGTCTGGTTCCAATGAAGGTGCCTTCCCTAGCCATGGAGCCAAGCTGGGAATTTCCGATGGTTCCACCAACACGGGCCACTTTTAATTTTCCGGCAGCATACCTTCCGGTGATTCCGCCAATGGCGGTTGAGTGATACCCTCCAATAGTTCCACTTACATAAGAGTTAAAGACATTGGATGCATTCTGATACCCTACGATACCGCCGATATAACCGGTTCCCTGTATTCTTGCAGTAGTCCCATCTCCAGTGGATACCTTAGAATCTACGATAGTGGAATCAGAAGCAATTCCGGTAATTCCACCGGCATAGATTACTTCCGTTCCTCCTTTGGCATCGATCATGACTTTTTCACATTCTGCATTCTCAATTACCGTACCACTGATCTCACCGGCAATACCACCTGAAATCCCGGTGGAGCTGATATCTGCATTTTTTACTGTAACATTGCGAATTTCACTGTTTTCCGCATGACCCACCACAACGCCGGTCCGGTCATTTCCTTTAATAGAGCTGCTGTCCGGAATTATGGTCAGGTCATGGATCTTGGCATCGGTTACGGCTCCAAACAGGCCGACGTTATCATAACCAGCAAAGGAATTCAGTTTTAAATTCTTGATGGTCTTTCCGTTTCCATCAAAATACCCGCTGAAGTGATTAGGTACCTCCCCGGCATTTTCTGAGGAATCTCGGTAAAAACCAATCGGAATCCAGCTCACTCCCTGAAGGTCAATGTTCGCACCCAGAGTAAAGTAACATCCGGAATAATCGCCAGCATATTTGGCTCCTTCCGCTTCCGGTACCATCATTCCCATGGCGGTAAGTTCAGAAAGACCCATGAGCTGTTCCCGGTTCTTAATCAGATAAGGTTTTTCCTCTGTTCCCTCTCCCTGGCTTCCGCTTAAGAACTCAAAGCTTGTTTTTCCAGACCAGGAATCCCAGATATCGCCCAGGGAACTGCTAGCTGCTAATGCAACCTTCTTTACTGGTACAAGGGAGGGCTGCACAATCATATCCACGGGAGGCTTATTTGCCTGTGAAGATGTAGCCTTATTAGGTACTTCCGATAATTCAGGAAGCTCCAGTTCTAAATCATCAACGATTGTCTCTGGCTCTTTCTCTGGCTCTGTATTCCTTTCTGCCTGAGAAGGAGTTCCCACCTGGGCCAGTATGGGTTCTCCTGCCAGCAGGCCATTATTTGCAAACACCTCTAAGGTCGGTAAAGATGTCATTGTCAGGGCGGCACACAATGCGTATGCCGTCCCTTTCATCAGTTTTTTTCTCATTCTTCCTCCTATTTATCTACACAAACCCCATTTTCATTCACCCAAAAGCCATCAGGTGTATATTCGGATTTGTACATAGAACCATACGGCTTTCCAGCCCTTAATGGATCATATTTCCATTTGGTACGGTTGCTACCAAAGTAAGTCTGTCCTTCATTTTTGGTTGTAAAGTAGTACCACTTATTGTCAATCTTCTGCCAGCCTGTGAGCATCTTTGTTGTGGTCGGATCAAAGAAATACTTCTTTTCATCCATTGGCTCGCTGTACCAGCCTCTAAGCGCCGCTCCAAACTTCTCTCCTGGCTTATTGTTTAGCATGAACCAGATTCTAACTTCGTCACCTAAAAACCAGTCATAATCAAGCTTACTATCTTCATTAACATGATATAAATCAGTTCCGTCCCCGATCCATTCGTTGTTTGCAGGAGTTCCATCCGGTTTGGTGTAAGTTACATCATGGGGATTATCCGGATTTACCTTAAAGGTACCGCCATCATTCCGAACACTTGGCTTTGAAGTACTGTCGATGGAAGGAATCGTAGGGGGTATTACGATTTCTTTGCCATCATCTTTGCCATTCTTTGTTTCATTTGATGGTTCTGGTTTTGATGGTTCCGGCTTTGTTGGTTCCGGCTTTGTTGGATCTGGCTTTATTGGGTCTGGCTTTGTTGGCTCCGGCTTTGTTGGATCTGGCTTAGTTGGGTCTGGCTTTGTCGGCTCTGGATCTGTATTTCCATTGCTGTCTTTTTTATAATCATCCGGCGTTCCTGGAACACCATCAGGTCCATTTTGCCAGTGTTCCGTTTCTCCCGGCTTCCAACTTCCTCCGTTCCCTGGTCGAATGTTAGTCCCGTCACCATTGTCGACATAAGAACCACCTCCAGGGATTACATGGATTAACTTATCGTCTGGGGTTCCAGGGTTTCCATCTGGTCCATTCCACCAGTGTTCCGTATCTCCTGGCTTCCAACTTCCCCCAGTCCCTGGACGAATATGTGTACCGTCACCATTGTCTACATAGTAGCCTCCTCCAGGAAGCGTATGGATCAGTTTGTCATCATCAGTTCCTGCTATGCCATCTCGCCCTTTCCACCAAAGTTCATCATCTGGCGTATACCATTTGCCATCCGTTCCTGGTTTGCTATAAGTTCCGTTGCCATTATCAATCCAGCCCGTTACCCAGTGAGCATAATAAGTCTGATCGCCTAATGCTGCAAACGTGGTTTCCTTAATCCGGTTTCCGCCTGTAGACTCTGTATACCAGCCCAGGAAGAGATAACCCGTTTCCTGTAAAATAGGTAGCTCTCCGATAGGAAATCCATAAGTCACGGTCTTATCAGCAGGATTTTCTGTAACATCTGATTCCGGTAAATTCCGTTCAAAATGAATCGTGTACTGGTTTGCACTCCATCTGGCCTTATATTCCGTATCACCAGGCTCCACCCAGCTTCCGGCTGTTACTTCCTCTCCGTTATCCCTAAACCAGCCTACAAAGGTATATCCAGGTTTCTCCGGGCTTGGAAGCGTTCCGAACTGTGTTCCATAAGTTCCATCAATTTCTTTAGTCACCGGCTTACCGTCAGAATCGTTATAAACAAAGCGAATCTGATAGGTATTGGCTTTCCAGCCCGCATAATAGGTTTTTCCATCTGCATCAGAAACAGGATTAAAGATTGTCTGAGAATCTACTTTCTTATTGTCCTCATCGTACCAGCCAATGAAGCTATACCCTTTCTCTTCTGGTACCGGCAGATTTCCAAACGCTTGGTCATATCTCAGCCCAACAGTAAACGTCTGTACCGATTCTCCTTCTGGCTGTTCTACCCTGGAAATAAAGCGGACCTGGTATGTCTCTGGCTCCCATTCACCGTAATAAACGGCATCCTTCGGCTCTACTATGAAGTCATTTGTAACTTCTGTTCCGGTCCCATTCTTTCCCGTCCACCATCCGGCAAATCTCCAACCGTAAAGTTCTGGCGTAGGAAGGGTTCCTAGTCTGGTATCAAAGGTATGTTCTTCAGTTCTCACTTCCCCGGTCCACCTTACATGATCCGGATCAAAAGTAACCTTGTATGTATTCGGTGTCCAGTGAGCAAACACCGTCACATTGATTGCTGGCATCTGGTTTCCACTGTATAAATAACTGCTTCCTCCCGATGGGCTGGTGTACCAACCATCAAAGCTATATCCTTGTCGGCTTACTAAATCTCTTCCGTCCTTAAGTACCTGATCAAAGGACTGGTTAAAGGAGAGTACATGGTCTTTTCTAACATTTCCCGCCAGAGTCCCGCCATTGCCATCTAAGGTTAATAAATATCCGTTAATGGTATATTTTGCGGTTATCGTGATATGATCCTGAATATTGGTGTACGATTTATCCCAGCAGTTAAAAGTATAGCCTGACCGCTCCGGTACTTCCGGCGGTATTGCATCAGCTCCGATAGCAACCTCCTGCTGCTCTAAGATGGTTCCTTTCCAATCTTCAAAAATAACCTCACTGGATTTTCTTTCCCAGTGTGCATATACCGTCACTTCTGTGTTTGGCATAAGATTTCCACTTTCCGGGTATTTACTTCCTCCGGAAGGAGTTGTATACCACCCAGCAAAAGTATAATATTTGCGGACTGCTTCATTCTTTCCGTCCGCAAGAGATTGATCAAAAGATTCTCCATAATTAATAAGCTTTTCTTTTGTCTCATCTCCTGCCAGGGTCCCCTCGTTTCCATTTAACGTCAGCTTATGACTGTTAATGGTGTACCGGGCAGTTATGGTTGCGTGATCTTGAATATTGGTATATGGCTTGTCCCAACCAACAAATATATAGCCTGTCCGTTCCGGGACCTCTGGAGGTGTTGCATCTCTACCGATAGAAACTTCCTGTTTATCTAAGACGTTCCCATTCCAGTCTTTAAAAACCACTTCACTTGAACTTCTTACCCAGTGCGCGTAGATTGTCAAATCCATATCTGGCATCTGATTTCCGCTTTCTGGATATTTACTTCCACTGGAAGGGGCTGTATACCAACCTTCTAAGGTATAATACTTGTGAACCGCATCATTCTTTCCTTCTGAAAGGATCTGATCTAAAGATTCTCCAAAATCAACAATCTTCGCTTTAGTCTCATTCCCCGCCAGGGTTCCTCCGTTTCCATCTAACGTCAACTCGTAACTGTTAATGGAGTATTGGGCTGTTATGGTTGTATGGTCCTGAATATTGGTATATGGCTTATCCCAGCCTACAAATGTATAACCAGTTCTCTCCGGTACTTCTGGTGGTACTGCATTTCCTCCGATAGGAATTTCCTGTTTATCTAAGGTTGTACCGTTCCCATCGTTAAAGATTACTTCACTGGTATTTCTTTTCCAGTGAGCATAGAGTGTCAAATCTGTATCCGGCATCTGGTTTCCGTTTTCCGGATATTTACTTCCACCTATAGGAGTTGTATACCAGCCGTCAAAAGTATAGAATTTTCGATGCGCACTATCTTTAGCAGCTGTAAGCTCACTATCAATGGATTTCCCTGAATCAATAGATTTTTCTATGGTTGATTCACCGGATAAAGTGCCTCCGTTGCCATCCAATGTCAATTGATATGAACCCAATTTATATTTAGCTTTTACCTCAGTATCGCCTACCAACGAACTGACAGTTCCTAACTCTTTATCCCAGCCGTCAAACACATAACCAGCTCTAATTGGATTTTGTGGGTACATTATCGGATTGCCATATTTAACTATTTGCTCATCTAATATTTTGCCATCCCAATCTTTAAAGGTTAGTTTACTTTTTTTATTGGCATATACGGCATATACTATAACCCGGATATAGTTATCAGTAGTTACAGTATCGGCTGGAGTCAGTGGCAATGAGAAATCTATTGGCTTAGTACCGGCTTGATCTGCATAAAAACCTTTAAATACTTTAGTACCTGTTACTGCTGATGTTAAATAATTATTAATTGCGGTCATATTAGCAGTATTTATTATTGTTCCATAAGTATTATAGGGACTAGTAGTTGTTGCAGTACTGTAATATGATGTATTTGCAGAGTTTGGATAGTATAAGTTAAAGTATATATATTTAGCAGTTCTTTTTAAATAAACATCTACTACCTCTTCTGTTGGATACCAACCTGAATAAAGTATTTTATCATCCTTATCCGTATAGTAATTATTTAGATACCCCGGAATTATTAAGCTACTCGATGTTTTATTTGGTAAGTATGTAGTAACTACTTCACCATTTAAAGATGAGTTTAATTTCCTTTCTGTTGCAAACCCTGGATTATCCACACCTAAGTGCAAATTATAGGTTACTTCAAAAGTTTCCCATTTGGCATACAACTTCAGGCTAGTATCAGACATGATGTAGTCTGGATTTACTTGCTCTCCAGTACCGCTCTGATTTAGATACCAGCCTTTTAATCTGTATCCTTTGTCTCTAGTTAAACTCTTTAATTCTCCTATTTCATCTCCAGAATATACAGACTGACCTGTGTACAACGTAGTATCACTACTATCATAGTTTCTATAATAGTAAACATTGTTAGATGTTCTTACCCACTTTGCGTATAGTGTTATATCTTCAGTAACCCCAGAAGTGTTATAATAAGAATATCCACTACCATCTTCAGTAGCAAACCACCCTTTAAATGTATAGCCTTGTCTTTTTGTATTTAGTGCTATTTCATCTAATTTACTATTGAGTTTGTACCCATATACTACTTCCTCGGTATATGTATCATTACCATTGATAGCACCACCATTTCCGATTAGGGTAACAGTAACAGTGTCTTTATATTGAGCTTTTACAGTAAGATCGCCGGTCACATTTGTGAAGCTTCTGTCCCAACCAGTAAATACCTTACCGGGTATCTCTGGTGGTGTTGGAGCTACAGGGGTATCACCTGACAATACCTTTTTTTCTTCGAGTAAATTTCCATCAATATCTATAAAACGAATTGTATTTTCGTTTGCTTCAAATACCGGATGTACAGATTCCGGATATGTAGTCTCTCCATAAAAAGTATCACCATCATACAAATACTGATTTACGTATTCACCATTTTGATAATATGAACGACTCCAGCATTTAAAGGTATAGCCCGGTTTTGTTGGCTTCGTTACTTTCGATACTTCAAATAATTTACCCGTTCCTGCCCTTCTCATCATTATTGCCTGTATTCTTTGGGGTTCGTCAGTTCCCCATGTCATCGAACCATCTTCAGTCGCCCAGAATATGGCACCGTAATCCTGACTCCCCATCCAAACTGCGTTCAATTCTAGGCTAGGTGAATAATAATTCTTAGTCCAATCCAACACATATGTAGGATCGTATATCGTTGCTTGTCCTACGTAAAGATTCGTATCACAAGGACTCCCATTTACGTATACTGTATTCCCGTTCCCGTTGCTATTTTTACAAGCAATTTGGGGAAGGCTTGCCCCACTATCAACCCAAAAAAGAAAGCTGTAATTCTGGATTCCTACTTTATCAAAAACCAGCCCCTCCGGGTCTTTATAGTAGGAAGAAATCCCAACCGTTGATAATTTATAGGTATCCGATGTTATGGTGCTCTTAGACGGCGTTATATAAAGGTTTCCAGGAGCATTCCTATTAAAAGTAACGTAATGTTGCGTAGTAGCTAACAAGCTTGCCATTAACTGATTTTGAATGCTACTGATGTTTCCCTGGGCATCCGCATAATACCAGTCGTTTACCGGTTCTCGTTCATTTGATATCTTGCCGTAAAAAAAGTAACCTAAATCACTATTTTGGATCTCTTCTTCCATCTCTTCATCTGATTCCACTAATCCTTTTACGGACCAGATAGCATAGGTGCTGTGATCCCAGTTTTTAAATGATCCACTTTCTTTTTTGTCAAAAAGAAAGATACTTTCTGAATCATTTAAAAGCTTCCAGGATAAATAAGACCAGTTGGTCTTAGCGGGTGCTGCACTCTTATAAAGGTAAGGGGCTAACTCATAGTACTCATCCTCTTCATTTATATCCTCCGCTACATTTCCCTGGTCGTCCGCTTCATACCAAAGAGGAAATTCCGTTTCTCCCTGCATATAGCCATAATCTCTGTACCGGTCAGTTCCATACCGGTCCTCAAACTTCCAGAACTTTTTTCCTGAAACTGATACCTGGGCGTAATATTCAGGTATTTCTTCCGGCTCTATCCGGATAAATTTCTTAACAACTTCAGAGGGTGATGCTTTTTCTACTGTCTTCTCCGCTTCTGATGGAGAAGCCTCCTTGCCTGCTGCCATTGCCTCCGAAGGAGACGCCAGATCTTTATCCGACAAATCTTCTACGGCCTCCAATATTTTGGAATTTGCTGATGATGCAAATACGGGAGGTGGAGCATACCCTATAGAAGTTACCATCGTCACAACCACAAGACACATGCTTATGATTCTTTTCGTTTGTTTTCTCATGTTCCCTTCTCCTACGTTAATGTACCTGATAGTTCCTAATCCAAAGCATTTGTATCTCATCCTCCAGTTCTTTAGGCCGCGAACTTAAAATAGTGATTCCCGAAAGAGCTACTACTATAAGAATTAAAAACATAGCCCCAAAAAGACCAAGTAATAAATATGGTAAATTTGTCATTACTCTTCCTTTATTATGTAATAGACCCTATTTACAAACTTCATTTGCTATACTGCAAATGTGGTGTATCACTAATACAGCGGAGAGCTGTAACACTCTCCACTGTGAATCATATGATTTCTTTATGCCCGAAGCATTCATTTACTTCCTGTCAGCCTGCTTCCTTCCAACACCCCACCGGAAGCCCGGGTTTTGTTTTGTCATATATCCAGCCTTTTTCGTTATTGCCATAATAGGTAGGTTCTTCATTTGATTCATTAAAGTAATATTCTTTACCGTCAATTTTCACTTTACCTTTAACCATCTTATTGTCTTTTGTACTCAGGTAATACCATTTGTCATCTTGAGTTTCATAGAACCAGCCATAACGAGCTGTACCAAAATCTTTACCTGATTCTTTTGTTAGCAAGTACCAATTGCCATCCTTATCAAGGAACCAACCATAGTCTAATTTGCTGTCTTTATTTGTGTGTCGCCAATTCTGACCATCTCCAACCCACTTGTTAGGAGCCAGATTTCCACCCTTATCTGTATAAGTAACGTCCTTGGGATCATTTGGATTGACGGTATAAGAACCACCATCATCTCTTACATCAGGTTTTGACTTACTGTCTTCTCCTACTGCACCAGGACCATTGGAATTATCACCGGATCCTGAACCACCTGATCCAGAGCCATGGCTTCCATTCCCTGAATTGCCTCCACTTGAATTGCCTCCATTACCTGAGTTCCCCCCGTTATTAGATCCTCCATTATCATTGTTTCCTGGAGTTTCGTTATTTCCTGGATTTTCTGTGCCGTTATCAGCCTTATCAGACATAATCGAAAGAATAACTTTTCGAATATCAGTAGTCTTCTCTGTATTGTCAAATATAGCTCCCATCAAGTGGTCGCCTTCTGATAATTTCATAGATGAAATAACATCTCCACTGACATGGATTTCATTGTCTACTACATAGAATGCCTCCGCTGGCTGAGATACCATTACACCCATGAAACTGGACATCAATGACATCGTTTGCTGTGTCGCTTCTGATGGTGATGCTGTGTAAATATCTTCTTGTGTTACTGTATAAACAGCTTCGATTTCTCCGGCTGCTTCTGATGGTGATGCAACAACATCATCTGCGTAGGATTTTTTAACCTTTGATACATTTGTCGTGCTAAATGGCAACAGCCTCCCATCTGGTAGTAACATATGATTGTCAACCACCAGCGCTAGTACGTTTGAGGCTTCCAAATCTCCCGCACCAGCATCAAATTTAATTGAGAAGTTTTGTCCTTTGAAAACGATTCTTGACTGTAATAAATATGGAGCTGCTCTATCTGCTGCTTCGTTGTAGACAAGTAACTGGATATTATTAAGAGTTGTTATAGAGAGATCATTAAAAGTTGGAAGAACTCTATACTTCCCTGGATCTAAGTCCATAAGATAGTTATAGGAGATTATAATGGCTCCGTCTTCTAACTCATAGTAAGCAGGATCCACTACTTCAGAACCTATCTTCAATTCAGTGACTTTTGTGGCCCCGTTTAAAGATACCGGGATAATTACATAATCCGGGTAGTCCTTGTAAAACTCATATTTGACAGTATCCAATGCTTCAGGTGGTTTTGTTGGATCAATTACAGGCACCGTTGAACTCATTACATATATGCTTGCGCCAGACTTAAATGTCCCATTGTCGAACATGACACTCACAGCATGGGTACCATTATATAATGTCTTTAAGTAAGCCCCATAAATGGTGATTGTATCAGTTCCATTGAAAGCATAATCAGTACCTTTCACTAAAGCCCTGTTGTCTACCAATACTTTCTTTACATCAGAAGCTCCGGCGGGTTTCTTGCCAAGATCTACTGTAAACGCTAAATCCGCTGGGTTTTCAAAATCGAATAACTTAGAATCTTGCCCTAGTTTTGCAACCTGTCCTTTCCTTAACTCTTCTATTTCCTCGTCTGTAAGAGTTTTATAAGCTACAGAATTGTTTTTACACCACGTCTCCACTGCTGAACCTGCTTCACAATAAATCATTGCAGTAGCTGGTAGTAGGGATTTATTCATACTGGCATCTATTGGAGAGAGTATGTATAACTTCTCTAATGATGTACAACCATTAACCATACTCGAATCAAACTTAGCAGAAGCGCTATAAACTAACTTAGTTAAGTTAAGATTTGAAGAAAAAGCATACTGGCCAACAATGGTAGTTACCGGATATACAGTAGCTTCAGTTATTTTTGTTGAAGTGAATGCTTTTTGACCTATAGATACAACACTGCTTAAATTTGGTACACCAACTAAGCTGCTTCCCTGATAGGCACTTTCACCAATATCAATTACCGTACTTAAATCCATTTCTGAATTAATGGGTACGTTATACATAGCAAAAGATCCTACTCTTTTAAGACCACTTTCAGGTAGTTTAGACTTAGTTAGATTAAAAACTTTGGCATCTTTTATGAAATTGTCAGGCAGTTCTTTTATGCCCTCAGAATTTACGGTTTCTAGTTTACTTGCATTTACACCTAATTTCACATAATCGCCAACAGTCGTAAAGTTAGTGAGACTGGACAGTCTATAAAATGCTGTTGAGTACTTCGATCCGTCACCTAATATCTCAACTGTGAGACTTTGTGTATCAGTATAACCGCATACATTTTTTGGAAATAATCCATCTGGCCAATCTTTTATATCTTCACCCATTACTATTCTGATAGAAGTATCCACTCCAGCATTTAATATCGTATAAGTAAACGAACTGTCACTGCAAGAAAAAGGTTTTAAAAATATAAACTCACTTATATTTCTAGAAGGGATTTGATAGCCATACCTTGTATAGCTATCATATTGACGAGAAGTTACATAACCATCACTATTAAATATAACTTTGCTGGCAGAACTAGAGAACAGGTCGCTATAAGCAATTTTAATGGTATCGCTGTATACGATAGTTCTAATAGCGCTTTGATTCGTGAATTTAAAGGCTTTAGTATACTGTGAACTTAACTTCTTTCCACCTACTTCTCCTTTTTCATTCCCCAATAGTACAACAGTACCATCACTGTATAGTACGCAAGAGCCTACTACGGTCTCTCCAGGCGTTATACTTGCTACCTCTGTTATTGTTGCTCCATCTTCTGGATATTTAGCACCCTCAAATTCAACTTGCTGGCTTGCTTTTACTACATTACCTACTTCAGTTGCTTTACTGGGGAACGAATTAATACCCATGATTGCGATAATCATTGCCGCAAGAACGAGAATGTAACGTTCTTTCCATTTAATCATACTTCTTTTGAATAACATTTCTTCCTCCTGAGTCTTTGTTTTATTGCTTTTCATCTTCCTCTCGTCCCCTAGTACATTTGTTGATATGCTTTGTTTACTATTACCAAATTTGTAAATGGCGGGGCCCCCCCCATACATTGAATATAGCAAAAGCAACCGCAAGAACTTTTCTCATAATTCTTCTAGCTTGTTTTTTCATTTTTCTTTCTCCTTAATTCCAAAACTCTCTGTTTAATTTTGCTTCTTACATTGGCCGAGCTTATCCATAAAATAAATTGTAAAGTCAAAATAGCCCAAAGGACTAAACCGGGGAAATTTCTCTTCCAACTTGGATATAATCATAGGTCCCAAAAAAAATAAAAAAACTAAGTAAAATGTTAAAAATACAGATAATACAATATTTTGCAATAAAATCTTAAAGCTACCTTCTCTAAAGCTGTTTATAAAGCCTTTGATAATTGCTCCTTCTGGAATATTGGTCAAACTATTATAAAATTGAGTAAACATTTTCCGCCTTTAACCCTGCGGTACTGCCATTACTGGCCGAATTCCTATGCTTGTTTCTGAAACTTCCACTGGCCGGATATTTCCATCTACCAGACTGACGGTATAAATTCCGTCTCCGTATAGGAAATCCATCATTCCACTATCCTGGGGAGTCCGCAGATAATATCCTTTGGAATAAGCAGATATCTGAGATTCTGGATTATTTTCATCACTTCCATTAAACTTCCATAGATAATCTCTGTACTTTAAAGCCTCGTCTACCGAAAGAATGAATACCCGATCCTCCAACTGCTGAAACAATCTGGATTGTCCCAATAAACTACTTTCCGAAAATTGCTCATAAGCTCCAGTTAACGTTGATCCCAAATAGGACTTTGTGATTCCAATATAGGTCTCATGAATAAAATCATCGCTGGCATTTTCAATAAGCCAATCCCTTACACTGGAATACTTATAGTTGTTGTTATCTCCAAACTTCAGCTTTTTTGATGTTCCACTGATATCTGATCTTATTACACTTTCACATAGAAACAGGGCTAGTCTTTGGCTGTTTTCCATGGCATCCTCATAATCATCATCTATGCATCGGAACAGATATGGCTTGCCAAGAATGTATCTAATCTGTACATCTCCAATGCTATAATGAACAGCTTCCGGGGCCTCTCCTGCCGGTTCGTAGCACACATCGCAGATTCCATCATGGTCTGCATCTACATGACCCGCTGCCGGCAGCATTACTGTTTCCTCCTTTCCACACTTCTTACAGCGAACTGTTAAATGACCATTTTCCGAACAGGTAGCAGCTACTTCATCTATCACTTCATAATCATGGCTGCATGTACTTTCCTCATATGTTTTCTCAAACCCAACCCGCAAAATGGTATATGTATCATTAGCAATTGTTAATCGTTCCATAAATAATTCCGATTTGTTTTTCACAGCCGGGAACCTCTGGCTGATGACTGTAGCATTTGGGGTATACCCTTTTGCAATCACATATACTTCTTTCCGATCCGTCCCATCTGCCATGGATACCAGGTTAAGAAGCCTTTCATTTCCTTCCTTCTGGCTCTCAGTGATAAACTGTTTAGCCAACTGTCTTTCTCCTGTAATGGATAGATCCGCTTCTTTAGCAACTTCAAGCCAATAATTTAATCTTTCTTTATCCTCTACATCCGGATCAGGTTCATCCGGTAGGTGATCGCCTTTACGGTATTCAATGTAATATTTCTGTGTGCCGTTTCCGTTCACTACAACACTCCATGGACTCGGTACCAAGGAATGATAGTAATATTGATCATTTCCAATAATCGTTTCCGGAAAATCAATATACAACTCCTTACCTTCCTCTGTCTTACCCTTCTGTCCTTTAAAAATCTCCCTGTCTGGCTTACCTTCTTCAATAAACTTTAAATCCCAGTCAATTTTTCTAGCTTCAGAAGGTGACGCTGAAATTTTCTTTTCAAAATAAATATTTAGAGTGATCTGATCACTGGACAGCATAAAGACATCTTTCTGCCCTTTACACAGCATATATCCATCAATATCTGGCTGGATAAGCGGAATCGTTTCCCCCTCTTTTCCAGCTCCGGTCATGACCTTAAGGGTCGTTTTATCCGCAATGTCCATATATCTAACGGTATATTTATATTGCTTATGAGGAACCACCGGCGTTTCATATTCACTATTATTTTTTCCTGTATCCGTCTCCGTTGGCTTTGATGGTTGGGGCTTTGTATCTGATTCTTTTCCTTCATTTTCAGAATTGTTTCTACCGTTATGACTCTGCTTTCTTCTCCCCGATCCCCCACCTCCTCCTGATCCTCCGGAAAATACGGTTTTACTAACTGGTGATGTCTTCCTTACTACCAATGTTTGTATTCCTTTTCCTGGAACTTCAACTATTTTATTTTCCTCTATCCAGGCTCCAGTATTACCAACCATATACCCATCTGGGGTCTTGTCATTCATATACAAGGCTCCCTTCAAATAGTTTTCTCCCGTTTGTTCTGACAGATAATAGCAACGTCCATCAATCCACTGCCAACCAGTCAGCATTTGTCCTACTGCGCCAGCCGAACTCATGCTCAAAAAATACCATCTACCATCGATCCACTGCCAACCAGTAGTCAAATCACCACTTTCATTATAAAGAAACCAACTCTCACCCTCACTTTTCCAGCTTTTCTTTTGCTGTATTTCTTCGGCATTTACATCTATCAATATGGAAAAGCACATCATAGCCGCCGAAAGAATAATTAACCTAGATATTCCCTTCTTATCTCTAACTTTCCTCATATTTTTTCTCCTCTCCCTTTCCTTTTTTTCTAAACCTCCGTATCAAAATAACTAGCATTCCGATGATTCCTGCAACGAATAAAAGCGATAATGTTACGACAACACTTTTTTGAAAAATGATCCAACTTCCTTTCTTTTCACCTCCATTACCATTTGAATTTTCTAAATTCATCTGCTGTTCTTGCGCCTTTTTCCAGCCATCCGTCACTAAATGATATCCTTTATATACAGCCACACATTGATATCCCTGGCTCTTAGGAAACACTGCATCGCCTCCATACGTTACATAATAATCGGAGACTTTCTTTTCTCCTGAAACCAAAGCGTCCCTGCAAATGCTGCCAGTTTCATCTGAATAAGGATCCCCCTTCCAAACTGCATCTGTAATTCTATAATTTTCTGATTCCGCCCCTATTTCCTTTAGAAGCTGCTGGCTGCAATCCTTTAATTCCGGTTTACTGCTGTTAAATGGAATTTTTTTTTCTCCTAATTGGTAATAATCCGCATCATAAGAATGAAATACCGCTGTAAATGAAAAGCCTGGAATCCAGCGTTCTTCACGTCGTTCTGATTGAAAAACAGGATAATTTTTCTTTAGCCTCTGCCCAGTTACCTTGTCTCTTATAGTTACCGGAACCTGTTTTGGAATCTGACCCTCCCACTCTACAGCCTCATAATGAATCGTCCGCTCAGCCCATTCCCTATGCTCCGAAATCTGATATGGTTCGATACTCCATACCTTTAGCCAATACTCCTTTCCATTTTGATCTGTATATTTTTCATTTGGTACATATCTCTCCTTTTCTTCAGCCAGTATTGAAGTTTTTATAGTCACTTCATTTTCCTGTTGTTCCTGCGCCATATCAAAAGAATTCGACGCCCATACTTTGTTTACAGAAAAATACGCTTGCAAAACAATAAAAATGGTTGAAAATAAAACAAGCACTTTTTTTCCTGGAAGCAACAAACCACCTCCTTACAAAATTAAATTATTAAATATCATTTTATTGAAAGGGATATTTTTAGTTAGAAAAAATTCAAAGAATATAGATAATGTGATAACACAGAGTTTAGAACGTAATAAAAATATATAATACTATAAAATTACTTATGTCGGGAAAAAGTAGAACACCAAAATAACCAAGAATAGATAAGAATAGATAAATTTAAAACAACTTAGAATACATTAACATACATAAATTTAAAATCATTAAGACTACGATAAACACTTGGAATATAAATCATTTGAACCATAAATTATTTGAACCATAAATAACATAGATCATAAATCGCTTTATACATTAATTTCTTAATATATAAATTACTTATTACACCAAAATCACTTCGCATACAAGAAAAATTAGTTTGCTAAAATACTACGTAGGAAAAAGATACTAGACATAAATTATTCGATATCAATATTACTGATTGCATCAAAACACTTTTTACATAAATTTCTTTATACTCAAAAGTATTTAGAATGAAAAACTTTTGAATAAATAATTTAAAACAATTTACTTAGACACATAAAACATCGAGGACTGAAAAATCACATATACCATGATAAACCATAAATTAATGATAAATGCCAATAATTTTTTAATAATAAAAATTTGTATAATCACAAAATCAACAAAAAAACAATAATGGAATAATAGGAATCCAAAGAAATATTACAAAGATTAATAAGAACTCTTACAGAAAAATAGATAACAGAAAACCTGTTATAGAGATTTGTATAAAGTATAAACCATTTTTTTTAAATAATCAATCACCTTTTCAAAAAAATTTAAGTCAAAATCTATCTTCTCACCTTCCTCTCAAATACCACTTCAATATCGCCCCCCGCATCTTACCTTCCGCTACAACATTGTTATAAATAAATTACTTCTCCACATTATCAGTCATACAGCCACAGATATAATATAAAAACAATAAAGCTATACCTTTATAGATCTATAAAGCCCTCTCTCGCCTAGCTGATAATACTAAAAGCAATACCAGCCAAGATATTCAGCCTGCTGGCTTATCTCTCTATCTATCTATCTATCTATCTTTCTGTCTTTCATTCTATCCTTCCTCTCACCCTCATTCATCACCATAGCCCCAAAATCAAAATCCACCACCCTCCAAAAACTCCACTCCCCCAAAAAAACTCCCGCCTTCCCTCCCCTAAAAACACCATACAAACCCAAAAATCCCCCAATGAAATCCCCACCCCAATTTACATAAAATGACTCCACCAATCTCTTACTATTTTGTTACATTTTATAAATCACTTGTATTCTGAACATTGTCTGCATATAATTGTATTAGCAGATAATATCTGCTGGCAATCGTGTATAGGGCAGTTGGCCTCTATTCTACATAGAATGGAGGGGTCGCTTATGAAGAATTTAGACTTTAAGGACTTGATGTCTTTTGGTATGTTCATCTTAGCACTACTGACATTCATCTTTATGATATGTCAATAAAGAAAAAAACCTCCCCTGTACTTTGGCCAGTCGGGAAGGTTTCTTAAAATTTCAAACGGTCAACCACCCTGTGGCGATTGCCTCTTTTAAGTATATTATAACAAATATTTGAAATATTACAAGTACATGCATTTATTTTGCCTTCTACACAAAACTTTGGTTGAAACTAACGTAAATCATTTATCAAATAGCGTAAATACAGGCATTTTAACCAATTATACCCAATTCAAAAAATAACAAACTATTCTATAATTCCCGTTAATTTTCATTCAGTCTTGCAAGCTTTTCTGCCTGATCTGCAGCAATCAGAGAATCTAACAGTTCATAAATATCCCCGTTCATAATTGCATCGATCTTATACAGGGTCAGTTTGATTCTATGGTCTGTCACACGCCCCTGAGGGAAGTTGTAGGTACGGATCTTTTCGGAACGGTCTCCTGTACCAATCTGGCTTCTTCTTTCCTCTGCCTCTGAATTCTGTCTTTTCTCTAATTCCAGATCATAGAGCTTGGAACGAAGCAGACGGAATGCCTTTTCTTTGTTTTGAAGCTGTGATTTTTCAGTCTGGCTGTAAATTACGATTCCGGTAGGATTATGAGTCAGACGAACCGCTGAGTCTGTGGTATTTACACACTGTCCACCGTTTCCGGACGCACGCATAACATCGATCCTTACATCCTTATCTTCTATAACAACATCAAATTCCTCTGCTTCCGGCATTACTGCTACCGTAGCTGTAGAGGTATGGATTCTTCCGCCGCTCTCAGTCTCCGGTACTCGCTGAACTCGGTGAACACCGCTTTCATACTTCATTTTAGAATATGCACCTTTTCCTGTAATCATGGCAACAACTTCTTTAAAACCACCGATTCCGTTTTCATTAACACTGATCAGTTCCACTTTCCATCTCTGGCTTTCCGCATAATTGACATACATACGGTAAAGCTGGGATGCAAACAGGGCTGCCTCATCACCGCCGGCTCCAGCACGGATTTCTAAAAGGATGTTTTTCTCATCATTAGGATCTTTCGGCAGAAGTAAAATCTTAAGTTCCTGCTCCAGCTCCTCGATCCGCTTTTTGGCATCGGATAATTCTTCCTTTGCCATTTCCCGCATCTCCTCGTCACTCTCTTCCTCAAGAAGAGCGAGACTGTCTTCTACTGCCTGCTTTGCCTTTTTATACTGTGTGTAAGCCTCAACCAGATCCGCCAGATCGGCCTGCTCCTTCATCAGCTTCCGAAAACGTTTCTGATCTTCCGCAACAGAAGGATTATTAAGCTCCAGCATCAATTCTTCATAGTGAATTAAAATATCATCTAACCTGTCAAACATAGGTAACCTCCTGAATCTCACAAAACGGGCTTCGCCCATACTTATTTAGATACGGCACACACGACCCGGTTAAGCCCTGCCGCATCCTTTACTACCCGTATCTCAGCAAAGCCTGCATCTCTTAATAAATCACTTACATCCTCTGCCTGATCATACCCGATTTCAAAATATACTGCTCCGCCTGCATTTATATGCCTGCGGCCATCTTCCACCAATCGCCTGTAAAAATACAGCCCGTCTTCTTTACCATCAAGAGCCAGCATCGGTTCAAAATCCCGTACCTCCGGCTGCAATCCTTCAATGATCTTAGTCGGAATATACGGAGGATTTGATACAATCACATCAAACCGCTTCTGCTCCTCCAAAGACGCAAATAAATCACTTTCTACGAAAGTAATTCTATCCTGGCCTAACAGAGTTTTTGCATTTCTTTCCGCAAC
This sequence comes from uncultured bacterium, assembly GCA_963519465.1. Taxonomy (GTDB): domain Bacteria; phylum Bacillota; class Clostridia; order Lachnospirales; family Lachnospiraceae; genus Lacrimispora. The sequence continues at coordinate 69,901 of CAUQMY010000015.1, forward strand.
CTTCAATGCTTCTTTGGAAATATCCACTGCAGTTACACGGTCAAATTCACCGATTGCAGCAAGGCTTATGGCAATGCACCCGCTTCCTGTACACATATCAAGAATCTCTGGCTTCATTCCCTTGTAATCCTTAAGAACCAACTCTACCAGGGTTTCCGTATCCTGTCTGGGAATCAGAACATGTTCATTTACATAAAACTCCAGCCCCATAAACTCACGGCTGCCTGTGATCTGCTGCAGAGGAATCCTCTGTGACCGCTTTTCTATCATAGACCTGTATTTCAAAATCCTGGATAAGCGTTCTTCTTCCGACAGATTCTGGTTCCTGTCCAGCAGAAAATGTGTCATATCTGTTTCAAACGCCTCAAAAAGCAGGTATTTTGCATCAAGGGAAGCTTCTTCCACACCTGCTTTTAATAACGCCTCCACTCCCTCTTCCAGTAAAACCTGTAACGTCAGGCTCATGACTGTCTCTCCGGGAAATTCTTATCTAAAAATGCTCGCCAGTCAAACACAGCCTCAACAGAAGCGATACCCACTTCAATCATGGAATCATCCGGTTCCTTGGTGGTAAGTTCCTGCATCCACATGCCCGGACGGCTTAATATGTCCACCAGTTTTGAATCACTGCGTCCTGCAAGGCGCAAAAATTCATAGGAAACACCTGCAATCACTGGGATCAGCACGATTCTGCTTAGTATCCGCAGAGGAAGGGTATCCACCTGCACCACCATGAAAAACAGAATACTGATGATCATAACAATAAGAAGAAAGCTTGTTCCGCACCGTTTATGTTCCTTGGAGCTCTTTCTGACATTCTCAACCGTAAGATCCAGTCCGTGTTCCAGACAGTTGATGCATTTGTGTTCCGCGCCATGATACATAAAGGTTCTTCGAATGTCTTCCATGCGGGATACCAGCTTAATGTAAGCAATAAAAATACCAATTCGGATAACACCTTCCAATATGGCCATCACCGTGTGAGACTGGATAAAACGTTGGAATATGCTGGCAAGAAACATAGGAAACACCATAAATATGCAGATTGCCATCACTACGGAAAAGACCATCACCATACTCATCAGTGCCTTTTCCATCTTTTCTCCGAACATCCGCTCCAGCAGCTTTTCAAATTTGGTGGGTTCTAGATCTTCCTCGTCATCTTCAAAGAAGCTTGCAGAAAATGTCAATGCTCTCATACCAAGAATCATGGAGTCAGCAAAGCTGAACACGCCTCTGATAAATGGAAGAGAGAAAAACTTTACTCTTTCCCCCATGCTGACATAAGAATCTTTTTTTACTTCAATGGCTCCGTCCGGCTTACGGACAGCTGTGGCATACTCATCCCCGTTTTTCATCATAACGCCTTCAATTACGGCCTGTCCGCCGATTCCTGAATACTTCATACGCCAACCACCTCTCTATTTAAATGGAAGCCTTTTGCTTTTTCAAAATCTCAAAAAAGGTTGAGCTAAAGTGTTTCCACCAAACTCAACCTTCTCTTTGCTCCAAACTTATTCAGCATTAACGCCATATTTACGATTGAATTTATCAATACGTCCACGAGCGGAAGCAGCTTTCTGCTGACCGGTGTAGAATGAATGGCATTTAGAACAAACTTCTACGTGGATATCTTCCTTTGTAGAACCAGTTACGAATTCATTACCGCAGTTGCAAACAACGTTTGCCTGGTAGTAATTTGGATGGATTCCCTCTTTCATGATTTTCACCTCGCATACTTTGATTTCTATTAAATCGCGGTCCTTAAAACCGACTTTGTCTAATAAACAGCTTGTATAGTATAACATAGAAAAAATCTTAATGCAAGCATTTATTTCTACAAAAACTCGGATTTTCTAGAAAAACCTCATCTTTTTGGATGTTTCCACGAATTCCCGATTGTTTTTTGTCTTGGAGAATAAATCAAGGATTTTTTCTACCGCATCTTCCGGCTTTAGCGTATTGGTCGCCTTGCGTATGATATCAACGGCCTCAGCCTCTTCTCTGGTAAGTAATAGGTCATCTCTTCTGGTACCGGACTTTAAGATATCAATCGCAGGGAATATTCTCTTCTCTGATAACTTCCGGTCAAGAACCAGTTCCATGTTGCCCGTTCCCTTAAATTCCTCATAAATAACGTCATCCATACGGCTTCCGGTATCCACAAGTGCAGTCGCAAGAACCGTCAGACTTCCGCCTTCTCTCATGTTCCTTGCTGCTCCAAAGAAACGTTTAGGCATATGAAGAGCTGCCGGATCCAGACCACCGGATAAGGTTCGGCCGCTTGGTGCTACGGTTAAGTTATAGGCTCTTGCCAGACGGGTAATACTGTCTAAGAGAATGACAACGTCACGTCCGTGCTCCACAAGTCTCTTGGCCCGCTCTACTACCATTTCCGATACTCTCTTATGACGCTCTGGAAGCTCATCAAAGGTTGAATAAAGGACCTCCACATTATTTCCTACAATAGACTCCTTAATATCCGTAACCTCTTCCGGGCGCTCATCAATCAGAAGGATCATAAGATGGATCTCCGGATGATTTACGGTAATGGCCTTTGCCACCTGTTTCAGCAAAGTTGTTTTACCTGCTTTAGGAGGGGATACGATCATACCTCTCTGCCCTTTTCCAATGGGGGCTAAAAGATCGAGAACCCGCATGGCTGTGGTGTTCTTTCCTCCCTGAGTCTCCATATGAAGTCTTTTATCCGGAAATATGGGAGTCATATTTTCAAAATTCGGACGGCGTTCTGCTACACTTGCAGGATAGTTGTTTATATTCTTTACATACAGCAAAGCGGCAAACTTCTCCGTGGCTGTCTTCACTCTGCGGCTGCCATGGATAATGTCTCCGGTTTTCATATTAAAACGGCGGATCTGGGAAGGTGCCACATAAACATCATTTTCACCCGGCAGATAATTCTCACACCGGATAAATCCAAATCCATCAGGCATGACCTCCAAAATACCATGTGCCTCTATTCCACTGTCCAATTCCTGCAATTCAGGGCTTGGCTGAAAATCTGGTTTTTGCTCTTCTGCTGCATAATCCATTCGTGCCTCATTCCTTACCGGAGCATCTGAGCTGCTTACAGGCGCAGGACGGTAACCTGCTGCAGGCCTCTGCTGCGTTTCAGGACGATAGGAACGGACAACCGTCTTTCTCTGGTTGTTTCCGGAAGAAAACCCTTGCTGATCCATAATCATCTGATTCTGTCCAGCTGGTGTGGGTGCAGGAGTGGGAGCTTTTGAAACTTCTGTTCCCTCTTCCTTCTTTTCTACGGATGCATTCCCATCTGAAACAGAAACTGTAGAATTTTCGGCTTCCTTATCGCAAAGTAAATCTATAATTTCGGCTTTTCGCATGGAACTGCAGCCTTTGATCCCTTTGGCTTTGGCAAGCTCCTTCAATTCCGCTAACGGCAGTGTCTGTAATTTTTCACGCATACTATTCTCCTTCATGATTCCTTATAACATTTGTTTCGCAATCTTGGGGATGATTCACGATAGAATATCGCAAACAGATGACCGGAAGTGTACTTCCGGCCCAAAACAAGCTAAATCAGGTCGTACGATACGCCTATTATATACCTTAACAGATGAAAAGGAAAGTTATTTTTTCAGAAAGCCTAAGTGCTCTTTTATTTTCTTTTCATAACCATTTTCCGTAGGACGATAAAACTCAGTTCCTTCCATCCCATCAGGCAGATATTGCTGTTTTACATAGTGATTTGGATAATCGTGGGCATAGAGATATCCCTGGCCATGTCCCAGCTTGGCTGCTCCCTTATAGTGGGCATCCTGCAAATGCACCGGAACCGGCATCGTCTTCTGATCCTTTACTGCCTGAAGCGCTTCAAAAACAGCGAGGCAGGCCGCATTGCTCTTTGGAGCTGATGCCACATAAGTGACCGCTTCTGCCAAAATAATCTGCGCTTCCGGGAGTCCGATCCGCTCTGCTGCCTGGGTTGCCGCCACCGCTACCACTAAGGCCTGTGGATCCGCATTGCCAACATCCTCTGCCGCACAGATCATGATCCTTCTGGCAATGAACATCAAATCCTCTCCGGCATAAAGCATTCTGGCAAGATAATAGACCGCAGCATCCGGGTCGGAACCTCTCATGCTCTTTATAAAAGCAGATATGGTGTCATAATGGTTGTCCCCGGTCTTGTCATAGCGGACTACCCTTTTTTGAATGCATTCCTGCGCCACTTCCATATCTATATGGATTTTTCCGTCAGAGGAGTCCCGTTCTGTCGTCATGATCCCAAGTTCCACTGCATTTAAGGCTGCTCTGGCATCTCCATTGGACACATCCGCAAGAAATTCCAATGCTTCCTCGTCGATTACCGCATTATAAGATCCCATCCCTTTCTCCCTGTCATATACGGCACGGCGAATAAGTTCTTTAATATCGTCTTTTTCCAATGATTTCAGTTCGAATACTCTGGATCTGGATAAAAGAGCTCCGTTTACCTCAAAATATGGATTTTCCGTAGTGGCACCAATGAGAATCAACGTCCCATCTTCCACAAAAGGAAGGAGGTAATCCTGCTGTCCCTTATTAAAACGGTGGATCTCATCTACGAATAAAATCGTCTTTTTTCCATACATTCCAAGGGCATCTTTTGCTTCTTTTACAATCTCTTCCATATCTTTTTTCCCGGCTACAGTTGCATTTAACTGTTTAAAATCCGCGCTGGTCGTATTGGCGATAACTCTTGCCAATGTAGTTTTTCCGGTTCCGGGAGGACCGTAAAAAATTAAAGACCCCAGCTTATCCGCCTTAATCGCCCGGTAAAGCAGCTTATCTTTTCCAATAATGTGCTGCTGGCCTACCACCTCTTCAAGCGTTGACGGACGAAGCCTGGACGCAAGAGGGGACTCTTTTTCCATGGTATTTTCCCTCATGTAATCAAATAAATCCATTGTTATTCTCCTATATGTTCTAACTCTGTATGCTAGTATGACCGAATGATCCTAGCTGAGATTCAACCAGGAAATCTATAACTATAACAAATATATACGATACTATGTATCATTTTTTCTGATCTTCATTACCCGGTTTCTAATTCCAAACAAAGTTGCATCACTAAAGGTTTTATACTATATCTTAGTCACTATTATTCATCTTAGGTACAGTTGTTAATTTAGGTACTATTACTCACTTAGGGTACTATTACTCACTTGGGGTACTATTGCATACCTCAAATACCATTGAATTAATGCCTCTAATAATACTGACCATATACCACCATTATGGGCAGAATCTACTTTTTTGTCAAGAACAGTTACCTTTTACCTCTTTCTTTACAAAGACTCCTATTTCATTTGTGGAGTTGCACTAGTTGTTCTGCTCCTACTAGATAAATGATGAGAAATTACTGCCTATTCAAATATACAATAACCTACTACCAGACACCGCCTGTTTAATGAGCCATAGAAACTCACGGATCCGTTATCTCATTAATTGCACAGCAATACAATAATATCACTTAACAACAAATAGATCAAACTTAGAACTGAAAAGAGACCTGTTACTTCTCAGATCTCCTTCCCACAAAAAATTTTCATTTAATCCACCAGTAATTCATCAACAGTAACAAACGTATACCCCTGTTTTGACAAGGTATCAATTACCTCAAGTGCGGCTTCTACAGAAGTGGAGTATACATCATGAAGAAGGATTATGTCCCCTGGTTCCACATGTTTTACGATGTGACGTACCACTTTTTTACTACTCTGGCTTTTCCAATCCAATGGGTCCACGTCCCAAAGAACCACCGACATATTGGTGGTACACTCCAGTTCTTCATTCCACGCACCATATGGAGGTCGCAGATACTGAGGCCTTACTCCTGTAATTGATTCTATTTTCAGATTATTTTCTTCAATTTGCTCACATGCAGTTCTCACAGATTCTTTGCTCATCTGTACATGAGAGTAGCCATGATTTCCAATCAAATGCCCATCTGCCTGCATCTGTTTTACAATTGCTTCTTTTCCTTCTATGTTTTCTCCAAGGAGAAAAAATGTGGCATGGACACCTCGCTTCCGCAGCCCATCCAGAAGTCGTTGTGTATACACCGAATGTGGTCCGTCATCAAAAGTCAGCGCGATCTGCTTATCCCCGGAAAATTGCTCCCGGACTTCATCTCTCGCTTCTGCCCCTGCATCTGCCGGCAGAAACAACGTATTCTTTGTCTCCGAATAAGAATCATACATTGCTTTTACACATAGAACATCCAGTATAAAAACGGCCAAGAAACAGACCACTTTCCATTTCATTTTCATAACCCCATAAGCCCAGCTTTCTGCCATTATTAATAAATCTATGGGGGTCGGCTGGAAAATAAAACCGAAACCTGCTTATGACATGAGAGTAAACGATGGGACAGAAAAGGCAGAGGCTTAGAATCAGCCAAAAACAAGACTTTAAAAACTTTTTGAAATAAAAACGGATCAGAATTTAATCCGGTCCGTTTTATCTAGCTAGTCTTTTATTTTTTCTCGCTTCCTGGTGCTGTCTCTTTCCACAATGTCTGTAAACAGCATAATTTTGTGAGAAGTCTCATTTTTCTCCAATGCCTCCAGGAGAATCCTTGATGCGTTTTTGCTGGTTTCCACCAGCTTATTGTTCAGGGTTGTAAGGGATGGCTTGCAAATCCGGCCATACAACGTATTATCAATTCCTAATACTCCTATCTGTTGAGGAACCTTTATTCCAAGCTCCTCCAGCTTCATCAATCCGCCAATAGCCAGAAGATCAACTAAATAAATGATGGCATCCACTTGCGGATGTTCCTTTATCAATTGCTCCGTGACCTGGCTTCCCTGTTCCAAGGTCAGGGCTGGATTTGCATCTTCACATAGAATGTTGTAAACAACTGCTTCTTCTTTTGAAGATCCAAGCTTTTCCAGGCCTTTTATAAAGCCATCCACCTTGTGCTGTCCAGAGGGAGTTTCTTCCGATCTAACAAATGCTGGCTTTTTATAGCCCAGACCTGCCAGGTACTCAACGCAATCTTCTACGCCCTTTTCCTCATCCACCATGACTCCATATACATTTGGCAAATCCAGATACCCATTGGCAATTACGATCGGTATCTTGGATAAATGTGTTTCTAAAAGCGCAGACATCTCTTTGGTCTCAAACATAGAACCTATAAAAATTGCACCATCCACACGGCGCTGCTCTAATATTTCAACACATTTTTGCTTCTGCTCAGAGGTGCGTCCTGTGCTTAAAATGATACAAGTATAACCTCTCCGGGTCATCTCCTGTTCAATCACATAGACGGATTCCGTATGATGGGAACTCCTGATATCTTCCAACAGAATTCCAATAATTTTTGAAGATTGCATGGATAAGCCTCTTGCCGTATCGTTTCGTATATAATTGTTCTCTTCAAGAAGCTGCTGAACACGCCTGCGTGTTTCTTCATTAATCCCTTTTTTATTATTGATAACCCTGGAAACTGTGCTTGGAGATACTCCAGCCACCTTTGCTATATCATAAATCGTCATATATTTTCCTTATAATCTCTTTCCACTCAATGGGATTCATTATAACACCCACATCACTGAAAAACAATCCAATTGTTCTTTGAATCGCTGATTCATGACAGAGCCTACGTTATTTAATGAAGAAAGAGAATTAGCAATTTCTCTTACATGGAAAGTACTTCATTCCACTTCTCTTCAATTACAGGAATTCCATTCTCTTTGTAGTCCTTCCTGTTTTTAAGCTCAATCTCTCCAGGATAGTACACTTCTCCACCCTCATTTACAGGAATGGAGGATTTTACATCCTTTACGATATCATCTACAATCTGATCCGTAAGCTCCACAGAATTCATTTTTGAAGGATCGATTGCAATCATGATTTGCGTTAATCCTACTTCATCATCAAAAGTACCAATGGTATTAACAGAATTTCCGTTAGAAAGAACGGTTGCAATTAAATCCAGTGCGATGGAGATTCCGCTTCCCTTCCAATATCCCATAGGAAGTACCCGCCAGGTCTTCTCAATTTCTCCCGGATCAGTGGTTAAATTTCCTTCTGTATCGTATCCTCCTGGAACCGGAAGTTCAATTCCCTTTATCCTGCATTCCTCCAGTTTTCCATAGGAAAACTGTGATACAGCGCAATCAATCACTACATGTTCTCCATTACTTCTGGGAATTGCCATTATAAACGGATTGTTTCCGATTTTACGGTCCATTCCTCCCCAAGCCGGCATATTGGGACAGGTATTGGACCAGCAGATACCGATGCACCCCTGGTCAGCAGCCTGCCAACCGTAGCTTCCGCCGCGCATCCAGTGATTGTTATTTCCTAATGCCACCAGGCCGATGCCGGATTCTTTAGCCAGCTCCACAGCGCGGTCCATTGCCTTCTTCGCATTCAGCGGTCCAAATCCTCTATGTCCGTCCCAACGCTCAAATGCGCCCATTCTGTTCTCGCATTCGGCAGTAACAGAAGGATCAATCTGTCCTTTCTGTAAATATTCAATGACTCTGGGAAAACGGTTCAGACCGTGGGAAAATACACCGGCCATAGAATTCTGTGCAAAAATCTCTGCTGCGTCTTCTGCATCTTTTTCAGCAAAACCATTTTTAAAAAGTACTCTTTTAAATTCTTTTATCATATCTTCATATTTAACTCTCATCTCACAACACTCCTTCTGATGTAAAATCTCTTCCTGCCACTTATTTCATGTTATGATTGCAGTTTTGCAACCGGTTGCAATTTACTTTTTTAGGATATCAGATTACTATGGTTATGTCAAATATTTTAATACTAAATTTTCAATAATACTTATATATAATAAACAAATTATTGAATAATATCCATTAATTTTATTTGCAACCGATTTCATATTTTTACCCGTTTTGCTTTTTATATTCTTTTATGCAAATATTTATTACTTCTGGGAAAAAACAAATTTATAACAAGCAAATACCGCTAAAAATACTCTTTAATATATGGTTTATAATTCTTTAAATTTCAGTTTTAATAACATCTTTCCCGGTATTCTTTTTTGAACGAAAAAAAGGGTTGTTCCTCCATCAAGATGGGGAACAACCCTTAAAGCTCACTTTAATTAGAAGCTTTCATTAAGCCATGCAAACGTTAACTGCCTGCAGACCGCGGTTTCCTTCTGTTGTTTCATAAGTTACTTTCTGACCTTCTTCTAAAGTCTTGTAACCATCAGAAACAATACCGGAGAAATGTACGAAAACTTCCTCGCCTGTAGCGTCATTCACGATGAAACCGTAACCCTTAGCACCATTAAACCATTTTACTGTACCGTTGTTCATAACGTGTACCTCCTATAAAATAAAAAAATTAATTGTGATATCGTCTGAAACAAAAAATCACATATTTTTGTAAATCATCATCCGAAAATAATGACTTACAAAAATATGTGAAATCATAACTCCATTCGATAATACATGTTCATTCTAACCTGAATTTACAAAATTGTCAAGACTATTCTAGCATTTTATCATATGAAAAACAGAGTATAAAACTCTGTTTTTCATATGCTGGAAACGCAATTATTTTAAAGTAACTTTTGCGCCTTCTGCTTCTAAAGAAGTCTTGATCTGCTCAGCTTCTTCCTTGGAAGCGCCAGCCTTTAATACCTTAGGAGCTCCATCAACTACGTCTTTAGCTTCCTTTAAGCCTAAGCCAGTAGCTTCACGAACAACTTTGATAACTTTAACCTTGTTAGGACCAACTTCGGTTAATTCTACGTCAAATTCTGTCTTCTCTTCTGCTTCTGCTGCGCCGCCTGCTGCTGCAACTACTACGCCTGCTGCTGCAGATACACCGAATTCTTCCTCACATGCCTTTACTAATTCGTTTAATTCTAATACAGATAATTCTTTGATTGCTTCGATAAATTCAGCTGTTGTTAACTTTGCCATTATAATATACCTCCGTATTTGATATGTTTGTTTTTTTCAATGGAAGTTCGATTCGCTATTCGCTCATCGAACGGCTAATTTTCTAAATAAAACGGTGCTTTCGCTTGTTTTATTAAGAAAATTATGCCTCTGCGCCCTGTCCGTCTGCGATCTGCTTGAGAACACGAGCAAAGTTTGTGATAGGAGACTGAATGCTTCCAAGTAACTTTCCAAGAAGGATCTCTCTGGAAGGAATGCTTGCGATTTTCTCCATACCTTTTGCATCATAATAAACGCCTTCAACAACGCCGCCCTTAAGCTCTAATGCTGGAGCTGTTTTAGCGAACTCAGCAAGAATTCTTGCAGGAGCTGTTGCATCTGTCTTGGATACAGCGATAGCTGTAGGTCCTTCCAGATTTGGGCTCAGTGCTTCGAAAGCTGTTCCCTGAGCTGCAAAACGGATCATGGTGTTCTTATATACTTTGTAAGAAACACCAGCCTCTCTCAATTTCTTACGAAGCTCTGTATCCTGAGCAACGGTGATACCACGGTAGTCTACTACGACTGCGGTCTCAGCGCCGTCCAGTAATTCTTTGATCTCGCTTACGATCGGCTGTTTTAATTCAACTTTTGCCATTATGGTTTACCTCCTGTTTAGTCTAAGCCATACGGTTGTCCGCAAGGCCCGCTCGTATAAACCGCAAAGAAAAACCTCTCCGCCACATGGACAGAGAGGTCTACAATTCATTTACATAAAATGATTCTTGTATGTTCCTCGGCAGGCGTTTACACCTTATGCCTTGCGGCACCTGCTGTCTTCGGCAGTCAATACTAAGTTAGTATAACATTATTTATAATTGATGTCAACCACAAAGCAAAATTAGTTCATTAACTTTGCTACGTTGAGCTTTACACCAGGTCCCATTGTGGAAGCCAGGGTTACGCTCTTTAAATAAGCACCTTTAACAGTACTTGGTTTTGCTTTAACGATTGCATCAACAAGCGTCTGGAAGTTGTCCGCTAACTGTTCTTCTGTGAAAGAAGCTTTTCCAACTGGCACGTGGATAATATTTGTTTTATCAAGTCTGTACTCAACCTTACCAGCTTTGATATCGTTGATTGCCTTGGTTACGTCCATAGTAACGGTACCAGCTTTTGGGTTTGGCATTAAGCCCTTCGGTCCCAGGACACGGCCTAAACGACCAACAACACCCATCATGTCTGGAGTAGCAACAACTACATCAAAATCCAACCAGCCTTCGTTCTGGATCTTCGGAATCAGTTCCTCAGCTCCAACATAGTCTGCGCCTGCTGCTAAAGCTTCGTCAGCTTTAGGTCCCTTAGCGAAAACTAAGATACGAACAGTTTTACCTGTACCGTGAGGAAGTACAACGGCACCACGGATCTGCTGGTCTGCGTGACGTCCGTCACAACCGGTTCTGATATGAGCTTCAATAGTTTCATCAAATTTAGCACTTGCATTCTTCTTAACTAAAGAGATTGCTACTGGTGCATCGTAGAGAACAGAACGATCTACTGTCTTAGCTGCCTCTGCGTATCTTTTTCCTCTTTTCATTCTAAATAACCTCCTAGTGGTATTGTCGGGGATTTTCCCTCCCACGTTCTTAAAACTTCGTCAATCGGGATACTCCCGATTCAATTCCCTGCTTACGCTTCAACGGTGATACCCATACTTCTAGCGGTACCAGCGATCATGCTCATAGCTGTCTCAACAGATGCAGCGTTTAAATCCGGCATCTTAAGTTCAGCAATCTTCTGTAATTCAGCTTTGGAAATCGTAGCTACTTTTGTCTTATTCGGAGTTGCAGATCCGGATTTAAGCTTGCAAGCTTTCTTTAACAATACAGCAGCTGGCGGAGTCTTGGTTATGAAGCTGAAGCTTCTGTCAGCATAAACAGTGATAACAACCGGAATGATTAAATCACCCTGATCAGCTGTTCTTGCGTTGAATTCCTTTGTAAACTGTACAATGTTTACACCATGCTGTCCAAGAGCCGGACCTACAGGAGGAGCTGGTGTAGCCTTCCCTGCTGGAATCTGCAATTTGATATATCCTGTTACTTTCTTTGCCATAATTAGGCACCTCCTAAATAATGTGGTATTGTCGGGGATTTCCCTCCCACGAGCCTATACACCTGTATAAGCCGCTTTTACTTGTTACATCTTCTTTATCTCGCTGAAGTTTAATTCAACCGGAGTCTCCCGGCCGAACATCTCAACGTTAATGGTGATGGTTTTCTTACCTTCGTTGATGGACTTGATAGCACCAACGGTATCTTTCCATGCACCGGAAGTTACCACAACGGTATCTCCCTCTTCAAAGCCAACAATGACCTCTTCGTTCTTGAACCCAAGTTTCTCCATCTCTTCTTCTGTCAGAGGAACCGGTTTTGATCCAGGACCTACAAAGCCTGTCACTCCTCGGGTATTACGTACCACATACCATGTGTCATCATTCATGACCATGTGAATCAGTACGTAGCCGGGAAACATCTTTTTATCGGCCTTTTTTTCAATGCCATTTTTAATTTCAATGACAGCTTCAAGCGGAACCGATACTTCCAGAATCTGATCCTGCAAGTTTCTGTTTTCGATTGTTTTCTCAATATCGACTTTTACTTTGTTCTCATAACCTGAATAGGTATGGACTACATACCAATGTGCTTCTGACATAAACTCACCTTAACCCTTACGAATTATAAGATAAAACTGAGACCAAACTTGATGATCAGATCAATAATCGCAATAATCAGTCCTAAAGCAATCGATGCTGATACAACAGCGATCGTCTGTTTCGTTACGGTATCTTTGTCAGGCCAAACGATTTTATGAAACTCAGCTTTCAGGCCTTTAAAAAAGTTCTTCTTCTGAGTACCCTCGTTGCTCACTGTATCTCCCATAATTTCACATCCTTTACAAGCTGATTACTTCGTTTCCTTGTGCATTGTATGGCTCTTACAGAACTTGCAATACTTCTTGGTTTCCATTCTGTCCGGATGAGTCTTCTTATCCTTGGTCATGTTGTAGTTACGCTGTTTGCATTCAGTACATGCCAGTGTGATTTTTGTGCGCACGACTTCCACCTCCACTTAAATTTTCGTTGTTGTGTTTCAGTCCCTTTTTCCGCTGTAAACATTTTTGAGCATAAAAAAAAGACCTAAGCTCTTCCATTCGCCCAATTACTATAACATATAGGGCAGGATTCGTCAATCTTTTTTTAGAAAAACCTGTTAAATTGTAACGTTCTGACATTATAACACGGGAAACTTTAAAAAGCAAGTAAAAAGTTTCCCGTGTGATTTTTTAGTACTCGATCTTTGTCAGATACCTTGCAAGCGCATCCTGCCACGGTGGCAGGCGTAGAAAGCCGTTTTCCTCCAGCTTTTCCTTGCTTATGCGGCTGTTCATCGGCCGTTTCGCCTTAACCGGGAACTGATCGGAGCTTACAGGCTCTACCGTAACATTCATTCCAGCCTGCTTAAAGATTTCGCATGCAAACTCATACCAGCTGCACAATCCCTCATTGGTCGCATGATAGCGGCCGTATTTTTCGGTCTCAATCATATCTACCAGAAGGCGTGCAAGATCATAAGTATAGGTAGGGGAACCGACCTGGTCAGCAACTACCGTGAGCTTATCGCGGGTCTTCCCAAGGTTTAACATGGTTTTTATGAAATTCTTGCCGTTTACACCGAACACCCAGGCAATGCGCACGGTAAAATACTTATCAAGGGTTTCTTCGATTGCCAGTTCGCCTTCGTATTTTGTCTGACCGTAAACATTCAGCGGCTCTCTTTTATCATCCGGCTCCCAGGGTCTTGTTCCCTGACCGTTAAATACGTAATCCGTGCTGATATACATCATCTTGATATCCAGCTCCCGGCATACTTTTGCAATATATCCGGTGCCTGTTGCATTTACCTTACGGCACAGTTCTTCATTGTCTTCTGCTGCATCAACGGCCGTATAGGCGGCGCAGTGGATCACTGCATCAGGAGCAGCTGCTTTAATGACACGGTTTACACTCTCCTCATCCGTAATGTCCATTTCTTCAATGTCCACACCGATGGCTTCATGCCCCCGCTTATTCAGTTCATTCACTACATCGAATCCAAGCTGGCCCTTAACGCCAGTAACAAATACTTTCATAGCCGCCTCACTTTACAGATGAAATTTATAAACGTTTTCCGTACATGCTGTCAAAATAGCCCTGATATTCTCCGTTTATAATATGCTTCCACCAGTCTTCATTGTCCAGGTACCACTGAATGGTCTGACGGATTCCCGTATCAAAGTTATATTTCGGCTTCCAGCCAAGCTCATTCTCCAGCTTTGCCGGATCAATGGCGTAACGTCTGTCGTGACCTGGGCGGTCAGTCACATATTTGATTAAGCTTTCCGGTTTATCCAGTGCTTTTAAGATTGTCTTTACAACTTCTAAGTTGGTGCGCTCGTTGTGTCCGCCTACATTATAGACTTCTCCCACTTTTCCTTTGTGAATGATCAAATCAATGGCTTCGCAGTGATCAGAAACATGAAGCCAGTCTCTTACATTCTCTCCTGTTCCATATACCGGTAATTCCTCATCTGCCAGAGCGCGGCTGATGATTAACGGAATCAGCTTCTCGGGGAAATGATAAGGGCCATAGTTATTGGAACATCTGGAAATGGTCACCGGAAGACCAAACGTTCTCTGGTAAGCCAGGACGAAAAGGTCTGCACTTGCCTTGGAAGAGGAATACGGGCTTGAAGTATGAAGAGGGGTCTCTTCTGTAAAAAATAAGTCCGGGCGGTCCAAAGGAAGGTCTCCGTATACCTCATCTGTAGAAACCTGATGATACCGCTTAATGCCATAGGTCCGGCAAGCGTCAAGCAGGGTGGTTGTTCCCATAACATTAGTTCTTACAAAGGATTCCGGATCGGTAATGGAACGGTCTACGTGGCTTTCTGCCGCAAAGTTTACTACCACATCCGGTTTTTCTTTTTCAAATAAGTCGAAAATAAAGGTTCTGTCTGCAATGTCACCTTTTACAAATTTATAGTTTGGTTTATCCTCTACAGGCTTTAATGTCTCTAAGTTTCCTGCATAAGTTAAAAGATCCAAGTTGATGATCTGATATTCCGGGTATTTATTTACCATATGGTGTACAAAATTTCCGCCGATGAATCCGGCTCCTCCGGTAACGATAATTTTCATTGTTGATTCCTCCTGATATTAATTAACCGTGCAGTTTGTCAATATATTTCCCGGCAAGGACATCCATCAGATACTGTCCGTACTGGTTCTTCTTTAAAGGCTCAATGCTCTTCATGAGCTGATCCTTTGTGATCCAGTGGTTTAAGTATGCAATCTCCTCCAGGCAGGCGATCTTTCTATGCTGATGAGTCTCCATGGTGCGGACAAAATTTGTGGCGTCTACCAGGGACTCATGCGTTCCTGTATCAAGCCATGTAAATCCCTGGCCTAAAAGTTCCACATCAAGCTTTCCTTCTTCTAAGTAAATGCGGTTTAAATCCGTGATCTCCAGTTCTCCTCTGGCAGATGGCTTTAAATTCTTCGCATATTCCACAACCTTATTGTCATAAAAATAAAGTCCTGTCACACAGTAATTGCTCTTTGGATTTTCCGGCTTTTCTTCAATAGAAACAGCTTTTCCGTCGGAATCAAATTCCACGATGCCAAAACGTTCCGGATCATCTACATAATAGCCGAATACTGTAGCTCCGTCTTTTTTATTGGCAGCGTTTAACAGGCGTTTGTTCAGTCCGTGACCTGCAAAAATATTATCACCAAGAATCATGGCAACGCTGTCGTCTCCAATGAATTCCTCTCCGATGATAAATGCCTGAGCCAGGCCGTCTGGGGAAGGCTGCACTGCGTAAGATAACTGGATTCCGAACTGGGCACCATCTCCTAACAGTGCTTCAAACCTTGGGGTATCATCTGGCGTAGAGATGATGAGGATATCCCGGATGCCTGCGTTCATCAGTACGGACAGGGGATAGTAGATCATTGGCTTATCATAAATGGGCAGTAACTGCTTGGAAGTTACCATGGTAAGCGGGTAAAGTCTGGTGCCGGAGCCTCCGGCAAGAATAATTCCCTTCATTCTATTGTTCCTCCATATCAATTCATGATACCATCATACAGGGTGACGTAAGGTCACGGTCAAGTGTTTTTCCATTATTTTTTTATTTTCTGCAAAGAAATGCACCAGCCTGCTTGGTAATATGGATATATCCCTTCTTTTCCATCTTTTTCTCCAGGAACTCACGGAACTCCTCATAGCGGTCGCTTAAGTACTCCTGCTGATTGCCGTGGCAGGATAAAATATATTCCAACAGTGCTCCGGCATCGCTGACTTCCAGATGATCGTCATATTCTTTCTTTTCCACGGAACGGAAGTGACACTTTAACAGTTCTTCTCCATTATCAAGTCCAAATACGTCATAGAGATTTACTTCCGACAGTGCGATTCGGGAATCAAACTCCTTTACCAGCTGGCTGATTTCCTTCATATGTTCCGAACCGTAAGTACTGCAGCAAAATATTCCTCCCGGCTTTAAGATCTGTTCCACCTGGCTTAATGCCACATCAAGATTGGATAAATAAAACAGAACATGATTGGCGGCTACAAGGTCATAGCTATTTGCAGGCTTTGGAATCTGACGACAGTCAAATATTTCAAAGGAGAAATTGCCCGAAACATTTTTTAAATTCTCCTCCACATCCCGGATCATGCCTTTGGAAACATCGGACAGGCAGATACGGGCATCCTGGGGAATGGAGTTTCGGTTGGCAAGCCACAGTTCTCCATTGCCGCAGCCCAGTTCCAGAATATTTTTCCCATCTAACGGCTCTAACAGTCCATAGAGCCACTGAAACCATCCGATGGAACTTTTGGTGTATTTCTTATGTAAACCGATTCGGATACTGATATTAGCCGCATCTTTATACTGTTCCACAAGAGATTTTTCCATATTGGTAATATGGATTAAGTGAAGGATTTTATTCCAATCCACTGCCTGGTTGTCCGTAACCAGTCTGGAAGTTTCCGTAAGGGTCTGCTCCACCAGCTTTAAATGTTCAATCCGCTTGCGGATCAGATTGAGCTGAAGGCGGAGAGATTCTTCTACATAATCATTGTCATCGTCATTAATTGTAATGGAACGGATTTCATCCAAAGAAAAGCCCAGATATTTCAAAGAAAGAATCTTCTGGAGCTTGGCAAAATCGGAATCTGTATACAGACGATAGCCGCCTTCGCTGATCCCCGCAGGCTTTAACAGTCCCTGCTTGTCATAATAGCGCACGGTTCGTATGGAGACATTGGCCTTTTTTGCGAATTGGCCCGAGGTATAAAAACCATCCATCTGACTCATAACAATTACTTCCTTTCTACACCATTAACTGGTAATTCATGATATCCAACATTTTTCCGAACTTCATGCCCATTTCTTTCATAGTCCCGCAGTGTACAAACCCCAAATGCTCATGGAGAAGGGCGCTGGCCTCATTCCCTCCTGTGATCACAGAAATAACGGAATGGACATCGTCCCGTTCTTTTGCAATCTCTATGATATTGGATGCCAGTTTTCCAGCAATGCCTTTGCGCCGGTAATCCCTGTCCACATAGATGGACAGCTCCACAGTGGTCTTATATGCTTCCTTGGGGCGGTACGAAGAAAGGCTCGCATATCCTACGGCTTTTCCGTCTTCTTCTGCTACGATCAATGGGTGGTTATTCACGTTATGCTCCTGAAACCACACCATTCTCTGATCCATGGTTTTGGGTGTTAAATCAAAGGTAGCAAATCCATGCTCTACTTCATAATTGTAAATATCAAGTAATTGTGGCATATCCCTTTCTTCTGCGGTTCTAATAATCATAAGCAATCCTCCTGATTGTAATTATCCTTATCATACATCATTCTATTGACCTCGTCCAATACAAATTGTGAGGATATAAACCCTCTTTATCCCTGCTTTTTTTAAGGCCCTGGTACAGGCTTCTATGGTGCTTCCGGTGGTATATATATCGTCTACCAGAATCACTCCTTCCACCCCTTTTATCTCTTCTCCTGCTGCAAAAGCTTCTTCCAGATTCTTAAGCCTCCCGGACGGGTCTAAGCCCTTTTGCGGCATGGTATTTTTGTTCCGGACAAGCATCTGGGACGAAACCGGAATGGACAAACGTTCTCCTATCCGGCGCGCCAAAAGTTCCGCCTGGTTAAATCCCCGTTCTTTTTTTCTTAGAGGATGAACCGGAACAGGAACTAACACCTGGGCATCCATTCTGCGAATCAGCTTTTCGTAACGGACTGCAATGGCTTCTCCATAAAAATCCAGGTATTCACGTTTGTTCTTATATTTTATTTTTGCCATAGACTTCCTTGCCGTTTCCTCATAATTAAGCAGAGCCAGGCCATACTCAAATGACCGCTTATGCTTCACACAGTCAAAACAATATTCTATCTCTGCCGTCATGACTTCTTTGCCGCATTTTTTACAGACCGGTCCTTTTACAACCGATAATTTTCGAAAGCATTCCGGACAGATTAGCCTGCCCTTTGGCATGACGATTCCATCACAAACAGGACACCGTCTGGGAAAGAGCAGATCAATGAAAAAGGAAAGGTTCATTGGAAAAGATTCTCCTTGATTGTAAGAATGGTCAGACAGGCAGGAAGAACGCTTCCCGCCTGAAGAATGTTATGAAAGTTGGTTGATTTCACAGATCCGGTCTTTTAAGCCGGAATATCTGCGCTGTTCTGTTTCGTTATTTACCATTTCCTGAAAGACCTCCGGAACACCAACCAGGCAGACACAGGATCTGGCACGGGTGACCGCAGTGTAAATCAAATTTCTGGTCATGAGCATTCGGGGACCTGAAAATACCGGGATGACGACAGCCGGGTATTCACTTCCCTGAGATTTATGAATGGTGATGGCATAGGCAAGTTCCAGTTCCTCCAGCTGCTTAAAGCTGTATTCTACCAAGCGACCTTCGTCAAACTCCACGGTTACCAGCTCTGCAAAGTTATTGATTTCCCGAATAATCCCTATATCTCCATTATAAATGCCTGTGCCCTTGTCTATGGGAATTCCGTAACTATTGCGAACCTCCCATTCAATGTTGTAATTATTCTTTATCTGCATGACCTTATCCCCCACCCGGTATATGACTCCAGTGGTTTCCTTCTGGGGTTTATCATCCGACGGTGGATTTAAATATTCCTGCAAAATCGTGTTTAATCGTTCCACTCCAATGGCCCCTTTTCTCATCGGGGTCATAATCTGTATGTCATAGGTATCTGCATGAACATAACCTGGAAGTTTATCCTGAACCAGCGTGATAATGGCATTGATAATGGTATTCGGATCTTCTCTCTTAATAAATAAGAAGTCATTGCTCTTTTTCCCAAGAGGAATCACCTCGCCTCCGTTGATCTTATGGGCATTGACCACAATATCGCTCTGAGTTGCCTGACGGAAAATCTTTGTCAGCATGACTACGTTAAAACATTGGGACTCGATCATATCACGAAGCACGTTACCGGGGCCTACACTTGGAAGCTGGTTTACATCGCCCACCAAAATCAATCTGGTGCCCGGATTGATGGCTCTTAAAAGGGACTGCATCAAGTGAATGTCTACCATGGAAGTTTCGTCAATAATAACAGCATCCGCGTCCAGAGGATTTTCTTCATTCCTCTCAAAATGCATGGAAGCAGAGCGTTCGTCTCCCGGAACACCACTCAGTTCCAACAGGCGGTGAATGGTTCTGGCCTCATAACCGGTGGCCTCTGTCATTCGTTTTGCAGCTCTGCCTGTAGGTGCTGCCAGTAAAATCTCCATCTCCTCACTCTCGAAAAAACGGATAATCGTATTAATGGTGGTGGTTTTACCGGTACCAGGTCCTCCCGTAACAATGAGAAGTCCACTGTTAACTGCCTCTACTACTGCTTTTACCTGCTTTTCATCCAGTTCGATCTGTTCTTCTTTTTGAATCTTTAACAGCTTGCTGCGGATCTCTTCCTCCGGCATATGGCCCCGGATATTAAGATCATGAAGCATCTTGGCTGCATTTAGTTCCATATAATAATACTGGGAAGCATAAACCACACGCCTTCCATCGGTTTCCCTGATCACAAGACGTTTATCCAGCTGCATGTCCATTAAATGTTTTTCAATAAACTGGCGGTCCACTTTCAGCAGTTCTGAAGACTGGGAAAGCAGATCCTCTTCTGGCAGATAGGTATGACCGTTTGCCGTAGCCTGCAAAAGGGTATAGAGAACCCCGCATTTGATCCGGAAGTCGGAATCCGTGAAAATCCCCACTTTTCTGGCAATCTCGTCTGCCATCTTAAATCCTACCCCTGGAATATCATCTGCCATCTGGTAAGGATTTTCCCGGATCACTCCATAAAGCCTTGGGCCATATTCCTGATAGATTTTAGCGGCCAGGTTCATGGATATCCCATATTCCTGAAGAAACATCATGGCCTGCCGCATCTCTTTTTTCTGTTCGATCTGCTGGGAGATGGACATGGCCATCTTCTCGCTGACTCCCTTTACTTCGGAAAGCCGCTCCGGCTCTTCTTCCATCACCCGGAAGGTATCGGCTTTAAAACGGCGGACAATCCTGGCGGCAAGAGCTGCACCAACACCTTTGATGGCCCCGGATCCAAGATAACGTTCCATGGCCGCCGTATCCTCAGGCGCTTTGATCTCATAGTTCTCCACCGTCATCTGTTCCCCGTAAACCGGATGCTCCGTCATGGTGCCCACGGCCTCGATCATCTCTCCCTCGCTTATGTAATGAAAATTTCCAACCAGCGTGTACTCTTCTCCTTCGTTCACAAGGCTTAAGACCGTATAGCCGTTGTCTTCGTTCCTGTATTTAATTCTCTCTACAAATCCGCAGACTGTCGCCATGTTTCCTCCCGCAAATACAGACAGACTGCCCAAAACAATCCCTGCCGGAATCTTATGATACCGCCAGGGCTGTCTTTAAAGCAGTCAGATGAACTGTTACTACCTTCTGTTTAAAATTCTCTCTTATTATCTCCGCCATGGGTAAACTCAATGAATTTACCGGTTCCGATGGCTACTGCTGTGAGCGGGTCTTCTGCGATCATAGTGGTAATTCCTGTCTTTTCTTCAATCAGGGCATCGAGACCGCTTAAGAGGGAGCCGCCGCCAGTAAGCACGATTCCACGATCAAAAATATCTGCTGCCAGTTCCGGTGGTGTACGCTCTAACACGTTATGAACGGCATCTACGATCTGCATTGCCGGCTCTTTTAATGCGTCAAGAGTCTCGTCAGAGGTAACTACAATGGTCTTTGGAAGACCGGTAACCAGGTTCCGTCCGCGAACTTCCATGGTCAGTACTTCTGGTCTGCGGTATGCTGCACCAATGTTGATCTTGATCTCTTCCGCAGTTCTCTCTCCGATTAAAAGGTTGTGCTTCTTACGCATATAGCGGACAAGTGCTTCATCGAAATCATCTCCGGCAACCTTAATAGAGGTGCTCACTACAGTTCCTCCAAGAGAAATAACAGCAATATCGGAAGTTCCGCCGCCGATGTCAACAATCATGTTTCCACAGGCTTTTGAAATATCAATTCCTGCTCCGATTGCAGCTGCAACCGGCTCTTCGATAATCGCTACTTCTCTGGCTCCTGCCTGGTAAGTCGCATCCTCTACTGCCTTTTTCTCAACTTCTGTAGCACCGCTTGGGATACAGACACTGATTCTTGGCTTTCTTAATGTCTTTTTCCCTACCGCTTTATTGATAAAATATTTCAACATCTTTTCTGTGACAGTGTAATCGGAGATGACGCCCTGACGCAAAGGTCTGACGGCAACAATGTTTCCCGGAGTTCTTCCGATCATCAGTCTTGCCTCTTCACCAATGGCTTTGATTTTATTTGTATCACGGTCAATGGCAACAACAGAAGGTTCTTTTAAAACCACTCCCTTGCCTTTAATATATACCAGTATGCTGGCTGTACCCAAGTCAATTCCAATATCATTGGACATCATAATCATCTTCCTCCTGATTCCTGTATCCTGTTCCCAAAGTTTCCTTTATCTTCAAATTTATGTGTATTTCGCAAATTAGGTCGCAGTTTCTATCCTATTATATACAATAAACCCATGTTTTTAAAGGGGTTTTTTTATTTTTATTATCTTTATGATTTTTTAATTTGTCGTACACATTTTTGTCACAATTTCTTTGTATACTAATAGTACGTTATCCGAAAGGATGACGGGCCTTTTGTTTCAAGTAACTTACTTGAAATCACAAAGCTTTTTCATACTCATACCGGGCGGTGAAAGCCGTCCGGCCCCCCTAAAATAATGATTTGAACATATATAATTATCATTTCTGATAGTACGTGTAAGAAAACAGGGTCCGGTCCATTGTGGAAACCGGGCCCTGTTTTTATGTTTTTCGATCTATTATGACAATCTCAGTGCCCATTCCTTACAATCTAAGACTCTGGTTGCAAGTCCCTCATAGAATTCCGGCTCGTGGCAAATCAAAAGAATGCTGCCCTTATATTCTTTTAAGGCTCTTTTTAACTCTTCTTTCGCTTCCACATCCAGATGGTTGGTCGGCTCGTCCAGCAAAAGGACATTGGATTCCCTGTTTTGTAGTTTACATAACCTTACCTTGGCCTGTTCTCCACCGCTGAGTACACGCACCTGGCTTTCAATATGCTTGGTAGTAAGACCGCATTTTGCAAGAGCAGAACGCACCTGGTACTGGGTATAGGAAGGGAACTCTTTCCAGATCTCTTCGATGCAGGTCGTTGTATTGCCAGGAGCCATCTCCTGTTCAAAATACCCGATGGACAGATAATCGCCCAGTTCCACATTTCCGCTTAAGGATGGTACAAGTCCCAATATGCTTTTTAACAAAGTCGTTTTTCCGATACCATTCGCACCTACTAAAACCACTTTTTCCCCGCGCTCCATGCTTAAGTTCAATGGTTTTGACAAAGGTTCTTCATAACCGATCACCATATCCTTTGTTTCAAAGATCACTTTTCCAGCAGTGCGGGCTTCCACAAAATGGAATTCTGGCTTAGGCTTATCCTTGGCAAGTTCGATAACTTCCATCTTGTCTAACTTTTTCTGTCTGGACATTGCCATGTTCCTGGTGGACACACGGGCTTTGTTGCGGGCCACAAAATCTTCCAGCTCTGCTATTTCCTGCTGCTGACGCTTATAAGCCGATTCCAGCTGGGAACGTTTGACCGCATACACTTCCTGGAATTTATCATAGTCTCCTACATAGCGGTCCAGATTCTGATTTTCCATATGGTATATAATGTTGATGACACTGTTTACAAACGGAATATCATGGGAAATCAGGATAAATGCATTTTCATATTCCTGAAGATACCGTTTCAGCCATTCGATATGCACCACATCCAGATAGTTGGTCGGCTCATCTAAAAGAAGGATATCCGGCTTTTCCAACAATAGCTTACCAAGGAGAACCTTGGTTCTCTGGCCACCGCTTAATTCTGTCACGTCCTTATCCAGTCCCATATCCGTAAGCCCTAAAGCCCTTGCCACTTCTTCCACCTTGGAATCAATGACGTAGAAGTCGTGTGCCATTAAAAGATCCTGAATGGTTCCAAGTTCCTCCATCATGGCGGTCATGGTTTCCTCATCTGCTTCTCCCATCCTGTCACAGATTTCATTCATCTGTTCTTCCATCTGAAATAAGAATGCAAAAGCGTTTTTTAAAACTTCCCGGATGGTCATCCCCTTTTCTAAAACAGTATGCTGGTCCAAGTAACCGACACGCACACTTTTTGCCCATTCTACCTTGCCTTCGTCCGGCTGAAGTTTTCCGGTTATGATATTCATAAATGTGGATTTTCCTTCACCGTTGGCTCCAATTAAACCAATGTGTTCTCCTTTTAACAGGCGGAAGGAAACATCCTGAAAAATAGCCCGATCGCCAAATCCATGGGTCAGATGCTCTACGTTTAATATGCTCATTGAAAAAACTCCTTATTCTTGCTGTAACGATAATCAATTATCTCATGTACTATGACTTTTGTCACTTTACACTTATGATTCTATGAAACATCATAATTCTACATGACAGAAGCAATTAAGGCAAGCAAAAAGCCACTTTCTTTCCAGCATTTTTTATTTCCAGCCTGATGTTTTGATTGTTTATGCGCTGGGAATAACTCTAATGGATTTAAGTTGCAAATTAGGACAAAACCGTATATGATAATTCCAATACGAATCATGAAAGAAAGAGGTTTCGCTTATGTACGTTTACACGTGGTATCAATGGCTGCTGTTTTTTTTCATATATTGTTTTATTGGCTGGGTAATTGAATCAACCTATGTTTCCGTAAGAAGCCTTCACTTTGTAAACCGTGGATTTCTAAGACTTCCCCTTCTTCCTTTGTATGGAAGCGGTGCGATTATTATGCTATGGCTGTCTCTTCCTGTCAAAGGCAACTTGCTTCTGGTGTTTCTTTTTGGTATGGCAGGGGCTTCCGTACTGGAATACATCACCGGCTATGTTATGGAGCGGCTGTTTAAAATGAAATACTGGGATTACACCAATAATCCTTTCAATATCAACGGATATGTATGTCTTGGAACTTCCATTGCCTGGGGCCTCCTAACCATTCTGCTGACCGAAGTGGTCCACCGTCCTCTGCAATGGCTGGTCCTCCAATTAAGCAGTTCCGCCTGCACGGCACTGGTCCTGACCATTGCCGTCATCTTCATCATTGACACGACCCGTTCCGTAAAAGAAGCTCTGGATCTTGGACGAATACTGGAATCAATGACAAAGATCAAGGCGGAACTGGAGGAAGTTCAGGTACAGATGGCGTTGTTAAAAGCGGAAACCACACAAAAGGTATCCGAGTTTAAGACCGAGACCCTGGTCAAGATCACAAACTTAAAAGCAGAGACCACCAGCGCTTTAAAAGAATCCGCCCTGGTCGAACGGCTCCAGTCACTGACAGAAAACAAAGAGAGGCTGACCAAATACTTAGGCTTTTACCGAAAAGGGATTCTCCGCCGGAATCCCACCGCTTCTTCCCGGTTATTCGGGGAGGCTTTGAAGGAATTGAAGGAATATTCCAAGAAATATAAGAAATCATAAATACATTATTTATTGAAACAATTTTACCATACTTAATTTTTAAACCGTTTAAAAGAACAGGCAGCTACCAGATTTCTCAATGATCCATGGTCTTAGCTGCCTGTTCTTTATGATTTAGTTAATGTATTTTTATAAATAACTCCATTTTTCATAATCAGCTTCATATTATTTCTGTCTGCCAGCACATCCAAATCTTCCACCGGATTTCCTTCCACAATGCACAGATCCGCAAAAGATCCCTCTTCCAAAACTCCAATTTTTCCTTCCGGATAGGGATTTTGATACGTCATAAGTTTTGTCAGTTCGTAAATATTTCCTGTTGCTGCCACAAGTCCCTTAAAGCTGCCAAATCTCTTTTTAAAAAATGAGAAATCCTCCAATTGAAATTGATCTACCCGGTCCGGGTCTCCAAAAGAATCTGTTCCAAATAAAATAGGAAGGTTATACTTATGAATCAGCTCCGTGGTAAATGCTTCTCCCTGCCTTACCATGGCGGATTTCTTCTTTATCTCTTCCGGTGTATGCTCGTTATGCCAGTTCCTGCCGCACTGGGGACCGGCTGTTACCCATATTTCATTGGCCGCTATGATCTTAGCGGCCTCTTCATCCATCATTGTCGCATGTTCAAAGCTTTTCACACCTGCTCTTGCAGCTCTTTGCATGGACTGTGGCGTATAAAGATGTGCCATAACATAGGTTCCGTAATCTGCTGCCGCTGAAACTGCTGCTTTCATTTCCTCCAGGGTAAACTGGACCGTCTGAATTGGATCATAGGCAGAAGAGATCCCCCCTCCAGCCATAATTTTGATCTGGGACGCTCCAAGGAAAAGCTGTTCCCGGACCGCCCTTAATACTTCCGCCACTCCGTCTGCCAATACCGTGCCTTTGCTCTGCAAGGTGCCGGAGGTATAAATACTATCGGTCAGACGGTATTCTGCTCTGCTTGCTCTTGTATCTCCATGTCCGCTGGTCTGGGAAATAAATGCATTTGAAGGTAAGATTCTGGGCCCTTCCAGGTATCCGTTATCAATATTTTTCTTTAACCCATACGTCACACCTCCCGCATCACGGACCGTTGTAAATCCGCGCAGAAGCATATCTCTGGCAAAGCGGACGGAACGGACCGCATTTTCATCCTGCCTCATGGCATCAGAAATTCCATTTCCATTAAAAAATAAATGAACGTGGGCATCCGTAAGACCCGGAATCACAGTTTTATGCTCTGCATCAATGACTTGGTCAAAATGTTCTTCCAAAACTACTTCTTCCAAGATTTCCTTTACCAGATTGTTTTCAATGATCACCCATGCATGTTTCTTTAATTTTGCATGCTTTCCATCAAATACACTGGCATTTTTTATCAAAGTTTTCATCGTATTATAGTTCCTTTCTATATCTTCCAAGATGCCGTTCCAGTGTATTTCCGCCCCACTGAATCATCAGGCTGAACATCCAGTAGATGAAGGCCGCAGCCAGATACGCTTCAAAGAAACAGTAAGCCGCATTGGCATATTTCAAAGCACCATTTAAAATGTCCATAACACCAATCAAAATCACCAGGGAAGTTGCCTTTATAATAGAAATCACACTTCCGGTCAGGGAAGGAACCAAAACCAGCAAAAGCTGGGGGAACACAATCCGGCGAAATGTCTGATTGGAAGTCAGTCCAACGGAATACCCTGCCTCATACTGCCCTCTGGGAATGGATGAAAGGGCTCCTCTTATATTTTCAGAAAGCTGGGTGGTACATGGAAACGACAGGGCGAAAACCCCTACATAGAGCATATTGATATCATTTACCCGGATCCCCAGACCAAGTGCTTCTGCAACATCATTAAATTTCATTGCAAATATAAGCCCGGAAGCAACGATGATCAGATTGACGGGCACTGCCTTGAAAATAATAATATAAAGGTCAAGAAGAAACGACAGTCCTTTGACCCGGTACGTTCTTAATAGGGCAATCAGCGTTCCAAATATAAAGCCAATGAATAAGACCAGGGCAGCAATATACAGGGTGATGGGGATATATCTGACCCCATTCCAGAAACATTCCACAATGTAATTCCATTTAATATTCATACTCTTTACGCCTCTTTTATTTTCCGTTCATAATTAAGCTGCTCCGATAAACGCAGACAAATGCGTTCCAAAATAAAGCTTGCCAGTACAAAGATTACCGCCGCGCAAAAATATCCTTCTAAGGTATGAAATGTAACGGTTCCGATGGCTTTGACCTTCCCCATCATATCAGTAACACCAAGCATGTAGGCCAGGGACGTGGCGGGAAGCAGTCCCACCAGCATGGTGCTAAATCCCGGAAGTAAAACCCGCAGCGCCTGAGGCATAATTATCCGGAAAAAGGTCTGAATTCCGGTCATACCTACGGAATATCCTGCCTCTGACTGACCTGCCGGTACCGATAATATAGCGGCCCGTATGTGCTCTGATAAAAAGCCGGCTTCATTTAATCCGTAGGCGATGTATACAAAAATCAGCTTATTCCATTCTGATGTAATATTTCTGCCTGCAAGAAATGTAATAAGCAAGGGCATTCCATAATACACCAGAAACATCTGTACCAGTATTGGGGTCCCTCTTACAAAGGACACATACACAATGGCCAATTGACTGAGTACAGGAAGCTTTTTGATGCGGACCGAAGCGATAGCAATGGCAAGCACAATTGCAATTGAGATGGAAACCAATACGATGTTAAGAGTAACCGGCAGTTTAGACAGCACCTTGGGAAAATATTCTGCCACCCGATGAAAGGAGAAAAAATCACCTGTCATAATTTTCTGCCCCTTTCTACTGATTGCTTAAATCTACGGTATAATCTGCGCCCAGTATCTTTTCGGAAAGCTCTTTTTGCCAGCCGGAATCCAATAATTCCTGCTGCACCTTATCGATGTCCTCTTTCAGCGTCTCATCTCCATAGTTATAGATAAAATAGCAGCCGTTTTGCTTCTCGGCATTATAAAAAAGTTCAGAGCCAGCAATATCAAAAATATCTCCATAGGCGGCTTTATCCAGAGCATCAACAAATGGAATGCTGAGAAGACCGTCGTAAATACCACTGTTCAAACCTGCCAGATGCTGTTCTGCTGTACCGTCGTCATAAATGATCTCTATTTGTTTATCCGGATGCTCTGTGTTAAATTTTTCTAACAGATAGGCTACATTGGAAGAGGTCTGTACCCCAATCTTAAGCCCGCCTAAATCTTCTTCATTACGGATCACAATCTCCGAGCCTTTCGCAACCCTGAAATTATATCCGCTGTCAAAAAAGTTTGCCACATCACCGTATAAGTATTTTTTAGCCCGCTCTTCGTTCCAGCCATAATGATGAACGGCAATGTCATAATTGTCCGTATCAAGCCCTACTAAAATATTTTTAAATTCCGTTGGCTCATACTTAAATTCATATTGGGGGAGCTGTTCGTCGATCTTTTTTAATGTCTCATAATCATACCCCTGTAAATCTCCATTCTCATCCACATAGCACATGGGATTAAAGCTGTTTCCAATTCCTATTTTAATGGTTTTTACCTCCTGTAAAGCACCCTCTCCTTTTACTTGACCCCCATCTTTGGCTGCATCAGCTTCCTTTGCTGTGGTTTCTGCCGCTCCTGCTGTGGCTTCGTCACTTTTTAAGCTGCAGCCTGTTGCTGCGGCAGCGATCGCCGCCATCAAAATCACTGCCATTGCCTTTTTTAATTCGTTTACACATCTTTTCATCTTTCATTCTCCTTTTTTCCATTGCTTACTTACAATAAACAGCCCGTTTCTGTTTATCAGAGGTACCGGTTGGATTTGAACCAACAATCTGAGTTTTGCAGACTCTTGCCTTTTCCTTCTGGCCACGGCACCTTATCATATCCTTTCGGTTTCCAAACAACAAAACTGCCCCAAAAGGCAAGAATCATTTTTTTAAATAAAAAAAGAACAACCAGCTTCTGACAGGCATTACTGCTTATCAGAACCTCCGGTTGTCCAGTCAGTTCTTTTCTCTGATCTTATGTATTTCATCATTTTAATTATAAAAAAAGCAGGTACTATATTAGTATCTGCAAAAACTCTGGAATCGAGGATTTAAGTATACTAATACATACAAAAATAAACTGCTTTCAGATACATGGTTGCAGCCTGACAACAACAGTTTTTCATTTCTTTAGCTGATAACATTTTTTCCGTAAAAGAAATTGCTGTCATTTTTGTATCTCCTCTCTCAATTACCCATTACATCTATATGTTTATATGTATAACATTATAATCTCAACTTTTTTGGTTGTCAATAATTATTTACGAAAGATAAGTATTCCTGGTTTGCCTGCTGAAAATAAAAATAACAGGGGATGCCCCACAGATCTGTCATGTGGGCATCCCCTTCTTTCCTATTAAAATACTATAACATCTGATCCACCATAGCCTTCACTGCTTCTCCCAGTGTCGCAGATGTTTCATCCGCATCTTTTAAGGAAGAACCTTTGATGCCATAATAAAATTTGATCTTAGGCTCTGTTCCGGATGGTCTTACGCACAGCCACGCATCGTCAGACAGATCATAATAAAGTACATCTGACTGAGGAAGTCCTGTGGGGTTTGTTTCGCCGGTAATCATGTCTTTTACTGTATCAAGCTTATAATCTCTGGCAGAAAGAACTTTGTAAGCTCCAACGGTCTGAGGAGTTTTATTTCTCATGGTATCCATAATCGCCTTGATCTTTGCCTGGCCTTCAATTCCTTTTAAGCCGATGGATATCACTGCATCTTTGTAATAGCCGTATTTTTCATACATAGCGATCATGGCATCCCATAATGTCATGCCTTTGGTCTTATAATAAGCAGCAGCTTCACATAATGCAACGGAAGCGGAAACAGCGTCTTTATCACGGGCATAGGTTCCGATGAGACATCCGTAGCTCTCTTCCAGACCAAAGAGATAGGTTCCGTATCCGGTGGTCTCTTCCTTTAAAATCTGCTGGCCGATATACTTAAAACCAGTGAGCACTTCGATCAGCTCACATTCATAGGATTTTGCCACTGCATCCACCAGATTGGTGGTTACGATGGATTTTACGACCTGTCCATCTGCCGGAATTGCTCCCCGCTCTTTTTTCTGGCTTAATACGTACTCACACAAAAGAGAACCGGACATATTACCGGTTAATGGGATGTATTCTCCGGATTTGTCATCCTTTACATACACCCCGAGACGGTCTGCATCCGGGTCTGTTGCCAGAACTAAATCAGCGTTCTGTTCCTTTGCAAGTTCAAGACCTAAGGCAAAAGCTTCTTCGGCTTCCGGATT
Organism: uncultured bacterium; assembly: GCA_963519465.1. Lineage (GTDB taxonomy): Bacteria > Bacillota > Clostridia > Lachnospirales > Lachnospiraceae > Lacrimispora. Next base: position 100,316 of record CAUQMY010000015.1, read on the forward strand.
CGGGTAACTGACTGTAGGGAAATCTCCATCTGGCAGTTCCTGCTGAGGAACCACGTAGACATGCGTAAATCCGATCTCCTTAAGCGCTCTTCTTACCGGAAGATTACCAGTTCCGTGAAGAGGAGTATAAACGACTCTGATCTCATCCTGCATGCGGTCAATGGCTTCCTGGTTTACCACCTGTGCCTTTACATGGGCGATGTATTTATCATCCACTTCCGCTCCGATGATCTCGTATTTGCCTGCTGCCAGAGCTTCTTCTCTGGTCATGGTCTTCACGGTTGAAAGATCCGTAATATCCAGAACTTCCTTTGTCACCCCTTTGTCGTGAGGAGGTGTAAACTGGGCGCCATCCTCCCAGTATACTTTATATCCGTTATATTCCGGCGGATTGTGGCTGGCCGTTATATTGATTCCGGCGATACAGCCTAACTCCCTTACGGCAAAAGAAAGCTCCGGTGTCGGTCGCAGAGATTCGAATTTATATGCCTTGATGCCGTTGGCAGCTAATGTCAGTGCAGCTTCCTCTGCGAACTCCGGAGACATGTGCCTGGAGTCGTATGCAATGGCCACGCCTTTAAAAGCGCCGCCCTGTTTTATAATATGATTTGCAAGCCCTTGTGTGGCTCTTCTTACTACATAGATATTCATACGGTTGATGCCTGCTCCGATGATGCCTCTTAAACCAGCAGTACCAAACTCTAAATCCTGGTAAAAGCGCTCTTTGATCTCGTTATCATCATCTGCAATCCCCCGAAGTTCATTCTTGGTTGCTTCGTCAAAATATGGATTCAAAAGCCATTCATCGTAAATGCTCCTGTAATCTTTCATCACAAATTACTCCCTTCTCTCCATTTCTGTTATGGCTATTATAAATCATAACAGAACAAAAGAAAAGCGCATTTCCATTATTTTATTCTCGACAGAAACGAGTTGCGCACGGACTCCTGGATCTCCAAATCTTTTAATTTTTCAATGTTCCGCGATGGAATCCATGCCTTGTTGGCATTGTAATAGAAATTAATCTGCTTCCAGTATTTCTCCGGATATAAGAACAGGTAATAAAGGCAGGTCCTGTCTGCATCCGAAAGTGAGATCACTTTAGAATAAGTCTCAAGCATAGCCATGCCAAGCTTTAAGTTCCAGTCATGCTTTTCCATGGCTTTACGCATAAAATGGTATAAATCCTCCATTTGCATGCCCTTATGCATACGGTTGAATTCCACAATTGCCACATCATGGGAGCACATGAGAATATGATGTTGATTTAAATCTCCATGGCAAAGATATTCTTCCCCGCTTTCTTGGTTCTCTAAAAAGCTGGACATTCCCTTACAGGCTTCCATAGCCTGTTCGTAAAATGTATCATAATTACCCATCACACAGAGTTCAAATTCTGATTTTTTTCGTTTATTACGGATAAATGAACGGGCGCGTACCAGTTCCTTGTTGTGTCGTTCCATCTCTTCTGCCGGTTGCTGCACCAGAATGGATCCTAAGTTCCATTCCTCCTTAAAATCAATGCCTCGGAGAATTTTATGTAAACAAGCAATTCGTTCAATGGCGCACAGAACTTCTTTGCTGTCCTTTAAATTGCATTCCCGGTCCGCATACCAGTCCTTCACGATCCAGCGGGTTCCGTCCTCGGCGGCAGAGAGGAGTTCTCCTTCTTTATTCCTGACGTAACGATCCACGTTTAAATGGCCGGCTTCTTCCATCTGTGAAAATACCTGATCTTCAAAATCCAGGCGCTTTAAAGTTCCTTTATATTCCCGAAGCAGTTTCAGACCCTGATTCGTCTCACACAACCAGGCGCCCCGGCCGCGCTTTACATCAAGAATTTCAAGCTCATACTGCGAAAGCACCTCTGTGTATTTCTCGTTCACAACCACCCCTCCAACTCTTAGCTAATCAGCTACTTCTAGGGTATGAAAGGGCTGGAAAAAATATGCAAAATCTGGCTGAAAGTTATACGGGCCAGAGGCCCGTTTTTTATAACTGTTCAGCCAGATTCATCAAATACTCTCTTTGGTTGCACTCCGGATTTTTTAAAACTTCTTCAAATAAAACATCTAAAACCGCGCCGATTCCAGGTCCTGGTTTTCTGCCTGCCTGTATCAGTTCCCGGCCGGTCACTGCCATGTCCTTTAACCGGATGCAGTCTCCGTCCTTTATGATTTCTTCTGAATATTGTTCCACCTGCTTTAAGGTTTCTTCATAAGACTTCTGGCAGAATATTTTCTGAAAACACAAAAGGTCTTCAAAAAGCTCTGGAGAAAGTCCGCTCATGATTTTTCGAATGGCTGGTTTTTGAGCCGGTATTTCCTGATTCCACAGGGTTACAAGAGTCTTTACCTGGTTAATGGTGTCATTATCCATCTTCAGCTCACGAAGGATTATAACCGCCTCTTCCGGTTCTTCTGACCGTAAAAAGCCAGACCAGCGCATGTGTTTTTCTGCCGGAAGGAGTTTAAGCATTTGAGTCTTCCCCATTTTCCTTCCAGCTGCATGAAAATGTTCTGAAATATAGGGGGCAATGTCGTTATCATACACAGCCCCCATTCGTTCGGGGTTATTGGAGAGAAGAAGCTTGGTAAGCTCCACCTGTATCCGCTCCTTGCTGACTTTTTCCATATTGGGAGCGATGACCGCAATGGCCTTTCTGGTCTCCTCTTCAATGTCAAAGCCCAGCTGGGCGGAAAAACGGATGGCACGTAGAATCCGCAGGGCATCTTCTGTAAACCGGTCTTTGGCATTGCCGACGCAGCGGATGATCTTCTCTTCTAAATCTTGCCTTCCGTCAAATGCATCCACAAGACCTTCTCTGTCACTGTACGCCATGGCATTGATGGTAAAATCCCGGCGTTTTAGATCTTCTACCAGATTCCCCGTGAACTCTACGGATTTTGGATGACGCCCATCTTCGTATTCCCCGTCGATGCGGTAGGTAGTTACTTCATAAGTTCCTCCGTCCATGAGCACTGTAACCGTACCATGCTGGATTCCCGTATCAACCGTCCGCGGAAAGATTTCCTTAACCTGCTCCGGCTTTGCCGAGGTTGTGATGTCCCAGTCTTCCGGTGTCCGAAAAAGCAGACTGTCCCTCACACAACCGCCCACCACATAAGCTTCAAACCCATTGGTATTAAGTTGTTCTATGATTTTTCCTGCTGCTTCCGGAACCTGAATCTTCATCACTATTTTTCCTCCTGGCTGTTCTATTTCATCCTTAATAAGCTCTTCCCCAGTAAACCATCTTTGTCGCAGGTTTTCCGCAGCAGATACAGGTATCTGACAGATTTTCCTGTTTAAACGGCATACAGCGGGAAGTTGCTCCTGTTAAATCCTTAATCTTATCCTCACACTCCTGGCAGCCGCACCACATGGCCTTTACAAAGCCCGGTTTTTCTTCTACGGTCTTAACAAAGGTATCCATATCCACTGCTTCGTAGGTATGCTCATCCCGGTGTAATTTGGCTCTTTCAAACATATCATTCTGGATATCGGAAAGAAGCTGTTCAACTTTTGTGCTCAGTTCGTATAAAGATACAGTGATCTTTTCGTGAGTATCACGGCGGACTAAAACTGCCTGATTATCCGCAATGTCTCTTGGTCCGATTTCTACACGAATCGGAATCCCTCTCATCTCGGATTCACTGAACTTCCAGCCTGGGCTCTTGTCGGTATCATCAACTTTCACCCGGTAGTTGGAAAGAACATTCTTAAGCTCATAGGCCTTATCAAGAACCCCTTCCTTCTGCTGCTGAACCGGAACGATGATAACCTGGATAGGAGCGATTCTTGGAGGTAGCACAAGGCCGTTGTCATCTCCGTGAACCATGATGATGGCACCAATGAGTCTGGTGGTCATTCCCCATGATGTCTGATGAACATACTGAAGTTTGTTTTCCTTATCAGAATACTGAATCTCAAATGCTTTTGCAAATCCATCTCCAAAGTTATGGCTGGTTCCTGACTGAAGTGCTTTTCCGTCATGCATCAGGGCTTCGATGGTGTAAGTTGCCTCTGCACCGGCGAATTTTTCCTTATCGGTCTTCTGACCTCTGACTACCGGCATTGCAAGAATCTCTTCACAGAAATCTGCATACAGATTGAGCATCTGCTCGGTTCTTGCTTCTGCTTCTTCTGCTGTGGCATGCGCGGTATGGCCTTCCTGCCATAAGAATTCTCTGGAACGTAAAAATGGTCTTGTTGTCTTTTCCCAGCGGACAACCGAACACCACTGGTTATATAATTTCGGTAAGTCACGATAGGACTGGATATCTCTGGAGTAGAAATCACAGAATAAGGTTTCAGAGGTAGGTCTTACGCAAAGCCGCTCCTGTAACGGTTCCAGTCCGCCATGAGTTACCCAGGCAACTTCCGGTGCAAATCCTTCTACATGGTCCTTTTCTCTCTGAAGAAGACTTTCGGGAATGAACATGGGCATATACACATTTTCAACACCTGTTTCCTTAAATCTTCTGTCCAGCTCACTCTGAATGTTCTCCCAGATGGCATAGCCTGCCGGTTTGATGACCATACAGCCCTTAACGCTGGAATAATCGATCAATTCCGCTTTTTTTACTACGTCTGTATACCACTGGGCGAAGTCCACATCCATGGATGTGATGGCTTCTACTAATTTCTTGTCCTTTGCCATGACAATTCTCCTTTTTTTCATATAATAAGAGTCTGACTTGTCAGACTCTAGTGCTGACGCGCTGTCACTTCAGTGACATCCTCCTCTTAAGCGGCATGTGCCTCTCACGGAGTGCTTTTTATATTATTGGGGAGTTCGCAGAACTTTCCTATAATATAAAAAAGAGCCATCCGTCCCCTCCGAAAAGGGACCGAACAGCTCGGCGGTGCCACCCAATTTAGCCGATGGATCTTCCACGGCTCACTTTTTGATCCGGTAACGCTGGAAATGCGCCGCAGTTTGCTGCGGGACTCCGAGGGAGGTTGGATCATGAGTGGTATAAAGGCCTTCCAGCATACGGCCTTCTCTCTGGAATACATCATCACTTATTAGTCCTCTTCAACGTCTTGCTTCTTTCAATTATTTGAAAGATTGTATGGTTGATTTTACGTTATTTACAAATGTTTGTCAAGAGGAGGGCCTGGCTTTTCTTTACAGAAATGCTTTCATGGCAGCCAGGGCTGTTTTCATCACTTCATCGGGAAATTCATAGTCCTTCGTGTGAAGCCCCGGACAATCTTCCCCAGCACCTACACCGAAAAACATTCCGTCTGCTTTCTTTAGATACCAGCCAAAATCCTCAGACCAGCGAAGAGGCTCGGATATCTCCATAAAAGGGATTTTCTGATTTAAAAGGCTGGCTTTGCACCGTTCCACCCTATCCGCTCCATTGACCGTATCCGGGAATTCATCGGTTTGAGAAACCGTTAACTGGACGGATAAATTCTCCGCTCTATTTTTTGCTAAAGATACTACGGACTTTTCAAACAAGTTTAAATCTTCCAGTTTCTCTGCCCGAAGCGTAAGTGAAAGCCGTCCATCTCCTGGGGATACACCAAAGGACTGGTCTCCTGCCTTTACCTCAATGATGGTGGCAAGAACCATGCCGGAGAAATCAGGGGAAGCCAAAAGTTCCGGAATCTTTACGATCAGTTCCCCAAGAATCCACGCCGGATTTACTCCCTGCTCCGGGTATGCGGCATGTGACTGTCTTCCTTTAAAGGTCAGGATCAATCCTTTTGAAGCACAGGCAAAGGTTCCTTTCCGAAGAACCACTGTTCCAAGCGGATAGCCGGGAAGATTATGGAACGCATAGACTTCATCGATCCTCTTTTCAGTCAGAAGGCTGCTGCACATTTCTCCTCCCTGTCCGGTCTCCTCGGCTGGCTGGAAGATAAAATACACATTCTTCCCCAACCGCTTTCCTTCCAGCTCCAGACAAAGCCCAGCCAGCACCGAACTGTGCCCGTCATGTCCGCAACCATGAAATAAGTTACCGTCCTCTCCCATAATTGCGTCCATATCCGCCCGGAAAGCTGTGCTTTTTTCTCCACCCTCTTCTTTATGTACCGCGTAAAACCAGCCTTCCCGGTCTACGATCTCCAAAGAGGTATTGGTCTTAAGAAATTCCTTTAAAGTCTCCATGGTCTTTGTCTCAAAACCTGATTTTTCAGGAATTTGGTGCAGCCGTCTTCGCAGCTGTCGGATCCGTTCATATGTACTGATTTCCGCTTCCACGTTTTTCCTCCTCAACCAACCTTTGGCTGTCTTCACGCACTTGATCCCTTAAGCTCTTTGTCTGTGAAAAGCTGTCGCAGATCTCATTTCCATAGGTCATGTTTAATTCATATTCCAGAGGAAGCCAGGTGTCTGTACCTGCTTCATTGTGTTGAATGAGGGTTTCGATCTTATCAAGAGACTTTACCAGCCTGGCCTCTTTTGACTGGCAAAGAGACATTTCTTCAAACAGAGACGAGAGAGGGGCTTTCAGAGTCTGGGGAAGTTTATTTAAAAGAGAACCTATCGCTTCCTCTTCTACGGCCTCATCGTTATCTGTCTTTATGAAAGCCGGAATATCTCCGGTCACTGCCTCGCCCCAGTCATGAATGAGACACATGCGGATAACTTTGTTCATGTCCAAATCGGAAAAGTCCGGCTCCATGAGCATGGCAAGAACAGCCAGTCTCCAGCTGTGCTCTGCCACACTCTCCTGCCTTTTGCTTGTGGTCCAGTTGTGCCGGGTGTTACATTTTAATTTTTCTAATAATCTTAAAAATTCAATCAATTCCTTTGGGTTCAACGTGCCTTTCCCCTTTCTTCTTCATGGGTTTCTTTTTTGCCATTATAGCACGATCCTCCATACAGCTCCACAATATCTTCTATTATTAATAAACCAATTGGACCCAGGATAAAACCAAGGAGTCCAAACAACTGAAGACCTACGAACATGGAAACAAGAGTTTCCAAGGGTGTAAGCCCTACCTTTCCTCCCATGATTTTGGCTTCCATGATTTCTCTTAAAAAATAGCAGATAATATAGATAACGATCAGTCCAATGCCGTAAACCCAGTTTTTATTGACCATAGCTGCTATGGCCCACGGAATCAGCACGGTTCCTGTTCCAAATATAGGCAATGCGTCAAGAAGACCGATTCCGATTCCCAGCAATATAAAATAGGGATTTCCCATAAGAAACAGCCCTATCGAACAGATTCCCATGGTAAACATCATAATGGTTCCCTGGGTCTTTAACCAGGCACTGCCCACTGACATCAGCCGGTTTCCAAGCATGGCATACTCATAGCAGAACATGGAGTTGTCACGTCTGGTTCGAATGTCGTCCATTTCCTGAAGCGTTAATATAGTAGCAATGAATAAAATAACAGTAAGAACCGTCACCTGGACCAGCCATTTGACAATGCTCATGGAATTCAGCATTAAAAATGACATGGCTTTGCTTTTTATCGCTGCTTCTCCTCCTGAAAGGATCTCTCTGACCACCTGAAGCATATATCCGTCTGGAAGCTTTAAAAACTGTTCCGCAAAAGTGCAGTTTTCCATCAGCCAGTGATCTAAATTTCTCATGATCTGGGGAAGGTTCTGGAACAGCAGCGTGGCTTCCATCGTAAGCTTTCGTCCGCCGGCGTATAAAAAAATCCCGAATACGATCATAAAAAGAATGATTTCTACACTGCCAATCACTGCCAAAGGAACAGAGATCACTTTTTTCTTCACGGTGAAACGGGTCTTTTTTTCGATCCAGAGTGCCGAGGGGCGGAGAGATAAGGCAAATACGTATGCAATCAAAAAGGGAATCACGAGGGGCAGCAGATATCGAAAACTCAAGTATACCGCCCCTGTAACTCCCAATATTAATAATGTTTTCTTCAGTTTCCTGCTCGGTTTCTCCATGGACTCACCTGTTTCTGTTTTGTACTTCTTTTGTACATTCACTATTATGAGCGCCAAGGGTAAAAAATATGCAGTTTTAAATTTAGTAAAAAATTCCTTCTTTAAAACATTTCCGGCAGGGAGAAAAGGTCAAACATCCGTCCTTTCGGTTTTGCGGTATAAGTCATCTTCTTTTTTGTGACCGGATGAACAAAGGTAAGGCTGGAGGCAAAAAGGGCAACGTCAGCCCGAATCTTTTTTTGCTGAAAGCAGGGGTTATACTTCTGGTCTCCCCACACAGGAGTTCCATGTCCAGCCAACTGCACCCGGATCTGATGATGACGTCCGGTTTTCAGCTTAATTTCCATCAGACAGTATTCTTCCTCGTCCTGTTCTGTCTTATCCACAACCCGGAAATCCAGCTCAGCGAGTTTTGCACTTTTTATCCCCTTTTCCACAATTTTTGAACAATTATTTTTCCCGTCCTTCCACAAATAATCCACGTAGGTCCCAAAGTTTTCCACAGGTTTTCCACATACTACTGCATAGTAGATTTTTTCCATCTGATGCCCGGAAACCTGCTTACTTAAAGACTCTGCGGAATTTTTTGTTTTTGCATAAACCATAACTCCGCCTACGGGCTTGTCCAGCCTGTGGATAACTCCCACATATGGCTCCCCTGATTTTGGGGATACCTTGTTGATATGTTTCTTAATTTCACTGACCATATCCGGTTCAAAGGATTTCGCAGACTGGGACTCCATTCCCACCGGTTTTTCCGCTACCAGTAATTCTTCATCTTCATATAATATGTTTAAATTCATAATTTCCTTATTCCTCTTTCTCCCAAGCCTCCATCATTGCTTTTACGGAACGGCTCATTTCCACACTGAAATCGGAATTCCATTTCCTCTTACAGAATGCTTTAACCCAGGCGGAAAAATCTTCTTCCCTGCCCTGGCTTTTACTTATTTCTTCTTCAAATTCTTCCGGACTTAAACGGCGGTAGGTATTTTCAAACACTACAGCTTCCGGGTTCAGACGTTTCGGCTTGATTCTTTCCTCCTGCTGCCTGGTCGGATATCCAAACACGACCATGGCTGCGGGAATCACATATTTGGGCAGTCCCAATAACTCCTTATGTGTTTCATACTGTTCCATGATATCTCCGATATAGCAGGAGCCAATTTCCATGGACTGGGCGGCAATTACTGCATTCTGGGCGGCGATCAGGGTGTCGTCAACTGCCAGCAGTAAATCTCCCATGCCCGGTTTTCGCACTTCCTCTTCCTGACTGCAGAATAAATCATACCACCGCTGATAATCTGCTGTAAAAACAAGCACAAGGGGCGCTTTCGCAATGAATGGCTGATTATCACAGGTCACAGAAAGCTTGTCCTTTAACTTCTGATCGGTCACATCAATGATGGAATACAGGGTCATATTTCCTGCTGTTGGTGCCTGCAGAGCAGCTTCTATAATAGTTTTCTTTTTTTCCGGTTCAATTGCCCGATCTTCGTAGACCCGGACAGATTTACGTTCCATAAGTTCTTTGATTGTCTGATTCATGGACGGTCACACCTTTCATTTTACAGATTTTATTACGCTTATTATATTGGATGAGACTGGTTATGGCAAACACCTTTTTATAAATACTTTGAAATTCAAAAAATCTATTGCAAATTCAGGCTCAAGCGTGTATAGTATATAAATAGATGATACATAGTATTAAATACTACATTATATATTATTACCAACTATCAAGGAGGAGCCGCATATGAACATAAAAATCAAAGATCCCGTCAGCGCACTTACCCACTTTATCGCCATGATCCTGGCAATGATTGCTGCCGCACCACTGCTTATGAAAGCCTCTTCTGCCGGAGCACTTCATATCACTGCCCTGGCGGTATTCATTACCAGCATGGTCTTACTCTATGCTGCCAGCACCATTTATCATACCCTGGATATTTCACCGAAAATCAATAAGCTTTTAAAAAAGATCGATCATATGATGATTTTCATTTTGATAGCAGGAACTTACACACCGGTATGCTTAATCGTCCTTGGGGACCAGACTGGCTGGAGCTTACTTGCCCTGGTCTGGGGTATCGCTGTTTCCGGAATTATCATTAAAGCCTGGTTCGTTATGTGCCCCAGATGGTTTTCTTCCTGCCTGTACATTGCCATGGGCTGGGTTTGTGTTCTGGCTTTCAGTAAGATCATTAAGGCACTTCCTCCTGCTGCCTTTGGCTGGCTATTGACCGGAGGGATCATCTATACTGTGGGCGGTATCATCTACGCCTTAAAACTGCCGCTGTTCAATCCAAAAATTAAAAGTTTCGGCAATCACGAGCTGTTCCATCTCTTTGTTATGGGAGGAAGCTTCTGCCACTACATGCTGATGTACCGTTTTGTTGCATAGTATGAAATGACCGCCAAATCATCCAGAGCACTGGCAAGGAGATTTGACGGTCTATTTTTTTATATTTCACCAAGAAGCTTTAGCTTGTCCTTTCTGGAAAGCTTTTTAATGGCAGCTTCTCTGCGCATGGCCTCTTCCTTTGTTGGGAATTCTTCATAGTAAGCCAGGCTGACCGGCCGTCGAGCTTTTGTGTACTTTGCCCCTTTTCCCTCATTATGGGCTTTTAAACGTTTTTCCAGATGGTTTGTCCATCCACAGTAGAGCGTATTATCCGCACACCGTAATATATAGGTATAATTCATTTCTTTCTCCGATGTTAACAATCCATGATATGTAAACGGTAATAACGCCTTGCAATCACGTCACTACCGCCCAGGCTAACCTGTCATCTATCTTAAGCACCAGCTGGATGCGTTTTGGCGCCATCGACTGTAGAATACCATAGCTGAGCTATAGTATATTATATAACAGGACAAACCGATATGTGAATAGCAATCTTTATATTGCCCTAATTTCTTAAAATCATTCAGATTTAAGCATAATGATGCCAGACAGAACAATAAATGTCTGCCTGGCATCCCATTTTATGACAATTCTTTTACTAAAATCAAGCGGTCTCCCGGCTTTACCGATTTTTCCGTTAAACCATTTGCCGTCATAATGGTATCAATGGTTGTATGGAATTTTTTGGCAATTTTCCAAAGGGAATCTCCCGGCTGAACGATGTAGCCAACGATTCCGGGAAGTTTCTGCAGGCTATTTAAATCCATGGGAGCATCTACCGCACTGATGATGATCTGTTCGCAGATTGGCTGCAGAGCCAGTAAATCAAGAGAAATGGTAGCTTTTGCTTCTACCGTTCCTCCTCCCATCATGACCGCACTTAACTGCTCCAGACCAGGATTTAACTGACATATGGTATCTGCATTGATTCCCGGTGCCTCGATTAAATAGTGGAACGGAAGATCCTCTACCGCAGATTGTATGGGCTGGGCATCATCAGAGGTTAAGTAAAGCATTCGGACCTCTAAAACACCTTCTACATGAAGTCCGTCTTCTTTGACTTCTGTATCATCGATTTTAACAATTCCCTCACTGTGGCAGATCTGTAAAATCCGGTCGGCATTTTCAAGAGCCACCTTTTCCACGATTTTGCATTTGCTCATATTTTTGGTTAAGATCTTGTCAAAACATGCTTCTCCGGTCTGCAAACTCAGTTCCCGGTTGGTAGAATATAAATCACTTAACAGTTCCATATTGTCTTCCCTGTAAAGCTTCATATCCAGTTCAAGAACCGCATCCATATCCATTTCCCGCATCTCGCCGTCAGCATCCGGCTTTGCTTCAATGTCTTTATGGATTAAATGAACCGTAACAGACGGCACCATGTCATCGGTGACTTCTGATACGTCAAGCTCTCCGGAAAACGGGATGCTCTCTTCGATCCACTGAATGGGTGCGCCTTCCCCTTCTCCCTGATAGATCACAAAGACCATCAGTTCTCCGTCCAGCATCATCTTTCCTTCCACAGGCCTTGTCGTAACGCCTCTCAGCTTCATCTCACTCCATAAAATATGGTCGATGTTCGGCTTGTTTCCTGAAAGGGAAAGATTTTCTTTAATGCGGAACGTATCCTTATGACGAAGCGCAATCGTAGCCACGTCCACATTACGGCGAAGAATTTCCACCTGAGGACAGTCCATGGTTCCCAGTCCCGTGTCCACTTCTACGGCAGCGTCTACGTCATAGGCGGTTTCTACCTTCACCTGAAGTGTTTCAAGAGCCTTGACACTTAATTTTCTGGAATTAATGATTCCTGCATTCAGATCTTCAAGATCCCATGTCAGCTGGGCATAATCCTGTTCTTCTAACCCTGGTACATTAATTGGTTCTTCAAAATTGATGCTTCCGGAAAGGGTCTGAAGCCCACCTTCTGCGCCCCGATAGAGAATGGTAAAATCAAGTTTTCCCCGGACAACTACCCGCTCAGTCTGGTTTTTCACGGAATCAATGGTAATTTCGCCGGAACTTAAAATGATTTGATCCACATCATCCATGCTGTCCGGAACAATAAAGTCATCATCAAGGGTGACCTGAGATGTGGCATTTCCTTTCCAACGATTCATATGTATGTTTTTCTTCAACAGCTCCAACATAAAATAGCACCTGCCTTACCTTCTTTATTCCTTTAAGAAAGTTTATGCAGGTGCATGTTTCAATATACTTTTTTTGTACTTTTCCTGTACTTCTATTCCTCAGCCTCTTTTATTGATTCTTCAGAGTTCTCATTGGTATCATCTTTTTTATATTCGGAAAGCTGTTTCTGAAGTCCTTCGATGGTTTTTTCCATTTCCTTTATCCGGACTTCCATCTTACAGTAATACTCCCTGGCAATCTCGTTTTTATCTTCTTTTGGAATGGGTACCCCATCGATCTTCACGGGACGGGCAGGAATTCCTACTGCCGTCACATTGCTTTCCAATTGCTTTAAAAGTACAGCATTGGCTGCGATGGTACAATTATCTCCCACATCAAAGGAACCCAGGATCTTTGCTCCTGCTCCCACGGTCACATTGCTTCCAAGGGTGGGATGGCGCTTGCCCTTATTAAGTCCCACACCGCCTAATGTGACTCCCTGATAAATGGTACAGTTGTCGCCTACTACAGCAGTTTCTCCAATCACCACTCCACAGCCGTGGTCGATTAAAATTCCATGGCCCAGCTGTGCACCGGGATGGATCTCAATCAAAGTAAAAAACCTTGCCAGCTGGGAAATGAGTCTGGCAATGAAAAACAATTGGTGCCGGTAAAACCAGTGTGCAAAACGATGCCAGATCAGCGCATGGACTCCCTGGTACAAAAGAAGCACTTCTAAGGAGTTTCTCGCTGCCGGATCACGCGCTTTTACCGCTTTTACATCAAGCCATATGTCCTTTAATATCATATAACCTTTCCTCTTTTCCTCCTGTTGACTCCTGTTTTAGGTAGTATATCATATGACGACACAAGAAAAAAGAGAAATTTAAAAATAGCTGCTCCGCAGTGTCTGTGCAGAGCAGCTATTTATTTTTCTTATTACTGGAACACAACAGGAAGTTCTGACATCTCCGTCTTAATGACGATGAATGGATAAGAGGGTTCTGATCCTGTGTTCTCTCCTTTTTCCGGTCCGATCAGTTCCGTTTTCAGAACGATGGAATTATCGGTCAGATAGAGGTCATTCACGGCAATGCTATATCCGCCGGTTGGCTGCTGACCGTATCCAACCACTATGTAAAGATTCTGGTCATCGCTGAAGGTGAGTTTAAACGGTGACTGCTGTTTTTGGGCTATGATTTCTTTCAGTTCCTGCGGTATATCGGTTTCTGCCACCACACTAAATTCCATATCCCGCACTTTATTTCCGCTGTTCCCATTTCCAAGGCATCCGCTTAAGGTAAACACAACTAATCCCAACAGAGCTAATCCGAAGAAAATCAGTCGCTTTCTGCTAAACAGTTTTTTCATGGCACATTCCCCAATTTATTGATTATTACAATCTATATGGGGAATGCGCCTTTTTTATGAAAACTTTAAGCCTTTTTCATGACTGGAATCCAAATCTGGCTCACATAATCATCCAAAGACGGATCTCCGTCCGAATACCATTCGATCTGAGGAGCATCAGTCATCTCATAACCAGATTGTGGGAACCATTCTGTAAAGATCCGTTTCCACACTTTCTGCTGCCCTTCCGGCATCTTTCCTACACATTCAAAGATCACGTAAGTTGCTGCAGGAACGATGAGTTCAGCCATACCTTCCAAAAGGGGACTTGCTGATCCGGTTGCGATATAATAATCGAAATCCTTATCCGAACCGTTTGCACACACACCAAGGCAGAAAAGATCTATGTTGTCATTAAGGCTCATAAGTTTTTCATATCTGCCATCGTCAGAAATTTCATCCCACATCTTTGGTATCCGTTTAAAATTCTCTCCGCCCTCCATAGACACCCGTTCCTTATAGCCGATCAGACGGAACTGCTCTAAATTTTTTACATAATAATTCATTGCCTCTACTCCTTTAATGGTTATTTCAAATGAGATCCGGGAGTAAGCTTTAATCTTTGCTCCAGGCTTTTTCACCTCGCTGGGATTCATTCCATGCATGGCGTAAAATGCCCTGGCAAAGGAAACCGGCGACTCGTATCCAAACTTAAGCGCCACGTCTATGACCTTTGCATCGGTCGTCAAAAGCTCCATGGCCGCCAGGGTCAGGCGGCGTCTCCGAATATAATCCGCCAGAGATACTTCTGCCATATAAGAAAACATCCGCTGGAAGTTAAAGCTGGAGCATACTGCCTTTCTGGCTGCCTCTTCAAGCTTAATTTCCCCCGTTATATTTTCCTCAATGTACTGCAGCGCTTCGTTCATTTTATAAAGCCAATCCATAAAAATCCCTCCCGCTCATCTGATGTACCTAAGTATAGTAGATACCGCTTGAAACCTCGCAACTTTTTCTGCACAGAAAAAGTCAGTTTATGATTTCCCGGTAATGGCTCCATACTGTTCTGGTCTGCGGTCCCGGAATAATCCCCAGTTCCTGCGGTCCTTTAAAATCTCATCAAAATCAAAGGTTTCCAAAAGGACTCCTTCTTCATCCCTTCCCAGGGATTTCATAAGCGCGCCGGCACTGTCCGTAATAAAGGACGAACCATAAAACCGAAGAGAAGAACTCTGATTTCCGTTTTCCTCACAGGCCGTTACCGTTTCCTCTCCGATCCGGTTTGCGGCGGCAACAGGGACAATGTTGGAAGCCGCGTGCCCCTGCATGCATCTTCTCCAGTGTTCCATGCTGTCACACTCCAGAATCGGTTCACTTCCGATGGCTGTGGGATATAAAATCACCTCTGCCCCCATTAGAGCCAGAGATCTTGCCGTCTCCGGGAACCACTGATCCCAGCAGATGCCGATTCCGACCTTGCCGTATAAGGTTTCAAAAACTTTAAATCCCGTATCTCCAGGAGTAAAATAAAACTTTTCCTGATAATAATGATCATCGGGAATATGGGTTTTCCGGTAAATCCCAAGATTGGTTCCATCTGCATCAAGAACTGCCACAGAGTTAAACATGGTATTGCCAGACCGCTCGTAGAAGCTGATGGGAAGGACAACGGAAAGTTCTTTTGCAATATTCGTAAAATGTCTTACTGCATCGTTTTCTTCTGTAGTCTTTGCATAGTCATAATACTCATACCGCCTTTCCTGACAGAAATAAGGGCGCTCAAACAGTTCCGGTAGCAAAATCACATTTGCCCCTTCCCCTGCTGCCAGCCTTACGAATTTCTCCGCGTTTGCGATATTCTCATTGATGTCATCACAGCATTTCATCTGAACCGCTGCCACTGTTACCTTTCTCATGTATTTCTCCTTCTGGAATCTGCTGGGTGATGCAGTGAATGTTGCCTCCCCCTACAATAATATCTCTTGCATATACCGGATAGATCTTACGTTCCGGGAAACATTCCCCTAAGATCCTTACAGCCTCTTTGTCATGTTGATCACCAAACTGGGGAACGATCACGCCGCCGTTTGATATATAGAAGTTTACATAACTTGCAGCCAGACGCTCTCCGGCCTCTCTCATATCCTCTCCCGGTTCAAAGGTAAAGCCGGAAAGCTCCTCCTCTTTAATACAAACCGGAAACTTAGGAATGGGAAGCTTATGAATGATAAAATGCCTTCCCTTTGCATCAGTCCCCTGCTCTAAGAGTTTTAAATCCGCCAGAGACATCTCATACTGAGGATCATTACTATCATCGGTCCAGGCTAAAACAACTTCACCCGGTCGGACAAAGGCGCAGACATTGTCCACGTGTTCATTGGTTTCGTCCTGGTAGATCCCGTATGGCAGCCAGATAATCTTCTCTGCCCCAAGATAATTCTTTAACTGTCCTTCTATTTTAGATCGGTTGAGGGAAGGATTTCGTCCGGCACTTAACAGACACCGCTCCGTTACCAGAAGCGTCCCTTCTCCATCGGAGTGGATCGAACCTCCCTCCAGGACAAAATGCCTGGCATCATAGGCCGGATATCCAAACCGTTCAAGAAACGCTCCTGCAACAAGTTCATCTTTCGCCCAGTCCGTATAAAGTCCATCCACCAGACCGCCCCAGGCATTAAACTGCCAGTCAATCCCCCGCACACGCCGATTATGATCCACGACAAAGGTGGGGCCTACATCTCTTGCCCACGCATCATCAGATTCCATCTCAACCACTTCAATCCGGTCAGAAAGCATCTGGCGGGCAGACTCCATAACGTCTGCTTCGGCTAACATCACCACATGCTCACTGTCTGCAATGGCCTCTGCAATCTGTACAAATGCCTTTCTGGCTTCCATAGCGCCAAAAGGCCAGGAGCCTGGACGTTTGGGCCAGATCATGATACAGCCCCAGTGAGGCTCAAATTCTCCTGGCATATAGAACCCGTCTAATGCCGGATGGCTTGTCAGTCGTTTCATCATTCATTCCTCTTAACTATTGTTTCAGGATAACCTGTTTTTAAAATCTTCGTAACCAAATTCTTTTACCACACGGCAATCCCCATTCTTATCCATAATGGCAATGGACGGAAGGGGCATCCCGTTAAAGGTGTTATTCTTCACCATGGAATAGATGGCCATATCCATAAAATACAGCTTATCTCCCGGTTTCACTTCCTGGTCAAAGGAATAATCTCCGATTACATCCCCTGCCAGACAGGTACAGGAAGAAAGCCGATAGGTATAAGGCTTTTCTCCGGGTTCTCCGCTGTCCTTTAAAGGCGGCCGATAAGGCATCTCCAGAACGTCCGGCATATGGCAGGCTGCAGATGCATCAAGGATCAAGGTATGAATCCCGTTTTCAACCACATCCATAACCTCAGTCACCAGATATCCTGCATTCAGTGCCACCGCTTCCCCTGGTTCTAAGTAAATATGAAGGTCATAGGTTTCCTGCATATGCCTGATACACGCTTCTAAAAGCTCTAAGTCATAGTCTGGTCTGGTGATGTGATGCCCGCCTCCCATGTTTAACCAGGAAAGATCTTTTAAATAAGTTCCGAATTTTTCCTCTACCGCATCAAGAGTCTTTTTTAAGTCGTCGGAATTCTGCTCGCATAAGGTATGGAAATGGAGCCCGGATAAATAAGGCAGCCATTCCTCCTTAAAATGCTCTGCGGTCACCCCAAGTCTGGATCCCGGTGCACAGGGGTCATAGATGGCGTGGTCTTCCTGTGTGGAACATTCCGGATTGATCCGGATTCCCACATTGATCTCCTTAAGGCAGTCTTTGTACTTATCCAATTGGGAGAAGGAATTAAATATCATGTGATCGCAGATCTTTACAAGCTCTTTTACATCTTCTTCCTTATAGGCCGGGGCGAAGACGTGGTTTTCAAGCCCCATCTCCTCCTTCCCAAGCCTTGCCTCATAAAGCCCACTGGCCGTGGTACCGTCAATGTATCTGCCAATGAGGGGATATTCCGCATAACAGGAAAACGCTTTTTGAGCCAGCAAAATGCTGCATCCAGTGTTGTCCTTTACCCGTTTTAAAATCTTTAAGTTCTCTTCCAGCTTTCCCTCATCGATCACATAACACGGGGTCTTTAAATCTTCTATTCTCATGCCTTATTCCTGTCTCCAAACAGTAACCGTTTCCGGATCTTCACAAACCACCCATGGAAGTCCCCACTGGTTCAGTGCGTCCATGTATGGATCAGGATCAAACTCTTCTACGTTGAATACACCCGGTTTCTTCCACTGGCCGGTAACTACCATCATGGATCCGATCATAGCGGGAACTCCGGTGGTATAAGAAATGGCCTGGGATTCAACCTCTTTAAAGCATTCCTGATGATCACATACGTTGTAAATGTAAATGGTCTTTTCCTTTCCATCCTTTACGCCGGTAAAAATACAACCGATGTTGGTCTTTCCAACCGTTCTCGGACCTAAGGAAGCAGGATCCGGCAGAAGCGCTTTCAAAAACTGAATGGGCACGATTTCCTGTCCGTTAAATGAAATCGGAGAGGTTGAAAGCATACCTACGTTTTCCAGACACTTCATATGGGTTAAATAGCTCTGTCCAAAGGTCATAAAGAAGCGGATTCTCTTAACACCTGGAATGTTCTTTGCCAGAGATTCGATTTCCTCATGATGAAGCAGGTACATATCCTTTTCCCCAACTTCCGGGAAATTGTATTTCGACTGAAGTTCCATAGGCTTTGTTTCCACCCAATGGCCGTTTTCCCAGTAGGAACCGTTGGCAGATACTTCTCTTAAATTGATTTCCGGGTTAAAGTTGGTTGCGAAAGGATAGCCATGATCGCCGCCGTTGCAGTCTAAGATATCAATGGTATGGATCTCATCAAAGTAATGCTTTAATGCATAAGCGGAAAATACGCTGGTTACACCAGGATCGAATCCTGTCCCAAGAAGTGCCGTAAGCCCTGCTTCTTCAAACCGTTTCTTATAATCCCACTGCCAGGAATAATCAAAGTAAGCAGTAAATCCAAGATCCTTACAGCGTTTCTCATAGATGGCTCTCCACTCCGGATCATCGGTATTCTCAGGCTCAAAATTGGCGGTATCGATATAATCAACCCCAGCTTTTAAGCATGCATCCATGATGGTTAGATCCTGATAAGGAAGCGCCACATTTAATACTGCAACCGGCTGATAAGATTTGATTAAGTCAACTACCTCATCCACATTATCCGCGTCCACTTTGGCTGTTTCAATTTTGGTGTTTGTCTTTCCTTCCAGCTTGTTCTTTAAGGCATCACATTTTTCCTTTGTTCTGCTTGCGATACAGATCTCTGTAAAAACTCCGCTGTTCTGACAGCATTTCTGAATTGCCACAGAGGCAACGCCTCCGCATCCGATGACTAATAATCTGCTCATTCTTTTTCCTCCTCTTCCAGTAAATCTTCTACGTATTTGGGCAGCATGAATGCTCCCATATGAAGATTGGTTGTATAGTACCAGGTTTCTATTTTTAATTTTTTCCAGTTTTCCGGTTTAAAGTCATTGATCGGGTGATACTTCTTTGATGCAAAGCCAAAGAGCCAATAGCCCGATGGACAGGTAGGAATATGGGCCTGATAGACCCTGCTGATGGGAAAGGAACGGTACACCTTCCGGTGCATGCTCCGGCAGGCCATCTCATCCTCATCGTAGAACGGGCTTCCATGCTGATAGACCATGATCCCGTCACTTTTTAAAGCCTTATAACAGCTTCCATAAAATTCCTTGGTAAAGAGTCCTTCCGTATGACCGAAAGGGTCCGTGGAATCATTGATGATTAAATCATATTCTTCTTTTTTATTTCTTAAAAACCGAAGCCCGTCATCATAATAGACCTTAACCCTTTCATCAGCTAACCCACAGGCCACTTCCGGGAAGATGTCCCTGCATACGTCTACGAAAAGCTTATCGGTCTCCACCACATCAATGGATTCGATGGAAGAATACTGCAAAAGTTCCTTGGCAACGCCGCCGTCTCCTCCACCGATGATCAGCACATTTTTTACGCATGGATGGACTGCCATGGGAACATGGGTTACCATTTCATCGTAAATAAATTCATCTTTTTCTGAAAATACGATGTCTCCATCCAGGGCTACAAATTTACCAAACTCCTGGGATTCAAATACATCGATTCTCTGATATTCGCTTTCGCCGGAAAAAAGCTGTTTGTCTATCCGAACGGAAAGCTTCACATTGGAAGTGTGCAGTTCTGAAAACCAAATCTCCATCTCTCCCACTCTCCTCTCTGCCTGGAATTTTTATTTTAATACCATTAAGTGTTCTACTGCCGGATCTTCCGTACCCTGCATGGAGCACCCTTTTTCTTTCGCGTAGATGATGTATTCCACAATTTCCTCTGTGATCATCTCTCCCGGTGCCAGAATGGGAATTCCCGGCGGATAACACATAACGAATTCTCCGCTGATCTCCCCTGCAGATTCCTTTACCGGTACAGAAACTTTGTTGGAGTAGAATGCCTTCTGAGGGGATATCACCACTTTCGGTGCTATGTATTCTCCTGAAAGCATGCCTCCCCGGTCCTTCTTATAAAGGCGCTCAATATCAGCCAGGGCACCTACCAGGCGTTCAATATCCTGAATCCGGTCCCCAATGGAAATATAGGCCAGAATGTTGCAGATATCTCCAAACTCGATCTGTATGTCATATTCATCCCGAAGGAGATCATAAACCTCAATGCCTGCAAGACCAATTCCCAGAGTATAGACGGAAAGTTTGGTCACGTCATAATCAAAGATGCTGGTTCCATTGATCAAATCCCTTCCATAGGCATAATATCCGCCAATGGAGTTGATCTCACCCCTTGCATACTCTGCCATCTCCACCACCTTTGCAAAAGACTCTTCCCCCCGGAGGGCTAAATTTCTTCTGGAGATATCAAGGCTTGATAACAAAAGGTAGGACGCGCTGGTGGTCTGGGTTAAGTTAATAATCTGTCGCACATAGTCTCCGTTTACTCCCTTATTTAGAAGGAGCATGGAGCTCTGGGTTAAGCTTCCGCCTGATTTGTGCATGGAAACCGCCGCCATATCTGCTCCTGCCTCCATTGCGGAAACGGGAAGTCCCTTACCAAAGTAAAGATGGGTTCCATGGGCTTCATCGGCCAGGACCTTCATTCCATGGGCATGAGCCAGCTTTACGATGGAACGGATATCCGAGCAGATGCCGTAATAGGTGGGATTATTTACAAATACCGCTACCGCATCCGGATTTTCCATAATAGCTTTCTCTACCTGGCTGATTTCCATTCCTAAGGAAATGCCTAACATACTGTTCACTTCCGGGTTTACATAAACCGGAACTGCACCGCATAAAACAAGAGCGTTGATGGCACTTTTATGCACATTTCTGGGAAGAATAATCTTATCTCCCGCTTTGCAGACTGATAAAATCATACTCTGCACCGCAGAAGTGGTACCTCCCACCATCAAAAACGCATCGGCTGCGCCAAATGCTTCAGCTGCCAGCTCCTCCGCATCCCGTATGACCGATACGGGGTGACAT
The DNA here is from genome assembly GCA_963519465.1 of uncultured bacterium. GTDB lineage: Bacteria > Bacillota > Clostridia > Lachnospirales > Lachnospiraceae > Lacrimispora. Next base: position 121,690 of record CAUQMY010000015.1, read on the forward strand.
AAATTATCAAGAGGCTTCATGGAATTTACATCAAGCCCTACACATTTTTCTCCCAAAAGCTGAGCCAGTTCCGGGTTTCCCCTTCCCCTTTTATGCCCAGGCACATCAAAAGGAACCACCCTTTTTTTCCGGAATGTTTCAAGCGCTTCATAGATCGGCGCTCTTTTCTGATCTTCTTTGTTCATACGGCAATTTCCTCTCCTTCGTCACAATCTTGGGCAGCGCCTGATGGGCGTTTGATGACACAAAAAAGGCAGGTGACCGTACATCACCTGCCTGAAAATTTCATGAATTATAATGGGAATGGATATGAAACCCTCCAATTCTTCATGACAATTATCGTTTTCGAGTCTACATAGCAAATATGTTGTCCCTGCTATTATTGATCGTTTCACAAGATGATGTGCAATTGCACTGATTATAAAGTAATCAACTTATAAAATTTGAGCTTCTAACTCAATCAATAATGTGGTTTCCCACGCTCGGCAGCTGACCCGCCTGTCCGTCTGGGCTTAACTTCATATGAAATCGAAGTGGTCAATATTTGCATGAAAACGATAATGTCTCTTCATACTGGGGTAAAGGATAACATATTTTGCAGATTCATGTCAACCGGTTTTTTGTAAAATTTTCATTTTTAAATTTGAAACAGCCACCGTCTGAGAACGTCTACCATTCTTCAGACAGCGGCTGTTCCTCCACCCATTTCTTTAAGAATTCTTGTTACTGCACATCTGCAAACGATGCTGGTATTTCTCTTTGGTGGCAAGGCCGCCCCTGATGTGGCGCTCGGACTTGTTAATGTCCAGGATCACCCTGGCCCGGGCTGCCAGGGACGGATTGATGTGCTCTAAGCGGTCCGTTACATCCTTATGTACCGTTGATTTGGAAATGCCAAATTTCTTCGCTGTCTGCCTCACGGTCGCATGATAGTCTATGATGTAGTTGGCAATCGCAACCGCGCGTTCCTCAATATATTCCTTCAAGAAAATCCCCCTGCTAGGACGTTTTTACATACTTATGCAGGTTTTGTTACAAGTATGAATGGGTTCCAATCTATTTCTTAAATCCAATTACATCTTTGGTCCTCTCAAAGATCTTATTTGCCATATCTGTGTATTTTACGCTTCCTTTTGCCTCACATTCCGCCGTATATTTCTCCCAGTCACTGTCAAGACTTAACTTTCCTGTGATAAATTCCAGGGCAGATGTGTTTACATAATCCATAAGCGGAACCTTAATTAAATTCATCTGTTCCTTTTCCTCTTCATTGGACAAAATAGGCGGTTCGATCTTGCGTTTTTCCTTAGAATCATAGATTCTCTGATTCCATGCCTTTTCTTCGTCTGTCATCTTTGAGAAACGCAGACTCTCCGTACCTCCGTAAGCAAAGACGCCTCCGGCAAAACCAAAATCAACATTCAGCTGTTTGGGCGCACCAGCATTGATTCCATTGAAATAAATATCCGACTTTAACTCAATGGCTCCATCGGCCTTCTTATCGTAGGTTTCCCCTTCTACGCCCCACAGGGTCAAGGTCTGCCCTTCATCAGAATACCAGAGCCAGTCAATAAAGCGGAGCATCTTTATAAATTCCTTGTCGCCCAGATCCTTTAATGCTTTCTGGGATATCATAATACCGTTTTCCAACCGGTAGCTTTCCGGCTGCAGCTGTCCCTTGGGGCCTCCCGGCATGACCATGAAATAAAGATCTGCACCATCGACCTGAACTCGCTGTTTGGCTTCATAATCGGCTACCTGCTGGTAATTACAGGTCAGCACATAGGATTCTCCCCGGAAAAATTTTGCCTTGGCCTGCTCTGAATCCTGAGTAAATGTCTCCGGATCCAGAATCCCATCCTTGTACATCTTATTCCAGAACTTCAGATAGTCTTTATAATCGCTTGTGGCATTGGTAAAAATAAACTGATTCTTATCAAAATCAAATCTAAGGCCATCTCCCAGATTCCAGTCTCCGCCGTCCTTGGAATTTCCTGCGCGAATGCCATATTCAATGCCGGAAAGATTCATGGCGCAGCCAAGCTGGTACTGGTCTGACCACACATAATTTGCCCCAGTATGCTCTTTTACCTTTTTACAGGCATCATAAAAATCTTCCCAGGTCCAGTTCTTTTCTCCGTTCTCTACGTCCACACCGGCTGCTTCAAACACATCTTTACGAATCAGGAAGGAATATCCTCCTGCTGCCTTTTCCCACATACCAGGCAAACGATAATATTTGCCATCGGAGCTTAAGATATTGGTTAAATCTTCTTCCATACCCCAATCCTTTATGCATTTCTGATAATTAGGCATATACTGCACCCAGTCGCTGATGGGTACCACCTGGCCGCTGTCTACAAAAGGAGACGCATCATATATTTTCGGAATGATGTACGGTGCACTTCCTGTATTTACCAGCGCCGAAACCTTGTCATTATAATCAGTTCTTGCAACATTGGTTAAATCAAAGGTCACATTAGCCTTTTCCTTAATGGCACTCCACAATCTCCAGTCTGCCTTATAAGGATAATTCTCATGATCGGAAAACATCATGGGATAAGAAACCGGCTCATTGGAATGAAAGGTCACCCCTGCCCCATACTCATAATCCAGATCCTTATCTTCCACCACTTCCGGTGTTTTTGTAGCCGCCGCATCCTTTGCAGATCCGCTACAACCGGCAAGCACCGCTGCCGCTGCCACTGCATACATTATTGCCAATACCCTTTTTTTCATTTACAAAATACCTCCTCAAACTTGATTTCATAAACATGTTACCCCTTCACAGCCCCCATGGTCATACCCTGGACAAAGTACCTCTGAACAAAGGGGTACACACAGATAATGGGAACGGAAGTCACTACCATTGCTGCCGCCTTTAACGTTGCCTGTACGCTGCTGGCCTCGGAACCTGCCCCCACTTCTACATTGTTGGCTCCTTCCACCAGCTGTCTTACATAAAGAGCAACCGGCCATTTGTCCTTGGTATCTAAGTAAAGAAACGGTCCAAACCACTCATTCCACATCCCCACCAGATAAAACAGCGCCATGGTCGCAAGGATGGGTTTGGAAAGCGGAAGAACGATCTTAACGAAAATGCCGTATACTCCCATTCCGTCAATGGCAGCCGCCTCCTCCAGTTCTTCCGGAAGTCCTGCAAAAAAGGACTTCATAAGCAGTAAATTAAACGTACTGATTGCTCCCGGCAAAAGCAAAGCCCACATGCTGTCACGCAGCCCAAGCCATTGAGTGATCAGAATAAAATTGGGAATCATTCCTCCGGTAAAATACATGGTAAATATTACAAACGGGAGAAAAAAACGGTTGAGCCGCAGTCTGGGCTTGGATAGAGGATATGCCAGCAGAGACGTGCTCAATACGGAGATTGCAGTGCCTGCGATGGAATAGAAAATGGTATTGCCGTAATACCGGAAAAACTCCATATTCCGAAATATGTAACGGTAAGTAGCTGTCGTAGGCTGGATCGGGAAAAATGTCACAAGCCCTGCTGCCACCGCCGCATCACTGCTGAAGGACTGGGCCACCAGATAAATGAACGGATACAGGGTGACAAAAATAATGAAAATCATAACAATGGTATTGAACACTTCAAACACCTTATATTTACTTGATTTCTTCACTTTCATAAAATCGTCTTCCCCCCTCTACCAAAGCGATGTTTCGGTGAATTTTTTGGAAAGTTTGTTGGCTGCGGTCACAAGGATCAGCCCGATAATTCCTTCAAACAACCCGACCGCCGCTGCATAACTGAAATTGCCTCCCGCGATACCCATGCGGTAGACATAAGTGCCAATAATATCGGCCCGGTTCTGAGTCAGAGGATTATAAAGCAAAAGGATCTTCTGCATATTTCCTGAGGTTATGATATTTCCGATATCCAGAATCAGAAGTGTCATAATGGTAGGAAGAATTCCAGGAAGCGTCACGTACAGTGCCTGTTTCAGTCTTCCTGCCCCGTCAATGGCTGATGCTTCATATAACTCCATATTGATATTGGTCATGGCAGTAAGATAGAGAATGGTCCCCCACCCCAGCGCCTGCCAGACTCCGGAAATAATATAAACCGAATCAAAATATTTTGCTTCCGACATAAATGCAATTTTTTCCATCCCCATAGCAGAAAGAAGCCCATTGATCGGCCCTGTTAAGGACAGAATCTCTTTTACCATACCGCAGACCACGATCAGTGAAATAAAATGTGGCAGATAAGATACCGTCTGTACCACCTTCTTCCAGCTTAAAGTCCGGATCTCATTGATTAGAAGAGCAAAAATAAGAGTAGCCGGAAAACGGACTGCCAAATATCCCAGGCTAAGCCGCAGGGTATTAAAAAATGCCCGCCAGAAATCCGGATCCCCGATAAACTGTTCAAAATACCGAAACCCCACAAAATAATCCCCGAAGATACTGGATCCCCCTTTGTATCTGCGGAATGCGATCACATTTCCAAGAACCGGGATATACTTGAAAACCACATAATAAATAATCGGAATCACGAGAAAGGTATAAAGCCGCCATTCCTTTTTCACATGGTGCAGTAAAGAGGTTTTATCTCCCGCCGATCTTTGTTTTCTCGCCTTTATAGCCATGCCATCACCACTTTCTTATAGTTTCAGATCAATAAATGATCCTGTGCTTCTCATCTACTATCATGGACTTGCGGAAAAAATAAGAGTTGATCTGATCCCTCCACTCTGCTGCATGTTCCTTCTGGTGGTCAAACCGCTTCTTTACCCGTTCAAATATTGTTTCAGGGATCTTCCCTTTTAAAGATTCCCAGTAAGCAGCCATCTCTTTTGCTTCTTCTGCTCCTTCAAAGTGGGAGTCGTAGATATGCTGGATCACTGTTTTTCCTGATTTTAACCGATGTACATAAGACACATGATGGAAAAATAAAAGCAGCTCATCTGGGCACGCGCTTAAATCCCCGTAAATCGACGCATATGGTTCTCGATACTGCAGCGAATAGCCGGTTCCTTTTCCACTTCGGTCAATTCCAATGCCAAGATGATCCGCCCGGTGGTAGGTTCCCCATCGGTCATATTCGTAGCCGTCTACATTGGGTCCATAATGATGACCTGGATTTACCATCCAGCCGATTCCCAGAGGTGACGTGTATTTCTCATAAGCAGGCCAGGACATGGAAAGAATTTTCATCACCGTATCCATAACCTTACGATCCGTTCCAAACGTACAACCGATCCACTCCTCTGCGATTTCTTCTGATGTCAAATCCGTCTGAAAACTCAGTCTGCCAAAGCCATACCAGTTGGCTGCTGCCAGATCATGGCCAGTCCAGTTCTCATCATTTCCGGTGTTGGCCACTGCTGCCATTCCGCAGCATTTTAGTCCTTCTCCCTCGCCGCTTATGACATCGCTGACCCGTTCTTTGCTGGCAGCCCCGCACCGGAATTCCAGCACCTCTTTAAACATGGGAACCAGATAGCATACGTGGCGCTGCTGCCCCGTATATTCCTGGGCGATCTGTACTTCTAACATCTGATTGGTGTGCTCCATTCCGCCAAAGAGAGGAGATACCGGTTCCCTCACCTGGAAATCCATAGGCCCGTTTTTGATCTGAAGCACCACATTCTCCCGAAATGCCCCGTCTAAAGGTTTAAAATGATCGTAACCGCTTTTTGCCCGGTCCGTCTTCTTATCCCGCCAGTCCTGCATACAGTTATATACAAAACACCGCCAGATGATCAGACCGCCATAAGGATCTGCCGCCTCTGCCAGCATATTTGCCCCATCGGCATGGGTTCTCCCATAGGTAAAGGGTCCCGGCCTTCCCTCCGAATCCGCCTTTACAAGAAATCCGCCAAGCCCGGGGATCCTTTTGAAGATGTCCGCCATGGCCGCTTTCCACCACTCCCGTACCTCTTCATTCAAAGGATCTGCCCCAGATAGCCCGGAAAGTTCCATTGGAGCCGCAAAATTAAGGCTTAAAAACAGGCGAATTCCATATTCTTCAAAAATTTCCGCCAGTTCCTTTAATTCATTTCCATAAGTCTGATCAATGAGTCTTGTGGCATTTCCCTTCACATTGACATTATTGATGACCACTCCATTGATTCCCACAGAAGCAGCCAGTCTGGCATAATCCCTGGTCCTGCCGTCTACCAGGATCTTCTGATCCTTAAAAAAGAAAGAATCACCAGAGTACCCCCGTTCAATGGAACCATCCATATTATCCCAGTGATTGAGCATCCTGAGAGGATTAGAAGGAATCTCTTTTTTATCAAATCCATTAAAGTCTTCTTCCATCTGAAGCTTTCGGATACAGGCGAAACTTCCGTATAAAAGCCCAGCCTCGCCCTCAGATATGATCCATATCTGTCCTTCACGTTCTTTCACATGAAAGCCCTCCGTCCCAGTCCCAAAACCCGGAATTATTTTCAAAATGATTCCAGCTTTTTCCTCCTGACCGCAGACCTCCATCTCAATTCCCAGAATTTCCTTTACGGCACGTTTTAGCTCCCCAGATGCCGAATTTATTACCTTGCCTTCCCGATTTTTATATATGGAATAAAAGTATCTATCCCAATTATGGTTGTTTTGCTTTCTATAAGTAAGCCATGCCTGCTCCCAGTCCATACCTTTCCTTTCCCCCAAAGCATATCTGTCACAAATACGTCCGGATCATGAAATATTTCGTCGTTTTGTATTTTTTTCCTTTCTTTTTGCTTTAATTTTATAACATATTGTATATAATGGCTTCTCTGATTTTGCGAATGATTCCTCACATATTGCGATTTCTTTCCCCGGAATTTATAAACTGGAACCACCGGAAATCAAAATGACTGCCAGGCAGAAATACAAATTCCACCGTCTTTGTTCCCGTAACCGGATTCAGAGAAAAAACCTGATCATGAATCGCATTCGAATGCTTAAATTCCAGCATCTGTTCCTGCTCATCTTCCCCATCCGCTCCCAGGAAACGCACCAGTATCGAGTTGGTATTATTCCTGGTATATCCCCATATGCGAATGCCATCCGCCCCTTTATCCCCAAATTCCATATCCCGGAACTGTATGGTCACGTTATTTCCAATCTCACGGATCTCTTCCTGCTCTTTTTTAAAATGATCTCCGTATACCTCATCACATTCCGCAGCTGCAAGACGGTCATACCCTCTGCTTTTCCTGACAAATGAAAATCCTTTTATATGTACCTTTTTTTCCAGCACCATGCAAAGGCTTGTAACCCCACGAAGCTTTTTGGTTAAATGAAATGTCTCATCCTGATACACATTCCATATAGAAGGTTTCTGATAAATTTCATCAGCAATTAATTCAGCCTGCTCCTCTCCTGGCATTCCTTCATAAATGCGGATCCGGTAAGGTTCTCCTGTCAAGGCAAATACAGGAATGGTAATTTCATCAGACCCACTACTGCCAAAATTTAAGTTATGGAACCCGACCTGCGTCTCTCCATCCCTTGCCGTTGACACGCCTTTTTCATTTCCATTTCCAACTTCTCCTGCACTGTAATCATACAATCCTGCACTGATAAATTCATAGGGATCTAAAAATGTCTCTCCAATGCCCTCAACAGAAAACTCCAAGGTGGACAGAATCCGTACTTTTTCCGTTCCACTTTTGGACATACAGCGAAGACGTAAATGACCATCACTTTTTGCGGTCAGGAAAGCCTGATTTCCCCTGGTAGTAAGAGAGGCAAGCTTGGAATGGATCCCTTTATCATTTACCACACTCCAGATAAGCGTCTGGTCCAGGGCATTTTCCGGACAAATCTTTGCAGTGACCGCCACAGTCTGCTGGTCTTTTGTAAGCTTCGTTCCAGAAGGACTGGTAAGCTTTATATTTCTTACCGGAATATCCGTAAAGCAGTCTTCTAACCTTTCCTGTTCCAGAACTCTCTGACTGACGCGGTAAGCCAGAGAACTGACTCCTTCCCGCATTTTTGCTTCCAGAACCGGAACCGTTAATACAGCCTCCTTCATTCCAGGTGACGCTACTGTAATCTTTAACTCTCCCGGCTCAGTACCTGTTGCCACGACCAGAAGCAGTTTCCCGCTAAACAACCTTCTGCTGCTCCCTTTATATTCGTCAATATCCGTGCTGTCCCCATTATCAAGACCAACCAGCGCTCCGCTTCCGGAAACCGTTATAAATACCCGGTTATTGGCATTTTCCACTGAATTTCCCTTTGCGTCCCTCACGGATACCGTTACAAAAAGCAGATCCTCTCCATTTGCTTTTAAACAATCCTTCTCCCCCTGTAAGCAGATTTTCTCCGGTTCTCCAAAGGAACTTTTCTGATCTTCTGCTATGACATTACCTGATTCATCATAGGCCAGTGCCTGAAGGACTCCTTCCTCATATGGAATCTGGTAATCTCCAGTCAGTCTTTCCCCTTTTTCATGATCAATGGCACGTTTTCCCTGACTCTTTCCATTTAAAAACAACTCCACCACAGGCGCATTAGAACTGATTCTTACATCGATCATCTGCCCATCATTAAAATCCCAATAAGGGAATATGTGCACCATAGGCATTTTTAAGTAATCCGCCCATTCCGCCTGATAAAGATAATAAGAATCCTTGGGAAATCCAGCGGTATCCACCTGGCCAAAATAAGAATTTCTGGTATGATATGGCGTTGGCTCTCCAATGTAGTCAAATCCGGTCCACAAAAACTGTCCGCAGGAAAACTTATGATCCCGCTCCGCGATGATACAGGCTTCTGAAGACTTCGCCCCCCAGCTGGTTGTGGAATTGCCAAGGGAGGAACATTGTTCATCTTCATCGGCAAGCAGGGACTGGGAATAGGGAAAATGATAGATTCCCCGGCTTTGAACCGTTGATGCCGTCTCACTTCCATAAATAATCCAGTCCGGATGTGCCTTGTGATGCCCCTCATAATATTTTTCCCCGTAGTTATAACCCGCAAGCTTTACTAAATCCGCGCACTTTCTGGCATTCTCCCAAGGCATATAATTGGAAGCGATAGTAACCCTGGCATTGCTCCTTGGATCATGCCTTTTTACTTCTTCCATTAAAAGCCTGGTCACTTCCTGCCCTCTCTCGTCTGCATGGGTATCATAGATTTCATTTCCAATACTCCACATGATCAGACTGGGGTGGTTTCGGTCCCTGCGCACCCAGCTTGCCACATCCTTCTGATACCACTCCGGGAAAAATCTCGCATAGTCATATGGATTCTTAGGACGTTCCCACATGTCAAATGCTTCTGAAACGATTAATATCCCCATTTCATCCGCCAGTTCCATCACATCCTGAGCCGGCATGTTGTGGCTGATACGGACTGCATTTACCCCCATTTCTTTTAAAATGGTAAGCTTTCTTCTCATGGCCTTAGAATGGTAAGCAGCTCCCAGACAGCCCAGATCATGATGTTCGCAGACCCCGTTTAATTTCACCTTTCTTCCGTTAAGAAGGAATCCCTGATCCGGATTAAACTCCACGGTACGGAATCCGATGGTAAGACGCTCTTTCTGAAGCTTTTCTCTATTACGGAAAAGTTCTGCTCTTAACTCATAGCAGAACGGATTTTCAATATCCCATTGCTTGGGTTGGGAAATACTGACTGCTGCTGTGACCGTCTGCACGCCTTGCTCTTCCTTTAGAGTGCACTCTGCAAGAAACGTACCTTCCGCCCATTCTTCCACCTCACGGTCATTTAAATAAAACCGGATAGTCCCGCCCCTTAAAGCCTGTACTTCAGCTGATATTTCTAATTCCCAGCACTCATTTTCCTGTTTTCTAGCCGACACATACAATCCGTCCGAAATCATCCGGTCCCGGTGAAGCACCTTCAACCACACGTCCCTGTAGATACCCGCCCCCGAATACCATCGACCGTTGGGTGATTGATGATTCACCTTCACCAGTATTTCGTTCTCCCCGTCATTCAGCCATGGCGTCATATCCACTTCAAAACAGGAGTAACCGTATTTCCATTCGCCTGCCTTTTTTCGGTTTACATAAATTGTCGAATCCATGTATACACCGTCAAACCGCAGCAGTGCAATCCGATCCTTCCCGGGCTGAAAATAAATGCATTTCCGATACCAGCCTGTACTATTTTCATAAAGATCATTCCCCTGCTCAATCAGCCAGTCATGAGGCAATCCTATCGGCTGAAATCCGGTAACAGGAGGAAACTCATCCAACATTTTATGCAGTGATTCTTTAAAAAAGAACCACTGATCATCAAACAGGTGGGTTCCCCAGTCATACATTTTCTTACCTTCCCCCAGTTTCAGGCAAAACGGCGATGTTAAAAGCCCATCCTGATTGGCTAAAAGGCCTTTCTCAGGCGCATTCTCATATCCATATCGAAGAAATTCCGGTCTCTCAACTTCTTTGCACCACACCGAGACTTCATGATCTTCCATCTGCCCTTCTGCCGGATAAAAAATACCATCGGCTCCTGCCAGCTGAAATGCCTCAGTACCGATTCCGTTTTTCACTTCCATTTTGTTTCCCTCTCCTGCATCAAAGAAAAGCTGCACCCTGTTCCCAACTACTTCCCATTTACGAAGCTCAGGTCCTTTAAAAACCACCTCTTCCCCATAAATCATTCCTCTGACAGCCAGCGCAATGCGCCGTGCAACCTCTTTTTTATTCAAAGGATGAAGATCATTCCACTCCCCCAAATCAAGGTTTACGGTAACTGCCACCTCCGGGAGTAAAGCTGCATTGGCCTGCGCGTCACGGATCATGGGCCATGCATCAGAATTCTCTTTCAAATCAATAGAAAAGCCCGGAAGCTGAGCCACCACAAAAGGAAGCTTTTCCTGTTTCCACTGCTCTCTCCAGTACAAAATCAGCTGTCGAAGCAAATCTTTATAGTCATGAGGATTTCTATCATTAGACTCCCCCTGATACCAAAGCACCCCTTTCACAGTATAGGGAAGGCATGGTGCTACCATGGCATTATAAAGCCCCGTAGGTTTTCTGGATATAAAGTCCATCTCCGGAGCAGGTCCGCACGAATAGCCAATCCGGTATTCCCATACCCCTTCCAGACAGATTCTCTCATCTTCTGTAAACACCTCATAAATCTTCCCCGGCGTCATCCGTCCCTTGCCATTGTTACAGACAAGACGGATACAAATTTCATTTTCCCCGTTATTTAATACACCTTCCGGGATCTGATATTTCCTTGGAGGGTACTGATAGAATGTCTCTCCTACAAGCACACCATTGATATAGGTCCTGTCACTGTCAACGAAAGTTCCAAGCCATAGCTTTGCCGCCCTTCCCGCCATGGTTTTCGGTACCTGGAATTTCTTCTTAAGCCAGATTGAACCGCAAAAATCCCTGATCCCTGCGTCCTTCAAAAATCCTGGCAGACGGATTTCCTTCCATGGTTCTCCTCCGCTTTCCAGACCAGGATCCTGTTGGTCAATCTTATCATGCCATTCTTTCTGAAGTCTTTCATCCTCTTTCATCTTCTCCCGGATAAATTCCTGATCCCGGTACTTTTCCAGTGTCTCAAGCGCCTGTGGATAAGAAATCAAAGCTTCTCTTCCCATCCAGGCCTCTGCCGGACTTCCGCCAAGGCTTACATTTATAAGTCCAACAGGGACCTTTCTGGCTTCGAGAAGATATCTTCCAAAGAAATAAGATACCGCAGAAAACCCACTCAAAGCTTCCATTGAACAAGACTTCCACTCGGCTTCCTCATGATCCATCAGAGGGCCATTAAAATCATACTGCTCCCTGACTTTATAAAGCCTGATAAATGACTCCTCCAAACGTTGAAACTCCTCCGGATACTTATCTCGGACCCGTTCCATGGGAAGCTCCATATTGGACTGTCCTGCACATATGAACACTTCCCCCACATATACATCTTCAACATTCCTGATTATTCCTGATTCAGTCTTAACAGTTAAGGAAAAGGGACCTCCAGCCTTTAAATCAGCAAACAGAATCTGCCATTCTCCGTTAGAATCTGCCCTGGTAAAAGCCACAGTTTCCTGTATTTTGGCAGTCACTCCCATATAAGGCAGTGTCCTCCCCCAGATTCTGGTTTCTTCTCCCTGCTGAAGGACGCAGCCGTCACAAAGCAATCCGGGGAGCCAAAGCTGCTCCCCTGATAATCCCCCTTCTGTCTGCCGTATGAAAGATTCCGTCTTCGCTGCAATCTTCATCTCTGCCATTTATTCACCCCAAAGTTTCACTTTGTCAAATACAACACTTCTCCAAAACTGTTTTCTGCAATACAGACACGGTCACACACTCCGGTTCTTTTCCAGTCAGTTCTCTGCTTCGGCCATCCGGCTGCTGAGTTCCTACATACACATGGTAGGTTTCTGCTTCCAGCACCAGATCTCCGTTTTCATTTCGAAGTGCAAATGACCGGTCATTTAAAGTCATTGTCACTTCTCTCTCTTCCCCCGGTTCAAGTTCTATCTTGGAAAGCGCCTTTAACTGAGCATTGGGAGTGTCCGGCTGGCAGGATTTAATATAAACCTGCAGAGTCTCCGCCCCTTTCCTGGAACCAGTATTTTTCAACATGGCTTTTATGGTTATGTTCTCCCCTTCAGACACCGTATTCTGGCTGAAAGAAACATTGCTTACCAAAAAATCCGTATAGGAAAGACCATAACCAAACGGATAAAGAGCCGCCTGCTCCATGTAACGGTAAGTTCTTCCCTTCATTGCGTAATCCGTAAATGCAGGAAGTTCCTCCGTACTCCGGTAAAAGGTGATAGGAAGCTTTCCTTCCGGTGAATGCTCTCCAAACAGAACCGATGCCAATGCCCTGCCTCCTTCAGCACCCGGATACCAGCCTTCTAAAATAGCTGGAATATGATCTTCTGCCCACGGCACAGCCAGAGCACTTCCGGATAAAATAACAAGAATTACCGGCTTACCGCTCTTATAGATTTCTTCCAGCACCTCCTGCTGAAGACCAGGAAGAGACAGATTCGGTTTATCCCCGCTGGCAAACTCATTGCCTTTATCTCCTTCCTCTCCCTCAAGGCCGGAATCCAGTCCCAGACATGCTATGACCACATCGCTGGCTTCACAAACACCACGGATCTCAGACAAACGGTCATTGACCAGACCCATTCCGCTTACCTTGGTCTTAAATAAATGACACCCTTCAGAGACCATAACCCGGACCTCATCCCCAAGATAATCCTGAATTCCCTCAGAAATTGTATAATATCTGGAAGCAGTCCCTTCATAATTGCCGACCAGCGCTTTCCTGTTATTGCTGTTAGGACCAATGATCCCAACAGTCTTTAATTTGCTCTTATCAAGGGGCAGCAGATTTCCTTCATTTTTCAGTAACACAAAAGACTTTCTGGACGCCTTAAAATTAAGTTCCCGGTGCTCCCTGGTATCATTGTCCTCATAAGTGATGCTACTGTAAGGAACTGCTTTAGGGTCTTCAAATACCCCTAGCTTTAATCTGGTCATCATCAAATGTTCCACAGCCTCGTTTAACCGCTCCTCTGAAACAAGTCCCTCCTCCACAGCCTCGGTCAAATATAAAAATAAGCTGCCGCAGTTTATATCACATCCATTTTCCATCGCCAAGGCGGCGGACTCCAGAGCGGATGCCGTCACCCCATGATGTTCATGAAAATCCCTGATTGCCCAGCAATCCGAAACCACATGTCCTGAAAATCCCCATGAATCTCTCAATATATCCCGAAGCAGTGTCTTGCTTCCGCAGCAGGGTTCCCCATTGGTCCGGTTGTAGGCCCCCATTACCGCTTCCACTTCACCTTCCTTAACACAAGCCTCAAAAGCCGGCAAATAAGTCTCAAATAAATCCTGTTTTGATACCACCGCATTAAAAGAATGCCGCTCATCTTCCGGCCCTGAATGCACTGCAAAATGCTTGCTGCAGGCAGCAACCTTTAGATAATTCTCATCATCCCCCTGAAGCCCCTCTATGAAACGAACCCCCATCCGTGAAGTCAGATAAGGATCTTCTCCAAAGGTCTCATGCCCCCGCCCCCAGCGCGGATCTCTGAAAATATTTACATTGGGAGACCAGAAAGTCAGACCTTTATAAATCCCTGTATCCCCATATTTTTGCTGCATATGAAATTTTGCCCTTGCCTCTGTAGAGATCACATCTGCCACTTCATGAAGAAGATCTTCATCAAAAGTGGCTGCCATTCCAATAGCCTGTGGAAACACGGTGGCGACTCCAGCCCTGGCGACTCCATGAAGCCCCTCATTCCACCAGTTATAAGCCTTGATCCCCAATCTTGGGATTTCAGCTGCACCGTGTATGGTCTGGGAAACCTTCTCCTCTAACGTCATTTCTGCTACCAGTTCCTTCGCTCTTTTCTGATATTCCTTCTGTTTTTCCTTATTCATGAGATACATCCCTTCCCTTAACTTTTAATCTGATGCCTTTCTGGCCCTAGAGCCATTTTCTGTAATCTCATCATAGCATTCCATAAAAAACAAGACATCTCATATCTTGCTTCAATTGTTGCACATATTGCTTTAAACAAAAAAATCCTTAAGAGAAACACGGCTTCAGCCATAATTTTCTCTCAAGGAATTTTATATTTAACTATATGCTATTTATCTCCTGAAGGAGATTTTGCTGCTTGATCTTGCGGTAATCGCTGGGAGAACAGTTCTTGAACATCTTAAAGGTGCGGTTAAATGCGCTCATGGAAGAAAAACCCGATCCCATGGCTACATCAGTAATGCTAAGCTCCTTTGTATTATAAAGGAGTTCTTCCGCCTTTTTGACCCGCTTGGAATTCAAATATTCATAAAATGTCATATTCATATACTGCTTAAAGATCCTGGTAAAATGATATTTGGAAAAACCACCGATCTGGGCCACTTCCTCCAAAGTCAGATTCTCCATATAATGCTGGTTAATGTAAGTGCAGGCACTCATGACCGCCTCAAAATACTCCCGCTGTTTCATGGACTCAATCTTGCCCGGATCTGACTTCTGATACACTTCCTTTCTCCCCAGCTCCACATAAATCTCAATGAGAGCCGCATAAATGGAAGCTTCCCGAAACGTACTGTTTTCCCGGTATTCTCTAATAATCTTATCCAGTCTTTCCTTAAAAAAAACATGAAGACTATCCTCTTTCTTTATGAAAATAACAGGAGGCATCATATAAAGCAGTGTTTCCATCTCCCTTAAATTATACAGCAGAGTGGTATCAAACTGCAGAATATACCGTTCCCCCGCAGGAGGCGCCTTTAACGCATGAATCACACCCGAATGGATCAATATGATGTCATCCGGTTCCAGAAAATAATGATCTTCCCCTACAGTAACCTCATAACCGCCCTTTGACGGCATAATTATCTCTATCCCCACATGCCAGTGTTCGGGGTAATCCTCAAAACATACATTGCGATAAAGCTGAAGTCCCAACGAGCATTCATAATGAATCGTCTCATGCATTCCATTTAAAATCTCGATCATACCATTCCCTCTGCCCCAAACCCCAATTTTCTCCATGAAAGCCCTTAAAGGGGAGGCTCACATCTTTTTACTTATCTGGTTCTATTTTAGCTGATTTTCACTCCAAAGACAATATTTTTTATCCTCAAACTGCCCCTCTCAATAATCAGAATTCTAACCTGTCGTCATACAAAATTTCATTGACTCATTCGTCAATTCCAACTATAATTTAATGAGACATAACGTAGTTGTTCCCAATTTATACAAAAGAAGGAATGCACTGAATACATAAAGAAGAGACAGTCATATAGTCTGTTGAGGTGAAAGAATTGATTTATCTTCCTATTGAGAAATTGACAGAGGGTATGGTATTAGCCCGTAACATCCCGGGAACAAATCCAATGCTTCCATTTGCAGTAACCGGTTACCAACTAAGCGAACGTATCATCAACCGCCTGAAAATAATCGGAGTTCAAGGGGCCTACATTCGTACAGAGCTTACAGAAGGCATTGAACCCGTAGATTTTGTAGAACCTGAATTAAAAGCAAAAATGCTGACTAGCATCCGCCATACATTTGACCAAAGCTTGAAAAAAGTGACCATTCAGTCCAGCATGCAGACCTATAATGAGCTCGCTGCTGTCGCCAAGTCTGTTGTTATGAATATTCTTAATATGGACGAGTACCTCTTCCAGATGATCGACATCAGAGACTATGACAACTACACCTACTCACATAGTCTGTATGTAGGTATTTTAAGCGTATTATTAGGAAAATTTCTGGGCCTTTCCCTTACAGAGTTAAATGATCTGGCTCTCTGCGGACTCCTTCATGACATCGGAAAGACAGATATTCCTCTTGATATCACCAACAAATCCGGTCCTTTAAACAATGAAGAATTTGAAATAATGAAGCAGCACCCCAGTCTTTCCTATGAGAAATTAAGCAAATATAACATGTTCTCCCAGGTGATTTTACAGGGAATACAGACCCATCACGAAAAATTCGACGGAAGCGGTTATCCATTTGGCCTTGCAGGTGGAAAGATACCGCTCTACGCCCGTATATTAGCCATCGCAGACGTGTATGACGCCTTAAGTTCCACCAGACCATACCGGAAAGCATGGACCCCTAAGAAAATATTTGATTATCTCACCAGCTGTTCCAGCTCCCATTTTGACCCGGATCTTCTGACTGCGTTCCTTCAGTGTGTATCTGCATATCCCGTTGGCACAATTGTTCAGCTAAGCGACGGAAGCTCTGCTGTGGTAAAAGAGAATACACCAGGATTTACATTACGTCCTGTGATCCGTTTCATCAATCCGCCTTCTAAGGCCGGCAGGGATGTGGATTTATCATGTGAAGCCTTAAACATCACCATCATTGATGAAAGTGATATATAATCAAAGGACTTAATCCATGCTATACGGAAAAAGTCCTTTTTCCAATCTAATGTCTAATCTCCTAATTCCTGAAATAGCTGTTAAGTAAAACCAAAACTATTTGTCCTTTTCCATCATCTTTCCTGTTCCTTACTTAATATATGAGTAAGCAAGGCTTCGCACCCTTCCCGCACATCATGATAAGTGATCTCAAAGTCCCCCGTATACCATGGATCTGCAATATCTCTGGGATTAGATCCATAATCCAGAAGACGTCTTACCTTTCCTTCCGGGTCACTACCCAGGATCCGCATCATATTGATGATATTTTGCTGTTCCATGCCAATTAAGTAATGATATTTACTGTAATCATTTTTTGTCAGCTGTACCGCATACTTCCCTTCAGAAGAAATTCCAACTTCTTTCAGCTTCTTCCTTGTTCCATGATGTACCGGATTGCCTATTTCCTCCGTACTGGTCGCAGCCGAAGCCACATAAAACTGCTCAGATAAATGTTTCTTCTCAATCAGATCTTTCATAACAAATTCTGCCATAGGAGACCTGCATATGTTTCCATGACACACCATTAAAATACCAATCGGATTATATTCATAATTCATTTTATCCAGCCCTCTCTTTTTATATCTTTTTCATAGTTATATATCTTCATCCGTTCTTTCTGTTCTTTTTGCTCTTTCCGTTCCTTCTGTTCTTTCTGTTCTTTCCGTTCTTTCTGGTCTTTCTGGTCTTTCTGGTTTTTCTGGTTTTTCTGGTTTTTCTGGTTTTTCTGTTCTTTCTGGCTTTTCTGTTCTTTCTGGCTTTTCTGTTCTTTCCTCTCTTTCTATATATCATTTTTCATTTATTTCTCTATATCTTTCTTCATTTTTTTATTTCTTTTAGCATATTTTTAGTTCAGAATCTCAATATAAAACCAAGTAAAACAAAAAAGCGCAAACCCATTCCTGGATTTACGCAAAAAATCTATCTTATGCAAAACAACCTTGCATATACCCTCAAAACCACACATTGTTATATATCTTCATCCGTTCTTCCTCTTA
>CAUQMY010000016.1:0-128046 GCA_963519465.1 uncultured bacterium
CCGGTGACACAGGTCCTACTGGACCTACCGGTGACACAGGTCCTACTGGACCTACTGGTGCTACTGGACCTACCGGACCTACTGGTGATACCGGGCCTACCGGACCTACTGGCGACACCGGACCTACTGGACCTACTGGTGCTACCGGTCCTACTGGCTCCACAGGACCTACTGGAGAGACCGGACCTATCGGCCCAGGCGCTACAACAATATATTTAGCAACTGACCAGTCCGTCAGTGACGGAGGCTGGATTGGTTTAGGAACTTCATCCTCTGAGCCAAACTTTACCACGAGTACTGTAACCTTACCAGTCAATACAACTATTGTTGGTCTAGTACTAAATATAAGAGATAATACAATCCCCGATGGTGCATCAGTAACTGCAACCATTTTTACAAGCCCATGTGGTTTTGAAGATCCTACCACTACAGGTATTTCTGCAACTGTTTTAGGACCAAGCGATGCTGAAACACCAAACTGCTTGGCAACCGGAACTGGCAGTGTAGCTGTGACACAAGGATCACTTTTATCAGTACAGCTAACCACAAGTGCAGGGGTTGGTGCATTGAGCCAAGGTGCTGCTGTTACCCTATTCCTAACAATAGATTAAATAATCACCACAAGCAAGTTGCCCCCATTACAGGGGCAACTTACTTTTATGGAAAATCTTTATTAGAAATAAACGTTTTAACTTAGCATAATAATTTTGAATGACACGTAAAACAAACTACTATACTTACTATAATATTAGGGTTAAATTTTTCATTTTTACATTATTATTTTATATTAATTCATCCTTATTTAAATTTCAGAACTATATAAAACGGATCTTTACCTTATTAAAAAGGCATCTTCAAACAAAAATACCTTGTCTGAAGATGCCCATATTTGAAATCCTTATTTTGATTCTGCTTCTTTATCTTCCTCATATTCCTTAATTGGCGCGTTGATACCTATTGCTTTATTCACAGGCATTACAAAACAGACACCATGTAGAGGGGATTTCCAGCCAGCCTTTTCTTTAATATCACACATGATTCGTTTTGCTGTGGCTGAGTCTACGAGAGTCAGAATAATTTCTTTTTCGGAATCAATCGTTATACCCATAAAGGATTCATGATTAACTCCCTCTCCTCGTGCGTTTATTACTGTAGCACCGCCTGCCCCCTCTGCCCTTACGATATCCATAATTGTATCCGTGTATCCGGCATTTACCACTATAAAAAGGGCTTTGATTTGGTCGGAACTTTCCATTTGATTCGTTTTCCTCCTAATATAAAATAATTAAAATGACATTCCCGATATCGGCATCGTAAAGGCGATTCCAGTGTTGGGTTTTCCAAAGTCAAATTCATTTAACAACACTTCAAAGATGACTTCCGTTTTGTCTTTTGGTAATACCGAAGTCATAATAACTTTATTTTCTTCAGGAACCAGTCCCAGCATATCTAATAAATAGTTAGACTTTACCGTTCCCTTTCCGTATATGGTATTGACAATCCTATTGTCAATGCTGCACATTCTGCTTAACAAGGCATCTTTTTGTTTCCTGCCAGTAATAATAAACAAATACTCAATGTTATCCATGCGCACCCTCCTCTAAGCCAATATTCTGTTCCAATTCACATCCGGTATCTTCGGACATGTCTTCAAGAGAATCGCCATCTTCCTCATCCATCTGTGCTGCATAAAAGGATAATTCTTCATACTTTTCTTCTTCGTATTTTTCATTTAATGCCTGCGCCTTTTTCAGCTTCCGGTCATAAAGTATTCCCAGAGACTGAACCGCGATTAAAGGAGTTACTGAAATAAAGGCAATAATCCCAAATCCATTGGTAAGAACAGATTGAGCTTTGCTGCCAGCTGTCAGTGCTACTGCCTGAGCCGCACCAAGCGTAAGCGGTGTTAAAAAAGCCGACGTCAATGCACCACCGGTTACTCCTCCTGAGTCAAATGCAAGACCAACGAACAGAGATGAGGTCTTAATCATCATGAGCAGAGATAAAGCATAAAGCGGTACCAAAAACCAAAGTATGTTAATCTGTGTTAAAATTTTCAACATCGAGAACAGAGAGGCAAAACCGATTCCAATGGCCAGAGTGATTCGGATAGTCATCTTTTGAATATGACCATTGGTTATTTCTTCCAGCTGCTCTCCTAATACGGTTACGGCTGGCTCTGACAGGGTGATGGCTGCTCCCAAAACAAATCCAAGAGGAAGAAGAAGCCACTTAAACCAATCAGGGCGGGATGCACTTAAAAACACTTCACCAATATATTTCCCTGCAAAAGCAAAGCCATAATCAATCCCTGATAAAAAGATAAGTAATCCCAGATAAACTGGCACTGCACCAAGTATGGTCTTTATAAACTGCTTTCTCGGCAGTTTGATAATAAAGAATTGAAATGGTAAAAAAACAACAATGATTGGGATTAATGCCAGGGCAACACCTGTAATATTGGATACAATAATTCTCACAAAACTTTCCGCACCACCCGGATCATAGATTCCGGCAGGCGGTATATTTCCGTCATAGATAATCTTTAAGACAATACCATAGATAAATACTGCAATGATAGGGCCTACGGAAGCAATTCCTATAATACCAAACATATCATCATTTGTTTTGCGCTTGGACATGGTTGCTGAAATACCCATTCCCAAAGCAAGAATGAAAGGAACTGAGATATCGCCGGTAGTCGCTCCGCTTCCATCAAAAGCAAGTGCAACAAACTCTTCAGGGACAAAAATTACGATTAAAAATGTCATAACATAAAGAATCGCAAAAATAATTTTAATATTCATATCCCTGATGACACGGTATAAGGCAAATCCGACAAATACACCCACACCAGTGCTTAATATCCATACAAAAACAGTTTCATTGACCTCATTCATTGTCATGTGAGTCTGCCGGGCCAGTACTGCAAGCGCAGGCTCTGCCACTGTAGCAAGGATCCCAAAAAGGATTCCGAATAAGATAATAAATATACTTTTATTAAATTTTATCAGCGAACTTCCTACAAGTTTTCCTATTGGCAGGATACTGGAGTCCAGACCGACCAGAAAAAAAGCCTGACCAAATACAACGCTTGTATAGCCTACAAACAATTTAAAATAGTCTGAGGACTTCTCCATCGGCGCCACAAAGACACAAACAAATATTATGATAAATACAAGCGGGAGTGAAGATAAAAAAACCTCTTTTAAAGTACGTAATGTTTTCATATTTTTATTATATAAGAAATAGACAAAAATGCAACATCAATTTCATTGCAAAACCTTATTTGTTTATTTCTTATACGTTTCTCCTTCTGTCATGTTTCAAATTATAATTTTTGTTTCTTTGCCAAGTACATTTTTTTATCTGCATCCCGTATCATCTCTTTTGCAGTAATGGGTATCTCTTCCATTGTTTTGATTCCAAAAGAAAGGGACAGCTTTATACTTTCGTTTTCCATACTGATAGGGATCTTTTCTACATCCTTTTGTATTTGTTTCATGATAAGCTGCGCTTCATCTTCCTTTATACCGTTAAGGCAGATCAAAAATTCATCTCCACCATATCTGGCCGTCCACGCTTTCTTATAACCAAGGTTCCGGATAATCATTTCAGCAACGGTCTTAATTGCCTGATCCCCTGCCTCATGGCCATATAAGTCATTGATCGCTTTAAAATTATCAAGATCAATAAAGCAGACGGATAACGGCTTATGATTCAGCGTAGACTCCACAATATCTGCCGGAAGCCGCTCATCGATATAACGCCGGTTAAAAAGAGAAGTAAGCGGGTCTTTCACAATCGCATCCGTGACCTCTCTTACAAACTGGGTAAGCATCTCACCCTTGTTGTACTCCCCATTTCCAACAAACATAGTATCTGTAACATTCTTAAACAGCTCCAGCACAGCCGGCCGGCCTACATTCGTGATTGGGATTGCAGTTACCAGAAGAACGGTATCTGAATCCTTCTCCATTTTCACTAAAC
This sequence comes from uncultured bacterium, assembly GCA_963519465.1. Lineage (GTDB taxonomy): Bacteria > Bacillota > Clostridia > Lachnospirales > Lachnospiraceae > Lacrimispora. Next base: position 3,991 of record CAUQMY010000016.1, read on the forward strand.
TTCTGTCCTCGTTATATGACCTGATAGAAATACAATTATCGCAGATTCTGTTATTTCCCCAATAATGGTAACATATTTCATCGGTAGGAACCATGGACGATTTACGGTAATCCATTACTTTTTTATGGAGCGGGTCAATCAGGCGAACAGCATCATACATTTTATGAAAAAAGTCCAATTTATCTTTTATTTCATCAAGGGTAATACTATCCATTTCTCCTCCAACAAATGCAATTATCACTTCTTAAAATTATAACAATTTAACTTATTATAGTTACTGTTTTCTATATTAACATATATTATCTTATATTAACAATAAAAATTTCACTTTCTATTGCATAAATCATTTATTTTCTGCACAAATTAACAATTCTGCAACGAATTTGATTTGACAATAAAAAAACCTTCAGGTTATTTCCTGAAGGTTTTAATGATGACCTATCCGAGAATCGAACTCGGGTTTCCGCCGTGAGAGGGCGGCGTCTTGACCGCTTGACCAATAGGCCAGTACAAATTTTAATTCGTACAAAATCGAGGCGACAAGATTCGAACTTGCGACCTCTGCGTCCCGAACGCAGCGCTCTACCAAACTGAGCCACGCCTCGATTACGTTAGGTAGTATAATATAAATCCAAACGTATGTCAACCTTATTTACAAAATATTTTATTTTTTTTCAATAACTGGAAAAATATCTATAAATTTCATACTACCTGCGCTCCGTTTCAACTACAATACAGAATATAATAGATATTTCTCCAGTCTTATTTAGCCAAGATCAAAAAGAGACAACTGATTGGATTCCGGCAATTCACCGAGGAGCCCTAGATCTCCCATTAAATCACACACCGTTTTACTGACCTTGGTACGGTTTCTGAAATCTTCTCTTGATAAGAATGTACCGTCTTTGACCGCATCAACGACCGCATCAGCCGCTTTTTCTCCCAAACCATCAATACTGCTTAAGGATGGCATCAGCTTTCCGTCAATGATCTGAAAATGTCTTGCCTTAGCCCGGTAAATGTCGATGGGAATAAATTCATATCCTCTGGCATACATCTCCTGTACAATTCTCATGTCACGCAGGGTATCCAGTTCTTTTTTGGACAGTGTATCCATTCTCTTACGATAATCCGCAAGATAATGTTCCAGCTTCTCCCGTCCCTGACACATCAGTTCATAACTAAATCCGCTTGCACGAATGCTGAAAAAGGAAGCATAATATGCCAGGGGATAAAACACCTTGCAATATGCAATACGCCAGGCCATCATAACATATGCCGCAGCATGGGCCTTTGGGAACATGTATTTGATCTTTTTACAGGACCAAATATACCAATCTGGCACTCCATGGGCCGTCATTTCAGTTTCCCAGTCATCTTTTAATCCTTTTCCCTTTCGGACGCTCTCCATGATAGAAAAGGACAGTCCCTCTTCTATTCCCTTTGATATAAGGTAAACCATGATATCATCTCGAGTACAGATCGCAGTCTGAATGGTTGCCTTCCCTTCCTGAATCAGGGTTTGGGCATTTCCAAGCCATACATCCGTACCATGGGCCAGACCTGCGATACGCACCAGATCTGAAAAATACTTAGGCTGCGTATCGATTAACATCTGCATGGCAAAATCCGTACCGAATTCGGGTACACCCAGGGCGCCTAATTTACAACCTCCGATATCCTCCGGCATGATTCCCAGTGCAGAGGTATCCTGGAATAACGACATGACTTCCGGGCTGTCCAGTGGGATATCCTTAACCGGATCAAAGCCAATCAAGTCCTGAAGCATACGGATCATGGTAGGATCGTCGTGCCCCAGAATATCGAGTTTCAGCAGGTTATGGTCGATGGAGTGGTAATCAAAATGAGTAGTTACAGTCATGGTAGTCATATCGTTGGCCGGGCGTTGAACCGGAGTAAAGGAATAGATTTCTTCCCCATGAGGAAGTACGATAATTCCTCCCGGATGCTGCCCTGTGGTTCTTCTCACACCAACACATCCCTGTACGATCCGGTTAATCTCACAGTTCCGTTTTCTAACCCCATGTTCTTCGTAATAATTTTTCACATAGCCGAAAGCCGTCTTGTCCGCCAGCGTACCGATTGTACCCGCACGGAACGTCTGGCCTTTTCCGAAGATGACTTCGGTATAATCATGGGCCTTACTCTGATACTCACCAGAGAAGTTTAAATCAATATCCGGTTCCTTGTCCCCCTTAAAGCCCAGGAACGTCTCAAACGGAATATCAAATCCGTCCTTTTCCAGAGGGTGGTCGCAAACCGGGCAGATCTTATCAGGCATATCACATCCAGCCATACCGGAAAACTGTTTTACCTCATCTGAATCAAAATCATAATAATGACAGGCCGGACAATAATAATGAGGGCTTAAGGAATTAACCTCTGTAATACCTGACATATAAGCTACAAATGAAGAACCTACAGAACCACGGGATCCCACCAGATATCCATCCTCATTGGATTTCCAAACCAGCTTCTGTGCAATGATATACATAACCGCAAAACCATTGGATATAATGGAGTTCAGCTCTCTTTCCAGACGTTCTGTTACAATGGTAGGAAGATTTTCTCCATATATGGCATGTGCCTTGTCGTAGCAGATCGTTCTTAAATCTTCATCTGAATTCTCAATGACCGGAGCACATTTATCCGGCCGTACCGGAGAGATTTTTTCACACATATCCGCGATTTTCCTGGTATTTTTAATAACCACCTCTTCGGCTTTATTAGGACCCAAATATTCAAATTCCTTAAGCATCTCTTCTGTCGTTCTCAGATACAAAGGGGCCTGATCATCCGAATCTTTAAAGCCTTGTCCAGCCATTATAATTCTCCGGTAAACTTCATCTTCCGGATCCAGAAAATGCACGTCGCAGGTTGCACAGACCGGCTTTCCAAACTGTTCTCCCAATGATACGATTTTTTTATTAATATCAATCAAATCCTGTTCTGACTTAACAACACTTTTTTCATCCCGCAGCATAAATCCGTTGTTGCCCAAAGGCTGAATTTCCAGATAATCATAATAATTCACCAGTTTCGCAATTTCCGCATCCGGCACACCTCGCAGAAGGGCCTGATACAATTCCCCTGCCTCACAGGCAGAACCAATAATGAGCCCTTCCCGGTTCTCATTCAAAATACTTTTTGGAATCCGGGGTCTTCTGGCGTAATAATTAATATGAGAGTATGAAATCAGCCGATAGAGGTTCACTCTTCCCACATCATTAGCTGCCAGAATGATAACATGGTGGGTAGGAAGTTTCTTGATCATATCTGCAGACATGGTACTTAACTGATTCAGTTCATCTAACGTTTCCACGCCCCGATCTCGAAGCTTCTTTACGAATGCTGTAAATATAAGAGCCGTACATCCCGCATCATCAACAGCTCTATGATGATTTTCTAAAGAAATATTTAAAGCTTTGGCAACCGTATCAAGCTTATAACGGTTTAGATTCGGAAGCAAAAGCCTTGCCAGAGCAACCGTATCAATCACCGTTGGGTCAAAATCCAGTCCAAGTTTAGACGCATTGTAGGCAATGAAGCTCACATCAAAAGAGGCGTTATGAGCAACTAAAACCGCATCCGCACAAAACTCCAGGAATTGAGGAAGAATCTCACCGATTCTGGGATAAGGAAGAACCATGTTGTCATTAATACCGGTCAGCTTCTCTATTTCAAAAGGAATGGGCACATCCGGGTTAACAAAGGTACTATACCGATCAATAATCGCTCCATCCTTTATCTTAACTGCACCAATTTCTATGATACGGTTTTTGGAGGAGCTAAAGCCAGTTGTCTCTATATCAAAGACGACATAGGTGTCCGATAAGCTCTGACTTCTGGAATTCTCTACCAGCTGCTTTAAATCATCCACCAGATATCCTTCCACTCCATAAAGAAGTTTAAAGTTATCGCCTTTATCCAGGGCATGATTGGCGTCTGGGAAGGACTGAACACAGCCATGATCGGTTATGGCAATGGCCGGCATCCCCCACTTTTTTGCCCTCTTTACAATATCTTTAACCTCAGATACCCCGTCCATATCGCTCATCTTCGTATGACAGTGAAGCTCCACTCTTTTTTCCAGGCTGTTGTCCACTCTTTTTCCGGTAAAATCTTCAGACTTTTTGATTCCTACTATGGATCCAAGAGTAAGCTCTCCATCAAATTTATCAATGGTGGTAACGCCCTTGATTCGTATAAAGCTGCCTTGCACTACTGCGGCTTTTAAATCATCAAGCTGTTCTTCTTTTGCAAACATCTTAACCGTGATGGTATCTGTAAAATCAGTCACATCAAAAATCATGATGGTCTTTCCGCTTCTTAACTCCCGGCTGTCAACCGTTAATATCTTGCCTCGAACGGATACTTCTCCGATTTCCCCATCGATCTTTTCAATTTCAATAATCTCTCCGTCAAAATCACGGCCGTATAATACATCAGGATTATCCGAACGCCTTGTATAAGAGTTTCCGCCTTTTTTGAAATCTTTCCATTCCTTTTTGGCAAACTCTTTTTTGCCAGCATCTGGCTCTCCCGTTTTTCCGTTCTCTTTTTTACCTCCCATTCGGAGTCCTGGAGCCTGGTTATCCTGAGTAAACGGAACTTCTGCCATATATCCAGCCGCCATAGCTTCCGGATTCCCGCTGTCTGCCATAGAAGGCGGAACTTCTTCCTCACCACTGGCAAATTTTGCTCCCAGGGAAGTACGGCTTACGATATCTTCTACTTCACGCTGCATCTGCAATTCTTTCTGCTTTGCCAGCTCATTTGCTTTGGGCGGCACATATTCGTACTGCACTTCCAGAGGAAGACCACACCTTTCAATGAAAATCTTTTCAAGTACCCGTTTTAATTCTCCAGCTTTTTCATGAGTGACAATGGTATCTTCCACTGTCATCTTTAGCAAATCCCGTTCCGGAAACTGATATTCCGCCTTCCGGAACATATTGTACTCAATGATGCTGTAATTTTTAAGTTCCATTAACAGACTGTCTCGGTATGCCTTTAAGAGTTTTTGAGGCGTATATTGCTCCGACAGTCGGAATCGCTCAATAATTTTCACACTAAGCTGCTTGGATGGAAAAAGCTGATCCTTAATTCCCTTTTCAAGTCCATATATATTCTGTTTATGTATCAGCCTTGGACTTAAAAGATAAACACGAATAGAGCTTCTATCCCTGGTGGAAGTGACTTTCTCCACTTCCACCAGATTTAAAAGCTCTCGCAGTTCTTCTGTAATATGTAAATTTGGAAATACTTCCAAAAATCTTTTTGTCATTCTATCACCTATTACATGTTCATAAGTTCTTCCTGCAGTGCCTGTAACAGCTGATCTTCCGGAACCTTACGGATAATTTCTCCCTTTTTAATAAGAAGGCCTTCTCCGATTCCCCCGGCAATTCCTAAATCAGCTTCCCTTGCTTCCCCTGGTCCATTAACCACGCAGCCCATAACAGCCACTTTCACATCCAGATGATCAAATTTGGAAACCATTTCTTCTACCTGATTTGCCAGTGAGATCAAATCGATCCGGGTTCTTCCACAGGTCGGGCAGGAAACCACTTCCACCCCGCCCTTTCTTAAGCCCAGAGTCTTTAAAATCAGCCTTGCTGTTTTCACTTCCTCTACCGGATCACCAGTCAAAGAAACGCGAATGGTATCTCCGATGCCTTCATGCAGAATAATGCCCAAACCTACAGATGATTTTACCGTTCCGGACACCAAAGTGCCTGATTCTGTAATGCCCACATGCAGAGGATAATCCGTCTGCATGGATACGAGTTCATGTGCTTTGACGCACATAAGTACATCAGAGGATTTAATACTGATGACAAGATTTTCATAATTCAATTCTTCGATCATCCGAACCTTATCCAGTGCACTTTCTACAATGCCTTCGGCTGTAACTCCACCGTATTTTTCAATCAGATTTTTCTCCAAAGACCCACTGTTTACTCCAACACGGATTGGAATGTCATATTCCTTTGCTTTTTCCACAACGGCCCGTACCCGGTCCGCGGATCCGATATTACCTGGATTAATGCGGATCTTATCTGCCCCTGATTCAATGGCAGCTATAGCCAGCCGGTAATCAAAATGAATGTCTGCCACCAAAGGAATGGTAATCTGTCTCTTTATCTCCTTCAGTGCTATTGCTGCCTCCATATCAGGGACAGCGACCCGGATAATATCACAGCCAGCCTTTGTAAGTGCCCCAATCTGGCTAACTGTTGCCTCTACATCCTGGGTCTTTGTATTACACATAGATTGGATCAGAACCGGATTCCCTCCTCCGATTATCCGGTCGCCGATCCGAATCACTCTTGTATGTTCTCGGTTCATACGTTCCTCCATTCTGTATCCATATCCGCTTACGTAAAACGGTTGATATCATTAAATACTACAAAAATCATGAGAGCCATAAGAGCAGCCATACTGATCATATTCACCAGACCCTCTTTATTCGGATCCATACGCTTTCCTCTGATCGCTTCAATGATCAAAAATAAGAGACGGCCTCCATCAAGGGCTGGTATAGGAAGTAAATTCATAACACCCAGGTTTGCACTGAGCAGGATACACATACTAAGCACATTCATGAGTGCTGCTGTAAGACTGACTGTAAGCCCTGCTTTTACGGAATCATCGATCATAACTACAATTCCAACCGGACCACTTAAATCATTGACACTGGCCTTTCCGGAAAAGAGCATACCAAGACTTTTCACTGTCAGCTTTACATCATATTCCATTTCCTTATATCCATATTTTATCAATTCTCCCACAGACGAAACCTTAGCATTCTGGGGCGCGATGGTAATACCAATTAAATACTTCCCACTTTCTTTCGAAAGCTCTGGAGTTACGGATACCGATTGAACCTTGCTTGCTCCTGTTGCAGGATCAACTCTTAAAAATTCCACTACATTCATCTTCTCATCAGGCTTTAAGAGTTTGTAAAGAATGTATTCCCGGTACATGGATACACCTTCTCCGTTAATCTTGAGAAGTTTATCACCGGGCTGCATTCCAGCCTCATATGCCGGAGAACCTTTTGTTACTTCTTTAACATATGTCATATCATATCCGCTCATCCCTACCAGAATCATAGCAAGGAAAAAAGCCAAGATAAAATTAAAAATAGGACCAGCCGCAATAACAGACATACGGGCAAGTATGGATTTATTCTGAAATGCTCCCTGGTCAGAGTTTTCTTCATCTTCCCCTAACATCATACAGGAACCGCCCAAAGGCAACGCTTTAATGGAATAAATCGTTTCTCCCTTTTTGAAATGGATCAGTCTCGGCCCCATTCCAACGGAGAATTCTACCACTGTGATCCCGTTCTTTTTTGCAAATAAAAAGTGACCCAATTCATGAATTAAAACAATCAGTCCGAATACCAGAATTGCTACGATAACACTGGACAATCTACCACCTGCTTTCTATATATTCATAAGCTGCAGCTTCTGCTTCAAGAATCTCTTCTACTGACGGATTCTCCTTTACAGTATGCCCGTTCATTGCTCCCTCTATCATATCTGTTATGGAAAGATATGATATTTCTCTATTTAAAAATTTGGCAACTGCCCGTTCGTTGACAGCATTGAAAATCGTCGGAAGCGTTCCGCCTGTTTTTCCCGCCCGATATGCCAGGGAAAGTCCTGGAAAATTAACCATATCTGGTTTTTCAAAGGTAATCTGGCTAATGGTCCCAAAATCCAGACGGTCGCCCGGAAGAAATCTTCTTTCGGGATAATACAGCGCATACTGAATTGGAAGTTTCATATCTGGTGTTCCCAGCTGAGCCATTACTGCACCATCTTCAAATTCTACCATAGAATGAATGATGCTTTTCGGCTGAATCACCACTTCAACCTGATCCATTTCAACATCGAACAGCCACTTGGCTTCCATCACTTCAAGTCCCTTATTGACCATCGTTGAGGAATCAATGGTAATCTTTCTGCCCATCGACCAGTTTGGATGATTTAAAGCATCTTCCACCTGTACTGACTCAAGCTCTGCTCTGGTCTTTCCTCTGAAGGGGCCGCCAGAAGCTGTTAAAAGGATTTTATGTATGGTATTTTTATTTTCACCATTTAAACACTGGAAAATAGCACTGTGTTCGCTGTCTACCGGGAGAATCTTAACTCCCCGCTCTTTTGCCAAAGGCATAATGATATGGCCGGCAGTAACCAGGGTCTCCTTGTTAGCCAAAGCAATATCTTTTCCAGCCTCCATAGCTGCGATGGTTGGCCGGATTCCTATCATCCCTACTACTGCCGTTACCACGATATCTGTGGAAACTTCTGTAGCTGCTTCAATCAGACCTTCCATTCCAGAGACAACTTTGACCGGCAAATCTTGTACCGATACCTCCAGTTCTCTGGCCTTATCCTCATTCCACACACACGCCAGCTTAGGCTTAAATTTTCTGATTTGCTCCTCCAGCAGGCGTACATTGCTGCCTGCCGCCAAAGCGGTTACCTCTACATCCTTTTGGTTTTCAATCACCTCCAGGGTCTGAGTTCCGATAGAGCCCGTAGATCCCAGAATTGCTATTTTCTTCATCTTATGCTGCCAACTCCTTTTCTTTTACAAAATTCCAGGTAGCAATTACGTTCTAACGCAAAAAAGTCACAGCTAAATAAATGGCCGGCGCAGTAAAAAGCATGCTGTCAAAACGGTCTAAAATCCCACCGTGCCCTGGAATCAGTTTTCCATAGTCTTTCACCTGATGATTCCGTTTGATGGCGGAAGCAGCCAGGTCACCGATCTGAGAAATAACAGCTGCTATGGCACATGACAGGGAACAGGCTAATTGAGGATTACGCATTTCCCTCATATACGAGCCAAAAATTATAGCATATATTAATCCCAGTAAAGCCGCTCCAATCACTCCCCCGATTGCCCCTTCTATGGACTTTTTAGGGCTGAGTACAGGTGCTAATTTATGCTTTCCGAAAAGCATTCCTACACAATACGCGCAGGTGTCACTTCCCCATGAACTAAAAAACACCAGCCATACCAGATATTTTCCATCAGCCATAGTCCTGACCTGATACAGATAAGACAACATGACTGCTACATAAAATACTCCAAAAAAAGATACCGAAACCTCTTCCAGCTGATACTTTGGAAAGGTAAATACATAGACGCTCATAAGGATCATCAAAAATCCAATGGATAAGAGAAGCATAAAGTTTTCTCTCTGAAACCATAATAATCCATAATACGCCAAAACAGTGAAATACCCCAAATACCCCAATAAATTCCCCTGTATCTTCATCACACGATACAACTCAAACAAACCGATTATAGAAATTGTAATAGTAGTAACAAAAAGAAGGATTCCTCCGCTTCCTACCGTTAAAAGTGCAATCAATACAAGAATGATTCCACTTATCAGTCTGATTGTAAACATCGCGTTACCTCCCTTTCAATCACTTCACTCCCCCAAATCTTCGATCCCTACTATTGTACGCCGCAATTGCCTTTTTCAATTCATCCATATTAAAATCAGGCCAATAGCAATCGGTAACGTATAGTTCTGTATAGGCAAGCTGCCATAACAGATAGTTTGAAAGTCTCAGTTCCCCGCTGGTGCGAATAAGAAGGTCCGGATCTGGAATCTCTGCTGTATCCAGATAGGATGAGAAAACTTCCTCCCTCATTTCCTCAGGTAAAACTTTCCCATCTTTTGAATCTAGCATAATCTTTTTAACTGCACGGACAATCTCATCGCGTCCGCCGTAATTAACTGCAATTACAAAAGTCAAACAAGTATTATCCTTTGTCTCTCTTACCAGTTTGCTGATTCCTTCAACAATATCCTGGTCAAATCGTTCCAGGTCACCGATCATCTTGACTCTTACGTTATTGGATTTTGCCACTTTTAGAAGTCTGACCATATAATAGCGGAACAACTGCATAAGCGCTCCTACTTCATCAGTAGACCGTTTCCAGTTTTCTGTAGAAAAACCATAAACAGTTAAATACTTAATTCCAAGCCTTGCTGCATCTTCTACCGTCTTCTCTACGGTTACGCAGCCTTCCTTATGTCCCATGCTCCTGGGAAGTCCTCGTTTTTTGGCCCATCTGCCATTGCCATCCAGTATGATAGCAACATGCTCCGGTATTACCATATTCTGTATCTTATCGTCCATATTAATCTGCTCCTTAAAAAACACAAAACAGGACAGGCGAAATGCCTGCCCCCCTGTTCAAAAATTTTATACAGTAAGAAGATCTTTAGACTTCTCTTCAATCGCTTTTTCTACCTGAGCGATCATTTTGTCCGTTAGTTTCTGAATCTTATCTTCTGCAGTTGCCTGCTCATCTTCAGAAATCTCCTCTGCCTTCAACTGCTTCTTAAAGGTATCATTGGCATCACGGCGGATATTACGGATAGCTACTTTAGCAGCCTCTCCTTTTTTCTTAACATCTTTTACCAAATCTTTTCTGCGTTCCTCAGTCAGTTCTGGGAAAACAAGGCGAATCACATTCCCGTCGTTAGTAGGATTAATTCCAAGATCAGAAGTGAGAATTGCCTTTTCAATTGCCTTTAACAAGGCCTTTTCCCATGGCTGAATCACTATCATGCGGGCTTCTGGAATTGTAACATTACCTACCTGCTGAAGCGGTGTTGGTGTTCCATAATAATCCACTCTGATTTTGTCCAATACATGAGGGTTGGCACGTCCAGCCCGAATGGTCATAAAATCATTCTCCAGCGTTTTTAATGTCTTATTCATCTTGTCTTCGTAAACCTGTAAACTCTCCTGCATATCGTCCTCCTGGTTTTATGCGGTCACGATGGTACCGTTTATTTTTCCCTGCATTGCATTAGCAATGCCATCTTTTTCATTTAAGCTGAATACCGCAAGCGGCATCTTATTTTCCATGCACATAATGGAAGCGGTTAAATCAATAACCCCCAGCTGCTTATCGATAACTTCCTGAATGGAAATTTTATCGTATTTAACTGCATTGGGATTGGTCTTCGGATCGCTGTCATATACGCCATCAATGGCCTTTGCCAGAAGAATGCAGTCCGCATCCATCTCAATAGCACGCAGTGCAATTCCCGTATCCGTAGAAAAATAAGGATGACCGGTACCACCGGCAAAAAATACAACCTTACCTTCTGCAAAATACCCATTGGCTCTGTCCTTAGAAAAAAGTTCTGTCATGGAACCACATGGAAATGGTGTCAGAATCTCTGTTTCCATTCCTGCATTACGGAAAATCTCCGAAACATAAATGCAGTTCATAATTGTAGCCAGCATGCCGATCTGATCTGCTTTTGTCCGATCAATGGCATTACTGGTTCTGCCTCTCCAGAAGTTTCCTCCGCCAATGACAATGCCTACTTCAACGCCTGCATCAACGGATATCTTAACCTGCCGTGCAACCTCTTTAACAGTGGCTTCTTCATAACCTGTCTTCCCACTGCCCGCAAGAGCCTCACCACTGAGTTTTAATAATACACGTCTTGGATTCATAACTTAACTCTCCTGTATTCTTGTATTGTCTGAAACGATTATAGCATACTTTTAGAAGGTTGGAAAGAGGAAGTTTGCCTGCTTGTCCGTCTGCGGCAAAACATAAAAATACCCGGGAACCAGTTCCCGGGTATTTAAAGTCAGACTTTTTTCTTATTCCATTGTAGCATACTGGAAGAACCAGTAGCCGTATGGAGAGTGCCAGGAACCTTTTAACTTTGTATCCTGTAACCAGAAGTCATTGTAATATGCGATTGGTGCAATTGCAGCATCATCAAGAATCATGTTCTCAACTTCATGAAGCTTTGCGTAATGGTCAGCAACATCAGCAGTTGAGTTTGCTTCGTTAATCAGCTTATCAAGTTCTGGATTGCTGTATTTTGCGTTGTTGTTACCGCTTGTTGACATCATTAAGTTTAACATGTTGGAGGGATCATCGTAATCATATACCCAGCCGTCACGAGCTGCCTGATAATCTCCGGCACGACGGGTTGGGGTAAAGGTAGCCCACTCAACAACTTTGATGTCTACGTTGATGCCAAGTGTTTCTTTCCAGCAGCTCTGTAAATATTCAGCAACTGGTTTGTGATATCCTGTATCATTGATCATATACTCAATGGTAGGGAAACCTTTTCCATCTGGATATCCTGCTTTTGCAAGAAGTTCTTTTGCTTTAGCAACATCTGCATCATGATTTTCAATATCAAAGTAATCTTTGCCGTTCTTCTCTTTTGTTACATCCTGGAAGAAGCTTCCAGCTTCAGCATCAGAGATACCAGGTCCAACAAAATTGGTTGCTGGAGAATAAGTTCCCTGCATAACGGTATTTGCAACATAATCACGGTCGATTGCAAGGCTTAATGCTTTACGAACGTCAGGATTTGTAAATGGTTCTTTCTGGTTCTGGAAGTCTACATAGTAAGTTCCCATGATAGGCTCTACATGGAATTCTTCTTTTCCCTTAAGACCTGGAACTTCTTCTGTAGGAACATCCTTGATCATTGCAACTTCGCCTGTCTGGTATGCGCTGTAAGCTGCATTAGAATCTTCCATTAATACAAACTTTAAAGTATTCAGAGTAACTTTATCTGCATTCCAGTAGTTTTCGTTCTTAGCAAATGTGATATGGGAACCTGGTACCCACTCAATCATCTTTAAAGGTCCATTGGAAACGTATGTTTCTGGCTTTAAGGTCCACTGATCTCCGTTAGCATCAACAGTTGCTTTTTCAACCGGCACCATGGAACCATGAGTAACCAGTTTGGTGAAGTATACACAAGGAACAGATAATTCAACAACAAATGTGCTGTCATCTGGTGCGGATACTCCAAGAGAATCTAAGTTACCTTTTGCTGCATCTTCATAACCCTTTACATATCCAAGCATATCGCCTGCATAAGGAGCTGCTGTGTTAGGATCAGCAAGTCTCTTCCAGGAATAAACGAAATCATTAGCAGTTAAAGGTGTACCATCGCTCCACTTTAAATCCTTGCGGAGTTTGAAGGTATAGGTCAAACCATCTTCGGATATCTCATAGGATTCAGCCTGTCCTGGTACGATTTTGTTCTCAGAGTCTACAGACAGCAAAGTTTCAAATGCGTGAAGGATCATGTTTCCGCCGTCAACCGCACTATTTAAAGCAGGGTCGATTGTCTCCGGATCCGGGCCAATCTGTACTGCAAGGTCAAGTCCATTGGATGTTCCTCCTGCAGGGGCTGTTGTTTCCCCATTTGCAGCAGCTGTAGTAGCACCTGCAGATGGATCAGCAGTCTTACTTCCACCACAGGCAGAAAGAAGCATGCTGGAAGCCATAACAGCTGCTAATATAAGTGATACTTTTTTCATAGTTTCTCCTCCTATAAATATAATTTTTATCAGCGCAGTAGCACTTTACTCGGCTACTGCGCTGATTGATTTTAATAGCATATCATAAAAGTGGGAAAATAGCAATGAAATTTTAATTCACTTTATCAAGATGGTGACATGCTGCAAAATGACCGCTGGTTACTTCTTTCCATTCAGGCTCCTGAGCAGCACAAAGTTCATCTGCATATGGGCAGCGAGTTCGGAAACGGCATCCGGATGGCGGATTTACAGGGCTTGGCACATCTCCCTCTAAAACGATTCGTTTGGATTCACGGCTTAATTTAGGATCAGCAATTGGAATAGCTGAAATAAGGCTCTTGGTGTATGGATGAAGGCTATGGAAAGCCAATTCATAACTGTCCGCAAGTTCAACCATTTTTCCAAGATACATAACACCGATTCGGTTTGATATATGCTTTACGATAGAAAGATCATGGGCTATAAATAAATAGGTAAGGCCACGTTCCTCCTGAAGCTGTTCAAACATATTGACAACCTGAGCCTGAATGGAAACATCCAGTGCAGAAACCGGCTCATCACAAACAATAAACTGAGGATTTACTGCCAATGCACGGGCAATGCCGACACGCTGGCGCTGTCCGCCTGAGAATTCGTGAGGATAACGGTTTGCATGCTCAGAGTTAAGACCTACTGTAGAAAGAACAGAAATGATCTGCTCCTGACGGTCCTTTTTGTTGGCTGCCATGCGGTGAATATCAATAGCTTCCCCAATGATATCTCCAACTGTCATTCGTGGATCCAGACTTGCATACGGGTCCTGAAAAACAATCTGCATCTTCTGACGATAGGGAAGCATATTTACTTTTGTAATATCTTCGCCATCAAAAAAGATTTTTCCAGAGGTGGGCTCATAAAGACGAAGCAGAGTACGGCCTGTGGTGGTTTTTCCACAGCCTGATTCTCCTACAAGCCCCAGAGTTTCTCCCTTTTTAATTCCAAAGGATACGTCATCAACAGCTTTTACAACCTTTTTCTCAAATAATTTGTTACCGGAAACAGGGAAATACTGCTGTAAATTTTGCACTTCTACAAGATTTTTATTGTCCATCATGCATCTCCCTTCTGTGCCTGTTGTTTTTCAAACTCCTGCTTTTGCAGCAGCCAGCAAGCACTGTAATGAATGTCAGTTACATCTGTATACGGCGGCATTTCACGTAAACAAACTTTCATGCAAGCCCTGCATCTGGGCGCAAAAGGACAACCTGCCGGAGGATTTAACATATCTACAGGACTACCTTCGATGGGAACCAGTTTATTGTGTTCTTTTTCCGTAAGTTTTGGGATGCTTCGAATCAAACCTTTGGTATATTCATGGCTTGGATTATAGAAAATATCATCGGCATCACCATACTCAATCACCTTGCCGGCATACATAACCGCAATACGATCACACATATTTGCTACAACACCTAAGTCATGGGTAATCATGATAATGGCCATACCCAGCTTATCTTTCAGTTCCATCATCAATTCCAGGATCTGCGCCTGAATTGTAACATCTAAAGCTGTGGTTGGTTCATCTGCAATTAAAAGTTTTGGTTCACAAGCCAAAGCAATGGCAATCATTACACGCTGACGCATACCACCAGACAACTCATGTGGATACTGCTTCAGACGTTTTTCCGGCTCATTAATTCCAACCAGCGTAAGCAGCTCTTTTGCTCTTTCATTGGCCTGTTTTTTATCTTTGTTTGTATGAAGCATAATTACTTCACAAATCTGATTTCCAATGGTATAAACAGGGTTTAAGCTGGTCATAGGATCCTGGAAAATGATAGAAATCTCATTTCCCCGGATTTTCCTCATTTCCTTTTCCGTCATCTGTTCAATCTGATGTCCGTTAAACTTTAAAGATCCGCCAATTAAACGGCCTGGATAAGCGGTAAGTCCCATAAGGCTGTATGCTGTTACAGATTTACCAGAACCAGATTCACCAACAATTCCTAAAACCTCTCCCTCTTTAAGATGAAGAGAAACATTATTTAAAGCCTTTACTTCCCCTGCCGGAGTAAAGAAAGAAAGACGTTCATTCTCAATATCAACTAAATATTCACTCATTAATTCTCTCCTCCTTTAATCTTTAAGTTTCGGGTCAAATGCATCTCGAAGACCATCACCCAACAGGTTGAAGCTCAGAATAATTACCGAAATAGTAAGAGCCGGTGCGAACAGACGGTGAGGATAACTCTGAAGGCCGTTTAATGCCGCACTTGCAAGGCTTCCCAAAGAAGGCATAGGTGCCGCAACACCAAGGCCAAGGAAGCTTAAAAAGCTTTCTGTAAAAATGGATGAAGGGATCTGCAATGTTGTAGTAACAATCAAAGTACCGATACAGTTTGTAAGCAGATGCTTCTTAATAATATGTCCGCTGGATGCTCCAAGAGCTCTTGCAGCAGTAACATATTCCTGCTCCTTTAAAATAAGGATCTGGCTTCGCACAATACGAGCCATACCTACCCAATAAAGCAGTGCGAATACAACAAAAATACTGATTAAGTTTACACCAATGACCTGAATCCACTCAAAACCAGGTTTTTGTGCCAACGCTTTCAACGGCTGGTCAAAGGCAACCGACAGCAGTACGATAATCAGAATGTCGGGTACTGTATATATCATGTCAACAATACGCATCATGATCATATCGACCCACCCGCCGAAGAAACCAGCGACAGAGCCGTAAATAGAACCTATTATAAGAATGATAGTAGAAGCTACCAGACCAACGATAAGAGAAACACGGCTTCCCATCATAACACGGACTGCATAATCACGTCCTAAGTTATCTGTTCCCAGAACATGAGGGAAAACACTCTCTCCTGCATCCATGGCTTTCAGTTCTTTTTCGGAATACTGCATGGGAGCAAGGTTTTCACTACCTCTGATCTGCTGTTCATAACTATATGGATAAAGCTGAGGTACAATAAATGAAAAAATAAATACTAAAATGATTACAACGATGCTAACCATCGCAATTTTGTTCTTTTTAAGACGTCTGATACCATCCTTCCAGAATCCGACGCTTTTCCGCATGACAGTTAAGTTTTCTTTTTCCGCATCACTTGCCGGGAGAAAGTCTTCCACATTAACCTGTAATGATAATTTATTCTTTGGCATCCTCTTTCTCCTTTCTCTTATTTCAGATTAATACGCGGGTCGATAAATTTATAAGCAACGTCGACCAGCACATTCATGATAACCATCAAAGTAGCAAGGAAAATAGTGGTACCCATAATAAGTGGATAATCACGACCTGTAATCGAACCAATAAATTCAGAACCTAAGCCTGGAATCGTAAATATCTTTTCAACGATAAAACTTCCTGTTACAGTATAGGCTAAAAGCGGTCCTAAGTATGTAACTACCGGAAGAATCGCGTTACGAAGTGCATGTTTAAAAATACTAACTACCTGAGAAAGACCCTTTGCACGGGCGGTTCTCATATAATCCTGTCCCATAACATCAAGCATGGATGACCGCATCAAACGTGCAATATAGGAAGACGGATAAAGGGAAAGTGCTATAACTGGCATAATATAGTTTTTCCACGAAGCCAGACCAAATGTAGGTAAAAGTCCCAGTTTTAAACTCAATACATACATTAAAATCGTACATATTACAAAACTTGGTACTGCAATTCCGCATGTACTGAATACAATAATAACATTGTCAACTGCTGTTCCTCTTTTAAAAGCTGCTACACTTCCTAATGGAACACCAATACAAACTGCTGTTAATATTGCAATTCCTCCAATTCTTGCAGATACCGGGAACTTAGCCCCAATAATCATATTTACAGTACGTCCACGCTGTTTTACACTTAATCCTAAATCTCCATGAAGTAAATCCTTCATATAAGTGATATACTGTTCTCCCAACGGCTTGTCCAGTCCATACTTTTCATTCAGTGCTGCCTGCGCCTGTGGGCTGATTGCCTTTTCTGACATGAAGGGTCCACCCGGCACCATATTCATGACAAAGAACGTAACCGTTGCAACAGCGAAAATTGTTATAACCGCCATAGCGATTCGCTTAATAATATACTTAGCCACTTTCGTCAACTCCTTTGGTATTGTGATGTCCGTACAATATGGAAACATTTGTTAATGGTAAACGGACACTATTTTAATAGAAAAATCCCATGGATACCCATGGGATTCCCCCCAGAATCCTGTTAAGATTACTGCATCTGTCTTGCAACTTCATCTGCGAAGTTTTCTTCTTTCTTCTCAAGACCTTCACCAGTTTCAAAACGTACAAACTTCTTCACATCTACCTTACCGCCAACTTCTTTGGAAACCTGCTCTAAATATTTACCTACAGTTAAATCGCCGTCTTTTACATATGCCTGATCAACCAGACAGAACTCTTTTAATTCTTTGTTTAAACGTCCAACGATCATTTTCTCAAGAATGCTATCTGGCTTATCTGGGTTTTCATTCTTAGCCTGAAGCTTTAAGATCTCAGTCTCATGATCAATAAATTCCTGTGGAATTTCGTTTCTTGTAACATACTTTGGTGTTAAAGCTGCAATCTGCATTGCAATATTCTTCAATGCTTCTTTTACAGTATCATTTACAACTTCTGCGCTCGCTTCAATAAGAACACCAATTCTTCCGCCGCCATGAATATAATCAACAACAACGCCGTCAGTAACGATTTTCTCAAATCTTCTGATGTTCATGTTCTCGCCGATTACAGAGATCTGGCTGGATAACACCTGTGCTACAGTTAAAGAATTATCTTTTGCCCAAGTTTCTGCAAGGAAAGCATCCATGTCTTCTGATTCGGAAGCAAGTGCCTGAGCTGCAACATCTGCTACATAACCCTGGAACTGAGCATTCTTGGCAACAAAGTCAGTCTCGCTGTTTACTTCTACAAGTGCTCCAGATTTTCCATCTTCGCTAACAATCGTAGCTACAATTCCTTCTGCTGCAATTCTTCCTGCTTTCTTAGAAGCAGCTGCAAGTCCTTTTTCTCTTAAGAACTCTACTGCCTTGTCCATATCACCATCTGTCTCTGCAAGAGCTTTCTTGCAATCCATCATACCTGCACCAGTCATTTCTCTTAATTCTTTTACCATTCCAGCTGTTACTGCCGCCATTTATTTTCCCTCCATCGATCTATATCATTTCTTCGTTTATATTCGTCTTTAAATTACAGGAACTTTTTTCCAGTAAAAAAGAATGCTCCGACCCGCTTATCAAAGCAGGTCGAAGCATTCAATCGCCTGAATTATTAAGCTTCTACAGTCTCTTCTGTTTCCTGAGCTGCTTCTGCTTCCTCAGCTACTGCCTCGCCCTGGTTTGCCTCGATTACTGCGTCTGCCATCTTGGATACAATCAACTTAACGGCTCTGATCGCATCATCGTTACCTGGGATCACAAAATCAAGTTCCTCAGGATCACAGTTTGTATCAGCGATACCGATTAATGGAATACCCAGTGTATGAGCTTCCTGAACGCAGATTCTTTCCTTCTTAGGATCAACAACGAAAATTGCATCTGGAATCTTCTTCATTTCTTTGATTCCGCCTAAGTTCTTCTCTAACTTCTCCCACTCTTTTTTAAGAGCGATAACTTCTTTCTTAGGAAGTACATCAAATGTACCGTCCTGAGACATAGTCTCAATCTGCTTTAATCTTGCAACTCTGGACTGAATGGTCTTAAAGTTTGTTAACATACCACCAAGCCATCTCTCATTTACGAAATACATTCCGCAACGCTCTGCTTCAGATTTGATAGCATCCTGAGCCTGCTTCTTTGTACCTACGAAAAGAATCTTGCCACCATCTGTAGCGATATCAGAAATTGCCTTATAAGCTTCATCTACTTTTACAACAGACTTCTGTAAGTCGATGATGTAAATGCCATTTCTTTCTGTGTAGATATATGGAGCCATCTTAGGGTTCCATCTTCTGGTCTGATGACCAAAGTGTACGCCAGCTTCCAAAAGCTGCTTCATTGAAATAACGCTCATGTTATTACCTCCATTGGTTTTACTTCCGTCCGTTTCTCATGCTTCCTGGGAGACCAGAATCGGCACCTTCCACAGAAATCCGCAGACGTGTTTTTTAGTAAGCTTAGCCAGTATAGCATAATTTTCTACACGATGCAAGTATTTTTTTGTACTTAACGTCTGAAAAATGCATACTTTCCAGAATTTTGATGAAAAAGGAGCAGATGTTTATCTGCTCCTTTGGGATCTGATTTTTGATATTAAATATCTTTAATTTCTCTGCGTTCAGGCATATTTTTCACTGTTCCAGCTTTAATTGCCTTTAATTCATCAAAAACTACATCATTTAAAACTTTGATGTAAGTACCCTTCATACCAGATGATCTGGATTCGATTACTCCGGCACTTTCAAATTTGCGGAGAGCATTGACAATAACAGAACGGGTAATTCCCACACGGTCAGCAATCTTACTTGCTACCAAAATTCCTTCATTGCCATCTAACTCTTCGAAAATATGGGTAATTGCTTCCAATTCAGAAAATGACAGGGTACTGATCGCAGATTTAACGATCTGTACTTTTCTGGTTTCTTCTGCATTCTCCTCATTAACGGACCGCATCATCTCAAGTCCTACTACGGTAGTACCGTACTCGCTTAAAATAATATCGTCGATATCATACTGAGAATCTGACTTGTAGATAAACAGAGTACCAAGCCTTTCTCCTGCAATATCGATAGGCGTTATAATCGCCTGGTATTTTCTGATATTATCACCAGTGAAACCCAGCGTTTCCAGATTGACATTTTCCTTCGTTGATAAAATACTGAGCAGGCGCTCATTCAGCATTGTATCCACATAGCCACCAACCTGATCCGCGATCAGCTCCTGAATCTCTTCGATATCCGGTGTTAGGCCTACGCCAAGCACCTTTCCCTTCTTGCTGATCACAAGAATATTCGAATTCAGGATCTCGGTCAGCACTTCACAGATATCGTTAAATACAACCTTATGCGAATTATTATTATGCAATAATTTGTTAATTTTTCTAGTTTTGTCCAACAACTGTACGCTCATAGCCGAAAACCTCCTTATGAATTTGTTTGAAAATCCAAAATAAACCTTTAATATATAAATATTAACATTATTATTTTCAAATAACAATAGTTTTTTGAAGATTTTCGATTTTCTTAATAATTATCCTTTTTCCCTATTTATCCGCGCTGTATCCGCACTGTTCATTTGAACAAAGCAGTTTGCTTCCTTTTTCAACCATGTAAGCGCCGCACTTCGGACACTTTTGTGTTGAAGGCTTTTGCCATGACATGAAATCGCATTCAGGATTGGATTCACAGCCGTAATAAACTCTGCCTTTTTTGGTTTTCTTAATTACTACTTCTTTTCCGCATTTGGGACAAGGTACTCCAACCTTCTCAAGATATGGTTTTGTATTCTTGCACTCCGGGAAACCTGGGCAAGCCAGGAATTTGCCATGAGGACCATACTTTATGACCATGTTCCTTCCACAGAGTTCACAAATTTCATCTGTCACCTCATCGGCAATGGTTACGGATTCCAGTTCAACAAGTGCTTTATCTACTGCATCTTTTAAATCCGGATAAAAATTCTTTACAACTGTCTTCCACTGAACAGACCCGTCTCCTACCTTATCCAGAAGGTATTCAAGGTTTGCTGTAAAAGTAATATCCACAATACTTGGGAAGCTCTGCTTCATCATACTGTTGACAACTTCTCCAAGTTCCGTTACATAAAGATTTTTATTTTCTTTCGCTATATACCGTCTGGCTATGATGGTGGTAATTGTAGGCGCGTAAGTACTGGGGCGTCCAATGCCTTGTTCTTCCATTGCCTTTACTAACGACGCTTCTGTAAAATGTGCCGGCGGCTGAGTGAAATGCTGACTGCTCTCAAGATTCTCAAGATTCAGTACACTTCCTTTTTCCAGATTTCCCAATAAGACGTTCGCTTCTTCTTTCTCATCGTCTTGCACATAAACAGACATGAAACCATCAAAAGACAGTTTTGAAGCAGAAAGAGAAAATGAATACGCACCAGCGCCTACTTTCACTGAAGTGGTCTGATAAACGGCTGGCTGCATCCGGCTGGCTGCAAATCGCTTCCAGATCAACTGATAAAGTCGGAATAAATCCCTCTGCAGGGATTCTTTTACCATTACCGGTGTTAAGGCTATATCGGTAGGACGAATCGCCTCGTGAGCATCCTGGATCTTTACATTGCTCTTTTTGCTCTGCTCGCCTTTTGCCACATATTGACCGCCATACTGTTTTTCAATGTACTCTCTTGCTGCTGCATCTGCTTCTTCCGCGATTCTGGTAGAATCTGTACGCAGATAAGTAATAAGACCTACAGTTCCATGTCCGGCAATCTCCACACCTTCATAAAGCTGCTGGGCCAGACGCATGGTTTTCTGGGTTGAATAGTTAAGTACTTTGGATGCCTCTTGTTGAAGGGTACTGGTTGTAAATGGTATGGGAGCTTTTTTTACTCTTTCTCCAGTTTTAACTTCCTCAACCTGATAAGTTTGATTTTTAAGTCCAGCAAGAATCTGATCCAGTTCCTTTTTGGTATGGATCGCAATCCTGCCGTTCTTATCACCATAAAACTTTGCCTTAAGGAGCTTTTTACTTCCTTCCTGCTTTAAGTCAGCATCCAGGTTCCAGTATTCTTCCGGAATAAAAGCATCAATCTCTTCTTCCCTGTCACTAATTAGTCTTAATGCCACTGACTGAACGCGGCCGGCACTCAAACCTCTCTTGACTTTTGCCCATAACAGAGGGCTTATCATATATCCAACCATACGGTCCAGAACTCTTCTGGCCTGCTGGGCATCCACCAGATCCATATCGATCACTCTAGGGGTCTTTAAAGAAGCTTTCACAGCATTTTTCGTAATCTCATTAAAACTGATCCGGAATACCTGCTTTTCTTTTAACTCATCTAACTTTAGAGCCTTCATTAAATGCCAGGAAATGGCCTCTCCTTCGCGGTCAGGGTCCGTTGCAAGGTAAATCTTATCTGCCTTTTTAACTTCTTTTCTAAGTTTGGCCAGAATATCTCCTTTACCCCTGATTGTTATATATTTAGGATCAAAATCATTCTCTACATCAATTCCCATCTGACTCTTAGGAAGATCCCTTACATGACCGTTAGAGGCATCTACTTCATAGTTCGTCCCCAAGAACTTTTTTATCGTCTTTACCTTTGCCGGTGACTCCACAATTACTAAACAGTTCGCCATACCAAACTCCTCGCCTATAGTTTCTTACCATAATAATGATGGGATGTCTGCAAAATGAGACCACTTAATTCCAATTCTATAAGGGCGCTCATGCATTCGCTGACAGACAATCCGCTTAATGATACAATCTCTTCCAAATTCTTTGGTTGCAAATCTAGGCAACTATACACCATTTTTTCTTTTTTGGCAAGCCCGTTCTTATTTTTTTCATGAACTCTTAATATTTTACCATTTTGTAATTTAAAATATTCCAGTACAGAATCAGGATTTAAAATCACCTCTGCTCCAGCAGAAATAAGCTGGTTGCAGCCGGCACTTAACGGATCGGTAACTCTTCCCGGAAGCGCAAAAATTTCCTTTCCCTGCTCGAGTCCCAGATTGGCGGTGATCAGTGAACCGCTCTTTTCTCTCGCTTCAATCACAAGAATCACATCAGACAAACCGCTGATGATCCGGTTTCTCATAGGAAAATTACGAGGTTTCGGAGCTTCATCCGGAACGAACTCCGTAATGACTCCGCCTCTTTCCTGCATTTGCTCAAACAGTCCGTAATTCTCCCTGGGGTAACAGATATTGATCCCACAACCTAAAATTCCAAACGTATCTCCTCCAGCTTCCAAAGCGCCTTTGTGACCAGCCCCGTCAATTCCACAGGCAAGGCCGCTGATAATCTGAATTCCTGATAAAGAGAGTTCTCTTGCCAGATAGGATGCCATTTGTTTTCCATAATTGGTACAGTTTCTTGCTCCAATTATGGCCGCTGACGGCCTTCCTTCATCTGGCAGCCTTCCTTTGAAAAAAATCCCCATGGGATATCCATAAATTTCCAGAAGGCGTCTGGGATATCTGGAATCATTAGGTGTAATAAAATTTATTCCCTGGTGTTTTAGTTCTGCCAGTTCCCTGTTATAATTGTCTTTTCTGGATTTACTTTCCTCAAACACAGAAACATCAGATTGTTTTAAAAGCCCAAGCTGTTGTAATTCTTTTCCTTCTATATTATATATCTTCTTATAACTCCCCGTATAATCATAAAGTTTTTTAATACTTACTGCACCAAGAACAGGAACATGACAGAGCCAATACAAATACTCTCTTTCTTCATGATTGTCCATAAACTCCTCCCCAGTATTTTCCTTCCAGACTGCGAAGCCCTGCCGCTTCCGCCAGATGGTTTTTTCCAATTTTTTCAGAGCCTTCCAAATCTGCAATCGTTCTGGATACTTTAAGTAGTTTTTCATATCCTCTTGCACTAAGTCCCTGAGTTTCATAAATCTTCCTTAAAAATTCACGTTCTGCCTTGCCCAGGACACAAAACTTTTCAATCTCTGCCTTTTTCATGAAGCTGTTGAAATAAATCCTTTGACTCTCATACCGTTTTGCCTGAATTTTCCTTGCCGCTTCAATCCGCTTGCGAATTAAATCGGAAGATTCTCCTCCGGACTTCCTCTCCAGTTCTTCATATGTGACTATTCTGGATTCTGCACATATATCAATTCGGTCCAGAAGGGGTTTTGATATCCTGCTTAAGTACTTATATACCTGCTGTTCGGAACATCTGCATTTTGCTCGATCGGGATAAAAACCGCAGGAGCATGGGTTCATTGCAGCGACAAGCATAAAATTTGCAGGAAAATCATAAGCTCCATGCATTCTGGAAATAGTAATTTTCCCTTCTTCCAGGGGCTGCCTTAAAATCTCTATGGTACCTTTTTGAAATTCAGGAAATTCATCCAGAAACAGAACGCCTCCGGAAGCCAGTGAGATTTCTCCTGGTTTTGGTATTCGTCCGCCGCCTGCAAGAGCCTGTGGACTTATCGTGTGATGGGGACTTCGAAATGGCCTCTTCGCCACCAATGGAACTTCCGGAGTAAGCAGGCCGCTGACACTGTAAATCTTTGAAATATCTATGGTCTCTTCCAGTGACAAAGAAGGCATGATTGTAGGAATCCGCTTGGCCACCATGGACTTTCCGGTTCCGGCCGGGCCAATATAGAGAATGTTATGCATTCCAGCTACAGCCACCTCAGTCGCCCGTCTGAGCACCAACTGTCCTCCAATTTCAGAAAAGTCTACATCATAAGTTTCTGACTGCGTAATTATTTTCTCATCTGCGCACAGGCTTCTTTCCTGTGTTCCCGGAGAATTAAGCTCATCTGTTAAATTTTTCAAATGATTTACTCCGATAATTTGTATTCCTTCTATTATTAAGCCTTCTCTGACATTTTCCCGGGGAAGAAAGCAAACCGGCTTTCCGTCCTTTTTTGCAGCTGCAGTAATAGAAAGAGCTCCATGAACCGGTTTAATTTTGCCATCAAGCCCTAATTCCCCGGAAATCACACAATTCTCCAAAAGAGAAGACTCCACCAGCCCGGAAGCCGCTAATATGGCAATCGCTATCGGAAGATCAAATGCGGTTCCTTCTTTACGAATATCCGCAGGAGAAAGATTAATAGTGACCTTTCTTGCTGGAAGCCGAAAACCGGAATTTTTCAATGCTGTACGAACTCTGTCCTGAGCTTCCTTCACCTGGGAAGAAAGATATCCAACCATGGAAAATCCTGGCAAGCCATCGCTGACATCCGCTTCCACCAATATAGGAACCCCCTCCACTCCTGTAATACCAACACTATGAACTTTGCTGTACAAAGTTGCCTCATCCTTTCCTTATTCAGTTTTGTAATTCTTCTTTCATGGAAATAAGTGCAGAAATGCACATAGAATGTTCCTGATGCGGAACGTGATTTCATCATAACCGAAAAAGAAGAAAAAGGCAAGACCTTTGTTTATAGCCATTGGCAGCTCATATATATTACAAACTTAAGTATCCTTCAGTCCATCAGAAAATTCCGGCATATAAGGGCGGTAACGAAGCGGCATGTGGTTTCTCTGGCAAACCGGGTTTTTGCGTTCTTTAATCGTTACACTTTTCCTAAATCGCTTAAACAGATCCTCATATTCATCTTCCACAGACGCCTTCTTTAACTTCGATTCCCATTCGGAAGAAATCAGATCCACCAGAAACCACCGGCGGTTTGCCGGATGGAGTACCGCCTTTTTTCTTTTTTCATCATATATTACCCAGTTTTCACCCGACATCCGATCTGCAAAATGAGGCGCCAACAGCACCAGTACATCATTCTTCGGACCAATCTGGCTCACCAAAAGATCACCTTCCATCTCAATGAAACGCACGAATCCTGTAAGAAGATGGGTTTCATTGTCGATGAAACGGCACATCTGAAATATGTCATAAACCTCTTGAACCTGAAGCATAGAGACAATGCCTGAACCTACGTGGAATCCATAGATAAGAAAGCGGTAAATCTTATCTGCACGATCTGGTTCCATACTGAGAGCGGCTTTGTAAACAGCAGTATATGCCTCTCTCGATATTTTTTTCTTAATCGCCTGCACCACTTTTTCCGCATTATCTGCGCTGGTAAGTACCTCTTCATATTGACAGAACAGCTCCATGGTGCCCTCTTCTTCCATAATCTGCAGTTTTACATTATTATGACCCTTTTTGCTGGTCCATGCGGTATATACGCCGCTCAGTATGCCTTCCACGCTATTCTCGCATATATAGACAGTTTTCATCAATCAAACTCCTCCTATTCCAGTGAGTAAAGGGGCATTCATGTCATCAAAAAGAGAAATTTGACGGTAGCTGCCTAGAGAACCGATATCCCAAACCTTTTTCTTTTCATCTCCGATCAGGTGGCTGGATATATAATCTTCCTCAATCTTTACCGGATACATCATTCTTCCAGAGCAGGTGATAAAATACACCGCACGTTTTAATACCACCCCGATCTTCTTTAATGCATCAAAATCAAGCGGTCCATTCCTTCTGGCCGCTATGACGCGCTGCGCTGATTTCACACCCATTCCTGGAACTCTTAGAAGTGTATAATAATCCGCCCGATTTATCTCTACCGGAAATAATTCAAGATGCCGTAAAGCCCAGTCACACTTAGGGTCCAAAAGTACATTGAAGTTGGGGCGCCCTTCGGAAAGCAGCTCTCCTGCCTGAAATCCATAAAAGCGCATAAGCCAGTCTGCCTGATAAAGCCTGTGTTCCCTTAAAAGAGGAGGTCCACCAGGAAGGGAAGGCAGACTGCTGTCCTGATTCACTGGAACAAAAGCTGAATAAAATACTCTTTTTAAATCGTACTTCTGATATAGTGCTTCAGCGACCATCATCATCTGAAAGTCATTCTCCGGAGTGGCTCCTACGATCATCTGGGTGCTCTGACCGGCAGGTACAAAAGCCGGTGCTTTCTTATATTCCATTAATTCAAACCGATTGGCTGTAATGCCCTTCTGAATCTGCTTCATCGGTGTAAGAATTTTACTCCTGCTCTTACCTGGAGCAAGTTTTTTAAGTCCATCTGCCGTAGGCAGTTCTAAATTAATGCTCATACGATCTGCCAGAAAGCCAGTTTTTTCAATTAAAACAGGATCCGCACCTGGTATGGCTTTCACATGAATGTAACCATGAAAATGATATTCCTCTCGCAACTTCTTTAACGTCTGGTAAATTAAATCCATAGTATAATCCGGGCTGTGTAAAATTCCAGAACTTAAAAACAATCCTTCAATATAATTCCTCCGGTAAAACTGTATGGTCAGCTGACATACTTCCTCAGGTGTAAAGGCTGTCCGGGGAACGTCATTGGAGCATCGGTTGATGCAGTACTTGCAATCATAAACGCATTGATTGGTAAACAATATTTTCAATAGAGAAATACACCTGCCATCTGCGGAAAAGCTATGGCAGATGCCGGCCTTTGCTGCATTCCCCAACGTACCGGCTTTCCCTTTCCGATCGACTCCACTGGAGGTACATGCTACATCATATTTCGCAGCATCTGCTAAAATCTCAAGTTTTTCCTGAACACTTAATTCTTCCTGTATCAGCATATTCTCACCTCGAACGCACGTTCTTTTCTTTCATGATATCATAAAGCATGATGATTTTCAAGTTTTTTTTCGAATGTATGTTCTGAATTGGTTGTAATTACCATTTTTTTGCTTCTTAGTTTATGATCTACGGGGAGTTGTTTTTGTGGTATATTATAATATGAGCGTAAGAACTTACAGATATGTACATTTAACTTATGGGGGAATAAGATGGAAAAGAAACCAATTTTAGAAATCAACAGAACCTATTGGAACGATTCTGCAGATCAATGGTTTGGCGCCACTTAGCTGCGGAAGCGGTCATTCTTTAAAATACCGCGCAGACAGAAATGCAGGAGAATTATGGGGACTTGACTTTTCGGAAAATCAGCTAATTAATGCCGAAAGATTTCTTGCAGAGAATAACTACCATCCGAATTTGATCTGTTCTTCCATGGAAGAGGATTGCGGCCTACCAAACAACTATTTTGATATTGTTTATTCCATATATGCCATTGGCTGGGCCATGGATTTAGAAGCTGTTTTCAGACGGATTGCTTCTTATTTAAAGGTGGGCGGATTTTTTATCTTTAGCTGGGAACATCCTTTACATAGCTGCATCAACGTGAAGGAAGGGCAATTTACATTTGGCAAAAGCTATTTTAATGAAGAATGGCATACAAAAATTGTAAATGGAAAGGAAATGATACTTGCTGGCAGAAAAATCTCTACCTATATTAATGCCCTGGCAAAAACTGGATTCCATATAGAGCAGATGATTGAAGAGACCAACCAGAAGACAATGAATATGACCGAAAATCCTGATGACAAATCCAGAAAAGCACAGATGTTTCCTTTATCCTTTGTGATAAAAGCAAGAAAGGCATGATGTTTAAGCCTAATGCTGTTGCATTCCTTCTATAAATAGACAGCAAAATACCGCGGCCGCTTAACAGTGGCCGCGTATTGCTTTCTACAATCCATTCTTCATGGAATAATTGTTAAAATTCTTTTATTTCACATAACCTTCCGGATTGTTCTTCTGCCAGTTCCAGGAATCACAGCACATATCCTTTAAGCTGCGCTCTGCCTTCCAGCCAAGCTCTTTTTCTGCCTTTGAAGGATCTGCATAACACTTGGCAACATCACCAGGTCTTCTCTCCTTCATAACATAAGGAATCTTCAAGTCATTGGCTTCTTCAAAAGCATGAATCACATCAAGGACACTGTATCCAATGCCAGTTCCAAGATTATATACCCATACACCGCCATCATTACCTGCAAGCTTCTTCAGAGCCTTTACATGACCGCCTGCGAGATCCACAACATGAATATAATCCCGGACACAGGTACCGTCCGCAGTATCATAATCGCCTCCAAACACACCGAGACAATCTAATTTTCCAACTGCAACCTGTGTGATATAAGGAATCAGGTTGTTAGGGATTCCTTTTGGATTCTCACCGATCTTGCCGGATTTATGAGCCCCGATTGGGTTAAAGTAGCGCAGAAGCATTACATTCCACTCAGAATCCGCTGTATGCAAATCGGTTAAAATCTGCTCAAGCATACCCTTGGTACGTCCGTAAGGATTGGTGATATCTCCCTTCGGGCACTCCTCGGTAATCGGAACAAAAGCAGGGTCTCCATATACAGTTGCGGAAGAACTGAATACAATGTTCTTCACGCCATGTTTTCTCATCACATCGCAAAGAACCAGAGTTCCGGTAATATTGTTATGATAATATTCAAGCGGTTTGCCAACAGACTCTCCTACTGCTTTCAGTCCAGCAAAATGAATAACCGCTTCAATGCTCTCTTTTTCAAATATCTGCTCCAGTGCATCCCGGTCTAATAAATCAGCTTCATAAAAAGACAGCTTCTTTCCCGTGATTTCCATCACACGTTCCATGGATTCCTTACTGGCATTACACAGATTATCAACTACCACAACTTCATAACCTGAATTTAACAGCTCTATACAAGTGTGGCTACCAATATAGCCAGCACCTCCAGTAACCAAAATTGCCATTTTGTTTCCTCCTTCAAATATGTATGTCTAAGAATATTATAAGCAGAGAACTCGAAAATGACAATGCAGAATTCTAAGAAAAACCTATAGTTTTTTTCGATTTTTTCTTTCAGATCTGATTTCTGTCAAAATCTTCATACAATGTTATTAAAATCTTAACCTTTTACGCTTCCTGCGGTTACTCCTCCGATGATGAATTTTGACAGGCACAGATAAATAATCGCCACAGGTACAATGGCAATGGTAATCAGCATGTAGACCTGCCCCATGTCAAATTTTAAGAAATCCGCACTTCGAAGCTGGGCAATAAGAATAGGCAGTGTTTTTTTTGCGTTGGATTTCAGTACAAGAGATGGAACAAAGTAGTTGTTCCAGGAAGCTACGAACGCAAATATTCCCTGTACAGCTAACGCAGGTTTGACAATCGGTATTACAATAAAATTGAAGGTAAAAAATTCATTGGAACCGTCAATTCTTGCCGATTCCACAATTTCCAGAGGAAGATTGCTCTCATAATAGGAAACCATGAAATAAAATACCACCGGAGCTGCCATAGACGGCAGGATCAGCGGAATAAAACTGTCCATTAACCCCATGTTATTGATAAGTCTTAAAAAACCAAGGGTGGTTACCTGTGTAGGAATCATCATAATCAGGATAATAAATAGGTAGACTGCATTACGAAAGCGGAATTCATAGGCATGAATCGCATATGCCGTCATTGCAGAAACATACACTGCAAGAGCGGCAGAGCTTCCAGCTATTATAAGACTGTTTAAAATTCCCGTTAAAACCGGAAGGTTCTCATTATGTAGTACATTATATAAATTGGCACCAAAGGATTTACCAGGTATAAAAGAAAATCCCTTTGAAATCTCTGGATGAGACCTTGTGGCATTGATCATCAGGCAATAAAAGAAGAAGAGGCACAAAAACACCAAAAGTGACAGTACCGTATAAACCACAGCTTTTTTCAGTTTCGCTGTCCTGCCCATTAATAACTTCCCCCTTTCTTTTTACCGGAACCTGTCAGTACAAAAAATACCACCAGACTAAGTGCCGCCGTAATGAAAAACAGTATTACAGACAGAGCACCTGCCATTCCGTAATTCTTACTGTAAAGATGATTGTTTAAAAACATAATTAAAGTCATACTGGTTCTGTCCGGACTTCCTTTTGCATTGGTTAACACCTGCGGAACGTCGAACATCTGCAGGCCACCGATTAAGGAAGTTATCAAAACATAAATAAAAATAGGTTTGATTACAGGCATCGTCACTTTTGTAAATATCTGCAGGGATTTTGCTCCGTCAATGGAAGCTGCTTCAAACAGGGAAGCATCTACACCCAGGATTGCTGCCATCAGCAAAATAGTGGTATTACCGAACCACATCATAAAATTCATTAGGCCAATCAGTCCCCTGGTTCCCCAAACAGTTGCTAAAAACCGAACAGGTCCATTTGCTACACCCATCTTCATCAACAGATTATTCATTGGACCATCATCAGAAAACAGTGCAAATATCAACATGGCAAAGGAGGCCGCCATAATGACATTGGGCAGATAAATAATGGTCTTAAAAAAGGTGCTTCCCCGAAGTCTCATCCGGAAATCTGCAAACCATACAGCCAGAATCAGTGAAACAATGATCTGAGGAATGAAACCAATAATCCACAATATCATGGTATTTCCAAGATATTTCAGCAGATCGCTTTGAAAAATTGAAATGTAATTCTGCAATCCCACAAAATTAGGACCGATCTGGGTAAGCCCGGAACGATAATTCTCAAACATACTGTTATAAAACGTATTTATAAGTGGGATAAAGGAAAATATCAAATAAGTGGCAAAAAATGGTATCAGAAAAATATATCCCCATTTTGCATAGCTGACTTTTTTTCTGGTCTTTGCCTTTTTTTCTTTTACCATAGCAAAACCTCCTGCTTATATACAGGGCGGAAGTTTTCCGCCCTGCAGTTTACAGCTACTCGGTCTTTAATTCCGGGTACTTTTCTTTGATAGCGGTATAGAAATTCTTCATCGCCGTCTCTTTGTCAACAGTTCCGTTAAAATAATCATGCATGGCTGTCTGTAAGCTCTCATTGAGACCCTGATCATAAGGAGAAATCTTACTCATATCAACTTTTTCTGCTGCATCACAGTACATCTGCAAAGGATTCTGACCTCCAAGGAATGCTGATTTATAATCGCTCTTTGCAAGTGCTTCCATAATGGTCTTGTTGTTTACAAAATCATTTTTCTCTTCAACAATTTTTTTCATGGTATCATCATCACAGCAGATTGTCTTCATAATGTCTGCCACGATATCTGCATTGTCAGTTCCGTTAGCTGCACAAAGCCAGGTTCCGCCCCAGTTATAGGATTCAGGACCGGTTGTTGCTGCCCAGTCACCAAATGAACCATTTCCTGCTTCCTGTTTTCCTCCGTCAGCTTCTGCTTTTGCAAGTGAGTTTTTAGCAATAGTGAAATCTACACCCCATGCCGGCATAAAGTAGCCAAATACCTTTCCTTCCGGTCCCTGGCCTGAAGCCCACTCTGCTGCCCAAAGAATGGTTTTCTGATTATAACCTTTGTCTGTATAATTCTTTGTCTGCTCAATCCATTTTTCCATATTAGGATCAAGCACTACTTTGTCTCCATCGACCCATGGAGCAGAAACATTGTTAGAGAAGGTACGGTATGTGTCATCAAAGCCAGATACCATATAGTACCCTTTTTCTTTCATCTTCTCTGCAGTCTTATCAAAGGAATCCCAGTCATTGATTGCCTTTTGTACTTCTACAGGATCATCTGTTCCAAGTACTTCCTTTGCTAAAGAGCGGCGATAAATATAAAGTCCAGGACAACCCTGCCAGGAAATACCTTTCTGGAGCCCCTTGGAGTCCTGTGCAATTACTTTCGTGTAATCATACTGTTTGGACATATCCTGATCCGTAATTCCAATTTCCTTTAAATCAAGGGTACTGTCGGAATTCACGTATTTTAATATATAATCCGCCTCTACAAGGAACATATCTACTTTATCATCTGCCTTTGCGTCAGCCTGATTTAAGAGAGCTTCATCAAGGGCATTCTGATATGCATTATTTTCACTTGGGGTTGTCACAAAGTTTACCTTATACCCCTCAGGCAGCTTTGATGCATAATAATCCTCATATCTTGCCTTGAATTCATCATTCCAGACATAAATGTTAATAACTTTCCCCGCTTCGCCTTGTTCCCCTTTGTCTGCTGTTGTTTCTTTGCTGGTGGTTTCCGCAGTATTCCCTTTGCTCGTGTCCTGGCTCTGGGTATTCTTGGAGCCACAGCCTGCAGTCAATGACGCTACCATTGCTGCACACAACAATCCACTTACTACCTTCTTCTTCATATTACCTCTCCTTTTCTTATAAAACTATCTTGATTCATATGCATTTCCAACCGATTCCCCAATAAGCAGTTCTCCTTCCACAACGATCTGCTCTGTAAATGTAGTTTTGGGTTTCTCGATGGTGCTTATCAATTTTTTTGCTGCCTGCCTGCCGATAGCCGCCGTATCCTGGCGTATAGTGGTCAGTCTGGGATTCAAAAGCTGAGAAACCCGGCTGCCATCATATCCGGCAATGGAAATATCTTCCGGAACCTTTAAATTCCTCGCCCGTATTTCATTCAGACCGCCAATCAAAGCGGTATCATCCGGGTAAAGAATACAGGTAGGCGGATCTTTTCGATCCAGCAGTTTTCTGGTGGAGGCCGATGCCTCACTGACATCCAGATAATCTGCTTCAATCACATAACTGTCCGGTATTTCAAGCTTGTGATTTTCTATAAAACGGTAAAAGCTGGTGAGTCTTGCCTTTGTAACGGCTGTGCTCATCTGTCCATGAATATATGCGATCTTTCTGTGGCCTTTCTCATAAACGTGCTCCAGCAGTATCTCAATTCCTTTTGCGTTGTCAGATAAGACCGAAGAACAATTTTCATGAATATGATCTACAGTAACCACCGGAATGTCACCTGCCAGAAGTTCGCTTACCTCCAGGTTATCAAAATTCACACAGGCGATTACGACTCCATCCACATTTCGATACTTGCAGTGTTCGTAATAAGAAACCTTTTTCTTTCCGATCTGGCTATTGATGAAAGTTATGTCATATCCCTGCTTCTCGGCTTCCACCTTAAAACCTTCCAGTACTGCTGCAAAATACTCATGGGTAAGACCGCTGCTTGCCTCATCTACGAATAAAACGCCAATGTTATAACTTTTATTCGTCTTTAAGGACCTTGCTGCTGCGTTTGGATAATATCCAAGCTTTTCTGCTGCCTTCTTTACTCTATTTTTCGTGTTCTCACCGATATCACTCTGGTCATTGAGTGCTTTGCTCACTGTGGCAACGGATACTCCGCAATGCTGCGCCAGTTCTTTCATAGAAATCATATGTCTCATCCTTTTAACTTAATCGTTTTCGTAATTCCACTATACCCCTATTCTCCCAAAAAATCAATATATTTTTATAATTTTATCTAATTTACATAGATTATACGTCGACATTTTATGCATTATTACATATGGTTCAAAAATATGATCCTTACATCAAAAAATTTTCTCTTGTATTTCTAAAATAAATACGCTATTATTGCAATATGGCTCCCAGTATTTTTTACTTAATCGTTTTCGAAAAATGTCATTTTAAGTAAATAATAACTTTCAGCCGAAAGGAGTTTTCCTATTATGAAATATGGTTATTTCGATGACCAGGAAAAAGAATATATCATTACAACTCCGGATACTCCGCTTCCCTGGATCAATTACCTGGGCAGCGAAAATTTCTTTTCCCTGGTTTCCAATACCGGCGGGGGCTACAGCTTCTATAAAGATGCAAAGCTGTTAAGACTGACACGGTACCGCTATAACAATGTTCCGCTGGACAGCAATGGGCATTACTATTACATCAATGACAACGGAACTATCTGGAATCCCGGCTGGCAGCCTTCCCAGACACCGCTTGACTTTTATGAATGCCGTCATGGTCTGGGCTATACCCGCTACAGTGGAAAAAAGAACGGTTTAAAGGCCGAAGTCACTGCCTTTGTTCCCCTGCAGGATTCCTGTGAGATCCATAAGGTAACACTGAAAAATGAAGATGAGGGAGCGAAAGATTTCACACTCTTTTCTTATGTCGAATTCTGCTTATGGAATGCCATGGATGACATGACAAACTTTCAGCGGAATTTGAGCACAGGTGAAGTGGAAGTAGAAGAATCTGTCATCTATCATAAAACAGAGTATCGGGAACGCCGGAACCATTATGCCTATTATTCTGTAAACACAGATATTGATGGCTTTGACACAGACAGAAATACTTTTGTAGGAACTTACGGTTCAAACAAAGAGCCGGTTATGGTTCAAAAAAATTCATCTGGAAATTCCATGGCAAGCGGCTGGTCTCCCATCGGATCCCACCGGCTGTCCATTCATTTAGAACCAGGAGAAGAAAAGGCACTTATCTTCCTCTTAGGCTACGCAGAGAATCCAGACGATCAAAAGTGGATTGCTCCAAATGTTATCAACAAGGAACCAGCAAAGTCAGTTCTGGCAAAATATCAGACAACCGCGGAAGCTGATCAGGCACTTGCTGATCTAAAACAGTATTGGGAAGATCTTCTTTCGACCTATTCTGTTTCTATGGCCGATGAAAAGACAGCCCGCATGGTAAATATCTGGAACCAGTATCAGTGTATGGTCACCTTCAATATGTCCCGTTCCGCCTCATACTACGAGTCTGGAACCGGAAGGGGAATGGGTTTTCGGGATTCCTGCCAGGATCTGCTTGGTTTTGTACATATGATCCCGGAACGTGCC
Source organism: uncultured bacterium (assembly GCA_963519465.1). Lineage (GTDB taxonomy): Bacteria > Bacillota > Clostridia > Lachnospirales > Lachnospiraceae > Lacrimispora. The sequence continues at coordinate 39,450 of CAUQMY010000016.1, forward strand.
AGGGAGAGAATCATTGACATTGCCTCCACCCAGTTTGAAGACGGAAGCGCTTACCATCAGTACCAGCCTCTTACGAAAAAAGGAAACTTAGATATCGGAAGCGGCTTTAATGATGATCCTTTATGGCTTATCGCAGGAGTATCTGCTTACATTCGCGAGACTGGTGATTGGAGCATTTTAAAAGAATCAGTTCCCTTCGACAATGATACAACCAAAAGTCAGTCCCTCATGGAACACTTACGGCGGTCTTTCGGATTTACAAAATCCAATTTAGGCCCTCACGGACTACCGCTCATTGGCAGGGCTGACTGGAATGACTGTCTGAATTTAAACTGTTTTTCTACGGAACCAGGAGAATCGTTCCAGACCAGCGGCCCCTCGGAAGGTCCTGTGGCTGAATCTGTCATGATTGCAGGCATGTATGTGAAATATGGCAAAGAATATGCTAAAATATGCCGTATGACAGGGCTTGCTGATGAGGCTTTAGAGGCGGAAGCTTCTGTCAACGAAGTATACGATGCTGTACTTAAGGCTGGCTGGGATGGAAAATGGTTTTTAAGAGCCTATGATGCATTTGGTGAAAAAGTAGGGTCTAAAGACTGTGAAGAAGGACAGATATTTATTGAACCTCAGGGATTTTGTATTATGGGTGGTATCGGTATTGAGGAAGGTATGGCAGAACAGGCACTGGATAGTGTAAAGACACATCTGGATACCCCTTACGGCATTGTAATTTTACAGCCAGCCTATTCCAGTTACCACAAAAACCTGGGTGAAATCACTTCATATCCGCCCGGATACAAGGAGAATGCCGGAATCTTCTGTCATAACAACCCCTGGATTACCATTGCGGAAACTATGATTGGCAGAGGAAACAGGGCTTTTGAAGTATACAGCCGCACCTGCCCTGCCTATACGGAAGAAATCAGTGAGACTCACAAAACGGAACCTTATGTTTATTCCCAGATGATTGCCGGTAAGGATGCAAAGAATTTCGGCGAGGCCAAGAACAGCTGGCTTACAGGAACCGCCGCATGGACTTTCGTAAGCATTTCCCAGCATATTCTTGGAATCCGGCCGGGATTTCACGGCTTAATCGTAGACCCCTGTCTCCCAGATTCTATCAAGGAATTTTCTGCTGTGCGTAAATTCCGGGGTGCAGATTACCACATCCATGTAACAAAAGACAGCAGCAACAGCAAAGATGCTCCTGCGTTCCTGGTTGACGGAAAACCCATAGAAGGAAATGAAATCCCCTATACAGAAGGAAAAAAAGAATATCACATTACGGTGACTTTAGCGTAATTCCCAGGGCAAGGCCAGTTTTATGGCTTTGCCCTTTCATTTATTATATGCTATAATAAAAAAATGTAAAAAATGGATAAGGAGGCATTATTATGGATTTCTTACAATTGGTGAAAGATCGTTACTCCGTCAGAAAATTCAGTGACCAGAAAGTAGAACAGGAGAAACTGGATGTGATCCTGGAAGCCGGAAGAGTCGCTCCTACTGCAGTCAACTATCAGCCCCAGAGAATTCTTGTTATAGAAAGCGAAGAAAATCTGGCAAAACTAAAGTCCTGCACCATCTATCATTTTCATGCTCCCATGGCCTTGCTGGTATGCTATGATTCCACCGTCAGCTGGAAAAGATCCTACGACCAGGCAGATATGGGCATGGTTGATGCCAGCATTGTCGCCACTCAGATGATGCTACAGGCGGCAGAATTAGGCTTAGGCACTACATGGGTAGGACATTTTGATCCGGAAGCCATCCGTACTGCTTTTGAAATTCCTGATTTCCTGATTCCGGCTGCACTGCTTCCCCTTGGCTATCCAAGAGAGGACTGTGTTCCCCATCCGCTTCATGGAAACCGTTATGATCCGGAGCATACCATCTTCTTCGATTCCTTTGAAGGGATTAAAGAAGGAAAACCTTCCGATAAGTAAATACAAATGACATACCCCTTCCTCACCATGAACTAAGCTTTCAAACAAAGCCGTTCAAAGAGAGAAAGGGGTGATTTTTATTTTGGAACCACTGGAATCCAAACCTCATACTGTGCATTTTGAGGATCTGGATTTAAATATACTTCGATATCAGGCGCATTGGCATACTCATAACCTGAAGTTGGAAGCCACTCTGTCACGATCCGCTGTTCCAGTTCCTGAATGGACTGATTGCTTCCACTGCCCGAAAAAACTGCCCAGGCTGAGGCTGGAACCACGTATTCACTTAAAGTATCGTCAACAGGCATACTGCTGGCGACAGCAATAAAATAACGCCAGTCCTCGCTGTCATTGCAAATACTTACTCCTAACAGTCCGGCAGGTGATCCGTTGATCATGGACGCTAACTTGCCGATGGTTCCATCCATTGCGGCCGACTGCCACATCTGGGGAACAATTTGAAAATTCTTTTCAATCTCCTTCTCCAGTGGTTGTGCAACACCTATGATCCGGAATTCCTCTTTGTTTTCAATTCGATAATTCATCTCTTCCGCTCCTTTGATGGTGATATGGAAGCTGATGGGTGGAAATGATTTTAGCGTCATGCTCCCTTCTTTTAAAAGGGATGGAGCGATCCCATGGATTGCCTGAAACGCACGATTAAATGCCGTTGGAGATGCATATCCATATTTTACAGAAACATCAAGAACCTTCTCTCCTCTCTGTAAATCCACTGCTGCCAGAGACATCCGTCTTCGGCGGATATATTCTGATAATGGGACATCAGCCAAATAGGCAAACATTCGCTGAAAATGATAAGTGGAACAGCATGCCACTTTAGCCACTTCATCGTAATCAATATCCTGTGTCAGACGCTCTTCCATGTACTTTATCGCTCTGTTTAACCGCTCAATCCATTCCATCGTTCCACTCTCTTTCTTCAGGCCACAGCCATATCCTAAGTATATCCATTCCGGCAGCATCTGTCCTCTCATTCTCTGCACAAAAATGCGAGGATTTTAAAACTCCTGTTTCTCTTCATCATAAGCTTGCAGCGCGATGGGAAGTGACTGGATTACTGTATTTCCAACCGCAGGCAAGCCCACTAAAATGCTGCTTATGATCTCTTCTCTTGTCGCTCCATGGGACTTTGCCAATTGCACATGAAACGGCAGTCCCCCTTCCAGCCGTACAGCCGCCATAACTGCAATATACGCAAGCTCTTCTGTCTTTTTATCCAACTTACTGGCTGCATCAAGTTTCCCCACGGTTTCCATCCAAGCTTGATGAACCTCTGGGGCCTGCTGTGCAAATACTAAAAACGCATTGCTTACCTGCATTTTTTATTCTCCTCTCTCTCTGTATAACCGTCCTGTTCTTAGAAGCAGTTTTTCCATGCTGGAAGTTTTTTCATGCTGTTTAGCGCAATATTTAACGCTGCCGATTCATCAAATCCCTGGGTCTTCATAATAAATTCGGTCATCCCTGCTTTCTTCTCTTCAAAAGACTGCATGGTTCCGTCTGGCCGTGCACAATAAATACAATAATCTTTCTCCTCATTACCTCCTGGAAAATCAGATGGTTTTTCCATCGGCATACCGCAAGCAATACATGTTTTCATTTTTACTGCCTCCTATTTATTTTTTATTAATTTTAAAAACGTAATAATCAATTCTTCTGAATAGCGCTTTAAAACGGGTTCTCCCGGCGCAAATAAATCTTTGTTCCATAAATAATAATGAATCATCCCCAGCCACGTATGAAGCAGCAAGTGTACAGGTATATCCTTTACGGTCTGACTTTCAATCTCCTGTTCAAAAATCCGGCCAAAATGATGCGCAAAGGTTGACTGCGTATTGGCAAAGGTATACTGAACCTCTTGCGGGAGTAAGCTTCTCTCCGTAATCAGACGGGTATAAAAGCCCTCATGACGGATCAAAACATCCAGATGAATCTGCAAAAGTTCTTCCACACTGCCGCTTGATTCTGCCAGATCATGAATCTCCACTGCAAGGGCATGTCCGAAATTTTCAATCAGACACTCCAGCAGTTCATTCACCGACTGGAAATGGGAAAAAACAGCCCCATGGGAGATTCCTGCTTCCTTTGCGATTACCGCTGTTGTCGCACCAAATCCCATCTCTGTATAGACCCGGTATGCAGTATCTATAATATTCTGCCTTGTATTTTCTTTTTGTATCTGTCTTTTTGATTTCATATATTGACCAACCATTCATTGAGTATGTACTCATTGTATTTTAAAAGTCTGCAAATGTCAATGGTTAAACTATTTTATTTCTTTTTTATTTCTCAAAATCTGCAGGCATAACTTTCATGCAAACCTCCAATACCATCTGCATATGATATATATATACTGCGCCTTAAGGGCATAGGAGGCTTTTCATGCAAAAAATTCTGGACAATGAATATTATGACTTCATTATAAGCAACGCTTTGGTTCCGAATTTTAATAACGATAATAACGTAACAAGACTCAATGAAAAGCATTCTCTGCTCCATATACATAAAAACAACATGGATGCATGCGATTTAGGGCTTCATTCCTATGACAGTTTCCCTTCTCTTTTTACCCTCTCATCAAAAGTAAGTGTAGAAAAATCCGGAATCGGAAATGTTCAGAGACAACCCTATCTAAAGCTCTTCGGGCTGGGAGTCATTATTGGAATCATCGATACGGGCATTGATTACCAGCATCCTGCCTTCCGCAATCACGACGGAACCACACGCATTCTCTCCATTTGGGATCAGGCCGATCAAAGCGGCAGACCGCCGGAAGGATTCGATTTTGGCTCTGAATACGGCAAAAATCATCTTAATACAGCGCTAAAATCATCCGTCCCATTAAGCATAGTCCCTACCACGGATTCAAATGGGCACGGAACCGCTATCGCCAGCATTGCATCCGGAACACCGAACGAGGAAGAATCCTTTACTGGAGTAGCTCCTCAAACCAAACTGGCTATTGTAAAGCTGAAGGAAGCAAAAAATAATTTAAAGAATATTTTTCTAGTGCCTGAAAATGCACTCTGTTACCAGGAATCGGATATTATACTGGGAATCCGGTTCCTTCTCTCCGTTTCGGAACGGTTGAACCGTCCTCTTGTCATATGCCTTGCGCTCGGAACCAGCCAGGGTGGGCACAGTGGGCGGGGAGCCCTCAGTTCTTACATTGACCACATTGTCAACCTGCCTAAAATCGATGTTTCAATTGCTGCCGGCAATGAAGGGAACAAAGGCCGACACTATTTTCATAACGTAACCTCAGCACCATTTCAAAATGGTTTTTATCTAAATATAGGGAAACTGGATAGAATGTTCTCCATGGAAATCTGGCCTTTCCCGCCAGGAAGAATTACCCTTGATATCGCATCTCCTGACGGAGAATTCATCCAGGAGGAGTCTGCCTCTGCCAGAATTTGTGCAAATTATCAGCTCGCCTATGGTGATACAAGAATCTGGGTCAATAACATTAATATGGAGGGTGAATCGGGTGATCAGTTGATTCTAGTACGCTTTGAAAACCCCATTCCTGGTCCCTGGTTTTTTAAGCTTCACAACACTGAAAATGAACCATTTTCCATACATTCCTGGCTTCCTTCCGGAGATTTACTTTCTTCGGAAACCTACTTTTATGATTCCACCTCTTCTACCACTATCACAGCACCGGGCAATGCCAGAAATCCCCTAACGGTCGCTGCCTATAATCAGTTTAACAATCAAATCCTGGAAGAATCCGGAAGAGGCTATACGAGATTCGGCGAAATCGTTCCGGATATTGCAGCTCCCGGTTATCATATTCCCTGTGCTATTACTGATAATCAGTATGGAATCATAACCGGTACAGGAGCAGCGGCGGCACATGCTGCAGGGGCTGCTGCCATAGTAATGGAGTGGGGCTTCTGCCGTGGAAACCACACGGCTGTTACCGGACTTCTCGTAAATCGTATGATCGTCAGAGGTGCCAGACGAAGTGATTCCAATACTTATCCTAATAATACATGGGGATATGGTCAGATCGACATCTATAATTTATTTGAACGGATCTCCGCTATATAATTTCATTATGTGATGGAGATAGAAACCAAAAAAGGAACCATTTCACAGTTTGACTGCAAATCGTTCCTTTTTTTCGTGTGTTATTTATTCCTGTTGCTGTTGTTTTTATTGATGTAATATACGGTAGATACCACAGTACCTATAAGAGCAATTCCTGCCAGCACCAGATAACCACACCGGATACTGAAGTTAGAGGCCAGGGTACCTGTAAAAATCGGAAAGGTGGTCATTCCCATGGCATAAACTGCCTGAAAAAGCCCCATGGCTGTGGAACGCTTTTCTGCTGGAATTCCGCACATTGCCTCAGAAGTTACATAAGAAAACAGGATACCTGTAGACATTCCAGGCAGAATCTGCAGTATCAAAAGCTCTGATATATTTTTTGCTGACGGAACCAGGATACAGTATACAGATACAATGACAAAGACTGTCGGTATCCAGAATCTCGGGCCTTTCTTACAACAGAGAAAAGTAGAAGCAAAGGCAGCAAATCCTACTGCTGAGACCATATATATAATGGAAGAGATTCCAACAAGTCCATTGGAAGCTCCAAGGTCTTTTAGGATCTGATTTGTAAATGACATCGCAGTCGTAAGCTGAATTCCCTGCTGAATTAAAGCAAGAATAGAAAATAACCATAACCGTTTGATTTTGCACACAGAAAGAAGGTCCTTTGTGTCAATGGTTCCGGTCTTTCTGCATGGTTCCTTAATCTGAAGTGATAGAAAAAAGGCAAGCAGTCCGGCACATACACTGAGAATACAGATTCCGACCATTCCGATACTGCTGTAACCGATGGTGCTTAATAAAAAACCAATGAGCATACCAAAGTTGTTAAACATCACGATCCTGCTGGTAGCCGCCTGCTGGTCTTTTGTTGAAAAGTGATTGGTGTAAAACACCATAAAAGAAATCCACATGGCCGAAGCCAGGCCTGAGAAAAGGTTTGCAACTAAAAATCCCACCCCATTGCCCCAGAATATCCGAAACAAAGAGGCCAGGCCTGAAAACAGAGTTCCTGCCATGATGAAACATTTATGCCTACCGATGGAATCCGCACAAAGTCCTATGGGAAGTCGAAATACCAGCTGGGTAATCCCATAAGCTCCTAAGACCATTCCGGTAAATGCACTGCTGACACCTAAAAGAGTCAGATAAGTCGTCTGATAGGGGATGTATATGTACTGCGCAAACCAAAACAGGGAAACCATAGCGAGAAAACGGATTTCCTGTTTGCGCGTAAAAGTTTGTTCGTTCAATTTCTGTCCCTTCATTTCTTGTTCTGCTGAGAGTATTCCTCCAATATCCGATGAATATGGACCGTTAAATACATTTCTTCCTGTCTGGACAGTCTGGAATCAAATTTCTCCTGAATAAAGATCCCAATTTTTTTGACACATTCGTATTCCCTTGGACAACTTTCAATCACGTGCGTATAAAAAGAATCCTCATAATCATATAGATCCTGACTGCCATTCACAAGCCTTTGTGCAAAAAGCCGCAAATGAGTTACGAAACGGGTATAACCGATCCCCTCTTCATTATAAACAATGGAGAAGTTATATTTTACAATATCTAAAATTCCTTTGACGGTTTCAAATATTGTCTGGTTGTCTGTACTATAAGAGTTATTTGTTTGGGCATTGATAAAATGAAAGGCAATGTTACCGGCCTCATCCTGCGGTAAGTCCACATGCAGCTGCTCCCTCACAAGCTGCAGGGCATATAAGCCGACCTGGTATTCATTCGGATTAAAACGCTTTAATGTCTGTGTATAAAAATTCTGTATTAAAATCCCCTCGTTGTATCTTTTTACAGCAAAAGAAAGATGATCCGTTAGTCCCAGATATATGTGCTCCATCAACACCATTCCATAGGCTTCAATGGCATGGTCAATCACTTGTTTTGCCAGTTCAAAATAAGTACTGTCAATTTCAGATGCGAGACGGATGATATTTTTGGATATGGACCGGTCTTTTAAGACAAACACTTTTTCAATGTCTTCACTTTTCAAATGATGTCCGATGGATTTATTAAAACCGATTCCCTTTCCCATCAGAATCACTTCTCTGCCGCTGTCGTCAAGTGCCAGCAGCAGAGAATTATTCATTACCTTAACAACCCTCATAACCAAACCCCATTTCTGTTATTTAGAGTTCTTCCCCGTTCGTTTCGATTACACGGCTATACCAATGAAAGCTGTCTTTCTTAATGCGGCGCATATCTTTTAAGTCGTGATCTTCACGATTGATATATATGAAACCGTAACGTTTCTTAAATCCCTCGTGGGAGCTAAGTAAGTCCATAAAGGACCATGGGGAATATCCCATCATCTCAACTCCGTCTTCTATTGCCTGGCTGCAAGCCAGAATATGCGCTCTTAAGTAATCGATCCTGTAATCGTCATGGACTTTTCCGTCTTCTGTCAGGGTATCGGCGGTGCCAAGTCCATTTTCCGTAACGATAAGCGGAAGATGATATTTTTGATAATAATTGTTTAATACGGTTCTAAGGCCTAACGGGTCGATCTGTGCTCCGTACTCGCTGGAAGCAAGATGCTCGTTTTTCAGATGATGGAAATATCCGTACTGGTCAAAATCAACCTGATTGATAGGGAATGTTCTCTCTCCTACCGGATGATTGTCATCCGCCGGCAAATAGCTGACACAAAGCGTGCGGTAATAATTCAGCGCAATAAAATCCATCTTTGCATCTTTTAAAATTCCTTCATCTTCTGGCATCATAATCGGAACGATATTTCTCTCTTCCAGGTAACGCATATAGTATCCTGGATAACGGCCATAGTAATGCATGTCCAGAGCGTAATCTGTCTTAAACCAGTCATTTAACCTGGCTGCCCATACATCTTCCGGACGATTGCTCTCCGGATAGGTGCAGGTAGAAGATACTGCCGGACCGATCTTTCCTTCTGGAATTATGGAATGACACGCTTTCACTGCCAGTGCATGAGCCAGGAACATGTGATAATCCATCTGTGCTCTCTGGCGGTCCGCCTCCCAGCTGTCTTCTGCGGTAATGTTCACTCGTTCATCTACACGGACCATAAGGTTCTGTTCATTGTGAACCTGCCAGTAGGTCACTCTGTCACCAAATGCCTCAAAACAAACCTTTGCATAGCGCTCGAAAGCTTTTACACATTCTCTGGATTCCCAGCCATTGTATTTTTCAACCAGTGCTTGAGGAAGATCAAAGTGGTACAGCGTGATAAATGGCTGAATGCCGTTATCCAACAGACAGTTGATCACATCATTATAGAAATCGATACCTGCCTGATTGATTTCTCCGTCGCCGTCCGGAATGATTCTGGCCCAGGCAATGGAGAAACGGTAAACATCCAATCCCATCTCCTTCATCAGCGCAATATCCTCTGGCCAGTGATGGAAGAAATCGCTGGCAACCTTACTGTCTGCCTGTAAATGGGAACGTTTAAAGGAGTTTACATCTGCAACCGTTGGCCCTTTGCCGCCTTCATCCCAGCCGCCTTCGATCTGGAATGCAGAAGACGATGCTCCCCACAAAAAGTTATCTGGAAATTTAGCTTTTAATTTATCCATATCAAGACTCCTTTACTGATTTTTTTTGATCGCAATGACAGACTTTTCAAGAGTCGCCCCTTTACCTGAAATACCGGAAACCTGCTGGAACATTGGGGTATTGCTTACGATAATCGGAACGATGGTATCATAGCCTTCCTTCTTTAATGCATCAATATCAAAAGCCAGAATTTTAGTTCCTTTTTTAATATGAGCCCCTTCTTCTACAAACTTCTCAAAATGTTTTCCTTCTAACTGAACGGTGTTGATGCCAACATGGATGATCATTTCAACCCCATTATCCAGCATAAGGCCAAGTGCATGAAGCGTTGGATATATTAAAGTTACGGTACAGTCTTCTGGAGCCACTACCTCTCCCTTTTCCGGGATAATGGCAATTCCGTTTCCTAACGCCATGGAAGAGAATACCTCATCATTTACTTTTGTCATGGAAACAGCTTCACCTTCAATCGGTGAATAAATCAATAAATCAGCTTCTGATGGATCTAATTCATTTTTCTCTACTTCTGTTGAAGTCTCTGATTCTACTACTGTCTTTTCAACTTCTGTTGGCACTTCTGCTTTCTTTTTCTTATCTCCCATTTCATCAAAACCAAACAGGTAAGTAAGTATCATTGCACCAAAGAAGGAAACGCCTACGCCAATTAAGTAATATATAAATGGTTTCATACCAAATGCCGCATAAGTTGCAAAGGTAAGAATTCCGTTGTTGGCAAAAGAATCACCATATACGCCGCCAATGCCCATAATCGCTCCGCCGATAGCTCCGCAGACGATGGCATAGATCATCGGTCTTTTTAAACGCAGGTTACAGCCGTAAATAGCTGGTTCTGTAATACCACAGACAGATGCAGAAATCGCTGCTGATGCTGCTACTGTCTTTAAATCTTTATTCTTGGTCTTTAACATAACACCAAGTGCAGCTCCACCCTGTGAAAAGTTAGCAGCGCCTGCAAAAGCCAGAAGATTCTGGTGTCCGAACTGAGCTACGTCATTAATACCGATTGGAAGAAGTGCTCTATGAGCTCCGAAAATAACAAACACGCACCACATACCGCCGATAAAGGCACCGCAGAGTGCAGGGCTTAAATTCATCATTCCTGTGTAAACAAAGTTAATTGCATTACCGATGTAGATACCAATCGGACCAAATACCATAAAGGTTGCCGGAATCATGACAAGGAGTGATAAACCAGGAACCAGAATGATTTTTAAAACTTCAGGAATTACTTTTTCTAAAAATTTCTGAATATATGCAAGAATGAAAACTCCAATGATGATCGGAATAACAGAGGAAGCATAGCTTGCTTTGGTGATTGTAACACCAAACATGCTTACTACATCTTTACCAGTCATCAACGCTACAACGGAAGGGTAACACATGGTACCTCCCAGAGCCATGGCAATAAATTCGTTTGCCTTAAACACCTTGGCACTGGTATAAGCTAAAATAACCGGCATGAAATAGAACAGAGCGTCTGTACCAGCCATGATCAGCGTGTACGTCTGGTTTACTGTAATATCCACACCATGTTTTGCTGCTACAATCTTCGCTATGGTAAGGAATCCTTTTAAAAGTCCGGAAGCTGCAATCGCTGGGACCATCGGTGTAAACATGGCTGAAACTGCAATCAGAATACGGTTCCAGATGGATACTTTCTCTTCACTGATTTCTGTTGTTTCATCAATCGATAACATAGGAACCATTGCATCATAAACCTTATTCACTTTGGTTCCTAGTACCACCTGGAACTGTCCTCCGCTTTCCACAACGGAAATTACACCCTCCAAATGCTCTATTGTTTCTTTGTTTGCTTTCTTTGTATCTTTTAACTGAAATCTTAATCTTGTAAAACAATGGGTCAGTCCTTTTACATTACCAGAACCGCCAACATTTGTTAAAATATCTTTGGCTATTTGATTATAATTCATATTCAAAACCCCTTTCAAGTATTTTCTTATTTTCTCACCCGGCCGGAATGACAAAATAAAAAGACCCAATCAAACGACTTCCTCATAAGACAAAATACCCCATCCGTCTTATAACCATTCGTTTAATCCGATCTTGCCTGCATTACCAGTAACACGTCTTCATATTATTTTATTCAGTTGTTATCAACTTAACCATAATATATCACTATTTTTGCTTTCATGCAACAACTTTTTAAGTTTTTCTGCATTTAATACAATTATCAAAGGTATTTTTTGTCGAAAATAAACAAAACAAAGCTATTCGGTTGTTTTTCTCTTCTCAAATCACTGTGGGAATGCCAGATAGCACTCCCACAGTCTGATCCTTATTTATTTTCCGTTTGCCTTTTTGTATTCATCCATATCTTTTTGGAAGGACTCTTTTACTGTCTCATAACCCGCATCCTTTATTTTCTTTCTCATTTCGTCAATTGCGATATGGGGATCGTCGTATTTTCCATAAGCAAGCTGCGGAATATATTCGGAAAGTACATTTGCAATCGCGGCCTGCTCCGCTTCCACTGCATTTTTATTAAGAATCAGATTTTCGAATTCATAAGTATAGGCGATCTTATTCAGTCCCTCGATCATCTCTTTGGTTCCGCTCCAGTTATAACTGTTTTCCAGTTCCAGATCATCATTGCGCCCGCACCAGAAATTCGCATCTAGCTTATCGGTGCTTTGATCCCAGCCTTCCGGTTGGGATAACTTGTTATCCGCGGTAAGGATGTAATCCGTGCCTTCAATTCCATAATTGATATATCGGTAACAGGTTTCGTCATTGCGCAACAGATCATATACCATAAGCGCACGTTCTGGATGCTTGGAATTTACACTGATTGCCGCAGCACCGTGAGTTTTTAATGGTTTCGAAATATTATTATTCTCCTGTCCCCATGCATACATTTTCACATCAGAACCGGGCTGTTTTTTATCCATACTGGGTTTCACCTGGGAATAAAAAGTCTGGCTGTGATGTTGGTCCGCTCCGCTGGTTTCTGCATATAATTCTTCTCTGGAATCCCCATCAAAATTCAAAACATCTTCCCGCCATACTCCTATGTCATTCCACTTTTTCATGAAATCTGCGGCCTCGTAGATAATGTCATCTTCCATATAAGGCGAGTAAATGGTATAGGGATCGGAAGCACTGGTAAACCAGAATTCAAAATTCCCCGCATTGCAGCCTACCATGATGCGGTTATCCGTATTAGACTGAATGTATGCTCCCAGAAGACCACCCGAATTAGTTTTACCAGAAACATCCCAGGGAACCACCCCTTCTTTCTGATCCTTTACAAATTGAAAATAGGTAGTCAAATCCTCAAACTTCTTGACAGTTCCGTCTGTAAGACCTGCCTCTTTTGCCCAGTCTCCCCGGTAAAACATTCCATGGTTTGTATACTGGGTGTAGTGATCTTCCGGAATAAAATAGATCTCTCCATTGTATTTGCAGATTTCCCAATCTCCTGCTGTTTTCACCTGCTCCCATGTTTTTGGAGCATAGGTTTTTAGCAACTCTTCTGATAAAGGAAGAAATGCTCCTTTTTGAGTATTCTCCCATGCATAAAGCCAATCCGTGGCAGTGGTGATAATATCCAGGGAATCATCTCCGCTCAATAGCTGAACATTATACTGAGTCTGCCAATCCGCCCATTCCACATAAGTAAGCTTTAGTTCTGCATTTACTTTTTCATTCAGAACCTTATTCAGTTCTTTTAACATGGCCTCGCATCTGCCGTTGCTTGGCTTATTGCCGAGCACCAGCATATTGATTACCTCGTGGCTGGAAGTATCCACGCCCCCATCCGCTTTTGTAAGTGCTGTATTTTTTGAACTCCCCTTTCCCCCACAGCCTGCAAGACCACCTGCCATAACCACAGACAGGAGGACAGCCATTGCAGACGTTACGAAACGACGCTTCTTCATTTTACTCCTCCATTTCATTTTTTTATGGGAATCTTATATAAGAGTTTCCATCTCATCCTTTAACGGCTCCTATGGCAATCCCAGAAATAAAATATTTCTGCACAAATGGATATAAGAATATGATTGGCCCTGTGGCAACCACTGCCGTCGCCATCTTTAGTGTGTTGGAAGGCAATGCGGTAATGGATACATTGGCTCCTGCGACTGAACTTTTTAAAGCATTTGCGGTATTGATCACATTGTATAAGTAATACTGCAAAGGCTTATACGTAACGGAGGATCCCAGATACAAGGAAGACTGGTACCATTCGTTCCAGTAGCCAAGTGCCAGAAAAAGACCTACCGTAGCCAATGCAGGTTTTAACATGGGGAAAATAAGGGTGACAAAAATAGTAAAATCACCTGCGCCATCTATTTTTCCTGACTCTGTTATTTCATATGGCACTGATTTTGCAAAGTTTTTCATAAGAATTATGAGCCACGGGGTCATGAGAAGCTGAAGAAAAACAGCCAGATAGCTCCCCTTTAGATTTAAGTACCGGGACACCCAGATATAAGTAGGAGCCATTCCTGCAGAAAATAAGGTGGTAAAATATATAAAAAAAGATAAAACATTACGGAATGGAAAATCCTGTCGCTGCAAAGCATATCCAGTCATGGCGATCAGAAACAGACCGATAGAAGTTCCGCATACCGTCATGACAATGGTCACACCGTAAGATCCAAGAATCATCTTTGGATAGCGGAACACCCATTGATATGCAGTCCATGTAAAACCTCTGGGCAACAGGCCAAATCCTTCCCTGCTGATCACGCTTTCCGTACTGAATGAAGCCGACAGGATTAGGATAAAAGGGAGAATGCATATGATTGTGAATAAACCCACAAACAGATAGGAAATTCCCTTGATCATTCGATTGTTTTTACACATTTTTATTTTCTTCTTTGCCATCTGCTATCCACCTCCTAAAACAATGCGTAGTCTGGATCGATCCGTTTCACCACCCAGTTGCTGAACATAACAAGTGCAAATCCAAAGATTGACTGATAAAGCCCTACTGCTGAAGATGTGGAGAAATTATTCTGGGACATCATCATCCGGTAAACTGCTGTTTCTATGATATCTGTCGTGGAAAACAGCTGGGAGTTGGTTCCCACCAGATTCCAGAACAGGCCAAAATTCCCCTTCATGATTCCTCCAAGGGAGAATAACAGCAGGATGATAAACGTCGGTTTTAAGCTTGGAAGAATGATATAGTGGATCTTTTGCCAACTGTTTGCCCCATCCACTTCAGCTGCTTCCACAATCCCGGATTCAATCCCACAGATGGCTGCGAAGTAGACCACAGAACCGTATCCTGTCTGTTGCCACATCTGGCAGAATATGATGATAAACGGCCATACGCCTGCCATACTATAGATCTTCACCGGATTACCGCCAGTTTCTCTTATAAGTGTGTTGAATGCACCCGTATCGTAATTTAAAATATTAAACATAATGGCACCAATCAATACAGCAGAAATAAAATAGGGAAGAAACATGATTGTCTGGGATACTTTTTTAAACCACCTGCTTTGAATTTCATTCAGCATAACCGCAAGGATAATCTGAAGCGCATTCCCAAGAAGAATAAAAACAAGGTTGTAAAGAATGGTATTCCTGGTAAGCATCCATAATTGACCCGATTTTATAAGAAATTCAAAATTTTTAAGTCCAACAAATGGGCTTCCGAAAATACCGTCCCTGAAATTGTAATTGGTAAATGCTATATATACGCCAGGAAGGGGGCAATAATTAAAAACAATAAAAAAAGCAACCGCAGGAAGGCACATAAAAAGCAAGGTCCGGTTATTTCTCACCTTCCTGCCAAACTTCCTGGAAGCCGCTTTTGCAGATACCGTTCTTCTTTCCTGATTCATTAAGACCCTCCTTCTTGAACTTGGCTGCAAAACAGACTGTGTTTGATTTGCAACACTTTTTCATGAACTCATCTTAATTCCATATATATTCATGAAACGTCATTGAAATGCTTTTTAAAGCCCTCTGTTACCATCGATTCTCCCTTTTATACAAAAAGCACCGATTGAAAGTTTGGCTTCCAACCGGTACTTTTTAAGTCCCTTTTTGATACAATTTCTATTTCTCTTTCACAGGAATCCACAGCTCACAGAACAGCCCTGGTTCTTCTTTATCATAATAAATTTCATAATCAGTGTCATCGGTATGGCAATACCCTGACTGAGGCAAAAATTCTTTAAAAAACCGGCTCCAGGTTTCACTGATACAATCGCCGTTATCGCCGTAGCACTTGAATACAGCGTAAGTTCCTGGTTCAATGTCCCATATCTGAAATCCAGCTTCAATAAAAGATTTTTCATCCTGAATATTGGTATCTTCATCAACAATTACACCAATTCCATAGTCAAACGTTGTTTCCGTTTCTTTTGTCGGACTGCAAAGACCATAAAAATCCCTTTTTCCAGCCGGCCGCAACTGCTGCATTTTATCTAGTAAATGCTCCTGCCGGCACTCACTCCAAAAATTTGGAATGTCATGATTCGTTTCGTCATTCATGATTTCATTGCTAAATGCTTTTACTCTTGCAATAAATTTCTTTTTCCCTGTTTCTTCCACTCTGTAATCCATCGCTCTTCCACCTTCCAATGTGATTTTAATAACTAAAGCATTGAATAATGAAAGCTGGGTTCCTTTTACTTTTGCAAGCTTTGGAGTAACCCCGTGAAATCTGGAAAATGCTTTTGTAAAGCTTTCCGGAGTTTCATAACCGTATTTGTATGCAGCGTCAATAATTTTCATATCTGTCATTTGTAATTCCTGTCCTGCAAGTGACAGCCTTCTGTTTCGTATATATTCGTTGGCTGTCATTCCTGCCATCAGGCTGAATGTCCTGTGAAAATTATAACAGGACATATGAACCTCGCAGGCTACATCCTCATAGTTGATTTTCTCCAGAAGATGTGCCTCCATATAATCGATTGCTGTCTGCAAAAGTTTTACCCATTCCATTATTATATTCCTCCTTCTATCACACATTATAGAAGATTCATCTTCTGTTTTCCTGTTGCCGATTGCTGGATTTTGTCCGGTATGTATCGGATCTTTTCAGATACTGACAGTATACCATATTGATTTAAAACTGACATCAGTAAACAGTGGAATAAAAACCCGGTACATTCATGATTTGACTGATATCCCTTTATAAACTGGCAATATCTGACTAATAGACGGCAAGTATTGAGAAGATTAAAAGTAATAACCCTGATAAAATATTTGTTATCAAATCTTATTGGAGGTATCACAATGAAAGAGGCTTCTAAACCTAATCAGCCATTAGTTACACATATTTATACTGCCGATCCTTCCGCACACGTTTTTGATGGCAAACTTTATATCTATCCTTCTCATGATCTGGAACATGAAGAACCCAGTAATGATAATGGTGACCAATACAAGATGGAGGACTATCATGTCCTGTCAATGAACAGTATTGATTCTCCCTGTATAGATCATGGAGAGGCAATCCACAGAAAGGATATCCCCTGGGCCAGCAAACAATTATGGGCACCTGACGCCGCATATAAAAACGGAACCTATTACTTATACATTCCAGCAAAAGATAAAGATGGAGTATTTCGTATCGGAGTGGCAACCAGCAAAAATCCATCAGGCCCTTTTACCGCAGAGCCTGATTACATTCCGGGAAGCTTCAGCATTGATCCGGCTGTATTTACAGATGAAGACGGCAAAACATATATGTACTTTGGTGGTCTCTGGGGCGGGCAGCTGGAAAAATGGCAAACTGGTGTTTTTATGCCCGATGCAGGTGGCCCATCTGGCAAAGAACCTGCATTAGGACCAATGGTTGCTGAACTAAATGATGACCTTCTATCCTTTCAGCAAGCCCCTGAGGAAATAAGCATTGTAGATGAACATGGTTATCCGTTAAGAGCAGATGATGAGGACAGAAGATACTTCGAAGGCCCATGGATGCACAAATATAATGGTTTTTATTACTTATCGTACTCAACCGGCAGCACACATTACCTGGTTTATGCCATCGGCAAGGATCCTAAAGGACCTTTCACCTTCCAGGGCAGAATCCTGGAACCGGTTATTGGCTGGACTACGCATCATTCCATAGTGAGGTTTCAGGATAAATGGTACTTATTCTATCATGACAGTTCTTTATCCGGCGGCATAAATCATAAACGCTGTGTCAAATTTACAGAGTTGAAATATAACGAAGACGGAACCATTCAGACAATAAAGCCTTATGAAAACGAAACAATTTCCTGACTCTAAATAAGTCCATATAAAAAGCCTTACGCCTTGAATCGGAATGGCGTAAGGCTTTTCATTCTAAAAGCATCTAGTAAAACATTCCATGAAACTGTCAATTACAATGCTTTTTCAAGAGCGGCAAGATCTAATTTCTTCATTTTCAGAAATGCTTCAGTAATTCGTTTTATTTCTTCTTTTGATCCTTTTGCCAAAATATCATTTAATGCTTCAGGTACAATCTGCCAGGATACTCCAAATTGGTCTTTCACCCAGCCACACTGCTCTGCTTCCGGGACAAAGGAAAGCTTCTCCCAGTAATAATCAATTTCTGCTTGATCCTTGCAAAGAATCATGATAGAAAATGCTTCATTAAATGTGAAATCCCCTCCAAAGCCATGATCCATGGCAATCATTTGCATACCGTAAATTTCCAGTTCACTGTAATTAATTTTAGCTCTTTTATCTTCTGGTTCACCCGTCTGATAATAATTTACATGGCTCTTACTGGATTCTTCAAAAACGGAAAGATAGTAATCCAAAGCATCTTCCGCTTTCCCGCATGCTTCACCAGCAAACAGAAACGTTGGTCTGATTCTCTGCTGTTCTTCCTGATTCTCAACCAGCATCAACTGCCAGTTAAGACCGTATTTATCCTGGATCCATGCAAACCGTTTACTGAACGGATATTCATCCAAAGGCATAAGATCTGCTCCACCGACTGACAAAACAGCATGCAGTCGATCTACTTCTTCTGGACTGCTGCATGCAACCATCAGGGAAATCGATGGATTCAAGGTAAAATAGGAACCTCCATTGATGGCTGAAAACCGTATACCGGCGAGTTGAAAATCAACAGATTGGGCATCCCCTGACGGAGTATCCGGAATTGTTACCATATTAATGATCTTTGAATCTTCAAAAAGCTCCACATATTGTTGAGCTGCTTCAACTGCTTCTTTGTCATACCATAAATGGGGAATTAGTTTCTGCATAATCTACCTCCTGTGTCTTTATATAACTTGTCGTATTTCCGTTTCATTGACTTCAAATCAATAAAAATGCCACTGACTTTATAACACTAGGGCGTGTCTGAAAACTGCTTGTTCCAAGATGTGCGTTACACTTTGTGGGAGATTTGTTCCAGATGAAGGCGGCGTAGTGGGCTACGCCAACTGAATTTGGAGCAGATATGCTGCGAAGTGCGGACGTGCAGATTGGAGTAATGAGTTTTCAGACACACCCTAGTATGTTAACAATATGATCGCATAATTATACAATAATATTGAAACTTGGAGTAAAAATTGGGGGTTACAGTTTTGAACCGTTGCAGAACCATAATAGTTGATAACGTTTGAAACGCTAGCAAAGGCACAGCTACTGGCATGATTGCACTTTCTGCACCATTTTCAATTGCCATCCAATGTAGCAGGAGTCGCTGTTGTTATATACTAGGTACCAGAAGCTGATGCGGATAGTCCAAGAGCCAAGACCTTTAACCGCTATAGAAGCATTCATAAATATATGTAATAAGAAGTTGCATTAACTTCTCCGTTTGTTCATATAGTGACTGTCTATTTAATAAGTCCCATACATCGTTTGATTTCTTCGGTTGTTTCGATATAAGGAATTTCATTAAGCAGGTTTTTTTCATCGATATTTTCATAATATTTCTTAATAACTGTTTTAACCAGTTCAAGAGAAATTACTTCTCGCTCTCTTGGCGTAAATTGACCAAACGGTGTAGTAAATTGAACCTTTTCTACAAGATGCTCCTTATCCCTGTTTATAATCGAGTATGTGCGAAAGTCATTATTTTGAAGATTTATGCGCATCTCCATAATAAATTGATTATCTACTCCATAAAACTGCAAAAAACCATCATGTGAGTTTAATATAAGATAATCTTCCCTACCTTCTTCAATTAATACTACGAAAGTATTGATGTCTTTATATAATATATTTTTTATGCTTTCCCCAGAGGATATTTCCACATTTATAACACGATGAACTTTTTCATTTGGAAAACTACCATTAGCATCCCAAAATACATTTTCCGGCTCTCCCTTTTCATATACAGCAGAATTACCTCGCTGCGCTTCAATCATTCCAAATACCTTATCTCGAATTGCTTCACTAAAGAAACCCATACCGTTATCACCATCCCGATTAGAACCTTTATAATAAAATGTGATAGTGTGCAGATTGAAGCGGTGGATGGTATCACTTGTTGCGCCACGGGTCATCGCTGTTTTGCATTCCTCCTCAGTGCGTACATACGCAATATCGGAAAGGCGCACCAAAATAACCAGAGGATAACTCCCCCACAAACAAGCATATTTGGGAGAAAGAATGAACCGTGCAGGCGTACTCTTTGAGTTCGGTACTTCAATTCTGTAATCCAACACACGGGCAGGTTGTTTTTCCGCTTCCAACATTTCGCGCCCAAATTGCTCTTGCTCAACTTCGCTCATATCTAATAACTTGACTGCACGTTTCATGCTTCTGTTCATTCTTTTCGGATTTACTCCCGGCAGTAAAAAGAGAATAAATACAAAACAAATCATTGCACCAACCAAAGCCCCAACAAACGCAGAATCCATAATTTCCTCTGTTGAACCATAATTCACTGCCGTTGCACCAGCACCAACGACAGCCAAAACAAACACAACCGCCGGTATAATAAAACATATGCATTTCTTCAATAGTTGTTTTCGATAAGCTTTCATCCAATTTTGCCCGGATTGAAGCCATTCTTCATAAAATGAATTCATAGGTATCTCTCCCATTTTGCTTTATTTGCATAATCTTTAAGGATAAAATATAAAATTTCCTATAGCTTTGTTTTAATTTCTGAATGATTATTGACAATTCTTCCCCCAAAGAATCTTTTTCACCTTTCATCTAATCGTAGGATAAATTCCACTCTTGGCAAAAACTTGTGGAGAAAACATGGTAAGTGTGTTATCTATATCAAATGTTATAAGGTATATTCTTCAAATTGATATCAACTTTATCTTAACCCACTTCGAATCAGTCCCATTTTCAGATGATCAAGTGACATACTGGGATAATGTTATTTCTCGATTAAGTTCTGTGATAATAGAGTTTTGCCTGTATGTGTGCTTCCAGCAATAAGTATAATCATAACCTCGTTTAATGCTAATATTATTAATTACTGTTTTCATCAGCGAGTTGCTTTATTTTATCAAAAAACAATTGCTTACCCTCCGTATATTTTTTCCTGTCATTGGAATACATTGAGAAAAGTTCTTGTTTTAATAATTCATATTCTTTTGCGTATTTCGGATGTAAACGGATAAAATCTCTAAACTTTATTTGGTCGAAATATTGCGTAAGGGTTAGTTCATCATAGCAATGTATATGTTGTAAAGAGACCTCACCCTCACCTCTTAAAATAAAAAGATGATGTTCTCCAGTCGCAACTTCACCAAAATACTCATATCCGTTTTTCTTCATTGTTTCAATAATTGAGTCCGTTATAGATTTAAATACAACCGCAATATCTAATAGTGGTTTAGCCATTATACCTTTTATTGCAGTACTGCCTACATGTTGAATGTCTATAACATTTTCACCATAAATATTTATAAGAGTCCGTTTGACATTCTCAAACTCCTCTGCCCATTTTTCATCATGTTCTACTAAAAGAACCTTATATCTTGGAATACCTATCATAAAGCACCTCCATGCATAAAATATAATCAAATTTAAATTCTCAATTGCTACCAACAGTGCTAATGTCAACCGGCTTACACCCATTTTATTAATAAATATAATGAAAAAGTTGACGTTCCTCATAAATTGGAGTTTGTCTATTTCTTCATACGCTTTGATAGATGAATTTCTTCATCATTTTTATATCCAAGTTTGTCATATACTGATTGAGCGATAAAATTATTTTTTCCCGTTAGAAGCTCATATTTATGAAATGGATACTTCTTGCTACAGTAGTCTTCAGCAAAGGTTATCATTGCACTTGCAATACCTCTTTTTCTGTATTCCGTCTTAACATATACCTCTGTGATTTCTGGCATATATTCATCATAGCAAAATGATTTTTTCAACTGAATACAAACAAATCCCCCAAGCAAACCATTATCATCCGCTACAATGATAACTTCCTGCTGATTGTTTAAAAGAGAATCTTTAATATTCTCAAGAGTTGTCTCACCTTTACCATTAAACTCACTATTTAAGATGTTTAATTGCTCTGCGTCATTAACCGTTGCCAAACGTACCATAGTTTCCTCCATCACAAATTCAAATTTATCTATCGCTTTATTTTATTACCTTTATAAATATAATGGAAAGGTCATGCTCCCTACAAATTGAAATTTGCCAAACTGTTTTCATTTTTGCTAAGAAATACTCCTCCAAGCTCATTTCACAAAATGCTTATTTTGTTTGTTCCCATTCATCACGTATTATTCCGAATATAGTACAATCTTGAAAGCCGTCACGGGTTTTATAGTTGTGTCGTGAAAAGCCTTCATTGCGCATTCCAACCTTTTCCATCACTTTCCCTGAAGCAGGATTTTCTACCGAGTTATATGCTTCAATTCGTTCAATATCCGTATTTTTGAACATATAATCGATAACTGCTCTTGCCGCTTCGCTAGTATATCCTTGACCCCACCAACGGCTACCAATCTTGTAACCTAATTCAGCCTTGAAATCATATTCTGAAGTTATCATGATACCAATTGAGCCAATCATTTCACCGTCTTTTAGATACATTCCCCAGTAATAAGTGGAATCAAATTGATAATTGTTAACCCACATTTGAATCATGTTCTTGCTATCATCTATTGTTTTATGTGCGTCCCACCGCAAAAAGCGTGTAACTTCATCATCGCTTGCCCAATTGCTAAACATCATTTCCGCATCAGTAAGTTCGAGTTTCCGTAATGTCAATCGTGTAGTTTTTATTGCTTGTGTTCCTGCATGCTTCAAGTGTTTATTCCTCCTGTACTAAATATAATTTTCTACATAGTAATTCGATAAAATGTGAACTATCCTCTCGCTTACAAATTCAAATTTGTCTGTTATTCGCTTACTTTACCCCATAAATATAATGGGAAGTCCATTTGCTCTCAAATTGGAATTTTTAGCTCTAAATTTCTTCACAATAAATGATTAAGATTATCTATAATTTTCTCTAGATTGTGTATCACAGATAATGTTCCATCAATCACAATAACAGGACAGCCAAGTTTCATTGCACATTCTTCAACTGCTTTTGAATCGCGATTTTTTACTACTTTTCGGAATTCCATTTGTTGTGCAAACATATCGCCACCTTCAAGAACTCTTTCTCCGAACCTTTTTTCTTCCCTCGCTTGAATTCTCTTTAATCTTTCTTAAAGAGGCGTTTGAACCCAAAAAGCAATTTCAATACGAGAAAGAATTTCATCACTCCAATTCATTGTAACTCCAGAAATAATAAACCTTGGATGAGTCTTTATATTCTTCATAATCGCAGTTTGTACTTCACTTTTTGTTCTAGGATTAGAAAAAGGTAGTTCGTCTAAATGCTCTGTATCAATTACACTGTTATTTTCTAAAGCCCATTTTCTTGATTCTCTTTGCTCAGGAAAATAATAATCTTCCACATCCATCTCAAAATAACCTATTTGTTTTGCTAACGCATGAGTCAGAGTCGACTTCCCGCCTCCATTCATCCCGAATATAGCAATCCCTTGAATCATTCTTTATACCCCACATATTCTAATTTGTTGATGCACTAACATTGTATAGTGATAATACATTTTTAACTGACATAAGAAAGATTGTATATTCCAATGGTATCAATCTTATGCACTAATCTTAATATTTCAAAGCCATCCTGATATACGAAAATTAGATAATTAATATCATCTTTATATATAAAATCAATTTATATGATTTTTCCAGTTATCTTCAAATGAATCCTTATCTAAAAAATCCCAAACTTCTTTTTCTTATAAAACGGTATTATGTTCTCGACAGCTTCTTTTCCGAAACCGCTTGATAAGGGAACAAAATCAAGATATTTATCGTTCGAAAAAGGAACTCCTGCATTAGCTATGCTACTAAAAACCACATTTTTATCACCCGAGAAATCAACAACAATAAGATAACTTTGCTCATTATCTTTAACCATTAATCTCAGGTATGCGGCATTAACATTCTTATTGGTTTTAAGATATTTACAGATCTCATCAATCATCTTTTGAGGATACTCTGCCGGTTCTCCAAGCATAACCTTTGACTCTTTCTCTGCTACCTGTTCTTTTATCACTGTATTTTGAAGTGAACCTTCTGCTGCACTTTCAATAACATTTAACATATCTTTCGTCAAAGTAATATTTACTCCATATGGATTAATAGAAATGCCATCAGCCTTATCAATAAAATATTTGATATCTTCAAAGGTCGCAATATTACCACTAAACTTTTGCTCTTTATCAAATCTTCTGAATTCATTCCAGTCAGTAAAAAACGGATAGAAGCTTTTATCTTCTGTATTCGTTATTAATGGGAATTGCATAATGCTCTTTTCCTTTACAACACATTCTCCGTTATCTGCATTTGTTTTTTCCATATTCATTTTACTAGTATCAAGAGGCATAAGATATTTCGCATTGTATATTTCCTTGAACATATTTGCTTCCATATCACGTGTAACTCTTTTTGTACTCAGCCCCTGAAAGAAATGGTTAGCGGCGCAAACTAATGAAGGGTTCATTATTGGCCTGTTTATTTCGGGAACATCTGAAAAATCAGGTTTATCAATAATATCAAACAAGCTTATAACCAAATGAGTCTGACCGTTGTCAATCACTATCATTTCAAAACCGCTTCGATACAAATCGCCAAACATTAACATTCTTTGTTCTTCATTGTTTTCCACATGCTTAACAATTATCTGTTGCTGCATCATATAATCCTGATATTCATCGTAGTATTTTTTTTCAGTAAATATGTAGCATGCTGGCTTACCATTTTCAAAGTCAAGATAGTAATTATTTGTGAACGGCATATATGAAATCAACAATAATTCTTCCGTTTTAATTCGTTCAATTATTTCACTATATATCTGTTTATCCTTAGTAGCTTCAAACTTTTTTATGATCTGTTGTATTGTTTCCATTATCCCACTTCCTTTTCCTTATTATATTAAACCCTATAGACAATAATAAAATAGTCTTAATATTTTATTTGATTTCTGATAATAATTTTCTTAAAGGTACTTTATGTTCCATCGGTTCTTTCTTTTCATCAGAAACACTATCCTGCCTCTTCGCAAAAGAAAGATAAAAATACATTGGTTCACTCAATGGTGTGTTATCAGCCACCTGGATTTTTAGAAAATCTGGCAGATATATTGGATGGTAATTCCATACTTGAAATGGTAATATTTCATTTTTATCAGTAGTAGGTCGAAATGCCCTGCCAAATGGTGAATTTACATTTTCTTCTAACTCACAACGTTCAAAGAGCCTCATTGGTTTGGTTCGTTCATTCTGCACTTCTTCACTATCCTCTACCTATAGAAGTTCTAACATTAAATTGTGAAAATAAAATCTTCTATTGGCTGTTCCTTGCCCTGGATGTGTATTTGATGAACCTTCCAATAATCCGAACTCTACCAATAAATCTCCTGCAGGGGCATTCTTTTCTGTACATATATAAATGTGATCTATTTCCATGAAATTCACCCCTTTAAATACAGTACTTGAATATCGTTTAGATCTTTTACAATTCTTTTACTTTGGTGATATTAGCTGTTTCCAAGAACATTCGGATTTTCAATTCGTAAATATTGAATTTATTGGTTCAATTACTCTTGGTGATATGTATGAAGTTTTAGCTTATTGTCAAGATACTCTTCATTCTTCTCCTGGCATCAGAACAAGCGAATAGTAAGATGCCTTACTCTAGAAGAATCTGTTTGTTTGCTCATTGAATCTAGTTCAAGTTCTATTTGTGATAATTGCATTATCACAATTTTTCTGAACTGTGCCTTACGGTTATCAGAATTGGCATCTTTAAACGTAGATCAAGTTAACTTTGATATACGATCCATCGTCGGAAAGGGAAACAAGGAACGCAAAATTTTTATTACTCCTGCTGTTATACATGAAAGTATCGCAACAACAGAGATCTACACACATGTTGATAAGAGTCAGTTACAAGCTGCTGTAAACTCCAATCCTTTAGCCATGATGTTCAATTGAATATCATGGATTATAATTAATAAGAAGTTAATAACTATAATGATAAATAATTTTTTGGTAATTAAATTCACATTTCTTCGGATAATTCGATTTATCAATTTCTACAAGTAACTTATTATTGAAATATTCTTTAAAGTCGCTTTTCGGAATAGCATCATCATCGTCATATATAGCGAGCATTGCCTCCTTCATTTGTTCTATCATATACCACGGTACATGTATTCCAAAAACAATCATATTATGTTGTTCTGTGTGTCCAAAATATAAATCTAATACTATAAACTTTTGCTTCGTAGGATCAAAAAATACATGTACATTACCTTGACCATGCTTAAGGTGACAATACTCTTCCGCTAATGTATTTGGGTTCACTTTAATATCTAACAATTTAAGCAAGCTTAAGATTTCACTTGTGAAAATTGCATCTTTTACCTCCCATGTATCCCGAAAGCTACCAGCAAACAAAATTTCAAATGGAATCACATATTCAACTTCATACGACATAAATCATCACCTTTACCATTATTTTTTAACTTCCCATTATTGCTATAACAAGTACAACAATAGATATTTTGGTTTCACATTTATTATAACAAACTTAAACAAAAAAATATATCATTGCTCGTAATAAACGAATATATTAACCCGGTCTTTAGATAGAGCAAAAACAATAAACAAGATTCCATAATTTTTAAGTTATCATATGAAAAAAGGAACTGCTCCGGCAGCTCCTTTTTTACTGATCTTTATCTTTTACTAATCCTCATTTTTTACCGGATTATAATGAACCCGGACTTTAATATCCTGATTGTAATTTCCAAAAGTACATCCAAATATGGTTAAACCACCTGCGTTTGCCGCATCTTCTTTTACTTCAAATTTTAGTTTGAGGGGATTGCGTCTGCCAAGGTTTAAATCTTCAATTGTTACACCGGATATTTTTAACCCATCCATATACGTTCCTGACTGATTTATCACAATCATCTTTAAAAGGCCGTACTGATTCCAATTGGGGAACCACCAGTCTGGTGTGAAAATCCCCTGTACATCGCCGAAATCTCCAGGACTGGTCCACATTCCTACCTCCACATTATTGATGCAGATGGTTATATCCGAAGGCCAGTCACTGTTTACTCCAGGAGCCTCACTGCCAAGTTCCAGAGAGATCGTGATCTGATCGATCTGACGAAGGGGCGGCACCATATTGGGGATCATATACTCCACATATCCTTTGGTAAACCAGACAATATCTGCTTTAAACCGATCCGGATGAGCAAAATAGCGGGGGTCATCTACTTCCCCTACAATCGCCCGGCTGCTTGCCAGGCCACAGGTAGGAAAAATCTGATAATCAGAAAAGCAGCCCACTTTTATGTCGGTCGTATAGGTATTTTTTCCGTCATCACTCTGCTTCGGTGCAATATCCACCAGCAGACGGTCTACATTTACCCGACACACTTTCTGATTCCCGTGGCCGTTGTGCTCCGTAATCACCCGTATGATCCCGCTGTCCTCCAGCTTCCTGATATGACTGGTCAAGGCTCCATTTGTCACTCCAAGGCTGGATGCCAGCTCATTCATATTCATCTCTGTATGTTCGATCAACAGTTTAATTATTTCAATTCTTAACTCAGATCCCAGGGCGTTAAAAACCTTTCGCCCCTCCTCTAAATTCTTAATGTACAGCATGGCAGTTCCTTTCCCGGATGCAGCTTTTCAGGTATCTTTCTATATATTTCCAATTATTCTGAATATCATAATACCTGAATTTTCTTTTCAACACAATACCTGTTTTGGAAAGTCCAAATGTTTATTTCGATAAGAAAATCACTCTGTCCTGCTGCCCCATATACATGTATTATTATCTCCCACTGTGGTAAATGTCATCACCGGTTCTGCAGTGCCATTTTCATCATGCTGTTTGAAAAATACTCCCTGATATTCCGTACCATTTATATTCAAGGTTATATAGTCATACTTATTACCTTTGACCTTTTTCCAGGTTCCATCTCTGTCTCCCTGAATCTTTCCGTTTTCAAGTAAGGTAATGGTTTCTTTCTTTATCATGTCAGAGGTTGTTTTCTGACCATGATCGTATAACTCATATTTGCCCAATACCTCCTTGGAGTTATAATGGCTGATGAGATCATTTTTATTTTCAAATACAGCAGTTACCGGCCAGCCTTTCTGATTTAAAAATTGCTGATGAACCCGGACTTCATGATATTCTGTTCCATTATCAAATCTTTGATGATAAACCAGATATCGGTTTTTATCTGCGTCGATGAGCGCGCTGTTATGCCCTGCTGCCTTATATCCGGTGCTGCTTCCGCCTAACTGGTAATTGCCGATCAGTTTTATTCCGTACTGCTCATTATTATTGTGATTATCTGCTGCATTTTTCCCTGATGCATCAAGATAGGGGCCGGTGACATTCTTGGAACGGAACAGGCGCATGTTGTATCCGCCATTGGCAGTAAGTCCACCGTAGGTTTCATAAAGATAATAATACCCGCTTTCCTTATCATATGTGATATACGGGCCTTCCCCGGACTGATGATTACCTCCAGCCAGATGAATACCAAAATAACGGTCCACGTAGTTTCCGCTCACTCCATCCACATAATCCGTTCCCGGATATTTTACTTCTCCTGTCTCTCGATCCAGTTCACAAAGATAGATTCCGCCTGACCAGGAACCATAAACCATATAAAGCTTTTTGTCTGATTTATCAAAAAACAAGGTGGGATCAATGGCATTGGGGCTATAGTCATGATTCCATTCATTCCCCTTAAACCACTGATCGCTGATGCCATTTTTTAAAACACCGGAATCCGTCAGTTGCTTTAAATTGAGATACTCATTATCCCATCGTGTATTTCTGCTGCTATTTCCGTCTGTCTTTCCGTCTTTTGTAAACCCGGAATAAATTACCGTATCCACATAGGTATAGGGACCTTCTATATTTTTTGAAACGCCATAACCAATACAGGACCTGCGCCAGGTAGAGGAAGCGCTGTAATAAATCATATAAGCGCCCTTGCTTCCATCTTTATTTCGGTAATATGGATTCCAAAGAACATCCGGTGCCCAGACGGCATACTTTCCGCCGGAGCAATCTCCATCATCGTAACCTGCCCATAAAAATGATTCTTTTAAATTATCTCTTATATTACCGTAGAGCCAGTTATTGGTTACATTGTCATAATCACTTCCCAAAGACGTCCAATTAACCAGATCCTCTGATTTTGCACCAGCAAGGTGAGAACCAAATATATAATATTCCCCGTTTTTTGCCTGAATGATTGACGGGTCATGAACTGATACGCGCTTTGGTGCTTCCTGGTTATTCTGCGGGTTCTTCTTATTCTCTTTTCCCTCTGCATGGAAAAAGAATGCAATTACAAAAACAGCAATCACCCCTACTGCTGCCAGATACATTATAAAAGCTCTGCTCTTAACCACTCTATTCATAAAATACCTCACCCCTTGACAGCCCCAACTGTCATACCTTCAATAAAATATTTTTGAAAACATAAAAATACAATCAATACCGGAAATATGGCAAACATAGAACCTGCAATCAACAAATCATAATTGTTCCCATAAGGTGTTAGAAGTGTATTTAAACCTATGGGAAGAGTAAACTTTGCGGCATCACGGTATACAAGCATTGGCCACAGCATGTTGTTCCAGGCCCCCATGGCACAGAGAATTGCCATGGCAGCAAATGCCGGTTTGGTAATGGGCATCATAATTTTAATGCTGATACCAAATTCCGTAGCTCCATCGATTCTTCCTGCATTTAAAAGTTCTTTCGGCAGCGAGACCATATACTGCCGGAAGAAAAAAATGGTGGAAGCACTGCAAAGTCCCGGCATTAAGACCCCTGCGGTAGTATTAATCAAACTCATATCAATCATTTCCTGATATAGCGGCAGCATCAGTATTTCAAATGGTACCATCATCGTTGCAATTACCAGAAAAAACAGAAGGTTCTTCAGACGGTATTCATACATGGTTAAACCGTAGGCTACAAAATAACAGATCACTAGTGTCAATACCACTGCAAAAAAGGTCAGTACCATGCTGTTTTTAAACCACATAAAATACTTTTGGGAATCCGTATTCCAGGAAAATAGGTACTTATAATTATCCAGCGTCATTGTAGAAAGATCCGTATTAATGCTAAGCCCCCGACGAATCAATTCTCTGCCTGGACGAAAGGAAGCAAGAAAACCTGCCAGTACTGGAAAAAGGATCAGAAAACACAAACATGCAAAAAAGCAGGTACCTAAAGCTGTAAGGATTTTATTTTTTCCAGTCACCTTTATTTTTCCTCCTTCTTAAAAGAACCGTTTAGAATCAACTGTACCACATTGATGACAAGCGCAATGAGAAGCAGAATAAGCCCCACCGCTGACGCATAGCCCATCTGGTTCTTTTCTATTCCCCGTTTATAAAGATAGCCTACAATGGTCAAGCCGATGTTCTTTGGAGACGCATTTCCTGCCCACAGCATATAGCTTTCCAGAAACATGGACAATCCGGCATAAACACTGATCGTTAAAACATATACAGTTGTTGGTTTTAGCAACGGAATGGTAATATATCGGAATTTATTAAAGCCACTTGCCCCATCTATTGATGCCGCTTCATATAACGTAGTATCAATGCTTTTTAAGCCGGATAAAAAGTACAACATATTCACACCGGTCCATCTCCAGCAGCAAAGTATGATGAGCGCAGACATTGCAAGAGTTTTTTCTTTCATCCATGGAACTGGAGCCCTTCCAAGATACTGCAGCAGCATATTCATCTGGCCTGTGGGCAGTTCAGAAAACATAAGCCGGAATAGGGTCCCGGAGATGACCACCGAAGTTAAAGCAGGCAAATATAATACTGCCTTTATAAAGCCTTTTGCCCTAACCAGATTACTGTCCATCAAAACAGCAAAGAACATAGGAAAGGGAATCAGTAAAGCAAGTGAAAGTATCATGTATGTAAAGCTGTTCTTGACTGCCGTGTGAAATGTGGTATCCTTCAGTAATTTTAAATAATTTCCCGACCCGACCCATTCAATCTGCCCCGGTAAAATACTTTGAAAACTCATTTTCACCGTACTGAACAGCGGATAGATCCAGAAAACCGAAAAGCTTAACAGGAATGGCAGTACAAAGATAAATGGAGCCGTTTTCTGTGAATATAGAATCCGTTTCAATTTCATTATCGTTTCCTCCGCCTGTTTCTTACTGTTCCAATTCCAGATAATCCTGTGCTTCCTGTAATGCTTCATCCACATCTTTTCCGTCTTCCAACACTTCATTCAGCGTTGTGGTACAGAAATAGTCATTGATTCCAGGTGTCATCTTGGTTATACGCAGCGTAGTAATTTCATCTTTGACCTCATTCAAAACATCAAAGGGATTGGTCTTAAAAAAGCTGATGTACTGATTGGATGTATCTTTTGTTATTGTTTCATCTGACCATATCTTCGTATTGCATACATCAAAGCCCAACTGCTCCCATATCTGTCTGCTTCCTTCCTCGGAACACTTTGCATATGTAATGAAATCTGCCGCCAGTTCTGGATTGGACGCCTGTGCAGTAACCACAGTTCCTGTTCCTCCGATTCCCACCGAACGGTTCTGTCCCTCTTCAAATACCGGCAAAGGTGCCATGGCTATTTTCCCTTTCATTTCAGGCATATAATTTAGAAAACGGCTCATGTACCACAATGCCTTTGGAAAGGAAGCAATGTTCCCATCAAGAATATTCTGAAAGCCTTCTTCCAGATCCACATGACCTGCAGGTGATATCATGGCGATTCCATCAGAAAGCCAGCCCTGCTGCATGGTAAGCATTTTTTTCACAGATTCCAGCTTAACATTAACTGTACCGCCCTTATCGGGTGCCCAATCTTCTCCGTACTGTGCCATGGCAATGGACATCCAGTCGATTCCGGCAGTATCCACACTTGTCAGTTTTACTTTTCCATCCGATGCCTCTTTCAGTTTCTCTCCTGCCTTCGTGTAGTCATCCCATGTTTTTATCTGGGTATAGTCAATCCCGTATTTCTCCAGGATTTCCGTATTGTAATACATGACAGATGCACCTACATGAGTGGGCACTCCGTAATAATTGCCGTCTTTGGAATAGACATTCAATCTGGATTGCACCAGATCAGCTTCATATGGCTTCATAGCCTCATTCAGAGGATAAAGCTGGATCTCTCCCTGAAGGAAATTGGGGAATTGACCGATTTCAACATCGCAAAGATCAGGCGCTCCCTGACCTGTCTGCAATGCCATAATCAGTTTATTATGCATATCTGCATATGGATAAGTGGTAAATGTCACCCGTATCTGGCGATCCGGATTTTCCTTGTTCCATCGTTCAACCATACTTCCATAAAACGTATTATGCAATTCTACAAATGACCACATATTCATATGGGTACCGGAATCCGGTCCTACCGTAGTTACCACAGCCTCTTCCGAGGTATCTCCTTCTGAACCGTCCCCACTTTTTTGAGTACCTGTACCAGCAGATGCACTGCATCCTGACAAGATTGTAGTTGCTGCCACAAGGACAGCCAGTATTCCTGTGAACCTTCTTTTCATAAAAATCTCCTTTATATTTTTTTATAATAATTTAGTTTTTACTAAATATTATGACAAAAAAAATAATCGATCTTCAAAGAAATAATAACACATAGTTTTTACTGCTTAATTCAACCAGTATATATACATAAATCCCTATGATTAAGGATTTTCTTACTATTTTCCCACGAAATATGAATTTTTTCGTTTCATTTGGTCTATTTTTATATTTTTTATAATTTACGCACATTAGTTTTGTGTATATTATACAACCGATATTCTGGGGATTCAAGTATTATTTTATTTTTTCATAAATTATTTTTTGTTTATCTAAATATCATAATTAATACTTCGCAGTACTTTATTTTAATCATGTCTGCATGTTGGGCAGCGCTAATGGTATTATAAGCAGAGTTTCGTCCTTCGAATTGGATGCTTTTTGTGGTCTTTATGAACCTTTATGCAGTTTCATTATTTGGAGTATGTTAGATATGATTTTCATCTCTTGCTGTATGGATTAAAAACTACTATTTATTGTCAGGAAAATGGGGGTAATCACCAGCATGTAAACAACATTATTTTTTCATTAAAAAAAGCCTGCCAGAGCATATACATTCTGGCAGGCTATCATATCTGGATTCAAAAACAGAAAACTATCAAGTTTTATTAACAAGGCAAAAACTGGACATCTGTCTTCCACCATTTCACCTTTTTTATTCTTACACAGGAAATGTTCTTCCCTGTCATTACCCCCAAAGCGCATTGGCATCGGTAGCACTTCGATTCAGACGGGAAAAGTCCGTCTTAACAAAGGATATAGTAGACAGCAGCAGAAACACCAGACCAATGACCAAAATAATGGCAAACGTCATAAACGGGGTAATGGCAAAGCCATTAATTTCAACCACCAATCCTTCTTTTATCAGCTCTGGAAGGGAAAGATCCGCTTTTTCCAAAACTATCATTCTAAAAAATGCGGTAGCATAAGTCATCGGATTAAAATAAGCAACAAACCTCAGCGAATCAGGCAACATGGATAATGGAATATATGCCCCGGAAAGGAAGGTCAGGGGCATTGTTACCGCTGTTTTAACGATCTGGAACGTTTGACCGTTACGCACCTTAGTTGCCAGAAACAGCCCAACTCCAGAAAATACAATGCCGATAAAAATCATTGATATAAGCACAAATAAGGGGGTTCTCCAGTCCGTAAACTTAATTCCGATAAATAAGCCGATTACCAATATCAAGATTCCTTGTAAGGTGGAAACCGTAGCCGCAGACAATAATTGTCCCAAGGCAACATAAACTCTTTTTGCCGGTGAAACCAATACCTCTTTCATAAATCCGCTGACCATATCGTCAACCGTCGAAGAGGCAAGATTTAGAGCACTTTCAAATACAGTCGTGATGATAACACCCGAAAGCATGTAGGCTATGGGATTTTCAATAAAATCGTTTTTAAATATAGCACCAAACACATATACAAAGAAAAATGGAAATATCAGCGAAAATATGAGACCGGTTTTATTTCGTACAAAAGCCTTTAGTCCTCTTTTCCATAATGCCAATACTGTATTCATGTTAGCCCTCCTCTCTGATCTTTTTTCCTGTTATCTCTAAAAACACATCATTAAACGTACCTTTTTTGATTTCAATATTGGTGATGTGCTCCTTGTGAACACTCAATACTTCCAACAGCCGGTCCAAATACTCTGCCTCCACCTTATAATAACTATCTTTTTTCGTATAGTTTAACTGATGTTCTGTAAGCAGGAGTTCAAACGCTTCTTCATTTTTTGTATTGATATAAGCTTTATCCTTCGTATACTTTTTCTTCAACGCATAAGGCGTATCATGTGCTACAATTTTCCCGCCATCGATGATTGCGATTTTGTTGCAGATCTCAGCTTCTTCCATATAGTGGGTTGTTAGAAAGATCGTAATGTTTCTTTCCTTTTGAAGCTTCATAATATATTCCCATATATGCGCCCTTGTCTGAGGATCCAGCCCCGTTGTAGGCTCATCAAGAAATAAAACCTTTGGATAATGAACCAGACCTCTGGCAATCTCAACACGCCTTTTCATTCCTCCAGACAAAGCGGAAACCATTTTCTTTCTTTCATCCGTTAAATCTACCAGATTCAGAACGAACTTTATGCGTTCTTCCACTTCTCTGTTCGGAATGTTATAAAATACACAGTGCATTTTTAAATTTTCTTCGATGGTCATTTTCGCATCAAGAGTGGAATCCTGGAACACGACCCCGATTGCAGACCGTACTTCACTTTTTTGCCGACTGACATCTTTTCCATCTATCAATAACGTACCGGAGGTTTTTTCAAAAATAGTACACAACGTATTAATCGTTGTGCTTTTTCCAGCACCATTGGGTCCCAGAAATGCAAATACACTGCCTTCTTCCACATCAAAAGATATATCGTTAACAGCAACAAAATCACCATATCTTTTTGTGAAGTTTTTAACTTGAATGATTGGATTCATAGTTTTATCTCCCTTATAGCCGATTGTTATTAAGCATATTTGTATTTTACCAGTTCCTTGTATTCAGTCATAACACATTTACATTTGATAAAATTTATATTCACCGGATGCGCGATGTAACTAACCATCAACAAGCAATTACAACGTTATAATCCGCTAAAAGCCTTTATTTTATACGGTACAGCAGTGCTCTCTGAATGTTGCTGTACCCATCTTTTAATAGGATCCATAACAGCGAAACATCATGGCATTCGAATTAGAAGCCAAAATTTTCGTAATCCGCCTTGGTAAATCTATGATATATGGCATGACTACTTTCAAACTTTATGCAGTACTTATAGTCATCCGGCGACTGGTCTTTAAAATAAATCAAGTAATCAAATTCGCCGTTGTTCATTTTTTCGCAGATAACATTATTGGAGTATTTGTTAAATATCTTCAACAAATCATCCAGTGTACAATCGTGTTTGCTTATTTTTTCAATAAAATCAATTAGAAAGTAGTTTTCTTCAATACTTTCATGTACGTAATCTACGCCTTTAGGGGGTATTACAAAGCAATATCTAGCTTCTGTATTGAAATACTCCACTTCTCCTAATCTGGTTTTTACATATTCACAGAACTGGTCTAAAATATCATACAGTTCTGTAATCGTATAGTTTGAGCCTAATAAATTACAAATAGACTCCAACGGGTAATACAGTCTTATTGTTTCACTGGCATAACCAAGCTTAATCTGCTCTTCTTTTATAACTTCAATTATATTATTTTCCAATTCTTGAAAAGTCGGTTCGTATTGAAGCTGCATCTGTTTCCTCCTGTTATAAGATTTAAAGCTTCTAAATAAAATAATTCCAATGCATGACTTATTATGAAATGCAGCAAGAATACTGCTATATTATCATAATAAAATATCATTTACAACAGAGAAAGAGTACCATTCTTTCACTTCCACATGCTCCATAACTTGATCCTATTTTATTATTTTAAAGGCTTACAATTTTCTCATATTAATTATTTATAGAAAAAGGATATCCCAGTGATTTACATATCATATAAATCTTTTCCTAATTATATAAAAGCCAATGCTTTGCATTCAGCAAAGCATTGGCTTTTATAAGTAATCTATTCATGATTGTATAATAAACAGGAAGAAGCTTAAGGTTCATAGCGGCTATCGTTAATATGAAGTTATTTCATTCATGTTAATAATGCGGAATTCTAATTTCCTATCCTGTCGCAAAACTTTATATAACTATAGTTGAAAGAGTTACTCCTTCTGGATATACATCATCACCAACTAATTTGTTGGCATATACCTGATACCACATATCTGCAATGACTTCCGGATCGTTTATCTCTCCTGTCCCAGCCGTAATTCGGACTCCTAATGAACGGTTTGCTACGAAGATTCCTTTTGAAGATAATTCCGTATGGAGATTTGCCAAATAATTTCTCAGTCCCGCCATTGCAATTCCTGCATTCCCCATAAATGGAATAGGGTATACAGCAGACAAACCAGTGGTGAACAATAATGCTCCCTCTCCCCGTTCCATCATATCTGGAGTAACCAAATTCACAATATTGATTGCACTCACAACCAGACCTTCAAAATAATCCTTTGCGTTTTCAGCTGTTAAATCCAGCACAGAGGTCGGTGGATAATTGCCTGCCAGCGGGCTGACTTCTACAACATCTATTTTGCCATATTTCACTTTTATATCAGCAAATGCTTTCTCTATCTGCTCTTTTTTGTAAATGTCCGCAGCAAAGTAAGAGGCCTCAATTCCGCTTTTGTTCAGTTCATCAACCATCGATTGCAGATTCTGAGTATTACGTGCTATGATAGCAATCTGAAAATTCTCTCTCCCGAAACGTTTGGCAACGGATAACCCCAGCCCTTTTCCTGCCCCTACAATAACCAATGTTTTCATAGTCACACATCCTTTCAAATTTTATTGACAATATTACTATAACATGATAGTTTGTAAAGTAAAGTACGCAAAATATTTATACCTAGTATATTATAGTAAACTTAATTTAACTGAAAGAGGTGCAAAACAATGAATCCCAGAGATGATAAACTATGCGTTCAATCTATAAAACAGATTATGGAAATCTTCGGTGGAAAATGGGCATTTGTAATTATTGGAGAATTGCATTCAGGTGCAAAACATTTCAATGAACTCAACAAGAGTTTAGGAATTAGTACTAAGTCCTTGTCGGATGCTTTAAAAAGCCTTGAATCAAACGGAGTTGTTACACGTACTGTGTTTCCGACTACCCCTATTAAAGTGGAATACTCGCTGACAGACAAAGGACGTGATTTTGAAGAAGTTTTTATTG
Source organism: uncultured bacterium (assembly GCA_963519465.1). Taxonomy (GTDB): domain Bacteria; phylum Bacillota; class Clostridia; order Lachnospirales; family Lachnospiraceae; genus Lacrimispora. Next base: position 76,947 of record CAUQMY010000016.1, read on the forward strand.
CAATGAGAAATTGGGGCTCAAAATGGCTAAATGAGAATGTATAATGTGCCTCAATTTCATTAATTACTTAAAATTTCTTTCTAATGTTTTTCATGATAAATCCACTTTCAGGCAACGTTGGAATTCTTGAAAGACTATAGCTTAAGTCTTGTGCGGGAACTTCAAAATCAACTTTGTTAATCAGAAAATTTAAACTTGTCTTCATGATTTCAATCGTAATACCTTCACCAGGACAGCGATGCCCCTTACTAGGATCTCCTCCTCCTTGAGGGATAAAAGTAAATGTCCTGTCTTTTTGTTCCTTAAAGCGATCTGGTTGAAATGTATCAGGATTACCCCAGATTTTTGAATCATGATTCATCCCATAAACATCAAGTAAGACAAGTACTCCCTTTTTAAACTCATACTGATTCCAAACAAAGTCTTTGTGAACCCTTGCTCCTACAAATGGAGTAAATGGATAGTATCGGCGAACTTCCTGTACAAACATTTCAAAATAATTAGTATCACCTCGCAACAGATCTTCATTACACGCAGGATGTTCATATATTGCCAAAGCGGTAAAAGTAATATAGGTTGAAATAGCGACAATTGGTCTTATTACGTTTATTAGCTCTTTTGCTGCCAATTGTAAATCCATGGGATTGCCGTCCGGCTCCTTGTGAAAAGCCATCAAATTCAGCGCTGAATCTTCTTCCACAATCAGCTTTCCTTGTCTCACATCCTCTATGATTCCTCTAATCCATTCCTCTGTCCTATTTCTTGCCGCTTTTCCTTTCCAATATCTAGGCCCAACTCCGCCTAATCCATCAACCATTGAGCAAAAATCGTCTGCCCTGTTTTCTACATCAGATTCTGATAATGGAACCCCGGTCCAAAGACATGCTGCCTTGCATATCATATTTTTAGCTTCGTGAAAAAGTACAACTTCTTGCATATTCTCCCATTTAGTAGCAGACGTTTCCATTTCCTTTTCAAAAAGCTCGGCAAGCTTCTTTTGATGAACCTCAGTCATCAACGACATAAAAAGGAGTTTTCGCTGAACGTGTGCATTATTATCCATTCCCTGAATCGCATTAACTCCAAACAGAGTTTTTTGTATTCTCTTTGGCATTGCACCTTTTCTTTGAAATAGCTCTTCATCATAAAAAATTTTACAAGCCTCTTCTCCACTCATACAAATTGCTTTTTCGCCCATTATATGGGTTTCAAACATATTGCTTTTGTAAAGATCCATTCTATTTTTAATAAAAAGATATCCTTCTTCCAATAGTTTAAGGGTGTGATCCAATCCTTTGTCCTGTGCAATTTTTTCTTTAACTTCCATTTCTTCCATTCCTTCTCTACCTTCTATTTTTTATCATAATATCTATTCAACATTGAAGATACTTTTTGATTTATTATCGCTCTATTGTTGGTAATTATTCATAGATTAATAGACCTCAATGCACTGCCTCTTTATAACGGAAGCATATATTTATTGATAATTTCACTTCAAAAGAAAACAAAGACCGAATATAAAATGGCGGCTTCCATTTGACCACATCTTAACAAAGATGTCAAAGGGAAACCGCCACTACCTCTTAGGAACCATAAATTATTTTTTAATTATGTTTTATGTGAGATAATAAGCAAACTATTACCACATTCCTCATGATTTAGAATATGATACCGCCAGAACGTAATCGGGTCCTGGCGGTACTATATTTTTTAAATGATCTTTAGATAAAATAGCTCCATATACAGACTCAAACTTATTCAAACTGTTTACAACGTTTGCGATACTCGTCCATAATATCTCTGAATATCTCACCATTTGTTGGCGGTGTATATGTTACCGCATTGGCTCCTGCCTCAATAACAGCCTGAATTGTATCTCTGTTTGGCCCTCCGGTTGCAATAATTGGGAATGTTTCATCAATTTTGCGTAATGCCTTGATAATCTCAACGGTATTCTTACCGCCAGATACATTAATAATCTTGGCTCCGGAATTCAGCATTCGTTCTTCTAAATTCTCATGGATCGAAATAATCGATAAAACAATTGGTATATCAATATATTCTGTTAGTTCCTGTACAAATTCTGTTTTCGTTGGAGCATTTAGTACTACGGCCGTCGCTCCATGCAATTCCGCATCCAGGGCAATATCACGGACTCTCCTTCCAGCAGTTGTGCCGCCACCGACACCTGCTAAAACCGGTTTTTGTGATATATCAATAATTGCATTTGTGATCTGCATTGTAGGGGTAAATGGATATAAGGCAATTACTGCATCAGCATTACAATTTGCTATAATGGCAACATCTGTAGAAAATAAGATTGATTTAATCCGCTGCCCGTTGATAATAATTCCTGTTGCCCGACTAATGGTTTCAGGCACCATTACTGTGTGGCTGCGTAATTTCGTGTTAATTCTTGGCACAATTCTATCTTTCATATGTTTGTCCCCTTCACGTTTTATATAAATCACTTTTTCACATTATACCATACCTTAGGGTTATGTGTCATGATCAATCTATTCTGTTGAAGCAAACTTATTTATAACACTACAGTCCGCAAGGAGCACTAATTTCAGAACCCTGATTTCCAATTCTATATTTACAATTGAATTGTTTTTGTTGCAACATTTTCACAAAATGTTCTGTCATGCTCAACAAACAAAATTGTAAGTTCCTGCTCAATCAATAATTTCTCAATCTGCATACGGGAAATGACATCAATAAAGTTCAATGGTTCATCCCATATATACAAGTGTGCTTCTTCACACAGACTTTTAGCGATCAATACTTTTTTCTTCTGTCCTCCGCTAAAATCCTCGATACGCTTTTCAAACTGTTCTCTAGAAAAATCAAGCTTTCTAAGCATGGACTTAAATAAACTCTCATCAATACCTTGCTTTTCCGCATACTCAGATAAATAACCTTGTAAATCTGAAGTGTCCTGTGAAACATACGAAATTACTAACTTATTATTCTTTCTTACAATTCCACTATGAGGGATGTCCTCTCCATAAATCAATTTCAATATACTTGATTTTCCACTGCCGTTCTTTCCTTGAACAGCAATTTTATCTCCTTGCTCAATCGTGAAACTTACGCCGTCACAGACAACTCTATCCTCATATTTAATTGAAACATCAATAAGCTCTACAAGTTTTTTATCATAGAATGTAGACGGTGCTAATTTTAGGCTTTCGCTGGATTCAATATTTTTAAGAAGCTTTGATTTCTCCTCAATCATATTTTGTTGTCTGGCTTCTATATTTTTAGCACGCTTCATCATTTTTGCAGCTTTATGTCCGACGTATCCTCTATCTATTTTACTACCAGAACTAGTGGTTGCATACTTGCTGCTTTCAACACTGTCTGACCACATGGTGGTCCGTTTCACAGAGCTGGAAAGTCTGTTAATATCCTTTTTTAATTTTTCATTTTCTGCAAGCTCAAAACTATCTTGTAATTCTTTGTTTCTCCACCATGAAGTGAAATTTCCTTTTTGTATTTCAATATTCGTTTTATTAATAGACAAGATATGGTCAACGCAATTATCCAAAAAAGATCTGTCATGGGAAATCAAAATAAATCCTTTCTTTTTTTTCAAGTAATCACTCAGCTTTTGCCTGGCTTCCGCATCCAAATGATTGGTTGGCTCATCGATCAGTAAAAAGGATTTCTCCTTTAAAAACATAGCAGCCAACAGGGCCTTAGTCTGCTCACCTTTCGACAGGGTATCAAACTGTCTATATAAAGTATCATAGTCCATGTCTAACAAGGATAATTCTTTTACTATTTCCCAATCCATTGAATTGGGGGCGATCTCCCTTACAACATCTATGGTGAAATTGCTTTGATCCTGCACCACATAAGGAAAATATTCAAAATCCACATTTGCTGAAATACTTCCGCTATATTCGTATTTTCCAAGCAATAGATTAAGAAAAGTAGTCTTTCCTCTTCCATTTCTCCCAGTAAAGCCTAATTTCCAATTCGTATCAATTTGAAAACTCACATTTTCAAAAATATTATCATAACTACCTTCATAAGAAAAGGTTAGGTTTGCAACATTTATTAAAGACATCTTTATGTCCTCCTCTGAATTTAATGGTATAAATAACAAAGTCGGAACAATCGGCGACCTTCTTATTACTCCATATAAGTTTCGCCTGCAGTATCCGACTCTATATGGATAGAAACATGTGTTAGCAACGTATCTATATCTATCATAATATTATTTACCCTCCTTATTCGAATTTAATAAAAAATAAGAGCTGCAAGAATTAATTATTCTTACAGCTCATAAATATACGTCGTTAAGCTAAGCATTATAGCACAACACAAATGTATATATTAAGAGAAAAAAGAATCATTTTCTTGCATAAGCACAACAAAATAGACAGGACGCTCCTGTTTAACTTTGTATTAATTGTACTGGAAAAATTAGCAAGAAAAATTAATCATTTTTTCACCTCAAATTATTTTTTATCATTGTACTATTATTCACAGAAAAAGTCAATAAAGAATGAATCAAGCCAATTACTTCATCAATCACAAAGGTTACCGGAATCAATTTGGCTACCGTTCTTCTGTTGTAATTACACCATCTTTAATCCATACTTCCTGCTTTACCAGATATCCTTTCTGTCCTGCACCAGGAATCTGATTGCCATTGCTGTTAAAGATTACATAGGCCTTATCCCAACCAGTAATGGTGTAGGAATACCAGCTGTCCCCTTCATTTGTCATGGCTGTTCCCGGCCAAGCGGTACCTTCCTTCTTCGGCGATACCGTTTCATCATAATAATAAATGTTCGGAGTTCCCCAGCCGGATGGCTTATAATAATGTACGGTCAACTTATTTACCTGAGGTTCTTCCGACTTGGTAAAGGTATAGGTCTTGGTAGTAGTACCATATCCATTCATTGCCTTGATTCCTAATACAAAGGTCGTGCCGATTGCCGCATCCTTACCGATCACAATCTTATCGCCGGAAACCAGTGGGGTTTCCAAAGAATCGTTTACCGTATAGAAAGCTGTGTCCGCATTAGTCAGCGTCGGAGTGATGGTCAGAGTGTCGGAGTAGAAATCTCCCTCCTTCGCATCAATGGAGACAACAGGTATCGGATTATTCGGATTCTGTGTATAAATTACACTATCTTTAATCCAAGATTCCTTTGTTACCCGATATCCGGGCTGCTGCGCTCCCGGAATCTGATTTCCGGAAGAGTTAAACATTACAGAAGCCTCCTTCCAGAGCGGTATGTTATAAACATACCATCCGTCTCCTTCACTCGTCATGGCTGTTCCCGGCCATGCTTTTTCCTCCTTCTTCGGTGATACGGTTTCATCATAATAATAAATATTGGGGATTCCCCAACCGGATGGCTTATAATAGTGTACGGTTAATACCTGATCCGGATCTTCTTTCACAAAGGTATAAGTTTTGGTGATAGTAACACCGTCTTCGTTCATCGCAATCAGTTTTAGGGTAAAGGCCGATCCAAAAGCCGCAGACTCACCGAAAGTAATGGTATCTCCCGTAGCATATTTCACTGCTTCAGAATCATTGAGTGAATAGGTAGCCGTATCTGCATTTTTAAAATTCATGCTTACAGACATCGTGTCGGTATAGAATCCGCCCTCGTCCTGGTCAATCCAAACAGAAGGCTGGTTATTCATACCCTCAATCAATATCACACCATTGGTTCCAGCCGTAAACGTAACTGTTCCATTAGAAACCTTTGCCTGAGCTCCGGTATAATAGTCCGTCAGAAGCGCTCCGTCTCCGAACACGGAACCAACATTCACCGTTGTGGCTCCGCTGGCACCAATAACTACAATTATTTCATCCGTAATTCCTTTTTTATCATAGGATCGGCTAAATGTATACGGCGAACTGCTGATGAGCTTATGTCGTCCCGCCCCAACTGCAATATGATTATCTCGGAACTGCCCCAACTTTTGCCAGTGATTCAACACCTTCTGATTTATCGAATTCCAGTTCATGTCGGAACGATATTTCTGATCCTTATAAGGACAATCGATAAAATCAAGTGGTCTTGCGGTTTCATCACCATAAAAAATCTGTACGGCCCCCGGAGCCAACAACAGTGCAGTACCTCCGTTAATAAGATCACTCCGGTTATAGGTGCTGGTATCATGAGACGAAATATAGCTGAGATAATTCACCTTACTGTTGCTGCTATTGATTACATTGGCATAATTGCTGTAGGTTGTTTCCAACGAGGACATGTTGGTGGGCACTCCCTGGAATCCAAAATTAATCATCGAATCAAATCCGTTAGAAAAATAAGAAGAAGAATTGGATACACCATGTCCCCATGACTCACCAGTCATCCAGAAATCAAGGTCATCCAGAGCCTTCTCCGGATTATTAGCTTTCCATTCCCTCAATGCAATAACAGACTGCTCTTTCAGTGTATTCCATACACTCTGCTGTACATGCTTAGCGGTATCGACCCGGAAACCATCTACACCATATTCACGTACCCAGTCCGTCAGCCATTTAATCTGATAATTAGTGACTTGACGGTTAAGACCGCTGGTGCTAAAGAAATCATTTATTTCAGACACTTCCTGATTATAACGTCCTTCGCTCTTCCATTTATTTTCCAGAAGTTTCGGTATCCCCGGATCATTCAGCGTCTCGGTCTTAAAGTCTGGCAGCCCTGCAAGACACATGGTCAGTTCATCACCGCTTTCACTTCCGCTATATCCATTGAAACCTTGTGACGCACGAACCCAGTCATTCCCCCACCATTTCGCCCAGTTTTCGGAAGTCTTATCCATGTAAAGATAGTCCTTACTCCAATGTGCAGCCGACGAGTCTGAATAATAGTAATCCTTCCAATTACTGGTCAATGCACCAAAACTGAAATCGTTCATATCCTTGAGTGTAGCATAACCTGCATGATTCATAACAACATCAAAAATAACACGAATACCATTTTCATGAGCGGTATCAATAAAGGTCTTTAGATCTTTAGCCGTACCCATATTGGCATCTACATTCGTATAATCCAGAGTATAGTACCCATGATATGCATAGTGCCGGAAATTTTCTGCTCCCAGCCAGCCATGAATCTGTTCATAAGGTGCTGTAATCCAGATAGCATTTACTCCCAGATCGGTAAAATACCCCTCATTCACTTTCTTAGTAAGGCCTTTTAGATCTCCTCCATGAAACGTAGCCGGTTCTGTTAAATAATTGGAATAAACATTGCCGTACTGGTCAAGCTCACGCCCATAAGAATGATCGTTGCTGGCATCACCATTAGAAAAACGGTCAGTCAATGCGAAATAGACGGTCGCATTGTCCCATGAAAAGGTGGAAGCATTTGCTTCCGAATTCGCCTGTACCGCAGAAGTAACCTGGGTGCTGGCTTGTTGTGCCTGTACGGTTGTGCCATACGTGGCAAATGTATTAAAGGTCGACTGACACAAAACGACCAATGCAATGAACAGGCTGCTTAGCATTTTTTTTGTTTTTTGCATGAAAACCCCCAATAAATATATTTTTTTACATACCGAAAACATAAGTTAAATTCTCAAAAAATTCTCTTCCCAATTCATTTACCCATGATTGTTCCGAGTTTATCGGAACAGGTCGTACGCCTGAAATGTCTAGTAAGTAAGATATATTTTATATCCCATTGCTTCAAGAATTTCTTCATCCCCTGAGGAGGCAAAAACCTTCTTTCCCTCTCTCATTTTCCATTCCTGACTGGTCTCTGCGATATTCAAACTTACGAATAACCTTCCTTTTCTTCCTTCTCTCACAAAAGTCAACGTTTGTTCATCGGTACCTTCCCATAATACTTCATAAGAAGTACTTTCCCCTATGTATTCCTTCCTTATCTCTATCATATTATGAACAAATTCACATAGCTGCGGATTTTGTCCCCATATCATGGGATTCCTGTATTCATTTTCCTTAATTCCGCATATCGCCTGTTCATCCCCGTAAAATAAACTGGGGACCCCCGGGAACAGCATAAGCAAAATACAAGCCAGCTTCCATTTTCTTTGATCTCCCTTACAAAGCGATAAAAATCTGGGTACATCATGGCTATCCAAAAGATTCAGCTGTCCGTTTACAAGATTGGTGGGATATCGCAGCCTCATTTGTTCTAGCTGTTTCGCAGCAGTTAAAGCATTTTTTTGATCACCGATTATATAATCACGGCAAATTCTTCTAAATTCATAGTTCATTGTAGAATCAAAAGCATCTCCGCGAAGCCAGCTTTCTGCATTCTCCCACACTTCACCAATGAGTATCGCTTCTTTATTTTCTCGTTTCACTGCCGCTCTGAATTTCCTCCAGAAATTCCTGTCAATTTCATTGGCTACATCCAATCGCCAGCCATCCACTTTGTACTCGCGAATCCAATGAGCACCTACATTGGCAAAATATGTCTGTACCTCTTCATCTGAAGTATTTAGTTTTGGCATCTTGCGCTCATAAGCAAAGCAGGCATAATCTGGTTTTTCCTTTTCTGACTGGGGCCGGCAAACTGGAAGTTTTAATTCATAAAACCAATTTAGATACTTAGATTCCTCTCCCTTCTCCATGACATCTTCAAAAGCAAAAAACTCCCAACTGCAATGATTAAAAACTCCATCTATAATAATCTTCATTTCTCTTTTGTGAAGTTCTTCCACTAGGCTTTTAAATTCCTCATTGGTTCCAAAACACGGATCAATATGATAATAATCCATTGTGTCATACTTGTGGTATTCACCTGCTGCAAATATTGGATTAAGATAAATGCAGTTAAAACCAAGTGTCTGGATGTAATCCAGGTTTTCAAAGATACCTTTTAGCTTTCCTCCTAATCTTGATTTACATATCTTTCCATTTTCTAACATCACTTCCATTGGATCTTCGGGTGGATTATATTTCCCGCAGGCAAAACTATCAGGAAATATATTATACACAACGGCCTTTTTAAACCACGTTGGAACATCTGGTATTTCATTTTTCAATATGTAAGGATATTGATAATACTCACTTCTTCCTTCCAGTATATCCCCTTCAAAATAAATATCAGCAAGCTCCTTTGTAAAACGTTCTGAGTAATAATATGTCCACTCTCCTTTATTTTGCAGTTTAAAATAATAGCAGACACGCTGAAACGGCGTTTCAAATGTTGCTTCATAATAGTCAAAATATTCGTCCCTTGCTTTTATTTCCATCGAAATCTCGTCAAAGGAAACGGGCGTGGTATTGCAAGCCCTGTCGCCATAGTATAAGGTACACGCTGTAATATTGTCCTTTTGCGTGCGTATTCTTATTGTCAATCTATCTTCAGAACTGGCAAACGCGTAATTTGATAAAGGTATATGCAAGACTGCCTCTCGATTTATTTTCATGTTGTTTTTCATTATCCTTTTACTCCTCCTGCTGTCAGTCCTGATACCATATATTTTTGTATGGTAAAAAATATAATCAAAATAGGAACCGAAACTAATATTGCGGCTGCTGAAAATAAAGACCAACTTCTGCTATAATCATTGGCTTGAAGCTGATAAAGCCCGCCTGCAAGAGTATAGTTCTCCTCCTTCATTAAAAATGTAGTTGCAAACAGATACTCATTCCATACGAAAATCAACACCATAACCGCAGTCACGATAATGGAAGGTCTGGCAAGGGGTAATATAATTTTCCAGATAATCTGACCTGAACTCCCACCATCTATTCTTGCAGATTCTTCAATTTCGATTGGAATGGTATCAAAATATCCTTTCATATTCCAAATGCTGAAGATGCACATGCTTCCTGCATAAACCAGGATTAATCCTATGTAATTATTTAAAAGATTCATATTTTTGAATAATCTAAATATGGCAAACATCGATAAAATTTGTGGAAAGGCATTTAGTATTAATAAAAGCTTTAACATCTCATTTCTTCCCCGAAACCGAAAGCGAGAAAATGCATAGGATGCTGTCACCGAAGTTCCCATTGCAAGTATCATTGTTCCCAGACTAAGAACCACAGAATTCTTAAGCCATATTAGAAAAGGTTCCTCTAATAGGATTGCTTCATAATTTTTCAGGGTAGGATTCTTTGGAAAAAGGAATCCGCTTCCAAATGCAGAACTTTCATTGCTTATGGAAAGCAGAAATGCATATAAAATAGGGATCAGGGTAATAAAGCATAGTATGATAAAAAATATATTTAAAATACCTAAACCGACCATGCGTTTTGCTGTTTTTTTCTTCATGCCTTTTCCTCCCGAATGCCTCGATTGATGAACAATGAAAATAAAATAATGAATCCAAATATCACAATGGAAACAGCGGATGAGAGCCCATAATTGTTCGAAACAAACGCTTTTTGGTGAACATATGTAATAACGGTTTGCAGAGTTGCTCCTGTAAGAGAGCCTTTTTGCATCGTCAATAAATAGATAATATCAAACTGTTTAAAGGTGGTAAATGTTGTCATTATAATGGAAGGTGCTAAAATAGGCTTGATAGAAGGAATTGTTATATATATGTTTTGTGCCCACCATCCGCCTCCATCTAATCTTGCACTTTCATAATAGCTAATATCTACACTCTGCAATGCCCCATCCATCATCATAATAAGAAATGGCAGCGCCATCCATAAATTCAATACCATACAGGAAAGAAAAGCCGGTATATTTTCAGATAAAAAATCCACTTTAGAAAACCCTAACGTTGAAAGTATTTTATTTAAAATGCCATACTGCGGATTAAACATACCTACTTTCCATAATAAAATCGATATGTATGCCGGCATCGCCCAAGGAAACATCAGCAGTGTCTTGTATAGCCTTGCCAGTTTAAGTCCCTCTGCATTCAAACCCAATGCAATCAAGTAGGCAAGCAAAATCTGAATAACCATGTTCAATACAGTCCATAGTATCGTAGTAAGTAATGCAGACATAAAACCTGTATCTAATTTCGTTAATGCACGTCTGTAATTATCGAATGCTATAAAATCATAGTCCGTCCAATGATACAGATTCATATTAGTAAATGAAATATATATGGTGTAAATAATCGGAAAAACCACTATCATACCGATTAATAAAATAGAAGGAAAACTATATCCCCATGGTAGTAATTTGTTTTTCTTTTTCATAAATTGCCTACTCCTATATGTCTTATCTATCAAGCTATAATAAAATGCGAACAAAGCTGACACTCTCTGGCTGATATTAGTTGCAACGTAACTACTTCCCCGCAGAATCGGCACGCAAGTACCTTTCTGTATGATCAACTAACTATTTTAAGTAGTTAGTCGATCATACAAAGAAAAGAGAAAACTTATCTTCTGTTATCTTTTATTCGTCATACTTCCTGATAATCTTACTGCATATCTGCTATTGCAGTTTCTGCTTCCTTCTGATATTCCGCAGCAGCAGTGCTTAAATCTTTGCCTGATTTATTTACCGCTGCGAGAAGTGCTTCTGTTGGTCCCCACATTACACTCATCTGCGGAATATTCGGCATTGGCTCTGCAGTATCAGCAGTCCGTCTCATTGCAGCTATCATTTCATCATTTGCTACAGTTTTAGAATCATAAGATTTTTGATTCGCCGGTGCGCATCCCGAATTTTCTGCCAGATCAATTCCAATCTGCGGATTTGCGATTTCTTCCAGGACTTTTGCTACTGCATCTTTTTTGGTTTCTGCTGCATGCTTTATAACACCAATTCCCTGGACACCTGAATATGGTGCCAGTGCATTCCCATTTGGAAGAGTGAAATCAGATAAGGATTTTATTCCATAATTGATTTTAGCTTCTTTAACTCCTGATATGAGCCATGGTCCTCCAATAATTGCTGCTGCTTTTCCTTCATTAAAAAGGGCATTTACCGTATTGTAGTCCCCGTCTGCTTCTAAGTCTGCAAACTTTTTATTATATTCAATTGCTTCCATAGTTTTTTCATTACTTAACCCTGGCTTAGCCTGCTCATCTATAATAGATCCTCCAAATCCGTTAATAAATGGAACTACATTATAAGCAGTTGAATGTTGGTTTACCAAAGCATAAGTTCCTGCAGCGGTATCTGTATGGCTTTTCATGTAGGAATAAAGCTCATCTGTGGTGGAAGGCACTTCTCCCTCCCACAAATCCTTATTATAAATAAAAAGCAGTGTTTCAAAATAAACGGGCATAAGATATTGCGAATCCTTATAATTCCCCGCTTTCAGCGTCATCGGAAGCATATCCCCATAAACTGTTTCGTCAATTACATCTGTTAATGGCGCCAACGCCCCCATTTCAACAAACATTCCAAGAGAGTCATTGGCATACATATACATATCAGGACCGTTTACCTCATCACTTCCATATAGTTTAATCTGATCTGTCAAACCACTTTTTTGTTCAAACTTAACGGTGATACCATCATCATTTAAAGCCTCATTCATGCGATGTTCCATCATTTGTATAATTGCCTTATCTCCATCATGCCAGATACGGATTGTGGTCGATGACTCCTTGTTTTCCTGTTTTGTTGCAAAACTTTCCGTATTCTTACTACATCCTGCAAAACACATGGCAGCCATTGTAACACACAAAATCAGTGCCATCTTCTTTCTCATATCTCATATCCTCCATTCAAAATGATGAAACTATTTCACTGAACTTTTACCAGTCTATGCTTACTTTCCCCGTACCCGATGATGGTACTGTGTAGCTGTGGTTTTCACCGCTTTGCCATATGACATTACCTGCCGCATTCTTCTTGATCGCCTTAAATTCAAGTTTCTGGTCTGCAGGAAGATATAAGGTCAAATTCCACTCAGGATAGTTTGGACAGACTGCCGGTCCTGCCGCAATACTTGGATTCCAGTTTCCAAGTTCCCCGCAGTTTCCTAAAATATAAATGCTCTGTCCCCAGTCAGTAGACGCATTGCGAATATTAATAGTAACCGGAATTGTCTCACCTGCTTCTTCATCTACCGCATATATTTTAGAAGTGTCTCCGGTAAGTGTTATCGTAACTTTCTTATCTGGCGAAACTGTTATTTTATCATTCGGATTCATTACATTTACCAATGTGGTTCCTGCCTTTAGCGTGCTTTCGGCACGTATTGACATTGTTGTGGTATCTGTTCCTTTGGAATTATGGAAAGCACAAATCAGTTCCTGCCCCACATTCTTTCCACTGTCCATTCTTCTAGAAAAAGCATAGGTATGCATTGAGGTCCACATCTCACGCTGTGTTCCAAAGCTTAGAGCTTCATATTCTCCACGAAGATCGTTCAACGTCCGGATAAGCTTATATGTATTGGTGGATGTATTGAAATAGTCTTTTATTACATTTCCGTTTCCATCCTTCGTTACCATAGACCAACGATTCCAAGTATCTGCAATCCCGTTGATCCCCTGACCATTGGCATTTCCTCTGTTTTGCTCTGTACCCTGGAATACCACCGGTGTGCCTCTTGCTGCAAAAATAAAAGTCAATGCATTTTGTAATTTATCAACATCTCCTCCTGCTTCTGTTAAAAAACGATTTCTATCGTGATTGTCAATAAAAGTAACCATATCATTAAGATGAGTGCCATAAAGGTGATCTTGAGCTAAAATGGATTGAATCGACATTTCTGATGTATTGTTAAAATTCTGTCCATAAGCAAAGTCATTTACGATTGCTTGAAACAGTGGAAAATCAAGCATTCCGGTTTCAGCGTTATCACCAACCCAATCCTTTACAAATTCCACATGCATATCAAAATTCTCGCCAAATGTTGCAACCCCTAATTGTTCCTGTAATTCATGAATATCAGAAGGCTTCATGCATTTTGCTGCATCAACTCTGGCAGCGTCTGCCCCTGTAAAAGTAAACCAGTTTTTAATGGAATCAAACGTTGCACGCTTGGCATCCTTATTATCAAAATCAATATCATCCAGACCACCCAAATCATGATCTTCAAGCATCTGTGTGCTTGAAGCTGTATGTGGATGCTCCAAGTCAAAATTAATGTCTCCTTTATTGTGATACCATGAAACATTATTAAACGGAGCGGCTGGCTGCAACTGTGTGCCCTCTTTTAAACCTGAGCGATTCGTATAATGTGCTTGATTTCCTGTCCCTTGTAGATAATCTCCTACATGATTCGGAACAATATCAAAAATAACCTTAATTCCATTATCGTGGCAAACATCTACTAATTCCTTTAGCTTATCCTTGCTTTCTTGTGGATCATTCGAACCAAAATAGCGGTTGGCACGATTAGGGTCATATACGTTATACCCGTGATAGGCAGTTGGCCACTGCTTGCCATTGGAATCCGGTATTCCCCAAAGCTGCGGATCTGAAACCGGTGAAATCCAGATTGCCGTATATCCCATATCCTTAATGTAAGAAATCTTATCTATGATTCCCTGCCAGTCACCGCCATGCATATAACGAAAATCATCTTGTGAGTTCTCCGCATAGCGGAAAGCATCACCGGTTGCATTGTTCGTCTTATCCCCATCATAAAAACGGTCAACCATAATTTGATAAATAGACTCTCCCCGAAGACTTTCGGCTGCCTCCACCTTCATTGAAGGTAATATCGGCATTGTCATAGTCAAACAAAGTGCTACGCTTACAATACGTTTTAATAATTTTTTCACTATCATATCCCCTTCCTTCTTCACAATTACTATGTTGTTTACTATTTTCATAAAATACCGGTATTTATAAGTAAATTATAACAATACCGACCAAAATTACAAAGTTTTTTTATACATATTGCTTGATTTTTTAAAGTAATCGTTATACTATACTAATACGATTTAAAAAAAGGGGGGATTGCTATGGCTGTAACAATAAAAGATGTTGCCAGAGAAGCCGGCGTTTCCACGGCTACGGTTTCTAAAATACTAAACAACAAACCTTATATTTCAGAAAGTACCACTCAGCAAGTAAAAGAAGTAATGAAACGGCTCAACTATCATCCAAATGCTCAAGCCAGTAATTTCAAACATAAACGTTCCTGTAACATTATCTTTCTGGCTGTTACTGAATTACATACTGCATTTCATAATCCTCACATGTTTGAAATACTATGCGGCGCACAAAATGTAATTCGAAATAAAAACTATAATTTGCCTTTCATGGGTGTTTCTGATACACAAGAAGCTTATGAATCAGTGAAGGAAATTGTAGGGTGCAATACTGCTGATGGCATTTTGGTACATGGCTCTGCCACCTCAAGACCATTGGTTGATTTCTTAGTGAAGAACAATTTTCCCCACATTATTATCGGAAGGCCTCCCTTTGCCAGTTCCTCTTGCTGGATTGATACCAACAACCGGGTATCTGGACAAATGGCAATGGAGTATCTAGAGGAATGCGGCTATTCTCAAATTGCATTTATCGGCGGCCCTAAAAGCGATGAAATTTCAAGACACCGCCTTCAAGGTTTTGTATCGTACATGAATATAAATGGTCTCACGATACAGGAGGATTTTATAAAATACGGCACATATACAAAAGATAGCGGATTTTTAATGATGGAAGAGCTGCTAAGTCACCCCACTCTCCCAGATGCTGTTATCTGTGAAAACAATCAGATTGCAATGGGAGCCGTTCGAGCCGCAGAAAAACACCAATTATCTATACCAAAGGATATGGGACTCATCACCTTTGACGACTATCCTCTTTCACAGCTCATTGATCCTCCTCTGACTGTTATTGACATTGATGTCCATGAGATGGGAAAACAGGCAGCTTCCATATTGTTGCAGAAGATTAAGAATCCTTCTCTTCAAGTTCAATCATTTGTAACCCTTCCTAATCTTATTATTCGCTCATCAACACAAAATCAAAACATAGCGTCACACTCTCTCATTTAGCCAGAAATTACGGGATGATTGAATAACGTGTATATACACAAGGAAATTGCAGAGTATTTTCTAATATATAAAAAATGCATCTTGAATGGGCTTTAAAAGCTTTTTCAAGATGCATTTTCTGCTAATAAAATCATTTTCTTGCGATAACCTATACTCATCTGATCTTCATGGCAAATTCCCAACTGATTCCTTCATCTGCTGATTGGTATAGTACCTCTTGCCCTCCATCGGCTCCCTGTCCTACCACCATTTTCAGAATCCCATCCTCTTTATATGGCATTTGTGGGAAATCAAACGGCTCATCCTGATTCGGCTCTTTCTCTATAACGGAATGCGGAAGCTCAACCACCTCTGTCGTACTTCCTCCATCATCCGTCCGAAATAACTCTGCCTCATCACCACCATTATGTGACATACAGAAGAATCCCAGCTTTTCATCAATAAATGTAATGCCTGCTGCAACCCCTCCCCGGCCTAAGAACGGATCTTCATTCACAATCGTCCAAGTTTTTCCTTCATCATCACTGTACTCCAAGTTATAAAAGCGGCTACCAAGAGCGGCATCTACTACATTCAAACGGAATCGGCCGCCATTTTCAAGTTGAAATTCTTCATTTGGATTGATTGGAGCAGGTTTATTTTCATCCGATTGTTCGCTGCCAGATTGGTCTTCCTCTTCCGAAGCTACTAGATAGCGTAAGGGCGTAATTTCATTTTCTTTGCCCGGCACAAACACCGAAACTGTATATCCTCGAATATTGGATGGGTCCTCAACATTTGCTACACTGTCCTCATTTGATTCCATCCAAACAATTCCAGTGGAATCACTTCCCCAATCCCTTACTCCATAGTAAATGATACCGTATTCTTCTTCATCCCACTGCTGCACGGCTTCTTTCAGATTAACTTGTTTTAGGATATCAAGCATGGGCTTAAGTTTCTTATTGTTTTCTCCCTGCTCCGACACTGCTCCATCAAGATAAACCGTCGCACGTTTAGAATGGTTGCCATCATAGCTGATCAGATAAGTCTTTAAATCTCCTTTGTCATCTTTTCCATACAAATAGGTTTCCAACGAAGTTATGGTTCCATCTGGTCTGAAATGAAGTTTAAAACTGGTAGTGACATAAAGCTCTTCCGGCATTTGAAGTTTCTGCTCCAAATCCGCTATCATTTTATCTATTCCATCTGAAAACACATTATCATAGGCTATCTCTACTGTCCGTTTATGGCTTCTTTCATATAAAAACCATGATAATTTTCCATTAAAATTACTGGCGTTATGTACAATTTTATTTCCGTAAAATACTGTGGCTCCTATACAAAATAATAGAAGCACCGATATATAACCTTTATATAGCCATGGGTTTTTATTGATCTTTTGTAACACGATTTCTTTCCGAATAGCGGTTTGTTCTTCTGCACTTTTTCCTTTTTTTACTGCCACTATAGTCGCTATTAAAAGCATTACACAGAAAAATATCATACAGCCTACTAATATCGGTATATTCCTGCGCTTTCCTCCAAACTGGCACAATCGGTATAAATACAGAAAAAACACAAAATATACTGTTGCTGTCAGAGGGTTTATCAATAAAAGCCAAAATGTTTTCCAACTCATCCTTCTTTTATTCTTTTTCATGGGATACATCTCCAAATTCTTACTCCATATTTTGTTGCTGTTCCTGGATCAAACGGATTTTGAATTGTACTGTTTTATTCAGCATGTTTTCTTTAACATCCTCCAGATCAATCTCCTACTTATCAGCATGTGAATTTAAAGTTTTCACATGACAACTGGAACACCATCAGGATAATCACCATCCCAGGAGCACGGCCAGTATCCCTGCTTATAAATATCAAAAAGAACGTTAAAAAAACCATTTTCATTTAACATATTTTCAATACATAACCATGCTATATCACGCTTAATGCAGTCCATTATTTCCGCTTCCAGTCCACTTTCATCTTCTAAATGGTTTCTTTCAATAAACGAACAATACTCAACCCATAAATTATCTTGAATTTCATTTGATACCTTATCAAATACTTCGTCTATCAATGTGTTATCAAATATTTTTCCTGCTTTATTTTCTAAAATGCAAATTTGTGGTTCCCATGTATCTAACATTTTATTATTCCAGCTATCATACGCTTCAAATATTGAGTATATAACATGATATCTTTCATTTGCCACTCCACAATTTTTAAACCATTTAATTTTAGAAAGTTGATTCAAAAAACTGGTAATGTCATTCACAAATATCTCCCCCATTTCAAACAGCTAAACTCCTGTTTTTCACTGACTTTAAAAAGCTACTTTCCGCTACAAGTATAGCAGGAAACGGTTGCTCTATCAATGCAAATCAGAACTTATCCATATTCTCATGAGTTGCTAATGGGCATATATGAAATTACGAACTTAAATTACTTACCCAAAATCAAAGAAGACTTATATCAAGATCCAGTTTTGCCTTAATCCATAGCCGAATTCCTCTCATGGATATCACGCTCAGAACGTTAATATCATAGCGAATTAAAATTAGTAAGCGTGAATTTATCGACCTGGCTATATGATTTTTTTGAATACGTTAAGTTCTCCCTTTGGAGATATTTTTGCTAAAAAATATGAACAATTTTGCAACGCTCCGTCTTTTATCAAAGCTCTATTTAGGTACAACTGCTCATATCCCACCCCCCACTCGATATCGGGGAGATCCAACCATATTTCTGTAAAAACACAACTTCAGGATAATATTCAAAAACATAATTTTCATCCAGCTTCTCAGTATTCACTTTTCTATACACACTTCTTTTATTATTTGAATTGTTCAACTATAATTTTAGCGCACGATATGAATAATATATATGTATTAATTCACATTTTCGGCATACAATTGTTATAACAATATATAGGGATAGATTATGGATCGAATAAAAAAATATAAAAGTATTCTGAAAAATACAATATTGATCATAATTTTCTGCCTATTATCTATTTCCATAATTAAAAGTACATATAAAATCTATGCAGTCTCTTCCGTACAGCCGGTTGATGGGACTATAGTTCCGATCATAATGTATCATCAAGTAAAAAATAGTGGCTTAGGCAATGATGTCATTAGTCCCGATGAATTTGAAAGTGATTTAAAGTATTTAAAAGATAATAACTACAATACAATAACAATGACACAATTAATCGATTATGTTTATGATAAAAAGGAATTACCCCAGAATCCAGTCATTCTATCTTTTGACGACGGATATCTTAGTACCTATCTAAATGTTTATCCTCTACTAAAAGAATATAATATAAACATAGTTTTATCTGTAATTGGAAAAAGCGTCGATGAATTTTCGAAAGTAAACGATGAAAATATTAATTATTCTCACGTAACTTGGGATGAAATAAAAGAAATGCAGCTATCTGGACTGGTCGAAATGCAAAACCACTCCTATAATCTACATAAAATTTCGAAAGAACGCTATGGATGCTCTCGAATGGCTAATGAGTCATTGGATCACTATGAAGAATTTTTATCGAATGATATAAATATGCTACAGAAAGAAATTATGACTTTGACAGATAATAGTCCAAATACGTTTACCTATCCATATGGTAAATATAATGAAGAAATGGAAAGCATTATTAAAAAACTAGGTTTTAAAGCAACCCTAACTTGTAAATTTGGGGTAAATGTGATAAATAATGATCCTAATACTTTATATAGTCTAAAGAGAATACGTCGAGCTCACAATCAGAGTATTAAGAAAATGATAAAAGAAGGAATGGACACTGTGAAAATTAACAAATAAATCGACAGTAACCAGAAGACCAGCTATTTTAGCTTATAACATCAAATTAAGTTTATTTGGATCTTCTCAAATCACTCTCGCAGTCAAAGAAAATGTTAACAGCCAGCTTGATTTTAATGCTGTGGTTACGAAAATCATTCTCTTCTATCTTCCCTTTGCATCAGTAAAAATGGTTAAAAAAGCGAGCTGAAAAAGTGTATATTTCAGCCCGCTTTTCACTCATTTTCCGTTTACAAGCCACAACGTTGCATCAGAACCACACTCTCAACGTTCTTCGATGATGTGATAATGATGCCGGGAGGACGAAGTCGATCCCAGGTGGAAGTTACCATACTAAACGCATAATAAAATCAGATCACTGTTCACTGATTTAAATATTCTTCCCGGTAATTGATTTTATCAAATTCAAACAGATCGACAATATTATCTACCCCGAACTGTTCTTTTGTTTTCTCCTGTTTCCCCATTAAAATTAGAATACGGTTCGGCTTGCCGGATATTGAAGGGTCTGCATCTTCCCCAGTCTCCATTAACTGCCATCGGTCATTTACATATTGATAAACAAACTTGGTGTAAAGCACGGATTGGCTATTTCCAGAAGTATCGTCGATAGTAAACGTATAGACTGCATTAAATTTCAGGGTATTACCTTCCAACTTGGCACTGTCTACCTCATATAGTTGAAAATTATCCGTCAACAGAAATTGTTCAATAATCGCTTGCCGATCATTCGATATATTCTCTTCAATCTGAGGGTTCAGCGCACAGAGAGCATCCAGGTCAATGCGTTGCTGGATATCCACATATTCCGCTGCTAAAATCATAGCCAGCTTTTGAGCTTCATCAATATCATAGTTCTCCAATTTACTAAATTCATTTTCATACATTTGAACCGAACTTGTAGCAGAGACGGCCTGGCTTGTCTCCAATGGCTGAGTTATTGTCTTCTGACTGCAAGCAGTCATAAGTATCATTGCCAGAATCGGTAATACCATTTTTGTCTTTTTCATTCTCTTTCCCCTTTTAAAACAAACTTTAATTTTTAATTCCATACAAATCTCGCCCATTGATATCTGCAATACTCATTAGGATTAAATATTGCGACCAGCTGATATAAAACTCTCTTCAGATATTTTACCAGAATGATTTTTCCCATTACCCTGGACGGAAGTTTTATACTATAGGGGTAACCTTTCTACCCCATCTATTAAATTTCCGTGCTATAATAAAACATTATTCTTAAGGAAGTCTTATCCTTGCACTATATAGATATAGGCATTCAATCTACTGTTAAAATATATTCCTAATGATCAACAGAAACAAGCCGAATTTGTAATTTTATTTTTTAAGTATTCTCTTTAAGGAAGCAACATCCAACAAATTCACTGTCTCAAATTTTCCTTTATAAAACACACCCCAGTTATTGAAAACACAAGGCAATTCCTTTGCTTTTTGCAGCGTATCCACTTGAATTAAAGATACAGGAACGTCATTCATTTCGCAATACTGTTTTATCATCTCAATGCTTTGATAGACATAGGGGCATTGCATATCATAAAAAATTGTCAGCTCTTTGCTTCCAATCTCTTGGTTTTTAACATTTTGTGCGAACTTTGGCGTTGTTCCGTCAAAAGAAAGTGCAAGCAATTCATATCCATTATCGGTAGTATCAACAACCTCAAAGCCGAACTTCTTCGCAAATGATTGGTCAGAAAGGAAAGATTTTTGTTTTTTCGCTCCGAGCATACAAATGCCAGATTTACCCTTTTCTTTGGCATCAGTCAAACAATACTCCATCAGCGACTTCCCATACCCTTTTCCTTTGTAACTACCAGAAATCCATAAGCAATACAGATAATAATAGTTGTCACCAGTTATGGGAACCCAAGCTGTTTCAAGAGGAGCATATTCAATAAAAACCGTAGCCTTTTCATTTAGCTTTCTAAAGACATGACCTTCATTTAACCGGTCTGAAAGCCATTGTCGCTTTGCTTCAATACCTTGATGGAGTTTTTTACTGCGGATAATGCAGCATAAATGCTCATCCGCAAGGTTTTCTGTTGTTAAGTTCACAAAATCAGTGTTCATATTCACCCTCGCTTTAAATTAACATTTATTGCTTATTATGCTGCTAAAATGTTTAACATAAACATTTCTTACATTTGTTCAGATGGTGTGTTATCTAAGAAAGACACCTCTATCTCTGTATCCGAGCTTTCTATAGAAATGCTGGACTCCTTCGTCAACTCGTGTTGATGTCATAATCATTTTATAACCATAATCTTAAGTTCAATTTCAAACGTATAAATTTACCTGGGAGTAAAATAAGTATCCGTGGACTAATCATCAAAGTAAAAAACAAACGTTCATCCTTTTTCCAAAATCACATAAACCTTTGATTTACTAGCCTTTCCGCTCCAGCAAACAAACCGTCTCAACGTTCGCTGTTGAAGGAAACATGTCCACACAACACACCTTCTCCACCCGATACCCATTCTCCTGCAGCACCACTAAATCCCTGGTGAGACTGGTTGGCTTGCATGACACATACACCAGCCTGTCCACACCAAAATCAATGATCTTCAATAGGGCTTTTGGGTGTATTCCATCTCTTGGAGGATCCAGAATAATAAGGTCTGGCTTGTCCTTCAGTTCATCAATAACCTTCAAGACATCTCCGGCGATGAATTCACAATTATCCAGACCATTAAGTTTGGCATTCTCCCTGGCAGCATCTACGGCTTCTGGTACAATCTCCACGCCAACTACTTTTTTAGCAACCGGTGCGATAATCTGAGCGATTGTTCCTGTCCCACTGTATAAGTCAAATACCACCTTATCCTTGGTTTCGCCTACATACCTTCTTGTTGTTTCATAAAGCACTTCCGCTCCAAGAGAATTGGTCTGGAAGAAAGAAAACGGAGAAATTCTAAATCTCAGCCCTAAAAGCTCTTCATAGAAATAGTCTTGTCCATATAAAACATCGGTCCTGTCACTTTTCACCACATCTGCTAGACTGTCATTCAAAGTATGAAGGATTCCAACAATCTTACCGTTCAACTCCAGTTTCAGCAACTGCTCTGTTAAAGGTGCCAGATCGATATCTTCCTGGGTTGTAGTAACTAAGTCTATTAAAATCTCACCAGTCTTAATGGCACGACGAACCAGAAGATGCCGCAGATAACCAATATGCTGCATTTTTTTATAAAATCCTGTTCCACGAGCTTCAAAGTATTCCTTTACAGCTTTTAAAATATCGCAAAAGTCAGAATTTACAATCTTACATTCCGTAGTAGTCACCACATCATAAAAACTGCCCCTCTTATGCATTCCAAGAGCCAGTGGACCGTCTTTATACTCATCTCCAAAGGAAAACTCCATCTTATTCCGATATCCATCTTCTATGGGGCTGGCCTTAATTCCTTCGAACTCATAGGATTCGCAGACTCCGTCGATCAGATCTTTTACCTGCTGCTCTTTGATTTTTAATTGTTCTTCATATGGAATGGTCTGGTACGTACAGCCTCCACAGCTTCCAAAATGAGGGCATGGATCTGTTGCGGTTTCCAGACTGGAAGGTTCTAACACTTCAAGTATCCGGCCTTCTACTCGGCCTCCACGCTTTTTATTGATCATAACACGCAGCTTCTGTCCCGGAAGTGCATGCTTCACTGCAATTTTTCCTTCTGGCAGTTCAATGATTCCTTTATCCGGAAAATCAAACCGACCAATAGTTCCTTCGTATATCTCACCCTTTTTCACTATACTGACTCCTATCCTTTTTATTATATCTAATCGAGCAAAAAGCGTGTCTCACTAACTGAGGCACGCTCTCTCTATAATAATGCCAATCTTACTTTTCAGAACTTTCGGCGGGCTGATCGTCTTCAAAGAAATCGTCGTCGAAATCGTCATCAAAATCATCTTCAAAATCTTCCAAATAATCCGGTGTGAAGAAACGGTATACGGTATAGGCAATTCCTGCCACCGCTGCCACTGCACCTACAATAGCCAGTATCCAGAGGATACAATTTTTCTTCTTTTCTTCCTGTTCTCTTTTATGAAGCAATTCATTCACTCTGCTTGAGTTCATAAGATCTTCCAGTCTGCTCATAGCCTCTTTGCTCATTGCATCAAATCTGTTCATGTCTCCACGTCCTTTCTGAGAGCCTTGCTTTCCTTAATCCGGCAAAGGGTTCGTCTCTCTGCCTATCGCAGTTATTATACCATTATATTGATTCTTTTACTATCATTTTCACAATTTTTTTAAATTTTATGTATTTATAATCAAATTTATAAAAGTTTCAATTTTGCAAAAGAAGCAAACATTTTTTTAACGCCTGCATTGTCGAATTGGACGGTGACTTCGTAATCTCTTCCCCCGTCTTTGATCTCCATTACCTGTCCTTCTCCAAACTTGATATGGCTGACACGGTCGCCTTCTTTGTAGTTTAAGGAAGCTGTTTTCTCGACGGTAAATGCTTTACCAAACCCAGGCTTTGATGTAGGCTGTGCTGTTTTTGAAGCATAAGCATTGTTACCAGGTCCAAAGCTGCTGACCCCGGCAGACCGTGAAGGTGCCTTCCCCCATGGCAGTGCACTGTCATCAAAGTCTGCGTTACTGCGCCCACCTGACAATCTTGGTTCCAGTTTGTTGGAATCCAGAAGATGGTCAGGAATCTCGTCCACAAATCGGCTGACCTTGGAGTATCTGGTCTCCCCATTTACCATACGCTGTCTTGCCGCTGTCATCATCAAGAATTTCTGGGCTCTGGTAATGCCCACATAGCAAAGCCGGCGTTCTTCTTCCACATCCTCTTTGTCATCGGATGAAATAGACATCATGCTGGGGAATAATCCGTCTTCCATTCCACTTAAATACACCCTTGGAAATTCCAGTCCTTTGGCGCTGTGTAGTGTCATAAGAGTCACCCGGTTTTCCGAGTCATCCATACGGTCTATATCTGCAACAAGAGCCACTTCTTCCAGAAATTCATTAAGATCCGGATGTTCATGATCCCCCTCAAAGCTGACTGCCTTATTGATCAGTTCTTCGATATTCTCCAGACGGGTCTGATACTCGATTTCCCCTTCAGCTTCTAATTCTTTCAAATATCCGGTTTCATCAAGTACATCTTCAATAAGTTCATGGATAGAGTATGCCTCCTCTTGAATCCGGTTTCTAAAATCCTCGATCTGTACGGTAAATTTAAGGACCTTATCCGCTGTTTTCCCAAGACCAGGAACTGCCTTTGCCCGGCAAAAAGCATCATAAATGCCAAATCCATGTTCCGAAGCAAACGCCTGAATCCTGGAAAGGCTGGTGGCTCCAATTCCACGTTTCGGAACATTAATGACTCTTAATGCTGATAAATCATCCTTTCCATTGGCAATGGTCTTTAAGTAAGCCAGCACATCTTTGATTTCCTTTCTCTGATAGAAGTTAACACCTCCTACCATACGGTAAGGAACATTATGCTGAAGACACTTTTCTTCAATCAAACGTGACTGAGCATTGGTCCGGTAAAGGACAGCGCAATCCTCATAACCAGTAGGGCTGTTTAAAATGTCCCGGACAATGGCATCCGCTTCCTCATTGGCATTGTCAAACTGCTTAAACAGGACTAAAGGCCCCTCCTCATTGGCTGTCCAGAGAGTTTTATCCTTCCGTCCTCTATTATGGCGTATGACTTCATTGGCTGCATTTAAAATGCTCTGGCTGGAACGGTAATTCTGTTCCAACTTTATAACCACTGCGCCTGAATACGACTTTTCAAAGTTTAATATGTTCTCTACATTGGCTCCGCGGAATTTATAGATGGACTGGTCATCATCTCCAACAACACAGAGATTTCTGTATTTGCCTGCCAGAAGGCTCACCAGCTTAAACTGGGCGGTGTTGGTATCCTGATATTCATCCACTAATATGTACTTAAAACGTTCCTGGTAATAATTAAGGACTTCGGGATTGCTCTCAAAAAGCTGCACCGTCTTCATGATCAGATCATCAAAATCCAATGCATTGTTCTTCTTTAACTGGCTTTGGTATTCCTTATAGACAGAAGCCACTTTTTTCTGACGGAAATCGCCGGTTGAACTGGCTTCAAATTCCGTTGCTGAAATCAACTCATTTTTTGATGTGGAAATAAGCCCCAGCATGGCCCTGTCTTTATAAACCTTTGGATCTAAATCAAGATTTTTCAGGACAAGACGCATCAGTGTCTTTTGGTCATCAGAATCATAGATGGTGAAATTCGTGGTATACCCAAGACTCTCAATGTGCCGTCTTAAAATGCGAACACAGGATGAGTGAAATGTGGAAACCCAGATGCTGTCAGCTCCAAATCCCACCAGGCGGTCCACACGTTCTCTCATCTCTCCTGCCGCTTTATTGGTAAATGTAATCGCAAGAATATTCCATGGGTTAACGCCCTTTTCTTCTATCAGATAGGCAATCCGGTGTGTAAGTACCCTGGTCTTTCCTGACCCGGCTCCAGCCAGTACAAGAAGCGGTCCCTCCGTGTGGAGAACCGCTTCCTTCTGCATGGGATTCAATGTATCGTAAATACTCATAAATTATACCGTTTTTTCCTTTCCTTCCGCTTCAATTCCCAGATAGTTTTTTAGATCCTCTATGCGGGATTCTGCCAGCCGCCGGCCATCTTCATAAAGTGCTTCCAATTTACGTTTATCCTGCTCTGTCCTTTGAACCGTTACGTGTTTATCCGGCCGTATTACATAGATTCTTCCAGCCTCTTCCAACTGGTCGATTTCCTCCTGCATCCGGTTATAGCGCTCGGGAACATCTTCAAGTGCCTTCAAAAAATGAGGCAGAGGGGCAAAGTAACGCTCATACCCTTTTTTTGTCCATTTATCAAGAGATGGCTTCCGATAACCACGCTCTCTGGTGAGAACTACGACAATCTTTTCATATCCAAGATCTATGGCTCTCTGGTAGGCGATTGGCAAGGAACAGCCTCCGTCCAGATACTTCTTTCCGTTGACACTGATCATGCTGGAAAGGACCGGAATACTGCTTGATGCTTTCACCGCATTGATAAAATCTTCACTGGTTCTTTTTTCAAAATATTCCGGTTTTCCTGTCTTACAGCGGGTTGCTACCACTTCAAACGTCTGCCCGGAACCATAAAATGTATCATAATCAAAGGGAACCAGGGTATCGCTCAATTCCCCGAATAAAAAATCAAAATTAAAAATAGTACGATTTTTTACCATATTTCGAAAACTCAAGAATCGTTTGTCTCTGACATAATCCATATTAACCTTAATCGTCCGGCCAACCTGTTTGCTGATATAACTCATACCGGCCATAGAACCGGCAGATACACCATTTACATAGGACAACTCAATCTCCTGCTCCATAAGTACATCAAGGACTCCGGCTGTAAAAACTCCCCGGAGGGAACCTCCTTCTAAAACTAATGCTCCTTCTGTCATTTTTCTCACCTCGCCTTCTATTCTATTGCATTTCCCCGGTCCGGTCAAGCCAGTTTTCCAAACTAGGAAAACTGGCTCTGGTACAATTTATAATAAGCTCCCTTCAGATTTAAAAGCTCTTCGTGGCTTCCTGCTTCCATAATATTTCCCTGGTCAATGACAAAGATCCGGTCTGCTTTTCGAATGGTCGACAAGCGATGAGCGATGATAAAAGAAGTCCTTCCATTAAGAAGTGCGTCAATTCCCTTTTGAACCAGCAATTCTGTATGCGTATCAATACTGGAAGTCGCTTCATCAAGGATCAGGATGCCAGGCCTTGATACCATGGTTCTGGCAAAAGCCAAAAGCTGCCTCTGTCCAATGGAGAGTCCAGCTCCTCTTTCACTGATCACCGTGTCATATCCCTGTTCCAGTTTCATGATAAATTCATGAGCACTGACTGCTTTCGCCGCTTCAACCACTTCCTCCTCCGTAGCATCTAACCGCCCATACCGGATATTATCCCTTATGGTACCGGAAAAGAGGAAATTGTCCTGCGTCATGATCCCCATCTGACTTCTTAAACTCCTTAATGTGGCATCTTTGACCTCATGACCATCTATCCATATTTTTCCATGAGTGGCTTCATAAAAACGGCTGATCAGATTTACGATCGTGGTCTTACCTGCACCAGTAGGCCCCACCAGGGCTATGGTTTCTCCTTGCTTTACAGAGAAATTCACATCATTTAAAATCAGGCGGTCCGGTTCATCGCTATAAGCAAAGGAAACACCTTCAAATTCCACTTCTCCTTTTAATTCCGGCAGCTCTGTTGCTCCGTCCTGATCTGTGATTTCCGCCTCTGTATCAATAATATCAAAAATACGTTCCGCTGCTGAAATATTGGTAGTCAACTTATTATAAAAGTTAGCCAGATTTCGGATCGGACTCCAGAACATGGCGATGTAGGTAGAAAACGCCAGGAATGTACCGATTCCAACCTGTTCCACACCTACGATGCGGATACCGATGAAATACAGTAAAAATCCTCCCAGCCCCCAGGTGATCTCTACCAGCGGGCCAAATGCATCCGCTACGATAACCGCATTAATAAAGGATTTATAATGCTGATCTACCAGATCATGGAATACATTCTTTGTCTCCGGCTCTGCAGCAAAACTTTGTATGATCCTGATACCGGATAAATCCTCATGAACATAAGCATTTAAGTTGGAGGTCTTCTTCCGATAGATCTGCCATCTTCTGTGTACGGTAGTTTCAATGAAAAACATGCCTACCGCTAAAATAGGAAGCGTCAATAAAGCCGCCATGGCCAGCCGGTAATTTTTTACCAGCATGATAACCGCTACACAGACCACGGTCAAAAGATCTGGAATCAGCTGAGTCACACTGTCTGAAAGAACATCTTTTAAGGAATTCACATCTCCGATGATCCTTGCCAGAATTTTTCCTGTTGGGCGGCTGTCAAAAAAGCCGAAGCCCAGTGTCTGTATATGCTGATATAATTCTTCCCGGATATTTAATAGCACCTTATTGGATACTTCGGCCATCAGGCGCATCCGGATCTTGGTTCCAATCAGGAATAACAGGAAAAGAACCACTGCCCCGGCCCCCAGCTGCAACAGGCCTTTCATGTCTTTTTGAGCCACACACACGTTGATGGCGTACTCCATGATCAGAGGTGCCAGCATGCTGATGGTTATGGTTCCCGCCATGATAAACAGAACAATTACAATCTGCTTTTTAAAGTTCAGAAGATACTTAAACATACGGAGCATGGTATCCTTTTTTAAGACTTCCTTTTGCTCTTCATCTATTCTGCTTGAATTGACTGCCATTTTGCTTCCTCCTCTCCATACTGTACCTGATAGGTTTTGTAATACTGCCCCCGTTTTTCCATAAGCTCCTTATGCGTTCCCCGTTCAACAATCCTTCCTTCTGAAAGAATCAGGATTTCATCTGCGCTGCGTACAGCAGAGATCCGATGGGCGATGATTATTTTGGAGCTTTCGTCTAACTCTGATAAATGAGCTTCAATTTCCTTCTCGGTTTCCATATCAAGAGCCGAGGTAGAATCATCTAAAATCAGGATTGGACTTTCTTTTGCAATGGCTCTGGCTATGCTGATGCGCTGTTTCTGTCCTCCGGAAAGTCCTACGCCCCGTTCGCCAATCACCGTATCATACTGGTCTGACAGCTTTGAGATAAAGCTGTGTGCTTCCGCAGAAATAGATGCCTGCTGCACAATTTCCCATTCTGTAGCATCTTTATTACCGGTTTTGATATTCTCCGTTATGCTGTCAGAAAAGAGAAATACATCCTGCATGACCACAGAAATCTGTCCCCTTAACAGGGATAAGGGAAGGTCCTTTACATTGATCCCATCAAGCAAAATCTTTCCGTCCGTGACGTCATAGAACCGCTGGATGAGATTGACAATAGAACTTTTTCCGGAGCCGGTTACACCCATAATACCTAGTGTTTTCCCCTTTTTTAAAGTAAATTCAACGTCTTCTAAAATACGTTTTCCATCCAGTTCAAAGTCTACGTGATCAAATACCAGCTCGCCCTGGATATCGTCCGGGCATACAGGATTCTCAATATTTTTGATCACCGGCTGTTCTTCCATAATGGCTTTGATTTTCTTATTAGAGGCCATTGCTGCAGCCAGATCATTGCTGAGCCAGCCGATCATTTCCATGGGCCATATAATGTTGTTCGCATATTCTGAAAATGCGCCCAAGTCGCCCAATGTCATCTTATCATGGATTACGAGAATACCTCCGATTACAATGACAGCCATGAGCAGTATCTTGGATAAAAAAGAGATGTTTGGCTGATAACGAACAATCAGTTTCGCCTGCCTCATATTCAAATCATAATACTTCTTGTTGTGCTTTCTGAATTTCCCGATTTCATATTCTTCTCTTGCAAATGCTTTTACTGTACGAACACCTGCCAGGTTTTCCTGGGCAACAGTATTTAATTCTGCGGTCTGCTCACTGATCTTATCGTAGACTTCTCCCAGCCCGTTCTCCATCTTAATGGCATACCAGGCGATCAACGGAAGAATTGCCAGAGGGATCAGTGTTAATATCGGACTGATCCGATACATGCAGATAAGAACCACAACGGTATGAATGGTACACTCAAGCACCAGCATTCCCACAAAACCAAAGGCATTCCAGATTCGTTCAGCATCATCCTTGATTCTGGCCATCAGTTCTCCAGTGTTGTGATTATCAAAATATCCCATGGACAGGGTCTGGATGTGGTCGAATAAATCCTTTCTTAAGTTGCAGCCAATTCCCGATGCCGCATAATCAAAAATAAACTCTTTGGTGTACTGGAATACGGCTCTTCCCAGTCCGATTCCCACAAGTCCTAAAAGCAGCTTCATCAGAATCTGCATTTCTCCTCCCACAATAACATCATCAATGATGTGCTTTGTGATCTGAGGCGCCGCCGCATCAAGAAGAATGCTGACGATCATTGCCGCTATCGCAAGGACGTACAGAATACTATACTTTTTTACATACTTCCATAGATTTTTCATACTTTCCTCCTTTAACCATATAGAAACATGAGTGAATCCTCACTCATCTATAATAAAAAAACCGAAAAAGGCAGCATAATGCGGCCTTTTCCGGTAAATTCAGAAAAAAATAACCGCAGTCATTCAGACTGCGGTTTATACTCATAAAATACTCCTGTTAAGAGCTGGATTTATCCCATCATTACATACTGAGGGATTCTATATTCCATGAGGCAGACTGAATTAATTTAACGTTAGATTTGATTCCATTAACTCCATTGATTCCGATTGTGTAATTGATGCTCATCATAGTTTCTGCCTCCTTTTCTTAGAATTTAGTATTTATTTTCAACAATTAGAATACTGCCAATAATTTCATTTGTCAAGCAATTTATGAATATTTAGTAAATTTATGTATTTATACCCGATAGAACTTTTTCTTTGTCCGTATGGCTTCTTTCCATTTACAGCAATCATTTAGATGGAGCATGACATGACGGGTCGGTGGCATAAGCAATAAGCCAGCGATGTCTTTTTTACCCCAAAAGTCAAGAAGCCAGCTGGAATCTTCCTCTTGCGTCACTCCGCCTTCCAGTCGAATCTTATCAAGTAAATCAGAAGAAACCTTTCTGGTCATGTCACCTGGACCTAATTTTTCTACGATCTGTCTCGTCCGGTTAGCCACTGCACTTCGGTACTGCAAAAGTGCCTCAATCCGAAGGTTATTGCTCAATTCCATGATCTCATCGTCAGACATGGCATTTCCCGTATCCGTAATGGGAGCATTCATTTTCTGCTTCCAGCTTTCATCAAAAAGCTGGTCTTCTCCGGCTGTCAAAACCCCCATGGTCAGATCTTCAATCCTCGCCGTATGCCAGAGGACCCACGCAATGGTTTCGTCTTTGCTGGTGGGCATAACCGCATATTCCCAGTCTTTTAAGTCATAAACCAGTCTATCTACTTCATTTTCTTCCTCTTCTGATATATTCGAAGGGTGTAGCTTTTTATGTATGTCCAGGAAAAGAGTTTTTGCCTCTTCTAATTTGTCTTCTTTTCGAATGATTTTATTCAGCGCTTTATGGTCATCACTCAAACCTTCTCCAAAATATTTCATGAAGTTCCCCCTGTGATTTTTATTATATTTAAAATAATTCTTTCTGCTGTTTTTTAGGAAGCTTGGATAATACCAGATAATAGGATTTCTCAAGCAGATCCTTTAACAGATTCTCTGGAACATTCCCATCCGTTTTTACTGAATTCCAATGAACTTTATTCATGTAATATCCCGGAATAATATCTTCATATTGCAGCCTCAAAAACTCACCTTCTGCCGGCTCCAGTTTTAAAGTGATCAATTGATCTGCTCCCTGGTCATCCTTACAGACAGCTGCAAACATTTTACCCCCTATAAAATATCTGGTCCAGTTCCATTCTTCTTTAAAATCACTGGACACCCCTTTCATTGATTTCAAATACTCATCGATCCACTGATACCCCATACATTGCCCCCGTTTTTTTCTTATTTTCTATTTGGTCTTCGCTTTATCAATAAAAGACGCATCATATCCTCAAAAAATGTTTCGTCCTTTATTATAAACATCATCCACTTTCCATCATGATACGTTGTAGAATCGTCATATACCTTTTGTACTTCAGGTGTGTAGGCCTGTCTTTCTTCCTGCGACGGAATATGCTCCAGCATAGGAATGCTCCTTTCATTTTTACAGATTATTGTTGAGGAACCACTGCAAAAAATACCAATTCCTTATCCCCGCTATTGATAAGGCTGTGGGCATGTCCTTTGGGACAATAATGACAAACACCTGCCTCTACGGATTCCTCACCTTTATCAAACAGCACCGTTCCTGTTCCCTCAAGGACATAGATTATCTCACTGCTGGTATCATGGGTATGCATTCCGATGGATGCTCCAGGTTCCAATCTTCCCCGTTGGATCTTATTGTATTGATCCACAAACATCCTGGTCTTAAATTCTTTTTCTCCTCCATTAAACTGGGGAAGGATTGCCTCCTCAATTTTATCAAAACCGATAATCATCTCATTTCCTCACTTTCTTGTTTTATTTTCCACTCCATCTGGTCGGAAATCCAGTTATTCATTCTTTAATCAAATTACCACGCATATAGAAGAAAAACAACCATTTTTAAGTAAATTTTGCCATTTCTATAGAAAAAGAGACAGGCATAAGGTAATCCTAAAGACTCCTTCGCCTGCCTCTTACTATCTATCTTTTTTCAATAATAAATTCTGTCACAAGTTCCTTTTCTCCGCTGATGCAATATTCCGGGTAAACAGGTGCTCCCCAGCTGTCATCACCGCCTACACCTCTCATCGCTCCGAGAATGTTTACAACCGTATAACGCACAGCCGGAAGATCCTCTCTGTGAGTAGCTGATTCTAATTCTTCCGCAGTAAACGGGAGCACAGAAGCATCAAATGGCTGATTCACTGCCCGAAAACCGATGGAATGGCCTTCCATGTCGGAAACTTTAAGCCAACGGACTCCAGTTCTGTTTCCGCACTCCTGGGGAACCAGATAGCGTGATAAGTTGTTGTCCGGCGTATCCTTATAGATTCCAAGCCTTGCGCCTTCTCTGCGGTCACTGTAATTCTCTTCTGGTCCTCGTCCGTACCAGGTGAATTTTTTAACAGCTTCCGGAGTGATGAGCCTCATGCCAAATGCAGGCAGCTCTGGAAGTCCCTTTTCTCCGTGATATACAGCGTTTACTTTAATACTGCCGTCTCCGGTCACTTCATAAGTAACCTGTGTAACCGCTTTGGGAATGGTCGTCAGCTCATAGGTATAGGATACCTTAATAAGTCCTTCTTTTTCCTCCACCAGGCAGTTTTTATTGTCATAACGAGGGAACCGGCCAGCACCATACCATACAGAGCTGTCAACGGAGAATTTATTTCCCTTATCATTGTCTGTGGTCGCCCGCCAATATACCGGCATAATGGGTCTTCCAACCCACTCCTTTCCATCATAAACGATGGAAACAATACTGCCATCCTGTCTGGAGAACAGAACCCGGAAGCCTTCTCCCGTAACACCGATGTTTACATCTCCATATATTACGGTAAGCGGCTTTTCACAAAGGGTTTCTGCTTTGCCTTCCACGACCGTAACATGCTCTCCAAAGGAGATTTCAAACCCGGACTCAGCCCAAAGCATATCATCTTTTAAAAGAGCGGACACCTGGCTTACATATTCCCCGGATTCGGTAAACTCCGGGATATCTACGCCGATATGGCTTGACTCAGAGGGTTCCAGCTCTGCATAAAAGCTTTTCTGGAAAATCGGCACTCCATCCTTTAAAACGGTGTAGACAAATTCCAGATCTGATGTGTTTGTAAACATTCTTCTGTTTTCAATCGTAACACCTTTATCATCTGGAACCAGGCGGATATCCTGATATAAATACTTAACTTCCTGTGCTTTAGGGGAGATGGTCCGGTCTGCGTATATGATTCCATTCCCACAGAAGCTATAGTCTGTAGGACGGTCACCAAAATCACCGCCATAAGTCATATGCTCCTGCCCATACGCATCCTTTTTCATCAGGGACTGGTCCATATAGTCCCAGATAAAGCCGCCCTGATACATGTCATAGCGGTCTTCTAAATCCGTATATTTATTCATACCGCCAAGAGAATTGCCCATGGCATGCATGTATTCACAGAGAATAAACGGCTTTTTAGGGTCGTTTGTTAAATATTCCTCAACCTCCGGAGCCTTTGCATACATCCGGCTTTCCATATCACTGATCTGGTCATATTCCCGGTTATGGAATACGCCTTCATAATGAACAAGCCTGGAGGGATCCCTATCCCGGAAGAATTCTGCCATTGCCAGAATATCCTCTCCTGCATAAGATTCATTGCCGCAGGACCAGATAAGCACGCTCGGGTGATTCTTATCCCGTTCCAGTACGGATTTCGCACGGTCTACCACGCAGTCTTTCCATTCCGGAAGGTTACCTGGAACATTCCATGAAGGTTCAACAGCCCCCATCTTCTGCCAGGAGCCATGGCTCTCTAAGTTTGCCTCATCAATGAGATATATTCCATATTCATCGCAAAGCTTATACCATAAGCTTTGATCTGGATAATGACAGGTCCGCACTGCATTGATGTTATGGCGTTTTAAGAACTGTATATCCCACATCATATCTTCCTTGGTGATGGAGCGTCCTCTCCTGACATTAAATTCATGCCGGTTGACGCCTCGGAATACGATTCTTTTTCCATTTAAGTGCATAACACGATTTTTTAATTCAAAACGGCGGAATCCAACTTTTTGAGGAATAATCTCTTTTACATTTCCCTGTTCATCCTGCACAACAATGGTAAGTTCATACTGATAGGGGTTCTCTCCGCTCCATAAACGGGCAGATGGAATACAGCCTGAAAATTCCACTTCTCTATCAGCAGGAACAGACTCCCAAGAAGCTACTTCAATGCCTTCCTTATCCTTTAAGACAGCAGAAATGCTTCCTTTTGTGCCCTCTGCCAGTTTTAGAACTGCCCTAAACAGGCCGTCCTTATAATCATCTGAAACATCTCCATGAATAAATACATCTTCCACATGACATTCTGGAGTTGCGTATACATACACATCACGGAAAATGCCGGAAAAACGGAAGAAATCCTGATCCTCGATCCAGCTGGCACTGCTTCTTTTATAAACTTCCACTGCCAGGCGGTTGGATCCTGCCTTTACCGCATGGGTGATTTCAAATTCAGATGGGGTAAATGAATCTTCTGCATAACCGATGAATGTCCCGTTTAACCATACATAAAAAGCGGTTTCTACACCCTGGAAGGATAAAAACTGACGTTTTCCCTTAAGTGATTCTTCCAGTTCGAATTCCAGGATATAACTTCCTACCGGGTTGTTCTCTTTATCGGTAAAAGGAGGCCGGATATCTGCCAGTCCATCCCACGGGTACATGGTATTGATATACTGACATCTGCCATATCCGCTCAATTCAATATGAGCTGGGACTTCAATATCGCCGAATCCATTAAAATTATAATCTTCTTTGTAAAAATCTGCTTCCCTATCTGCAGGACGATCTGCGTAGGAAAACTTCCATGTACCGTTTAAGAGCTGGCGAAGACCCATTTCCCCTTTTGAAGCTTCCTCGGCTGACTCATAATAACAATGATCGGAATGCGCTGGGATGCGGTTAACCTTAAAAACCTGCGGATCTTCCAGCCACTCCAATTTTGCTGCTTTCAGTTCCATAAAGAACCCCTCCTTCGATTAAACTATGGTTCTATTATAATCCACCAAAGAAAAAGAAGCTATCTCGTTTCTATAATTTTCCCAATCTTTTCTTTCTCTCATTATGGCTTCATTTACCGGATAAAGCTTGTCACCATGGTTTCCAGACGAACGGATTCACCTTTTTTGATGCGATAGGATACTGCCGGAATAGAAGCATTTGGATAAAGTATATTGGTATTAGGATCTGCCTCTATGATGACACCCTCTACTCCCGGACCATTCCCGGATACTTTGCATCCTTGTTTTTTCTGGAAAATATAGGATTCTTCTCCCTCAGCCTTCTGTTCGTACTCTTCCGTAAATTTTTCTACGGAAAAACCACAGTCATAAGCGACACAGTCATACTGGCTCTCAATTACATGGATTCTCAGATGTCCGTTTTCCTGGGGAATAATTGTGGTATTCACATTGATTCCTGGGAACGGATGCCAGCTGCTGATTACCCGGTCATTTAAGACTTCATAGGAATCGCTGTATTTTCTTACAAATACGTAATCATCTCCGTCAATAACAAATGCCAGCATAGAATCAGGTGCATTCTCATGAAGCACAATCTGGCTTCTTGCAACCGAAAAACCGAATCTGGTAGAATAAGCGAACTTTGAATATTTCTCCGGTACATGACCATGTCCATACTTTTCACATACGCCTGCCGGATAAGCTACAACATCACTTCCATAACGGTGCATCAGCATATCTGCCTGCTTTAACAGCTTTACTGTGGAAAGCTCCGGCAACTCTTCTGCCTTTGCTGTCCAGAATGGATGGTCATCGCCAAGACCAAGGCATAAAAGGGTCTTCATTCCCCAGTACGGTGAACCAGGTGCATTGTACCGTTCTGCCATTATCAGGTTCGGATAACTGTAACCAATGGTCAGGACGCCATCCCGGTCAAACATTTTCTGATCTAACCACCAGTTTAAATGACGGCTGATAATCCCTTTTACAACACCTACGGGAATGTCCTCAAGTCCGGCAAATACATAAGCAGACCAGAATGCCGCTTCTCCAAAACGGTAGGAAAGGCTTCTTCCGTATGGAAGTGCCGCACCATTTTCATCAAACCAGTAAATAAATTCTCTGGCAAATACCGTCGCGCGTTCCTTAAAACGCTGGCACCGTTCCGGGTCTTCCTTTTCCATGGCGATTGCATAAACCAGTCCATAGTAATGAAGGGCAAAGGAAATGTAATAATCCTTCTGGCTAGATCCACCATCCCGGTACCAGCCTTCCCCAATATAATAGCTTTCTATTTTAGAAAGTCCGGATGCCAGACTCTCTTCGCTGTAACGGCATCCCAGCTTCTTTAATGCCACATTGACAAGAATCATGAAAAACTGCCAGTTACAATCAGGAATGATATGCTCATTGATTCCGTAAAGCCAGTTTGCCAGGTTTTCTTTTCCTTTTTCTCCAAGCGGTTCCCATGTTTTTTCCGGAGTAAAAATCAGACTGCAGGCAATGGCTGCCATTTCTACAAATCGCTGGTCATAGTCTCCAAAACCACCCCAGTATTCGGGATGATCTGCATCTGTTCCGTTTAACAGGCCTTTCTGGTAGATATCTTCGAATCCGCTGCCTCCTCCAAGCCAGAATGGAACCAGTGCCCATAAGGGACGGGAAAAGGCTTCCATCTCGATGCTGGTTTTTGGATATGTGACACCACTGTCACCCAGGTGAAGCCTTGCACAGCCTTCGCTGTACAAGGGCTTTAAAGGATCCAGAACCTGAAACATCCATTGGCGGAAATCCTGTTTAGATTCAAGTTTCATATAATTTCGCCTCTTTTCGAATTATTTCAAATATTACCAATATGGATTCCAATCTGTGGATAAACGGGTCAAAGCTTCCATATAGAAATAGTCACCCCATATGTTACATTCGTCTACCCCTTCCGGAGTACAGGTATTGTATGGAGATTTCTTTGAATAGGTGCTATGAAGAACCAATCCATTGGATTCCTTTAAATCCTTAACTGCATAATGCTCCACTACGGAAGCCATGATCTTTTTTGCAATTGACGTATAATAAGCAGCATCATCTTCCTCTAAATACTTCGCCATTTCAAGCATTCCGCAGGCTGCAATGGATGCAGAAGAAGAATCTCTTGGCTCTGTGGATCCTTCGCCAAATTCCAGATCCCAGTATGGTACCAGATCGGTTGGAAGGTGTTCCAGGAAGTATGCTGTCACGTGTTTGAAATCATCGATGTATTCAGGGCGATTGGTATATCGGTAAGCCATCGCGCATCCGTAGACACCCCAAGCCTGTCCTCTGGCCCAGGCAGATCCATCTCTGTATCCCTGGCAGGTAGCACCATGATCTGGTCCACCAGTCTCCATGTTCATAAAAAATGTATGCCAGGTAGAATAGTCTTCCCTGATAACATTGGCAATGGCCGTATGAATATGTTTTTCTGCGATCTCACGGTATTTTTCATCTCCCGTTTCTTCTGTCGCCCAGTATAACAACGGAAGGTTTAACAGGCAGTCAATGATGAAGCGGTAATTTTCCGGCTGGTTCATCGGTCCCCATGCCTGGATAAATCCGCCTACAGGCTGGAATCGGCTGATCAGCTGATCCGCTGCTTTTATGGCCGCTTCTTTGCCCATCTCATCCCCTACCAGTTTATAGCCTGCTACACAGGAAGGAGAATACAAAAATCCCATATCATGATGATCCACTTCGACCTTACGGTTGATTCGGTCCAAAAAGCTTTCTATCTGAATCTGTCCGGCTTTTTTTAACTCCTCTGCCTTACTCCATTCATAAGCCAGCCAGATCTGTCCGGTCCAGAAACCAGTGGTCCAGTTAACATTTGGAGTGGGGTTATAAAAACCTTCCTCGCTAAATGCTCTCTTGAAGGAATCTGTAAATTCCTTTAAATTATCTTTTATCTGCACTACCGCAAAATCCATGGCCTCACGGCACATTGCCTCGGTCAGCTCCGGTTTTCCGTTAAGCAGGGTTTCAATCTGTTTGCTCATGTTTTCTTACCTCCTCGTAAAAGTCCTTCATCACTGAAAACGCAGGTTTTTCCCGCTTCCGGTCCGCAGTCACAAGCCCCTTGATGTTATATCCTTTCTGATACGCACCAAGGCGCTTTGGGGTCCGGTAATCAAATAAGATCCATGGGGCTGTCCCCTGAATATAGTCGGTTTTCCGGAATAACTCAACCTGTTTTTCATAAATCTGCTTTTGTTCCTCTTCCGAACCTCGCACGTTACAGCCCTTCTTGCCGTCGGGCAAATAACCATCTGCTCCGAATTCGCTAATAACAACTGGTTTTTCCGGTTTTGAACCTTCTAAGATTTCATTCAGTTTTTCATAATCCGGATCATACCAGCCATAGTATTCATTGAATCCGATCACATCTAAATGCCCTTCCAGTCTGTCAGATATTTTTAAATTCACCGCATCCACCAGACAGGCTGCAGACACAAGACGGCTGGGGTCATAGGCTTTTGCAGTTTCTGCCAGTTCCCTCATAAAATGATAACGTTCGTCTGTATCCGGATTTTCGTTACCCACTGACCAGATTACAACGCTTGCACGGTTATAGTCTCTGACCATCAATTCCATAAGCTGGTTTTTAGCATCTTTTAAGGTCACAGGATTGGCAAAATCAATCCACCAGTAAACCGGGATCTCCTCCCATAAAAGAATGCCCTCTTCATCTGCCAGTTCTGACGCCCACTCCGTATGAGGATAATGAGCAAGACGCAGGAAATTGCAGTTCATTTCTTTTGCTTTTTTAAATGCCTGGCGGATATCTTCTTTTGTAACCGCCTTTCCGTGTTCTTCCGTCTCCTCATGAAGACAGGCACCTCGAAGAAAAACCGGTCTGCCATTTAACAGGATCTTTCTTCCATCCGTCTCCACAGTACGGAAACCAATCCGGTCTTTAACCTGATCGATGACCTCAGCCTGAACCAGAAGTTTTGCTGAAACTTCATACAATTTAGGATCTTCAAGATTCCAGAGGGAAAGTCCTTCTGCTTCAAAATCAGATTGTCCCTCTCCATCCGTTCCAATCGGAATCACCTTTTCCAGATTGAGCTCTGGAATGGAAAAAACAGCTTCTCCTTCTTCAAAGCGTTCACAACCGCCTAAAGTCACAGAAACTTTTATTTTCTTCTTTTCCCGATCTTCCAGATGAACCTTCATATCTTTGATATAGATCTGGGGTACACAAAGAAGGGATACACTCCGGTAAATCCCTCCGTACAAAAACCAGTCCGTATTCTCGCTGGGGATCTGATCCTGACGTCTGGTATTATCTGCAATTACGATAAGACGGTTTTCTTCCTTCAGCTGCCCGGTCACTTCCACGCAGAAAGGGGTGGAACCACCCTTATGAACTCCAAGAAATACACCGTTTAGAAAGATTCTGGCTTCATAGGATACAGCATTAAACTTAAGAAACATATGTCCTTCGGGATTTTCATTAAAAAGAAACCGGCGGCTATATACCGCCGGTCCCTCATAATAAAAATATTCCGGTTTCACAAGGTTCCATACTGCTGGTACCGGGATTTCCTCCCAGTCATCAAACCCGTAATCCAAAGGGACTCTGCGTCCCTCTGAATTAATCTCCTCTTCCAGAAACCATTTGGCTCTGAGACAGTTATCATACATATCTACGGAAAAATTCCAGTTACCATTTAAAGACTCTTCTCTTCTTCCTCCGGAAAACACATAGGATTCTGCTTCCAAAACAGGAGACATATAATTGTCCTTATAGGCTTCATTATGGATATTGTCCACGAAATTTTTTATTAGTTTCATTTCATTAACCTTTCACACCAGTGGCAGCAACACCTTCCACAAAATGTTTCTGCAGAGACAGGAACACGATAAGGACCGGAATCAGAGACAGAACGGAAGCTGCCATAATTAAGCCATATTCTGAACTGTACTGGCTGATGAACATTTTAAGTCCTAACTGCAGCGTTTTCTTGGCTTCTGTTTTTAAATAGATCAAAGGCCCTAAGAAATCGTTCCAGGTATTTACAAAGGTAAATATGGTCAGTGTGGAAAGAGCCGGTTTAGATAATGGAAGCATGATCCTAGCATAGATCTGATACTCACTCATACCGTCGATTCTTGCCGCCTCACAAAGTTCATCTGGAATTCCCTGATAGAACTGACGCATCATGAATACACCAAAGGCAGAGAATGCCTGAAGGAAAATGATAGCCAGATGGGAATCGTTTAATCCGAAATTTCTCATCATCATGAACTGTGGAACCATGTATACCTGCCACGGAACTGCGATTGTCGCGATGTAAGCCATAAACAGGGTATCTTTATAACGGAATTTCAGTTTTGCAAACGCATAGGCTGCAAAGCTGCTTGTCAAAAGCTGTAAAAACGTAACGATCAGCGTAATCTTTACTGTGTTTAATACAAAGGTCATAAGTGGGATCTTTGTCCAGATATCCAGATAGTTCTGCCATCTTGGATTCTCTGGAATCCATTTAATTGG
Organism: uncultured bacterium; assembly: GCA_963519465.1. GTDB lineage: Bacteria > Bacillota > Clostridia > Lachnospirales > Lachnospiraceae > Lacrimispora. The sequence goes on from CAUQMY010000016.1 coordinate 118,408, forward strand.
GAAAATAAACACGTCTTTATCAAGTTTTAAGGAAGCGGAAAGCATCCAGGCAAACGGAACCAGCATAGCAAATGTCAGAAGAAACAAAACCACATAAAGGAGGCATTTGCTGATTTTAGAATTTCTGCTTTTTAATTTCATAACGTATCCTCCTTTTCTTAGTTTGCATACTTCTTCTCACCACGGAACTGAACCAGTGTGATGACAAGAACCATTAAGAACAACACCATTGCGACTGCACTTGCATAACCTAAGTTCCAGTTACGGAATGCTTCTTCATATATATGGTAAACAAGTACCATTGCCTGGGAGCTTACAATACCATTGGAACCTCCTGCCAGCATATAAACGATATCATAAACCTTGAAACAGTTGATTGTTAAGATAATCGTTACGAAGAAGGTCGTCGGCTGCAACTGAGGCCAGGTAATATAGCGGAATTTCTGCCAGGTATTACAGCCATCAAGGCCGGCAGCTTCATAAAGTTCTCCGTTAATTCCCTGTAAACCTGCAAGATAAATTACCATGTAATATCCCATATTTTTCCATACACTGAAAAGTACGATTGTAAACATAACCCAGTGAGGATCTGCGGACCATTTTGGAAGACTTTTTGCATGAACGCCAAGATTATAAAGGAGCATATTGATAGGACCGCTCTTCATCGGGCTGAACAACATATTCCATACTGCTGCCACTGCTACCAGTGATGCAACATAAGGGAAGAAACCAACTGTTCGGAAGAAATTCCTTCCTTTGATCTTCTGGTTTAATACAATCGCTAACCCAAGAGCACTTACCAGCGTTAAAGGAACTGTAGCCAAACAGTAAACCAATGTATTTACAAAGGACGCCCTGAATCTTGCATTCGCAAACATATCGGCGAAATTCTTAAGTCCTGCAAACTGCATTGGGCTGTTGCCATCCCATTTCATAAACGCCAGAACAAACGCAAAAATAATCGGTCCCAGTGTAAAAATTGCAAATCCGATGAAGTTGGGAGCAATGAAGGAGTAGGCAATTAAATTCCTCTTTTCCTGCCTTGTTAAACGCTCTCCTGTCCGGACTTTTTTAATGTTTTCATCTATTTTTTCGATTTTCGCAATCAGCCCATCACGTTTTCTTGTACCTGTGGCTTCTTTGAGCAAAAGACTTAAATTATCCCGCTCTTTTTGCAAGGCCGTGATTTTTTCCTGTTTTTGCGACTCTGTTATTGTCTTCGCCATTTTGCTTATCCTCCTTTTTTTATTCTAAATCTATTATCAAATCAGAAGTTTCTTTTAAATGAGGCGGGCTTTTCGCTGCCCGCCTCTGTTTGATCTCTCAGACTTTTACTGACCTAAAATCGCACCAATTTTTTCGTTCATCTCGGCAATACCGTCATCAACGGACATGCTGCCTGTCATGATTGCATCATGAGCTTCATTTAAAACTGTTTCAATTTCAGAACTCTTCTCGTTAACCGGCATTTCAAGGTAGAGCTTAGCAGTATTAAGTGCATCTGTACTGGTTGTATCATCCTTAGGGAATCCATCTGCACTGGAAACCAGATCAGCTACTGTGTTGTTCATAACAGCTGGGATGGTTCCTGTAGATGCAAGGATTTCAGCACCTTCTTTACCACTTGCAAAGTTGATAAATTCCCAAGCAAGATCTTTATGAGGTGCATTGGAAGGAATTGCTAAAGAGGTAATAGTTGCAAGAGTGGAACCTGGTTCTACGCCTTCTGCGTGAGGATATTTTGCAATTCCCCAATTGGTGACGTCGGTATATTCACCGGTACGGATCTTCTCCATTAAAGTAGAGATAAACCATGTTCCCATGTTCATCATAGCTACGTTACCCTGTGCAAATGCACCGGAATAATGTAATCCGCTGGTTTTTAAAGTAGCATAATCCTGGCAGATGCCATCTTCCTGCTCTTTAAGCACCATCTCATAATATGGTTTTAAGAATTCATATTTTCCGTCTAAGATGGTGTTTTTGCCATCAAGAACACCGAAGAGCTGTACAGCAGATCTCCATGTGTGATAATGAGCCCCGTAAACTTCCTGTCCTGGTGTTTCAACAGCCAGACTTCTTGCTAAAGCGTCATACTGTTCAAATGTCATGTCATTGGTTGGGTAAGCAACCCCTGCTTTATCAAATAAATCTTTGTTGTAGAATAATACCCAGAAGTCATTACGGAATGGAAGTTCATATAACTTCTCATCAACCTTAATCTGATCGGTAAGACCCTTATACTGAGTTAAATCAACATTGGAGGACTGAATATAGCTGTCCAGAGGCTCTAATACACCTTTGTTTACAAGTGTCATATATCCAGGTACATCCTTTACGGTTACTACGTCAAAATCAGAACCGCTTCCTGTTAATTCTGTTGCAAGAACGGTCTGGTAATCTGTGGATCCTAAATCTACCATTTCGATCTTTACATCTGGATGAGCCTTCTCAAATGCATCGATAAGCGGCTGATAATAAGTAGTGGAACTGATGTCCCAAACAGACCATTTTAATGTGGTCTTACCATCTGCAGATTTCGTAGTTTCTGCCTGTTTTGTCTCTTCCTTAGCGCCTTCTGAGGAACCTGCCGTAGTTTCCTTTGTGCTGCCGGCACAACCAGCAAGACTGGTTACTACCATTGCACAGGCCAGTGCAAGACTGAGCGTTCTTTTTTTCATCGTATTCCCTCCTGATTTGAATTGATTAAAAAGTAAATGCCATATTCTATCCAAGCGATTTACCATACCAAAATTATAAATGAGATTCCATCATTTAAGAATGGAATTTCTCTTAGAAAAGATTCACTATTTATTCATAGACTGTTTTCCCATTTCCTAAACATGTAATTTTTTATGATAAACAGTAAAATTTCTCTTTTGCATACATATTGACCTGTTTTGATTAAAAACACACCTGTTTTTTCATTGACATTTTACAAGAAATAGGCTAACTTTGTAGATGATACCATAAAACAACACTGTATTAAGGAAAGAAGGGACATGTTTTTATCATGTGGAAAAAGCTCATCCCGAAAACAATTCGAGGCAAACTTATGGCTCTTACAGCCTCAGTCACGCTGCTTATCACCATTCTTACCACATCGGTCTGCTTTTCTGTCTTCCAGTCTTTTTTAAGAAAAAATCAGATCCAGTCTGCAGAATTCAGCTTACAAGTTGTAAATAATAATATTGCAGCCGATATGAAGGATATTATATATTTCAGCAAATGGTGTTGCTCCAACGGTGCCATGCTGGATTATTTGAAAGCTTTTAATGGTCAGTCCAAGCTCCCGACGGTCAATAAGGATATGGAAAACTTACGTCCCTTAGCTCTTACTTCTCACAGCCGTTTAAAAGAAGAATATTATAATACACGGTCCAATGAGTACATGTCCAGGGTGATTGTTTCAACACTCAATAACAATAACTTTCTTCAGATGGCATCATCTGCAAGTTATACCTCACCCTATGCCGCTAAAATTATCCATGAGCAAAGTTTCTTTTCAACCCTTCATGACTCCAAGGACTTTCTCTGGATCGGCCTGGTCAAAGATCCTTTTTCCGACATCAGCGGAAAAATGTATATTCCAATTGTACGACCAGTATACAATGAATTCAGTTCCCAGATCATCGGGTGGACCTATGTGGAAGTTTCATCCCAGCTTTTTACGGATTATCTGTCTTCCTACCCTCTTCCCAATGACAGTAAGCTCTTTTTGACCATTGGCCAAAAGACTTACAGCTTTCGTTCCAATGACTGGCAGGAAACAGAACTTCCTTATAAAGATCCAGTCCGGTTACCGGAAAGCGATTCCTTATCATCGGGTACCCAGGTGCTCTCCGTTACCACGGATCAGGGAGAAAAACGCATCGTAGTGGAACGTCAAATCGAAGGAATGGAAGGATTTCGACTGTCACAGGTTTTGTCCGAACAACAGTTCGACCAGCAAAAGAATCTGTACACACTGTTGATTTTCGGCATTTGTCTTTTCATCGTTTCTCTGGGAATTTTACTGATGTTTCTCTTAAACCGTATCATTATGGAACCCATTCATAAGCTGAGCGGTAAAATATCCAAAATTTCCGCCGGAGATTTTTCAAGAGATCTAGCCATTGAGTGGGATCATGAGCTGGGTCAGGTGGGAAGCGGCATCAACAGCATGTCAGAGAATATTCTTACCTTATTAAATAAGAGAGTTTCCGATGAGAAACAGAAAAAAGATTTAGAGTATCAGATTCTGCAAAGCCAGATCAACCCCCATTTTTTATATAATACTCTAAATTCCATCAAATGGATGGCCACCATACAGAATGCGACGGGCATTGCAGATATGACAACTGCTTTGGCGAGACTTCTCAAAAATGTATCCAAAGGAACTGCATCCCTTATTACCTTAAGAGAAGAACTGGATCTGGTAAAAGACTATTTCCTTATTCAGCAATACCGTTATGGAGGCAGTGTCACCATAGAGTATAACATAGAAACCGAAAATTTGTATGATTGTATGATTCACCGGTTTTCTCTACAGCCTATTATAGAAAATGCCCTGTTCCATGGAATCGAACCTGCTAAAACGGCAGGCAGAATCATTGTATCCGCGCAAACAGAAGAATTATCATCACAAAAAATCCTAAAGATAGATATCACAGACAATGGAATTGGTATGAGTCAGGAAATGATTCAACAGGTACTAAGCAGCGACATTGACAGCGGTAACAAAACCGAGTTCTTCCGGCACGTTGGCATAAACAATGTAAATAAACGCATTCAGTACGATTTTGGTTCCGAATATGGCATTACCATAACAAGCCAGCCTGGAGAATTCACTACCATGAGCATCCGGATCCCATATGTACTTCATTCAGAAAACCAATCAACAGAAAGGTGATTTATGAAGAAATTATTGATTGCAGACGATGAACCTTTAGTTCAAATCGGAATTAAATCCATGTTAAACTGGGCAGATTATGACATTGAAATCTGCGGAACCGCCGTTAATGGGGAAAACGCACTTGAAATGATTGCAGAATATTCACCGGAAATCGTCATCTCCGATATTCGTATGCCCATTATGAACGGTTTGGAACTGGCAAAGGCCAGCAGGGAAACCTATGGAAACATTCCCCTTTTCATATTTCTGACCAGTTATGAAGAATTTCAGCTTATCAAAGAAGCTATGTCTTATGAAGCCGTAGACTATTTAATCAAACTGGAGCTGAACGCAGATTCTCTGTCTGAAGCAGTAAAAAAAGCACTCTCCCGCTTAGATACCCTTCAGGTATCTTTGGAATATAAGGACTCTGGACGTCCTCTTCTGCAAAGCTATTATGAAAAATTTTTCATGCGGCTTCTGCATAACCTGTTTGACAGCGAAGAACAGTTTTTACTACAGTCCAAAGACTTAAAGCTGGACTTTTTAGAGAACTGCTATTTTGCCGCATTTTGTGAAATCAGAGAAGATGGACATAAGGACATGGATTACACCAAACTTATGAATTTATATAACAGCACTTTACAGATGGCAAAAGAAATCATTGGAAAGCATCTTCCTGCCTATGTCATATCTCTGGATATGAAGCACTTTGCAGTGGTCTTCCATCTTCCTGATACAGAGGATTTTAAAGAAGAGATCATCTCCCACTGTTTTTCCAATGCAGCAGAAATGGTCCACAATTATTTTAATGTAACCTTATTTACAGGAGTCGGAACCCCGGTCAGCGCCCCTTTAAAGATCAGCGAATCCTATCAGGAAGCGCGCCAGGCCTTTTCAAGAGCCTCAGACGAAGAAACTGCCGTAATCTTTACATCTTCTGATACGGCTTTTATGCGTAATGCCTTTAATATTTCTGTATTTAAAAGTGAAATCACAAAAGCCTTTAATGAGTTTGATACTGACGTGCTTTATCGAACCATGTCAGAGATCATAGATTTGTTTGAATCCCATCCCATGCGCTTTTCCCAGGCTGCGGATGGGGCCTGCAACATCCTTTATTTAGCCCTGTCCCTTCTTCCTGACGGGGAAAAAAACATGGCAGAGATTTTTTTATCTTACAGCGACGGTTACCGTTCTATTTACCGTTTTACCACCGTGGCACAAATTTCCGAATGGATGATCATTTTCCGTGACGGCCTGTGCGAAGTGCTTAAATCCAAGCGAAAAACTTATAAAGCCCATGTTATTACAAACGTTCAGAAATACATCAACAATCATATTACAGAAAAACTAAGTTTAAATGAAGTAGCCGGAATATTCGGTTTAAGCCCTAATTATTTAAGCATCTTATTTAAAAAGAACTGTCAGCTGGGATTTTCTGAATACATTGCCCAGGCAAAGGTAAACAAAGCCAAATCCCTGCTTTTGGAGCAGGATATGAAGATTTATGAAGCTGCTGACCAGCTGGGTTTTGAAAGCGCCTTTTATTTCAGTAAAGTATTTAAAAAAGTTACCGGATTATCACCCCGGGAATTTATACAACAAAATACCATCACTACTTATGATGAAGAATAAGGAGAATGTGTCATGATTACGGAATTGGCAAAAAACTTGAAAGAACCATTATCCTGCTTTAATCCATATCCGCCCGCTTCCGAGCGAAAGGAATGGGAATCTCTCTCTGAAGACCTAAAAGAACGTCTGGTAAAAAATGGAGAGAGCTATTTAAAGTTTGACTATCCATCTCTTACTGCAGTAGATTTTATGGAATTTTCCAGAACAGGGAACCGAAGTCGTTTTGAAGATAAACAGTTTTCCAGACGAATCGCCTTAGACAGCCTTGTTTTAGCAGAATGCGTAGAACATCAGGGCCGTTTTCTTGATGATATCATCAATGGGCTTTTTGTCATCTGCGAAGAAAATGCCTGGCAGCTTCCTGCCCATAATTCCTATATCCGTGATACCCCTCAGCTTATACTTCCGGATGTCACACGCCCTGTCATAGACTTATTTGCTGCTGAAACCGCTTCCGTACTTTCCATGGCAGAATATCTTTTAAGACAGGAGTTAAGTGAAGTCAGCCCCTACCTATCCAAAATGGTCAATAAAAACCTGGAGGAACGGATTTTTATTCCTTATATCCAAGAGCATTTCTGGTGGATGGGCGATGGTGTCAGTCAGATGAATAACTGGACGGTCTGGTGCACTCAGAACATATTGCTCTCTGCCTTTACCAGAGATCTTCCAGAAGCAAAAAAAGTTGAAATCCTACAAAAAGCCGTAAAAAGTATCGATTATTTTCTTGACGAATACGGCGAAGACGGCTGCTGTGATGAAGGCGCCCAATATTTCCGTCATGCCGGCTTGTGTCTTTTTAACTGTCTTGAAGTATTAAATGAAATTACGGACCACGCTTTTCTTCCTGCTTATGAAGCGAAAAAAATCAAAAATATAGCTTCCTACATTTTGAATGTTCACATTGACGGAATCTATTACGTAAATTTTGCCGACTGCTCTCCTGTCGCCGGCCGTTGCAGTGCCAGGGAATTTTTATTCGGAAAAATGACTAAAAACAAAGAGCTGATGGCTTTTGCTGCTTCAGATTACCAAAATAGTGAAGATCCTTTAACGGTCAACGAACATAACCTTTTTTACCGGCTTCAGACAATATTTACACACAGCGAGATGTTGACCTATGAAAAGAATCCTGTTATCTCTCACGGTGATATCTGGTATGAAAGCGTTGGGATTTTTATTTCACGGGATGAGCATCTTTGCCTTGCTGTAAAAGCGGGGGACAATAATGACAGCCATAATCACAACGATACGGGAAGCTTTACCATTTATAAAGATGGAAGCCCTCTCCTTATTGACGTAGGTGTGGAAACTTACAGCAAAAAAACCTTCTCTCCTGACCGCTATGATATCTGGACCATGCAGTCACGTTTTCATAATCTTCCAACCTTTTTTGATGGAGAAAACGAAATCATCCAAAAAGACGGAGCAGAATATCATGCAGAGCAAGTTTCATGTCATTTTGAAGATTCCGAATGCAGTATCACCATGGATTTTGCATCTGCATATCCTGATGAACGGATTCATTCTTATGTCCGCAATGCAGTGCTAAAAAAGGGAAATGAAATAATCGTAACCGATCATTATGAAGGCAAGCTTCCAAACCCAGTGGTATCTCTTATGTTTTATGAGGAACCATTAGTAACAGAAAACTCCGTAACCATTGGAAACTTAGGTACACTTAATGTAACCGGCGCCAGTACTATACGAAAAGAAGTTATTCCTATTACAGATAACCGTCTAAAAACAGCATGGAAACATGATATTTACCGGTTACTCATCACTATGGAAAAGCAGGATTTAGTTTTTACGATTCATTGATGATGGCATATATCTAATTTATAAAAATATATATTAATAGCATTTTATGCCTGTTTCATATCTGGCAGAAATTAATTAAATCATTACCTATATCTTATATTGCTGCGGTAAGACATTGAAGCTTTTTAATAGTTTCAGAGCCAATATCCGCAGCAATAAATTTATACCCAACTGGCAATATTTTATTGTAATTAATTATTAAACTGGTCATACGTTTTCAAGTTCCCCTTCTTATTTCCATTCTATTTTATATAGCAATCACTATTTATCTTTTAATACCGTATTTTTGTAAAACCAGCATATCATTTTTTTAATATTATAGCATTCAAGATATATCATTTAGTCTATGAAGTATCATTTTTATGAATATGGCAGAAATATAAATAGTCTCATATTAAACAACTTTTTATAAAACTGTTTCTATTATTTTGTTCTAAAAGTAAACCATTTAAATTCAGCCTTATTTCATAAAGTTCCCCTTTTATACGAAAAATCATAAAATATTTATAGATATCATTATACATTTTTAGTTGTATCTATAAACTATTTAGTTAAATAGGGGGAAAAACAATGGATAATATTGCTCTACAAATAGAACTAAACTCCTCTTCCAGCATTGACTTTGGAGAAAATGTTCTATTTGATAATATCATTTTTATATCAGGAAATATAACTTACAATTCGACTACTGGTGTTATTACCTTTGGAAGATCCGGAAGATTTGTTATAGACTGGTGGTTAGCAACACAGTCATCACGTTCAACAAACGGTAGCGCTTTCGCCTTGTCAACTTCCCAGGGGAATTTTCTCAGAGGTAACTCACCTTTAAAAACGGGTGAAGTATATGGAGTTGGAATTATCGAAATAACAGAAGCTCCTGTTACATTATCCCTTGTTAATATCAGTACTGCTTCTGTATACTATTCGGACCAAGTTCCATTGAATGGTACACTGGTAATTATAGAAGAAAGTATAAATGAAGAAGTTGGGCCTACTGGAGATACTGGACCTACTGGCTCTATTGGTAACACTGGGCCTACCGGGGATATCGGACCTACTGGTGATACTGGACCCACCGGCTCTATCGGTGACACTGGGCCTACTGGTGATACTGGACCCGCCGGCTCTATCGGTGACACTGGGCCTACTGGCTCTATTGGTAATACCGGACCTACCGGGGATATCGGTCCTACTGGGGATACTGGTTCTACTGGAGATACTGGACCTACTGGGAATACTGGTCCTACTGGGGATACTGGTCCTACTGGGGATACTGGTCCTACTGGGGATACTGGTCCTACTGGGGA
>CAUQMY010000017.1:0-116607 GCA_963519465.1 uncultured bacterium
CCACTCTCCGTACCATATTGATGGGCGCAACTGCCATGGGAGGACCATAAGTATACCCCCACTCATAAGTCATCAAAAGTACCCGGTTGGCTGCGGCACCAAGAAGCCCGTAATCCACGCCTTCATATAAAAGGCCAGGCTGATCTGCCGAAGTCTTCGGCGCAAGGGCCAGAGTTACCTGGTAGCCAAATCGGTTCATGATCTGGGTGACTCTTGTTACAAAGTCCGCATAGGCCAGCCGGTCGTCGGCCATAATATATTCAAAATCAATATCCAGACCCCCAAATTTCTTTTCCTGCATCTTTAGTCCCAGATTCCAGATAAGCCGTTGCTGAACCTGAGGATTATGTACCACGATCGAAACCAGGTTGTTGTTAAATTTCCCGTCAGGCCCAAGAGGCGTCAGGGTCAAAATGGGACGTACACCCGAATCCAGCGCCCGTTCAATCATCCAGTCATCGTCAATCGCTGGAGGAACCAGATCCCCTTCTTCCGTAAATCCATAGGAGAATACGTAAAGATCCGTCAGGAACGGGAGCGTATTATCCAGATTCTCCGACTCAATAAAGGGATATGCATAGCCAAATACATAAAGAGGAATCTTGTCTTCGGGAGGAGTACCCCCGGCGATATAAAGTGCCTGGCCGATCGCCAGGCGGTAAGGAGGATAGATCTGGTTATCATAGACCAGGGTGTCCACCGATATTCCTTCCGCATTGGCAATGGAGTCCACACTATCCCCCGGTTTTACCACGTATATTTTCATAACAGCATCCTTTTACCAGAATTGGTAAAACATATGTGAAAAAATGCAGAAACATGATAGATAGGGGGCTGGTTTCTAATTTCTTTAGAAAAAAGTAAAGTGCTTTTTCATTGCCTTCGTTGTATAATGATTGAAAAGGAGGTTTTCTTATGCAGAATATCTTAGTATGTGATGACGACAAACAAATTGTAGAAGCCATTGATATATATTTAACAGGAGAAGGATTTCAGATTATAAAAGCTTATGACGGCTTTGAAGCCCTGGAACTTATGGAAGAGAATGAAATTGACTTAATGATCCTTGATGTAATGATGCCAGGACTTGACGGAATACGAACCACCTTAAAAGTCCGTGAGACAAGCAGCATTCCCATCATTATTCTCTCCGCAAAATCAGAAGACACGGATAAGATCTTAGGTCTTAATATCGGTGCGGATGATTATATCACAAAGCCATTTAATCCGCTGGAACTGGTAGCCAGAGTCAAATCCCAGCTGCGCCGCTATACCCAGCTTGGCAACATGAACCAGCAGCCCGCAGGAGCTATTTACAAATGCGGCGGTCTTTCCATCAACGATGACAATAAAGAAGTATCCATTGATGATGAGCTGATCAAGCTCACCCCCATTGAATATAACATTCTTATGCTCCTGGTGAAGAATGCCGGAAAAGTATTCTCTATCGATGAAATCTACGAGCAGATTTGGAATGAGGAAGCCATTGGCGCGGACAACACTGTAGCTGTACACATCCGCCACATCCGGGAGAAAATCGAAATCAACCCCAGAGAACCACGGTACTTAAAGGTTGTATGGGGCGTCGGCTATAAGATCGAGAAGCAGTAGGAGTGATTATGAAGAAAAGAAAAGAAGTTGCAGTCCTTTTGCATATCATCTTCTCCTTTCTTGTGGTGGTTGGCGTTACCATCATGTATAACAACATCCACTACGGGGAAGGGATCGACTGGATTACCCATGAAACCTATGAGGACACGCCTGAATTCACCCGCCAGCTAAAATCTGATATCGATGAGATTTTTAACTATGTAAAATATAAAGAAGTTTTTGAAACCGACGGCCGGATCGATTACTCAAAACCAATCGTCCGGATTACCGACGGCCCTGGTACGACGAAGGAATTTACTGTGGATGAGATGATCCGCAGAGCCAAGTCCCAAGGGTATTATTTGAATGAGCAGTTTAAAGTGAGTGGAGGCCACCCTTCTGAATCCAATGGGGAAAATCCGGATATCCGCGTGGATTACCGGGCTTATGAACCTGATTTTGAAGCTTCAGAACCGGGAGAATCCTTCCTTACGATGGATCAGCTTTCCTATGAGGTCCTCACCCACTTAGGAAATTACTACTCATTTTATTACCGTTTTATCCAGAATCCCAGCAACTTAAAATTTGAAATCCTTTACCAGAATACCAAGGACGATTTTAAGTTATACCACAACGTAGCCGGAAAAGACTTAGAAGACTTCAAAGCCATGGGAAAATACCTTTATGTAACTGGAGAATCCTTATACGCGGATTCTAATCTAACCACGGTTCCAAAGAACGTGTCATCCCAGTTAGAAAAGATGAATCCCTATAACAACGGCAATTATTATATGACAATAGCCGTGAATACTTCCTACCCCTACAACGATGCTTACGCCAAGGCAGACGCTTCCTATAACCGTATGCGCCTGTTATATATCTTCGGAATCATAAGCCTTGTGGTCGGCATTCTGGGCAGCGCAGTTACCCTCTATGCTCTGGTCACCCTGACCGGATACCGGGAAAAAGGACCCGATGCCCCAAAACTGGAACGGTTCGACCGGCTTCCTGCCGAAAGCTGCTTCCTTGTTTTTTCCGGTGCCACTCTGTGTACTTTGTTTTTGGCTGATAAGCTGTTCAACAAGATTATTCATTTGTTTCTTGCCTATGAACAGTGGTTTTATGGCGAGCTGGTTATCCGGGTCCTGATTTACTATGCAGCCGGACTCATGTTCGCATTATGCTTATTAAAGCGTTATAAGGCAGGTACCCTTTGGAAAGGAAGCCTATTATACCGGTGGCGGAGAAATTTAGCTCTGTATTTTAAATACCATCGGTTCACCACCCGGATTATCTTCGCTTATATCCTGTTTCTGGTTTTTAACACCGTCATGATACTGGCCTTCTGCATTCTGCTGTTTACTTACAACGATCTGGCATCTAGGGTCTTAATGGTTTCAGTGGGAATAATATTCCTTGGTTTTGACCTCTGGGTATTTCACAAGATGTATCAGAATGCATGGGAGACAGATCAGATCAACCAGGCTCTTTTGCACATATCCGAAGGAAATACCACCTATAAGATCGATACCCAGACCTTTTACGGGAAGGAACGGGAACTGGCGGAAAACATCAACCATATCAGCACCGGTCTGGAGACAGCACTTCAGGAAAAAGTACGAAGCGAACGTTTAAAAACTGATTTGATCACCAATGTGTCCCATGACATCAAAACTCCCCTTACATCCATCATAAACTACGTGGATTTAATCAAGAGGGAGGGCATTCAGGATCCCAAGATCTTAGGCTATTTAGAGGTACTGGAACAAAAGTCCCATCGTTTAAAGACTCTGACCGAAGATCTGGTCGAGGCCTCTAAAGCAAGTTCCGGGAATTTAAAGCTGGAAATCGCAAGCATTGATTTTGTAGAGCTCATCCAGCAGACCAACGGAGAATTTGAAGAAAAGTTTTCCCTTCGCCATCTGGAACTGGTGTCGGAATTACCTGATGAATCCTTCTTTATTGAAGCAGACGGCAGATACCTATGGAGAGTCCTGGAGAATCTATACAATAACGCATTCAAATATGCTATGGAGCACAGCCGGGTCTATGTGGATATTATACCGGAAGAAGACATGGTGGTGTTCACCATGAAGAATATTTCTGAAAACCCGTTAAACATACGGGCCGACGAACTGACAGAACGTTTCGTCCGCGGAGATGTAGCCAGAACCACGGAAGGCAGCGGACTTGGAATTTCTATCGCCAAAAGCCTGACCGAGCTTCAGGGCGGGCAATTCATGTTATACATTGACGGAGATTTATTCAAAGCCAGTGTCGCTTTTCCCATCAAGAGATAATATAAGAGGGAGAGGAGGTTCCCAACCGGGGCCTCCTCTCCCTCTTACACTTCTGTCTCTATATGATTCTTAACCGAATATTCTCCAACCGCAGATAAAGTTATTCCTCCACCAGTTGCTTAAGGAACGCTCCACGACTTTTCCGTTACTGGAAGAAGCATCAATCACCTTTCCGCCTCCGGCAACGATTCCCACGTGACCGCTGACTACGATGATATCACCTGCCTGTAAACTTCCAAAGCTGCTGATCTTCGTATATTTTCCTACATTTCTCCAACCGGAAGAAGTCAGATAGCTCTGTCTTACCCCTACCTGATTGAGAGACCAGTATATAAATCCGGAGCAGTCAAAGGAATTGGGGCCTTTTGATCCCCAGACATAAGGACGTCCAAGCTTAGATCTTGCAACGGATAAAAGTCCTCCTACACCGGAACCACCCTTTACCGTGCCGCCTCCGCCTTTTCCACTGTTTCCTTTTCCTGTACCGCTTGAGGAGCCTGCACTCTTTACTCCGCTTCCAGTAAGTTTATTAAGGGTATTCTGGCCTACAGAACCATCTGCTGACAGTCCATTGTTGCTCTGGAACGCTTTTACCGCATTTTCTGTTACTTCTCCATAATAACCGGTGACATTTGCAGATGCCAGATAGCCATACTTATTTAACAGCTGCTGAACCTTTGTAACGGAATCTCCATGTTCTCCCAGAGTCATACCGTTCGGCTGGGCTTCAGAACTGTTTAAAGCCACTCTGGTGGATGGCCCTAAATATCCGTCTACCACAAGGTCATTACGGGCCTGGAACTGCTTGATGGCTGTTACGGTATCGTTGCCGTATGCGCCGTCCGGAACTGACATTAAGTATCCCAGTTCTTTTAGCCGCTGCTGGCAGGCTAAAACTATATCGCTCTTTTCTCCATACGATACAAGGTTTGGCTTGATCTCTTCGCTGTAAAGTAAGTTAATGGTCTGACGTCCTACTTTTCCATCGATATTTAAGCCGTTGACTTCCTGTAACTTCTTTACCGCTATTTCAGTCTCATCACCAAAGTTGCCTGAAACCTGCCCCGCATTGGCAAGATAACCAAGTTCATAAAGACGGGTCTGAATCCGGGAAATATCATCTCCTGCCACACCTTTTGATACTGCGTAGTATTTGGCAGAAGGAGACATAATGGATTCCAGCGTCTCAGCACCTACAATCCCATCCTGGGCCAGCCCGTTCTGACGCTGGTATGTCTTAATGGCCGCTTCTGTTACGCTTCCGAAATACTGAGTCGGCTCATCGTTATCCATAAATCCTAAATCCATCAAACGCTGCTGAAGGCTTGCCACTACCGGATGCTCTACGCCGTTTCTTAAGTATTCCGGAATGGGATTTTCCTTCTGATCCGGTACATCATTAAGCCGTGGCAGCATATCTCCTCCCGGAGAGAGTAAGCTGATCGGCTGAAGTTCTTTTTTTGCCACTGAAGTGCTGGCTACAGAAGTGGTAGCAGTCCCTTTCCCTGTAACAGCATCGCTATTTGTGCAGCCGGACAATAATGCTGCCGCAGTAGCTGCTATGAAGAAGGAACGGACAGAGTGTCTTTTCCATTGTATCTTTATGTTCATAAACCAGATTCCTTTCATATGTAAAATCAGGTCTATTTTAGCATAAATTTGTCAGAAAGGGAAAGGGAATTTATCTCATTGCACCAAAAGGCCGCTTATGATATATTAAAAGTAATAGAGAAACTACTATTTTAAATGAATGATTTTAAATAAAGGAGGGATTTTTATGACACCAGTTTTATGGGCTGCCGGAGGTACCGGCTTCACATTTCTCATGACCACTCTGGGAGCTTCTGTGGTATTTTTCTTTCGAAAGGAAGTAAATCAGGCTGTCCAGAGAATATTTCTGGGCTTTGCCGCAGGCGTCATGATTGCAGCTTCCGTCTGGTCGCTATTGATTCCAGCCATTGAAGAAGCCGAATCAGCCGGAGGTATCGGCTGGGTACCTGCCGCAGGAGGCTTTGTGCTTGGCGTTTTATTCCTTATTGTACTTGACTCCCTGCTTCCTCATCTCCATGCTGATATGAGCAATCCAAAAGGTAATGAAGCAGAAGGAATTTCATCTACATGGAAACGAACCACGCTTTTAGTTATGGCGGTCACACTCCACAATATTCCGGAAGGTATGGCAGTGGGTCTGGCGTTCGCACTCGCTGCCCAGCATGGCGGCGATTCAGCTCTATACACTTCTGCTATGGCACTTGCCATCGGTATCGGCATTCAGAATTTCCCTGAGGGAGCTGCAATATCTCTTCCACTAAGACAGGAAGGACTCTCTACTGGAAAAGCATTTATCCGTGGAAGCATGTCCGGTATCGTAGAGCCTATCTTTGGAATTTTAACGGTCCTGATTGCCGGAAGCATCGCACCGCTGATGCCCTGGCTTTTGTCCTTTGCTGCCGGAGCCATGCTGTATGTGGTGGTAGAAGAACTGATCCCTGAAGCACATTTAGGAGAGCATTCCAATGCAGGTACCCTGGGTGTTATGGGCGGATTTCTGATCATGATGATCTTAGATGTGGCATTAGGTTAATGAAGATATAATAAAAAAAGTCCCCCTTCCATTAATGTTGAAGTTCTAATGGAAGGGGGACTTTTTTTATATAGCCTTTTAACTTATTTAGATTTTTGTATAATCAGCTTTTATTTATCCAGCTTTTATTTACCCTGCTTTTATTTATCCGGCTTTTATTTATCCAGCCTTTATTTACACAGCCATATATTTACACAGCTATATGTCTACTCATCTATATATTTACTCATCTATATACTTATGAATTGTTCTGATTATCTTTAAACAAATGGAATCGTTCCACCAACTGCTCTAAATAAGCAGCCTGGCTGGACAGTTCCTCGCTGGCCGCAGCACTTTCTTCCGCTGTTGCCGAATTGGTCTGAACCACTAAAGAGATCTGGTTAACCCGTACGGATACGTTCTCCACAGATTCTGCCTGCTTTTCGGAAGCACCTGCGATCCGGTTTACGGTATCCACCACCTGAATGGTTGTGTCCTTTACCACATCAAGAGAATGGGACGTCTGCGCTGCAATGGTCATGCCGTTTTCAACTGCTTTCACTGAATTCTCAATCAAAACAGCCGTATCTTTGCTGGCCTCCGCGCTCTTGCTTGCAAGATTGCGCACTTCATCAGCTACAACAGCAAAGCCTTTTCCAGCTTCTCCTGCTCTTGCAGCCTCTACAGCCGCATTCAAGGCAAGAATGTTGGTCTGGAACGCAATATCTTCGATGGCCTTAATGATCTTTCCAATCTCCTGGGAAGATTCATTGATCTCACTCATGGCTGAGTTCATGGTAACCATATGGAGATTACTCTCCTCCACTTCCTTTTGAACCTTTGCGGTCAGGATGTTGGCATTCTTTGCATTCTCTGCATTATCCCGGATCTGGGAAGAAATCTCTGTAATCGCACTGGTCAGTTCCTCAAGAGCCATTGCCTGTTCCGTGGATCCCTGGGATAACATCTGAGCCGCATCCGATACCTGGTCAGAGCTTATATCAACCTGAGCACTGGACTCATGAATATCTCCCAGTGTATTATTGAAGCTTTTCAATATGGTAACAAAGGAACTTTTGATTTCAGAAAAATCCCCCATAAAGTCTGTGATCTGATCTCTCGGAACGGTTAAATCCCCTTTTGATAAACGCAGAAGAATAGAAGAAATTTCAGAAACATAAGAATCCAGAACAGACATGGTACTTCTTAAGCTGTCCGCCAGATAACCAATCTCATCCTTCGACTGATATGTAATAAATCTTGTTGCCTTCAAATCCCCCTTAGACATCTCCTTGGCCGCCTTATCAAGCTCTTCCAGGGGTTTGACAATGGATCTTGAAAACCGCATCGCAATCACCGCACAAACTGCAACTCCTATCACTAACGCTCCGATACCCATTACCATGGCATTGCGGCTGGTAGCATTGGCTTTGTTTACAAATCCTTGGGCATCACTGGATACAGACTGGGCCAGATTCATGACCTTATTCCTTAAGTCCTCATACTTTGGTTCATAAGTATTCCGGGTCATCGTTCTTGCTTCGTCTAATTTTCCCTGAGAAGCCAACTCCAGGATGCTGGCCTGAATCTGATCTGATTCCTGAATACCGCTTTTGATCTCTGTCAGAATCTGTTTCTCTGCCTCTGTTCTTAATAAAGTTTCCAGACTGGAAATGGCAGTCTGTATATCAGCCGAATCCTGGTCAATCAGAGTCTTTGCCTCGCTGCTTGCTTTGGCAACCTCCGTTTTCTTTTCACTTGTCAGCCGGTAAAGCACCATTTGGCTGTCCAAAAGGTTCCGGCGGATAACCCACATATTATCCGTTGCAACATATGGCCCCTGATATAATTTCCGAAGATTTCCGGATATTCCGTTCATACCCTCCAGCACTCCCATAATCGCCAGGACGCCAAGTAAAATAATGGTGCCAAAGACAACTAACACTTTGGTTTTTATCTTTTGATTTCTATACACAACTCTACCTCCATTTATCTCCTCTTCGAAAGGGGTTATTTCTCCAGTGGCTACTATAGCACCGTTTATATATGCCGTCAATTGTGACATTTACCATATCATTCCACTTTTTTACATAAAAATATAACTACGGCTATATGTCCCGTAATAGAAAAAAGATACCCCCACGCAGTGTCCTGCAGGATATCTTTTATCTTAAATCTATTTCCTATCAGATCCCATCTTTTGCTTTGTACGCAGTCTCGCCAGTGATCTGGCTAAAGACGCCTCAAAATGAGAATGCTCCTGAAGGCTCTTGCTCTGCCTCAGCTGTTCCTCAGCTCTTTCCCTGGCTTCTTCGGCACGGCGTTCATCGATGTCCTCAGGACGTTCAGCGGTATCTACAATGACTGTAACACGGTTATTGATGATCTGGACAAATCCATTTCCCACTACACCGCTATACCACTGACCGTTTCCGTCAAGCAACCGCATTTCCCCGATTGATACGGCAATTACCATATTTTCATGACGGGGAAGAACTGCCTTTTCACCATCCACCAGAGGAATGATAAGCTCCTGGCAGGAACCTTTATAAAACACCTTATTGCTGGCAAGAACCTGAAGGAAAAATGTATTCGTACTCACAGGCAGCACCTCCAAGTTAAGCCTCTAATTTCCTAGCCTTTTCAATGACTTCATCAATGGTTCCCACATTAAAGAACGCAGCCTCAGGATACTGATCCATATCGCCATCCACGATAGCTTTAAATCCACGGACAGTTTCCTTAAGTGGAACGTACTTACCTGAAACACCAGTAAAGTTCTCTGCAACAGAGAATGGCTGAGATAAGAACTTCTGAATCTTTCTTGCACGGTAAACGGTAGTCTTATCATCATCACCTAATTCTTCCATACCGAGAATCGCGATGATATCCTGAAGCTCTTTGTATTTCTGAAGAAGCTCCTGAACCTTACGTGCAACTTCATAATGCTCTTCACCTACTACATCCGGTTCCAGGATACGGGAGTTGGATTCCAGAGGATCAACTGCCGGATAAATACCCTGTTCTACGATCTTTCTGGATAAAACGGTGGTTGCATCCAGATGTGCGAAGGTAGTTGCCGGAGCCGGGTCAGTTAAGTCATCGGCTGGCACATATACGGCCTGCACAGAGGTAACAGAACCATTTCTTGTAGAAGTGATTCGCTCCTGAAGCTCACCCATTTCCGTAGCAAGAGTTGGCTGATAACCAACTGCAGAAGGCATACGTCCAAGAAGAGCGGAAACCTCAGAACCTGCCTGGGTAAAACGGAAGATATTATCGATGAATAAAAGCACGTTCTTATGCTCTTCATCACGGAAATACTCTGCCATGGTAAGTCCTGTCTCAGCAACACGCATACGTGCGCCCGGCGGCTCGTTCATCTGACCAAATACCAAAGCGGTCTTAGAAATTACACCAGACTCACCCATCTCTGTCCAAAGGTCATTACCCTCACGGGAACGCTCTCCAACACCGGTAAAGATGGAATATCCGCCGTGCTCAGTTGCGATGTTATGGATCAGCTCCTGAATAAGAACTGTCTTACCAACACCGGCACCGCCGAACAGACCAACCTTTCCGCCTTTTGCATAAGGAGCTAAAAGGTCAATTACCTTAATACCTGTCTCCAGGATCTCAGCAACCGGACTCTGTTCCTCAAAAGCTGGAGGGTCTCTGTGGATTACCCACTCTGGACCACCGGATAAAACTTCTCCGTTATCGATGGTCTCACCAAGTACATTAAAAAGACGTCCCAGAGTCTGCTCACCAACTGGAACTTTAATACCTTCTCCAGTTGAAGTTACTTCCATGCCTCTGCTCAATCCTTCGCTGGAAGCCAGCATGATACAACGAACTGTACCATTGCCCGTATGCTGGGCAACTTCCATTACGCAGCGCTTTCCTTCATTATTCACCTCAAGGGCGTCTTTAATTGCAGGAAGCTCACTGCCCTCTAAAAACTCAACATCTACTACAGGTCCCAGGACCTGAACGATCTTACCTTTATTCATATTCTGTTACTCACAGTCGTGAGGACTCCTCCTCTCTCTATTTATTGAAAACACGATGAAGCTACGCTTTCTTCCTTTTTTTCTTCTGGGCTTTTGCCCCGCTGATTACCTCAGTGATTTCCTGAGTGATTGCCGCCTGGCGGACACGGTTATAGGTAATTGCCAGTTCGTCAAGCATATCCTGAGCACTATTTGTCGCAGCCTGCATTGCCATCATTCTGGAATTCTGCTCGCTGGAATAAGATTCCACCAGACCGCCGTAGATGAACCCTGCGATATAATTCGGCACAACGGCATCAATAACGGCCTGAGGCGACGGGCTCATGGTAATCTCCTCCAAATGCACATTAACTGGTACATTCTTCGTGATTTGTTGTTTCGGAATGGGAAGAAGCTGCTGTACTTCGGCTTCCATCTTCATAGCATTGGCCATTCTGGTGTAGATCATATACACCTCATCAAGTTTTCCAGACAGGAAATAATCCACGATCTTTTCTTCAATGATTCTGGCCCGGCTCATATTGGGCTTTTGCACGGTATACCGGAAATCCTGCTCCACCGGTATTCCTTTTTTTGTGAAATACTGCTGTCCCAAATCACCTACTACGAACAGCATGGGATTACCACCCTTGTCAATCTGCTCCTGGGCCAGTTTAAATACATTATGATTATAAGCACCCGCAAGTCCCTTATCAGCTGTCACCACGATGTAACCGATCTTACGGTCTTCTTTCTTAATCTCCGGCCGGGTATCCAGATACGGATCATCAATATCAGGCGTATGTCTGATAATTCTGGCTATAGTGCTCTGCAGCGTATAAAAATAAGGCTCCGTATCGGTCAGGGCTTTCCTTGCCCTTTTAAGCTTTGACGAGGAAATGGTATACATCGCATTGGTAATCTTCATGGTGCTTTTGATGCTGTTCATTCTGCTTTGTATCTCTCTCGCATTTGCCATATCTTACACCCGTTTCTGTATATATTCAGCCGCTGTATCAAGGATTTTCTGCTTCAGCTCGTCAGACAGTGTCTTGGTCTCTTCAATTTCATTGCCGATTTCCGGATGTACGCTGTCAAAGAATTCAAGCATCTCTCTCTGGAATTCCTTGATCTTAGGAACCTCTATATCTAATAACAAACGGTTATTGGCTACGATCAGACTGATAACCTGGGCATGAAGGCTTAATGGATGGCATAAAGGCTGTTTTAACAGCTCAGTAAGACCTCTTCCGTACTGGATCTGCTCCTTGGTTGCTGCATCAAGATCAGAGCTGAACTGGGTAAATACTTCCATTTCACGGCACTGAGCCAGATCAATACGAATGCTTCCTGCTGCCTTTTTCATTGCTTTGGTCTGTGCCGCACCACCAACTCGGGATACGGAAAGACCAACGTTAACGGCCGGTCTCATACCGGAGAAAAAGAGATCACTCTCCAGGAAAATCTGTCCGTCAGTAATGGAGATAACGTTGGTAGGAATATATGCAGATACGTCTCCCGCCTGAGTTTCAATGATAGGAAGGGCTGTAATAGAACCGCCTCCAAGCTCATCTTTCAAACGGCTGGAACGCTCAAGCAGTCTGGAATGAAGATAGAAAACATCACCAGGATAAGCTTCACGTCCAGGAGAACGCTCTAAAAGCAGTGACAGGGAACGATAAGCCACTGCGTGCTTTGATAAATCATCATAAACGATCAGTACATCTTTTCCTTTATGCATAAAATACTCTGCAAGAGCAGTTCCTGAATAAGGTGCGATATACTGAAGAGGTGCCGGTTCACTTGCAGATGAAGATACTACAATAGTGTAATCCATTGCACCGTAATGAGTCAGAGTATTCACCAGTTTCGCAACGGTAGATGCTTTCTGTCCAACTGCAACGTAAACGCAGATTACATCTTTACCCTTCTGGTTTAAGATGGCGTCAATTGCGATGGAAGTCTTACCAGTCTGACGGTCACCGATGATTAACTCTCTCTGTCCGCGTCCGATAGGGAACATGGAGTCGATTGCCAGAATACCAGTTTCCATAGGAACGGATACGCTCTTACGGTCAACGATTCCAGGAGCCTCATTTTCGATAGGACGATAATCGTCAGAAACGATATCTCCCTTTCCATCGATAGCAGCACCAAGAGAGTTTACAACTCTTCCGACGAATCCATCGCCTACCGGAATACCTGCACGTTTCTTGGTTCTTGTTACCTTGGAACCTTCTCTAACTTCACGGTCGGAACCAAACAGAATACAGCCGATATCTTCTCTTCTGATATCCTGGACCATACCCTTGATTCCGCTATCAAATACAACGATTTCGCCGTACATTGCATGATCAATACCATAAACTGTTGCAATGCCGTCGCCTACGCTGATGACAGTTCCCACTTCCTGGTCCCTGGCATGAGCGTCATAATCTTCAATTTCACTTCTCAATATAGAAATAATTTCATCTGAATTGATGGAAGCCACGTTTTTCACCTCCGCATTATTTTTTGTTCTAATTGTCTCAGACGTCCTTTTAAGCTCCAGTCAGTCTCCACATCTCCTACACGGATAATGAATCCACCGATTAAACTGGCGTCTTCGATCAAGCAGAGTCTTACATCCTTTTTGTCGTACTTTCTGCAAAGCATCGCCTTAATTTCCCGGATCTGTTCCTCATCTGGCTTTGTCACGTAGTATAAAGAAGCTTCTAACATTCCTTCTTCTTCAGACACACAAGCGCGCCAAGCCTTGAAAATATCATTGGCAAGGTCCATATCCCGGCGGTCAACCAAAACCTTTAAAAAGGTTTTCATCTCCTGTGGAAATACCCGTTCAATTACCCGATGCTTGCTGCTCTTTGCAATGACGGGGCTGCTTAAAGCACGCTTAAGCTCCGGCACTACCTTTAGCGCCAGAGCCGCTTCCTCTATGGCCGTTTTTGGAACGGACAGCTCATAAAGCACCCGTCCATAATTAATTGCTGCCTGCGTCATGGGCATCACCTGCTTCTGCTAAAAATGAATCGTAAAGCGCCTGATTTGACTTAGCGCTCGCTTCCTGATTAACTACCTTGGCCGCTGCTGCAATTACTAAGCCCGCAATCTGCGCCTTAGCTTCACGCAGAGCCTTTTCCTGATCGGCTTCCGCTTTTTTCTGTGCTTCTCCAAGCACCCGGCCGGCCTCTTCATCCGCATTCTTTAAAATACGGTCGTACTGGACCTTTGCCTGGTTCTTTGCTTCTTCGATAATCTTTAATCCCTCTTCTGAGGATCCAGCCAGTTTCTCTTCATACTGCTTTTTGATCTCTGCTGCCTGACCTTCGGAGTTCCTTGCATTTGAAATGCTGTTTTCAATCATTGCCTGCCGTTTATTCATAACATTCATAACCGGCTGAATCAGGAAATGCCTAAGCAAAAAATACAGGACAATAAGATTCACGATATTAAACAAAAGGTTTATATCCAGTTTAAGCATCTCTACCGCCTGCCTTTCTTTCTAAATTTTCCTTATAATTCCCGCTTTCGGGCATTATTTAAGAACCATGATGATAAGAAGGGCAATAACGAAACCATAGATAGCTGTTGCCTCTGCAAGAGCACAACCTAATAAAAGAGCTTTGCTGATCTTGCCTTCTGCTTCTGGCTGTCTTGCGATAGCATCTACAGACTTAGCTGTTGCTAAACCAATACCTACACCTGCACCAATACCTGTTAATACTGCGATTCCTGCTCCAATAGCTGTTAACATAATAATCTCTCCTTTTAATTAAACTGTTTTTACTCCACTGCCTCTTTTATAAAAAGTGCAGTCAAAAATACAAATACATACGCCTGAATCAATCCGTCAAAAATATCAAAGTACAAGGAAAACGGAATTGGTATGATTGGCGCTGCGATCGCCTTTAAAAGCTCCATAACTACGAAAGCTCCTAAAACGTTACCAAACAATCGCATACATAAAGACAATGGTTTGATAAACAATTCCAGGATATTAATCGGTGCAATAATCGGCACCGGCTCCGCAAAACTCTTGATGAAGCCTTTCAGTCCTTTCTTATGAAAGCCTGCATATTCAATCAGCAGAATGCTCATAATAGCAAGCGCTGCGGTGGCATTTAAATCCTTGGTAGGTGGTTTAAATCCCAACAAACCAATCATATTGGCCACACCAACATAAATTGCAACTGAAATCAGATAAGGAATGTAACGCTTTCCTTCCTCTCCAATCAGGTCTTCAAAGAAATTATTAAGTCCACCGACTGCCATCTCCAAAACCTGCTGCTTCTTCCCAGGATTCTCAACCGTTAAGTTCCTCACCATGCAGATGGAAACCAGCGTCAGCGCCGCCATGATAATCCAGGTCACCACAACAGACTCCGAAATGGGAATCCCTCCGAATACCGGAATGGTAAATACCGTTTCGCAGTTCAGTTCTTCAATTAACTTCTCTGCTAAATCCTCCGTAATGCTCACTCCCTTTCTTAGAGACAGCCCTTCTCTTTAATCTTTTACCCGTTCAGAAATTGTACTTTTCAAGGTACAATATCGCATGAGGTATATGGTGTATCATACTTTCATCCGCGAAAATTGTCAACTTTTTGCATATTTCATAACATTTTATTAATGTCTTTAATTGTTTGAACATTTGGAACAATCTTTTCGTAATAATTCTTAAATTATTATCCATTTTTCAACCCTAAATGTAACGAAAATGTAAACTATTTTTGATTCAGCTAATTTTTCTAGGTTTTGCAGGAGATTTCCTTCAAATAATTTGTGAAAGTTAACCACGTTTTTCATACTTTTTTTAATTTCACCGTCATTACTTACTAATATCCTTGTATTTTAATGGGAATACATGAAAAAAAAGACATCCCTACAAGAGTAATCAGGGGTTAAGCCTGGAAACTTCACAAATGCTCCCGTTGCTATATTTCACGTTTTGTACGACTTTCTTCCTATTTAATATAAACAAGCTATATGGAATATTATGGAAAAACATTAAGGTATCTTCGTAACGGGGAGCATTACACCATATTTTTATTAAGAAAAAGGCACCCGGAGCACCATGTTTTATCCGGTTATCTTAACAAGCATTAAGGTAATCCATTACGCTCTTCTTTCTATATAAAATAGCCCATCATCAGCCTTTCATAATTCTTTAAAACGGTCTGCATTTCCCTTAAAGTAAGTATGACTTTATCTTAACCGAAATATGCTCCGTTATATCATTTAATAAGAAGAAACAGCTTTTAAATAAAAAAAAGCCAAAGCTTTTAACAGCTTCCGCTTCCTGCATTCAATTATCGTTCCTGATCTTAATTCCGGACAAAGGAAAAGCACCGTCCCCAACGCTCTCCGTCGTCAAAAACAGTACTTTTTTAGTGCGCCTTCAGGGACTCGAACCCTGGACAAATAGATTAAGAGTCTACTGCTCTACCAACTGAGCTAAAGGCGCTTGTCTTTCGTTTTCTTGCTGTGCTCTTGTCTCAAGCACGTGTGTAATTATATAACCGTCTTCAACAAAAGTCAACACCTTTTTTACAAATAATTTACTATTTTTTAGTATTTATTTATTTTTCTTATTTTTGTCTGTATTTGTGCCTAGTGTTTTGTTAACTTCCACAAAGGATTTGTTCCAGGAAAGCATTCTTTTATTTAAGTCAGTCTTGTCGCTGGTTGCCTGGAGAAGCTTGCTTGTAACCTTGTCTTTCATGCCCATAATCTTACACCTGCATCTTCTTTTTGTTTTATTATATGCAAAACCGGTGCCCTGGTCATAAAAACCTGGCACCGGTATATAAACTCTTTATTTTCTTCCTGCTATCAGTTTATAAATAGGGTTTCCTTTTGAGGAAAACTTCTCTTCGTACTCTGTCATTACATTTCCCTCCCCCATTTCGCTGTGGTGAAGGTCATAAGTAAACTCTTTGATCTCCCATACCTCTCCTGGAATAGCCTCCAGAGAATAGTCAAACAGTCCCTTATTATCCGTTTTAAATTCTACTGCCCCGTCGGGTTTTAAAATCTGGTCATAAACCTCCATGAATTCCTCTGAGGTGAGCCTGCGTTTTGCATGGCGGTCCTTGGGCCATGGATCAGAAAAGTTTAAATAGATCTTCTGAACCTCTTCAGGTGCGTATATATCTGATAAGTTTTTTGCATCCACACACATAAAGTATATATTATCAAGTTCTAACCCTGCTCTTTTTTGTAGACCGCGCAAAAGCACGCTGGGGTACCTCTCGATCCCCACATAATTAATCTCCGGATGAAGGGAAGCCAGCTCCATGATAAAACGGCCCTTTCCCATACCGACTTCTATTTCAATGGGATTTTCATTTCCAAAGACTTCCTTCCAGCATCCCTTTTTCTCTTCCGGGTTCTGGACCACATATGGGCTGCCAGCGATCTCTTCTTCCGAGCCTGGTATGTGACGTAACCTCATATCTTGCTTCCTCCAAATAGTTTCATCTTATTATAATAACAACTGCGTTCTGATATTGCAGGTAAATTGTATCATAACATATGGGACAGGCGCAAGTAGGCACCTGAATTCGTTGGCAGCGCCAAAATGAAAAAATAACAGGTGCGCAATCAATAATAATCAGGTATAATGTCTGTATATTGGCATACAACCGTTTTTGCAAAGGAGGAAATAAATGGGAACGACTGATAACAGTTTCTGGATCAGAATCCAGCAGGGTCTTAGGGAAACAGAGATGCTTATGAATCAGAGTCAATACAATATGTCTATGATCAAAGCCCGCCAGACTCTGGAATATATGGTAAACTATTTAGGAGAAAAAGCCCTGATTGTGGAAGGCGATTTAGCTGACAGCATTGACCAGTTATTTGAAGGACGCCTGATTTCCCAGGCTGCTAAAGATCACTATCACAGAATCCGTATGATAGGGAACAAGGCAGTACATGAAGGCAATGACAGCCCCTATGACGCTGGGGAAGCCTTGCATCTTCTCTCACAGGAAGTAAACGCCTTTGCAAATACTTTTTATAAAGAAAGTCCTAATGACGCTCCATCAAGACAGCGCTCCGCTAATATAAAGCCTGTTGCTGTTGCTTCAAGAGGCAGCTCTTCAAGAGGCGGTGCTCCCCAGAGACCGGCACAGAGAACTAACACAGCCGCTAATTCAGGCGGAGGAAAAAGAAGTGCCCCTGCAGGAGCCAGTCAGAAGCAGCCCCAAAGAAGTACTTCCAAAGGCCGCAGCAGACGCCGCTCTCAAAAGAACACTCCCGATACCAGCGGTCTTTTAAAGCCAGCACTGATTTTCTTAGGAGTACTTGTGCTTGTACTCATTTTTATAAAGCTGGTACCAGGAAAAGGGGATAATAAAGAGACTTCTGCAGCTGAGACATCCGCGCAGATCTCCACAGAAGTAACCTCCACGGAGTTGACCACCGAGGAGACCACGGAAGAGGAAACAGATGCACCTAAAATCTATACCACCAAGAGCAAACTCAATGTACGCTCCACGCCTGCTACTGACGGCACCCGACTGGGAAGCCTTGCAGCCGGCACGACAGTCGAGTTTGTGAAAACGTACGATGACAAATGGACGGTTATCATGTTTGAAGGAAAAGAAGCCTATGTTGCCACGGAATTTTTAACGGAATCAGAAGATGAATCAAATTCCACTTCCAAGGAAACCACAAAGGCTCCTGAAACTACAACAAAGGCCGCACAATAACCTACTTAAAAGCGAAGACACCAGAGTAAACCGATCCTCTGATCTTCGCTTTTTTTTATGAATGATGCATAACCACGATTTCCGCAGCGTAAGTTATAGGTATGATTAAATTTTTATAAAATTGGTGAATTTTGCCAATTTGGTATGGTATTTTTTTCAAATTATAGTATCATTATAATATAATACGTTATTCTACAAACTTATTTTATAAGGAGGCTACGGTATGGATAAAGTGATTGAAAAGATTTCTGATATCGAATCGGCAGCAACTTCCATTATGGATAACGCCAACGAACGCAAAAAAGCATTTGCCAAAGAAATGGAGGGACGAACTGCATCATTTGATACTCATTTAGAGACACAGACCAACGGCAAAATTGAAAAACTGCGTACAGACATGGAAATCGATATGAGCAACCAGCTGGAAAAGCAGAAGAACGATTCTTTAAGAATCCAAAACGCACTGGAAACTCATTATGAGGAACATCATGACCGTTACGTTGAGAATTTATTTCAGACTATGATAAAGGAGTGATCCCATGGGAGACTTGCTATCTTACAGCGGCATTACGACCAAGGTAAGGGCGATGGAAAGCCATCTGATCACAGAAAATCAGTTCCGTGAAATGGCAGGCTTATTAACAGTTTCCGATGCTGTGGAATATTTAAGCCACTTAAAAGCCTACCAGGGGCTTTTTTCAGACCTGGAGGGAAGCAGCCTTCACCGGGGTGCCATTGAACAGCGGCTGATTCTTTCTCTTTACCAGGATTTTGCCAAGCTCTACCGTTTTTCCAACTTAAACCAGCGTAAATTTCTTGATCTGTATTTTATGCACTTTGAAATCGATATCCTGAAGAAATGTTTCCGAAATGCCATGGGGAACAACCATCTGGATATCGATCTTTCTGTTTTTGAGGACTTTTTTAAGTATCATTCCAAACTGGATTTAATGAAGCTGTCGTCTTCCGGGAATCTTTCTGACTTTGTATCAAACCTGGAAGGTTCGGTCTATCACGACCTGCTCTCTGGTTTAGCTGATGCCAGGGAGCCTACTTTATTTGATTATGAGATCCATCTGGACCTTTTATATTTTAAAACCATTTGGAAGGTCATGGGAAAACATTTGAAGAAGGAAGAAAAAGCACTTTTAAGCCAATGTTTTGGAAGCAAGCTGGATTTATTAAATATCCAGTGGATCTATCGCTCCAAAAAATATTACAACTTACAGTCGGCTGATATTTATTCTCTTCTTATTCCCACCAATTACCACTTAAATAAGGAACAGATTACGAAAATGGCGGAGGCCGGAACCATGGAAGAATTCTACGCAGCGTTAAAAACCACCTTCTATGGCCGGAAAGCAGATATAGAGACTTTTGATGTGCCAGATTTAGAACGGCTTACAACGGAGGTGCTTGATAAAATCTACCGTTCTACCAGCCAGCAAAATCCCTATTCCATCGCCACGCTGAATTCCTATCTCTATTTTAAAGAGGAGGAAATTCAAAAAGTTATCACCCTCATAGAGAGCATCCGGTACCGCTTAAATCCGGATGAAATCATCTCCTATGTGGTAAAACAGTAAAGGGGGTTGCTTTTCCGTGATAGAAAAGATGAAATTCTTAAGTATCACCGGGCCCAAGGACGATATTGACCGGGTCATCGACACCTATTTATCCAGATATGAAATCCATCTGGAAAACGCCCTGTCTGAGCTAAAAACGGTGAAAGACTTAAGGCCTTACGTTGAAACCAATCCATACAAAGATATTCACCAGCGCGCCCTGGAGCTTTCTGAGCTGCTTCCTCCTGGGGAGGAACAACAGAATGCACATAAAAAGTTCTCGGTTGCACAGGCGGCTGGTATCATTGATGAGATTGGAAAAGAGGCAGAGGAACTGAAATCCAGGGAAGAGGCCCTGATCTCCAAACGGGATTCCTTAAAGGAGTCTGTGGAACGAATCCTCCCATTTACCGGTCTTAACTATGATCTAAGTTCTATCCTGAATTTTAAGTACATCAAGTTTCGTTTTGGCCGCATCACCCATGAGTATTACAACAAATTTGAGAACTACGTATACGATACCATTGATACGGTTCTCTACAAGTGCAAGGAAGATGAAGAATACGTCTGGCTAGTCTATTTTGTACCGGAGACCATATCGAACCGAATCGATGCCATTTATGCCTCCATGCATTTTGAGTTGATTACACTTCCGGATGAATACAAGGGCACGCCTTACGAGGCCACCCGGTCCTTGGAAGACAGTATGAAGGCAGTCCAGACCGAGATCAATGACATCCGCAAGCGGCTTTCCGTTCTTTTGGAATCCAGGCGGGAGGACTTACTGGCGGCCAGAGACCGGCTGGAGATTTTCTCTACGAATTTTAATGTCAGAAAGCTGGCGGCATGCACGAAACAGAGCCGCAACACCTTTTATATCCTTTGCGGCTGGATGAGTCACCGGGATGCAGATGCATTTCAAAAAGATATTTCTGATGATGAGAAAACGTTCTGCATCGTTGAGGATGACCAGGAAAACATCATGAGCAATCCTCCCACCAAGCTATTAAATCCGGGACTTTTCAAACCATTTGAGATGTTTATCCGAATGTATGGACTTCCCGCTTATAATGAAATCGATCCTACCATATTAATCGGACTCACCTATTCCTTCCTGTTTGGTTTTATGTTCGGAGATGTGGGTCAGGGACTTTGTCTACTTGTCGGCGGACTTCTCCTTTACCGGTTTAAAAAGATCAGTCTTGCCGCCATCATCTCCTGCTGCGGATTTTTTTCAACCATCTTCGGGTTCCTGTTTGGAAGTATCTTTGGCTTTGAAGATGTGATCCATGCTTTCTGGCTCAGGCCCATGGAGCATATGACGGAAATTCCCTTTATCGGGCGTTTGAACACCGTATTCATTGTAGCCGTTTCATTGGGAATGGGCATAATTCTCCTTACCATGATCCTAAATATGGTAAACAGCTACCGTTCCCGGGATCCGGAAAGAACTTTTTTTGACACCAATGGGCTGGCGGGATTTATCTTCTACGCCGCACTTGTGCTCACGGTTGTTCTTTATATGACTCAGAACCCGATTCCGGCTTCTGCTCTTTTAATCCTGATGTTTGGTGTGCCCCTGCTCATTATGTTCTTTAAGGA
This sequence comes from uncultured bacterium, assembly GCA_963519465.1. GTDB lineage: Bacteria > Bacillota > Clostridia > Lachnospirales > Lachnospiraceae > Lacrimispora. The sequence goes on from CAUQMY010000017.1 coordinate 21,331, forward strand.
GCCTCTTACCAATCTGGTGGAGCGGAAAGCAAGGATTATGCCAAAGGAAAAAGGCATGTTTGTGGTTCAGGGCTTTTTCGAACTGTTTGAAGTGCTTTTAAGCTATTTTTCCAATACCCTTTCTTTTGTCCGTGTGGGAGCCTTTGCTGTGAGCCACGCGGCGATGATGGAAGTGGTGCTGATGCTGTCCGGCCACGAAGCCGGAAACGTAAACTGGCTCGTTGTGGTTTTGGGCAACTTGTTTGTCTGCGGCATGGAAGGGCTGATTGTAGGTATCCAGGTGCTACGTCTGGAATACTATGAATTATTCAGCCGCTTTTACCGGGGAACCGGCCGTGCATTCAAACCATACGGAAAAAAACTATAAAAAACATATCAGGAGGTATTTCTTATGTCCATGTTAGTAAAAATCACCTTAGCAATTGCATTAACCTTAAGTATTGCTCTTCCCCTTTTCGTATTTGCCATGGGAGAAAAAACAAAGGGGCGTTATAAAACCGCTCTTTCCATTAATGTGATGTTATTCTTTGGTACCCTGATCGTATCCAGTGTGCTGATGTTCCAGGGTCAGGCCTTTGCGGCAGAAGCTGCAACCGGTGTTTCCGGAAGCGTAGCCGGCATGGGATATATCGCTGCTGCCTTATCCACTGGTCTTGCATGTATCGGCGGCGGTATCGCCGTATCCGCATCTGCAAGTGCTGCACTTGGTGCCATCAGTGAAGACGGCTCGATTTTAGGTAAATCACTCATCTTCGTAGGCCTTGCCGAAGGTGTTTGTCTTTATGGTCTGATCATTTCCTTCATGATCCTCGGAAAGCTGTAATCATGAAAATGTATTTAATCAGCGACAACTTAGATACCTGGGCCGGCATGAGACTGGCCGGAGTGGAAGGAGCTGTCGTACATGAAAAGGCTGAGCTTAAGAATGAACTGGATAAAGTCCTGGCCGATAAGGAGATCGGGATCATTCTCCTGACAGAAAAATTCGGAAGAGAGTTTCCGGACATTATCGACGACGTGAAGCTGAACCGTAAGCTTCCCCTCATCATAGAAATCCCTGACCGCCACGGTACCGGCCGCAAGCCCAACTTTATCACAGATTATGTTAACCAAGCTATCGGATTAAAACTATAAGAAAGAGGTGGTCATCTTGACAACTGAGGAAAAACTACAGCATTTTCTGGAGTTTTGTATGGAAGATGCCAGATCCCGCAGTGCGAAGATGCTTGACGAATATACTGCTGCTTTGGAACAGACCTTTGCGGAGCATCAGGATAGTGCAAATCGGCGAGCCGAACAGCAGGTGGCATTGGAAAAAAAACAGATTGAACGGGAAATCAATAAAAAGCTGTCTCTGGAACAGATAAATATCAAAAGGGAATTCGGAAAAAAGCAGGATGAACTGAAGGAAAAACTGTTTAAAGAGCTTACAGACCGGCTTTCTGAATACATGAAAACGCCTGAGTACACCATGCTTCTGGATTCTCAGATAAGGAAAGCTTTAGAACTGGCTAACAAAGAGTTTATCACGGTATACATTGATCCTGCAGATGAAGGAAAACTTTTAGAGCTTTCCCTGCCCCAGAGTGCAGACATACGGGTAAGTGAATACCCTTTTCTGGGAGGTATCAGAGCCGTTATCCCATCAAGACATATTCTGATCGACAATTCGTTTCAGACAAAGCTTTCCGAAGCAAAACGTGATTTCCGCTTTGATGTTAAGGAAATAATGGGAGGTACGGCCAATGACTAATACAGGTAAAATCTTCGGCATCAACGGCCCTGTTATCTATTTAAAGGGTGATTCCGGATTCCAAATGAATGAGATGGTTTACGTTGGAAAGGATCACCTTGTCGGTGAAATCATCGGTCTGACAGACCGCCGGACCACCGTGCAGGTCTATGAAGAAACCAGCGGGTTAAAACCAGGAGAAATCGTGACCTCCACCGGATACCCCGTATCCGTCACTCTGGCTCCCGGCATCTTAAATAACATCTTTGACGGAATCGAACGTCCATTATCGGAGATCGCAAAAACTGGCGGAGCCTATATTGACCGGGGAATCCAGGTAGAGTCCCTTGATGCGGAAAAACTTTGGGAAACTCATATTACAGTAAAAAAGGGAGATCATCTTCTACCCGGCTCCATTATTGCAGAAGTACCGGAAACACCTGCTATCACTCATAAGGTCATGATCCCTCCGGATCTGGAAGGATACGTCCTTGACGTGGTATCTGATGGTTCCTATACCATCAGCCAGCCTCTTTTAACACTGGAACTTTCAGACGGCACCACGAAACAGGTGACCATGACTCAAAAATGGCCCATCCGGGTCCCAAGACCTACATTAAAGCGTTATCCTGCTACCAAACCCTTAATCACCGGGCAAAGAATTATTGATACGCTGTTCCCGCTGGCAAAAGGCGGCACCGCCTGTATTCCTGGCGGATTTGGTACAGGAAAGACCATGACCCAGCACCAGATTGCCAAGTGGTCTGATGCGGACATCATCATTTATATCGGCTGTGGCGAGCGCGGCAATGAGATGACGCAGGTACTGGAAGAATTTACAGAGCTGATCGACCCCCGTTCCGGCAATCCCTTAATGGACCGGACCACACTGATTGCCAACACCTCCAACATGCCTGTGGCCGCACGAGAAGCCAGTCTTTACTCTGGCCTTACCCTGGCAGAATATTACCGGGATATGGGATATCATGTTGCCATCATGGCTGACTCCACTTCCCGTTGGGCAGAGGCTTTAAGAGAATTATCCGGTCGTCTGGAGGAAATGCCTGCGGAAGAAGGCTTCCCGGCATACCTGGCTTCCCGCTTGTCTGCTTTTTATGAAAGGGCGGGCATGATGCAGAACTTAAATGGAACCGAAGGTTCTGTTACCATCATCGGCGCCGTATCTCCTCAGGGTGGTGACTTCTCCGAGCCTGTAACACAGAACACCAAGCGCTTTGTCCGCTGCTTCTGGGGACTGGATAGAAACCTTGCGAACGAACGCCATTTCCCTGCCATCCACTGGCTCAGCAGCTATTCGGAGTATTTAACCGATTTAGCGCCATGGTATGTAGACTATGTGGACAAAAAATTTGTGGATTACAGAAACCGTATGGTATTTTTACTGACTCAGGAAAGCAGTCTTATGGAAATCGTAAAGCTGATCGGTGGAGATATGCTCCCTGACGATCAGAAGCTGATCCTTGAAATCTCCAAGGTAATTCGAATCGGATTTTTACAGCAGAACGCATTCCATAAAGATGATACCTGTGTTCCTATGGAAAAGCAGTTTTTAATGATGGATTTAATCCTGTATCTATACAAAAAATCCCGTTCTCTCATATCCATGGGAATGCCCATGTCCGTATTAAAAGAGGACCCGGTTTTTGATAAGATTATTTCCTTAAAGTACGATGTTCCCAATGACCGTCTGGATCTTTTCGATGACTACAAAAAGCAGATCGATGCATTTTATGATTCTGTCATCGAACGCAACGCATAGGAAGGAGGCAGAATATGGCAATTGAATATTTAGGCTTAAGTGCAATCAACGGCCCACTGGTCGTATTGGAAGGCGTCCAGAATGCTGCTTTCGACGAGATTGTGGAGATGACTGTAGCCGGAAAGACAAAAAAACTGGGAAGGATCATTGAGGTATACGAGGATAAGGCCATCATCCAGGTTTTTGAAGGAACTGACGGGCTGGCACTACGTAACGTTCACACACGCCTTACGGGGCGTCCCATGGAACTGTCTGTTTCGGAAGATATGTTAGGCCGTACCTTTAACGGCATCGGAGAGCCCATTGACGGGTTGGGAGACATAGGATCCGACATCCGTCTGGACATTAACGGAAAACCACTTAATCCGGTAACCAGAGAATATCCCAGAGATTATATCCGTACCGGTATTTCAGCCATTGACGGGCTCATGACTCTGATCCGCGGACAGAAGCTGCCCATCTTTTCCGGCAACGGTCTTCCTCACGATGAACTGGCTGCCCAGATCGTTCAGCAGGCTTCCTTAGGAGATGATTCCGATTCCAGCGAAAAATTCGCAGTGGTATTTGCCGCAATGGGTGTTAAATACGATGTGGCAGACTTCTTCCGCAGAACCTTTGAAGAAAGCGGAGTTTCCGATCATGTAGCCATGTTTATCAACCTGGCAAATGATCCGGTGGTGGAGCGTTTAATCACTCCCAAAGTAGCTCTTACTCTGGCGGAGTATTTAGCATTTGAAAAAGGAATGCACATCCTTGTAATTTTAACGGATATGACCGCTTATGCGGAGGCTCTCCGTGAAGTTTCCTCTTCAAAAGGAGAAATTCCTTCCAGAAAGGGGTATCCCGGATATTTATACAGTGAGTTGGCTTCCATCTATGAGCGTGCGGGAATCGTAAAGGACCGGCATGGCTCCGTGACACAGATTCCAATCCTTACCATGCCAAACGACGATATCACGCACCCCATTCCAGATCTTACCGGATATATCACAGAAGGACAGATCGTTTTGGACCGGAACTTATACGGCCAGTCCGTCTACCCGCCGATTAACGTGCTCCCTTCTCTCAGCCGTCTGATGAAGGATGGTATCGGGGAAGGCTTTACAAGAGCCGATCACCAGAGTGTGGCGAACCAGCTTTTCTCCTGCTATGCAAAGGTAGGCGATGCAAGAGCACTGGCATCGGTTATCGGCGAAGATGAGCTTTCACCCATTGATAAGAAATATCTGGTATTCGGTAAAGAATTTGAAGGCCGGTTTGTGGGCCAGGGAAATCACACAAACCGCAACATTTTAGAGACTCTCACCATCGGCTGGGAACTTTTAGGACTTCTCCCAAGAGCGGAATTAGACCGTGTTGATACCAAAGTCCTGGATCAGTATTACAAGGAAACCACCCCTGACGCTTCGGAAGAATAGGAGGGAAATTCATGAATCCCAATACATTTCCTACGAAAGGAAATCTAATTCTTGCCAAAAACTCTCTCACTCTGGCCAGACAGGGATATGAGTTAATGGACAAAAAGCGGAACATTCTGATCAAAGAGCTGATGGAGTTAATCGATGAAGCCAAGGGCATTCAGTCAGAAATCGATGAGACCTTTACTTCTGCCTATAAAGCTCTGCAAAAAGCGAACATAGAATTAGGCATTGATTATGTAAAGGACATCGCCATGGCGGTCCCTGTGGACGATTCGGTGCGCATCAAGACCAGAAGCATCATGGGAACGGAGATTCCTTTAGTGGAGCATGAGGAAAGGCCCTTAAACTTAACTTATGCCTATTACAGCACCAGGGAATCTCTTGATGAGGCCCGCTACAAGTTTGAACGGGTAAAGGAACTGACCTTAAAGCTTTCCATGGTGGAGAACTCCGCTTACCGTCTGGCTAACAGCATTAAAAGGACCCAGAAACGGGCCAATGCATTGAAAAATATCACCATTCCACGTTATGAGACACTGACTAAGAGCATCACCAATTCCCTGGAGGAAAAAGACAGGGAGGAATTTACAAGGCTAAAGGTGATCAAGAGAAACAAAAAAAGTGGAACTCTCTGACATGGGATGAAAAAGCGGCAGGCAACCAGTCTATGGTTTGCCTGCCGCTTTTAGATGATGCCATTCTTTTATCCGTTTATAGACTCGTCCAACTGCTTCCATTTCACCCCAAGCTCTGGCACTTTAAAATTCTTCATCTTTTCCAACAATCCTTCGGGCTCGGTATCCACCACTAAAAGCCCTGCATTGGAAGGATTCATAAATCCTGCTTCAATGGTTTTTTCAATCATTTCTAACAGCGGATCAAAAAAGTGTGCTGCATTTAAAATTCCAACGGGTTTTTTATGAATGCCCAACTGAGCAAAACTAAGCATCTCAAACAATTCCTCATAGGTTCCCACACCTCCCGGAAGTGCAATGAAACCATCGGAAAGATCCTCCATCGTCTTCTTTCTCTCACGCATATCTTTCGTCCAGATAAGCTGTGTAAGGTTTTCCTTTACAACATCTTTGGGAAATAAACCTTCCGGCATCACACCTACTGCCTTTCCACCAGCCTTTAGCACTTCTTCCGCCACTTCTCCCATAAGACCCACTCTGGATCCCCCATAAACCAGCTCCATAGCTTCTTTTGCCAACGCCCTTCCAAGACTTGCGGCACTTTCTTTATATTCCGGCCTGTTCCCAAGGTTTGAGCCGGAGTAAACACAAATTCGCTTCATGATATTCCTCCAATTAGTATTTATTTTTCCCCTTTTAACACTTCTTATTAGGACGTGCAGATTGGAGCAATGAGTTTTCAGACACACCCTAGTTGACTCTTCAGTATGCTTCCATTATAATGAACCAAAATATATAAGTAAAATAGGAATTTCATATAGGAGGTATACTAAATTTTTATATGTTGATCAACCTAGAGCTCTATCGCATTTTTTATATTACCGCGAAAATGGGAAGTATATCCAAAGCGGCAAAGGAACTGTTCACGTCACAGCCTGCCATCAGCCAGTCCATTAAACTTCTGGAAAAAAAGCTGGGCGGGGAATTATTTTACCGGAATGCCAGAGGGGTCTCTTTAACCACGGAAGGAGAAGTTCTCTTCCAATATATCGAACAGGGCTACCGCCTGATCATGGCTGGAGAGCAGAAATTTTCAGAGTTAAAACAGATGCACTCCGGACATCTTCGCCTGGCCGTTTGCAGTGCGGTATGCAAATATGACCTACTGAATCATATCACCCACTACAATGAGAGCTACCCAGGCATTCATCTCCAAATCAGGGATGAATCCAGCCGTGAAATCGCAAGACTCCTTGATCTTGGCGAAATCGATATTGGAATTATCAATCTGCACAAGGCAGAAACCAGTCACTTTCAGATCATTAAAACCCTGGAGATGCAGGAATGCTTTGTCGTTGGAGAGAAATTTAAAAATCATCTGGGCGTTCCCATATCCCTTCATGATCTGACGGAACACTATCCCATAATCACCCTTCAAAAAGGCGGCAATACCAGAGATTCCATCGACGAATTCTTCCTTTCCCATGGAATCGGCTTAACACCTCAGTTTGAACTTGAAAATCTTGATCTGATGGTTGAATTTGCAAAAAGAGGACTGGGAGCGGCTTATGTAATTCGGGATTATGTGAAAGAAGAATTAAAAAAAGGACTTCTCTTTGAAGTCCCCGTCATAGAATCCATTCCAAAACGGAATTTAGCAGTTCTGATTAAGAAAGACATGCCGGTTTCTACTGCCGCTTTAAAATTCCTGGAGTTCTTTTCTTAAGCCCCTGGAATTATTTCTAATACCCAAAATCTCCGTCAACAAAAATCACCTTGATTCTTTCCACATCAAACTGCCCTGCAATCAATACAAAATCATTGCAGATTCTCTCCCTGTGACTGCAGTCAATGCAGCGGTCCAGGACTGTACAGGGAGTTTTTTTGTGAAGCCGTTTCGCATCTAAGGGCGCTGCCGTCTGCCGGGTTCTTTTCACGGCTTCCTCAGTGTCTTTGACAATCTTATTGGTTCCGACGACAACAATCACCTGCCTGGGTCCGTAAAGCATAGGAGCCACCCGGCTTCCATTGCCGTCAATATTAAATAATTTTCCATCCATGGTCACCGCATTGGTCCCTGTCACAAATGTATCTGCATAAAAATTTTTCCGGTAAATTTCCTGTTTCTCTTCCCTGGTAAGAGACGGTTCAAACTTATCCAGGAACTGGATATCTCTTTTCCGCAGATCGTCAAATACTCCCAGCTCTTCCAGTGTCACGGAATCTCCGCAGCCTACGGTGGTCTTATCGGGAATGAATTTTAAAAGCAGCTTTAAAAGCTCCTCTTTGCTGCCTGCAAAGTATCCCATCATACGATTTTTTTGAAGCGCTTTTATTACCAGGCCAATGTCTGGCATGGACTTTGAAGAATCGATATTCATGACATCCTCCCGCTGATATAATAAGTTTTTCCTGATTCCTTTAATCTATCATGTAACCGCAGGAATGAAAAGAACAAAACAAACATTTCCGTCAGTAGTTGACAAAAATTATCTGTTTATGGTATGATGTTAAAACACTTGAGGGAGTAGTTTGCGCAGAGTTTCTGCGTGCCAAGTCAACATACTGACCATTTGCTGGTCTGGCTTGTCTTAATAAACGAGACTCATGTATAGCAACGGGCTATACATGGTCTTTTTTTTGACTCATGCATAGCTTGTCTATGCATGAGTTTTTGTTATATACAAACAAATTAAGGAGAGAATTGCATTGAAGGAATTTCAAGAAAACACACGGGATTTACTGGATCGATTGCAGACCCACGAGGCAGTCGGACTGAAAAACGAACAGGTCGAAACGCAGCGGGAGAAATACGGAAGCAATACGCTGACAAAGGAAAAACCTGAATCACTGATTAAGCGCATTGTAGAAGCTGCCAGCGAACCCATGATTCTTATGCTCATCATGGCTGGCGTCATCGCTCTTTTGGTCAACATCATTCGTGCCACCACAGGATCAGAAGCTGACTTTTTGGAATGCCTGGGCATCTTTGCGGCTATCTTTCTATCGGTACTGATCACCGTCATCATGGAAGGCAAAAGTGCCAAAGCTTTTGAAGCCTTATCAAAAATCAGCGATGACACCATGATCAAGGTAATCAGAGACGGCGATACCCTTTTGCTGAGTCAGAGAGAAATCGTCGTAGGCGATATTGTTCTTCTTTCCACTGGCGATAAGATTCCAGCTGATGGACGGCTTTTACAGAGTTCCGGACTGGCAGCGGATGAATCTGCGCTGACCGGAGAGAGTCTCCCGGCAAAAAAAGATGCGGATCTTCTTATTGTCGATGAAAAAACTCCTTTAGCGGAACGGTCTAACATGGTGTATTCCGGCAACTACATCACCGGCGGTTACGGAAAGATGGTAGTAACGGCAGTAGGTGACAGCACAGAATTTGGAAATATTGCAAGAGAGCTGACCAATGCGGAGCGCTCTTCTACCCCTCTTCAGGAAAAGCTTGCAAAACTTGGAAAAACCATTACCATACTTGGTATTATCGCTGCTGCCATCGTTTTCATCTCAGAGCTGGTCTCCTTTGCTCTGGATGGCGGTCTTACACTGGAAGCAGTACTTGATGCGTTTGTAACCAGCATTGTCCTTATTGTAGCGGCGGTTCCAGAAGGACTTCCTACCATTGTTGCGGTGTCCTTATCCATTAATATCATCAAGCTTTCCAAACAAAACGCCCTGGTAAAAAAGATGATTGCCTCTGAAACTGTAGGCTGTATCAACGTCATCTGCTCTGATAAGACAGGCACTCTTACGGAAAACAAGATGACCGTTTCCGCTTTCTACGACGGTTCCTGGAAGGAAAAAACCAAAGACCTTTCCTCAGACTGGCTGATCCATAACATCTGTTTAAACACCACAGCGGATATTTCCCCAGATGGTTCCTTTATCGGCAACCCTACGGAATGCGCCATGTTAAACTTCTACCAGCAATCCGATGCCTGCAAAAAAAGCGGAAAGACCTATAAGGACGAGCGTTCGGATCACGATGTACTCCATGCATTCCCTTTTTCTTCCGAGTTAAAGCATATGACCACCATCAGCAAAGTGGATGGAAAAATCATCTCCTATGTAAAAGGAAGCCCGGAATGTGTTTTCTCCATGTGTGCACTTTCTGATGAAAAACGTACCGAGATCGAATCCTTTATCGTAAAAGCACAGGAAAAGGCTATGCGTGTCATTGCATTTGCCCATAAAGAGCTTCACGAAATGCGGGATTATGAGGATGAGCTTCATCACAATGCCATGGAAAAGGACATGGTATTTGACGGATTCGTAGCCATCTCCGATCCCCTTCGTGCCGATGTTTACGAAGCGGTGAAAAACTGCCGTATGGCCGGAGTGGATTTAAAGATTCTGACCGGTGATAATATCATCACAGCAACAGCCATTGCCAATGAACTTCATATTCTTGAAGACGGCAGAATTGCAGTAGAAGCAAAAGAGATTGCAGATTTAAGCGATAAAGAACTCCTTGATATGCTTCCTAAGATCAGTGTTATCGCCCGAAGCACTCCTACCATTAAGATGCGGGTGGTAAAACTGTTAAAATCCCAGAACAACGTAGTTGCGGTAACCGGTGACGGTATCAATGACGCTCCCGCCTTGAAGAACGCAGATGTGGGTATTGCCATGGGAATCTCCGGTACAGAAGTTTCAAAAGAAGCCAGTGACATCGTACTCCTTGATGATTCCTTCTCAACCATAGTAAAAGCCATTGCCTGGGGACGGGGAATCTATGAAAACTTCAAACGTTTTATCCAGTTCCAGCTTACCGTTAATGTTTCTTCGGTTATCGTTGTTTTCACCTCTATCCTTTTGGGTTTAAAAGCACCATTTACGGCTCTGCAGCTATTATGGATCAATATTATCATGGACGGACCGCCTGCCCTCACCCTTGGCCTGGAACCGATTTACGACGATCTTATGAAGCGTCCGCCTACCGGAAGAAGTGACAACATCATTTCCAAGACCATGTTTTTAAGAATCGGACTTACAGGACTTTACATCTCCGTGATTTTCCTTTGTCAGTATGTATTTAACTTCTTAGGAGCAACGGACAGGGAAATGACTACCGTACTCTTTACCCTGTTTGCATTATTCCAGCTGTTCAATGCATTTAACTGCCGGGAACTTCATGCAACCAGCATCTTTAAACATTTATTCCAGAACCGGATCATGCTTTTGGTAATATCCATTACCTTTCTTCTGCAGATTTTAATCATTCAGTTTGCAGGTGCATTTTTCGGAACTGTGCCTCTTGGTCTTGCCATGTGGCTCAAAATCTTCGGACTTACCTTCAGCGTCATTCTCATATCTGAGTTTGTGAAGCTGCTGCTGCGCCGTAAGTAAACATAAAAAAGCCAGTGAGGCGATTGCAGGATATGCACTCGTTTCACTGGCTTTATATAATTTCTTAAATCGAATACCGGCTATAAAAGCAACGAAAAGGGAAATACAAGAATCAGAGCGGGTAAAATATTTAGCACTCTGGTCTTCTTAATGTTAGCAATTTTAAGCCCAACTGCCAGAGTTATGATACCTCCGCAGGCTTTGAAATTAGAGAGCATCAAGTCACTTACATATGGAAGTATGTAGGAAGCTCCGCAGAACAACAGGATGCCTACAGCAAATTGGGGAATGGCAATAAAACCAACTAAGAACCCGGCTGTTGTTCCAAAGATGATGGCGGTAAAAAAGTCCATAACTGCCTTTGCGTACAAAATGGACTGGTCTCCCGTCATGGCGGAGTTCATTGCCCCAAAGATCCCGGTTCCGCTGAAGCAAAACAAAATAATTAGACTGATTATAATGTCCATCTGATCTTCGTCTAAGCGGACAGGAAGCTTTCCTTCTAACTTTTTAAGCCCTATAAGAAGATTTTCCTCCAGACCAAGCATCTCCCCCAATACCGTTCCAAGGATCACCGCAAGCACCACTGCCGACAAGCTCTCCAATCTTATAATCAAATAGATTCCCATAGTAATTGCCGATAAGCCAAATATATTGGGAAGTGCTTCTGAAAGCTTTTTCGGAAAATGGCTCTTTAAAAATGCTCCCAGCATTCCTCCTATGAATACTGCAATACAGTTAATTATCACACCTTGTGGCATAGTTTTTGTCTCCTTTTTTCAGTCATCGTGATGTCATCATACTTTTGTGGACTTTAGAAAATGTTTGAAGAAATTCCTTCCTGGTCTCTTCCGGAATATCTCTAAACGTCTCTTCTTCCAGTTGAAGGAAAATCTCCTCCACTCTTTTTTGCAGCTTCTGCCCCTTTTCTGTCATAAACACATGATAGGAACGGCGGTTTCCATTGAGCCGCTTTCTGACAATGAGACCTTTGGCCTCCATGCCGTTTAGAACACTTGTTATGGTTGCTGCCTCTAAAAAACAGGCATCTGCAATCTCCTTTTGGGTCGCACCGTCACAATCCTTTAAATAGTCAAGAACCTTAGGCTGACCTGATGTTAATTCTGTATCTTTTAAAAGATCCATAAGCCTTCTCTGGTAAATCGATTGGCCTGCCATTAACAAATAATGAAATGTTGTCATATCGTCACCTTAATCATTAGATTTCTAACTATTATATTTCTAACTTTTTTATCTGTCAAGTTTTTTATTTCTATAAAGAAACAAGTTCTGTCTTTTTCCTTATCAGGCATATTGACAAACCCTCCCCCAAATCTTATACTTTCCTTAATTTCCAAAACGGAAATAATCCGGAGGTTACCCATGAAAGTTGAGCTTTCGTTATTTTTCTTCATTGAAGTCATCGGTACCATCGCCTTCGCTTCTTCCGGGGCAATGGTTGCCATAAAAAAACAGCTGGACTTACTTGGAGTTATTGTCCTTGGAGTCACTACTGCTGTAGGGGGAGGTATGTTAAGGGATATGATCATAGGGAATGTGCCTCCTGCTCTTTTTAAAAACCCTGTGTATGTATTACTTGCCTTTTTTACGGTTATGATTCTATTTATCATCGTTCGACTGAACCAGAGAATATTGGACGGGCGTTCCATGGTAACCTATGAAAAAGTCATGAACATCTTTGACGCGGTGGGACTCGGTGCTTTTACCGTAGTTGGAATTGATACTGCTATCCTTTCCGGTTATGGGGATTACCACTTTCTCATCATCTTTTTAGGCGTCATCACAGGGGTTGGTGGAGGAATATTAAGAGATATTATGGCTGGACAAACCCCTTATGTCCTCCGCAAACACATTTATGCCTGTGCTTCCATTGCCGGCGCCATTCTTTATGCTGGGCTTTTGGGACACATTAACGGAAACGCAGCTATGCTGATCGGTGCCTGTTCTGTGGTTTTGATCCGGCTGCTGGCAACCCGTTTCTGCTGGAACTTACCGACCGCTACAAAAAAATAATTTGATGAAAGGAGACTATTCATGAACCGGTTTTTACAATACACCATTGGAATTATTTTTTCCTTCTGCTTCATGATTGTTCTTTTATTTACTTCTGTGGAAGCCGCTGTCTATTGGATTCCAGGATATTTCGAAACAGAATACGCCAAATACAACGTCACAGAGGCGGTTTCCATGACCATGGATGACTTGCTTGACGTTACAGACCAGATGATGGCTTACTTAAAAGGAAAAAGGGCAGATTTACACGTTCCCACTACGATGGGAGGCGTGGAACGGGAGTTCTTTAATGCCAGAGAAATCGCTCATATGGAAGACGTCCAGGGACTTTTTTTAGGGGGCATTTCCATGCGCAGAGGCTGCCTTATGATAATGGCTCTTTGCGTAATTTTGTTATTTTTATTAAAAGCCAGCTTTAAAAATATCTTTCCCAAGGCTGTATGTGCAGGGAGTGGACTTTTTTTTGCCGCGGCCGCTGTGATTGCCTTTATCATTTCCACAGATTTTAACAGGTATTTTGTCCTGTTTCATAAGATGTTTTTCAAAAATGATTTATGGATGCTAGACCCTTCCACGGACATGCTCATTAACATCGTTCCCGAAGGCTTTTTCAGTGATACTGTCTTCCTGATCGGGTTTATCTTTTTCATTTCTGTCCTGCTACTCATCTCAATATGCCTGTTTTTGATACACAAATACGGGAAAAATCGCAAATAATCTTTACTTGTTACCCTAAATAACCTATACTGTAAAGTGGAGAATTGTTTGAAACTGATTTTAAATTTATGGAGAGATTATCCTATATGACTCAATTTACAAAAAGGTTAACTGTATTTTTCCTTTGTCTGCTTCTTTTTGTTTCCTCCTTTGCAGGAACATCTAAGGCGGCCGCTGAATGGCCGTCTAATTTGTCCGTCAATGCACAGGGGGCTATTGTGATGGATGCAGACACGGGAACTGTTCTTTGGGGCCAGAACATACACAACCAATACTTTCCAGCCAGTATTACCAAGGTCATGACTGCCCTTTTGGTAATTGAAAACTGTAATCTGGATGATACCGTAACGTTTTCCCACAACGCCGTCTTTAACGTGGAGTCAGGGAGCAGCAATGCCGGTATCAATGAAGGAGACAAGCTGTCTGTCAGAGACTGTCTCTATGCCCTGCTGTTAAAGTCTGCCAATGAATCTGCCAACGCCCTTGCAGAGCATGTGGCCGGAAGCACGGAAGCATTTGCGGAAATGATGAATGCCAGAGCCAAGGAGCTTGGATGTACCAATACCAATTTTGCCAATCCAAGCGGTTTAAATAACCCGGAGCATTATACCTCCCCTTATGACATGGCTCTCATCACCAGAGCAGCCTTTAACAACCAAACATTTGTGGAAATTGACTCCACTACATCTTATAGGCTTCCAGCAAATTCCATCAACAAAGAGGGACTTGTCATCCAGCCAAAACATAAGATGATGAAGAAGAATGATCCTAATTATTATCCGGGTGTTATCGGTGGAAAAACAGGCTGGACCTCCTTGACCGGTAATACCCTGGTTACATGTGCTGAAAAAAATGGCATGAGGCTGGTTGCCGTTATTTTAAAAGGTTCTAGCCCGCTTTACTGGTCGGATACCAAGAATCTTCTAGATTTTGGTTTCGAGAATTTTGTTTCCTTAAAAGCAGCCGATTATGAAAAAACCTACAGTTCCATTACCAATGATTTGAGTTTCAGCGGACTTTCCATTAAGCATCCGGAAGCGCTGGTACTGGATCCGAACAGCCGCATCATTCTTCCCAAAACCGCTAATTTTTCTGATGCAAAAGCCGAATTAAGCTATGATATCTCTGCAGGTGACCCGGAAGGTGCCATCGCTAAGATTAACTACCGCTACAGTGACCGGGTGGTGGGGAGCACATTCCTGGAAGTCAACAAGGAACTTTTTAAAGCCAGCGAACAGAAAGAACCGTCGCCAGCAGATACAGCAAAAGCCACAAAAGAAGAGGAATCCGCAACAATGCCGGAATCCAGACAGACCACTGCCGGAGTCTCCGATGAATATCGGCAAAAAGCACTGAGCCCTTTTAAAATACCTCTTACCGCCTGGCTCATTCTGGGAGGGGTTGGAGTTCTTGCTTTGATCGGCGGTCTTGTGTCTTTTTTTCTGTACAAAAGACGTAAAGATGAAGAAGATTCACTCATTCGGAGGGAACAACGCATGAAACGCCTTAAGGATTCGGGTGTTTCAGTCGATGAATTCAACAGTATCTTAGAACAGAAACGCAGTTCGTTTACTTCAAAACGAAAGGGCCGTCGGGGCGGCCGCTTGAAATTCCGTTAAATCTATCAAGGGGGGGACATGGAGAAATTCAAAAGACCGTCGAAAAAAGAACTGGTACGTAATGTGATGACAACCTTTGTTTTCCTTTTGTCAGCCACAATTATCTCCTATCTAATCATGTTTTTCGGCGGGTTTACTAATAACGTGGGTATGGTTTATATCATGGCGGTTGTTTTAATTTCCCGCTTTTCCAATGGCTACATACCAGGGGTAGTTGCATCTTTTATCAGCATCATCTGTGTCAACTACATATTTACCTACCCTTATATGGAATTTAAAGTTTCAGGAATTGGATACTCCATTACGTTTATTACACTGCTTGTGATTTCAACCGTAACAAGCGCTACCACAACTCACTTAAAACAGCAAAGCCAGATCCTTAGCGAAAGGGAAAAGCTTCTCATGGAGGCTGAAAAAGAAACCATGAGAGCCAATCTTTTAAGAGCCATTTCCCATGATCTCAGGACTCCGCTTACAGGAATCATCGGTGCCAGCAGCGCTTATCTGGATAATGAGAGCAGCATGTCAGAAGATGAGAAAACCAATCTGGTTTCCAATATCCGGGAAGATGCCAACTGGCTTTTAAACATGGTGGAGAATTTACTCAGCGTCACAAGAATCCGGGACACCGGAGCTCATGTGACCAAGCACCTGGAGCCTTTGGAAGAAGTGGCTTCGGAAGCACTTCAGCGTTTCCGGAAAAGACTGCCTAACGCCATCGTACGTGTGACCGTTCCTGACGAGCTGGTCATGGTTCCCATGGATGCCACGCTGATCGAACAGGTGATTATAAACCTCTTAGAAAATGCGGTTTATCATTCCAATTCAACGGAACCCATAAGCCTTAACATCTCCGTTCATGACGGGTATGCATGGTTTGAAGTGAGTGATCAGGGAATCGGACTTTCATCGGAAAGACTTTCCACTTTATTTGACGGCTATACTTCTTTGCCCAACAGCAGCTATGATTCCCACAAGGGGATGGGGATCGGTTTATCTATCTGTAAAACCATAGTTGCTGCCCATAACGGAAAGATTACTGCTTCCAATAAAGAGCACGGGGCTGTTTTTATGTTTACATTACCATTAGGGGAGGATATTTATGAGTAAATTTACAATCGTCATGATCGAGGATGAAAAGAATATATGTAACTTTATAGAAAGTGCATTAGAAAGGCAGGATTATAAAGTGAACACCGCCTTCAATGGAAGGGATGGGCTTGCTCTAATTAATTCGCTTTGCCCGGATGTGATTCTTCTGGACCTGGGGCTCCCGGATTTAGATGGCATCGACATCATAAAAAGTGTCCGCAGCTGGACCACCATTCCCATCATCGTCATCTCAGCCAGAACCCAGGAACAGGAAAAGGTAGCAGCACTGGATTTCGGCGCCGACGATTACATTACAAAACCATTTGGCACCAGCGAGCTTTTGGCCAGAATCCGTACCGCTCTGCGCCACGGAAAACCGACTGTCAAAGCTATCGACGGCTGTGTGATACAGACTCCGTACCGAAGCGAAGGCCTGCTTATCGATTTTGCCAAGCGGCTTGTTACTCTCAATGACCATAAGATCCATTTGACCCAGATTGAGTACAAGCTGGTATCTTTACTGGCAGAAAACTCAGGAAAGGTCCTGACGTATGACTATATTATAAGCCACATCTGGGGACCTTACGCAGACAATAATAATCAGATTCTCCGGGTTAACATGGCACATATCCGCCGAAAGATCGAAGCAAATCCGGCGGAACCCAGATACATATTTACGGAAATCGGAGTAGGATATCGAATGAAGGAAAGCGAAATTTAAGAAAGGGGCTGTGCCCCCTTCTTCTTATTCTGTTTACGGATTTTGGTTTTCTCCACCCGCTTTTTCCTGGATTCTTCCTTTTTCTCGTATATCTCACCAATCTCTTCTTCGCTCATCAGTTTCATGGTCTTTACCACATAGATCTGTCCGTCATCACTTCTTCTCATCCGGATTTTACCCTTTACATTCCCATGTACCGGACAACAGCCAAGAGCGGTGTAAAACTTCTGGTTTACAGAAAACCACCGGATCTTTTTTCTGAGCATCCGGTTGCACTTACAGCAGATTAAATCCGTTACGATCTTATCTGCAATGGCGTCCTGTTTTGTGGCAAATGGCCTGGATATATATTTGGAATACCCCGGAAACACCAGATACACCTCTTCTTCCCGATTTTCCGGGAGACGGTAATAATCTGTAGACCAGTATTCCTTAACCTTCTCAAAATCCATTTTATGCATGATCCGCCCGGTATAATGGGCATCGTCCAAGGCACGGTGAAAAGGCCTCTCTTCCATAATCCCCATCTCAAACACTGCAATGTCAAGTGACAGCCGGTCCTTGCCGTCTCCATAGAGCAGGCTGTAAAGTTTCTGTAAGTCATAGTAAAGAAGAGGCTTGGGAAATGGATTTGGTATCTCATAATAGGCCATGTTTCTCTGCAGCTCTGTTAGATCCATGGATCCCCATGTGCAGTAGATGGCTTCCTCGCCGCACCATAATAAAAACTCCTGAAACGCTTCCTTAAAGTCTGTTCCTTCTTCCATCAGGATCTTTGCATCCATATGGGTCACTTCCAGAATCTTTTCATGAAGTTCCGTATAGACTTTAGGCTTTATAAGCCTTCGAAATTCCCCCACTTCCTGAAGGGATTCGTCAAGCTTTACCGCCCCGATCTCGATGATCTCAAAGGGAAAATGCTCAACGGTATCTTCCTTTCCCCCCGCACTCTGGTTCCATTCCAGATCCAGTACAATATAATTCTTCATATTTTAAATCCTTTATTCTATCAGTCTGTTCAGTTTATCAGCCATGATCTGCCTGCGTTCACTGCTTTCCTTTACATCTATGCTCCATGCATCGTTTTCCTTAAAAAGGATATCTCCTTCTCTGGCTCCTTTGGGAAGCTCCGATGCCTTCAACTTTACACTGTCCCCGTTTTCGTCCTCACAGACAGCGATCTCTCCGCTGATGCGGTCTATGGTATATCTCATGGCCTTTCTCCTTTCCTAGACAGTCAATCCTAAGGCTTGCAGATTTTGCAAGGCTCATATCCCATCTCGATCAGTTCATCTCTGGTTCCTATAATTGTATTGCGGTTCTCCGCTTTCATGGATATTGCAGAATTACAATCCAGCAAATGGAACTTCTTTGTATTGGTATTAACCACATACTCCTGGCGAGTGGAAGTACTGCTCTGATCTCCTGACAAAGCATCCGGCTCTGCAGACTTCTCTGAATCTGTTTGAATTCCAGACTTGGAATCAATTGCCGCCTTTGTTTCTGTATCTGCCTTCGTTTCTGTATCTGCCTTCGTTTCTGTTCCTGACTTCTGGTCTGGTACATCATTGAAATCTGGAAAGGTGACCTTTGATCCATCACTTACTGCTACGATGGTCCCAAGCTGATCCGTCCGTAAGACTTTGATGTTCTTTTTCTTTAACAGTTCCAGAGTTTCTTTATGAGGATGCCCATAATCGTTATTTTTCCCACAGGAGATCACCGCATACTCCGGGTCTACCAGATCTATAAAGGATTTGGATGAAGAAGTGGTGCTGCCATGGTGGGAAACTTTCAGTACATCGGCTTTTAAGGAAAGTCCATTTGCTATCATATCTTTTTCCGCATCTTTTTCTGCGTCTCCGCATAGAACAAAGCTGTTCTTGCCATAATCCAGGCGGATTCCTACCGACCAGTTATTAAGCTCATCTCCGTAATCCCGGTTGGGTGCAAGGATCTGAAAAGATGCAGATCCCAAATCATAACTGGTTCCAGGCTTTGGCAGGGTAATTTTTAAATTCTTCTCTTCGATGGCATCGAGAAGATGTTCATACAGCTTTGTGGTGTGCGCTTTTTCCGGCATAATGATTGTTTCAACATCAAAAGCCCGAATGACACTCTCAAGGCCTCCGATATGATCCGAATGGGGATGGGTTCCAATGACATAATCCAGCTTCTTCACTCCCTGCTCTTTTAAGTAGGAAACCACTGCCGGACCCTGATCCCGCTCTCCGGCATCGATCAGCATAAAATGTCCGTCTTTCTGGATCAACGTACTGTCTCCCTGGCCCACATCAATAAAATGTACTTTTAAATCTGATCCTGCAGCCGTTTGTGATGCTGCTCCCTGGCTCCTGCCATTTGATGCTGCAATTCCTGCGCAACCTGTTAAAAACAGCGCCAGAATAAGGATTGCAGTCAGAAACAAACGCTTATAAAATTTTCCTGTCATTTTTTCTGTCATTCCCAATTGCTCCTTCGTGCTATTATATGATAGAATGGTTCATCCTACAAGTATTTTTCAGAGGAACACCAGTTCCCTCTTGCCTAAAAAGGCGGACTGCAAGTTCACGCAGCCCGCAGATTTTCATATTTAATTTTAAGAGATTTTAGAACCATCGGCTCCTAGGACAGCCCCGTCGGGTGCTGTTGTATTGGTTAACATCTGACCGCTTGCCGGATCACAGTAATACTGTTTCCCATTCCAGTTGATCCAGCCAGTGGACATATATCCTTTCTCATTGAAAAAATACCATGTTCCGTTGATATTTTCCCATTTGCTTACCGGATAACCTCCCGTGCGGTAGGCGTACCACCAACCGGTCTCATCCTGTTTCCATGCTCCCGGAGCTTCGTTTACTGCGCGGTTTTTTTCAGCCGCATTGGTATCAATGTATTTGGCAGAAGACTCCACCCAGGCCCCCTTCTGATCCCGATTTCTATCATTTACCGGGCGTACCTGATAGGTATAGCTTCCTGGTTTTCCCATTTCATAGGTAAAATCCATACTAGTCCCACTGGTTGAGACAACGTCACCTACGCTATTTCCATCCCGGTAAAGCGTGATTTCATAGCTTCCGGTTCCTTCTGTCTTAGACCAGCTGGCCAGATTTCCATTTCCCCAGCCGGCACTTTGAATGGACTGGGTATATTCTCCTACCTTAGGCAAATCAACCGTTACCGTCAGTGTCCGGCTTAAATCCGCCCTCTTCTGCTTTATATAAGTTCCCCCACTGATAAGAATGCCTTTTTCATCTGTGGCAAAATAATAGCCTTCTACCGCATAAAGCTTTACTTCCATTTTGGGAACGTCGCCTTCATACCACTGAAACCCGTCATTTATAAACTCACAGTCCCCCACGTCAACCCGGCTGTTTTCCACCGTAACCTCCGCCTGTTGCTGGGAAATGGACTCTCCAGGCATGATCTGTGCTGTAACCGTCATCTTTACTTCCATAATCTTTTTTCTGGAAGCCGCCATCGCAGGCATAGAGAAAAGTCCTGCTGCAAGTGCTGCTGCAAGAACGGTTGATAAGATTTTTTTACCAGTCATATCAAATCCTCGTCTTTCTATATCGTTCTATGTTTATGTATATTTGTATATTATCCTTTTATTATAACGCATTTGCAGGCATTTGAAAACGGGATGCCGCCATTTATGCAAAAGAGCCATCTATTTAAGTTAAAAATTGCTGAAACCTTGGCTCTCATCGTGTCATTGAACTAAAATGGATCATGAAATTTTAATTATTTGTTCCATATAAACGAAATTTCGTCATTTTTGTGTATATTTAATGCTAGGAATCCCTTCTTTGATATGCTATCATAAATTTATCGGAAGGTAATATTTTAAGAATAATGTCAGGAATTAGGTTCAAAAGAGCATTTTTTCTAAGTTTATAACTTTTAAATCTACAAAATGAAAGTTGCAGACACGGTTGTACTGCTTTATGTTTTCCGGGTTTTTCTCCGTTCTTTATGCTAGATTTTAACACATTTACAGTAAGACAAGGAGTTTTTAAAGTTATGCACTGTTATACCAAATCTGTGGACCGTTATCCACAAAAAAGCAACGTGAGTTCCACAAAAAGTTCATTGATACTTCCTGCTGGTTTTAAAATGGAAGGAGGCCATGAGACTGATGGACATTAAGACAATTCTTTATCATGGCTCTTCCGTCGCCAAAACCGGGCTGGAACGGGATGAAGCACGATTTGAGCGGTTTGTGGAACATTTTATCAAACAGACTCCGGAATGGGGGACAGAGGCGCTTTTAATTCTTCCCGATGGCAAAGCCCTTCTCAAACCATATTACTGGACAGGCATGGCACGCATAAGCTGCATGGATACAATTTCAGCTGTGGGTGCCCGTACCGATTTAAGTTTTTCCATCTTTAAAAGCTTAAAAGCATTTGATGGTGCTGGTGGATACAGAGAAAAGCTCAGGCTTTGCGCTGTTTTTCATCCGGAACTGATGACTTTAGCCAGATTTTTAAGCCAGTGCCAGAAATTAATAAAGGAAAACATATCCTTTTCTGTAGGCGTATTTGGCACACCGGATAATCTGGACATGATTCAGGAACTTCGCAGGTCTCTTTCGCCAGACATTTACTTATGGATCGAATCCATGGCGGAAATAAGTTACCCTTATTCCATCGAGGAAGAGATGGCATTCCAGAGCATCGATCCTCTTTTCTCCAAGGAATGGGCCTATCGGCCAGCCGACAAATGCCAGTGTCAGAACCGCCTCTTTGTAGAAAGTGACGGGAAAATGAGGCTTTGCGTCTCTGGCCAATATATGGAAGGGAACTGGAGCCGTATAACAGACGGACTTCCGGCTCTGGAATGCAGACAGACCATCTGCAGCGGCGGATATCTGGCCTATGGGGGACGGAATGATTATGAACATGCTGCTGTTTTTGGACGCTATCCCATGTTCCGGATTCCCTGGAAGCCGAAAGCCTTCTTTTTTACTGCAGATAAAATCCTTTTTCATAACCTGGAAAGAGAGGATTCGGAATTCCTGTCAGCCTTAAAGGACCGGAGAGAGTCTGCTCCACTTTTCCTCATTACCTCATTACCCTATAAGGAAGCCGCCAGGCATTACCATACCCTTCTCCCCCTCTGCGGGGGCGGTATTTTTGCAGGAGGAGCACATATTGTACTAAATAAAAAGGGCCGGCAGCCGCGCCGGGAAGAAGTTTTGGCTCTTGACCCTTCCATTATTCCGATTTTGGAAGAAAAACAGTCAGAATACGGATGCGGGCTCAGAATTTTTCAAAATGAGGATACGATTTACCGATTGACCATGGAGAAACCTTCCAGCCGCCTGTGGCGGGAATCTGAATTTGATGCCCTGATGGAGCTCATTCCATCAAAAACCTTCCGTTGTTTTATTGAACAAAACTGTTTTCACATCGTTCCTGCAAATGCAAATGAGAAAAACGGCATAAAAACCATCGGCCACTGGCTTTCCATCTGTCCGGAGGATTGTGTGTCATTGGATCATTTATCTTAAAAAAACAGTAAGCAACAGAGATTTTTTACACATCTCTGTTGCTTCCTGTTCTTATCATCATTTCCCTTTTGCAAAGTCCGCCAGCATTTTGTTAAACTCATCCTTTTGGTCATAAAATGTGGCGTGCCCGCTGAACTCAAATGGTGCCAGCACAGAATTTTTTATATACTGATGCTGGATCTCACCAAGTTCAAATGGAACAACCTGATCATGAATCCCATGAATGATCAGGGTCGGAACCGAAATAGCCGCAAGATCCTGAAACAACACTTCTTCAATCCACATATTGGCTATGGCAGCCGTTGCCCAGCCAGCGGCCTGCAGGCCTAACTGAAAGAACCACTGGGAAAACGGCTCGGTGATATGCTGAAAGAAAAATATATTGCCGAAATTGTTCAGCATATTGGGCCGGTCCGCATAAGTACCATTAATGATATCTACGACCGTTTGTTTATCAAGCCCATAAGGAAAGTTAGGCCGTTTGATCAGACTTGGAGCTGCTGCCGCAAACAGGGCCAGCCTTGAAACTCCATGTCCGTTATGTCTTGCCATATACCGAATGGCAATGGCACCGCCGGTGGAATGTCCGGCTAATGTAATATTCTGCAGTCCCAGTGCATCTATCACCTCTCTGACATCATCTGCCAGCCGGTCATAATTGTATCCGCAAAACGGCTTATCGGAATCTCCAAATCCCCTGGTATCAATTCCGATGCAGCGGAATCCCATTTTAGGAAGCACATCAAACTGATACTCAAACAGTTTATGGCTTCCAGGCCAGCCGTGCAGGAACAGGATGGTATCTTTGCATTCCGGGTTTAAATCCTCTACATAAATGTTCACATTTCCGTCAACTGTAATATAATATCCCATAATATCAATTCTCAAAGGCTTTTAGTTTATACTATTCCTTATGAAAATGCAAAGTTCGGTTTTCTTCTGTAATTTTATATTTTGTGCATAATTAAGACCACCACTATAGCCGGAGATTGTTTTTTCTGCGCATTCCCCTGCAATACGGGCAAGACTCCCTTTTCCTCTTTTGATAATACAACTAGTTGTTGCATATAGTTGGGGATAAATTAGGATTTCCTATATACACTTTAAATTCCATTTTCCAATTAACAAATTGAACACTTTTATGTTTCATTTGACGCGAAATAATCTTCCAAAAGTATTCTCACATCTTTCGGTGTTATAATAGCCTCAGTATCAATAGGAAGATAATCCAAATGAATTTTTTTGTCCTCAGACAGTATATGAATTTTAAAAAAGCCCAACTGATCCCTTCTAACAAACCAATAAAAAACATTTTCTTTATATTCTAACTTCCGTGTTCCTTTCTCTGATACCATAGCTCATCCCTCCATTTGCCAATAACAGTATTAAGCAATCCAGAAATGCGGAGGAACATTTACAAGCATTTATTTCAGCACCCTCTACTTTCTGTATTAGTAAATGCGTGCTCGATTATAAATCCTGTATAACTCGCAACATGTGAGAGTTCCCTCCGTATATTTAATAATTTTCTTAGATATTATTATACCATTAATGATTGACTTATTGGGATTCTGTATAAAAAACGTCTTTAAGTTAACGTTTTGAAAAAGAAACACTACCAAATGCATCAGGGCTTGTAAAAATAGTTTTGTCGCAAAATTATTGATTTTTATATGTTGTACATATAGAAAACACCTCAATAGTAATATTAACAAGACTATTGAGGTGTCTTCAGAAGGTTTTGAGTGATAATAAACTCCAAATGCAAAGCACGGAAAATAGGACTATCTCGAATTGAATTGAAGTTGTAATATCTGTTTCGCTCCTATGTATATTAAAACAGCTTCACCCTATACCAATCATCATGTGCCAGGAACTCACTGACACATCTTCTTAAATTCATCAGCCACAAACTGCACCTGGGTTCCCACGATTACCTGCAGGCTGTTCTTACCAGGTCTGATCACACCTGTTACACCCGATGATTTTATTATCTTTTCATTTACTTGCGCCTGATCTATTATTTCAAGCCTTAATCGTGTAATGCAGTTATCAATGCTGGTAATATTGCTCTTCCCCCCTACACCTTCCAGAATGATCGCTGCAATCTGGGTATAATCATTATTGGAAAGGGTTATTTTTGTTTCATCTACATCTTCATCCTCTCGTCCTGGAGTCTTGAAGTTAAACATTGTAATTGCCAAACGGAATATAAAATAATAAACAGCCGAATAAATAAGCCCCAGCGGAATAATAAAAAGGGGATTCATAGCCATTGGAGCTTTAAAACTTAAAACCCAGTCAACAAAACCAGCACTGAAGTTAAATCCTGTACGCACTGGAAGCAAAGAACAGATTGCCAAAGAAATACCAGTCAGTATTGCATGAATCAAATATAGACCTGGTGCAAGAAACATAAATGCAAATTCCAAAGGCTCTGTTACTCCTGTAAAGAAGGAACATACGGCGGCGGCCAGCAATAAACCATACACATTTTTCTTCTTTCCAGGCTTTGCAGTATGGTACATGGCAAGAGCTGCTGCTGGAAGACCAAACATCATAACCGGGAAGAAGCCTGTCATATACTGCCCTGTCTGCCCCAAGGTACCAGTTCCTGCCCAGAAATTCCCAAGGTCATTTACACCTGCAACATCAAACCAGAATACAGAGTTCAGTGCATGGTGAAGTCCTACCGGTATCAGGATACGGTTTAAGAAACCATATATTCCTGCCCCTACAGCTCCCATACCCAAAATTCCTTTTCCAAATGTAACCAGTCCTGTATAAACAACGGGCCATACAAAGAACAGGACCAAGCAAGCTACCAGAGAGACCAGTGCCGTCACAATGGACACCGAACGCTTTCCGCTGAAGAATGCCAGAGCATCGGGAAGCTTCGTATTCTTGAACTTGTTATAACAGGTAGCGCCAATAATTCCCGATAAGATGCCAATAAACTGATTGCTGATTTTTCCAAAAGCAGCATTTACCTCGCTGACATCAATACCTTTTAGCATGGCAACAACTCCTGGCGAAAGAATCGTTTGAATCATCAGCCAGGAAACGATAGCTGCCAATGCCGAGGTTCCTTCGTGATCGTCTGCCATTCCCACTCCAACACCAATGGCAAACAGGACAGCCATGTTATCAATAATGGCTCCGCCTGCTTTAATCAGAAATGCAGCAATGGCGCTATTGGCTCCCCAGCCAGTGGGATCGAGCCAATAGCCAATACCCATTAAGATGCCTGCCGCAGGCAAACACGCTACCGGAAGCATTAATGATTTCCCCAGTTTTTGCAAATACTTCATAAAGTAACTCCCTTCCTTTTGTCCTCCCGGACATTTTTTATCCACGCCTGCATTTCTGCAGGTTAGATTTCACCCCTTTAAGACCTTTTAATTCAACCAATTCCCCCGCCTCTACAATTCAATGATTGGCTCCAGCTCTTTTACATGCATACCACTATGGCATACCATATTCGGATAGCATGACGTATTGCAGACAATGACCGGTGTTATCAGCTCATAACCAGCCTCTTTTATCGCCTTCCTGTCAAACTCCAAGAGAAGCTCTCCTTGTTTTACATTGTCCCCCTGATGCTTATAAGAAGTATAATGGTCTCCTTTTAAATTAACCGTATCCAATCCCACGTGTATAATTACTTCTGCGCCATTTTCTGATGTAATGCTGACTGCGTGTTTTGTTTCAAACATGACTGACACAACTCCATCAAAAGGTGCCACAATTCTTCCTTTTTCCGGGACTATAGCAACACCTTTCCCCAAAATTTCCTGACTAAAGGCAGGGTCATTTACTTCACTTAGAGGAACCACATTTCCCTCCACAGGCGCCAATACTCTTTCTTTCTCTTTTTCCTCGCCTATAAAGATTTTTTTCAGCGAATCAAACATATTTTTTGTCCTCCTCTTAAACTCCTAATCTTTTTATGTGAATTGCCAAACATGCAATCTCCTCTTCTAGTAACTGATAATGATATGTTTCCAGAATATAATTCCTGACTTTAAGACTGCACTCATATTCAGCCGGGTACATCTGGGCTATTGCATGGCTAAAGTCTTCATCTAAATAGCTTAAAGGCTCTTTGGTAACAATCCTCTGACCGAGAAATCGTAAATGACTGATAAATTGCTGATAATTCAAAGATGTCTCATCTGGCTCCCGGGAAAAATGCTCTTTCACGAGTTTCACCACACCTTGTATCAGATTGGTGATTCCAATGGTATCCCGCATGGCACTATTGAGTTCTGCATTTACTATATGAAGAGCAATCGATCCCGCTTCATCCACCGGAAGCTTGACTCCGACCTTCCGTTCAATTAAAGCGATCGCATACTCTCCAATCAGATACTCTTCTTTATAAAAAGTTTTTATTTCATTAAGGAGAGGATTGGAAAACTCTATGTTCTTTTTAAAT
Source organism: uncultured bacterium (assembly GCA_963519465.1). Classification (GTDB taxonomy): domain Bacteria; phylum Bacillota; class Clostridia; order Lachnospirales; family Lachnospiraceae; genus Lacrimispora. Next base: position 48,399 of record CAUQMY010000017.1, read on the forward strand.
CGATGGATAGCAAAATTTATGTGATCGGTCAGTGTTATGTATATATTCTGATTCAAACTTCTGTTTAAAACACTTTTCGCATAGTTGATGATTTCCGTAGAAACCTGAAGATGTTCCAGCGGAAGATTTACAAGAAGTTCTTTAAACTTATCCATACTGTTTTGATTGTCTAAGTGATACACCTTACTAACCTTATCTTCCGCAATCTCTTTTCCAGGCTTTGCACCGAATCCAATTCCCTTGCCAATGACAATTATTTCTTTTCCATCAAAATCCAGAGCACTCACAATATTATTGTTGATAATCTTATCAATTTTCATAAACCTCACCTTGTGAATAAAAAAAACCAATCTTAATTCAAAAAACAGAATTCTGTTTTTTAAATTAAAACTGGTTTTGCCTGTTTGTCAGTTACAACCCAATTCAATATTAACTTTTATTAAAGCATATCAGTTTCTTTTTGAAAAGTCAATAATTCCCATATCAAAACATGTAATTATTTATGCTTTTTGTACATACTTCATTGTTGAATCTCCATTGTTCTATCCATTCTATTAAATCATCTATAAAAATATTCAACTTATTAGTAACTTTATCTAAATTCCAATCATAGAAAACACAACTTTACAAACAAAAAAGCCGAAAACCCAGCAAAATCAAGGCTTTCGGCGGTGCGTCTGGTGTTCCTGAGCGGATTCGAACCGCTGGCCTTCCGCTTAGGAGGCGGACGCTCTATCCTACTGAGCTACAGAAACACATATGAAATTTTTGTGGGCGGATCCCTAAAAAGCGAACGCTGGCACGCAGCGCAATATTTATTATATTCACAATTAACCTTTTCGTCAAGAGATAACTTCCATTAATCCGCTTTCTCTTTAAAATTCACCATTCCCTGCATCCAGATCTGGCCCTTAAACCTGCGTCCTATCTCAGGTTCTCCCACAAGATCTTTTTTGGCAATGCCGACATGAAAGACCAAGTCACTACACTCTACGGTGAAGTCATATACCTCTTCCTCTGTGATCTTGTTCTTCTTCTCGTCAATCTTTATGATCTCCCCAATGATGGAATACTGATCACATTCCACACCGCATGGCATGAAACAGGAATCAATAATGGAATACAAGTCTTCCTTCATGGCTCTTCTGGAAGCCTGGGAATATAAATCAATATCTTCAATGGTCAGAGTTTCCATGGCATCTTCGTCGCCGTTTTTAGCGGCTTCCAGTAAAGTGTTGCGATCCTTTGCTGCCACTTTGGCCTTTTCTCTCTGCTTTTCTGACTTCTGTATGGGAAGAAGGATTTTTCCGCTTACGGACAAACCGGAAAGACATGCATCCTTCGTTTCCATGGAATGATGATCTATCATCCGTTCCCTGCATTCAAAAGAATTGTCTATATAAAAGATCAGGGAAATTCCCACTTTATATTCATCTAAAAGACCGGCATATGTTTCCCGCTCCGTATGGCGCTGAATGGTGCAGGGCACATCTGATGTCATGTCATTGGTTTTCAAATAAGGATAATAGTAGCTTCTTCGAAATTTTCCATCCCGGTCCATCTCTCCAAAGATAGCGATCCCCATTCCTGGTGCCACTTCCTTACGAAGCTCACAAAGATTGGATTCCTCATCGATCTGAATCCGCTTTAAATCGGATAAGTCTTCACAGATCTGATCTAACAGTTTCTCTATGTCCCGATCCTTCTGGTAAAGGCTAAAACCAATGGTCCTCAGGAATTTGTGCATAGAATCATCACCTGCTTTCTGTTTTACTAAGATAAATTTCAGGAAAACAATAAGGCGAAGAACACTCCGCCTCAAGTCTTATCGCTTATTATATACCAAAACCATTCACATTGCCAGTAAAATTTTTGTATGAAGCCTGTATTATACGATTCCCTGGGCAATCATGGCATCCACAACCTTTTCAAAACCTGCGATGTTTGCTCCTGCCACATAGTTTCCGCTCACACCGTGACGCTCGGCTGCATCTGCTGCTTTTTTGTAAATATTTACCATGATTCCATGAAGCTTTTCATCCACTTCTTCAAAGGTCCAGGAAAGTCTCTGGCTGTTCTGGGACATCTCCAGAGCAGAAGTTGCTACGCCGCCTGCATTGGCTGCCTTACCTGGCATAAAGAGCATTCCATTTTCAAGGAAGAAATCAGTAGCTTCTCTGGTAGAAGGCATATTAGCTCCTTCTGCAACTGCAAAGCATCCATTCTCTTTTAACGTCTTAGCATCTTCTAAGTTTAATTCGTTCTGAGTTGCACATGGAAGAGCGATGTCGCAAGGGATGGTCCAGATTCCTTTTCCTTCAGTGTAAACCGCTGTTTTAACGGTATCTGCATATTCCTTGATGCGTCCTCTGCGTACTTCCTTGATTTCTTTGACAACATCAAGCTGAATTCCAGCCTTGTCATAGATATATCCGCAGGAGTCGTTTAATGCAACGACGGTTGCTCCCAGCTGCTGTGCTTTCTCTGCTGCATAGATGGCAACGTTTCCGGAACCGGAGATAACGACATTCTTCCCTTTCAGTTCCTTACCGTTGGCTTTCAGCATCTCATCAAGAATATATATAAGTCCGTATCCGGTCGCCTGGGTACGTACCAGAGAGCCGCCGTAATTAAGTCCCTTTCCGGTAAGGACTCCTTCGTACAATCCGGTCAGTCTCTTATACTGTCCATATAAAAATCCGATTTCTCTTGCCCCTACTCCGATATCTCCTGCAGGAACATCCTGATCCGCACCGATATATTTGGATAACTCGGTCATAAAGCTCTGGCAGAATGCCATAACTTCACGGTCTGATTTTCCTTTCGGATCAAAGTTGGAACCACCTTTACCGCCGCCGATCGGAAGGCCGGTTAAGGAGTTTTTAAATACCTGTTCAAAGCCTAAGAACTTTAAAATCCCCTGATTTACGGATGGATGAAGGCGCAGTCCTCCTTTATATGGTCCGATGGCACTGTTAAACTGTACACGATACCCTTTGTTAACCTGTACATTTCCCTGATCATCGACCCACGGCACACGGAAAGAGATGATTCTCTCTGGCTCCACAAGGCGCTCTAAAAGCCCGATCTTGCGGTAATGCTCTTCATTTGCATCAATAACCAGTTTAAGGGAATCAAGCACCTCTTTCACGGCCTGATGGAATTCTGCTTCTCCTGGGTTCTGTTTTACGACTCTGTCATAGACTTCATCCACGTACGACATAATTTTCTTTCCTCCTTGGATAATAATATGCTCAAACAGCTTAATAAAATTAAGTTTCCAAAAAAAGGCAAAGAAGGGCCAGAACTTATGAAGTTCCGGCCCCTTTGCCTGGTCACTACTTGTAGGAAATTATAGCAAGTTAATTTAATAAAGTCAAGAATGGGTTTTGCTTAATTTTATTAATTCTCCTTTTTCTTTTTACTAAGTGCTGCATAAAGAGCAATCATAAACCCGGATAATGCAATCATCACCTTTCCTGTGTTATTTTTCCGCTCCCCTGTTTTGGGAAGTTTTGCAAGGGGTACGTTTCCGTCATCCACCTGCAATAAGTCCACCGTCTGATCTGTCGGCAGATTGGCAAGAGGCACCGGATCCGGCACTATGGTTACAGTCCCATCGGATGTGTGACGGATATCCCTGTCATTACTTCCGCCTCCGCCATTGATCCGTTCATCCTGAATGGTTATGGTAAAGCGGTTAATTCCATCAAGTGTTACCGGTGGGATGCTGCTGTTAATATGATAGCCGGAAGGAGCTTTCGTCTCTATGAAAGTATAGGTATCCTTTGGCAGGCGTTTTAATACAAACTGTCCGTCTTCTCCGGTCACAAGGGTTGCTGCGGCTGCTTTGTCAACTGCATATCCGGTAAAGGATCCCTGTTCAAACGTTACATACCTTCCATCAGAGGATTTTATAATAAACTCAGCGCCTTTTAACCGTATATCTGCAAAAATAGCATTGGTTTTTACTACCGTTATGGCAGAAGGTATATTTTCGATGGGCCCCTCTGTCTTCGTGAACAGTCCGGGAGCCGTATAAAGGATTTCTTTTGTAGTTTGGTTAATGGTAAATTCCCTGGTCCATGGCTGGGTGCCCAGAATATAGCCATCGGGCGCTTTTGTCTCTGTCAGCCGGTATGTTCCATAGGGCAGATTTTCAATTACACCTTTTTCATGGAGAACAAAGTTTATGTTGTTTCCATTTACGTTATCTCCACTCCAGGATGCTCCCGCTGAAGCTGCAAGGCTGCGGTAGCTGTCCCAGGCCCCGGGTACCAGTGTATTTAAGTTTGTCAGGGTAAATTCTGCCCCGTCAAGGCGCAAGCCTTTGTTTTCGCCGTCTATCTTCTCAAGTTCCAGTTTCCCGGTACTGATCTGATTGGTCACTACAAACGTTGACGGATTTTCCGGAGATATCCCGACTTTTCCGTTGGGATTTTTTAAGATGCTTAAAGTGCCATCTTTGTCTACCCGGATATAGAATGGGTCAATGGCGTCATACCGGTCTGTGGAGATCTCTTTGATCTGATAATCCCCATGTTTTAAGCCCAGTTTGATAAGACCGTCCTCTCCAGTGGTAAATATTCCCGTTCCGGAATCCTGGTCTGCATGGAACCGGTCCGCACCGAAGACAGATAAAATTCCGTTCTCCTCGTACCTTCCCGGTCCCAGAATGCGAAATTGCATTCCGCCTATGCTGCGCCCCAGATCATCTGTTTTTCTAAGTCGAAGCTCAAATTGTGCCCGCTCATTTTCGATGGCATTGTTATTTCCAAGACTTGCATTCTTTTGATCCTCGGTCAGGCTGAATTCAAACTCTGCCTTTCCATTTAAGCTCAAATACCCTTCCGGTGCCTTTTCTTCCTTCAGTGTGTAAGTTCCATATGGAATTCCCTTTAACTCCACGTGGCCGTTCACTGCTTCAAATAGGATCTTATCTTCTTGAACCACCAGGTCACCGATTCCCATTTTCTCTAAGTCTTCCTGACTTTCCTTTAAAAGTTCTGAACCAAAGTGTGAAAATGATCCTTCCACCTCTGTTTTATTTTCTGTCAGGGAAAACCGGGCTGCTGCCAACTGTTCACCGGTTTCCTGGTCCACCTTATCGAATATCAGAGAACCAGTTCCATAGTCATTGACGATAAAATCATTTCCATCGGCCTGAACGAGATACGCTTCGCTGTCTTCCTTTAATGTAACGGGATAAATCCTGTCACTTCGTTCATAGCCTTCCGGTGCCTTTGATTCTTTTACATAATAGGTCCCAAGAGGCAGCATCTGTGATTCGCCAAGTCCATCGTCTCCGGTAATCAGGGTTCCTGCAAGGTTGCTTAAATTTTCATCGGAATATATTTCAAATTCAGCCCCCTTAAGTTTTTTATCATGGTCATGGGATGCTGCTTTCGTAAGCTTTATCTGAGCCTCATTTCTCACATCATACACCATTACAACGTCTGAATTTCCAGAAGCAAGCATCGTAATATGAGTATCTTCGGACAAGGCATAATGATCAGGAGCCTTGATCTCTTTCAGGATATAATCTCCTGCCGGCAGTCGTTTTACCGCCACTTTTCCATTACTTCCCGTTGTAAATCGGGTACTTTCATCGATTTGACCCTTAAGTCCAAGATAAGAATGATCCTGATCAAGACTCACATATTTTCCATCCGGGGCTATAAGTACAAATTCTGCACCGGATAGCGGTTTCTTTGTTACCTTATCCTGTTTTTCAATGTTCAGCACATGAGGAATATTTGAGACCGCATTGCCTCCTGTAAAATCAACTCCGTCCTCATGTTCCATCTTAAATTCCTTCCGCCACTCCTTTCCTGGCTCTAAGAGGAATCCGTCAGGGGCTTTCATCTCCTTTAATGTATAGCTGCCATAAGGAATCTGAGTCAACCGTCCATACTTCTCATTTTCACTTCCATCAACCTGGAACCGGATAAACAGTTTGCCGTCAGCCTCGCCTGTGGTCACATTGGAAACTCCCAGTCCTGTTACATGCTTCTGGTAAGCCTCCAGTGCCCCTGGAATCAGAGAAGTTCCGCTAAGTTCGAACTGAGCCCCTGAAATGGCCAAATGAGTTTCTTCATCCACCTTTTCCATTGTAATCGGTCCGGTCTTAACCGTATTTTCTACGGTAACGTTTATCTCCTTCTGTTCCTTGCCTGTTAAGGTGAGTTCCTTTCGTTCCTCTCCATGGAGCAGTGAAACCGATCCGTTTGCATCAACCCTTACATAGAAAGGTTCTATGGGTTCATAACCTGCTGCCTCCAGTTCTTTGATCTCATAATCTCCATAAGGCAGATTCCAGGTGATTAATCCCTTGGCATCCGTCTCTTTAATCTCATATCCATCCTTTGACGGATCCTTTAACCGGAACCGATCCTTACTGAATGGAAGCCAGGATCTGTTTTCATAGTTACCAGGTCCCTGTATGGAGAATTTGATACCTGCTACTTGATCGTTGCCCACATTGTCTGTTTTCTTTAATGTCAGGCTGTATTCCGTTCTGGTATTTGTAATTATGTTGCCGGAAAGGCCATCCAGTCGTACCTCCTGGCCGTCAGTGCTGATCTTAAAGTCCAAATCCGCCTGCTTCTTTGTAATATCGTATCCTTCCGGTACCCGGATCTCTGATAAGGTATAGGAACCATAAGGGATTCCCGTCAGGGTAACTTTACCTGACACCGTCTCAAACTCCATCCCCTGGTCTGTTTTTTCCACCTTTGTGATACCCATGACTTTTTCATTTGCTTTCATGGAAGCCGCAAAAGCATCCCAGGCGTGTTCCAGCACATCAGACTTTTTCTGAAGCATAAATGCCGCTCCTGAAAGTCCGTTTCCAGACACTTCATCTGCTTTCGTAAATTCCAGTGATCCGGTAATATACTGGTTGTTTACCGTAACCGTACTTGGAATCTGATTCTGTAGAGTTTTAAATTCCTTACTTTTAAGAATCCATGCCTTTTGGCCCTTTACCTGATAGGAAGCCATTGGTTCCATATCTGAGGACTGCGCATGTTCCATCTGGTATCCGTCAGGTGCACCGTCTTCTACAACAATGTAATTCCGGTAATAGAGAAGATCTCCTGCATTCCAGACTGCCTCTCCATCTGCCAGCGCGGTACTTCCTTCTGCTGCCGGGGCATGAAGTACTGCCGAGTCTGTGATACCAGTTTTATTTAAAGTTTCCATTTCTTCGTTGGTAAAGGGGCCATATATACTGAAATGAACGCCCTCCACCGGGTTTTTACCTGTGTCGGTCTTTTTAATGATCACATTCCTGTAAGGAACAAAACCGATATCCTTTGTAGTGTCATAGCCTCCCGAGGTGGACCACAGGAAGAAATCTTCGGAAGAATAGCCATCTTTTCCTGCTTTAAAGTTACTATCTAAGCTTTCCTCATAATTGGCTCCGCCTGCTATCAGGGTCTGGGGAAGCCTGGATCTTCCGGTCTTTAAATTCTCTCCGTCTGATTTCATAAAAGGCTTTGTCAGCTTTAGAATGAGATCTTCATAGCCTGCAGGCATGGTACGGGACGTCACATTGATCTGGTAATGAGCCGGGTCATCTCCCTTTAGCTTGGAAACCTCCAATGACTGGTTTCGATACCAGCTATCTTCCTGGTCATCCGTAAATTCTGTTCCAACGATTCCAAAAGGCTTCGCAGGGGTCAGTCCTTCAAAAGTAAACCTGCCATCCGTTCCAACCGCACCTGTCACCTCATCGTCTCCGTTCTTTCCGAACTTTAACAGGCTGACTTTAAAATATCCTGATTGAAGCACTGGAAGAAGATCGGTAAGCAGATGGTCTTGATGGGCGTCTCCTTTCTGAATTCCACTGTTGTTTTCATCGATAAAGATGCGTCCTGATACTTTCACATCTCCAGGGACTAAGAGTACCTGGGGACAGTTGCTGTTCTGAATCTGCCCTGTTGCTTTTTCATTACCAGTCAGTCCGCCTTCCCGGTAACTATATGTGACAGCAAAGTCATTGACCGCATATCCATAAGCCGCTTCATCAAGCTCTTTTGCAGTGGTATAAGGAACCGTAGTTTTATAAGTTACCACCAGATTTTCTCCTGGTGCAAGATAAAATTCTCCATCTGTAATCTTAATCCGGAAAGCGGTTGGATCGCTGCTGCTCCGAGACCAGAATCCGTTGTTGTTGTCGTTTAATACTCCATTCTTAGCATCTTTTACCGTCCCTTTATTATCAAAGGCCTGGTCTGCGTAAGTCACTTCATAATCAAAGTCGCTAAGCTTCCGCCCTGATGTACCGTCATCCTTCCTGTTTTCAATGGATATGGACTGGATGTTTTCAAACCGCAGACGATAGTCGCTGAGACGATTGTTGCTGTCAATATTTAAGTCCCCTTTTACAGGAAGGATATCCATTAGCTGTAACTGGCTGACATAATTGGTCTTAGAGTCATTGTTGACGGTAAGCCGGTATAAGACCGAACCGTCATATGTGGTGTCGCCGCCACCATCAATGGTTTTTGCAACTCTTCCTGCTGTAGTTCCTGATACGTATCTGGTGTCTAAGTTGCCCTTCACTTCCTTGTAAAGAAGAAGTCCGGTCCCTGTACTCATGGAATTTTCCGCGGAATCCGATACATATCCGTAAGTACGGTATTTCTCATCCGGAAGCAAGACTCCATTTGGTAAATCTGCACTTGGCCATTGATTTCCTGTTTTAGTTTCAATCATGAAGGAAGCGCCCGTCTTATTTAATGCAAAAGGAGGCTGAACCACGTCACTGGTTACATAAAGTTTATTTAAAATATTTTTTCCGTAACTGATGATATTTCCGCTGATCTGGGCCTGAACTTCCACGGTCACAGATTCGTTCCGCTTCAATTCTCCGCTAAGCACAATAAACAGTGTTTCCCGCCCGGTCTGGGCATCCACTTTTTTGACGGTCTTTTCGATGGCTACACTCTCGGGTCCATTGGCAATACGAACTGCCTTTAAGATCCTGTTTTCCCCTTGGGATTCCCCTGAGACAGTCACACCTTCTGGAAGATAATCCACTAAGACAGGCCTTCTCATGGGTACGATGGCTGGATCATCACTTTTTGTCTCATTTCTTACCGTTAAAGTATAGGTGAGGATGACACCAGGCTGTGCCTCTTTGACAGGGGTAACATTTTTCTCTGCGGATATCACCGGAGCCTGGCTTTGAACTACCGTAATGCTGCAGTCTGCCGTCTGTTCTACATGATCCACCGTTTGATTTAATGTTCCCATCCGGTCCCACTTACGGTAGCTCATGACTGCCTCTGCCCGGTTGTTAATATATTTGATCTCTTCCTTGTAATTTCCATTAGGAAGCTTTGCATCCTGACGGTTCAGTTTTACGGTAACCTCCACGCTACCTGGGGTGAAATCCTGACCCAGGACATATTTTTGCTTCGTAGAACCTTTCAAGGTGTCATCCCGGTAGCTGATCTGGAACGATTTGATGTTTTTGCCGCTTAATGGTTTTATCAGACCGATTTCCCCGTCGCCGGAGACTTTTACCGTCTGCACACTTCCCACCTGGTTTCCATCAAAATCATAAAAGGTTACGTCTGCCAGAATGGTTCCCATCTTTCCGTCTTTGATCCGGTTCTGTTCCGTGGATTTTCCGGGTTTTATTGAGGTTATGGTATATTTCTCATAGGTATAGTCTGATTCGGGCAGAACACTTTTTCCTTTGTCCAGCATGGTAAGCCCGGTATCCTTTATGACGAATCCGTCTAAAGGTATGGTATTGGTCACATGAGGGGTTAAGCTATAAGTTACGGTCTGGCCATCATTCCACCATAAATCCTTTAAGGTGCTGGTTGGAGATGTTTTGTCAAGCGTAACTCCTGTCTTTTGTTTCACGTTAGTAAATTCCAGGGGCGAAGGCATTTTACCCTTTTCTATGGTCACTTCCTTCTGGTAAACCGTTCTCTCATCATCCCGGTTTATGATATAGCCCTGAGAATTCTCCGACACCTCAGTTTCTTCAATCACATAAATTCCTGGAAGGAGTAAAATACTGGTTCCTGTTTCTCCATATGGTACTTCAATCGGTTCTCCAATCCGGGTTCCGGTGTTCTTATCCGTAACCCTCATTATTGTCTTTATGGAGGAATCGGGATTCTCCTGCCTGTTCACATCGTTTTTCAATAGTTTAAGAGGAATGGCTTCCTGATTATGGGCTTTGAATCCATATACGCCTGGCAGGACCGTACTTTCATCGGTCAGAACATAAAGTTCCTGGCCGCTCCTTACTTCTCTATCCTTTACCACATCTGCAACCGTTGAAGGAATGGTTCCTTTCTCGCCTTCAAAAGCAGCCATCTGATAGGCCGGGAATCCTTGCTGTCTCTTTATCACTTCTGATACTCCATAAGCTTCTCCCGGTGCAAGCATAAGCCCCAGGAAAGAAAGTTTTCCGTTTCCATCCGTCGTTTCCTGAGACACATAGTTCCATTCCCCGGATACGGATTTCTTATAAAGTTCAAAGGTGATTCCTGATTTAAGAGCTTCTGTTCCTCCATTTCCGCTGTATTTGGTGATCCATAAGTCCACACCGCTTTGGTTTGGTATGGTGATTTCTGTAGTCTTACCGGTCTCTGTAAGCAGTCCGCCTTCTGGTAACGGGGTGCTTATTCCGATATAACCTGCCGGAGCACTTACTTCTTTTACAAAATACTGGCCATCCGGATAAGCCTTTGTGGAAAATACGGCTTCATACACGCCGCTCTTTCCGATTTCCGTGAAGTCTGCTACCTTGTTTTTAAATTCTATATCCCCAAAGAGCTGGAATGCGGCACCGGATAATTTTTTTGTGGTATCTGCTGCATCAACTTTTGTTAAGAGCACTCTGGACTTTGCATACCGGTTTCTAACCGTTACAGATACCGGATTGCTGGAGGTGAAATCCTCTGCTCCACCTGCCTGCATATATCCATCCGCAAAAAGAGTTCCGTTTTGTACTGCACCATCTGCTGCAAGCATCCAGTCCGGGTTCTCCCGTTCTTTTAAATAATACGCGCCGCCTGCCGGATTCTGGGGTAAAAGTACGGTTCCGCTTCCTGTATAATAGCCATCTACTTCCGTAAAGCGGTCAATCCTGACGCTTACTGGTTTTCCCTCTTCATCAAGTACCTGTTTGTAGGCATTCTCAGAATAGGTATAAACATCGAATAGAATTTCTGCTGGAAGCTTTTCTTTTAATTTTTCATCATTTCGGAAACCATCGCCAAAATCCAGGGTTTTCGTTATGGAAAGCTCTACCTTTTTCTTATTTTCTATGGAAAGAGAGGTATGTTTATAAGCAGACCCCATATCTCCTGGAACAGCCACTACAAACGGCTGCGAATCAATGCTATAACCTGCCGGGGCTTTTATTTCTGTAATCCGATACCAGCCCGGCGCACCATTTTTGAAAAGATAAGAACCGTCTCCCTGATCCGTAAGAACTTCCTTCACCGGTTCAAATCCCTGGTCAGGCCTTGGATAAGCGGGATCTTCCACATTCTGTAACTGTCCGTTTATTAAGTCCGTATCCGGTCGGAACTTCAAATACTCTACCCGGAAAGAAGCACCCTTTAAATTTGAGCCACTTTGCTTGGACTCACTATCGGTCTTATGGATTACAAGATCCGAAAGGCGCGGATTTTTAACCGTCTTATAAATAACTTTTCCGGTGACACTGCTGTCCGTTGGCCAGAGCGTTACTTCCTCTCCATTTGCTTTGGGACTATAACCGATGAAAACGGCTGACTGGTCAAAATAATTACCGGTTACCAGTTTTGCTGCACTGGCACTTAGTTCTTCCATTAAAACGGTATAATGCCCGCTGTCAAGTCCCTGGAATCTGGCAGTATATCTTCCATCCTCCTGTTTTTCAACAGGTGCAACAACCTCTTTGCCTCCGTCTCTTTTAATGGTAAACCGGATTCCTTCCAGTCCTTCCGGTCTTTCCCCGTTCCATGCGGTCTTTTCAATTTCAAGTTCTGGTTTTTCCGGGTTGTAAACATTGACCGTGATCGGCGAGCTTCCCACTGTAAAATACCGGAACAGCCCGTTTTCTCCGGAATACATGGTAATGTATTTCTCCTGCTGTTTGGTAGTTAAAATTTCTCTTACCCGGTACCGACCGGAGGAAAGTCCTCCTGGGATCACGATGCGTCCATTTCCGGTGGTGATATAGGTTTCTAGTTTTTTGTAAGCATATCCGGTGCCATTCCATTGATACTGCCATAGTTCAAACTGTACACCGCTTAAAGGCGTTCTGGTGATGTTCATGCCGTCAAGGGTATCATCTGTTTTCCCAAAGGTATCAGAATCCGGCACATACCCGTATTTGACCAGTGTCACCGGATATTCCTTTGATAATGTGTTGGTCAGGCGGTAGGATTCCGCTTTTGTCTTATCCCAGATATACTGGTCATCTACATACTCCGTATCTTGTGGAATGGTTACATTCAGATAATGGAGCGCAGAATCTAAGTTCACTTTAGAAGGCGCTGAAATTTCCTCCAGAGCGAATGTTGCTTTTACCAGATTTTTTTCCGAATCAATATCCAGTATTTTTTCCGGATTTAAATTTTTCTCCGTAATCTGCTGACTTAATACCGCCAGTTTGATCACCTTGGAAAGTCCATAACCGGTTTTATAAGTATCATCTGATTCAAGACCTGTCTCAACCTCATCAACAGAAAGAAGTTTTTCTCTGGTAACCGGGTCCACCAGCCAGATCCGGAACTTAGCTCCACCTAAAAGTGTCGGCTCTTTTCCTGTGCTTTCATCTTTCAGCCATTTATTCAGAGCAATCTGGAAATGATACCGTGCAAGACCATGAGGATCCCCATGTATATTTACAATCTCAGCAATCCGGTTATTTCGCCCGTTCTCATACGGATGAAGGATGTTTTCCTGTCCCGTATAACCACCAGCCGAAGGTACAAATACGGCCACGATCTGGCGTCCGGAAGGAAGGATATATCCATCTGCGGCTTCATCCTCTACCAGCCAATATACTTTTCCAGCTTCCAGAATTGCAGTGTCAAATTCTCCATCGGCCCGTACTCCGGTTTTTGGATTGATTCTGGTGCCGCTTTCATAATGATCCACTGCTTCAAACCTGCTGCCGTCTTCTAAATCATTTAATTGAACGGAAGATAGATTCTTATTATCTTCCAGCATTTTATAGAGGGTGAATCTGGCTCCATTCACCTTTTCCGCTTCATGGGTTTTCCCGTCCGCAAAGACTCCATTACAAATCTTTAACACATTAAACTGAACCCAGGACCGGTAGTTATAAATAGGTTCCGTGTTCTGAACCAGGGAATCCACCGTTTTTGTAAGGTCTTTTCCGGTATATTTTACGGCATTATAAAGTGATTCCAAATTCTTCACTTCTAAAGTCTTTACTGGCTCCCCGTTATCCAGTGGCAATGGTTCTTTGTTTCCCATATTCAGTTCAAAGGAAAAGCCAGTTTCCTGCCGGTTTGGAACACGGACTTCAGCTACATAATACGTATCATTCCGGTTGATATCCTGGAAGGTGGCTATGCCGTCAAAGGCATTGGTGGTTTCTGTTATCACATAATCGGCAAGATCCGGATTCTCTGGATTCACCCGATATAGAGCCAGCTTCACGTTTCCAAGTACCCTGTTGATTTTATAGAACTGGTCATTCCAGCCATCCTGCCAGTATTTCTGGGTCCGTATGGTCAGCTTTGGTTCATTGGCAATTACAAGTGCCTTGCCTCCGGCTTCGCCGTTTTCCGTGGTTATGACCTTTCCTTCCTTTAGCAGAGTAGGCAGGACTTCATACGACTGCAAGTATCCGGTAGGCGGTGTTATTTCTACTATGACATATTGGATCCTGCTGCCGTTTTCATCAAAGATCTTTAGTGACTGGCTGTCAAAGACCACTTCACCATTCTGATCGCTGGTCTTTACCTGTATGGGATTTTTTATGCTGTTTTGCCAGTCATTTTCGTGAAAATCTTCTCTAGGGAAGATACCAAGAACTGCACCTTTTACTGCAGTGCCTTTTAACGCATCTTTTTTCGTCACTTTCACCCTACCAAGGTTCTGGTAGTTTTCAAAGGGCTGCTTGCCATTGTTAAAGTAGAGATCCAATTTCTTTTCGCTGCTGACCGTTGCCGCAGCAATGGTAAATGGACCGTAGTAAACCTTTGATTCCTTAATTTCATATCCCGGATATGATCCATCGGTTTTATCAGAAAGAAGATAAATCGGATCAATAACTCCGTCCGGAACTACCTCTTTAAAATAATACGTTCCAGGAGCCAGCGGCTGGTATTGATTGGATACCACATAATTGTTGTTGCCTAAATTCTCTGTCCGGTGAAATCCATTCTCATCTTTTGTATATACTTCATAGGACACTTTTACATCTTTTGCTATTGATTCATCTGCCCGATACTGATTCTTTTTTATGTTAACTTCTTTATACGGTTTATTATAGAGAGCCCTTTGCAGTGGTTTTGACCCGGAATACCAGTCTTCCAACATTTTTCTGGTCACAGGCCCTGCCGGAGTGGTGATGGTGGAAGTTTCCTCTTTCACATAATTCTTCGGTGGTTCCACTTCTTCCACTACATAAGTAACTCCAGGATCCAGTAAAATGAATTTTCCTTTTTGTGTCACATTACCAGAAAATACTTCCTTGCCATTATCTTGCCTGCTGATACGAAACTTTGCTGTAATGCTGGTTTTATTATCGGTGATATCATATTTAAACAGCCAGTACGGTACCTGTTGAGGAAGATTATAAGCCTTCACATCAGTATCATGTTCCCGGCTTAAGCCATAAGACCCGATCACGGGCTGTCTGACGCCATCTATGACTGCTTCTGTCATCTTTTCTAAATCATCGGCTTCCAGACGTGCGGTACTGCCTGCCTCATACCAATAATACTGCCTTGTCACATCAAGTCCTTTAACCGTGATTAAACCATTACTGTCCGTGGTATAGATTGTTCCTATAGTTACCTCTTTAAAATCCCCTCCGTTTTTGTCCGCTGAATACAGCTTAAAACGATAGCCCTGCTTTGTGGCATCCTTTTTTAGCTGCCCGTTGCTTTCCATCGACCAGGATTCCTTATGAAGCGTTATGGTTCCCCCTTTGTTGTTTTTCACCTCAAGTTCTTTTGCCACAAGAGGAGAAAGGGTAAACTCCTTATAAACATACGTCTTGTTGTTGATGGTTTCCTGACGGAATCCATCCTCCGTGCGGTTTCCGTCCCAATATCCTTCCGGCACTTCTTCTACCAGGCGGTAGCGGATCTCCCGGTTATCCGTTCCCATGACAGGTAATACCGCCGTAAACTGGCTGTTGCTGTCAAGAGAGAACTTAACATTTGATCCAGCCTTAACTTTTGTCCAGGTATTGCCATCTGCTGATTGTTCAAACCAGAACCTGTCACGGAAATTCTCCCGGAAACGTTCCAGAACAGGGATATAGGCTCCCTGATCGTTCTGCATCAGCTTTGTAACACGAATCCTGCCCTGGTTTAAGGTGTTGATCAGGGTGTTTTCACCAGTCTTTACCGGTGATGTTACTCCCGCCTCTACGGTTACCGGATACTCATTTAAATCCAGGATATAACCGTTGGCACTTTTTTCCCGTACGACGTACTGTCCAGGTGTGACCGGTTTGAACTGGACAAATCCATTGTCATCGGATGTTACTGTTTTTACTTCAGTTACGGAGCCATCAGAATTTTTCTGGAAAAGAGTAAATTCCGCTCCTTTCAGTCCGTATAAATTAGCATCTTCAGAATTTTCACTTCCCCAGATACGGGCCTTTTTGTAAAATTCAATGGAACCTTTTCCAATGACCTGATTCACGACAGTAACTTCCGTCTTTTCCCCTGCCTTTAATGCAACCTTAATATCAGGTTCTTTATCCGCTGATTTTGACCCCACCTTAGCGGAAGCAAATTCTGTCCCGGCAGGTTTTTTTCCTTCCCGGATCACATAGGTACCTGGATCTACCTGAATCTCGATATAGCCGTTGTCACCAGTTGCATAAAGCCCTTCCTCTCCTTTTTCAACGGAAGGATTTACTGCAATTGTTCTGCTGTCTATTTTTTTGCTGTTCCGGTCAATGACTGTGTAGTTTTCATAAGGCACTTCCTTGCCGGATCCATCCAGAGAATTGATTTCAAACCCTGCTAACCCTGGATACTCTTTTTCCATGCTCACATCATAGTTCTTAAGAGTTCCCACACCTTCATCTATCTGCTTTTTAATCTTAATAGCCGCCGGCTGATTGACTTCATGGATTGCAACGTCTGCTTCGGATTCTTCCGACATCCGATCATCCGTACCAAGCTTTACATATTCCAGCCGTGCCCGGTTGTTTACGGTGAACACAGTTGAATCCGATATACGGGTATCGTTGTATTTTAAGAGAAATGGTTCATAGGGATAACGGGCTGTTACCAGATAGGAGCTGTAGGTCGGTGCTTCCTCTGACACGAAAATATGGCCTGCTGTATTTTGTCCCTGGGTCTTATATTCACGGATGGTAATAGAACCGTCTTCCTGTTCCTCTACTGGAACCGTTTTTCCATCTCCCCATACTGCGGATACAGAAACAGGCTTCATTTCCTTCGGTGCATTTGCTGTCTTTATCGACAGGGAATCCGTGATCTTAAACGAATCTTCTTCAAATCCGGTACGGCCATAGGTCTGGTAAATGGTACCGCCAGGCTGCCTTGAAATATCACCGGAATTTCCCTTCATTCCCATTTCGAGTAAGTATGTAATATCTACATACTGGGGGTTCCCGCTGTCATCCCTCACTACTGTATAGGAGTTATTGTTTGGATACACCCTTTTTTTAATATGCCAGGCATCATCAGAAACAAGGGACAAATCCGTATCTTCTGATTGATTTGCAAAGGTAGATGTTTCAATGCTTCCCGGGTAGGTTACATTATCCTTATCCGTCCGGTCTGCCACCTTAACCTTAGCATAAAATACCACACTGTCCTCAGGAAGGGTAAAGAGTTCCCCTGCCGCACGCTTTCCGTTTCCGTCAATCCATGCATTTACAGTGATACTGTCTAATTTTCCAGGACGTACTTCGTTGTTGTTATCTCCTACATGAATTTCATAAACTTTCTGACCATCTGAGGAAGAAATCAGCTTTACTTTTCCTGCCTGCTCTTCAATATTGATTCCATCAGGAACCGTGAATTCGATTCTGGCATCCTCATAAATATCAAACAGAGGAAGCTTTCCTCCCACCGCATATTCATAAACAGGCGCGGTCTGCATGGTATAGGTTAATGTATAGGTGTAAAGAACTCCCGCCTTAATGGATCCAGTCTGGCTCTGAGTAAGCTGAAGCTCCACCACATCCTTTTTCTCCTCTGCATCCGGTCCGTAATAGAAAAGTGCCGTTTCATAAGGAGTCAGCTTTTCCTCGCTGTTTACCTCTGATTTTAAAGTGGTGATTCCATAGCTCCTTACCACCAGATCATAGGATTTGTCACTTAAAAAGGAAAAGAGCGAAACATCTGTACCCATTCCCATAAGGGCTTCCCGTTCCTCTTCGGATAACACTTTCGTTTCTCCCAGAGAAATAAGATCCGCAGCTTCCCCAACTTCCGGCTCAACCGCAGCTTCCGAAGCAGTGGCAGTCATTTCCTCAGACCCGAAAAGAACAGGAACCTGGTGTTTTGATATGGAAACAG
This sequence comes from uncultured bacterium, assembly GCA_963519465.1. Classification (GTDB taxonomy): domain Bacteria; phylum Bacillota; class Clostridia; order Lachnospirales; family Lachnospiraceae; genus Lacrimispora. The sequence continues at coordinate 66,131 of CAUQMY010000017.1, forward strand.
AATTAAGGTTATCCTCCGCCTGCTTCTCATTTCCAGAATCCTCTTTTGCGGGTCGTTCATCATGGACTTTTTCAGTTTTTGAATTGCTGTCTAAACCGTTCTTATTATCGGACCCTCCATTCCCTTTTCCTGCGTCTTCAAGTTTCTCCTGCTGAGAACCGGCTTCTACTCCAGCCTTTCCATCATCCTTGGTTCCTGTTTGGTTTTCCTTTGATTCTCCAGCTACAGAATCCTTATCATTGGTTTTGGATCCATTATTTGGGGATTCATTATTTTCTGCTTTTGGGCTTTCTGTCTCTTTGTTTTCTGTTCCATTTATTTCTGTTCCATTTATTTCTGTTTCTTTTATCTCTGTTCCATTTCTCTGTGTTCCATCTTTATCGGTTCCATTTTTTTCTGTACCATTTGTCTCTGTTCCACTGTCTCCAGCTTTTTTTGTTTCTTCCTGCTTGATTGTCTCTTCTGTTGCGGCCTTTTTACCTGTATCATTCAGGGAACCGGACGAATTTCCGGCAGCTCCCGGATTGGTCGTTTTAGGTACTGTTTCTTCCTCTGTATTTTCTCCCACCACCGCGTATTCATCAATAGAGGCATCTGTAATGACCAGATCATCTCCTGTGATCTTAAGGCGGAACTGGCATTCCCGGTCTTTATAACCGTTTACTCCAATGATCTGAACATTCTGAAGAGCTGCTTCCTGCCTGATCCGGTCTGATGGATCGTTATCAGAGAATGGATCTCCAGCCAGGGTATCTGCCACTACTACCAGGTACATGGCTTTGCCCACCTTTTTCTGGAGAATCAAGGTCTTTCCTTCTAACTCTTCATATATTTTCTCAACGACAAGATTTTTTTGTTCCCCATCAAAAGGAACTAAGTCTTCCTTAAATTCCGGCCTGTTGTCAAAATCTTTCTTCAGTACTTTATAAATTGCTGATTGGGTGACCCTTACATCAATTACCTTCCTGGCCTCTGAAGGCGTAGCTTGTGACGGAGACGCCTTTCCGGCACTGGATACGGCTGCAGCCTCATAATCTTTTTTCTCCGACGCATATGAGGTAATTACGGTAAGCTGTGATATATTTCCTGCAACAATCGCAACCGTAAGCAGCCAGGCAATTGCCCTTTTTAAACGCCCCACTTTCCTTCTTGCATTCTTCATTTCATACCTCCTCTTCCCCGCTTCTTCTTATTCCTAATTCTATTTATCATCCTGAATTTGGCATTGATTTCCATTCTTAAAGTATACATAAGACCGGTTACATGGTGGTTATTTTTTCCATATTTTCCATTTCAGCTATTTATTTTCTATGAATTTTCCGTGGTCTTGGTTATTTAGACCTTTAATTCCAGTTTATGAGCCTGAAATAATTGCTTATACTACTTTTCAAACCAATTGTAAACCATTAATATATTTTAAGTTGACAATCATTTTTGCATATGGTAACATTCCAGTAGATTTTTAGACTTTGTTAAAGGAGCAATGAACCATGAAAGATGGACAATTAATAAAAACCAATTCAGAAACTGCGGTCAAACGTCAGTTCAAGACAAAGGATCTGGCACTGGCCGGAATGTTTGCCGCCGTTCTTGCAGTGATTTCTCAGATCTCCATTCCCATGCCAACTGGCGTTCCCATAACCATCCAGATTTTTGGTGTGTCCCTGGTTGGAATCATACTTGGATGGAGACTCGGTGTTTTAGCAACCCTGGTATACATTCTTATTGGTGCCATAGGGCTGCCGATCTTTGCAAATTTCCAGGGCGGCTTCAATATGCTTTTGGGACTTACCGGCGGATATATATGGGCATGGCCTATTATGGTATTCTTCTGCGGATTAAAGCCTAAAACCTCCATCAAACCTCTGAACACAATATTATATTTTTTACTGCCTATTCTTGGTACCATCATCAATGAAATCATCGGCGGTCTTCAATGGGCCGCTTTATCCGGGGATATGTCTGTCTATGGCGTTTTCACCTACTCCATGGTCGCCTTCGTACCAAAGGACATCCTCCTTACGGTCATAGCTGTTATCATTGGAATGCCCATTCGAAAGGTCGTTCAAAGACTGATTTAACCAATAAAAGAAGCCCGTATCTTACCGTACCGGCTTCTTTTATTTTGCTAATTTCTTCTGGTCCGCTTGACAGGAAAGATTTTGGAACTTAAAATAGTTTCAATGTCTTAAAAATATTAAACAAAAAGAAGGTTTTACTCATGATACAGGATATATTCCCACACGTATTCCGAAATGAATTTGAAGTAAAGACTCCCGGCGCTGACAGTTACTTTCTGTACTTTCTGGATGGAAGCCTTATGCTTAGTAAACATGATACAACACTCATCCCTCAGTTTGAAGACCTTGGCTCACTGAGCCAGGACGCAATGTCCCATTGTGACTTTCTTTTTTCCATTGACCAGATGGATTTCTATCTTGTGGATGAATCCAGTGTCAACTTGGAAGAAACAGACACGTTAAAGCTATATAAGACCAGTGTCATAAGGGAATTAAAACCCATGTGGGTATCGTTCGCAGCGGTATCTGCTCAACAGCTCCACCGTTTCTATACCTCCAACCGTTTCTGCGGTTGCTGCGGCTCTTCCATGATGAAAAGCAAAAAAGAGAGAGCTGCCGTCTGCACCTCCTGCGGCAATACGATTTACCCAAAGATTTCTCCGGCAGTTATCGTTGCTGTTACTTATGAAGGAAAGCTTCTGTTAACCAAATATGCCGGCAGAGAATACACCCGTTACGCTCTTGTAGCCGGTTACACCGAATTTGGTGAGACTTTAGAAGAAACCGTAAAACGGGAAGTATTGGAAGAGGTCGGGATTCGGGTAAAAAATCTCCGTTACTATAAAAACCAGCCATGGGGATTCAGCGATTCTATTTTAGTCGGTTATTGGGCCGAACTGGATGGTTCTCCACAGATTCACTTAGATGAAACTGAATTATCCACAGCCGTCTGGATGACACCGGAAGATATCCCCGATGATTTCACCAATATAAGCCTGACTCACGAAATGATTCTTCTTTTTAAAGAGGGAAAGGTACAATAATTTATAACAAAGAATGCGCCTTGTAAGCAGCTATTTAGCCCAAACAAGACGCATTCTTTTTATTGAATCTCACTAAATGATTTTTTTACAAAACTTTTCTTTCGCAAATTGATATGATTCATTAATGAAAGGCTTCATTTCTTCAAAAAGTTCTTTGGTTGGATTAAGCATACATACCCAGCCCATCCACGCATACACTGGGTGCGGAAGCAGCTTATTAGCTTCAGTGAAATCATAATTCATATCGACAATGCTTCCAGCTATTGGACGGTTGGGAATTTGCCCGAATATGTTACAAAAGGTATCTTTCCGAATACCAAAATTCACTCTATAAACACCGGCTCTATTTAAATTAGACCCTTTATCATTTGGCCCATCTTTTTCTTTTATTGTAAGTATATAAATACCTCGTTTCAGCACATGGCCGGGATTGTAAAAGATGCCTCGTTCGCCCCAGCTATTGACTAGTACTACATCTTCAAACATATCCTGACAAGAATCTAAAATTTCATCTGATGTCATATCTTTTCCTCCCCAGATATTTGAAACAAACCAGCTCAATTGCAGATATATTCATGTTATCTTTCTCCTTTTTCGGTTGTTTTGTTTTCGCATTTAGTATATCATATAATAGTGACAAAACATGTCGTGATTAATTAAAACAGGAGTCTTAACATGTCCAAATCCTCAAGATTAATTGAAATGATGATAACCATTAACGCCAAACAAAAATTTACGGTTGGGGAACTGGCTAAAGAATTCCACGTCTCCAAAAGGACTATTTTACGGGACTTACAAGAACTTGAAGAAGCTGGTTTTCCACTTTATTCAGAAGTAGGCGCTGCTGGTGGTTATCGGATATTAAAGGAACGCTTGCTCCCCCCTATATCATTTTCGGAAAGTGAAGCAAAAGCTATTTTCTTTGCGTATCAATCTCTACAATATTACCGTGACCTGCCATTTCAGGAAGAATCCGTTTCGGCGCTAAAAAAGTTTTTCAACTATCTTCCAATGGATATGCAGCGAGGTATTTTAGAAATTCAAAATAAAATAGTTTTTTGGATTCCAGAAAGGCATAGAAATTCACCTTTGCTTAAAGAGATTTTTGAAATTGTCATTGAGTCAAAAGTTGTTACTATAGACTATATATCGTTGAATCATCAATATACACATAAAATACTTCCACTTGGACTGTATGCAATGAATGGTCTGTGGTATTGTCCCGCTTATTGCTTTTCAACTAAAAAAGTAAAAGAATTTCGGGTGGACCGTATCAATAAAATTGTAGCAGTGGAACAGAACTCAGTCAAAATAAGAGAACTTCCTCCTGATATACAAACCTATTTATATGAATTGGGAACAAAAGAGGAATGCCATATCAAAATTACCCTTACATCCATTGGTGTAAAAATGTGTGAATCAGAATTTTTATTAGCAAGAGGATTACAGGTTCACACTGATGGAACGGGAATTATTGATATGAAAATTCCGAAAGATACCTTAGATTGGACTGCAGATTATTTTTTATCGGTTGGAAAAGAGGCTACTATTATCGCTCCAGCCGAATTAGTTGATAAAATCAAAAAGAAAATTGAAGGTCTATATAACCATTATTTTAATTATTCTGTATCTTAACAATATAACCCCACCTTCCTTTGTTTCGAACAATTTCTGTAAGACAAAAAAAGTTGCCGTAGGACGTTAAATCCTACGGCAACTCTTAAAAATCAAATCCAGCCTTATTGATACGTGGTCGATGCAATTCGGCCTTTTTTATTCTATCTCATCTTATTTTCCATAATAAGCTTTTAAATACATTTCCTTAAGTTCGCTGAACAGAGGATATCTTGGGTTTGCTCCGGTACACTGATCATCGAATGCATTCTCAACCATCTCATCAAGGGTATCTAAGAAGTATTTCTCATCTACGCCATATTCTTTAATGGTAGCCTTGATTCCTACAGCCTTCTTTAATTCCTCAACCTTAGCGATGAATTTCTTCAATACATCAGCATCATCTTTTCCTTCAACACCGCAGAAACGTGCACATTCTGCATATCTTGCCAGTGTATGAGGATACTGGTACTGGGAGAAGGTTCCCATCTTAGCTGGTGCTTCAGAAGCGTTGAATTCCATTACCAGGGTAATGAGAAGGGCATTTGCAACACCGTGAGGAATGTGATGGTATGCACCTAATTTATGAGCCATGGAATGGCATACTCCTAAGAATGCGTTGTTAAAGGACATACCTGCCATACAGGAAGCGTCTGCCATCTTGCATCTTGCCTCTACATTGGTACCGTCATTATAAGCGGTAGGCAGATATTCAAATACGTTCTTCATAGCCTTTAATGCCAGACCATCGGTGTAATCAGAAGCCATAATAGAAGCATAAGCCTCTAATGCATGAGTCAGAACGTCAATACCGGAAGCGCTTGTTAAGCCCTTAGGCTGGCTCATCATGTTGTCTGCGTCAACGATGGACATATTCGGCATCAGCTGATAATCTGCAAGCGGATACTTCACGCCTGTTTCCTGATCGGTGATAACCGCGAAGGAAGTTACCTCAGAACCGGTACCGGAAGAGGTAGGAATGGCTACAAAGTAAGCCTTCTCTCCCATTTTCGGGAAGGTGTAAACTCTCTTTCTGATATCCATAAAACGCATTGCCATATCCTGGAAATCAACTTCTGGATGCTCATACATTACCCACATGATCTTGGCAGCATCCATTGCAGAACCGCCGCCCAGTGCAATGATGGTATCTGGCTGGAATGCTCTCATAGCAGCTGCACCAGCCTGTGCATTAGCCAGTGTCGGATCTGGCTGAACATCGGAAAATACGGTGTAAACGATGCCCATTTCGTCTAATTTATCTGTGATTGGCTTGGTATAACCGTTCATATAAAGGAAGGAGTCTGTAACAACGAATGCTCTCTTTTTGTCATAAACATCCTTTAATTCGCTAAGTGCAACTGGCATACAGCCTTTTTTAAAGTAAACCTTCTCCGGATTTCTGAACCACAGCATGTTCTCTCTCCTCTCAGCAACGGTCTTGATATTGAGCAGATGTTTAACGCCAACATTTTCAGAAACAGAGTTTCCGCCCCAGGAACCGCAGCCCAGAGTCAAGGATGGCTGTAATTTAAAGTTATAAAGATCACCGATACCACCATGAGAAGATGGTGTATTAACTAAGATACGGCATGTCTTCATAGCAGCTGCATGTTTTGCCATCTTTTCCTTTTCATTTACATTCACGTACAGGGAAGCCGTGTGGCCGTAGCCGCCGTCAGCAACCAGCTGTTCTGCCTTTTCAATCGCCTCATCATAGGTTTTTGCCTTATACATTGCAAGAACTGGAGAAAGCTTCTCATGAGAAAATTCTTCTTCAATATGAACGCTTTCCACTTCACCGATCAGGATCTTTGTGGATTCCGGAACGTCTACACCAGCAAGTTTTGCAATGGTGTGGGCTTTCTGTCCAACGATTTTTGCATTCAGAGCGCCGTTAATGATAATGGTCTTACGAACCTTATCAAGCTCTTCGCCCTTTAAGAAATAACATCCGCGAACTGCAAACTCCTTCTTAACTGCATCATAAACCTTCTCAAGAACGGTTACGGACTGCTCAGAAGCACAGATCATACCATTATCAAATGTTTTTGAATGAATGATAGAGTTTACTGCCATCTTAACATCAGCGGTATCGTCAATGATTACAGGGGTATTACCTGCACCAACACCAAGCGCTGGTTTTCCGGAAGAATAAGCAGCTTTAACCATGCCAGGTCCGCCAGTTGCCAGAATGATGTCCGCACCCTTCATAACCTCATTGGTCAGTTCCAGGGAAGGAACGTCGATCCAGCCGATGATGCCTTCTGGTGCACCAGCCTTCACAGCCGCATCAAGAACTACTTTTGCTGCCGCAATGGTGGAATTCTTTGCACGTGGATGTGGGGAAATGATGATGGCATTTCTGGTTTTCAAGCTGATCAGTGTTTTGAAAATTGCAGTGGAAGTCGGGTTTGTAGTTGGAATAACTGCAGCAACTAAACCGATTGGCTCTGCGATCTTTTTGATGCCGTAAGCCTTATCTTCTTCAATGACACCGCAGGTCTTGGTGTCCTTGTAAGCGTTATAAATATATTCAGCCGCATAGTTGTTTTTGATGACCTTATCTTCTACAACACCCATTCCGGTCTCTTCCACAGCCATTTTAGCCAAAGGAATTCTTAACTTGTTTGCAGCGCTTGCTGCCTCATAAAAGATCTTATCTACTTGTTCCTGTGTAAAGGTAGCAAATACTCTCTGAGCCGCTCTCATGGCTTCCATCTTTGCAATCAGGGAATCTACACTATCAATGAGTTCAGGGATTCTTACCTGTTCTTCTTTCTTTGCCATCTTGAATTTCCTCCAATTTTATGTGCGTTAAAAGGGTTAACCAAGTTCGATATTTTTTTAACGATCTATCGTAATTTCATTATATTCTATTGTTATTTTTTTGTCAATATATTTTTAGAATATTTTTTTCTCCTCTTGTATGTTTCACAGTTTCATGGGTATCAATATTTTTTTACTTATTAAGGAAGTCAGATAGATGCGCACTTTTAAGAAAATAAAGAGAAAAAGCAAGATGTATGCTGTACAATAGCAAAAACAAGACTGCTACTTTAAATGTCCGCTTAAATAACCCCATTATTTAGAAGACATATCGTAACACCCCCACAAACTATGAACGTATTTAAAAACTTGGCAATCCGTACCATGTATGTTATAGTTAGCCCTGGAACCATACTATCCTATACAGACTCCGGAAATCACGCAAAACCGCTTTAAAATCTGGATATACTGATATAATCTGACTATGGATGGTTCCAGAGAAAGATAAGGGGATTTTAGAAATATGAAAATTACGATTGGAATTGATCTTGGAGGAAGTACGACTAAAATCGTAGGATTTCAGGATCATAAATTAAAAATACCAACCTTTGTAAAGGCAGATAATCCCATCGCCTCTCTTTTTGGAGCGCTTGGAAAATTTATTTATGATAATAATATCCAGTTGAATGAAATAGAAAAAATAATGCTCACAGGGGTAGGAAGTGCTTACGTAGAACAGCCGCTTTACGGAATTCCTACTTACAAAGTAGATGAATTTACCTCCAATGGGCTTGGAGGACAATATTTTACAGGACTGAAAGACTTGATCGTGGTCAGCATGGGAACCGGTACTTCTCTCGTGCAGGTAAATGGTGACAAGATCATTCATACCGGCGGAATCGGCATTGGAGGCGGCACCATAGTAGGCCTCTCCAGTCTTTTGTTAAAGACCCAGGATATCTCCCAGATCATGGATCTGGCAAGCAGGGGTAATTTAAGCAACATCGATTTACAGATCCATGATATCTCAAAAAATGCCCTGCCTGGCCTTCCTCTTACTGCTACAGCCTCAAACTTTGGTAAGGTACGGAACCTGGTTTCCGAAGAGGACATTGCTATCGGAATCATCCATATGGTACTCCAGGTCATCGGTAAATCTGCGATTCTGTCCTCTTTAAACAGCAATATCCATGACTTTGTTATGACAGGAAATCTGGTTAAGTTTCCTCAATGCAAGGAGATCTTCCAGTCCCTGGAGACTATGTTTGACGTTCATTTTATAATTCCGGAGCAGGCGGAATACAGCACAGCCATCGGTGCGGCATTAACAGAAGAACGCCATATGAAAATGAAGCAGGTTTTATAATTTAATTAAAATTCAATCACGTTACTTTCGCCGGTAAGAGTATTTATGGTGGCTTTCGCATTTTGTAAGTACAAGACTTCCATTTTATTATCGTCAACCGAATACATTTTGCTCAAAGCTCCCGGATACTCTTCCATCATGGCGACTCTGGCTTCTCTTCTATGATCTGCCACCACTTCACATTCCAATCGAATAAATGTTCCCTTATTCATTCCGCTGATTTCAATTTTAGGATTCTTTAACATCTGCTGGTATACTGGCTTTTTGTTGTTTGTAATGATATAAAGTTTTCCTTCAAACGCACAGACAGCACCAAATGGCCGGACTCTTGGCTGATCTCCTTCTATTGTTGCAAGATAAAATGTTCCGCATTCCTTCAAATATTTTAATACTTCTTCCATGATTGCAGCTCCTTTCCTAAAGCCATGTTTTAATGGTTATTAAATTAATTATATCTATTTTGGGAATTTTTGCAATAAAATAAACAGGCAATAAATAAACAGGTGCAGCTTATGCCGCACCTGTTTATGAATGGTAACCCAATGCCTGTTCCAACGCATCCTTTTCTTCACTTCCGAGTAATACTTCTGTTTCTCCCCGATCTACCTCTTTAATGTATACATAACACCCTTCCCGGCTATGGACAGAGTTTAAAACAAATCCGGAATTGGTGTAATCAAGCAATGCCATGGCAAAACTCAAATTACCGCCCATTCCCTTAAATGCATTATATTTAACAAGCCCAAATTTCTGAATGGCGCTTCTGTAGTTTTTATTGGTATTTCGAAGAGAATCTTTATTGGCCCTGTCTTCTGATTTTAACTCAGCAATATCTTCCATCTGGCCCATAATAATTTCTTCCAGGGTCTCCGCATCTTTTCCCCTCATAAAATAATCGTATCTGCGGTACAGCTTTCTCATCTGAATCAGACATATGATCACTATAATCATAAGTATTATGGTAATTGCAGCCAATCCGATAATTAAAAAAGCCGGATCAATTGGCAGCTGACTCAACACACTGTTGTCCATTCTTTCGTCCTCACTTCCATGATGTTACCTTATGGATTCTATTAACTCTACTATTCTTTCCAATTCTACCTCAGAATAATACTCTATTTCAACTCTTCCTTTATTTTTATCCTTCCGGTTGATGCTGACTTTGGTACCCATGGCAGTTTTCATACGGTCTTCCAATTCGCGAAAAATCAAAGAAAGGCTCTCATCCTCTTCCTTTTTTTCCTTTGGTTCCTTCTTTTTTGATAAGGATTTTACCAGTTTTTCAACCTCACGAACGCTCAAGCTTTCTGCTACGATCTTTCCTGCAAGCTGGAACTGCAGCTCCTGATCTTCCACTGCCAGAAGCGCTCTGGCATGACCACCAGTAATCTGATTTTGGATCAGCATTTCCTGAACCCGCTCATCAAGCTTTAACAATCGCATACTGTTGGTGATTGTAACACGATTCTTAGCGACCCGTGCTGCAATTTCTTCCTGTTTTAAGCTGAATTCATGCATCAGTCTCTGATAGGCTTTTGCTTCTTCAATTGGGTTTAAATCTTCTCTTTGTACGTTTTCGATCAACGCAATTTCCATGGATTGCTGCTTTGTATATTCCCTGATGACCACCGGAACTTCTTTTAGTCCTGCAAGCTTCGCCGCTCTCCATCTGCGCTCTCCTGCTATGATCTCATAGTAATCCCCTTTTTTCTGCACCAAAAGAGGTTGCAAAACACCATATTCTTTCATGGATTCTGCCAGTTCAAGAAGAGATTCCTCCCGGAATTCCATTCTTGGCTGATCATGATTGGGTTCAATGGAAGATAATTTCAGAAATATTTCTTTGCCTGCTTCTGAATCCCGATCTTCTTCCTTTTTCTCCACTATATTTATAGCAGCATCCGCTTTTGATTGATTTTTCAACTCCTGTTCTTCCGCCGCTGACTCCATTACCTCATCTCCAAAAATTGCTCCAAGTCCTTTTCCTAAACCTGTTCTCTTTGCCATATCTAGATTTCTTCTCCTCTGCTAATTACTTCGGCCGCCAGTAACCGGTAACTTTCTGCTCCCGCTGATCTGGAATCATACAAATTAATCGGCATTCCATGGCTGGGAGCCTCTGCCAGTCTGACATTTCTGGGTATAATGGTTTTATAGATATTCTGGTTTAAATTGTTTTTTACACTTTCCACAACTTCCAGTGAAAGATTTGTCCTTGCGTCGTACATGGTAAAGACAACACCTTCCATTTCCAGCAAAGGATTAAGCTTCTTTTTTACCAAACTTACCGTTTTCAGTACCTGGCTTAACCCTTCCAACGCATAATATTCACATTGAATGGGCACTAATACGGTGTTTGCGGCTGTTAAGGCATTGATTGTTAAAAGATTTAATGACGGTGGACAATCTATGATGATGAAATCATAGTTTTTCTTGATTTTTTCAAGATATGTTTTAAGGAGAATTTCTTTATTTTCAATTTCCAATAACTCAATTTCTGCTCCTGCCAGATCTACATTGGATGGAAGCAAATCCAGATTTTCCTGGACATTGGTAATCAGACAATCTTCAATTTCGCACTCTCCCACCAGCAGATCATAGATGGTTTGATCCACGTTGCTTTTTTCAATTCCAAGCCCGCTGGTTTCGTTTCCCTGTGGGTCAAAATCCACAGCTAATACCCGTTGTCCTGATTCCGCAAGACAAGCAGATAGATTAATCGCAGTAGTCGTTTTACCGACTCCGCCTTTCTGGTTTGCTATCGCAATGATTCTTCCCATTATTCTTTTTCTCCTGTTACAACATCCGGAAATTGCAGTTCAAACTAGAGTATAGCATATTTTATTTTTTTTTCCTATGGTTTCCTGTAAAAAAAATACATAATTTATAAAAAATGTTTCACGTGAAACATTTTCCCAAGTTTAAGAATAAATTAATATGTTTTCCGTTGTAAGTCCATATTGATTATATTATAATAGGAAAAGAGTAATCTACTTTAGGAGGGAAATAATGAAAACAAAGAACAAATTACTGACTCTTCTCATTCTATCAGCCAGCGCCGCCGCTGCTACTGCTGTCATTAATAAATGCATCAAACTATCAGCAACCTCCAAGAATTTATTATCCGACACTAAAGCTCACTGCTATAAATGGCGTTTTGGCAATATTTATTATACGAAGACTGGAACAGGAAAACCGCTTTTATTAATTCATGATTTAGCTGCTCATGCCAGCGGATATGAATGGAATCAGATGATAAACTCGTTAAAAGATCATTATACCGTATATGCCATCGATCTTTTGGGATGCGGCCGCTCCGAAAAACCTGATCTTACCTATACCAATTATCTTTACGTTCAGATGATTTCAGACTTTATTAAATCTGAGATCGGCCACCGCACCAATGTCATTGCTTCCGGGGCGTCTTCTGCTCTCGCTGTTATGGCATGCAACAATGCTCCTGAACTATTTGATCAGATTATGCTGATCAATCCGGACAGTCTCCTTATGTGCAGCCAGATACCAAACAAACACGGAAAGTTCTATAAATTTATTTTAGACTTACCGATTGTAGGAACTCTGTTGTATCACATTGCGACCAGTAAACAGGCCATTAAGGAAGAGTTTTCCAGAGACTTTTTCTCCAATCCTTACTCTGTTAAGACTTCACTCATTGATGCCTATTATGAGTCTGCCCACTTAGGAGATTCACCAAAATCTCTCTATGCCAGCGTAAAATGCAATTATACCAAGTGTAATATAGTAAATGCTTTGAAAAAGATTGACAATAGTATATACATTGTTGGGGGACGTGATATGGAGAATATTGACGATATGATTCTTGAATATCAAAGATATAATCCAGCAATTGAAAGTTCTCTTTTGGCTCATTCCAAGTATCTTCCACAATTGGAAAATCCTTCCGAGCTACTGCATACGATTCAAATGTTTTTTGTTTAGATTTTTTGTCTAGATGTTTTTTTAGATTCTTGTGGAAATTTTTGTTTAGATTCTCGTGTACATTTCCATATGGTTTCTGTTTAAATTCATGTGTAGATTCTCGTATAAACTTTTTAGACTCTTGGGTTAATTTTCGAATTGATTCTTGGATAGACTTTTGCATATAATCTTAGTAGTTTCTTACACAGATTCTGAGTAGTTTCTTGCATAGATACTGGACAGATTTTTCGCGTAGACTTTAAGATATGATTTTTATATATAATAGCAATAAAAAATGTTTCACGTGAAACATCCACCGGCTTACGGCGGAGCATCTGCTCCCGGATGTTTCACGTGAAACATTTTATTTTAATGGTTCTTTTGTTGGCAATCCTGCTTTTCTCGGATACTTCTTAGAAGTTTCACCATTCTTACGAATCGTTACGAATGACCGTTCTACATCTGTTCCTGGAAGCAAGAATGTTTCCACGCTTTCTACCTTTCCTCCCAGTAAAAATACCGCATGCTTTGCAGCATTTAACTCCTCTTCTATCTTACCTGATTTATACGGAATAAAGGCCCCTCTAACCTTCACGAAAGGCATACAATATTCAGACAACGTGCTGAGATTGGCAACTGCTCTGGAAACACAAAGATCATATCGTTCCCGATGCAGGGGATCTCTCCCCAGATCTTCTGCTCTTCCATGGATGGCTTGAATATCTTTCAGACCCAACTGATCAATAACTTCATTCAAAAATTTAATTCGCTTATTTAGAGAATCCATCAATGTAATTTTCAATTCAGGAAATACAATCTTTAATGGAATTCCAGGAAAACCAGCCCCTGTACCCACATCAATGATTTCGTATTCTTTTTCTTCCAAATCCTTTACTGCTTTAATTAATGACAGACTATCGACAAAATGCTTTGTAATAACTTCATCCATTTCTGTAATAGCCGTCAGATTCATAAATTTATTCCATTCTGTTAATAATTCAAAATAATTATAAAATTGAATTAATTGATTTTCTTCTAATTTTATAGACAATAAATTCAATTCATTGGTAAACCTCTCCCTGAACACTTCCGTCATGATTGTGTTTCCTCTTCTTTCTTTTCCAGACTCCGCTGATACCGAAGCTGCTCCAAATACACCAGAAGTACAGAAATATCAGCCGGAGAAACACCGGAAATTCTGGATGCCTGTCCGATGGACATAGGTTTGTAAAGATTCAGCTTCTGGATTGCCTCACGTCTCAAACTTTTGACCGTCCCATAATCAAATTCTACATCCAGTTTTTTATTCTCCAGTTTCTTGTACTGTGAAACCTGCTGTTTCTGCCTGCGGATATAACCATCATACTTAATATTGATATCTACCTGCTGAACCACATCCCAGGGGAGCTCTGGTCTATTCTTATCTATTTCAGTTAACATAACATAATTCAATTCTGGTCTTCTCACAAGTTCTGCCAAGGTTGTTCCGGTCTTTAAAGGAGTACTTCCGTTTTCTTCCAAAAACTCCTGTACCTCCTTTGATGCACCAATATTGGTGGATTCCAGACGTTTGGTTTCTTTATCTATGGACTGTTCTTTCATAAGAAGATTCTGATACTGTTCCTCTGTAATAAGTCCGATATCGTGACCGATTTCCATCAGACGCAGATCTGCGTTGTCCTGACGAAGCAGAAGCCTGTATTCCGCTCTTGAGGTCATCATACGGTATGGCTCGTGATTTTCTTTGGTAACAAGATCATCGATCAGTACTCCGATATAAGCCTGAGAGCGATCCAGTACTTTGGCTTCTCTTCCAAGCACCTTCATCGCCGCATTTACCCCTGCCATAAAGCCCTGGACAGCGGCCTCTTCATAGCCGGAACTTCCGTTAAACTGGCCTCCGCTGAACAAACCACTAACCGCCTTAAACTCCAGTGTGGCCTTGAGCTGACGGGAATTAATACAGTCATATTCAATGGCATAGGCATTCCGGACGATCTTCACATTCTCAAGCCCTGGGACTGTCCGGTACATGGCATGCTGGACATCCTCCGGCAGAGAACTTGACATACCGCCTAAATACATTTCATTGGTATAAAGGCCCTCCGGCTCCACAAATACCTGATGACGGTCCTTATCTGGGAATTTTACCACTTTATCCTCGATGGATGGGCAGTACCTTGGCCCTGTTCCCTCAATCGCACCAGAATAAAGGGGGGAACGGTCTAAATTGCTTCGGATAATTTGATGAGTCTCTTCATTGGTATAAGTAAGCCAGCAGGAAATCTGCTCCTTCTGCGCGGATTCCGGATCCGTAGAAAAGGAAAACGGAACTATCCGTTCGTCTCCGAACTGCTCTTCCATCTTTGTAAAGTCCACGCTTCGCTTATCCACTCTGGCCGGAGTTCCCGTCTTAAAACGCAGCATTTCGATTCCATGGGCTTTTAGAGACTCTGTTAAGTAATTGGCTGCCTTCAGTCCATTAGGGCCTGTATATTCGCTCACATCACCATAGATGCATCTTGCCTTCAAGTAAGTTCCAGTCGCCAGAACGACTGCTTTACAGCGATAAATCGCTCCTGAGAAGGTCTTAACCCCTGTAATCGCTCCATCCTCTGTGATGATTTCCGTAACTTCTGCCTGCCTTATGGTCAGATGCTCCGTATTCTCCAGAGTCATTCTCATCGTCCTTGAGTATTCCTGCTTGTCCGCCTGGGCGCGCAGAGAATGGACGGCTGGCCCCTTTGACTGGTTTAACATCTTGGACTGAATAAAGGTTTTATCTATATTTTTTCCCATCTCACCGCCAAGGGCATCAAGTTCCCGAACCAGATGACCTTTGGAGCTTCCTCCAACATTGGGATTGCAGGGCATCAATGCTATGCTGTCTACACTTACGGTAAATACAATGGTCTCAAGGCCAAGCCTTGCACAGGCCAAAGCCGCTTCGCAGCCCGCATGACCGGCACCGACGACCACTACATCATAAGACTCCTCTAAATACTGCATTTTATTCTCCCTTCTTCTTTCGTGCCCATGTATTCGGGCATAAAGGCGTACCTGTAAGGCACGTTTCTATCATAACTCACTATTTACCCATACAGAATTTGCTGAATATTTCATTGACCAGATCATCTTCCACCGACTCTCCGAGGATGGTTCCTAACTGCTCATACGCATCCATCAAATCAATGGAATAAAAATCTTCGGGCATTCCATTAAGAACACTCTGCTCCACCATGGAAAGGCTTTTAAATGCTTCTGAAAGGGCATTCTTATGTCTTACATTGGTGATATAAACCTCATCATTAAAATCCAGTTTTCCTTCATAAAACATGGATTTTATCTCCTCTTCCAAATCCCGGATCCCGGTTCTTTCCTTTGCCGAAATTAAGATTACTGGATGGTTGGTCCGCGCCTTTAACTGTCCTTTCGTTAACACGGAATCCAAATCCATTTTATTCAAAAGGACAATTGCCTTTCTGTCTTCAATAAACTGAAAAATCTCCTCATCATTTTCATCAAGAGGACGGGAACCATCCACCACATATACGATCAGATCCGCACGTTCTGCCGCAGTTCTGGCCTTTTCTACCCCGATTTTTTCCACCACATCCTCCGTATCTCGGATTCCTGCCGTATCAATGATGTTAAGGCTCAGTTCCTCAAGGCGGATCTGTTCCCTTAAAGTGTCTCTTGTCGTACCTGCAATATCGGTTACAATCGCCCTCTCCTCTCCCACCAGAACATTCAAAAGAGAAGATTTTCCTGCGTTGGGTTTTCCTAATATAACAGTTTCAATACCTTCTGATAGAACCCTTCCATTATCTGCTGACTGGATAAGCCCATCAAGTTCCTTTTTCAGAGGCGTAATCGCCCCAAGAAGAGTTTCTTCATACCCATCCAGAGAAATATGCTCCGGATCATCAAGGGCTGATTCAATAAACGCAATATGGTATATGATCTTTTCCCTCATATCCTTAATTCGCTTGGAAACGGATCCTTCCAGCTGACTGACGGAGGACTTTAGTGCATACTCATTTTTTGCATTAATCACATCAATGACTGCTTCTGCCTGAGATAAATCCACCCTACCATTTAAAAAGGCTCTTTTGGTAAATTCTCCTGGCTCGGCTGGTCTTGCCCCATATTTTAACACAGTCTCCAGAATCTTCTTTGTTACCAGAACCCCACCATGACAGTCAATCTCAACCGTATCTTCCGCCGTATAGCTTTTTGGTCCTCTCATAATTAATACCAGAACCTCATCTACCACTTCATCCCCGTCACAAATATAGCCGTAATGGATGGTATGGGATGGCTCTTTGGAAAGCTTTTTATCTGCCTTTCCTTTTCCTTTAAATACTCTATCTATAATCTGAAATGACTCCTCGCCGCTGATTCTCACAATTCCGATACCGGAACTTGACATTGCTGTAGCGATAGCCGCTATTGTATTCAACTTCATATTCATTCACCTGTTTATACGGAAAAGGGGTGAGGTGCCTTCCGACAGCCCCAACCCCTCATTGTTGTTTGACTATTTATCTTTTTCCTGATTCCGTTCTTTTTTGGGATATTCCCGTTTTAAAGAAATTACAACATGTCTGAATGGTTCTTCTCCTTCACTTCTGGTAACGACAAATTTGTCGTTCTGAAGTGCAGAGTGGATAATCCTTCTTTCATAAGGATTCATCGGTTCCAAAGATACAGAACGTTTGGTCCGTTTTACCTTGTAAGCGATGTTCTTAGAGAGTGTTTCCAGTGTTTCTTTTCTCCGCTCTCTGTAATTTTCCGTATCCAGTTTCACCCGGATATACTCTTCGCTTTCTTTATTTACAACAAGGCTAACCAGATACTGAAGAGAATCTAAAGTCTGTCCTCTCTTACCAATCAGAATGCCCATATCATCGCCTGACATAACAATAGAAAGTTCTCTGTCACCTTCATGAAAAGAGACGTCCATACGAACTTCTAAATCCATGGCACTAAATACCTCAGAAAGAAAATCAGTGGCTTTATCTTCCAAAGTTTCTTTCTTCCTTGCACGGATGACAGCCGGCTTTTGCCCGATAAATCCCAGAATACCATTACTGCCCTTATCAACAATTTCATATTCCAGCTTGTCGCTGGTTGTCTCTAATTCGATTAATGCCTTTGTAATCGCTTCATCAACGCTTTTTGCTGAAACTGTAATCATATCCATAGATCACCCCTCCTGCTATTTTTGCTTATCGTTGTACTTTTGGACCATTCTTGCCTTAGCTGAAATGCTGCCTGGATTGGAAGTATCTTTTTTATAATAATCATTAGAAGCCTTTACCTGCTCCTTTGTCTTTTCAATCTTTGCACTCATGTCAGCTTCTTCTTTATCTGCAGAAGCCTGAAGGTTCTTTAAATTAACGGTTGCATTCTGGGAAACACGCTGAGGCGGAAGTCCCTTTTTTGCACGTTTTTTGTTGGCTTTATCCACGTTTCTCTTGATCATTTCATCCATGTCGATCCGGTTTAAATAGCGGTTAACTGCTAACTGCTGAATAATCTGGAACACACTGGAAGCGATCCAATAAATACCGATACCGGAAGCAAAGGTAAAACAGAAGAAAACAGACATAAGTGGCATGACCGTATTCATCATCTTCATGGACTGAGCCATGGTATTGTTTTCATCTCCTGCTTTCTGGGTCTGACTCTGGTTTACTGTCATCAGCTTTGCACTGAACCACTGGCTGACACCAGCCATAACCGGGATCAGAATTGCTAAACTGAAATGGAAGCCGCCTCCGCTTGGAAAAATAACACTGGAAGGGGTGGAAGCAAGGTTGATTCCCAAAAAGGAATTCATATGGGAAATCTGCGCTGCATTCGTTGCGATGATATCCTTAACACCTGGAAATAAGTCCTGAAGCTGTCCCCACTGTGTAGGATTTAACTGATACAGAAAATCTACCATACCATTGCTAGTGGACATATCATGGACTCTTGTGACATTAATCTTGTTATCTGTAGCAAACTGCTTAAGAGTTGCAACATGATCCACGTTTAAGGAACTGATGGCTGTCACTACATTTTCAAATACCCTCTTAACGCTTGGCACGTAAGCCGGGATCTGATAAATAACCTGATAAAGAGCAAACAGGATAGGCATCTGAATCACTAACTGCAAACATCCGCCTGTCATGGAAGTTCCATATTTTTCATAAACTGCCTGAACCTCTACGTTCTGTCTACGCATGGATTCCTGGTCGGTCTTTCCTTTATACTTTGCCTGTACGGCTGAAATTTCCGGCTGCATAACGCTCATCAGCTTTGAAGATTTCTGCTGTTTTAAAGTAAGTGGGAACATAAGAAGCTTTGTTACAAGAGTAAATAAGATAATACATAAACCGATATTCTGGATTCCGAATGTACTGGTCAGCTGAAACAGCCAATCCATGATAACACCCAGAACGGTTGCAAACGGGCCCAGAACGCCCCCTACCTTAGTCAGTACTAAGAATTCCAATGAACTACCTCCTCATCTGTTACGGAACTGGATCATAACCGCCTTTTGCAAAAGGATTACAGCGAAGTATCCTTAAGCAAGCCAAAAACGTACCTTTTAACACCCCATACTTATTCAGTGCCTCAATGGCGTATTGAGAACACGTAGGCGTGTAAATGCAGTGAGTTCTTATTTTTAGAGGGGACAGAAATTTCTGGTATCCTCTGATCAATAAAATCATGATTTTTTTTACCATAAGATCACTTCGATTCTTTTTTTATAATGTTATGAAGTCCGCACAAGTGCAAATATGCACTTTCGATTGTTTTGTAATTTTCTTCTTTTGCCGCTGCTCTCACAACGACCACGATGTCTAACCCGGCCTCCACCATGTCTACATGAAGCCTGAAGCTTTCTCTAATTAATCTGGTTATGTGATGCCTCACAACGCTGTTTCCCACCTTCTTGCTGACGGAAATTCCGATCCTGGTTTCGGGCCTGTCCGTTTTTTTCACATACATCACAAGAAGTCTGTTCGCTAAGGACTTTCCGCTCTGGTAAACAGCCTGAAAATCCCGGTTTTTTTTAATTGAATTAAAATGTTTCATAAATATCTTTCCTTTTCCGTTTATCTGGAATTTGAGAAAAGAAAAGGCCACAATTACTTGCGGCCTGGTCCATTAAGCTGATAATTTTGCTCTTCCTTTTGCTCTTCTGGCAGCTAAAACTTTTCTTCCGCCTGGAGTGCTCATTCTGGCTCTAAAACCATGAACTTTTGATCTCTGTCTCTTCTTTGGCTGAAACGTCATCTTCATAATGTACGGACACCTCCTCTTGTTACAATAGCTTATCATAGGCAATATGATGAAACATATTGAGACTATTTTAGTTAAACATCGTTTCAATTATATAGAACAAAGTATAGTTCGTCAAGGGAAAAATGCAATTTTACTTGTATTTAAGCGGATTTTACTGCCGATTTCTGACCTCTCGCGGACATCTTTTCCAGACCCATCCAATTTTTCACCGGAATAGATGCAGATTATTACATTTAAACGGTTATATAATACAGCTTTCGATACAGTTACTTAAATTATTCAAATTTTACCAGATTAACCATCCTGGGAGGAAACTTTGAAGGTGCAGATCTTACCGGGGCGGTCTTTGAAAAAACCAATTTATACCGGAACCGATTCAATAAATAGCATCTCAATCAATGCAGTTTCAGTCCGCAACAGCTTGTACAAATGGAACTCATACCTTAAAATAAAAGGAGAATAAAAGCAGAAGGTGAAGTTGCCCACTCACGCATCATAAAAGGTATCCTAACGGTTGGGGCATGTCCATCCTCTTATCCCATCGTATCATCTTCTATTGCTTCAGACTTCTTATTAAAGAGCCGACAAGCTGTTGTAGCAGAATATCCATTTTTAGAATGGCAGCAAAACAAACTTAAAAGTGGACTTTCCATGTTAGAGGAGCCTTCTATCGCGGAATCTATGTAAATGGTCTTGTTGGAACCGTAGATGCACTTGCTCATGTTGCTGCAGATCCCTTTGAAGCGTTGGAAGGACTTAACTTTATTGTCCTCAGCCCCGAAACTGCAATCCCTTCTATAGGTGATGTAATAGGAACCTATTTTAAAGAAAAAGTCATTGGTGGAAGTCCTGAAGAACAGGCGGAATTTGCTGGACAGCTTACTTTTGAAATTGCACAGTTATTTATTGGGACCGGGGAAGTAAAAGCCGGGGCCACTGTTGCTAAAACAGGTACCGAGTTATCCACAGGTCTAAAAGCCATAAAAACCACAACTACGGTTGAAAAAGCATTGAGTGCAGGTAAATATTTAGAATCCGCCCTACTCAAAAACCTGGGAAAAACACTTGATACTACGTTTACAAGAGTAGCCCAAAAAGGTGGAGATTATATTGATAACCTGCGGTTTATGTTGAAAAACAATTCAAATGGCTTGATTCCCTCCTACGCAGGAATTGGCTCTGTTGACGATTTCATGGGCACTGGAGAAATGATTCAAAAAAGCTATGCTAAATTCAAGGCAAAGTATATGACACCTGAAGCACCCAGAGGAAATGGAGTTAATATAAAGCCTGGGGTAGCAAGTGAAAACCTTGGGACGATGCTGGGAAAATTGTTAAAGGAGTAAATGAGGGTCCGGGGCTGGTGTTAAGGGTGGCTCAGATGCGAAATTTACAGGAAAGTTGCATGGAGAAGATGTGACATTAAAGAATGTAACAGTACAGGACATCTCATATGTTAAGCGAAGTACGGTTGAATTGCAGACTCTTCGAAATGAATTTAATACGACAACACGTAAAGCTTTTCTAGAAGATTTAGGAAAAAATACTGATTATTTAAAAAATACCGGATTTTCAGATATAGATGTATTAAAAATTCAAAATGGTAGGGTCCCGGATGGTTGGCAAGTTCATCATAAATTGCCATTAGATGATAGCGGAACTAATACATTTGATAATCTAGTACTTATACAAAATGAATCTTATCATAAAGTAATAACCAATTATCAAAATAGTATCACAAGACAAATGGAAATATATACCCAGCACAACATTAGGAGGTTATAAAAAATGTGGCAGGATAAATTAAATGAATTAGTTAAAGAAAAGCAAATATATAAAGAGGAAATAAATATTGGTGCCCTTGAAAAGGAAATACAGTTATTCAAACGGTACGTGATTGAAGAGCTTAATATTAATTTACCAGACGAATATTTAAGCATATTAAGAACTGTAAATGGCGTAGAGTTTAATGGTTTTATATTTTATGGTATTGATGAAGTTTTATTACAAAAAATACCAAATCAAAAAATTAATGGATTAATAGAAAATAATAAAATATGGCATGAAAATGAATGGCAACATCAATACATCTTTTTAGGCGAAAGTAATATTAGCTGGTACGTATACCACAATGAAGTAAAAAAATATTATGAATTGGATAATCCATCGGGGAGAGAGATTAAAGAATTTAGTTGCCTTGAAAACATGTTGGAAAAATTATTGAGTGATTCATTGCTATAAGATTATTATCAAAAAATGCACAGACAAGAAAAAATGGTGGATTTTTATGTGGTGTACCTATGCAGACACCCTAAAGGGCTTTGAGCTTGGCTAATTCTAAAGTTATCATAGCCACCTGATGGGTGAATTTTACCTTATTGACAGCCACCTAACAAAAAGGGGTTGACTCCAAATCCTTATGTAGCCGACATTGATGACTGCTGTGAATCGGCAGGATCGCCGTATGATGCACCAGCCTTTAGCCTGCATCCTATTGATTAATACTATGGAAGAGGTGAGTTTATGGCATCTAATTTGGAACTATTTGAACAGCTTAAGAATGATGATATTAGTGACAACGACCTTTCTTTATTAGATGATAAGAAATATAAAAACAAGTTTAATGATATATTTAATGAACTTAGTGAAAATGATAAATTTTTAGTTTACAATTTATCAATATATTTTAACACCTTTACGCAATCCAAGAAGAGAAAATCTGCTTTATGTGGGGATTGACTTGCATAAGGAATCCCATACCGCAGTGATGGTGATCTGTTGGAATGAAAAGTTAGTTGTTGTTGTCATTGAAAACAAGCCCAGTAAATTTTAGAAGTTGGTGGAAAAGGTGAACAGAAAGTCCAGTATTCTTGGACTCAATCCCATTTATGGGCTAGAGAATTCTTACGGTTATGGTAGAAGCTTAGCTGTCTGGCTGATTGAAAATGGTTATATCGTAAAAGACATTAATCCGGCTCTTGCTTATAACCAGAGAAAAAGCGCACCCAGGCTCCGTAAAAATGATGAGCATGATGCATATTGTGTGGCAACGGTACACATTAAACAGTTGCATACTTTGCCAGATGCAAAACCAACGGATATGGAAGTGGTAAAATACATTATTATAAAAATGTAAAAAAAGGTGAAGTTAGTTACTATGATGCAAAAATGAAAGTATCAGCACCAAAAGGTTTAAGAGGCAATTTATTTAATACAGTAACTGATAAAGACGGATTCTGGTTAATTAATTTGGATAAATATTTAATATCGAAAAGGGTGAGACAATGATATTACAGTGTAAACGAGACGTGTACAGTGAGGCATTAACTGCCAATAGGCTATATCCTGTCATTGCATATGATATTAACTTAGATGATGATATTGTTACTTGTCAAATTGTGGATGATAGTAAAAGTCTATCACAGCGGCAAAATGATAGATTTGAAGTGGTTAGTTACAGCAAAGAAGGATATATTAAAGTCGATGGTGATAATAGATTTTTAAAATATTTATATAAAGATTTATCTGATAAAGAATTTTTTTTAGATTATTATTTTGGGAATGAAAAGTCTATAGTTGCTAATGAAAAATTAGAAAATGCTTTAATATCAATTTTATCGAATGAACTTGGTTCAAATGAAATATTATCCTATTTAGAAATGGTAGGCTATCAAGATGAAAATGCAGACTTATTAATAAGAGCTTTTTTTCTTAAAGCAAAGGAAAATGATATTATTACATTCTCAACGGTAATGTATGATAAAATTACTATGCTTAATAGTTATTTAGTTGAGATAATAATAAAAAATTTAAGCTATTATAAAGTAAAGGAAATAGAAAGTATATTTATGGAACTTTATATAAATAGTACCTCTTATAGTGAAGGAGTAATGGTAATAGTAAGTAATTACTTAAATATATAATGGTAAAGCAGATACTTTTAACTGTAAATATTAAAGAGAGAAAATAAATATAAATACTCTAATCCAATTAAAAATCCACGCTGAGAAAGAAAAGTTTTTTTATAGCAAGTTGGCTTATCAAGGAATCAATGTAATTTTCGACCAGTCGCTTATCTTTGTCTGGCAAACTTTCAATAAAAGTTTCAGCCTGATAAATCCGTGCATATTCCTGCTCAGATTTATCCGACTGGTTTTTATGAAATATATTAATTAACATGTTGAATGAAATATCTACAAAATCCTATAACCTCATAGTATAATAAAATCAGCAAAAATTACACTCAAGACAAAAAAGGAAAGGAAGGTATTTCATGAAACAGCAAGAAATAAACATCAGAGACCCTTTTATTCTAACAGAAAACAGTACCTACTATTTATACGGAACCAGAGCAGAGACCTGCTGGATGGAAGGTGACGGCTTTGACTGCTACACCAGCAAGGACTTAGAGAACTGGGAGGGGCCTTTTGAAGTATTCCATAAACCGGAAGGTTTCTGGGCCGATAAAAACTGCTGGGCGCCTGAGGTTCATAAATATAACGGCTCCTACTATATGTTTGCCACCTTTAAAGACAGCAACGTCCATGGCGGAACCGCAATATTAAAATCTTCACAGCCACTTGGCCCATTTACAGAACACAGTGAAAAACAAATCACCCCAAAAGATTGGGAATGCATTGACGGTACTTTTTATTTAAGTCCGGATGGAACCCCGTATATGGTATTTGTACATGAATGGGTTCAGATTTCAGATGGTTCCATCTGTGCCGTTGAACTTAGCAAAGACTTAAAAGAAGCCGTTTCCCAACCCTTTCTCCTGTTCCATGCTTCAGAAGCTGCTGGATGGGTCTTTCCCATCAAGCCAGAGAACAGACCTGGAACACATTACGTAACAGACGGCCCATTTTTATATCGCACAGAAAATAACCGGCTGCTCCTTCTCTGGTCAAGCTTTGGAAAAGAAGGCTATACTGAAGCCCTTGCTTATTCCGACAATGGTGACATTACCGGAAAATGGATTCAGGATGACAGACTCCTCTTCCAAAAAGACGGCGGTCACGGCATGATCTTCCAAAGCTTTCACGGCGAACGGTATCTCACACTGCACACGCCTAATGAACATTTAAAGGAACGTCCTGTCTTCTATGCATTGGAAGAAAAAAATGACACACTCTGGCTGAAAGAAAGCTGACAGAATCAAAATTAAAAACCTGTCTATGAAAAGCTTTTATTTTCACAGGCAAGCTGCTATTTTTTACATACAATCCGCTATTTTTTACATGTTACCAAATTTTGTCGGATTTTGTTGTTATAATGAATCACCCCTATGCCATTGCATTAATACATATTGTTTAAAGGAGATCATAAATGGAAAACCAACAACAAACCTGGGAGGATTGGGCGACTGAAATATTTGTGGGAGACAATTACTACTATTATAAGGATAAATGGAAAAATCAGAAACCAGACCGTTCTTTTACCAGCTGGAACTGGGTTGCCTTTTTCTTTCCTTATTACTGGATGGCCTTTCGAAAAATGTATATATACGCTTTTTTAGTAATTATCGGTAGCCTTATATCATATATCATACCTTTTGGAGGAATCATTCTTCACGTTATCGCAGGCGTATATGCAAACTATTGGTATTATAATAAATGCAGTATTGCAGTAAAAACAGCCTCCCAGTACACCAATGAAGACGCCATAGCATATTTAAAGAAACAAGGAGGAACCAGTGGACTTTCTCTTGTTTTATCAATTGTTATTATTGTCTTGATTGTCTCCATTGGTTTTGGAGGATTATATGCATTTTATAAATACTCAGATAGTACAGATGCAACATCAATAGAATCAACTTTATCACCTAATGAATCAGCTTTATCACCTGCTGAAACAACTACTGCGGCAGAAAAAATAACCTACGACATTACAACCAAAGGCGGCGAAATTACATATACGGTTCCTGAAGGTTATGAAACGTTAGAATATGAGAATCCGGATCTTTTCTTAAACGCTACAGCCCACGGTGTATCAATTATATCCTACGTTTACAGACAGGAAGATTTTGACGATTCAGTAAATGAAGCGTATTTTATAGAAGAAACGGCCAAAATATATTCTGAAGACTACGCTTTAGAACCTGTCACGGATACAGCTCTTCCTGTTCTTGACTCCGAAGCATTACAGGCTTTATATTCTAACGCAGATGAAGGCATTATCAGTTATTATTATATAACTTGTGAAAAAATTGATAATTATTTTGTTTTAACACTCGCTATTACTTCTCCAAGTAATTGGTTAAAATATCAAAATGAAATTGTAGAAATCAGTTCAAGTGCCACATTAAATATACCTAATGAAATAGTCATGGTTCCTCTTAAACCTTTAAGAGGAGCCACGGCTATTTTAAGACTGTAGATAAACCAGTACAAGGATTTACAGAATCTGTCAAAAAATATTATATTAAATTTTCCCAAATCAGTTGTGATCTAACCAGATTTGAGATAATATTCTAAGTAATTGGGCAAAGTATTTCTATAAAAATTGTACAAACGTAAAACTCAGAAACAGGAAACCCTAAAAAACTGATTACGGAGGAAATCATCATGTTTGAGAAAATGATTGCTGCACTAAAAGAGCAGAAAAGAAAGATTGTATTTACAGAAGGCACTGATCCAAGAATTTTGGAAGCAGCAAGCCGGCTTTATAACGAAGGCATCTTAACTCCCATCCTTCTGGGAAACGAAAAGGAAATTGATGAGGCCGCAAAAAAATATGGATGGTCTGTGGATGGAATTGAGAAGATCGATCCCCTTCAATATAATGAAATCGAAGAAATGACAGCTAAAATGGTCGAACTGAGAAAAGGAAAGATGGATGAAGCTTCCTGCCGGTCTGCTCTTTTAAAATCCAACTATTTTGGTACCATGCTGGTTAAGATGGGGAAAGCCGACTGCCTTTTGGGCGGAGCCACCTATTCCACTGCAGATACCGTAAGACCTGCCTTACAGTTAATCAAAACAAAGCCCGAAAGTAAAATCGTTTCCAGCTGCTTTATCCTTTATAGACAGGCAGAAGGCAAAAATGAAATGTATGCTATGGGTGATTGTGCTATCAATCTTGACCCCACCGAAGATGAACTGGTTGAAATCGCATATGAGACAGCCCGTACGGCAAAGACATTTTCCATTGATCCAAGGGTCGCCTTGCTTTCTTACAGCACATTGGGTTCCGGAAAGGGAGAATCCGTTGATAAGGTAAGCCAGGCTGCAAATAAGTTAAAATCCATGAATTTAGACTTTCCGGTGGATGGAGAACTTCAGTTCGATGCTGCTATTTCCCCAACAGTGGCCAAAACAAAGGCACCGGAATCTTCTGTTGCAGGTAACGCCAATGTCTTTATTTTCCCTGATATTAATGCAGGAAATATTGGCTATAAAATTGCACAGCGATTGGGTGGATTTGAAGCCTTTGGACCCATCCTCCAGGGACTTAATGCACCAATCAATGACCTTTCAAGAGGATGCAATGCTGAGGAAGTCTATAAAATGTCAATCATCACGGCAGCTCTGATTTAATATATATTTATTTCAGTAAAAGAGAGAACTTTTTCCTATTCCGCTTTCAGATCCAGGACAGCACATAGAATGGACATGCAGGAAATACTAAATCGTATTAAAAAACGCTTTCAGATGAATGGATATACTTCCATCTGAAAGCGTTTTTACTATTTAATTTTCTCCAAATACTGCTTTATAGTCCGCCTGAAATTTTGCAATTCCCTGGGTAGTCAGAGGATGGTTCACCATCTGTTCCAATACCTTATACGGAACTGTTGCAATATCGGCACCTGCTTTTGCACAATCCGTTACATGAATGGGATTGCGGATACTGGCAGCAATAATTTCAGTTTTAATATTGCTAATTTTAAAAATCTCGGTTATTTCCTCGATCAGAACAATTCCTTTCATGGAAATATCGTCAAGACGTCCCAGAAACGGCGATACATATGTAGCTCCCGCGCGTGCCGCCAAAAGAGCCTGTGCACCGGAAAAAACAAGAGTTACATTGGTCTTGATACCTTCTTCATTCAATACCTTGACTGCTTTTAATCCCTCTATTGTCATCGGAATTTTAACCACCATATTGGGGTGAATGGCAGCAATTTCTCTTCCTTCCCGGATCATGCCTTCCGCATCAATGGTTGTTGCCTTCACCTCTCCGCTGATGGGGCCATCAACGATGGCTGTGATTTCCTTAATAACCTCACGAAAGATTCTTCCTTCCTTCGCAATCAGGGAAGGATTGGTCGTAACACCGCAGATGATTCCCATGTCATTGGCTTTTCTGATGTCTTCAACATTAGCTGTATCAACAAAAAATTTCATAATCTTCTCTTCTTCCTTTATGCAAGACTTCTTATGGTTACGATCTGCTCATTATCAAGTTCCAATATATCACTGTTCTCCATTGAAGTACTGGAATCTTCTATTAAAATCATTTTTGTATCCTTTTGTGTAATGGTATTGTGCCACAAGGTTGCTGGTATATTAAATACCTTCCCTGGCTCCATCTTAACAGAACCAAACTCCATTCCATTCTCTGTTTCATTGGCGTAAACAAGGGTGCATGCACCTTCTGTCAGAACAAAGAGTTCATCTGTTTTATTATGCCTTTCCAGACAATCAATACCTGTAACGTCATTGGCTGGCTTCCAGTTTTTGATTCCTACCATCCATTTCTCATTCTCATATACTCTCTGCATGCCTTCTCCGGTAAATTCAAAATCTGCTATATTCATTTTATTATAATCCTCCCTTTAACTTAGCAGCTCTTTACAAGCTTTCACAACGTGTCCAGCAGTTAATCCATAAGCTTCAAAAAGCTGGTCTGGCTTACCTGATTTTCCGAATTTATCCTGAATTCCTAAACTTTTAAATCTGGCTCCATTGTGACCTGCCAGAACTTCTGCAACCGCGGAACCGAGGCCACCGATCACGGAATGTTCCTCCAGTGTGACAATTCCTTTACAGGTTTCATTCATTTTTAAGATAATGTCTTTATCGATTGGTTTGATGGTATGCATGTTCACAACGGAAGTATGGATACCTTCTTTCTCAAGTTCTTCCGCTGCCTTCAACGCCTCAGGAATCATAAGTCCACAGGATATGATACAGATATCATTTCCTTCTTTCATTACATTGGCTTTGCCTGGAATAAAAGGTGTATCTGATGTAGTAATATCATCACAGACCGGTCTTGCTACACGGATATAAACTGGCCCGTTGATTTCCGCCGCGGCCATGACCGCTTTCTCTGTTTCCGCAGGATCACATGGTACAAAAATGGTCATATGAGGCATCTCTCTCATAAGTGCAATATCCTCGATGGACTGATGGCTTCCTCCATCCTCTCCCACGGAAAGCCCGGAATGGGAAAATCCAAACTTTACATTTGCGTTGGTATAGCAGATGGAATTTCTTATCTGCTCATAAGCACGGCCTGCACCGAATAGGGCAAATGTACTTGCAAAAGGGATATATCCTTTATTTGCAAAGGCTGCCGCCGTACACATTAAATTCGCCTCTGCGATTCCCATATTAAAGAAACGGTCGGGGAATTCCTCTTTAAACATACAGGTCTGAGTGGCATGTGCAAGATCGGCATCAAGTACCACTACTTTATCATTTTCTGCCCCTAATTTAACCAGGGATTCTCCATAAGCAACTCTCAAAGACTTTCCCATTTATACTACCTCCTGCTCTTTCATTGCCTGGGTAAATTCTTCCGTATTCATTGGTCTTCCATGCCAGCCATACTGACTCTCCATAAAGGAAACCCCTTTTCCCTTTACGGTGTTGCAACAGATAAATTTCGGTTTTCCTGATACCGGAGTCCTTAAAGCCTTTGTTATTGCACTGATATCATGTCCATCAACTTCCATGCACGCAAACCCGAATGCTTCAAATTTCTTTATAATATCTCCAAGGCCCATTACTTCTTCGTTGCTTCCATCGATCTGAAGCCTGTTATAATCCAGCATGAATGTCAGATTATCCAATTTGTAATGAGCGGCTGCCATTGCAGCTTCCCATACAAGCCCTTCCTGGCATTCCCCATCACCAAGAACTGCGTATACGTTATAAGACTCACCGCCATGCTTTGCTGCAAGTGCCATGCCCATTGCAAGAGATGCTCCCTGCCCCAGAGATCCGGTATTCATATCAATTCCCGGTGTCTTTGTGCTGTCTGGATGCCCCTGTAAGTGACTGTCAATCTGTCTGAGTCCTGCTAAATCCTCCTTTGGGAAATAGCCGATGTCTGCAAGAACTGCATACAATGCCGGGCATGCATGTCCTTTGCTTAATACCAGGCGGTCCCTGTCTGGTTTATCCGGATTCTCCGGGTCTACTTCCATTACTTCATAATAGAGAGCCATAAGCATCTCTACACAAGATAAAGATCCTCCCGGATGTCCTGACTGACAGGCAAATAACATTTTAAGTATTTCTGCCCGCAATTCCCTTGCTTTCAAATCGTACTGCATAAATATTTCCTCCTTATTATGGGCTTAACCTTTCACAGCTCCTGCTGTCAGGCCTTCCACTAATCGCTTCTGAGCAAAAAAGAACATGATACATACCGGTATGATGGTTATAATGCCTCCCGCCGTAAGCAAATCCCACTGAACTCCAAGCTGTCCGATCAGGCTTTTTAACGCAACCGGAATAGTACGTGTTTCAGCATTGGTAAACATCACAGCAAATGTATATTCATTCCACGATGTCATAAAGATATAAACGCCGGTAGCAACCAGGCAGGGACCAAGAATTGGAAGAATAATCCTCACAAAAGCTACACCTCTGTTGCAGCCGTCTACCAGGGCTGCTTCCTCTAAGGACATGGGAAGGTCATTTAAAAATCCTAATAACAACCATACGGAAAACGGAATGGTAAAAGTAGTATAAGATAAAACCAGTGAAGTCGGTGTATACAAAAGCCCCATCTTCCGCATAATGGAATACAACGGAATCAGCAGCAATACTGTCGGAAACATATTATTGCAGAGGAACGTACACATCAGAATCTTTCTTCCGGCAAACTGATACCTGGAAAATGCATATGCCGCAAGGGTCGATGCCGTTAATGAAACCAGGGTCGTCATAGTTGCCACTATAAAGCTGTTTTTAATTGCCCCAAGGAAATTCACCGTTGTCGTAAAAAGCTTCCGGTAGGATTCAAGCGTAAAAACTCTCGGCCAGTATGTTACAACCATGCCATACAATTCGTCCTCCGGTTTTAACGACGTAATGAGGGTCCAATAAAACGGAAATAATATAAAAAGCAGAATTACAATCAGAGGAAGGTAAACACACAATATCTTTTTTATATCCACTTGTCTCTTCATCCTTATACCTCCTCTTTGAAATTCATTCTCAAATATGGTACAGCCGCAAATAACAGAAGAACTGCCAGTAATAATGCCATTGCTGATGCATAACCCAGATTCAACGCATTTCCCTTATTGAAAATATAAACACTGAGCGTCTGGGTAGAATAAGCCGGTCCGCCTTCTGTCATATTAAAGATTACATCCACAGAATTGGCAACCCAGATAACACGAAGCAGCGCTGTTACAAAAATAGTATTTTTAATTGAAGGAATGGTTATTAAAATGAGTTTTTGCCAGGAAGACGCCCCATCAATGCTTGAAGCCTCGTAAATATCAGACGGTACTCCCTGTAAAGCCGCAAGAAGCATGAGTGCAAAAAATGGGATTCCCTGCCATATAATTGTCACAATGACACTTGGAAATGCGGTCGTCACCTGAGATAGAAATGGAATTTTATCTGTAACGATATGAAACTTTAACAACAGATCATTCAGTACCCCGAAGTTCCCGTCATAGATCCATCTCCACATCAATCCGATCAAAACACCCGGCGTAACCCAGGGAATCATACTGACCGCCCGAACCACTCCCCTTCCTGTAAACTCTTTGTTTAAAAGAAGAGCCAGAATAAAACCAAACAGGAATTGAAAGCCTACCCCGCACACCACCCAGACTATGGTCCTAATGAGAGATCCCCAGAAGAGCGGATCCTTGCAAGCCGCCGCATAATTGGAAATTCCGTTAAATGCAATCTCCTTCGGTCTTCTTAGATCATAGTTCTGGAAGCTCATAATAATTGCATTGATAACCGGTATGAATACCACACACATGATGATAATCACAGCCGGAGCAACTAATACATACGGCCATATTGTTCGTTTCTTAACCATTCGTACTTTCCTCCTAACTGGATGGGGCTGCTTGTGAAGCAGCCCTGACATATAAGTTTTTTATTGATAAAGTCCATCCTGTAAGGTCCTCATACACTGTTCGGCAGTAATGCTTCCGGTCAGCGCCTGAGAAACAGTATTTGGCCAAAGGCTGGAAATCCATTCTGTTGTGGTATCAAGAATCGGAACGATACCTGCATAGCCCTGTCCATCAATTGAAGCTTTCATAAAACGGTTATTCTGGAAGAAATCAGACTCCTGGATGGTCTTGCTTACAGGAACATTTCCAGTTCCTTCACACCACATTTTCTGACCTTCTCCTGCCGCTAAGTAAGAAACCCACTCAAAAGCTGCCGCTTTGTTCTCACAAGATTCAAATATAACTGTTTCGGTATCTCCCATTGATGTCCACTGTCCTTTGCCTGCCGGGAATGGGAACGCAGATACATCGTCTCCAAATAATTTTTCCATATCCTTGCTGGATCCTGTATGGTGAATGGTCATTGCAGTCAGCCCTGACTGGAAATTAGCAATGATTTCACTGAATCCGTCACTGGTTGCTGTAGGTGGAACATAACCTTTTTTATAAATATCAATAAAATCCTGCATACCCTGTACTGCCTCTGGAGTCGTCATATCCTTAAAGCTTCCGCCCCGTCCATTGACAAAGCTGCCCCATGGTTCCTGACCGCCCTTTGCACCTCTCATGCCATAGCCGTATACGTCGGTCTTTCCGTCTCCATTTGTATCCATGGTACACTTTTCAATTGCTGTTAAAAATTCTTCGTAGGTCTTTGGTACTTCAATTCCTGCCTGTTTGAAGATAGATGGCCTGTAATATACATACAGAACCTGGATATTCCATGGCATTACGTAGATTCGTTCCATATCTCCTGCTTCTACCATAATGTTATAAATGTTTTCATCAATATCAGATTTTTTATCCCAGGCATCAATGAATGGTGTTAAATCAGCCAGGAGATCATTATTAACAAATAATGGTGTGGAAGTTAACTTCCAGGTTGCACAGTCGATATCTCCTCCGCCCATCTTGGCATTGAATAGATTTTCGGAGTATGCTCCTCCATCCCAAGGGCTTTCTTCTCCAACAACCGTAATACCTTTTCCATTTTCATCATTAAATTTCTTAATGATATCCTGCATGAGCTGAGAATAATCCGTGTTATCTGCCCAGTAGCGGAATTTAATGGTACATGGTTTTATTTCGCCCGTAGACGCTTGTCCATCTTTTGCCGCTGTGGTTGTTGTTACTGCCCCTGTTGTCTCTTTCTTTGTTGTCTCTGATGGCGCTGTGCTCTCCTTACCTCCTGTAGAACAGCCAGTCATTGTTCCTGCAGCCATAAGTGCTGCCATGGCAAATGCCATTGTTTTCTTACCAAATAATCTTCGTTTCATTTTGGTTCCTCCCTCTCCTTTACATCATTTAAAGTTTCCCATACATGCCGTTCTGCCAGAAATTTGGCTTCCATATAGTTGCCGCTGGCAATTGCTTTATATATACCCCTGTGGCTTCGTTTTGCCCTTTTAAAGCTCTCCAGGTCATCATGGGTTTCCACATGACTGCGTCGGATGGATTCATTAATGATAGGTACCACCCGAATCAGCACTTCATTATGAGTACATTCTGCAACAGCGGTATGAAACTGAATATCCATCTCTGCCGTGGAAGTACTGTTAATCTGAATCTGATCCATTTCCGCAACCAATCTCTCTAAATTCTTTATATCCTGAGGCGTGGCTCTCTGTACGGCCAGACCAGCAATCTGAGGTTCAATCAGCATACGCGTTTCAAAAAGATTTTTGATCAAATACCTCTGATCTGTAAAATGCAGTCCCAACGGATCTTCTCCAATTCCCGTCCCTGCACTGACAAAGGTTCCACTTCCCTGACGTATGACTACAACATTTTCTGCTCTTAAAAACTTCATACCTTCTCTTAAGGTAGACCTGCTCACCCCGAACAATTCAGTCATATCCTTTTCCGTAGGAAGTCTGTCACCCGGCTTCATTTCCCTCTGAATAATCATTGTTTTTACCTTTTGTGCCGTCGCCATAGGAAGTACATCCATATTTTGCATCTCATTTGAACTTCTACGCATATCCCCTCCATATCTACTGATCAATAGATAAATTGCATATAAATTATATCTTTTTATTAATTTATTTCGTCGTTTTTTCATCTGATCTATCCTTAGACTAGCATATCATATGATGTATGTAAACAAATTTTTTACGTTTATTCTGTTTTTTATTATTATTCGACAACATTTTCAGTTTATTTTGTTCATAATGTATATTTTTTAAGTAAAATTCATCATACCTTTCACAATAGATCATACCAATTTGTATGTTTTTCTCCATTTACAGATTTGTGGATTTTTTACAATTGACAATAAATTTGGCTCATATTATCAACTGGATTAGAAAAACTGATCTAAAAAGATTTAAAAAATACGGAAAAAATGTCATTCCTATTATCCTTACATTTTTTCCGTATTTTTGAAACTTTTATCCTTCTTCCTGTCTTGGCTGCGGAGAATACTTTCCATATATTACCTGGCGGCAAACACAAAAAACAGCAGCTTATGCCGCTGTTTTTTACATATAACCTTGTATTTTTTGCATGATGACTTTTTTGTCGATTTTTGCTGTTATAGTATTTCCTACATTACATATAGCGAGGAGATTATTATGGACAACGAACAGAAAACCTGGGAGAATTGGGCTACCGAAACATTCGTAGGACCTAATTATTACTATTATAAAACAAAATGGGAACATCATACCTCTGATAAATCCTTTACCAGTTGGAACTGGGTTGCCTTCTTCTTTCCTTATTACTGGATGGCTTTTAGAAAGATGTACCTATACGCATTTCTTATATTCATAGGATCAATTCTTGGAATTTTTATTCCTTTTGCCGGACTTGCACTCCACTGTTTATCAGGTGCCTACGGGAATTATCTTTATTTAAAAAAATGTCACTCAGCAATCAAAACAGCTTCCCAATACAACAATGAGGAAGCCGGTGCATATCTGACAAAACAAGGAAAAACAAGCATCCAGGCTCTGATCCTGTCCATTGTCATTATCATTTCCATTGTGGCAGTCATCTTACTTGGAGTTATTTTTATTGGATTTGATTCCGATTCAACAACATCAACAGGAAACACTTTTGAAATCACAACTCAAAATGAAACAATAGAAGTTAAAGCACCTAAATATTATAAATGTGAGAATAATACTGATAATGAAATATATCTTACGAACTCAGCAAGAAACTCTGAGTTATTATTTTATACCTATTACAAAAAAGATTATGCAGATTTCGTTAATGAACAACATTTCATTGATTCAATCGTAGAACAATTAAAACAAGATTACGCGATTTCTCCAGTCAACAGTGAAAAGCTTCTCACCTTGGACCACCAGGCGCCTCAATCCCTGTATGCTTTTGCAGATGGTATTATGGTTAATTATATCTATGTAACCTGTGAAAGATTTGATCAATATTATGTTTTGTCTTTATACAATTCCTCTGTCAGCGATTGGAGTTCAACAAAAGATGAAATTGCTGAAATTATTTCAAGTGTAAGACCCAAAGATTCTTTATAAAAAAAGGGGCTCTTCTGATTTTTCCCAGAAGAGCCCCTTTTTTTATTATTCCTATCTTCTCATCGCCTTAAATAACGCCTGAGAGACCGCCACCGTCAGAATTCCGGCCACGATCGCCTCGGGAATTCCGTTGATGCATATAATTCCAATAATGACAGAATAAATTCCATCGGTCAGTCCCTTTGCAGCATGTCCATATTCTTTTCCAAAGAGAAAATAAATCAGATTCATTACCAAAAGTGTATTGGTTAATGATCCTGCCGCACCAGCTGCCGCCAGTGCAATGGTTCTTTTTCCTTTTTTACTTCCCAGCGCCTGAAGCACTGCCCGGAAAACATAATACGACACAATACCGATTAAAATTCTCGGAACCATACAAATAATCAGGCTCCCAAAATTCCCGCCGTACTCTCCCACCTTTATAAAAGGAGAAAATACAAACGATGTCGGATTTGGCATGTAGGTATTTTTCCACAAACTGGTGAGTCCAAACACCATTCCTAAAAATCCGCCATATTTTGGTCCAAGAATAATGGCTCCAATTATGACCGGAACATGAATGATGGTGGCGTTCATAAATCCCAGTGGAATATAACCTAAGGGCGTAAATGCCAAGATGATGATAATGGCAACAAATACGGCTGCCAGTACCAGGTTACGGGTTTTGTTCTCAATGTCCATCTTTACCTCCTGTGCTACTGTTCTTAAAATAAGATACAATGCAACTAGTTACATCTGCATTATACCTATTGCCTACGCTTCTCGTCAATCCATGTCCTCAAATTCACACGAAAATTGTTAATTTACATAAAGTTATCAACAAAGTGGGGATAACTTGTGGAAAACCATCTTGATACTATCTTGATAACCATCCAGTTGTTCACAAGCCTGTCCTCCCAGCCCAGATAAATAAAAGTTTTCCAGAATGTGAATAACGGGACTTTTAAAAACCCCTTTTTTTGTGGACAACTTTCTCTCTGGATGATTATCAACACATCATTCACATGCAATACACATCCTCTGCACACACTTATCCACAATTTTTTACTATTCTCATTGAAAAATATTTCAAAATAGTATAGAATGAACAGTAGATTGGGCAAATGCGCATATTTGCATTTTTATAGATGTAGGAGACTTACAATGTTAGAAAAGTTAAAGGAAAAATGGGACGAAATCTTATTGAATTTAAAAGAAGAGCACGAAATTACCGACGTGTCTTTCAAAACCTGGCTTCTCCCGCTGAAAGTTTATGCTGTGGATGATGAAAAAGTCATCGTCACAGTTCCGGATGTGGAATTTCTGGGATACATCCGCAAAAAATACGGGTTTCTTCTAAAAATCACCATTGAAGAAGTAACTGGTTTTGAATGTAGTGTCGATTTCGTTGTCGAAAATCAGATTCAAAAGGAAGCGCCACAAGCTCCTGCAGGAAATACTCTTATTAAGAATACAGTGAACTCGGTCAACCAGTCTGCGATTATCAATGCAAACTTAAATCCGAAGTACATTTTTGATACCTTTGTGGTTGGTGCAAACAACAATCTGGCTCATGCTGCCTCCCTGGCTGTGGCAGAATCCCCTGGTGAAATTTATAATCCACTTTTTATTTATGGAGGAGTTGGTCTAGGAAAAACTCACTTAATGCATTCCATAGGACACTTTATCTTAAAGAATAATCCCAATGCAAAGATACTATACGTGACCAGTGAGAAATTCACCAATGAGCTAATTGACGCGATTCGAAATAAAAACAACTTTTCTCCTACAGAGTTCCGTGAAAAATACCGTACCAACGATGTTTTGCTGATCGATGATATCCAGTTTATCATTGGTAAAGAAAGTACACAGGAAGAATTCTTCCACACATTCAATGCTTTATATGAAGCGAAAAAACAAATTATAATTTCTTCCGATAAACCCCCCAAGGAAATTGAAACTCTGGAAGAACGGCTCCGTTCCAGATTTGAGTGGGGTCTTACCGTGGACATACAGTCCCCAGATTACGAAACCCGAATGGCCATCCTCCGCAAAAAAGAGGAAATGGAAGGCTATAACATTGATAACGAAGTAATCAAATACATAGCCACTAACATTAAATCCAATATCAGGGAGTTAGAAGGCGCCTTAACAAAGATTGTAGCTCTCTCTCGCCTTGATAATAAGGAAATAACAGTGGAACTGGCCGAAGAAGCATTAAAGGACATTATTTCCCCCAATGATAAAAGGGAAATAACCCCGGAACTTGTCATTCAGGTAGTTGCAGACCATTACGGATTAACGCCCCTTGATATCTGTTCCCAAAAACGGAACAAGGAAATCGTATATCCCCGGCAGATTGTTATGTACTTATGCCGTGAGATGGTTGGAACGCCCTTACAGTTGATT
Source organism: uncultured bacterium (assembly GCA_963519465.1). Taxonomy (GTDB): domain Bacteria; phylum Bacillota; class Clostridia; order Lachnospirales; family Lachnospiraceae; genus Lacrimispora. The sequence continues at coordinate 104,452 of CAUQMY010000017.1, forward strand.
GGTAAATTCCTGGGAGGTAGAGATCATACTACTATCATTCATGGAATTGATAAGATCACCAGTGATATAAATAAGAACGAATCTTTAAGTAATACCATCGAGATCTTAAAAAAGAAGATTAATCCACAATAATGTGTGTATTAGTTGTTCATTTCCTGTGGATAATTAAGGCTTTAAATTCGTTTCTTATCATCTTGTGGATAACTTGAAAGTTTTCCTTAAGTTCTGTGGACGTTATTCACATCTTTATAAACACAGAAATCCAAGCCTTTATAAAGGTTATCAGGGCTTTTACACAAACCCACAGCCCCTACTACTAATACGACGAAATTTAACTATATCATCCATCTATTTATTGTAATTTCTAGAGCAAAGGAGTTATCAACAATTATGAAACTGACATTCCAGCAGGATGCTATTCTAAACGGCATTAATATTGTATTAAAAGCAGTTCCCAGCAAGACCACCATGTCCATCCTCGAATGTATCTTTATTGATGCCAGCGGTTCTGAAATCAAGCTGACAGCCAATGATATGGAGCTTGGCATTGAAACCAAAGTAGAAGGAACCATCCAGGAGAGAGGAAAGATCGCTCTGGAAGCAAAGCTACTTTCCGAAATCGTTAGAAAACTTTCTTCCGCAGGAGATTCCCTTGTGACCATTGAAAGTGATGAGAAATTTACGACTACAATATCCTGTGAAAATTCGGTTTTCAATATTCAAGGACGGGATGGGGAGGAGTTTGCTTATCTCCCATACATAGAACGGGATCATTACATTTGCTTATCTCAGTTCTCCTTAAAAGAAGTGATCCGCCAAACTATCTTTTCCATTGCTCCTAACGATAGCAATAAGATGATGACCGGAGAGCTTTTTCAAGTGACCGGAAACCAGTTAAAAGTAGTTTCTCTGGATGGTCACCGCATTTCTATAAGAAATATTGAATTAAAAGATAACTACCATGATATAAAAGTCATTGTTCCTGGCAAGACTCTAAGCGAGGTCAGCAAGATTCTCGGTGGAGACAATGAAAAAGAAGTCCTGATTTTCTTTGGAGCTAACCATATTTTATTCGAATTTGACCAGACAATGGTTGTTTCCCGTCTGATCGAAGGAGAATATTTCCGCATTGACCAGATGCTTTCCAGTGATTACGAGACAAAGACTACCGTTAATAAACGGGAACTTTTAGACTGTCTTGACCGGGCAACCATCCTGGTACGTGAAAATGATAAAAAACCTTTGATCATGAACATCGAAGACCAGGAGATGCAGCTTAAGATGAATTCCAGCTTCGGTTCCATGAATGCAGAAGTTTCTACCCATAAGACCGGAAGCGATATTATGATCGGTTTTAATCCAAAGTTTTTAATTGATGCTCTGCGGATTATTGATGATGAAGAAGTCACTCTTTTTATGTTAAATCCAAAGTCTCCATGCTTTATCCGGGATGAGGAAGGAAAATACATTTATCTGATTCTGCCCGTTAACTTTAATGCAGCAGCCGTATAGGAGTTTTTAAGTGCTTTATAAACAGCACAGAATGGAGAAATCATGGAAACAATCAAACTGAAAGGCGAATTTATCAAGCTGGGCCAAGCTTTAAAAGCAGCTGGCATTGCAGGATCCGGTGTTGATGCCAAATATGCCATCGAGGATGGTCTTGTATCAGTCAATGGCCAAATCGAATATCAGAGAGGAAAAAAGCTGAGAGGCGGAGATGTCGTTACCATCGACGGCAATACCATCAAAATCGAGGAATAAAACCATCCATGATAATTGAATCAATAGAGCTTAAGAATTACCGGAACTATGATGAATTACATATGGATTTTAGTCAGGGAACCAACATACTCTATGGGGACAATGCCCAGGGAAAAACCAACGTCTTAGAAGCAATCTATGTCTGTGCTACGACAAAATCCCACAGAGGCAGCAAAGATAAAGAAATCATACAGTTTGACAGGGATGAGTCGCATATCAAGCTAAACGTCAGAAAAAAAGATATCCCATACCGGATTGACATGCATTTAAAGAAAAACAGGACCAAAGGCGTGGCAGTGAATGGCGTTCCCATAAAGAAGGCCAGTGAGTTGTTTGGAATTGTCAATGTTGTGTTCTTCTCTCCGGAAGACTTAAATCTCATAAAAAATGGCCCGGCAGAAAGACGCCGGTTCATTGACTTGGAATTATGTCAACTAAATAAGCTCTACGTCCATTCCCTGGTGCAATATAACCGGATAGTGACACAGAGAAACAAACTGTTAAAGGATCTGGCATTCAGACCTGATTATGAGGAGACACTGGACATATGGGATATGCAGTTGATCCAGTATGGAAAAGAAATCATTTATTACAGGAAAGAATTTATAGAACGGCTGGGCGGGATCATTGAACCCATCCACCAGAAACTTTCCGGGAACAAGGAATCTCTGCGCATTATTTACGAACCAAATGTAGAGGCAGATGCGTTTGAAGATACATTAAGACGGAGCAGGCAGCAGGATTTAAAGCAGAAGACCACCCTAACGGGTCCCCACCGGGATGATTTGAGTTTTGTTGTAAACGGAATCGACATACGCCGATTTGGTTCCCAGGGGCAGCAAAGAACCGCTGCTTTGTCTTTAAAGCTTGCAGAAATAGAACTGGTAGAAAATATTGTACATGATTATCCAATCCTTTTGCTTGATGATGTGTTATCCGAACTGGATAACAGCAGACAGAATCAATTGCTGGCAGGGATTAATCACATACAAACCGTTATTACCTGTACGGGACTGGAAGATTTTATAAATAACCGGTTTCCCATTGATAAGATATTCAAGGTAATCAACGGTACCGTAGGCAGTGAAAATTAACGATTCAGGAGGAAGCGTGGGAATATGAGTCAAGAATATGGTGCAGATCAAATCCAGATATTAGAAGGGCTTGAAGCAGTAAGAAAAAGACCCGGTATGTATATTGGTAGTACATCCATCCGGGGACTACATCATCTGGTATATGAAATCGTGGATAATGCGGTAGATGAGGCTCTGGCCGGATACTGTGACAGCATAGAGGTAATTATCAATCCCGATAACTCCATTACAGTTGAGGATGACGGCCGTGGAATTCCGGTAGGCATCCAGAAAAAAGCCGGCATCCCGGCAGTTGAAGTTGCATTTACCATCCTTCATGCCGGCGGCAAATTCGGCGGAGGGGGATATAAAGTTTCCGGCGGCCTTCACGGAGTAGGTGCTTCCGTCGTAAATGCTCTGTCTGAGTGGCTTGAAGTTGAGATCCGCCAGGATGGAAAAATTCACAAACAGCGTTACGAAAAAGGAAAGACCATGTATCCGTTAAAGGTCATTGGCGAGTGCGGCATGGATGAACACGGAACCAAAGTAACCTTCCTTCCCGATAAAGACATTTTTGAAGAGACGGTATATGATTATGATACCTTAAAAATCCGTCTTCGGGAAACTGCATTTTTAACCAAGAACTTAAAGATTGTTTTAAAAGATGACAGAGAAGACAAGCGTGAGCATGTATTCCACTATGAAGGCGGAATCAAGGAATTTGTCACCTACTTAAACAAGGGTAAGACCTCCCTTTATGATCAGGTATTTTACTGTGAAGGAACCAAGGATGGCGTTTATGTGGAAATAGCCATGCAGCACAATGACTCCTATACAGAAAATATCTACAGCTTTGTAAACAACATCAACACTCCGGAAGGCGGAACCCATCTGGCCGGCTTTAAGAGTGCTTTGACCACTACCCTGAATGACTATGCAAGAAAGAATAAACTTCTTCGGGAAAGTGAGACCAATTTATCCGGTGAGGACATCAGAGAAGGTCTTACTGCCATTATAAGTATCAAAATCGAGGAACCTCAGTTTGAAGGACAGACCAAGCAGAAGTTAGGCAACAGTGAGGCCAGAGGTGCGGTAGATAACCTGCTTCGTGAGCAGATGACTTACTATCTGGAGCAGAACCCGGGCATCTCAAGAACCATCTGTGACAAGTCCATTCTGGCACAGCGAGCCAGAGCAGCAGCCAGAAAGGCCAGAGACTTAACAAGAAGAAAGACCGCTCTTGAAGGAATGGCGCTTCCAGGAAAGCTTGCAGACTGTTCCGACAAAAATCCGGAAAACTGTGAGATCTACATCGTAGAGGGAGACAGTGCGGGCGGTTCCGCAAAAACAGCACGTTCCAGAAACACCCAGGCAATCCTGCCTCTTCGTGGTAAGATTTTAAACGTAGAAAAAGCAAGACTTGATAAAATATATGCCAATGCAGAGATCAAGGCTATGATCACCGCATTCGGTACAGGTATTCATGACGATTTTGAAATCAGCAAATTAAGATACCACAAAATCATCATTATGACCGATGCCGATGTAGACGGCGCTCATATCAGTACCCTGCTTTTAACCTTCCTGTATCGGTTTATGCCTAATTTGATTAAAGAAGGTCATGTATACTTAGCACAGCCACCGCTGTATAAGGTTGAAAAGAATAAAAGAGTCTGGTATGCATATAGCGATGAAGAACTGAGTTCCATCTTAAAAGAGATCGGAAGAGACAACAATAATAAGATCCAGCGCTATAAAGGTTTAGGAGAGATGGATGCAGAGCAGCTTTGGGAAACTACCATGGACCCGGAAAGACGAGTTCTTTTAAGAGTCAATATGGACGATGATTCCCAATCTGAGATGGATTTAACATTTACCACCCTTATGGGAGACCAGGTAGAGCCAAGACGTGAATTTATCGAAGCGAATGCCAAATACGTACAGAATCTTGATATCTAATTGGAGGAAATAAAATGGAACCAAATATCTTTGATAAAGTTCATGACGTGGACTTAAAAAAGACCATGGAAAAATCGTACATCGATTATGCCATGAGTGTCATTGTTTCCAGAGCTCTGCCTGACGTAAGAGACGGTTTAAAGCCGGTTCAGCGAAGAGTCCTGTATTCCATGATCGAGCTTAATAACGGTCCCGACAAACCACACCGTAAATGTGCCCGTATCGTCGGTGATACTATGGGTAAGTACCATCCTCATGGTGACAGCTCTATTTATGGTGCCTTGGTAAATTTAGCACAGGAGTGGTCCACCAGATATCCCTTAGTGGATGGTCATGGAAACTTCGGTTCTGTCGATGGAGACGGTGCAGCCGCCATGCGATATACAGAAGCCCGTTTAAGCAAGATTTCCATGGAGATGCTTGCTGATATCAACAAGGACACCGTTGATTTCAGTCCGAACTTTGATGAGACGGAGAGAGAACCAGATGTTCTTCCATCCCGTTATCCTAATTTACTGGTAAATGGTACTTCCGGAATTGCAGTTGGTATGGCGACCAATATCCCACCTCATAACTTAAGAGAAGTAATAGGTGCGGTATTAAAAGTTATTGATAATCAGGTGGAAGAAAATAGGGAAACCACCATGGAAGAAGTTTTGGACATCATCAAAGGACCTGATTTCCCAACGGGAGCAACCATCCTTGGAAAACGCGGAATCGAAGAAGCCTATCGTACAGGAAGAGGAAAAATCCGTGTAAGGGCAGTCAGCGATATTGAAACGATGCCAAACGGAAAGAGCCGGATCATTGTTACAGAACTTCCATACATGGTTAATAAGGCCCGGTTGATCGAAAAGATTGCAGAGCTGGTTAAAGATAAAAAAGTAGACGGAATCACAGACTTAAGAGATGAATCTGACCGTTCCGGTATGAGAATCTGCATTGAACTACGCCGGGATGCTAACGCAAACGTGGTGTTAAACCAGTTAATCAAGCATACTCAGCTTCAGGATACCTTTGGTGTTATTATGCTTGCACTGGTAAAGAACCAGGCAGGAGTCTTAGAACCTAAAGTACTTAACATTCTTCAGATGTTATATTATTATCTGGATCATCAGAAAGAAGTCGTAACAAGAAGGACACGTTATGATTTAAACAAGGCGGAAGAGAGAGCCCGTATCTTGGAAGGTCTGCTTATTGCCCTGGATAACATCGACGAAGTCATAAAGATCATCCGTGGTTCTCAAAACGTCCAGGCTGCCAAGGCAGAACTTATGAGTCGGTTCGGCTTAAGCGATGTTCAGTCCCAGGCTATCGTGGATATGCGTCTTCGAGCTCTGACCGGTTTGGAAAGAGAAAAGCTTGAGAACGAATACAAAGAATTAGAGGCACGAATCGCAGAATTGAAAGCGATCCTTGGTGACGAGAAAAAACTTTTGGCAGTTATAAGAGAAGAAATTTCCATTATTTCCGCCAAATACGGCGATGATAGAAGAACCTCTATTGGATTCGATGAATACGATATGTCCATGGAAGATTTAATTCCTGATGAGAATACCATTGTTGCGATGACGAAGCTGGGCTATATAAAAAGAATGTCCATAGATAATTTCAAGAGTCAAAACCGTGGTGGCCGAGGAATAAAGGGAATGCAGACCATTGATCAGGACTATATAGAAGACTTAATGATGACTACTACCCATCATTACCTGATGTTCTTTACCAATACTGGCCGTGTATACCGGTTAAAGACCTATATGATTCCAGAAGGAAGCCGGACAGCCAGAGGAACTGCAATTGTGAACCTGCTTCAGATGCTTCCGGGTGAAAGTATCACTGCCATCATACCGATGAAAGAATACGATGATGACAAGTTCCTATTTATGGCAACCAGAAATGGTATGGTCAAGAAGACTCCAATGATGGAATACGCCAACGTCCGTAAGAACGGTCTTCAGGCCATTGTCCTTCGGGAAAATGATGAACTCATCGAAGTAAAATCTACTGATGATACAAAAGACATCTTCCTGGTAACCAGGAAGGGCCAGTGTATCCGTTTCCATGAAAAAGACGTTCGTGTAACCGGCCGTGTTTCCATGGGCGTAATCGGAATGAAATTAAATGACGATGATCAGGTTGTGGGCATGCAGATGGAAACCCAGGGACCAAAACTTCTTATCGTTTCAGAAAACGGAATGGGAAAACGTACTCCGATCGAAGAGTTCTCCCCACAAAGAAGAGGCGGAAAAGGTGTTCTTTGCTATAAAATTACGGAGAAGACTGGAGATATCGTCGGAGCAAAACTGGTTGAAGATGAACATGATCTCCTTCTTATCACTACAGAAGGAATCGTGATCCGTATATCAGTTAACGACATTTCCGTAATCGGAAGAAATACTTCTGGTGTCAAACTCATGAACATTGACCAGGATTCCGATATCCGTGTGGCAAGCATTGCAAAAGTTCGGGATGACGGAAGTAAATCCGATGAGGAATTAGAGGATCTTGATTTAGAGTCGGAAGAAATCGTAGAAGAACCAAGTGATATCGAGGAATAAATATTAACACAATATGTATTGTATTATTCAAATATTTATATTATAATACAAGGAATCAATAAAGAGCGGTAAAAGACTTTGAGAGCAGCAATATATTTTACTGTGATCAAAGTCTTTTTTCTTTGTTGAAATCAAGCAGGAATACCTGCATGGACATAAAGTCCTAAAAAAGGAGGAACAAAAGCTTGGAGAGTGACCCAGGCGCGGCCCATATAGTCGCACAGATTTTATTATTAATAGCCCTCACCATAATGAACGCATTTTTCTCAGGGGCAGAGATGGCCGTTGTATCGGTCAATAAGAACCGGATTCGGATGTTAGCCGATGGCGGTAATAAGAAGGCAGCATTGATTCAAAAACTATCAGAAGATTCTACCGGGTTTTTATCAACCATCCAGGTAGCCATTACCTTTGCCGGATTTTTTTCCAGTGCATCGGCGGCAACCGGTATATCACAGGTGCTTGGAGGAAAGTTTGAATCTCTTGGAGTTCCCTACAGCCATAGCATTGCCATGGTTTTGGTTACCATCATACTGTCTTATTTTAACCTGGTTTTTGGAGAACTGGTACCAAAAAGGATTGCATTGCAAAAAGCAGAATGGTTCAGCTTATTTGCAGTTCGCCCTATTTATATCATTTCCAGAATTTTGGCGCCGTTTATAAAGCTTCTTTCCGTTTCAACCAATGGAGTCTTAAAGCTGCTTGGTATGAAGACAGACAATTTAGAAGAAGAAGTATCAGAAGAAGAAATCCGTTCCATGCTTCAGACTGGACGTGAAAGCGGAGTATTCAACAAGATCGAAGAGGACATGATTACGTCAATTTTCCTTTTTGATGACAAAAGAGCCAGAGAGATCATGATCCCAAGACAGGATATGGTTGCAGTGGATATTAACCAGCCTCTGGAACTGGTGCTAAATGAGATATTGGACAGTCGACATTCCAGAATTCCGATTTATGACGAAGAGATTGATAATATAATCGGTATTTTGTCCATGAAGGACTTTACAATCGAGATGAATAAGAATGAACTTGCGGATATTGATATACGTCCTATTTTACAGAAACCTTATTTTATCCCGGAAAACAAAAAAACCGACGACCTGTTTTTGGATATGCAGAAGCATAAGAAAAATATGGCAATTCTGATTGATGAGTACGGTGGAGTTTCAGGACTCATTACTATGCAGGATTTGATCGAAGAGATCGTAGGGGATATCCATGATGAATATGAAGATGTAGAACCACAGTTAATTGAGGTGGAACCTTATGTCTACAAAGCATCAGGAAGTATTTCTCTGTATGACATAGACGAGGTTCTTCATGAAGAAATTGAAAGTTCCTGTGATACTTTGTCAGGATACTTAATTGAACTTTTAGGCTTTATTCCAAAAGAATCCCAGATGCCTCTGGAACTTGATGATGGGAAAAACAATTATACCATTTTAGAGATGAAGGATAAGGTCATTAAGAGTGTCATGGTTCATATAAAAGATAAATCAGAATAAATAAAATATAAGATCAACTGGGATTTCCGGTAGATCAAAAGAAAGAGGTCCAGCTTCTGATCACAGGAGCAGGATCTCTTTTTAAGATGAGTCCCTTGACAAGAGGGCGTCAAATTTGGTAAGATACAAACTGAAACCATATTGATTACAGATAACAGAAGTCATATGATGTTCGTGAGAATGGGGGATTAGTATGACAAGTGAATTTGCAGTAGCCGTACATGGAGTGGTTTACTTAAACCAGAGAAAGACCACAACGTCCAGTGAAGAACTGGCATCCAATGTCTGTACCAATCCAGCCAGAATAAGAAAAGTTATGGCAAAGCTAAAAAAAGCTGGGATTATTGAAACAAAGGAAGGTCTGGAGGGAGGATATCATTTGGTCCAGGATCCCTCAAGTATTAGTTTAAAGCAGATCTGTGATGCTTTGGATGTGAGTTTCGTTTCATCTTCCTGGAAATCCGGAGATGAAAACCTGCCCTGCATGATAGCTTCCGGAATGTCCGGGGTGATGGATGAGATGTATTCCGAATTAAATGAGTTATGCAGAAGCAGAATGGAACAGATAACCATCAAAGATATACAGGAAAAATTAATACGCAATCGGCTTAATTTAAAAACGATGGCAGGGGATGACTGTTAATATCATACCCTGCCATCGTTTTTTTGACTTGATTTCATTATATGAATCATTTATGATAAAAAAAGATTATTAGAATCCGTTTGCCTGGAGGTAACTATGATTAGAACAGTAAGCAGTGAGGAAATAACAAAAAATATCAAAGAGATGTGTATCGAAGCAAACCATGTACTGTCAAAAGATATGGAGACTGTTTTTTTTAAAGCAGTAGATAGTGAAAAATCAGATTTAGGCAGACAAGTTCTCTGCCAGCTGAAAGAAAATTTAAAGATTGCCGGAGAAGATATGATCCCCATCTGCCAGGACACAGGAATGGCGGTGGTATTTATAAAAGTTGGTCAGGACGTACATATAGAAGGAAAAAATCTGACTGATGCCATCAACCAGGGAGTTTCGGAAGGTTATGTGGAAGGCTTCTTAAGAAAATCCATTGTAGAGCCAATCAAACGAATCAATACAAATGACAATACCCCCGCTGTCATTCACTATGAAATTGTAAGCGGTGATAAGATTGATATCACAGTGGCTCCAAAAGGATTCGGAAGTGAAAACATGAGCCGTATTTTTATGTTAAAACCTGCAGACGGATTGGAAGGAGTTAAAGAAGCAATCCTGACAGCTGTGAAAGAAGCCGGTCCCAATGCATGCCCTCCCATGGTGGTAGGTGTAGGTATCGGAGGAAGCTTTGAAAAATGTGCCCAGATGGCAAAGCACGCCTTAACAAGGGATTTAAATGAAAAACCAGAGATTCCTTATGTCAGAGAACTGGAAGAGGAAATGCTTCTAAAAGTAAATAAGCTGGGGATAGGACCAGGAGGCCTGGGCGGAAGTGTTACAGCCCTGTCCGTAAATATAGAAACTTACCCAACCCATATCGCCGGTCTTCCTGTAGCTGTTAATATCTGCTGTCATGTGAACAGACATGCCCATCGTATTATTTAATTATTGAATCAGGAATGGAGGAAATCATGGATTATCATATAAATGCGCCCATAAGCAAAGAAGATGTGAGAAAACTTAAGTCTGGGGATTATGTATATTTAACAGGAACCATCTACACAGCCAGAGACGCCGCTCATAAGAGAATGATAGAGTCACTGGATCGTAAAGAACCCCTTCCACTTGACATAAAAGGAAAAACTATCTATTACATGGGCCCATCTCCCGCCAGAGAAGGCCGTCCCATTGGTTCAGCAGGTCCAACCACCTCAAGCCGCATGGATAAGTATACCCCAACCCTTCTTGATATGGGAATGAGTGGCATGATCGGAAAAGGAAAACGAAGCAGCGAAGTCATTGAAGCAGTAGTAAGAAATGAAGCGATTTACTTTGCAGCAGTAGGAGGCGCCGGTGCCCTTTTATCCAAATGTATCACATCATCTGAAGTAATAGCCTATGAAGATTTGGGAACCGAAGCCATCAGACGCCTTACCGTTAAGGACTTTCCCGTAATCGTTGTCATAGACAGCAAAGGAAACAATCTATATGAAACTGCCATCGAAGCGTATAGAGAGGAATAAATATGAACCGTATTGTCTACATGGTAATAAAGAATGTATTTCGGGTACCCGTATGGTTTTATCAGATCTGGAAATTTGGATTGCCCAGTGATACCCACACCGAAAAGGAACGTTATGATTACATTAGAGACGTGGTAAAAAAAGTTAATCGCTCAGGACGTGTAGAGGTAGAAGTTCATGGAATCCAGAACCTCCCTGCTGAAAATGGTTTTATCCTGTTTCCCAACCACCAGGGATTATTTGATGTACTTGCTCTCATGGAGGCATGTCCCAATCCTTTAAGTGTGGTAGTAAAAAAAGAAGCTTCCAATCTGATTCTGGTAAAACAAGTAATTAAAGCGCTCAACGGTTTTTTCATAGACCGCCAGGATATCAGAGCTTCTATGAACATTATCGGTCAGATGACGGAAAATGTAAAAAAGGGTAAAAACTACGTGATCTTCCCAGAAGGCACCCGCAGCCGTGAAGGAAATAAACTGTTAGCCTTTAAGGGAGGGACCTTTAAAAGTGCCGTTAATGCAAAATGTCCCATCGTTCCGGTTGCACTCATTGACTGTTTCAAACCCTTTGACGAGAAATCTTCGAAAAAGCAGAAGGTGCAAATATGCTTCTTAAAACCGCTTTATGCGGAAGATTACCAGAAGACAAAAACCACTCAATTAGCTGAAATAGTCCATGACAAAATTCAGGAAGAAATAAATCAAAAAATAGGTTGACAAGTCGAAATATATTTTGTATAATTGTCAATGCGTCTGGGAAAGCTAATACTTGAACAACGCATCATATGGAAGATATGAACTACGGAGAAATACTCAAGAGGCCGAAGAGGCGCCCCTGCTAAGGGTGTAGGTCGGGCAACCGGCGCGAGGGTTCAAATCCCTCTTTCTCCGCTCATTTCCAAATGATACTTTTTCCATTAGACAGTGAAAAAAAGTAGTTGACACAATCGTGAAGATATGTTACTATATACCAGCTGTCGAAAAACAGTGAAAAAGAAAAATAAAAAAGTTGTTGACAAGACAGAAACGATATGATAGAATATACGAGTTGCTGTTGAAACAGACAACACAAAAAGCACCTTGAAAACAGAAGATTGAACAGTATGTAAAACCCTGAAAATTCTAATAAATAAGC
>CAUQMY010000018.1:0-103281 GCA_963519465.1 uncultured bacterium
GCCCTATCGGTAACACTGGGCCTACCGGCCCTATCGGCAACACTGGGCCTACCGGCCCTATTGGCAATACTGGTCCTACCGGCCCTATCGGCAACACTGGGCCTACCGGACCCATCGGCAACACCGGGCCTACCGGCCCTATCGGCAACACTGGACCTACCGGACCCATCGGCAATACTGGGCCTACTGGCCCTATTGGCAACACTGGGCCTACCGGACCTATCGGCAATACTGGACCTACCGGCCCTATCGGCAATACCGGGCCCACCGGCAACACCGGCCCAACTGGTAATACCGGACCGACTGGACCTGGATCCACTACAGTTACATTTGTGAATACTGTGGGGTCTATTGCTGTATCACCTCCCAGCAATACAGAGGTTGTCGTTGCTTCTGTTGGACTAAATGTTACGACAGGAAGAAATTTAAAAATTGACTTTGCTTTAGGTCTGGATGTCGTAAATACTGCAAATTATAACATTGTTGTAGAACTCCGACTTTATAGAAATACTACCCTTATCAGCACACGAACATTAAACCGAGCAGGAACAGGTGCAGGTACTCAGCATATTCCAGTAGCCAGCACATATGTTGATACTGCTGTAGCCACCGCATTTGTGACGTATGAACTACGGGCTATTGTTACCACAGATTTAAATATTACTTCAAGTTCTGCAGTAAACCGAAATCTAAACGTAATTTCATTTTAAGGCAATTATATTTAAATAGATAAAGCCCCGGAAAACCGGGGCTTTATCCTGTTATTGCATCTTAGCATTAATAATAATACCTGTTTATAATGCAACAGTTCATTTTATTGGAACAAGTAAATTTGTCTCTAACAAACTTGAGACTTTATACATATGATATGTTATAAAGGAAGGCAAAAAACCTTTATAACAATACACACATCTACAAAATATTATATAAGAAAATATTACACCTTGACAGGAGGGAGTTATAATGAGTAATTGTAGAGATTGGGACGGAAACCGCTGCGGTTGTGGTGGTTGCGTTGGTCCACAAGGGCCAAGAGGATGTCCTGGACCTACAGGACCGCAAGGACCTAGAGGTTTTCAGGGGCCTCCAGGACCTCAGGGACCTAGAGGATTCCAGGGGCCTACCGGACCTACCGGACCTCAGGGTCCTAGAGGATTCCAGGGACCTACCGGACCTACCGGACCACAGGGTATTCCCGGACCTAACGGGCCTGTAGGACCTACCGGACCCCAAGGGGCTGTAGGACCTCAAGGACCTCAGGGTATTCAGGGACCAATTGGGCCTACTGGACCAACTGGTGCTACTGGTGCTACTGGCGCTACTGGTGCTCAAGGACCCGTAGGGCCAACCGGACCGACTGGTGCTACTGGTGCTACTGGTGCCACTGGTGCTCAAGGACCTCAGGGACCGATTGGGCCTACTGGACCGACTGGCGCTACTGGTGCTACTGGTGCTACTGGTGCACAAGGACCTCAGGGACCGATTGGACCTACTGGACCGACTGGTGCCACTGGCGCTACTGGCGCACAAGGACCTCAGGGACCAATTGGACCTACTGGACCTACTGGTGCTACCGGTGCCACAGGTGCACAGGGACCAATAGGGCCTACCGGACCTACTGGACCTACTGGCGCTACTGGTGCTACTGGTGCTACTGGACCTACTGGGCCTACTGGTGCTACCGGTGCTGAAGGCCCACAAGGACCTGTTGGGCCGATCGGACCTACCGGACCTACTGGTGCTACTGGCGCTACCGGCGCTACCGGCGCTACCGGCGCTACTGGACCTACTGGTGCTACCGGCGCTACTGGTGCCACTGGTGCTACTGGACCTACCGGACCTGCTGGACCTGCTGGCGCTACTGGCGCTACTGGACCTACCGGACCTACTGGTGCTACTGGTGCTACTGGCGCTACCGGCGCTACTGGACCTACTGGACCTGCCGGACCTGCTGGTGCTACCGGCGCTACCGGACCTGCTGGTGCTACCGGCGCTACCGGACCTACCGGACCTGCCGGACCCGCTGGTGCTACTGGCGCTACTGGACCTACTGGACCTACTGGTGCTACTGGTGCTACTGGTGCTACCGGACCTACCGGCGCTACTGGCGCTACTGGTGCTACTGGGCCTACTGGACCTACTGGTGCTACCGGTGCTACTGGTGCTACCGGACCTACCGGACCTACCGGGCCTACAGGCGCTACCGGACCCGCAGGACCACTGGCACAATTTAGAGGACTTCAGGCTCAACTTACAGTCGGCTCAGAAGTCGCAAATGAAAGCCCCGTTTTATTTAATACCGTTTTAAATGACCAAAGTCTTAATATTTCTTACAACCCAGCTACAGGTGTTGCTACAATCGTCGCTGAAGGAAATTATTATGTAGCTTGGTGGGTATCTACAGACGGAGCAGGACCAGCCACTTATGTAGATTTTACTCTTAGGGTTAATGGTAGCGGTGGTGTATCCGCAAGTTCACCAGCTGTAACAGGCCAGTTAAACGGAATGTCACTTGTTACCGTAGGAGCGATTCCTGCAACTGTCCAGCTTGTTAATACAACTGGTCAAACCGTTTTCTTAGGTGCAACCCCGGTTAAAGCCAATATTATTATTTTAGAAGTTACCGAACCGTAATACACCTATCCGAAAACATTCCTAAGTGCAAACAATTCCAAATAAAATATGCGTCGGAACTAACACTTCCGGCGCATATTCTTTATAAAAAACAGTCTTTTTATTTAATGGAAACCAACCTACATAAGCGGAGCAAATAGCCTTAAAGCGCGTCCCGCAAATTTCTCGTACCAAGGATATCCTGACAAGTCTTCTAATGTAACTCTTCTGCTTTGAGCTAATGTTTCCTGGATATCCCGCTCGATATCCCTGACGACTTCGTTACAGTATAAATATGCCGCACATTCAAAATGCAGATATAGGCTTCGAAAATCCATGTTGATGGTCCCCACCACTGCCTTTGTATTATCACTGGTAAAAACTTTGGCATGTATGAATCCAGGCATATATTCATAAATCCGAACTCCAGCTCGGATCAATTCACCGTAATGGGATCTTGCAAGCAAGAAAGCATATTTTTTGTCTGGAATTCTCGGCATAATAATGACCGTCTCTACTCCTCGTTTTGCTGCAAAAGTCAGAGCTTTAACCATTCCGTAATCCAGAATTAAATACGGTGTCATAATATGCACATACTGTCTGGCAGAATTAATTATATCCAAATATACCTGTTCCCCTACACTCTCCTGGTCCAGAGGACTATCCGCATATGGAATGACAAATCCATCCATGCTAAGCTCCAGCGGATAAAAGTATTCCGGATCTCTTAGATACTTACTGTAATCCTCCGGTTCTTTTTCAGATATATTCCACATTTCCAAAAACATCATGGTAAAACTTGTTGCTGCCTCCCCCTTAAGCATAATTCCAGTATCTTTCCAGTGACCAAACCGGACTCGCCGGTTAATATATTCATCTGCCAGATTCACTCCTCCGGTAAAAGCGGTATGCCCATCCACCACCAGAATTTTTCGATGATCCCGATTGTTCTGATAAGTGGTCAATACCGGTTTAATGGGAGAAAAAATCTTGGCGTTTATTCCCTTTTCCTGCAATTCCTTTGTATAACCATAAGGAAGAAGTGTGAGTGAGCACATTCCGTCATACATAAAACGGACTTCTACTCCTTCTTTTACTTTTCTTTCCAGAATTTCAAGGATCTCATTCCACATTTCCCCTCGCTCAACAATAAAAAATTCCATGAAAATAAACCGCTGCGCCTCTTCCAGTTCTTTTTTCATAGCCGCGAACATGGTTTCTCCTAATGAGAAATATTGCACATTGGTGCTGCCATATGCCGGATAATGACTGGAACTTTTAATATATCTGGCAAGATTTGCATTCTGTTTGCTGGTTCTTGACAGATTCTCCATCACTTTGGGAGACTGGGACAAATAACTCTCTGTTTTTTCCATATTGACCCTTAGTTTTTTATCCATCAGTTTGCCAATGATCTGAAGCTCTGCAAACAGATAAAAGAGCATTCCAAATACAGGTACCGCCGCAATCGGAATCATCCAGCTCAGCTTAAAGCTTGGATTTTCCTCTTTATTTAAGATATAAATAATAACCAATGCACTAAGGAGAGTAAAACCGCCGTAAAAATAAGCCAAATATCGGCTTAAAAACCGATATGCTGCAAAAAGTATAGCCACCTGGGCGATAAGAGAAACAGCCCCAAATGTAGTCCGGCCAAAAATAACCCGCAGCATTCCCCTGATTTGTTTCATTCTCGTAACCTCCATATGCAAGTCCATAAAGCTTTGATATGATTCTCCTAGTTTAACACAAAAATAATTGGAAATAAAGTACCAATTGACTTCTTGAATTCGCATACCATTTACAGTATAATGGAAAATAATAAAAATTATCAAAAGGAGTCCGTTTATGGATAAATCAAAGGTTTATTATACAAACTTTCATACCACGTTTCAGGAGAACCTTCCGCAGAAACTAAAGAGACTGATAAAAGCGGCTGGAATGCTGGATCAAATCGACTTCCAGAATAAATATGCGGCAATTAAAATCCATTTCGGCGAACTGGGAAACCTGTCCTTCCTCCGTCCCAATTATGCGAAGGCTGTGGTTGATCTTGTAAAATCACAGGGTGGAAAGCCATTTTTAACAGACTGTAACACCTTATATGTAGGAAGCCGAAAGAATGCTCTGGATCATCTGGACACCGCTTACGAAAACGGCTTCTCTCCCTTTTCCACAGGTTGCCATGTACTGATTGCCGACGGTTTAAAAGGAACCGATGAAAGCCTTGTTCCTATAAACGGAGAATATATAAAAGAGGCTAAGATCGGTCGGGCAGTTATGGATGCTGATATCTTCATTTCCCTTACTCATTTTAAAGGACACGAGAGCACTGGATTTGGTGGTACTTTAAAAAATATTGGGATGGGCTGCGGATCAAGAGCTGGAAAGATGGAGATGCATAATGCTGGAAAACCTCATGTAGTAGCAGAAACCTGTGTAAGCTGCCATGCCTGTGAAAAAAACTGTGCCCACAGTGCCATTTCCTTTCAGGAAAAGAAAGCCTTTATCAATCATGACCGCTGTGTCGGCTGTGGCCGCTGTATCGGTGTTTGCCCAGTGGATGCGGTAGAATCAAACTTTGACGAGTCCAATGATATCTTAAATTATAAGATTGCAGAATACACTCAGGCTGTGGTTAAAGACCGGCCAAGCTTCCATATCAGCCTGGTTATGGATGTTTCTCCCTACTGTGATTGCCACTCTGAAAACGATATCCCGATTATCCCGGATGTGGGAATGTTTGCTTCCTTCGATCCGGTAGCCCTTGATTTGGCATGTGTTGATGCCGTGAATCGCCAACCAGTTATGGCAGGCAGTATTCTTGAAAAACATGGCAGCCACCATCACGATCATTTTAAAGATACTCACCCAAATACCAACTGGAAGTCTTCCATTGAACATGGGGTAAAAATTGGTCTTGGCAATTCGGAATACGAATTGATCACCCTCTGATATTTATGAAAAGAGAGCACAAATCTGTGCTCTCTTTTTTACTATTAATCTTCTGTTTTAAAGTGAAAAGTCCCTGCTTCACTCAAAGGAACCTTATCTCTTCCAATCTGCCACACTGAAATTTCCGAATCCCTCACTTTATTGTCAGGAACATTTTTCGCAATGATCAGCTGTGGCCAGACAAAGGTGGTTTCCACTGCTTTTCCATCTAAACATATCTTGGAATAAGGCGTAAAGTTATCACCGTAAATCAATACATTGGAATCATTATAAACCACATTGTCAATGGTTATATCGTCAACGCCCATTTTAAGATCTGTGGTCTGATAAGGATTCTCCCCGCCATACACCTCATGGCTTCCATAGAGAATGTCATATTCCAGAGTCTTCATGTCTTCCAGATAACTTTCTTTATTCGCTTTTTTGTCATTTAGATATTTCTGATGAAACCTCATCATCGTTCCCTCATGGATGTTAAGCATGTCCAATACATGAGCTGCAAGCTGATAAGCCTCTACGTCTTTTTTTACCGCAGGGAGATTCATATTATTCCATACCACGTATTCAGTCTGGAAAAGTGAACCGTTCTTCATCTCATTCTCTGACCATTCAAATCCAGGCAGATGATCTCCATACATCACTAAGACGGTAGGTTCATTTCTTGTCCTAAGGGTGTTGACCAGAGAACGTATAAACTCATCCATTTCACTGATCTGCTGACAGTAGTATTCAAAACTAGGATATTTTCCATGCCCCTGAACAGAAATTGTATAGATAAAATCAGGATTAGGCGTGGAATCCAGCGTTTTGATGATTTCTCCTGTCAGAGTTTTATCCTTGCACCATCCGGTCGGGTTTCTCTCGATATTGTTCATGTACTCGATCGGCGTAAATGTGTCAAAGCCAAGCTGGGAAAATACACGGTTCCGATCATAGAATGTAGCTTCATTATTATGAATGACATGGGCGTTATAGCCCAGGTTTTTTAAGTCGAAGGCCACACTTTCCGAAGAAGTTTTCTTTAAAACCGTTTTATAAGGATACTCTCCAGGCCCGAAAAAATCCAGATTCATACCCGTAATCGACTCAAACTCCGTATTTGCGGTGCCTGCACCAACCACAGGAACATTTAGATAACCGCTCGGATAATTTTTCTGCAACTGGTGGAAAAATGGGATCGGATCATATTTTACCGGATTGTTTTTCCACAGAGTAGGATCAAAAAAAGATTCCAGCTGAATCATAATGACATTTGGTTTTGTATCCTCTGACAGCGCATACAAATTTTCAGGCACCAGTTCCTCGTCCTTAATCGCTTCCATCGTTTCGTTATCATACCCTTCCGGTTTGGAAATCCCTGTATTAAAAATGGAATTAGAAAAACAATATGGAAATCCAAAATTTCGGAACGCATCTCCGATATTACCGAAGTGCACTGCTACCAAACCACTCCTCATGGATAGGCTGGTCGCACCCAGCACAAAAACTGTACATGCCGTTACCATAGCCGCCCCTAATCTGTACCTCACCTTTTCTTGTGAGACAGGAGCTTTCCGCCAGACAAAAATCAGGCATACGATAGCAAACATAATCCCCAGTACAATCAAAATGATCTGCAGCCAGGTAAAGTAAACCGTAGCCAGACTAATGGCATATTTCACCAGCCGGAAGTCTGCAGCCGTAAATGGGGTAGTCCGGAAAATAAGAAGAATTCCGTTTACTACTCCTAAAAAAATCCATATCATAGACATGGCAATGCAGATAAATGCCTTTCTCCTGGTTACAAATAGAATCGTGTAAGGCAGCGTAATAATCAGAGTGTTCAATAAAAAGATAAAGAAACTACCCCACATATAGGAACCAAGGCTTGTCAGGGATTTTCTGGCAGCCAGCTCAATCAATATATTTATTAAGACAGAAAGAACAACAAGCTTCCCCAGCCATCTGACATATATTTTCATAATATACCTCTTTGTATCATAATTCTTTTCTGAGTCGGCTCTAGTCTACCACATTTTACGGAAAATTTACATACTTTTTTTCAAAAAGCAAAAATTGACAAAAATAGGGACCGGCCTTTGGACCGGTCCCCACATTAATTATTTCTGTTCTTCCGTAGGTTCAAATGCCTCTTCATTCACCGTATTGATGCCAGCGGTCAGATTCAATTCTTCCGTCGTCGCTGTATCTTCCGGCTCCTCAGCAGTCTCTTCATCAGTTTCCGGATCTGCGGAGGTTTCCTTTACAGGAGCACCGCACTTTCCGCAATAAAAGGAATTCTTTGGAACTTTCGCTCCGCATTCTGCACAGATACGGGTTCCCTCGCTTTGGGTCAGCTCAATCTCCAGAGCGGCAATTCTTTCCCGGCTAGCTTTTACGGCTTCATATGCCTTTGCATACACTTCCTCTGGCGCTTTATTCGCTTCATAGAACTGTTTACCGATGGCTGCATAAGCCTCTTCCAGCTTTGTTCTCTCAGCACTTATCTGTGTCTTTAACTGTATCGTCTCAGTCAGCGCTTTCGCCTTGGTTGCGACCTCTTTGCCGGTATCGCTGAGTGTTTTCCCCAGCTCTTCAAAAAATGCCATCCGTGATTCCTCCTTTGACTTATACTTCTACCATTTTAACTTTATTGGAAGAAAAAGTCAATGAAAGACTGTTTACGCATCATTTTTTATCTTATCAATATCCTTTGACACAGACTTGGGAAGCTGGTCTAAAGGAATCGTATATTGCATCTCGCTCTTACTTCCTCCAGATACTGCTACAGCAGAAAAGCTAATCCTTTCAAAACTGTTGTTAACAAATGGGTTCATACCGGAATACTCCTCAATCGCAGCTTTTTCCATAATCTGTCTCAGTATTTCCGGATCTGTAATTGTCAGATACTGCGCTTCCTTACTTTCATAAGTATAGTTGAAATTGGCAAACTGGGTCTTATCAATATTGATTTCTTTTATCTGCTCCAGATCATTCCAACTGTCCACATCAACCTGACACTCCTTCAGCAGCTCCATTGTATTCTTAAAGGATGGATAGATCGGATAATATCCTCTTTCCGTAACGTCGCTATATTTCCAGGAGTTCTGATTCTCTGCCCTCTTTGTTTCTGCAGCCGCCTGCTTTCTGGTAACAAACTGGATCGACGCAATTGGATTTTCCTTCTGCATGGTTTCCACCTTCAGATTTTTCAAATCTTCCTGGTATACCTTAAGTATTTTCTCTGTCATTGCTTTATCGGTTCCATTGCGGTCAAGACTTACAACATTCTTCTGAGCACCCCTGGCCACTCTCACCCATGCGGTATCCTCCGGAGTCTGAGTAAGCACCGGATAAACTGCATTTAGGAAATCCGGATTTTCATAGATCCGAACGATTTCCGGACGTGCATTATCTCCAGACAATTCATAGGTCCGGTAGGTGTTCTTTCCATTCTTCATGGTATATCTTACTGAGAAACGGTAGGTTCTCTCATATTCCTCACTGTTCCTAACTGTTGAGTTACTTAGACGTAAACGTTGATTTCTCTCCACAGCATCACGGACAAGCGCCAGAACTGGTGCTGTATCATTTAGTTCCATGTGACTTAAAATGTATTCATTGGAAGACTGATACTCCCAGTTATAATCCCCTTCCGCATCCTGCCAGATATCTCCATAGGAGATCCAGTCATTGGTGTTTTCAAAAGAGATTCCAATTGACTTAATCGAATCATCTGTCGGTATATAACTGTCATATCCAATAAAATCATAACGGAAACAGCAAAATACTGCCGCAGCCAAAACTGCAGAAACAATCATCTGCTTCCAGTGGGAAAACAATTTGCGGAAATCAAAATGGTAAATAATCTCTATAAAACAATGGGATAACACCACTCCGCAAATTAACCCGAATACTGCCCAGCCCAAACTGGAGTGAATAAACCAGAAAAAGAGACTTCCACACAGTGCTGCGAGGATAACAATTGGAATTCGTATAATTGGCATACTGACTTTAAACGCCATCGCTTTGCCTGCCGCCTCTGATCCTCTCTTCTTATAAAGCCAGTAAGACAGAACCGCCAGAATTATAGTTACACATATAACCGCGGCAACTCGGACCATGATTTCTCCAGTAAATTCTCCCGACTGCATCTTGTTACTATTGGTAACAAACAGGAAAAACGGAGAAAACCTATCTGTAAGGCTGCCAAAGAATGCTTTCCCTCCCTGATAACTGGTATAAAAGAACTGATGATAAGATAGTTCCAAAACTGCCAAAACACAGGAAGTATAAAAATTAAATACTAATGTACCCAGGATTCCCACTAATATATTCCCTGTCAGAATCATTGCCAGTACCGTTACTGTATACAACATGGTATAGTGTATCAGGAAAAACAGAAAACCAGCAAAAGATGCTCCTGCTATTTCTGCGGGAGAGATTCTGTTCGCTCCGATCACCCCTAGTGCAATCAGGAGATTTACTCCGTAGGCAACTGCCACAATGAAAATACCGTTAAAATAATTAGACCAGAATAAATGCTTTCTGCCTACCGGAATTCCATGATAAAAATCCACTTTCTGTCTGGAGTGAAGATAAGAAAAACTGGTCACTCCCATAATCAGAGACAGGAAAATAATAAGTGCGGCAATAAATCCATTTTGTACTCCCAACCATTTTTCAAGCTCTAAAATAATGTACTGATGGGTCATTTCCTGCTTTATATTCTCATCAAGCCCAAGCGCCGCTCCTACCGGAAGGGTAAAGAAAAACATCAAAAATGCAACTGCTATCGACCAAAGGCGTTGTTTCGCATCTTCTTTGGAGAGATTAAAAAATAAGTTTTTTGATGTCATAACCGGCCACCTCCGTTTCACTAATAAATATTTCTTCCAGAGACAATGGAATCATCTCATAAAATACAGGCTGGTATGACTCCATCAGCCCTTCTACTTCTTCTTTGCTTCCACGCACTGTTATGGTGTAGAGTTTTCCTCTTACTTCTGTCTTTATACGGTTTAAAGCCACCAGATCACTATCTGTCATTCCATCTTTTAACACGCACTGAACCTTGTGAATGTTAAGCTTCATATCATCTAAATCCCTGGAAAGTAAAATTCCGCCTCTGTGAAGAAGTCCTACGTGGTCACAGATATCTTCAAGTTCCCTTAAGTTATGGGAGGCTATAATAGGTGTTAAATTTCGTTCCGCCATGTCATTGGCAAAAATACTTTTTACCGCCTGACGCATGACGGGATCAAGTCCGTCAAAGGTTTCATCACAGAACAGATAATCCGTGTTTGCACAGATCCCGCAGATTACCGAAAGCTGCTTTTTCATTCCCTTTGAAAAAGTCTGGATCTTTCTTCTGGTTTCCAGTCCAAAATTGTCCATCAGAGTCTTAAAACGTGCCCGATCAAATTCCGGATAAACTCTGCTGTAAAATTCCATCATGTCAATGGGTGTGGCATTATTAAAGAAATGCTGGTCATCTGAAATATAAAAGAAACGTCTTTTTACCTTTACATTCTCATAGACTGGTTCTCCGTCAATGACAACACTACCTTCATCCGGTTTTAATATTCCGCTGAGCATTCTTAAAAACGTACTTTTTCCTGCTCCATTGGTACCAATAAGACCAAATACGTTCCCATCCCGTATCTCAGCGCTTACATGGTCTACGGCCATGATGTTATCAAATCTCTTGGTTAAATTTTCAGCTTTAATCATCTGTCCTATCCTCCCCTGCTAAATATTCTGGTTTTGTCCAGCCCTCTGCAACCCAGGTATGAACTTTATCTTCTGTAAGGCCCGATCTTTTTGCCTCATCAATCCAATTTCCAAGCTTAATCTTTAGCTCGCTGTTCTTTAATGCCCGAATCGAACTGGTATCAGCCACAAAACTGCCTCTTCCCTTAACCGAGTAAATAAATCCCCTCCGCTCCAACTCTGCATATGCCCTTTGGATGGTATTGGGATTAATTGATAAATCGGTGGCAAGACTCCGGACAGAGGGCAGTTGACTATCCTGTTCCAATACGCCGCAAATCATCAGATCTTTTAATTTCTCAACAATCTGCTCATATATCGGCCTGCGGTCTTTGTAATCAAGCAATATCATGTTCCACCTCCTATATCTGTATTAATACATCTAATACACTAAATATAGCAAAATACCTCTGATCTGTCAACCAGAGGTATTGATAATTTTTAATTTCTTCGGTCTTCCACGATCAGAATACGAATGGCATTCTGGGTAAGACTCCAGTTAAATACATACAAGGTATAAGATACATTCCCTCTGATATAGATATTAGAGGTTAATAAGATATTTCCGGTTAAAACATTGCTGCTGGATACAGCAACCATATAGTATCCTGTAGTTGTATACTGAAAATTAGTTACCTGCATATAATTTACATCCCGGAAGATAACACTGCCGCCGTTTAACAAGACGTTAATTTTCCGATTTGTTATGGAAAGGTTGCATACACGGAAACAGCCGGTATTGATTCCTCCATTGCAGAAAAGATCTTCAATTACCATAAGATCAAGACCTGAATCCGTATTGATTATTGCAATCGTAATTGCACCGTTTGCAGGAATCTGAACCTGCTTTTTGACATAAACATAGTTATTATCACCTGTTACAGTAATCGTTTGTTCCTCTGCAGATACCCGCCCATATTGGGTCATATCTCCATTGCTAAGTCCATTTACGGCAAGCTGGTCATTGATATAAACCAAAAATGGTGGATAGTCTGCCGCAGCATTTAAAAAGCGCACAAGACCAACCTTGTCTGAGTCGCAATAATAACACGGAATAATGGGTTTTGGAAACATTGTTATTATAGAACTCCAGGTACTCTCATGCCCGTCTTCAGAAGATGGATTATGATAAGCTGGCCACTCTTCTTCCAGATTAGGAACAAGTATGTTTGACTGGTTCCCATCTGAATAAGTGGGTTCTGCGCCTGCCGATGTATCATTATTTCCTGAATCTGCAGGTGTCTCACCTTCTTCCGGAGATTGCTGGGGATCTGGTTCTGTATTTATGTTAGAATTTGCATCATTTTTTATATAAATTAAATCGCCCATAGAAATCCTCTTTTATGATCGTTATATTATAAGTTTATTCTCATAAAAATGCCCAGTGCCTGTCTTTCCATATTTGGCAACTCATACATCTAATTAGGATTTTAAAATCTTTCTCATCATTTCTATTGAATTAACGACAAAGACATGCTATTGAATTTGTTGAATGTATTTTTTACTTAATAGTAAATATCCCAAACTCAACCCAAAATTAATCTAAAAATATGTATAAAATACTGATATTTTGATTATTTTCATTTTTTAACTATAAATTAACAATTATCTACTGTATAATGAATATGTATATTACAAAAGAAAGGAAGGTTACAAAATATTATGAATGAGTTCGTTTCAATGTGGAAGAATTATTTCAATTTTAAAGACCGTACCACTGTAAGAGGGTATTGGATGGCAATTTTGTTCAATATCATAGCCTTAATTATTTTAGGAGTTCTTATGTCTATCGCTGACATTTTTGGGATATTGTATGTGATTTATTGCATCGCAGCTATTATTCCAAGCCTCTCCATTCAGGTACGCCGGTTACATGATATTAATAAATCCGGGTTCTGGATTTTTATCACTGTTATTCCGTTAGTAGGAACAATTCTTTATCTGATCTGGCTGTGCAAAGGCAGTGTAGATGAAGAAAACCGTTTCGGTACTGCACAGGTATAATGACATAAGACTCCTTTGGAGTTACATAACCTAAAAAAAACCCATGGCAAAGAATTTCTTCTGCCATGGGGTTTTTTCTATATCATTTTACATTAAAAAAATACGCCCGGATGGATCATCCGGGCGTATCTGAACTTTATAAAGTCAATTAGTCATTGCCGTATAAAGTAACCAGTTTCTGCAGATATTCAAATCTTGCTTTTGCATCTGCTTCATTCTTTTCGAATAATTCAGCTGCTCTTTCAGGATTCTTCATTGCTAAGGATGCGTAACGAACCTCACCCTTTAAGAATTCCTGATAGCCATCTAATGCAGGAGCCTTGCTATCTAAACTGAACTTCTTCTCAGCAGCTGGGTTGAAGCGGAAGTTATTCCAGTAACCACACTCAACAGCCAGTTTCTCTTCTGTCTGAGCTTTGGACATACCCTTCTTGATACCATGGCTGATACATGGAGCATAAGCGATGATTAAGGATGGTCCTGGATATGCCTCAGCTTCAGCAATTGCCTTAACTGTCTGAGCATAATCAGCACCCATAGCGATCTGTGCTACATATACATAACCGTAGCTCATTGCGATGCTTGCTAAATCTTTCTTCTTTGTATCTTTACCACCAGCAGCGAACTGTGCTACTGCACCAGTCTTTGTAGACTTGGAAGACTGTCCGCCTGTATTGGAGTAGATCTCTGTATCGAATACCATGATGTTGATATCCTTGCCACTTGCAAGAACATGATCAACACCACCGAAACCGATATCATAAGCCCAACCGTCACCACCAAAGATCCACTGAGACTTTTTAGCCAGGAAGTCTTTGTCTTTAACGATTGCTTTGCCTAATTCGCAGTCACAGCTATCTAATGCTGCAACAAGCTTATCAGTAGCAGAACCATTGGTTGCACCAACGCTGAAAGTATCAAGATATTCTTTGCTTGCTGCTTTTACTGCGTCAGAAGTCTTATCAGAATTTAAAAGTTCTTCAACTTTAGCCTTTAATCCGCCTCTGATTGCAGTCTGAGCAAGAAGCATACCATAACCAAATTCTGCGTTATCTTCAAATAAGGAGTTGGACCATGCAGGACCCTGTCCCTTAGCATTTACAGTATAAGGTGTAGATGGTGAAGAGTTACCCCAGATGGAAGAACATCCAGTTGCATTTGCAATGTACATTCTGTCACCGAATAACTGAGTAACTAATTTTGCGTAAGGTGTCTCACCACAACCAGCACATGCTCCTGAGTACTCAAGAAGTGGCTGTTTGAACTGGCTTCCCTTAACAGAAGTCTCTTTGAATTTATCAATAACTTCCTGCTTGATTGGAAGAGTCTGACCGAAGTCAAAGCCTTTCTGTGTTACTTCACAGTTAGCTTCCATGTTTACCATAGTAAGAGCCTTCTCGCCCTTCTTTCCAGGACAAACATTTGCACAGGAACCACAACCGGTACAGTCAAATGCAGATACAGTAATAGCGAACTGATATCCTGCCATACCTGTCATAGGAAGTGTCTTCATTACTTCTGGCTTATTAGCAGCTTCCTCTTCAGTCAGAGCGATTGGACGGATAACTGCATGAGGACATACATAAGAACAGAAGTTACACTGGATACAGTTGTCTGGATTCCAGTTAGGAATATTTACTGCAATACCACGTTTCTCGAATGCAGAAGATCCGGATGGTGTAGAACCATCAACATAATCTACAAATGCAGATACTGGTAAGGAATCGCCATCCTGAGCGCTAACCTTTGTCTGAATGTTATTTACAAAGTTAACAACATCCTGTCTTCCTTCAGAGATTACCTTATAGTCAAGGCCTTCATCTGTACAGTTCTTCCAGCTTTCTGGTACTTCAACCTTAACAACGCCCTTTGCACCAGCGTCGATAGCTGCCCAGTTTTTCTGTACAATTTCTTCACCCTTACGTCCGTAAGTAGCCTTAGCAGCTGCTTTCATCAGTTCGTTTGCCTTTTCAGCAGGAATGATTCCGGTCAGTTCAAAGAATGCGGACTGAAGGATTGTATTGATACGTGTTGGTCCCATGCCAGTCTCAATACCAATCTTTACACCGTCGATGGTGTATAATTTGATGTTGTGATCAGCGATGAATTTCTTAACCTGTCCTGGTAAGTGCTTTTCAAGACCATCTTTGTCCCATGGACAGTTTAATAAGAAGATACCGCCGTCTACAAGTTCCTGAACCATATTGTACTTACGTACATAGGAAGGATTGTGGCAAGCTACGAAGTTTGCCTGACGGATCAGGTATGTGGATTTGATCGGCTTATGTCCAAAACGTAAATGGGACATGGTAACACCGCCGGACTTTTTGGAGTCATAATCAAAGTAAGCCTGAGCGTACATATCGGTGTTATCACCAATGATCTTAATGGAGTTTTTGTTGGCACCTACAGTACCGTCTGCACCAAGACCCCAGAACTTACAGTTGGTTGTTCCTTCAGGAGTAGAAACAATCGGAGTACCAGTTTCAAGAGAAAGATGAGTAACATCATCCACAATACCGATGGTAAATGGAGTTTTTGTCTTGTTTCCGTATACAGCAACGATCTGTGCCGGAGTTGTATCCTTGGAACCTAAACCGTAACGTCCGGTTAAAATCTTAACCTGATCGAACTTTGTGCCTTTAAGAGCAGCAACAACATCTAAGTATAATGGTTCGCCTAAAGAACCTGGTTCTTTTGTTCTGTCTAAAACAGAAATAGTTTTAACAGAATCCGGAATAGCATCTACAAGAGCCTGAGCGTTAAACGGTCTGAAAAGACGTACTTTAACAACACCAACCTTGTGGCCAGCTTTGCTTAAATAATCGATAGTCTCTTCAATGGTATCATTTACGGAACCCATAGAAACGATTACATGATCTGCATCAGTTGCTCCGTAATAGTTAAATAACTTATAATCTGTACCGATCTTCGCATTTACCTTGTCCATATATTTCTGAACAATACCTGGCAGAGCATCGTAATATGGATTACATGCTTCTCTTGCCTGGAAGAAGATATCAGGGTTCTGAGCGGAACCTCTTAAGTTTGGATGATTTGGATTTAATGCATTACGACGGAATGCGTCAATCGCATCCATGCTTACCATCTCTTTTAAATCCTCATAATCCCATGTTTCAATCTTCTGAATCTCATGAGATGTACGGAAACCGTCAAAGAAGTTGATAAATGGTACTTTGCCTTCAAGAGAAGCCATATGAGCTACTGGAGTCAAGTCCATAACTTCCTGTACGCTGGATTCGCATAACATAGCACAGCCTGTCTGGCGGCACGCATATACGTCAGAATGGTCGCCGAAAATAGATAAAGCATGACTTGCAATTGCACGAGCGGATACGTTGAATACTGCTGGCAGCTGCTCACCTGCGATTTTGTAAAGGTTCGGGATCATAAGTAACAGACCCTGGGAAGCGGTATAGGTGGTGGTCAGCGCACCTGCTGCTAAGGAACCGTGAACTGCACCTGCTGCACCTGCCTCAGACTGCATTTCTGTAATCTGTACTGTCTGACCAAAGATGTTCGTTCTTCCGTCTGTTGACCACTCATCTGTAGCTTCTGCCATAGGTGAAGATGGGGTAATCGGATAAATAGCCGCTACATCAGTATACGCATATGACGCATGAGCTGCTGCGTGGTTACCATCCATGGTTTTCATTTTTCTTGCCATTTTAGATTTCCTCCTGCAAATGTGAATATTAAATAAATGGTTCCCATAAAGGGAAAGTGACCTGACATTATTATAACAATTATTCAACAAAAAGCAAATATTAAAACTGGAAAATTAAGTATTCTTTTTGAAACAATCTAAAAAAAAGAGGACTGGATAGAATTATCTGTCCAGTCCTGTCTATTTTTGACCTATTTATCAGTTAAGTGGATTTGGTGGAACAATGTTCTCAGCAGGGGCCGTGGTTTCTTCCGCGTTTGTAGATGGTCCCTGTGATTTAGACGGTTGCGTCTCCTGTGCTGTTGGTTTTTCCTGCTGGCCTTCAGCCGTAGCGGAATTACCGGACGTCTCACCGGAATGAGAAGCTGTAGTTTCTGCATTCCCCTGGGAACTGCCTCCACTTCCGGTATCAGAAGGGTTGGTCGCCGGAACTACAACTCCGGACGTATTCCTCTTAATCGTAGCTGATTTTCCACGATATGTGCTGTTGTGGAAAAATTCGTCGCTTACCACAACTCCGTCTTTTTTAGTCACCAGATTCGTTACCCAGCGGCTGCCTTTGGTTTCCGCCTTTACGATCTTCTGCTCCCCTGTCTGAAGGGTCTGATCTTCCTCATATACAGGTGCAGGAGCATCCAGTTCGGATGTCTTTTTGGAAGTCATGGACAAAGTAACACCATTTTCCAATACCGGGATGCCGACAATTGAAATTTTTAATTTCTGGTTTGAAAAGCTGGTTCTGATTGCAATGGCGCTGGAAGATTTGTTTACAAACTTCATATCCGGTCCGCCATAGCTTACCATAGCATCCTCGCCTGGTGTAACATAGGAAGGCTCATAGCTGTGCGCATGGCGCTCTGTCGTCGTAAGACCGGCAAATACCACCGCATTATATAAGGTAGATGACACCTGACATACACCGCCGCCAGGCTCCTCGACCAATTCTCCGTTTAAGTATGCTCCCGCCGGGCGATAACCCTTTGCGGAAGAACGCTCTCCTGTGGTCTTGTTAAAAGAGAACTCTTCCCCTGGTTTAAGAATCATTCCATTTAAAGCAGCGGAGGCAAGTTCGATGTTCTTATTTCTGGCGCTGTTAGATGTAGTGGTTGTGGTATAAGTTCCAATAACCTTGTACATCTCCTTTGCCTGGGCCTCTGTGATCTTCGGTGCCACTTCCTTACCTGTAGCCGGGACAGCCGTCTGAAAATTCTTCGTCTTCAGCTGAGCAGCTATATCTGTGGAAAGTTTATCCTGGTCAATTACTACACCATTTTGTTCCCCTGAATAAACAAATTCTCCTGTATTTTTATCAAAGCCCGAAATGGAACCGTTTTTCGCTGCAACATCCCATTTTTCTGCAACAGCCTTAACTTCTGAATTGATGTCCTCTTCCATTCCTTCAGTATCCAGAGTATAGCTTTCTTTCGGCTCTCCTGTATATATTTCTTCCAGCAAGGCTTCTATTTTGCTGTCTAAAAGGTTCTTCACTTGGTATTCGTCATTATTATAAGTAACTTTCATTCCCCATTGGTACTTTTTATTAATGGCTTCGCGTGCTTCTTCCCTGGACATACCGGTAATGGTAACATCATCTACCTTCACGTCCTTTTTTAATTCCGTCTCTGAAACGGTTGATGAATTCACTTCAGCCGCTTTTGCTTTATGGCCTCCGATAAACTTAACCGCCGCCATAATACCAATCACTGAGACAACAGCCAGAATGATCCCCAAAAGTACTTTTGTAATATCGTATTGAGGTCCTCTTTTTCTTTTCTTTCCACGTCTTTGCTGATAAGAACCACTTTGCCTGTAAGACTGACTTGTCCTGCGGCCTGCTGAAGACGTGCTCCTTTTACTTTCGTTCTGGGAGGAATTGGTTCTTCCTCCGCCTCTTTGTCTGTTATCCACCTGACTCATTTATTTCACCTTTTTACATGATTATGTAGCTTTACATTGAGTAGTATACCATACTTTGTGGGAAATGCTATTACGATTTTATGAATTTTCTTAATTAATTTTCGTGTTTTTTCTACATTTTACATAACTTAAAAAACATGTTACTATAGTGTTACCAATCTATTTCATTTTGGAGGTTTTTATGAATTTTGTCGATTTGCATGTTCATTCCAATGCTTCGGATGGCACCTTGTCTCCCTCCGAAGTGGTAACACTTGCTGCAGAAAAAAAACTGACAGCCATAGCACTGACAGATCACGATACCATTGATGGTCTTAAAGAAGCACAGGAGGCAGCTTTAGGACTTTCTCTTGAAATTATTCCCGGTATCGAACTGTCCTGCGTATACCTTGGAGAAGAAATTCACATCCTTGGGCTTTTTGTCGATCCTTCTGACCAGTATTTTTCTTCCGAAATCAAAGAGCTAAAAAAGATTCGGGATAAGAGAAATGAGGAAATAATCCGCCGTTTCAGAGAAGCAGATGTCTTAATCTCCTTAGAAGAGGTCATGGCCGGTAATCCGGACACCGTCGTAACCCGTGCACATTTTGCGCGTGTACTTTACGAAAAGGGCTATGTAAAAAGCATGGACCAGGCATTTAAAAAATACTTAAATTACGGAGGTCCATACTGCCCGCGGAAAGAGAAAATCACTCCGGAGCACGCCATGAATATTCTTACAAGCTGCAATGCCTTCCCGGTTCTGGCCCATCCTTGCCAGTATCACCTGGGAGATAAAAAGACGGATGAACTGGTTTGTTATTTAAAAAATCTTGGGCTTTTAGGCCTGGAAGTTTATCACTCCTCAAACAACCAGCACGAAAGCGCAAAACTAAGAAAACTTGCCAGAAAATACGACCTTTTCCCCACAGGCGGTTCCGATTTTCACGGAAGCAACAAGCCTGATATTGATTTGGGAACCGGCAGAGGCGGCCTTCGGGTTTCAGGCCTGCTGCTTGATGACATCAAACGGTTTCGACAGGAAAACACAAGATAGCAATCAGCCAATCTTCCCTTCATCCATATAACCAGCCAGCTCAATGGCAAAATATGTGATAAGGACATCGGCTCCCGCACGGTAAATGCTGACAGCAGATTCACATATAATTTTTTCCTCATCAATGAATCCTGCTTTGGAAGCCGCTTTTATCATGGCATATTCCCCACTGACGCTATAAGCTGCCACCGGAATATCATGCCGGTCCGCTACTTCTCTTATAATATCCAAGTAAGACAGGGCCGGTTTTACCATGATGATATCCGCTCCTTCGGCAGCATCCAGTTCCGCTTCCTTCAATGCTTCCTTTCGGTTATGGTAATCCATCTGGTAACTCTTACGGTCTCCGAATGCCGGTGCTGAACCTGCGGCATCCCGGAATGGGCCGTAGAATGCAGAAGCATATTTTGCAGAATAAGCCATAATCGGTACTTCTATAAATCCCGCTTCATCAAGCGCTTCTCTCATGGAACCAATCCGTCCGTCCATCATATCTGACGGTGCCACCATATGAGCTCCTGCTTTGGCGTGAGATACTGCAATACGGTTCAAGTATTCAAGGGTCTTGTCATTATCTACGCTCTCTCCGCAAAGAATCCCGCAGTGGCCGTGAGAAGTATATTCACACATGCAGACATCCGTGATGATATATACGGAAGGATAATTCTCCCTGATATAGCGGATGGTCCGCTGAACAATTCCATCTTCCTCATATGCCTGACTTCCGCAGGCATCTTTGTGAGCCGGAATTCCAAACAACAGCACTTTCTCTACTCCAGCTTTTACAAGCCTGTCCATAATAAGGGAAAGCTGATCCACGCTATAACGGTACTGTCCCTCCATAGAAGGAATTTCTTCTGCGATTCCTTCTCCGTCTACTGCAAACAGCGGATAGATGAGAGACTGTTTTGAAACTCTGGTTTCTCTCACCATTTTCCTCAAAGTGTCCGATGTGCGCAACCTTCTGGGTCTGTATAATAAATCCATTTCTCTTTACCTCCCTTTTATTCCTGTCCTATTATACACCCTCTTTAAGAAGATTCAAGTAATTCTTGCAGCAACTCAAAAGATTGCTTATAATGGTATTTGTATAATACCAATTAGAAATGAGGTACTGCTTTATGGAAGAATTCTACCAGGCGATTGAAGAGACAATCCGCATGACTGGCTACGAAGGTCCTGTGAATGGGGAAGAGATCTACAATGATATCTGCGATGAGATTGATGACAAGGAACCGGGAGCTTATATTTTTATGTCAAAAAAGACGGACGATACCTTTTTTGAATACAAAATCCAGATTTTTGAAGACCAGTTTAACTTAAGCGCCGTCGATATTCATACACCAGATATGGTTTATCATGCAGATTTTGATTGATACCGCACTATGAGAAAGTAACTTTCTCACTAATACCAGATGACCGCCGAAAAATGGCGGTCATTTTTGCTTCTTCTTATGTCTTTTTTATATTGTACAAAATAGTAAACATTGGTATAATATTCCTGTAGACAATGTCTAATAATATATCCTTATCCCAAGGAGGGATTTCTATGAAAGTTAATAATATCAAAGATGTTGAAAAGTTTTTCAAAGTCATTGAACAGTGTAAAGGAACCGTGGAATTAGTTTCCAAAGAAGGAGACCGGATCAATTTAAAATCCAAATTAAGCCAGTATCTTTCTATGGCTACCATTTTTTCTAACGGATTTATCGATGAGCTGGAGCTAGTGGCTCATGATCCGGAAGACGTGGAACGGCTGATTAAATACATGTATGAAGGTGCATAACAGAAAATAATAATCCCCTGAAGGGTAACACGAATGAAAGTGTCTGCCCTCCGGGGGATTTTTTATTGTTTTTATGCTTTTTTTGTTTTTATGCTTTTTTTGTTTTTATGGTTTGACAGTCTTCGGTTTTTTTGACGGATTCAGTTTACTTAATCTTTTATTCACAGCTTCCCGAAGGAGGGTATACAGTACCGAACAAAAAGGAATGAATACCAGCATTCCCACGATTCCCATAGTGCTGCCGCCGATAGTAACTGCAACCAGAACCCAGATAGAAGGAAGACCAACCGAATTTCCAACTACATGAGGATAAATCAAATTGCCCTCTAACTGCTGAAGAACAAAGAATATAATCAGGAAAACAAATGCATTCAGCGGCTCCACCATCAGCATAAGGAACGCTCCGATGGCACAGCCTATAAACGCTCCGAACAATGGAATAAGGGCAGTAAATGCGATCAATACGCCGATGAGCAAAGCGTATGGTAGCTGAAAAATTGATAGCACAATAAAGAACATGCTCCCCAGGATTACAGCTTCCAGACACTGGCCTGCAAAGAAGCTGGAAAAAGTCTCATAGATGAGATTCAAGATTTCCAGGGTTCGGTCAGTGACTGCTTCGGGAAGAAACGCTCTCATCAGCTTCTTAAACTGACGTGACAGCGTCTCCTTTTGGAGAAGAATGTAAATGGCAAATACAAAGCCGATAAAAAAAGTTGTAACACCGCTTATAATGGATACAGCCGCTGATACTGTTGAAGAAAGTACTGTCCCTGCACCGGTTGATAAAAATTCAATGACACGTTCCAGAAAGGATTTCCAGTCAATCTGAATGCCGTTGATATAATCAGCTATTTCCGGATATTGGGCAAATAACAGTTCCGCCTCTGCCTTTACTCCTGTGAGGAAAGCCGGGATGCTGTTTTGCAGACTTAGCAATGTATCAAATACCTGAGGCATAACTACAAAAATTACGAGAACTACGATTCCT
Source organism: uncultured bacterium (assembly GCA_963519465.1). Lineage (GTDB taxonomy): Bacteria > Bacillota > Clostridia > Lachnospirales > Lachnospiraceae > Lacrimispora. The sequence goes on from CAUQMY010000018.1 coordinate 22,742, forward strand.
ACCACAAATATAATGGACAGACACAGGCTTAGGGGCCTTAGCGCTTTGCTCTCCTTCTTTATCGGCAGAAGCTTTTCGATTCTCTGCATTGGTACATTGAGAATAAATGCCATGACTCCTCCCAGTAAAAGAGGAGTGAAAAATCCGAATAACTTTACAGCAAATCCAAACAGGCTCCGATAATTAACCCCGGCTACCACCGCCACCACCGCAAATACGATCAGCCAGCGAATCTTTTTTATAGTACTGTCATTTAACTCCATTATTTTCTCCTTTTAATTCTTCCTGGAATACATCTTTGATTTCCTGCATCAACGCTCGAAAGGTACCTTGTGCCATGTTTGTGCTTCCGCCGCCCCGGCCATTCAGTCTTTCATTAATTGTCTTACTTAAATGGCGCATGTCCATGGAACTGCTTCCTATGGCATATTGAAACATATCTTCTTCTCCAGAGCATATAAGAACAATGTTCCCTTTGCTTTCTTCATACAGTATCGTACAAAACTGTCTTAACTCTATAGGAGACAATCCATTCTCAAAAATCAGAAGTGGCTCATCTGAAACCGGATATTCCATTGCCTTTCTTTCCAAAAGTTCTTTGGATAGCTGGTTGATTCTGCTCTCCTTTTTCAGTCCTTCTTCTTTCAGTTTATCAACCGCACCCAGAATCTCATCTGGTTTTGCGGATAGAAGAATGGAAATACTGGATACTGATTTTAGTTTTTTCCGGTAATCCTGCAGAGCCATCGTTCCACAGAGCATGGAGATTCTAACCCCGCCTTTATAGCTCATCAGCCCTGTCACCTTTACAATTCCGATCTCTCCGGTAGTTATTACATGAGTTCCGCAGCAGGCACATACATCTCCGCCTGGAATCTCTACAATGCGTACCTGCCCGCTTAATTCCTTTTTACTGCGGTAATTCAGTACGGAAAGTTCTTCTTTGGAAGGATAGGTTTCCAGTATTGGAATGTTCTCCCATATCAGTTCATTAACTTCTGTTTCTATAGCTTCTATTTGTTCCCAGGAAAGAACTCCGTTAAAATCAACGGTTATCTCATCCTTTCCCATGTGAAATCCTACGTTATCAAAGCCATAATGCTTATGTACAATGCCAGATAACAAATGTTCTCCCGAGTGATTCTGCATATGACAGAATCTTCTTTCCCAGTCAATGATTCCAGTTACGGTACTGCCGGTCAAAACCTGCTTGTCCGTAATATGAACAATCTCTTCTGCTCTTTCTCTTACATCAAGAACTGCTGCCTCTCCCAGCTTTCCCATATCTGCAGGCTGGCCGCCGCCCTCCGGATAGAAGGCCGTCCGATCCAGGTATACTTCATAAAGCCCGTCCTTTCCCGGTCTGCAGTCCAACACTTTTGCCTCAAATGTTTTCACATATGGTTTTTCATAATATAATTTATCCATCATCTGCTCCTCATTTCTCTGTTGTTACTAATTATACACAACAATTGGATAAGTTCAATCATATCAAATCTAAAATTTTACAAAAAAATGTGGAAACAGTGGCAAGCTGATATTCATACACTTACATTGTAAACAAATTATTTGGAGGAACCAATATGAGTGATCTGGCAGCAACTAACTGTGGATGCGGATGTGACAACGGAGGATGCAACAACAACGGATGTGGCTTCAATATTATTTTCCTTATCCTGATCCTCTGCTGCTGTGGCGGCAACGGTTTTGGTGGCGGAAACAATTGTGGCAACGGTTGTGGAAATGATGGATGTAGTTTTATCTTTATCATCATTCTTCTCTGCTGCTGCGGCGGTAACGGTTTTGGTGGCGGTGGATTCTGCTGCTAAACACAAACATAAAACAAGGCCCGATCCTTTTATAGGATCGGGCTTTGTTTTCATCCATCAGCGGCTCTGACTGTTATCCTGTCCCGGCCTTGTAAAAGGCCCCTGGCTGTTATTGCCTTTACCGGAATTCCGGTTCTGTTTCCGATTCATACATTCATCATCAATTTCATATACTGCATTTCCATCTATAATTAATCGGTTTCTCATATCTATATCACTCTCCTGTAATACTAATATATGCAGTTGCATATATTGTCAACAAGAAAAGTAAGGATCTCAAACTATGAACAACGAAGAAAACATCCGCGCAAATGATCTGGACTCCCTCATCGGTAATGACCATCTTCAAATGATGAAGGTTGCCCTGCCTTATATGAACGTTACCCAGCAGCGTTTTATCTCCTACTTTGTTAAATTAAATGAGCTGCAGCGTACCATTAACTTATTCGAAGAAGGAGAAGTAGCTACCATGGGGATCTGTTCTGCAGGCGAAAAGAACGCCTCCGATTCCCCAATTGAGATGCTTAACACCATCAAGCCTTATGCGAATCAGTCAGAGCAGGATCTCATAGACCTATTTATGAATTTTTTCCAGGGATTCAAGCTAGCTGGCTCCTATTCAGACCCAGTCCCCAGTTCCACCGTTCCAGTACAGGCACAATCGCAGTCACAGGCGCAGACACATTCCGAAGGGCAGAATAAATCTCAGAATACCCGCCGTCAAAATAATCCTTTAGGAAGGATGTCACTTGACCAGCTTAAGAATTTCATGCCTCCAGAGCAGCAATCCAGGTTTGAAACCATTCAGCTTATGATGTCTGCCATGCAGCAAATGAATTAGCATGTGTTACCAGATGAATCTACACACCAACGCAGAAAGGAAGCATACAAATCTATGAACACCAATTGGAAACAAGATCCAAGACTCAGAAGAATGAATCCCCAGAAAATTGCTCTGCTGACTGAATTTGCCGCCAAGGTAGAATCTACTCCCAAGGACCAGCTGATGACTACGCTTTTGTCCTTAAATGCAGAGGCAAGCCAGAGAGGCATCCAGTTTAACGATGAAGAGACTGATCTGCTCATCTCTATTATGAGTGCCAACATGAGCCCTAACGAACGGAACCGCCTGGATACCCTCCGAATGATCTCAAAGAATTTAATGAAGCGGAATAAAAAGTAATAGAAAGGACATTATGAGTGATTTTGTGGAATCAGACATAATGTCCTTTTTTAATTGTTGTATTACTTCTCTGACTTTGCACTTCTGATGCGTTTCTTTAAAAACATCAGCAGTGCAATTCCCCCGGCTGCAATGATCAAAACACCGATGATGGAGGTAGCAAATCCAACTTTATGTACAATCGTCTCCCAGTTATTTCCGGCTGCTGCCCCCAGATTTACAAGCAATAGATTCCAGAAAAATGAACCAATAGTCGTAAAAAATATAAAAACAAATAAGTTCATCTTTGCAGTACCCGCTGGCAGTGAAATCAGACATCTTAAAACCGGAACACATCTGCAGAATAAAACAGTGTATTTTCCTTTTTTATGAAACCAGTCTGTGGATTTATAGATGTCTTCTTTCTTAAAGCCAAGAACCCTGCCGATCTTTGTATCGACCAAAGCCGCAAGCTTGTCTTCCGAAATAAACCGGCCGACTCCATATAATCCAAGAGAACCGACCACGGATAAAAGAGTTGCGTCAATAACCACCCCTGCTACCGACATGGCAGACTGTGTGGTCATTAGTCCGGCAAAGGTCAGCACCAGTTCTGAGGGGATAAACGGAAAAATATTTTCAAGTATTACAAAAACCATGATTGCAAGATACCCATAATGATTCATAGCCTGTACAATAAATTGATCCATTTTAAATGCCTTTCTGAATTTTATGTAATGTTCCTACATTCTCATTCATTTCATCATTCGAAACAATTGAATATACTTCACTTCATACCCATAAATAAGGACATTATAAGCCATATTTCTATGCCATAATGTCCTTATTAGGTGCTATCAGATACGAAATAATCGATTATTTGCAGACAATATTTACAATTCTGCCAGGGACATAGATTTCTTTTACAATGGTTCCGGTTATTTTATCAGTAATCAGTTCTTTACCTGCTGAAATGGCATCTTCTTTCGATACGTCTGCTGGAAGAGTGACTACTGCTCTGGTTTTTCCATTGACCTGAACTGCAACTTCAATCTCATCGTCCTTCATAGCTTCCTGGTCACATTCCGGCCACTGTGCATGGAATACCGAATTATTTTCGCCAAGCTGACGCCATAATTCTTCTCCGATGTGAGGAGCAAATGGAGCAAGCAGAATGATAAAGGTCTTAAGAGTTTCCTTATCAATGCCTCCGGTCTTCTTTGCAAGTTCGATCAATTTGTTGTTGTATTCCATAAATCCGGAAATTACCGTATTTAAATTGAACTGATTAAAACGCTGGTCAATATCAAAAATTAACTTATGGCGCAGACGGATCATTTCTTTGGTGGCTTCTATCTCCTTACCGCAGCTATCTGATACCAGATTCCAGAAACGGTTTAAGAAACGGCTGACACCTTCGATTCCTCTGTCATCCCATTCTGCATCAAGTTCCGGTGGTCCCACAAAAAGCTCATACATACGAAGAGAATCACAGCCATAGTCGCGGACAAGATCATCCGGAGATACTACATTTCCCTTGGATTTGCTCATTTTGATTCCATTCTTTCCGGTAATCATACCCTGATTGAACAGCTTGACAAATGGCTCATCAAAATCCACTACTCCGATGTCATTTAAAAACTTGGTATAGAAACGGGAATACAGAAGGTGAAGCACTGCATGCTCCACGCCGCCGATATACATATCGACTGGAAGATATTTATCCGCTTTTTCTCTTGATACCAGTTCCTTATCGTTATGGCTGTCTACATAGCGGAGGAAATACCAGGAAGAACCAGCCCACTGAGGCATGGTATTGGTCTCTCTCTTTGCAGGAGCACCACACTGCGGGCAGGTGGTATTTACCCATTCGTCAATGTCAGCAAGTGGTGATTCTCCTGTTCCGGTAGGCTGATAGCTTTCTACTTCCGGCAATGTCAGCGGAAGCTGATCTTCCGGTACAGGAACATTGCCACAGTGAGGACAATGAATGATCGGAATCGGTTCCCCCCAGTAACGCTGTCTGGAGAACACCCAGTCACGAAGCTTAAAGTTTTCCGTCTTTTTGCCCAGTCCTCTTTTTTCAATCATGGCTGGTGCTTCTTTTTTAAGAACAGAGGATTCCATACCATTCCACTCGCCGGAATTGATCATGGTACCGTTTGCATCGGTATAAGCTTCTGTTAAGTTTTCAATTTCCTTACCATCTTTTGCAATAACCTGGATGATCGGAATGTTAAACTTCGTTGCAAATTCAAAGTCTCTGTCATCATGGGCCGGTACACACATAATGGCTCCGGTACCATAATCGGCCAATACATAATCGGAAAGCCAGATCGGTACTTTTGCTCCGTTTAATGGATTTACAGCATAGCTTCCTGTAAATACACCGGTCTTTTCTTTATCCTGAAGACGGTCTACGTTGGATTTCATGGAAGAATCATAAATATATTTTTCAACCGCTTCTTTATTTTCCGGAGTTGCAAGGGTTGCTGCGAGATCATGCTCCGGTGCAAGAACCATAAAGGTAGCGCCATGTAAGGTGTCAGGTCTTGTTGTATATACAGTAATGGCTTCTTCTCTTCCGTCTACTTTAAAATCAACCTCAGCACCATAGGATTTCCCAATCCAGTCTGTCTGCATCTTTTTCACTTTTTCCGGCCAGTCAAGCTTATCAAGATCATTTAACAGTCTGTCCGCATAAGCAGTGATTTTCAGCATCCACTGTCTCAAATTTTTCTTTGTTACGGCTGTACCACAGCGTTCACAGCAGCCGTTCACTACTTCTTCGTTAGCTAATCCGGTCTTACAGGAAGGACACCAGTTAATCGGGAATTCCTTCTCGTATGCCAGTCCCTTTTTAAACATCTGGACAAAAATCCACTGAGTCCATTTATAAAATCCAGGATCGGTTGTATTGACTTCCATATCCCAGTCATAAACAGCTGAGATCTCATTGATCTGGCGCTTGATGTTGGATACGTTTTCTGCTGTGGATTTTGCCGGATGAACGCCCATCTTAATGGCATAATTCTCAGCTGGAAGACCAAAAGCATCCCAGCCCATGGGATGAATCACATAATGGCCTTTTAATATCTGGTAACGGCTCCATACATCAGAGATAACATAGCCTCTCCAGTGTCCTACATGAAGACCGCTGCCTGACGGATACGGAAACATATCCAGGCAATAATATTTTTGTTTCTTTCCATCATCAACATTGATGGGATTCTTCGCCCAGTTTTCACGCCATTTTTTCTCAATGGCACTGTGGTTGTAAGATGCTGCCATAAAAATTTCCTCCTTTAAAAAGGGATTCCCCTTAAATCAGATGTACACGGATAAAATAAAAAAAGCGCCTCAAGCCATCAAAAGACAGCTATAGAGACGCAGGATCTACCGCGTGGTACCACTCTATTTCATACAATACTCGTATGCTCTCAATCGGATATAAAATTCATATCCCCTGCTGTAACGGTCAGGTCTCCGGCAATACCTACACAATAATCAAAGATTTCCTTCGGTACGCTACTCATAGGCCAGTTCAGCTGCCATCCCCAACCGGCTTTCACCAACCGCCGGCTCTCTGCATGTTTCAGACTGCTTACTACTCCTAATCACAGTATTTTTGCTAACTGTAAATGTAACATAATTGGAGATATGTGTCAACCGCATTTTACGAAATCTCCGAAATAACAAAGGTTACGGCAGATACCAGAAAAAAGAATACCATTCCAAAATTTAAGAACAGAACTTTAAATGCTCCTTTTCCCCAAGCCTCGTTAAACCCAGGCTGAAATACCAGATTCTTTCTATTTTGTATGAACAAAACAATTCCGGCAATTACTGCGCTAAGCATAAAAATGGAATACACTCTAATGAGCCAAGGCACATCTTGAACCTTTAATCCTACGATAGAACCAAGGAAATTGATGATCATGTGAAATACTATGGTATAACGAAGTTTTCCCGTCTGTATGTAAATGTATGCAAAAACAACACCAATTAAAAAAGCATAAAAGAACTGATAAAAATTTCCGTGACACAGTCCGAAAATAAAACCGGAAACAGCAATAGCCGCTTTATCGCCATACAGCCTGATCCGGTCAATGATTACCTTCCGGAACAGGATCTCCTCGCAGATTGGAGCCATCACCACCATAACAAAAAAGATTGCCCAGCCGCTCAGTCCATTTAAAACCTGTTCCACCGGGTTTATCATGGGTTTCCCCTGCAACGCCGATACCAGACTCATCAGCGCCTGACCGATGATATTCCCTAAGTACAAGCCACTGATGCAGACCAGAAAACCTGCTATCAGCAATCTCCCATCCACTTTCCTGGCTTGGGGTTTGTATAAAACCGGCATATCCCGCACAAATAAATACGTAACGATACCGCCTACCACATAGTTAGCCATGGAACTAAACAGTACATACCAGTTACCTATGGGTATCTGCACACCAATATAAGATAGGGCTGCAATAAGAGTTCCAATCCCAAGCTGTAAAACAAGGGATATAACCAGGAATGCACCATATCCGATCCCCACTCTGGTAAATGCTTTCCTTATGATCCTTTTGTCTTCCACGATAGTTTTACCTCCTGCCAATTGGTATCAGTTTATCACAGATCAGTTAAAAGCGCAATTCTTCTGGGGGAGCATCAAACTTCAAAAAAGATCCGGCAAAGGCATAAAACATGCCCCGCCAGATCTTTATCATGAAATATTATTCACATTATACGACCACTTTATCTATCTTGGATGCCCGCTCCTCTACTTCCTTCTTCTGAATATCTCCAGGGGCCAGTTCATAACGGCTGAACTCATATTCATAAGTTCCCATTCCGCCTGTCATGGAACGAAGATCTGTGTTATAACCAAACAGCTCCGACATCGGTATATCCGCTTCAATCACCTGTTTTCCATGATGATCGGAGTTCATACCAAGCACACGGCCTCTGCGGCGGTTTAAATCCCCCATAACATCACCGGTAAATTTATCCGGAACCCTGACTTTAAGGGAAGCAATAGGTTCAAGAAGGACCGGATTAGCGTCCATAAATCCTTTCTTAAATGCCAGTGTGGCCGCCATCTTAAATGCCAGTTCTGAGGAATCTACCGGATGATAAGACCCATCTGTCAAAATGGCTTTTACTCCAACAACCGGATATGCTGCAAGAGGTCCTTTCAAAACACATTCCGCAACTCCTTTTTCAACTGCCGGGAAATAGTTTCTCGGTACCGCTCCTCCGAATACATTTTCTTCAAAAACATAAGGTGTCTCTAAATCACCGGAAGGTTCAAAGGTCATCTTTACATCGCCGTACTGTCCATGTCCACCGGACTGCTTCTTATATTTTCCCTGAACCTCTACTTTTTTACGCAGGGTTTCCCGGAATGCAAATTTAGGTTTGCTCAGCTCAATCTCAACTTTATAGCGGTTTAAAAGCTTACTGACCACAACTTCCAGCTGCTGGTCTCCAATGGCATACAGGAGTGATTGACGGTTTTCTGTATCATTCACGGCCTTTAAGGTCCAGTCCTCTTCCGTCAGCTTTGCAAGAGCATTGGAAACTTTGTCATCATCGCCTTTTGATTTTGTTTTGTATCTCATATAAGTGTAGGGTGTGGATATTTCCGGCTTATGGTAAACGATGGGAGCAGAACGAAGGGCTATGGTATCACCAGTCTGAGTTACGTTGAGCTTTGAAACAGCTCCGATGTCTCCGGCTTTTAATTCCGGCACTTCAATGGAATCCTTGCCTCTTAGCAAGTATAGCCTGCCCACCTTTTCTTCTGCATCTTTGTTCACGTTAAAAATAACAGAATCAGGTTTTAATGTTCCGGTACAGATTTTAAGCAAAGAATATTTGCCAATGAAAGGATCTACAATGGTTTTAAACACCCGTGCAGATAAAGAGACATTATCGTTATACTTGGCAGTGAACCTCTCTCCTGTAGAGATATCCACGCCAATGCATTCATAATGATCCGGGGAAGGGAAATATTTGTCTATGGCCTGGAGCACCATCTTGGCCCCCTGGGCATTCAGTCCGGACCCCAGCATGACAGGAACGATATTGCCTTCTATTACATGTTCCCTGAGCGCAGAAGAGATCTCGTCCACAGTGAACTCTTCTCCGGAAAAATAGCGTTCCATATATTCTTCACTGGTCTCTGCCACCGCTTCCATAAGTGCTTCACGGGCGATTCCCAGATTTTTCTGACTGTATTCAGGGATCTCACATTCTTCATATTCGCTGTTGACCGTAAAACGTCTTCCTGCCATCTTTACCACGTTGACAAAACCTACGAATTTTTCATTTTCACGAATGGGAAGATGGAAGGGCGCGATTTTCCTTCCAAACTCTTTTTCCAGCTTCAGCAAAAGTTCACGAAAGCTTGCCTGATCATCATCCATATTGGTTACAAAGAAAAGTCTTGGAAGCTTGTACTTTTCACATAGCTCCCATGCCTTATATGTCCCAACTTCAATACCTGCTTTACAATTTACCACAATGACTGCTGCGTCCGCCACGCTGATGGCCTCTTCGACCTCTCCTACAAAATCAAAATACCCGGGAGTATCAAGCAAATTGACCTTGATGGGCCCATCTTCGCCTTCATACTCCAAAGGAATCAGAGAAGTGGAGATAGAAAACTGTCTCTTGGTCTCTTCTTTGTCATAATCGCTGATGGTATTGCCATCGGTCACTTTTCCCATTCTGCCAATGGCTCCGGTCAAAAACGCCATTGCTTCTGCAAGGGTAGTTTTGCCAGCGCCCCCGTGCCCAAGTAAGGCAACGTTGCGGATCTGTTTGGTTCCATACACGTTCATAAGCATTCCTCCTGTTCCGTATTTAAGTCTATGAGAATATTTTACTAAAAATGTCGTATAATTGCAAGTATATCATACAATTTGTACAAATATATTTCGACATTTTTCTTTTTCTCCAAAAAAAAGAGGGCTAAGCCCTCTTTCTCGGTCAATCCTTTTCATAAAAGCTCTCATGCAGCTTCCCACTGGATTCAAAATAGTAGTATGTCTGCGTAATATAGACCGGACCAGTAACCATATGTCCATCTGCCTCAAAATAATACCAGTCATCCCCCACCTGCTGCCAGCCAGTCACCATGTATCCTTCCGGATCAAAATAGTACCATATATCTTCCACCGCTCCAAAGCAGCCTTTTGCAAAGGAACCGTCACTGTTGCGATATCTCCAGCCGTCCAGTTCCTGCTGCCAGCCCAAAGTATTGATTCCTGTTTCTGTCTGGGCCTTTGCTTCCATCTGCATCGGAGATCCAGGCATAAATGTCAGTACACCAAACGCAAACAGACTACAGGTACTATAAACCGCCAATCTTTTCCATATTTTTCTCATCACTTACCCTCCACCTGTATTATTCCATTATATCAGACAATTTTCGGCATTTCCATACCGGAAATCCGATTTGAAAGAACCTATCAACAGGTACTTTCCTCCATAATTAATTCAGTAATTTTTTCCCTGGCCTCCTGGAACCATAAATCCTCTGGATTGATAAAAAGAAGGTAACGGATTTTTCCAAGAAGGGAAAAAAGATAACGTTGCACTGCATCCGGATCCTCCGCTTTTCTTCCTGTCATTTTTAAATGGGAACGGACTCCGAATTTCAGGCAGTAATAAACTTCCTGTCTCAGCTTTCTGCGGTAATCAGGGGAAGCCTGTACTTTTTCATTTACCACAATCCCTGTGACCGCCTGCCTTCCATTGCAGGAAAGAATCTTTGTCTTCTCTTCATTTAAGGAAAATCCCATTGCATTTAAGAAACCTGTGACCTTGCGTATTACCGGTCCCGGAAGAAAATCTCCAGAAAAGGTCATATCATCGCAATATCTGCTGTATGAAATTCCCTGTTTTTCACACCATTGTTTCATATACTCATCAAATGGCCTCATGACGAGATTTGAGATTGCCGGCGAAGTCGGCGCCCCCTGAGGCAGAAAGTCCTGACAGCAGCATAAGGCAGTCAGCATCGTTCCCACCGATGGTGGAAAATACCGGAGAGGAAATGCGCTTTTTAAAACCATGGGAAAGGAAATGGTTCCGAAAAAATCCTTGATATCCAGCTTTAGCACCAGCCGGTTTCCCGTATGAACCGATGCGTTCTTTAACACGGAGGTTCCTTTCCTATATGCCATGGCACAGGACGAAACTTCAAAACCGGAAAGAATATGATGAAGAATATTCTTTTGTATTTTCTTAAGCAGGCCATCAGGCACCATTAGTTTTCTCTCAGTCCCGTCTTTTTTCAGTATATTAATGGCTTTGTAATGACGTTCCGTATGGTTGCTGACTGCATAAAGACATGCAATCACCTTTTCATTCGGCCACTTTTCATCACCCAATAAGTCAAAAGACAGCAGCATGTCCCGGCAAAGCTGAGGCGTGCAATATTTCCAAAGATCTGACTGATACATCGGTATGATCCCTCGCTCTATCTGAAATATGGAATAAAACAACAGAAGCAATACAAAAATGATACCGTAAGATGCGAAGATGTACAAGCGGCATGCGTCATGCACATGCAATGTGCGGACGTACTTCGCAGCAGATTGCGGTCTTTTCCTATACTATGAATATCCAGACAGCGACTCGCTGCCCTGCGGCAGTGTTTACCGATAATACTATTGCTTCTGCTGTTATATCAGATATTCTACCATAAGGACTAAATTTATTCCATTAATTTGAAGTTAAAAAGCAACGAAGTTAATGATTTGCTTTAAAGTGTTAAACTTTAAAGTATAAAAGCGTTGACAAGAAAGATTTAATCCTATACAATGGGGATTAAACATTTGTAAAAAGAGAGGAAATGCATTATGATTATTATTATGAAGCCTAATGCTTCTGAGGAAGCTGTACTTAAAATTAAACAAATTATTGAAGCCAATGGCCTTCAGGCTCATTTATCCAAAGGAACCGAAGTAACGATCGTAGGTGTTGTGGGCGATAAGTCAAAGCTTCAGGGTGCTAACATTGAACTGATTGATGGTGTTGATAAAATTGTGTCTGTTACCGAATCCTACAAACTGGTTAATAAAAAATTCCATCCTGATGATTCCGTTATTACAGTAGGCACAGCAAAAATCGGCCCAGGTCATTTCACCATGATGGCAGGACCATGTGCCATTGAAAACAGGGACATGCTTTTGGAAACAGCGGTCGCTGTGAAAAAGGCCGGCGCACAGTTTTTAAGAGGCGGTGCTTACAAACCAAGAACTTCCCCTTACGCATTCCAGGGACTGGAAGAAGAAGGCTTAAAGTACATGAAGGAAGCCAGAGAAGCCACCGGACTTAATATTATTTGTGAAGCCACCAGCTTACGTGCACTTGAGACTGCAGTTAAATATGTGGATATGATCCAGATCGGAGCACGTAACATGCAGAACTTTGAGCTTTTAAAGGAAGCAGGCAAGGCAGGTGTACCTGTTCTATTAAAGAGAGGTTTATCTGCTACCATTGATGAATGGCTCAATGCAGCTGAATACATTGCATCAGAAGGCAATCCTAATATTGTTCTTTGCGAACGCGGCATCCGTACCTACGAAACTGCCACCAGAAACACGTTAGACATCAGTGCAGTTCCTGTGATCCGTTCCAAGAGCCATTTACCAATCATTATTGACCCAAGCCATGCAACTGGAGTACGCGCATACATCGAACCCATTTCAAAGGCTGCACTCGCAGTTGGAGCTGATGGTCTTATTGTAGAAGTCCACCCATGCCCTTCCTGCGCTTTATCAGATGGTCCTCAGTCTCTGACCTTCGAGCAGTTTGATCACATGATGGAAGAATTAGAACCTTATGCAAAACTTTCCGGGAGGACTTCTTCATGAGTGAAGCCACCATTGCCTTTATCGGGCTTGGTCTGATTGGAGGTTCTATTGCCAGAGGGATCAAGCGTGAAAAATCAGATACCAGGATTATGGCTTACATGCGCTCCAAATCAAGGCTGCAAAAAGCCAAAGATGAGGGGATTGTAGATGTTATTTTAGACGGCATCGGAGAAGCGCTTAAAGAGTGTGACTTAATCTTCCTTTGCGCGCCTGTGGAATATAATGCTGAATATTTAGAAAAAATCCGGCCCTACATAAAACCAGGCGCCATTATCACCGATGTAGGCAGTACCAAGACGGACATCCACGAAGCGGTCATCCGTCTTGGTATGGAACACTGTTTTGTAGGCGGACACCCCATGGCTGGTTCCGAAAAAACCGGATATGAAAACTCCACGGATCTCCTGCTTGAAAATGCCTATTATATCATCACTCCTACTGCCAAATCCTCAGATGAACAGGTAGACCGTTTGGTACAGGTTGCCAAATCCATCGGTTCCATTCCACTGGTTCTGGATTACAAAGAGCATGATTATGTAGCCGCTGCCATCAGCCATCTGCCGCATATTGTAGCATCCAGCCTTGTTAATCTGGTGAAGGACTCGGATAACGGACAGGAGCTGATGAAACGGCTTTCTGCAGGCGGATTCAAGGACATTACCCGGATTGCTTCCTCTTCACCGGAAATGTGGGAACAGATCTGCATGACAAACCGCGTAAATCTTTCGCTGATACTCAAACGTTATATCGCGTCATTAAACCAGGTTCTTGAAGAATTAGATGCAAAAGATAATCAGTATATTTACAACTTATTTGAAACCTCCCGTAATTACCGGAACACTTTTTCAGAAAAAGCAAAAGGCTCCATTGCACCGGATTATTCCTTTACCGTAAATATGGCTGATGAGGTGGGCGCTATCTCCACATTATCTGTAATTCTGGCTGCAAAGGGAATCAGCATCCAAAATATCGGCATCAATCATAACCGGGAACACGGAGAGGGAACTTTAAGAATCGCATTTTATGATAAGGAAACCATGGATAATGCATGGAAACAACTGGAACGATATCATTATGATTTAATATCGAATTAAAGAGAGGTATCCTATGAAATTCACAAAAGCCTCCCCTTTAAAGGGAGAAATTACCATACCTGGCGACAAATCAGTATCCCATCGCAGCGTGATGTTTGGCTCCATCGCAAAAGGAACCACAGAAATCAGCCATTTCCTTCAGGGTGCCGACTGTCTTTCCACCATCTCCTGCTTTCAAAAAATGGGCATTCCCATTGAAATAAACGGAGATACCGTAGTTGTAAAGGGAAAAGGACTGCACGGACTGAAAAAACCAGATGCCATCCTTGACTGTGGAAACAGCGGAACTACTACCCGTCTGATTTCCGGTATACTGGCTGCCCAGGATTTTGACGTAACCTTAACCGGCGACGATTCCATTAAAAAACGTCCCATGAAAAGGATTATGGAACCTTTATCCTTGATGGGCGCTGATATCCGAAGCATTCACGACAATGGCTGCGCACCTCTTGCCATTACCGGAAAACAGCTTCAGGGCATCCACTATACCAGCATAGTTGCTTCTGCCCAGATCAAATCTTCCATTCTTCTGGCCGGCCTATATGCCGAAGGAGAGACAAAAGTGACTGAGCCGTATATCTCCAGGAATCATTCGGAAATCATGTTAAAATACTTTGGTGCTGATGTGAAAACAGAAGGAACCACTGCCTGCATTGCTCCTGCAAAAGAGCTTTACGGCAATAAGATTGCAGTTCCGGGAGATATTTCCTCTGCGGCATTCTTTATTGCCGCAGGACTTATGGTACCGGGATCTGAAATCTTGATTAAAAATGTAGGCATCAATCCTACCCGCGACGGCATCCTTTCCGTTTGCAGGGATATGGGCGCCGATATTACTCTTCTTAATGAAAATACAGATTCCGGAGAACCTACTGCAGATATCCTGGTGAAATTCAGTGCTCTTCATGGCATAACCATTGAAGGAGCCCTTATTCCAAGACTGATTGATGAACTTCCCATGATTGCCGCCATGGCATGTTTTGCGGAGGGAGAAACCATCATTAAAGATGCTGCAGAATTAAAAGTAAAGGAATCCAACCGCATTGAAGTTATGGTGCGGAATCTTTCTGCCATGGGTGCTGATGTTACTGAAACAGAGGATGGCATGATCATCAGGGGAGGAAAACCGCTTCACGGTGCAGTCATTGACAGCAAACTGGATCACAGAATCGCTATGACCTTTGCAGTAACTGGATTGTGCGCAGACGGAGAAACGGAAATTCTGGGTGCAGAATGCGTAAATATTTCTTATCCTGGCTTTTACCATGATTTGGAGTTGTTGAATAAATAAGAAAAAAAGAAATGCCGGAAGGAATCTTTATTTCCTCCGGCATTTCTTTTTCAGTTGCTTATTCTATTCTCCGGTCAGATAACTTCAATCTGACATATCTTCATGGCATTCAGCGCATTCTCATGGCTGTCAGGCGTTACACCGGCACAACAGGATGAATCCACACGAATGGGAGTTTCAGGCAGAAAAGCTTTGATTAACAGCGCATTGGAAATCACACAGATGTCGGTACACAATCCGATGAGTTCAATGGAATCATACTCTTTGTCTTTTACATATTCTCCCAAAGCCGCACTGCCAAAAGTATTCTTTTCGAATTTTTTTCCATGAAATTCCTTTAGGGAATCGTTAAGCTCCCAGCCATCAGTCCCACGAACGCAGTGCACCACTGGAAGATTCTTTCCTTCCTGGGTATCCAGATAATCCTCTTCGTGAGTGTCCAGGGTAAAGAGGACATCCTCTTCTGCGGCCTGGTACTCCTCAATCTTCTTCTTTACATTGGGAACAATGGCCAATGCCTCTCTGGTTCCTAATGAGCCATCAATAAAATCTTTCTGCATATCCACTACAACCAGTAATTTTTTCATAAGCAAAACCTCCAGCAACAGATAATATCTGTAGTGTAACATAATTATCGGTGAATAAAAAGAGTCACTCTTAATAAATCATGCAAAAAAGCAATTGTAACCGGGTATATTATAACAAATCTTTTATATAACATGCAAGTTTTCAAAGAGTTGCCATGATTGGAAGAAGTCTTATAAAAGATTTTTCAAATACTGGTTGACAAATTTACTTTAACGCATTAAGATAGTGACTAAATAAAACAAACCGTTGAAAAAGAAGAGTAAGTTTTCCTGCAATATTTCAGAGAGCCGCCGTTGGTGCGAGTGCGGTATAAAGCGGATAGCCGAATGGACTTTTGAGGGCGGCCCTGAACCAGTATTTTTAGTAGGGGCTGACGGATTCCACAACCGTTATTACTCGTGGCATATATGTTTGTATATGAAAAGTGGACTTTTATAAAGTCAATTTGAGTGGCACCGCGGATTGTATAATTCGTCTCAAGTACGTTTTAGAACGTACTTGGGACTTTTTTTATTTGAAACAGTTTCCGCCGCTTTTCTTTCCCATCAACGAAAAACCATTTAAGGAGGACATATTTATGAAAAAATCTGTTAAACTGTTATTAATCGCAGCTATTGCTGCCACTGCACTCTCTGCCTGTTCAAAGGCTCCCGGAAAAACGGCTGAAGGCTCGAAAGATGGCACCGCTTACACCATCGGCATCGGTCAGTTTGCGGAGCATGGCTCTCTTGACAACTGTCGGGAAGGATTTTTAGAGGGATTAAAAGAAGAAGGAATCGAAGAAGGCAAAAACTTAACCGTTATGTATGAAAATGCTCAGGCTGACGGAGGCACTGCAAGCCAGATCGTAAACAATTTTCTTTCCAAAAAAGCAGATCTTATCTGTGCGATCGCCACTCCAATGGCACAGGCAGCTTATAGCGGAGCGAAAAAATCGGATGTTCCAGTAATCTATACCGCCGTTACTGATCCAGCCGCTGCTGCACTTGCAAAGGAAGACGGTACTTCTGTCGGTGAAGTAACCGGAACCAGTGACAAACTTCCGGTAGAAAAACAGTTAGAGATGATTCGTAAGATCCTTCCTGATGCGAAAACCATTGGAATCCTTTACAGCACCAGCGAAGTCAACTCAGAAGCCGCAATCGCAGAATATAAAGCAGCTGCCGCTGACTTTGGTTTTGAAATCGTAGAAGGTCCTATCTCCGCTTCTGCTGACATACCGCTGGCAACTGATAACCTTTTACAAAAAGTAGACTGCTTAAATAACTTAACAGATAATACAGTAGTCAGCTCTCTTCCACTTATTTTAGACAAAGCTTCAAAGAAAGATATTCCGGTTTTTGGAAGCGAAGTTGAACAGGTAAAAATCGGATGTCTGGCAGCTATGGGACTTGATTACGTGGATTTAGGAAAGCAGACTGGAAAAATGGCTGCAAAAGTTTTAAAAGGCGAAGCTAAGGCAAGCGAGATGAATTTCGAAGTAATTAAGGAAGCAGCTTTTTATGGAAATTCAAAAGTAGCAGAAGACCTGGGAATTACCATGCCAACTGAGCTTACTGATACTGCCGCTGAGATTTTTAAAGATATCAAACAGTAATACTTATTATCGGACCATATTGGAGGAAGTCATATCATGTCAATCATACTTGGCGTTTTAGAAGAAGGCCTGGTCTATGCCATCATGGCACTGGGCGTATACATTACCTATAAAATTCTGGATTTTCCGGATCTGTCTGTGGATGGAACCTTTCCTTTGGGAGGCGCTATTACCGCCACTCTGGTTCTGGCAGGAATCAATCCGTTAGCATCACTGTTTATCGCTTTTGCTGCCGGTGCCCTGGCCGGATGTGTTACCGGTATCATTCATGTGAAATTAAGGGTAAGGGATCTTCTATCCGGTATCATTGTCATGACTGCACTTTACTCTGTAAATTTAAGATTGGCAGGAAAGTCCAATGTCCCGTTTTTCAATAATGATTCTATCTTTGATAACGCATTCGTGAACCGGCTGGTTCCTGCAGGACTTTCTGACATCAGTGTAATTATTATACTGGCTGTGATTGTACTGATTGTAAAGCTCCTTCTTGACCTGTATTTAAAAACCAGATCCGGCTACTTATTACGGGCTGTAGGGGATAATGAAACCCTTGTTACCTCTCTGGCCAAGGACAAAGGCTCCGTTAAGATCTTAGGCCTTGCCATTGCCAACGGACTTGCTGCATTAGCTGGTTCCGTATACTGCCAGCAAAAAGGCTTTTTTGAAATCAGTATGGGAACTGGTACCATTGTTATCGGCCTTGCCAATGTTATCATCGGCACAAAACTATTTAAGCGGTTTGGGGCTGTGAAGGCGACTACTGCTGTTGTCATTGGTTCCATCATTTATAAGGCCTGCGTTTCCATTGCAATCTATTTGGGAATGGAAGCATCAGATTTAAAACTTATTACATCCGCGCTGTTCTTAGGCATTCTGGTACTCAGCAACGGCAGAGAGAAGAAGGTGAAAAATCATGCTTGAACTTCATAACATCAACAAATATTACAATCAGGGAACGGTAAACGAAATGAGCCTGTTCCGGGACTTTTCTCTGACCATAGAGGATCAGCAGTTTGTATCTGTTGTCGGAAGCAACGGTTCCGGCAAGACTTCTCTTTTGAACATTATCTGCGGCAGCATACCCTTAGACAGCGGCTCCATTCTTATCAATGGAACCAACATCACCAATATGCCGGAATATAAGCGCCAGCGCCGCATTGGAAGGGTCTACCAGAACCCGTCAATGGGAACTTGTCCCAACATGACAATCCTTGAGAACATGGCAATCGCAGACACCAAAGGAAAGCCTTTTAATCTTCTTCCCGGAACCAACAAACAGCGGATCACCTATTATAAAGAACAACTCCGTTCTCTGGGCCTGGGCCTTGAAGACAAGCTTCATGTAAAGGTAGGTGTTTTATCCGGCGGACAAAGACAGGCAATGGCACTGCTAATGTCCACCATGACTCCCATTGAGTTTTTAATTCTAGACGAACATACTGCTGCTCTGGATCCTAAAACTGCTGAGATCATTATGGAACTGACCGATAAGATTGTTAAAGAGAAGCATTTGACCACCATCATGGTCACTCATAACCTGCGTTATGCTGTGGAATACGGAAACCGTCTTCTGATGATGCATCAGGGTTCTGCGGTTGTTGACAAAGCTGAAGCGGAAAAAAGCAGCCTGGATACAGAATTTATTCTTGAAAAATTCAATGAAATCAGCATAGAGTGCGGAAACTAATTTAACCTATAATATATAGAGAGAAAGAACCGGTCAGGAATTTCTGACCGGTTCTTTCTCTCTATATAAATTTAATCAATGCTGATCCAAAACCTTTGTTCCACAATGCCATCCACTAAAATTTCATTTTCCAGAACACCACCATTATTCTCTATACTTTTCGCGGAACCTATATTCTTTTTATCACATACCATTAAAACTTTATCTAATCCAATTTTTTTACACTCTTCAAGGGCAAGACCAATCATTTTGGTCGCAACTCCTTTTCTTCTTTCCGAAGGCCGTACACCATCTCCGATATGTCCACCATTTAACAACAAAGATTCATTTAGATAATGCCTGATATTAACGGCTCCAACGAATATATCTCGTTCTACATCGAGGCAGAAAAAAGTGGAATATGGTACAAATTCTTCTTTTTCAACGTTGTTATCTAAACAATTAATGTAATTATCAAAATCACGATAATCAAATCTTTTTATCGCATTGGGCACAATAATCTCTCCTGAGTTATACCATTCAGCCATCATATCATTTAAGTGCTTTTTATATTCTTCATGTAATTTCACCAATTGCAGTCTCATTTTATTACTCCTCTACCAATTCAGATTTGATTTTAATCAGATAATAATAGAATAAAAGCATAGCAATGATTCTTTGTCAATCCCTATTTACACACTAAAATAATTTTATATATAAAAAACCGATCAGAAATTCCTGACCGGTTCTTACATTCAGAGTATGTCAATTACTATACTTTTACTTTTCCTGTTTTGGAGATACTTTTATCTGCTCATCTCGCTCTGAGGTCCTTTTTCGTTATGCTCACGGATAACGGTATTCACCTCGCTTAGATCTGAAGTAGGTAAATCTCCTGGAATCGTATTCTTTAAAGCTGCAGTTGCATTGCCATACTGAACTGCTTTCATACAGTCTCCACCGCTGCTTAAAAGGCCATAAAGAGCTCCTGCAATATAGGCGTCTCCGCTTCCGATCCGGTCTACTACATCAATGTTATGATATGGCTCTTCCTCGTAGTATTCCCTTCTGGCTGCATCGTAAATAACAGATCCAAAAGTATGGCTTTTGGGGCTATGTACGATTCTCTGAGTGGAAGCTACGATGGAAATCGGATACTCTTCGGTAAAGCTCTTCATCATCTCTTTGACGGTTCCCTGTTTTTTAAAGGTCAGTCTGGCCGTATCTTCGGAACAGAAGAAAATATCCACATAGGGAAGAATCTGTTCAATGCATTCCCTCGCTTCATCGCCAGTCCATAGATTCCCGCGGAAATTCACATCAAAGGATATGATCGTTCCGCTTTCCTTAAATTTCTTTATCATATCAATGGCCGTCTTCCGGGTATTGTCGCAAAGAGCAAGCGTAATACCTGTTGTATGGAAGCAGGTTGTAGCTTTATACATATCATCAGGGAAAGAGTCCTCACTGATATGGACAAAGGAACTGTTCTTCCTGTCATAGACGACCTTAGGTTTTCTTGGATAAGCTCCGTACTCATAATAATAAAGTCCCAGTCTTGCATTCGAACTTTGATCATATACAAAATAGTCATCACTGATACCATAGGAACGGACTTTATTCTTTGCAAACTTTCCCATATCATGAGCAGGAAGCTGAGTCACTAAACCAGTGTGAAGCCCTAAAAGAGCTGCGCCCACTGCAACGTTTAATTCCGCACCGCCAACCTGTTTCATAAAGGAATCGCCTCGGACCAGTCTTTCCACGCCTGCCGGAGACAGACGCAAAAGCAATTCGCCCAGACTTAATAAATCAAATGGTCTGTCGCTCATTCTGATATTTCCTCCATAAGTCTTAAAAAAGGGGGGTCATTCCAGAATGACCCCCGATGTCTTATATTATTTGTAAATGGCAGGAATTCATCTCCTGTCTGCAAACAGTCGGTCAGTAATTATCGCTGAACACGTCCTGATCCATCTCCGCCTGCCAGAGTCTCAACATCTTCTCTGGTTACCAGGTTGAAGTCTCCAGGAATTGTGTGCTTTAATGCGGAAGCTGCTACTGCATATTCCAGCGCACCCTTGAAATCTTTTCCATCAACCATTCCGCAAACAACGCCAGCTGCGAAGGAATCTCCGCCGCCTACACGGTCTACGATTGGAGTTACATGATATTTTCTGGAATGATAGAACTCGCGAGTTGCACCATCCATGATACAAGCAGACCAGCCATTATCAGATGCAGAATGGCTCTCACGTAAGGAGCTGATTACATATTTGAAATTGAACTTGTCGATCATCTGATTAAAGATGTCTACATAGCCCTGTAATTCCAGTTCTCCGCTTGTTACATCAGTATTGCCTGGCTTAAATCCAAGAACCTTTTCAGCGTCCTCTTCATTGCCGATACATACATCAACATACTGCATTAAGTTAGTCATAACCTTCTGAGCTTTCTCAGAAGACCATAATTTTTTACGGAAGTTTAAGTCAACGGAAACAGTAACACCGTGAGCTTTTGCTGCCTTTAATGCAGCTTCTGTAAGCTCTGCAGCGCCATCGCTAACTGCTGGTGTGATTCCGGTAAAGTGGAACCAGTCAGCGCCTTCGAAGATCTCATCAAAATTGAAATCAGCAGCTGTTGCAGTAGAGATAGAGGAATATGCTCTGTCATATACAACAGAAGAAGCTCTCATAGCGGAACCTGTCTCTAAGAAATAGATACCAAGTCTCTCGCCGCCTCTTGCGATATGCTTTGTTCCTACATTATATTTTCTTAAAGCTGCAACAGCGCACTCACCGATTGGGTTCTTCGGTACTGCTGTTACAAACTCAGCCTCATGGCCGTAATTTGCTAAAGAAACTGCTACGTTAGCCTCGCCGCCGCCGTAGTTTACATCAAATTCATCTGCCTGAATAAATTTTTCGTTGTTCGGGGTAGATAATCTTAACATGATCTCGCCCATGGTTACGATCTTTGCCATTTTGTACTCTCCTTAATTCTGCTGTTGATTTTAAATTATTTGCGTGCTGCTGCTACTGCTTCTACGAACTCTTTTGCTTTTGCGGTAACTGCTGCGAAATCGCCTGTATTAGCGCCCTTTGTTAAGCTGCTTCCTGTACCGACTGCATATGCGCCAGCTTTGATCCATTTGTCAACATTATCAACGTCAACACCGCCAGATGGCATGAAATCACCCTGTGGAAGAGGTCCTTTGAAAGAGCTGATAGCGGATGGTCCCATGATGTTGCCTGGGAAGATCTTAATGATGTCACAGCCTGCTTCTAATGCAGTAATCGCTTCGGTAGGTGTCATAACGCCTGGAAGCATAGGTACTCTGTAACGGTTGCAAAGCTTGATGGTCTCAACGTTTAAGCCTGGGCTTACTACGTAATTTGCACCAGCAAGGATTGCTGCTCTTGCTGTCTCAGGATCAAGTACAGTACCTGCACCGATAACAACATCTGCATTTTTGCTATATTTTTCAGACATTTTTGCGATGAATTCGATTGGATTTCCTTCATCCATAGTCATAGTAATTTCAATAAAGTTGATACCGCCGGCAATAATAGCGTCAACTACCTTTTCGCCCTGCTCTAAGCTTTTTGCACGAACAACAGCAACCAGACAGTCTTTTTTCATCTTTGATAAAACTTGTTCTTTTTTCATGATTGTTCTTCTCTCCTTCTTTAAATTCGCATATACGAATTAACTTCATATTTACGATTCTTATACTTGAATATTAATCGTTTCTACTCATTTTGTCAACAGGTAATCCTCATATTTTTCCAAGAAACCCTAATAATCGGGAAACCTCCATCGCCTTCCGGGAAATCAGTTTTCCGAGGGCCTCATAATCCTCCGCCGGCTTATAAAGAGTGGACACGCTGATGGCTCCAAGAACATTGCTATCCCGGTCAAAAACAGGGGCTCCTACGCACTGCATGTGCTCTTCCATCTCTCTTGCATCGAAAGCATAGCCTCTCTCCCGGACCATCTCCAGCTCATGAATCAGCTGCTCTCTGTCTTTTATGGTCCGTTCGGTGAACTGGGTAAATTTGATCCGGCTGATCATCTGCTCTCTTTTCTCTTCTTCACTGTAAGCAAGAATGACCTTGCCGAGGGAAGTACAGTACACAGGATTTTTAGAGCCTACGGTAGCTGTCGTTATAATAGGATTCTCCGGTTCAAATTTACATATGTATACAACATGATGATCCGAAGGGATTCCGAAAAAGACTGTTTTTCCCACTTCTTTTGAAAATGCCTTGAGAACTGGCTCTATGATTCCTATAAAATCCAGATTATTGGTATAATTGATTCCAATGCGGTAAGACATTAAGCCTATGGTATAATTCTGCTTCTGTCCCCGTTTTACATTCACCATGCCCATCTCAGCAAGAGTTGTTACTATGTCATAGGCGCTGGTTTTGGGCAGGTTCAGTTTTTCACAGAGATCATCTAATGTGGCACCTTCCGGTGTCCGGGAAATCATTTTTAAGATTTCCACTGTTCTTTGCGTGGTTCTATTGAGTTTCATGGCTTGCCTCCATTTCTAAGTCATAGTATACTCCTGAAATTGAAAAAAATGCAAGTTTATTTTCGCATATACGAAATTTTTGTAAGCATTTACAAAAAAACGTGTTTTTGATCCAATATTTCATGAAAACAACAAATCAGGGATTGTATTATTTATCATAATTAGTTATAATGTATGAGGTATGTAAATGCTTACAATTACGGAGGTGCTGCTTTTGAATATATACGATGTTTCCGAACATGCTCACGTTTCAATCGCCACCGTTTCCCGCGTGATTAATGGGAATCCCAATGTCAGTGAAAAAACCAGGAAACGGGTACTCGCTGTCATGGAAGAGCTTGGCTATACCCCTAATGTATTTGCCAGAAGCCTTGGCCTTAATACAATGAAAACCATTGGAATCATGTGTTCCGATTCTTCTGACCCCTGGCTGGCAGAAGCCATCTACTATCTGGAAAAAGAACTACGGAGCAATGGCTATGATTCTATCCTCTGCTGCAGCGGATATCTTCCTGAGACAAAAAAGAAGTATTTAGAGCTGCTTTGCTCAAAACGGGTAGATGCCATTATTCTGACCGGTTCCCATTATATAGAAGCTAAGCCCAAGGACAATGCTTATCTTTTAGAAGCGGCTAAGGACATTCCTATTATGCTGGTTAATGGCAGTCTGGAAGGCGAACAGATTTACAGCACGGTATGCGACGATCATGCCGCAGTCTACCGGGCGGTGAGTAAGCTTTATGAATCGGGGCGCAAATCCATACTTTATCTTTATTCCGGAAACTCCTACAGCAACTTATGCAAACTTTCCGGGTACCGCAAAGCTGTAAGTGATGCGGGTTTTTCTATCAGGGAAGAACTTATGGTGCTGTGTCAGAAGGATTTGGATGCCGCAATGGAACGACTTAAACTTCTCTCCTCCAGCGGAGTTCATTTTGATGCAGTCCTGGCTGCAGAAGATATTTTGGCGGTAGGCGCAGTTAAATATGCGGATCAGGCCGGACTTAAGATCCCGGAGGATTTAAACATCATTGGATATAATAACTCTATCCTGTCAAGATGTACAACTCCTGAGATCACTTCCGTAGACAATAAGGTCGAAGCACTCTGTACCACAACCGTCAATACTTTAATGAAAGTATTAAACAACGGTAACGTGCCGGCAAAAACTACGATTACACCAGAATTAATCAAACGAGGTACTACTAATTTTTAAATTATTTTATATACAAGGAGGACTCTCTAACATGAAACAGTTTATGGATCAGGATTTCTTATTGTCAACCGAGGCAGCAAAGTCACTTTACCACACATATGCGGAAAAAATGCCCGTAGTGGACTATCATTGCCACATCAATCCTCAGGAAATCTACGAAGACCGCAAGTTTGACAACATTACTCAGGTATGGTTAGGCGGTGACCATTACAAATGGCGTCAGATGCGTTCCAACGGTATTGACGAAAGATATATTACCGGTGATGCTACAGACCGCGAGAAATTCCAGAAGTGGGCAGAAACTCTGTCAAAACTTATTGGTAATCCTCTCTATCACTGGAGCCACTTAGAACTTCAGAGATATTTCGGCTACACCGGTTATTTAAACGGCGATACCGCTGAGGAAGTATGGAATTTATGCAACGAAAAGCTTCATGAAGATTCCATGAGCGTTCGCAACATTATCAAACAGTCAAATGTTAACGTAATCTGCACCACTGATGATCCTGCCGATACACTGGAATGGCATCAGAAAATCGCTGCCGATTCTTCTTTTGATGTGAAAGTTCTTCCTGCATGGAGACCGGACAAGGCTATGAACGTGGAAAAACCGGATTTCGCTGCATACATTGCAAAATTATCCGCTGCCAGCGGTATTGAAATCAAAGATTTCGCTTCTTTAAAGACTGCTCTTAAAAACCGTATGGAATTCTTTAAGAGCCAGGGCTGTTCCGTATCTGACCACGCGCTTGAATATGTCATGTATGTTCCTGCTGATGAAGCAGAGCTTGAGACTATCTTTGCTAAAGGTCTTTCCGGAAAGGCTGTTTCCAAAGAAGATGAACTGAAATTCAAAACTGCATTCATGTTATTTGTTGCAAAAGAATACAACCGCATGGGTTGGGTAATGCAGCTTCATTATGGCTGCAAGCGTGATAACAACGCTCTGATGTTTGAAAGACTGGGCGCTGATACCGGTTATGACTGCATCAACAACTACGCTCCATCTGCACAGATGGCAGATTTCTTAAATGCTTTAAGTGCAAACGACGAAATTCCGAAGACCATCATCTACTCCTTAAATCCAAATGACAATGCTTCCATCGGAACTATCATTGGCTGCTTCCAGAGCGATTTCCCAGGCAAGATCCAGCATGGATCTGCATGGTGGTTCAACGATCACAAAGTAGGCATGACCGAGCAGATGACTTCTCTTGCAAACTTAGGCTGCCTTGGAAACTTCATCGGTATGCTTACCGACTCCAGAAGCTTTTTATCCTACACAAGACACGAATACTTCCGCAGAATCCTCTGCGAAATGATCGGTGGCTGGGTTGAGAACGGTGAATATCCAAATGACCAGAAAGCATTAAAAGAAATCATCGAAGGCATCTCCTATAACAATGCAATCAATTATTTCAAATTCTAATTAAATGAAAATGTCCCTCTGAAACGGTTATCCGCGTCAGAGGGACATTTTTTCTATAGGCATACAATTACTTTTTTCCTGATTCAGCGGAAACTCCCATGATCTTACCGATCTTTTCCGCTGATTTTTTACCGCCTACCGGACAGGCACCTACACCAGCATTACCTGCCGCAATGGCCTGGGCCAGAGCATCGCATCCTGCATAACCGCAGCCGCCGCAATTAACTCCCGGCAGCGCCTCGCGGATCTTCACTTCTCTTTCGTCCGTTTCTGCTTTCAATTTCTCACTGGCAATGCCCAGGAACAAACCGGTCAAAAGACCAATTCCGCCTAATACTGCGGCCGCAGATATCATTCCTGTTATCATGTCTATTCTTCTCCCTCTTTAAATCAATCCGGCAAATCCGAAAAATGCCATTGCCATAAGTCCGGCAGTGATAAGAACAATCGGTGAGCCTTTAAAAGACTTGGGAATATCGTTGTATTTGATCTTTTCCCGGATACCTGCCAGCATAATGATGGCAATGGTAAAACCAACGGAAATTCCGATGCCGTTTACCACACTTTGAAGAACCCCGTAATCCTTTGACACATTGGTTAGAGCAGCACCAAGTACTGCACAGTTGGTTGTGATCAAGGGCAGGTATACACCCATCGCTTTATGAAGAGGGGGCATGGATTTCTTTAAAAACAATTCCACAAACTGGACCAAAGCCGCAATAACCAGAATAAACACCATGGTCTGCAAATATTCCAGATGAAGTCCCACTAAAATCCCTTTATAAATCAGGCTGGTGACTAAAGAGGAAATAGTTATGACAAAGATGACTGCAACTCCCATACCCGCCGATGTTTTTACATTTTTTGAAACTCCAAGAAACGGGCATAGACCAAGGAACTGGCTGAGTACTACGTTATTCACCAAGGCGGCGCCAACAGCAATTAACAACAATTCTTTCATCGTTCCATCCTCCTATTTATTCTTTTTCCCGTTTTTTGACTTACTGCTTCCAGAACTCTTCTGTTCGGAAACACCTACAGTACCCATACAGGATCCACAGCTTTCACAGGAACCGGAGTCACCGTTGGTCGCTGACGGAGCTTTAAACTTATTCTGCAAAGCTGTCAGTCCAGCCAAAACGAAAAACGCCCCAGGTGCCAGCACGAAAACAGATATCTGGTATCCTTCTGGAATGACCTTATATCCCAGTACAGATCCGGCACCCAGAAGTTCACGTACAAATCCAATGCAGGTAAGTGCAATCGTAAAGCCGATTCCCATCCCCAGTCCGTCAAAGGCCGATGCAATCACCCCGTTTTTGGAAGCGAAGGTTTCTGCCCTACCTAAAATGATACAGTTTACCACAATAAGCGGAATATAGATACCAAGGGCAGTATAAAGGGAAGGCACGTAAGCCTGTAAAATTAACTGGACCGTTGTTACCAGTGTAGCAACAATAACAATATAAGCAGGAATCCGGATGGTGTCCGATATGATTTTACGCATTGCAGAAATGATCATGTTGGAGAACAGTAATACTACAGCTGTGGAAAGTCCCATTCCCAGTCCATTGATTAAGGATGTGGTGACCGCCAGGGTCGGACACATGCCAAGCATCAATACAAAGGTGGGATTTTCTTTTATGATACCGCTCCATAAACGGTCTGAATATTGATTTTTCATCTCTCCACCTCCTATTGTTCAATGTGATGATACACCAGATACAGTGCAGCATTGACAGCATTGGTGGCCGCACGGGAGGTAATGGTCGCTCCGCTGATGGCATTGATTTCTGCCTCACCTCCATTACCTGACTTGGTCACAGCAAGGGTTTCTGCAGATTTTCCTGCAAATTGTTCCTTGAATGACGGCTCTTTTGCCATCTGCCCCAGTCCCGGAGTATCATTGATTTCTAAGACTTCAATGCCTTTTAAGCTTTTATCTGCATTGATTCCAACCAGTAACTTTACGGTTCCGTTATAGCTGTCATTGGAATAGCAAGTGATTACATATCCAAGAAGAGCCCCGCCTCCATCTACTGCTGCCAATGCCTGGTCAATACCGACATTGCCATAATCCTTGGATGGCAGGTCTGTATTACTGCTTTCTACCGCTTTTGTCAGCTTGTCATCCACCTTAAAGTCAGAAGCTTCCGGAAAGACCGCCTTGTTGGCTTCGGAATTTGCAGACATGCCAGATTTTTCAATGGTACCTTTTGTAAGTTCATGAACGCCGCCAAGCAGCAATCCGGAAATAACGGTAATTCCAAATAAAATCAACGCATCTTTTATAATTCGGCCATTCTTCATCTTATCTTCTCTCCTTTCCAAACGGTATCGGAAGAGAAATCTCCTCGATTAACGGCACCAGAATATTACTGATGATAATGGCGTAGGAAACGCCTTCTGCTGATCCTCCGAACAGGCGGAACAAACCGGTCAATATTCCTAAAAGGATTCCAAAGACAATCTGCCCTTTTTTGGTAATGGGGCTGGAGGAATAATCCGTAGCCATAAAGAATGCACCGAAGATAACGCCTCCGCCGCACAAGTGGGCCAGCACATAAGAAATATCCTGCCGTCCAAAGATAAATACAAACAGAGCAAAGGTAATTAAATACGCAGCCGGAATCCGGATGGAAATTACCTTTCGGATAAGCATGTAGGCAGCTCCGATTAAAAGAGCAATTACCGATACTTCTCCCATTGATCCGGGAATCTTTCCGATGAACATGGCTGTTAAATCGACAGACTGTCCGGCTTTTAAAGCAGCAAGTGGGGTAGGGCTTACAACCGCGTCATGGTATGTAAACGTGGTCATCTGGCCTGCAAAAGAAATGAGCAGGAAACATCTGGCTGCCAAAGCAGGATTCATAAAGTTCTGGCCAATGCCGCCGTATAACTGCTTTACAACAATAATAGCAAACATGCCGCCCAAAAATGGAATCCATAGAGGAATAGCAGGAGGCATATTAAGACCCAAAATCATTCCCGTTACAAGTGCACTTCCGTCACTTATCGTAACAGGTTTTCCCATAAGAGCTTCAAATACATATTCACTGAGGACACAGGAAAGAACGCTGACGAACAGAACCAGGGCCGCCTTTATCCCAAACTGGTACACACCATATGCGGAAGCCGGAATCATGGCAATCGCAACATCAAACATGATATTCTGTGTGGTTACCTGGGTTCTGATATGAGGTGATGAAGAAACGCTTAATGAATTTGTCATTTTTTCTCCTCCTGCCTTTTATCTCCGTCACTCGCAACAATCCGGTGCATTTGAATAAATGACTCAGTGAGCGGAATCTTTGCCGGACAGATATACGAACAACTGCCGCACTCGCAGCACTCCATTCCATTT
Source organism: uncultured bacterium (assembly GCA_963519465.1). GTDB lineage: Bacteria > Bacillota > Clostridia > Lachnospirales > Lachnospiraceae > Lacrimispora. The sequence continues at coordinate 52,405 of CAUQMY010000018.1, forward strand.
AGCTTTAAAAACCGTTCCATATCGGAATTTACCGCCGCTATGACCATCTGCTGGGGAACGACACGGCTAGGACATACACGAACGCATCTTGCACAGCGGATACATGCGGTCGTAGGATTCTCTGCCGTCTCATCTTCTGCCATCCCGATTAACGCAGAGGAAACTTTGGTAATCGGAATACTGGTATCAAACAAAGCCTGTCCCATCATGGGACCACCAGAAATCACCTTTTTCGGCTCCGTTTTATATCCTCCGGATGCTTCAACCAACTGTTCATAACTGGTTCCAATCCTTACGTGGTAATTTTGAGGATTTTGTATGGCATCTCCTGTCACTGTGATAATACGGCGAATCAATGGAGTGTTTTCTGCAACAGCATTGTATATTGAAATCACAGTATCCACATTATCCACGACACAGCCCACTTCTGCCGGCAGCATATCGGAGTTTATCTTTCGTCCGGTTACGCTATAGATCAACGTTCTCTCCCAGCCCTGTGGATATTTTGTCTTTAATGGATAAACGGTAATTCGTGGTTCATCCTTTACAAGTTCCTGTAATTTTTTAATTGCTTCGGGTTTGTTACTCTCAATGCTGATAACTCCCCTCGCATTTTCAAAAAGCTGGAGAATAATTTGAAGTCCCTTTATAATCTTCTCCGGCTCCTCTATCATCATTCGGTAATCAGAGGTCAGATATGGCTCACATTCCGCGCCATTAACAATAACCGTGTCAATCTTTGCATCATCTCTTGGAGTCAGCTTCACATAGGTGGGAAATCCTGCTCCCCCTAAACCCACGATGCCTGCCTCTTTGATTATATTCCGTATCTCATCCTTTGATAAAGTTTTGGGGTCACGCTTTATTCCAAAGGATTCTACTGTCTGGTACTCTTCATCATTATCAATAATGACTGACGTTATCATCGAACCATTCGCTACCATTCTTGGTTCGATGCTTTTCACCGTTCCTGAAACGGAACTGATCACACAGGCTGAAATAGCGCCGTCCATCTCCCCGATTTTCTGGCCAACCAAAACCCGGTCTCCTGCTGCCACCAAAGGCTTTGCCGGTGCACCAATATGCTGAGACAGAGGAAATACCATCTCACCTTTTGACTGCAGCACTGTTACCGGTTTATTCTCGGACAATTCTTTTCCCTCGTAAGGATGAACGCCGCCCCTAAATGTAGGCAAACCCATTTAATTACCCCTTTCTCTGCAAACGCTTATGGTTTAACCAGTATACCATAATTTGTCATTTGAAACAATGCTAATCATTTAACAAACGAATGACAGTCATTACAGATTTCTTACCCTCATATTTTATTTAATACAAGTATTTCTATTCCTTTTTTCTTGAAATTACTGAAATCTTTTTCAAATCAAAATCAGGAGCATGGATAAAATACTTCCACGCTCCCGTTATAAAACAGTATAAGTTATAAATTAATCCAATTCCACCGCACCAGTATAAAGCTGGTAATATCTGCCTTTCTGCTCTAACAAGTCATCATGATCTCCCCGCTCGATGATTTCTCCATTTTCCAGTACCATGATAGCGTTGGCATTACGAACGGTGGATAAACGGTGAGCGATGACAAAGGTGGTGCGGTTTGCCATCAACCGGTCCATGCCTCGTTCAATATGCTTTTCTGTTCTGGTATCTACAGAACTGGTAGCTTCGTCAAGGATCAGAATCGGCGCCTTTGAAATAGCGGCCCTGGCGATGTTTAAAAGCTGTCTCTGTCCCTGGCTTAAATTGGCACCGTCTCCCTCTAAGACTGTATCAAATCCTGATGCAAGTCTCATGATAAAGGAATATGCAGACGCTGTCTTTGCTGCTTCTATGACTTCTTCATCCGTTGCATCAAGTCTTCCGTAACGAATGTTCTCCATCACAGTTCCTGTAAACAGATGAGTATCCTGGAGTACCATTGCTATATTCTGACGAAGATTTTCCTTCTTTAAATGGCGGATGTTCTGGCCATCAATGATGATCTCACCGCCCTGAATATCGTAAAAACGGTTAAGAAGATTTGTGATTGTGGTCTTACCGGCTCCAGTGGATCCTACAAAGGCGATTTTCTGCCCTGGCTTCGCATAAAGGCTGATATCTTTTAAAATCACTTTGTCAGAATTGTATCCAAAGGTCACATGGCTCAGTTCCACATATCCGTTCATTGGTTCTAAAACCACTGCATCCGTATCATCTGCCGGTTCCGGTTCCTCATCCATGATTGCAAATACCCGCTCCGCACCTGCAAGTGCAGAAAATACGTTGCTCACCTGCATGGAGATCTCATTAATAGGGCGGCTGAACTGTCTGGAGAAAGATAAAAACACCGTAAGACCACCTACGTCAAAGCCACGAAGTACACATAAAAGTCCACCCACACAGGCAGTCAGAGTATAATTTAACTGACTTAAATTGCCCATAATCGGCATCATAACACCGCCGAAAAACTGGGCATGGATCATGTTATTTCTTAAATCTTCATTTAAAATTTCAAACTCTTCTTCTGCTACTTCTTCATGACAAAATACCTTTACTACCTTCTGTCCGCTGATTGTCTCTTCAATATAACCATTGACAGCTCCCAGAGAAGCCTGCTGGGCGGTAAAGTACTTCTGGCTTCTTAATGCAATGGCTTTACCGGCCTTTACCATAATTGGTACAATAATAATGGTCACAATGGTCAGCCAGATATTTGTGTAGATCATAAGAGCGAGAGTTCCTACAATGCTCAGCGCTCCTGAAAAAAGCTGAATCAGAGTATTGCTCAGCATCTGGCCGATGGTATCCACGTCGTTGCTGAAACGGCTCATTAAATCACCATTATTATTGGTATCGTAAAATCGGACCGGAAGCGTCTGCATTTTTCCAAAGAGATCATCTCTTATTTTCTGAAGTGCATTCTGGGCTACTGTCAGCATGATCCTGGACTGTATATAGTTTGCAGCCACACCAATGGCTAAAACAGATGCCATTACTACAATTCCTCTGGCCAAGCCAGAAACACTTCCCCTGCTGCCATCTATTGGTGCAATATATTCATTGATGAGGGGCCTGAGCATATAAGAGCCAGCCAACTGTGCCAGTGTTCCCACAACCACACAGACAAGTGCCATTCCCATGGAAAATTTGTATACATTTAAGTAAGAAAGAAGACGCTTTACGGTTGCCTTCGTATTTTTCGGAGCTCCTGTTTTCATCTCTTTCCTGCCCATGGCACCGTTACGTTTTGGGGGTGCCACGGATCGTCCGTAACGTTTTTTCAAGCTTTCTATTCTATGCTGATTATCCATTTATGCACCCACCTCCTCTTTCCGGTCTCTTTGTGAATAATAGATTTCCTGATAAGCTTCACAGGACTTCATCAGCTCTTCGTGCGATCCCATGCCTACGATCTCTCCTTCATCAAGCACAATGATCTTATCTGCATTTTCCACAGAACCAATTCTTTGTGCGATAATGAATTTCGTGGTATCTTTTAAGGTCGTTTGAAAACACTCGCGGATTTTTGCTTCTGTTGCCGTATCAACAGCCGAAGTACTATCATCTAAAATCAGTATTTTAGGCTTCTTTAATAGTGCCCTGGCAATACATAATCTCTGCTTCTGACCTCCGGATACATTGGATCCCCCCTGGCCTAAATCCGTATTATATCCATCTGTAAAATTAGATACAAAGCCGCTGGCCTGAGCACTTTCTGCCATTTGAATAATATCTTCCATCGTTGCATTTTCATCTCCCCATCGAAGATTTTCTTCAATGGTTCCTGAAAACAGCACGTTTTGCTGTAAAACCATGGCAACGCTGTCTCTTAAATTTCTAATGGAATAATCTTTTACATCAATGCCATCGACCAGTACCTGCCCCTCATCCGCATCGTAAAGGCGGGGAATTAATTGTACCAAAGATGTTTTTCCGCTGCCTGTTGAACCAATAATTCCTATGGTTTCTCCCGGTTCTGCAGTAAAGTTGATTGTTTTTAAGACCTTCTCTTCCGTATCCTTTGCATACTGGAAGCTGACATCACAAAACTCTACTTTTCCTTTGGTAACCATAGCTGACTTATTAGCCGCATTCACATCCGTTAAATCAATCTCTGTATTCAAAACCTCATTCACACGCTTTAAGGAAGCCATTGCACGGGAAGCCTGTAAAAATACCATGGAAAGCATCATCAAAGACATCAGGATCTGAACGATATAGATGGTAAATGCGGTTAAATCTCCTACCGGCATTTTTCCTGCAATGATTAAATTACCGCCATACCAGACCACCGCAATGGTGGTGACATTCATAGCAAGCATCATGACTGGCATGGTTGCTATAACGATCCGCATAGCAGCAAGACTGCCTTCCATTAAGTCTCTGTTTGTTTCCTCAAATTTTTCTGCCTCATGTTTTTCCCTCACAAAAGACTTGATTACCCGCACATTCGTCAGTGCTTCCTGCACACCTGAATTCAAACGGTCAATCTTCTTCTGCATTGCCTCAAATCGTGGAAATGCTGCCTTTAAAATAATAAATATAGCCAGAAGCAGCAACGGAATCACCACAAGCAAAATTAGCACCAGCTGCCTGTTCATTAAATAGGCCATAATCAAACCGCCCACCAGCATTCCAGGTGCACGGAACATCAGACGAAGACTCATCATAATAACATTCTGAATCTGCTGAATGTCATTGGTCAGTCTGGTGACCAATGATCCTGTACTGAAATCATCGATGTTCTTAAAAGAAAACTGCTGGACTTTATGAAAGATATCCTTTCTTAAATCCGTGCTGAAGCAAATAGAAGCCTTTGATGAAAAATAAGCTCCTCCAATTCCTCCGGCTGCCATAATAACAGCGATGACCACCATGACTCCGCCAATTCTCATAATGTATCCTACGTCTCTTCCTGCAACTCCATTGTTAATGATCATGGAAGTCAGCTTTGGAAGCAATATTTCTCCAAATACTTCTGTCAACATCAACAGCGGCGCAAGAATAAAAGCACTAAGATACGGCCTTATATATTTCCAATATCGTTTCAAGTTATCAATCCTCTCTTTCTGCCATGCCCTTATCCACAGGAATTTGAGATAAATTATCATAAATTCGGTTTAAATATTGTTCCATGACAGTCAATTCTTCTTCTGAAAAGTCATGAAACATCTGTGCTTCTACATTTAAAAAATATTCCCGGCTGATTTTCACCATATGCTTTCCTTTTTCTGTAAGACAAAGCTTATTCATCCGGTTGTCTTCCTTATCCACGATCCGGGTAATAAATCCGCCCTTTTCCAATTTTTTCACTGTCACCGCTATGGTGGCAGTTGATACATAAAGGCGTTCTGCCAGTTCTTTTTGAGATGCATTGTTATGATCTGAAAGCATCATTAAGATCTGGTGCTGACTGCGGAATACCCCTGTCTGCTTCACCCGCGATTCCAGTATCGTGCGGTGCAGCTTCATGATCCTCATATATCCCTTCATTACGCCTCTCCGCAGGGAAAGGGGATTGCCCATGCATTCATCCTCCATTCCATCCATTGGTCTCATTTATAAAATACCCCCCTTTCTGTTAGCCTATTAATAATTAGCTAATTAACTATATCAGAGTATAGCACTGTATGTTTTTTAATGCAACTAAACAAATTATGGTATTTTGATAAAAATTCTCTAAATTTTTGTTTATTTCTCCAAAAAAGGACAGAATAACTCCCTGCTATTTCAATGCAATAACAATTCTATTTCGTCTATAGCGGTAATATCATAACCCATTTACAGGCTTCCATGTAATAAATAAGTTTAATTTGAAGCCGAATCCCTCCAATGATGGCTTCACAGCCATACTCTTTGGAACGAATCCCAGAATAATTCTTGTCTTCACAAGATTTTACCGTAATATCTTTTACGGCCTGTATGATGTTATCGTCTCCCTCAAATTGAAAGCTCAAAGGCAGAGGAATACAACTGGCGGTAAACCATACTTTGCAGGCTATGTGGTACATCTTGTCCTGCTTTATAATTTCTTTAAACGCAGAATCTTCGTCAATATGAAATACATCCTGATTCATATAATCACCTCTGCTTATATAGTACCAGAACATACGTTCTATTTTAATGGGAATAAAAGGAAAAAAAGATTTAAAAGCATTGTATTAGGAAATGTTGATGTAACCAAAGAAACTTTCTCTGATTTTGTTCTGTTTTCAGGGAAAATGAATGCGGAATAATATCAACCGTCCATAGACTGTGATATTATTCCGCATTCAGCAGTTTTTTCGCTTCTTTTTCTGTAATCACTTCATAGCAGTCAAATTCCGGGGCATCCGGATAAAAATACCCAAGCGATAATCCTCGCCTTACCCACACTCCATGCACATACCCAAAGAACTGTCTTCCTTCCTGCTTTATTACAGTTCCCTGGTTTTCATAATCGGTTAGTTTCAAAAATCTGGTTTCAGTCATGAGTTTTCACCTTTTCTATGCCCTTCGGAATTTCCATAGAATCAGATAATTCAAACATCCGGTCACCCAGTTCTATGTACTCTCTACTGCTTACGTCTTTGATAGGCCTTTGTTTTTCGTATAGTTCATGCATTTTTCCATTCTTCACTTCAAAGCTTTCCGGCGTGTGGTACTGCAGTTCAAATGCCAGACCTTCCGGAGAACGCATGGTAGTGTTAATCCCGTTATAAGGATTTTGTCCGTCAATCCAGTAATTCTTGATCTCAACCGTATTATAACCTGAATTTGAGTACATCTCAATGACTTTCGAAATTTTCTCTACCAGTTCTTCTCCGGAAGCAGTATACGTATATCTCAGTATGTCTTTTACCTCATAACAGCTTTCTCTTGGATCACATTTTCTTCGGATCTTCTTAAAATAGGAATTTCTGGATTTAATACGGCATTCCGCTCCTGCCATTCCCACTCCTGCCTGCCTGGCTGTTTCCGTAACCTGTGCTGTGATTTCAGGTTCCATCTTTACTGTCCGGTTATAATAAAGCATTCCCTTCACCCGGGATATCATGAACCCTTTTTCTTTAAAAACTTCTTTGTAATGATTATACTTCGTTCTATCCAGCGAACATTTTTGCAACTTTTTCTCCCTGCGCATTGTCTTGAAATTCCTTTGACATTTTTATCATATGATTCAGGATATGCCAGGATTGCCAAAAACGTGAAAAGAACTTGACCAAATTAATTATCTGCATTATTATTCCCAGGGTTAAAATTATATGTATAATTCATCTGATTTAATATCTTTTAAAATACTTTTAATGGAAAACCTTGAATATTACATGTGAATGACGAAAGAAAGATTGGATTTTGATACAGGACTTGCGAAAAAAGAGAGGAGAAAGATGAAATAAAATAAGCCGAAAACGTAAAAGTCTTCGGCTTATAAAATCAGTGATTCTGTTCTTCTCTGGAACCCAGCATTTCTTTTAAATCTTCAAGAGACATCTTGTGCTTATCCAGAATGGAGGATACCTCCTTAAATTGTTCCAGTTCAATTTTCTCCTGAATTTCTTTTTCTTTCTCTTTTAAAGTGGTAATGGACGTTTTATACTGCAAAATAGATTCCTGTACCTCTTTCAACTCTTTTTGAAGTTTTTCGATTGATGACTTTCTTACTCCTCTTGGCATATACGAATTTCTCCTTATAATATCAGTAATGATTACCATATATTAACAATTATACTTATAAAAATCAAGGAAAAACAGGCAGATTGCCACTGGTAATTTCTTCCAATTCCAAAAATATCAAATCAGAGATTTTCTTTTTTGAGCATTCGTATCATAAGATACGTTGCTCCACTCATAATTCCAAACATGATCAAAAGATAAAAAGGGAAAAGTCCAATGCTGATATTTTGAGCTATCAATCCAAAAAGAGGAGGCATAAACATGATTCCTATGTAAGTGGTTGCCATTTGTAATCCCATTACAGCCTGGGATATATCTTTGCCAAAATTTTGCGGAGTAAGATGTAACAGGTTTGGAAAGATAGGACCATTGCCTATACCGATCATAAATAAACCCACTCCTGCAATTCCAGAAGGAAGTGGTAAAAACAGCAATAATATTGCTGCCAATGTAATAATCTGGCCTATTTTCATCAGTCTCCAACCCGGTAATCTGTAAGAAAATATTCCCGAAAAAAATCGCCCTAATGCCATGCCCATATAATAGAATGTAATCATTCTTGCTGCTAATTCTGTTGTAATTCCTTTTGCATTAACAAGAAAAGTGCTTCCCCATATTCCGCAGGTGTATTCAATCGCGCATGAGCCGACAAATATAAATCCCACGGTACGCACAGTTTGGATTTTTAGAAGCTGTGTTATGCCCATAGTCTGAACATGATCCTGTTCTATCTCCAAATTGTTATTTTTGACTTTACTCCAAAGAGGCAATGTCAATATAGTTATTAAAGCAATTACGAATTGTAGATAGAAAACAGTACGGTAACCTCCCCGCCAATTTGAGTCTTCCATAAGAGCAACCGACATGATATAAGGACTCAATGTAACACCAATTCCATAAAAGCAATGAAGAAAATTCATATGTATTGCTTTATAATGCATTGCCACAAAATTATTCAATGCGGTATCAATTGCTCCTGCTCCCAGTCCCAGAGGTATCGCAAACAAACATAGCCACACCATGTTTTCTGAACAGGAAAAACCCAATAAAGCCCCAGCGGTCAAGGCAGTGCTGACCGCTGTAATTTTACCAGTACCAAATCTTTTAATCAAGCTCGCACTTATCAAACTTGATACCACTGTCCCGCCTGAGATCAAAAAAGTCACATAACTTGCAGCAGCAATTGGCAGATTGAATTCCGTATAAATTGCTGGCCACGCAGTTCCGAACAGAGAATCCGGAATCCCAAGACCTATAAACGCAATATAAATTACAATGATTAATATTGTAGCCATGATTTACCCCTCACTTTTGTATAAATGTTTTATAATAATATCACACGTATACTCTTGTTTCTATCATGAAAGAGCAGTATTATATAATAAAAACGCCAATCACGAAAAAGAGAGGAGGAATATTACATGAAAATTCAAAATAATTCAATTTGCAGCTTTGCAGATACTGGTTTTGTATCAGATGCAAATCAACGGGAGATCACCAAACATGGTACGGAAGAATTTCCTTGTACCTGTTACCTTGATATCTATTCGAACAGTTCTTATCCCTGGCATTGGCATGAAGAACTAGAGCTTGCCTACGTGAAAAAAGGAAGCTTGAGTGTAACGGTCAATGGCCAACAATATATTTTGAATAAAGGGGAAGGGATTTTTATCAATTCCGGTGTTTTACATGCTTTTACTGAAACCCAAAATGTAAAATGCATCTTTCCTAACATACTATTCCGTGCATCCTTAATATACAGTACTCAGACCAGCATATATTGGATGAAATATATGCGTTCTCTCATAGGGGATGTAAATCTGCCGTATATTCTCCTTAATAGAGACATGCCGTGGATGGAAGAAGTTTTGAATCTTATAAAAAAAGCATACGAATTGTTTGCTTCAAAAAAATTCGGGTATGAGTTGAGAATGAGAAATTATTTATCAGAAATTTTATGTCTTATATTAGAGAATTGTCCTGCGCAGACTTCAGACCTTAAAACCCGCAACTATACGGAAATCGACCGTCTGCGCAAAATGCTAGATTATGTTCATAACAACTATACTGAGCCAATCCAAATACAGCAAATATCAGAAGCTGCTTCCGTCAGCAAAAGAGAATGCTTACGCTGCTTTCATCATATTGTTGGAATATCGCCGAGACAATATGTAATTGATTTACGAGTAAGAAAAGCAAAACAGTTATTGGCTGAATCATCTTTGTCACTGGTAGAAATCTGCGGGAACTGTGGATTTCACGACCAAAGCTATTTTACGAAAACTTTCAGGGAAGCAACCGGACTCTCCCCTGGTAAATGGCGAAAAGAAGGGACCCATATTTAAATCTTATGTCTTTATTATTGGTCCTCTGCAATCTTTCCTTCATTATAATGTTTGCGGCATAAGGAAACGTATTTATCATTAGCTCCCAATACAATCTGTTCACCAGCTCTTAAAATATTTCCGTCTTGATCAATCCTTGCGTTCATGATGGCATTATTGCCACACCAACAGGCCGTTTTCAATTCTTCTATCTCATCTGCCAGCTCCAACAACCGCTTGGAACCAGGGAAAAGACGGGAAGCAAAATCAGTTCTAAGGCCATAACACAGGACTGGGATGTTGTGATTATCCACAATATAGGCAAGTACATCAATATCTGCCTCTAAGAGAAATTGTGCTTCATCCACGATTATTACATCAAAGCCTTTAATGGTTTCCTGATCATATCCCTGTAATTCGGACCATAAAATGCATTCTGCCTCTAATCCGACTCTTGATTTAATCTTCTTTATATCATCCCTTGTTTCAATATCAGGTTTTACCAGGAGAACATTTTTTCCTTTTTCAATAAAATTGTACCTTGTCATCAGTGCATTGGCTGTCTTTGAACTTCCCATTGCACCATACCGAAAATATAATTTAGCCACTTTTTCCTCCTAAACTCAAACCTCATTTATTTCGCTAATGTATTTTTATCCTATTTACAATATTATTTTATCAAAAAATAATGAAATATCAATGCCAATTTATCATCTTAAAACAGCAGGGACGATTTCCCTGCTGCTATAATTTTTGCTTTATTGACAATTTTTCATCCATATGCTATAACGGTTTGGATATTGAACCAAATATATTACGACAGAAAATTGGAGGAAGTCATGAAAGTAACAGAATTTTGCACGTGCCAAAACACAAAATGTAAACTGAACCCGGCAAATCACGAGGATGGGTGTGACTTATGTATAAAGGCGAACCTTGATTGCGATACCATTCCCAGATGCTTTTTTCACAAATTAATGGGAGACGATGTTTCAAAAATAAAGAAATGGTCCTTTAAGGAATTTGCTTGTGAGGTCGAATTAAGAAATAACTAAAGATTCCAGATTTCTCATGTATCCTTTTTTATTTCTCTTGCTATGAGGGACTTAACAAAATATAGTACTACATATTAATTTACCGGGAATCTTATTTTTATCTTATAGCAGTTATCCGATTCCTCTATTTCACAAGTTCCAGACATTTTCTCCATCATGGACCGAATATTGTGCACTCCCATCTTGGTACTTTCCACCTTATTTTTATGCGGGGGAATACCGTTGGTAAAGCTTACCTCCATGAAATTTTTTGCATACTGAATTCCAATTTTAACTGGCATTTCGGGATCTGCATATTTCAGGAGGTTAGAGCTTATATTATTGACAATTCGGGTCATATAATCGGTGGAAACGGCTACCTTCACAGGTCTCCATTCAATTTGGGACTGCGTATGAAACCCCTGACTTTCTAAAAACATAATCATATCAGATATAACATCTTCTAACACATACTGCACCATCTGGGGTTCTTCCAAATCGATCTCTTTTTTTTCACTGATTAATACGCTTTCAAAAAGCTGATCTGATAATGTCTTGATTTGAACTGCCTTTTCCGAACATTTTTTTAAATACTGCTTTTCTTTTAACGGATCAGTGGCTTTGTCATTTTCCAATAGTTCAAGATAAATCATTAGGGTGGTAAGCGGGGTTCTTAGATCGTGAGACAGACCTGTCACCAGACTTTTATTGGCAGAGCGAAGCTTCTCCTTCATCTCCAGGTTTTCTTTTAAAGAAAGCCTCATCTCATTTAATCCTTCTGCAAGAGTCGCCAATTCATCTGATCCTTTAATGGAAATCACGGTTTCCAATGAACCTCGTTTCAATACCTTTACTTCACGCTCCAACAGCATGATATACGAGATTTTTCGTTCCATATAGCCAATACAGACAGCTAAAAATAGCACTGCTGCAATAATCACCGACACCATTAAAGCTGTATTATAGTATTTGTATCCATAATATCCAACCACATATACTTTGGCTGTTCCATCTTGAAACTCAACATTATAATATGGCTGTTCATCGTAAAAACCCTCATAGACCATTATCGTATCATAAAGGATCGTATTATCTTTAAAAACAGTAATGCTTACATCTTTATGACTTTTTAACCATTCATCCAAAGAAGCTTTATCATAGGACCGCACGTGATTTTTTCTGACAAAATCCTGTAAGCTTCCTATGTTGCTACGTGCCACTTTTGTTACATAATCATTTCCCATAAAATAAGTATCCAGAGAGTCAACGATTACCGTACTTAAACCCTGGTATACGAAAAGTGCCATTATTCCTGCAACCAAAACGATCATAGCGAACTGTAGCTTCATGCTGCGCAGTCGATTACTCAAAACGGTACCCCTTGCCCCAGACCGTTTTTATATGTACCGGTTCCTGTGGATTCTCTTCTATTTTCATTCTAAGCTTACGAATATGAACCATTACCGTACTGTTGGAAGTATAAAAATAAGGCTCTTCCCATATGCTTTCGTATAAATTCTGTGCTGAAAAAATACGTTTGGGATGTTTCATCATTAATAGCAGCATTTTATATTCTATATCGGATAAATCCTTTTCCTGTTCTTTGACCCACACTTCATTAAATTCCTCGTTGATCCGAATGTCATACTGCTCCAGCCATTTTTCCTTTTGAGAATTATCTATAAATTCTTTTCCTCTGTAAATACGATATCTTCTTAAAAGTGCCTGCACCCTTGCCAGCAGTTCAGAATAGGAAAATGGTTTTGAAAGGTAGTCATCACCACCGGCCATAAGTCCAATCAGTTTATCAGACTCCTGTGTCTTAGCAGTAAGGAACAAAACTGGAACAAAGGAGCGTTTACGGATCTCCTTGCATGTTTTTAATCCGTTCATGCCGGGCATCATGACATCCAAAATAACCATGTCCGTATCCTCGGTCAAAAGCTCCAGCCCTTCTTTTCCGTCTTTCGCTTCTTCTACCAGATAATTCTGGCTCTCCAGCAATATCCTGACACCTTCCCGAATATCTGCATCATCTTCAATAATTAAGATTTTTAATTGCTCCATTTTGTTCCTTTCTTGCTTAAAATCTTCAACATAATCATTACCAGTTATGAATTTTCCAACTTATCTGTAAGCATTGATCTTTTTAATTTACATCATATAAATGAATATACCATTGCTTTATTTCTAAAATTTTCTTAATTTTCTTTACAATACAAAAAATATATATCAGAGTAATCTAGAACCATTCACGTTAATCACTTCTTAAAGCATCAATCGGGTTCAAACTTGCTGCTCTGCTGGCAGGCATGAATCCAAAAAATAAACCAATTCCAACGGATACTCCAAAAGATACCAAAACAGCACTTAACGCAGGGGTTGCGGTTATGCCTACGGCTTTTCCTACAAAAGCTGTAGCACTGCAACCTACTAATATGCCGATGATTCCGCCAAGTGAGCTGGTAACTGCTGCCTCAATGATAAACTGCTGCATGATTGCCCCCTTATTGGCTCCCAGAGACTTCCGGATTCCAATCTCCCTGGTACGTTCCGTTACTGAAACCAGCATAATATTCATAACACCTACACCAGCCACCAAAAGAGAAATTCCGGCGATTCCTCCCAGCATGTTACTTATGGAAGCCATCTGCTTATTCATGGAATCAAGCATAGCACTCATCGTCGTTACACGGTATAATTCTTTATCCTTAATAGCCTCCTGCAAAAAGTTTTCAATGATTGTGACACCCTCGTTTGCTTTTGAAACTTCCTTTACCGTAAAGGTATAATCTCCTATATTTGCATTTTTTGCAACCTTTACTGCAACCGTATAAGGAATCCATACAAAGTCCTCTTCTCCACCACTATATATATAATCTTTGTTCTTGGCCTCGAATGCGCCCACGACATCGTAGGTATTTTCTCCTATTTTTATTTTCTGTCCTACTGCATTTTCTGCACTTCCAAATAACTTCTGGGCTACATAAGCCCCGATCACACAGATATTTTGTCTTGATACAACGTCAGAATACATGATGGAGCGGCCCTTTTGCAGCTTAAAGCCTTTGATCTCCATATATTGTTCACTACATCCCTGAACCGTAGTATATTTTAAAGATGTGGTACCGTTTCTTACCTTTCCGGTTATCATCACGCTAGGGCTTACGTTTTCAAATAGTTCTGAATTCTGTTCATAAAATTGGTAAACATCTGCACTGCTAACCGCTCGAGTCGTTAAATTCGTAACATTTACCTGGATCTGGTTTGCTCCCATATCAGAGTAACTTTTCATAACACCTGCCATATACCCATTTACCAGGCTTACCAGTATTATAACAGCTGCAACACCAATAATGATACCAAGCATCGTCAGAAAAGAACGCATTTTGTTACCCCATATACTTTTAATTGCAAGTTTAAAGGATTGTAGCATAATCGTTTGCCTCTCCGTCAAAATTTATTTTTCCATCTGCAACACGGACCACCCGTTTGGCCTCTAAGGCAATTGAATTATCATGAGTAATCATAACAATGGTATTTCCTTCTTCGTTGATCTGCTTCAGAAAATCCAGCACATCCCTGCTGGTTTTCGAATCAAGAGCACCAGTAGGTTCATCTGCCAGTATCAAAGACGGATCTCCTGATAGTGCACGAGCAATGGAAACTCTTTGCTGCTGGCCGCCAGAAAGCTGTCCCGGCAGATTCTTCCATTTCTCGGCCAATCCTACTTTTTTCAGTGCATCAAAGGTACGTTCCCGTCTTTCGGCCGCATCCATTCCTGCATAAAGCAGCGGAAGTTCTACATTTTCAGCAAGATTCAGTTTGGGTAGTAAATTATACTGCTGAAAAATAAATCCAATCATCTCATTCCGAATACGCGCAAGCTGTGAGTCGCTCATTTCACGTACCGACTCTCCGCCTAGATAATATTCGCCTTTGGATGGAACATCCAAAGCACCTATGATATTCATCAATGTGGATTTCCCACTTCCTGATTTTCCGACGATCGCAACAAATTCACCTTTTTTGATACAAAGGCTCACATCGTTGCTGGCGTAAACCTCTTCTCCTCCCAAATTATATACCTTAAAAATATGCTCCAGTTCAATTAAATTTTCACTCTCAGATTCCCTGCTTTGTGTCTGGCAAACCTTGTTTTTATTCCATATTTTCAGCATCCGGGTCACCTCCCATGCCATCCATAGAACTGTCCATAGAAGAATCTGTATCCAACTGTGCTACATAAACTTCATCGCCTTCTGATAAACCGCTTTTAATTTCCACATCCTTTGCACTTATCAGACCTGTTTCCACCTTTACCGCACGAAATCCAGCCGGCACATCTCCCTCACCCACTTTCACCTTACTATCTTTTACATAAACCTGATCGCCTCTGATCAATGCTCCTGCAGGAATTACCAGCACATTTTCTGACTTTGCCAAGGTTATAATTCCTTCCACATTCATTCCTGGAATAAGGTTTTCCTTGTTCTCCAGAGTAATAATAACCGGATATGTACTGACTCCATTGGCGGCCGTGCTCTCCAAACTTACATTGGTAACCGTCGCCTTATATGCCTTTCCCGGAAATGCTTCTGCAGACACGGTCACCTCTTGCCCTGTCTTAACCTTATGGATATCAAGTTCATCCACTGGCAGCTTAAAGGTCAGCTCTGAAAGGTCATAGATGACAGCCAGGTCTGAATCAGTGCTTGTATTTTTACTGATGGTATCCCCTGTTTTATATTTTTTTGAAACTACAGTTCCGGAGATAGGAGCTTTAATGGTATAGTTCTCATAATTCTTTCTGGTTGTATCTAATTTATTTTTTGCTGATTCTGCATTTTCTTCTGCCTGATTCATGGAATCTGTATAATTCTTCTTTAAGTCTTCCGCACTTTTTTCTGTCATGTGAAACAAGGGGGTACCTTTTTGTACATAATCGCCTTCATTTACAAGCACTGTATCTACTTCAACAGAAACAGGCAGATCAGCTTCCATGGCATTATTGACATCTGGCTGAAAAGTTCCGTCTTCAACTCCCGGCACACTTCCAATTGCAGCAGATGCCTTTGTATCCGTAGTTAAACCACCAGGATTCTGTACCGATATGGTTACATTGCGAACCAGCCGTCCTCCCGTAAGTGCCACTTCCTGATTAGAGACCAAATCCACCGTTCCCTGTATCTGTTCTCCCGTATCTGCGAGAGTGATTACAGCTGTCATACCTTTTCCAAAAGCCCCGGCATCTCCTGATAAAAATGGAATTTTCAGTTTCATGACGCGGTCACTATATAAGTCCGCAATTTTTGTCCCTGAATCCACTTTAGAACCAGTTTTGATATACAGTTCTTTAATATAACCCGTACTTTGCGCCTTATAAGTATTGCCGCTGTACTTCTGGCTGGAATCCTGGAATAGTTTTTTTGCCTGCTCAAGAGAACTGGAATTTCGGTTTAACGAATTTTCTGCCCCTGACAGTTCTGAATCCATGCCTGACTTATCAATTTCATAGAGAATCTGCCCCTTCTCCACCTGATCGCCTTCTGAAAAATTGGCGGACAGAATCTCTCCTTCTACCATAGATGCAATCTTATAGGTATTCTTGGCTGCCAAAGTGCCAGAAGCTTTTAATTCTGAAGTAATATTCCCTCTTGTAACTTTCGCTGTATTTACAAAGTTCTGGCTCTCAGCCATTGCATTTTTCCCCATCTGTCTCCATGCAGAAAATCCCCCTAAAGCTGCTACGATAACTAAAACTATTACTATAACTTTTCTATTTTTCTTAATCATAGATCCAAGCCTCATCCTTAATAGTCAATGGCATCAACTGCCGTATATGTCGTCCCGTTTTTGCTGCATACGATTACTACCTTGTCTCCAACCGTTACTTTTCCATATATGGAAAATAAATACTGAAGTTTGGAGGAATCCAGGTTGATGGACAAATATCCGTTGTCATCCATTGCTTCGCTGTCACTGATATCGCTGTCAGAATTGCTGGTGTCAACTTCCAGTCTTATGGAGGTGGGGGTAATGACATCGGTTGATTTATAATAGATATTCTTCACTTCACCCATAAGCAGGACATATGCATTTTCACCTGTCAGGGTGTCCTTATCCCAACCATCTGTGGTATAAGCCCAAATGGTCTTTGATTTGACATTATAATAAATAACTACAAATCCTGTTGCCTTTTGAGATGCCTTTACCGCAGCCAGAGTGCTTGCGGTTCCATTTAAAAAGACATTTGCTTTCTCTGAACTGAATGGTACAGATTCAATGACACTAAACCCTTTTCGAACCAGAAGCGGCCCCTTTCTTTCATCTTTCAAAATGGAGATCGGGTTGATCTCACCATCAGAATTCAGTTCACAATCTAACAGTTTTCCGTAAATTTCAGTAGTGTCTTTCTTTTTTGTCTTTAATAGATTATAAAAAAGATTCACACAGTCGGTTTGATTCAGCACTTCATCTGACTTGCGGTTTAAGTTCTCATTTAGTTCCAGATACTGAAATTTTGAGATTCGGGAAGATGCCACATCTCCAGTAAAATCTCCATCCCCATATCCAAGAAGGGTCAAAGCAGCTTTTACGCCATCTCTATATGTAACTTTTTCATCGGGCTTAAATAAGCCGCCTAGAAACCCCGTCATCCAGCCCTGGGAAGCTGCAATTTTAATGTAAACTGCATTGGGACTATCCACTGGTACATCTGCAAATACAGAAGAACTGGAAACAGGAAGATTCTCTCGGAAACCGGAAGCATTAACAAGCATTCTTGCAAAATCTCCTCTCGTCACCTGCCCCATATTATTTGAAACTTCCATTATTCCTGTAAGATTGACGACATTATTACGCATATTAAAATCAGAAGCACTTATGTTTGCATAGGCGATTACGGGATTAAACTGTGATATCACAGTGCTTACCGCTAAAACACCTGCTGCATAACGGTGTGATTGAATTTTTTTACTCATAAGGTAATTTCTCC
The DNA here is from genome assembly GCA_963519465.1 of uncultured bacterium. Classification (GTDB taxonomy): domain Bacteria; phylum Bacillota; class Clostridia; order Lachnospirales; family Lachnospiraceae; genus Lacrimispora. The sequence goes on from CAUQMY010000018.1 coordinate 70,413, forward strand.
TTTGCTTTATATTGAATCTATTATCAATAGTAAATCTTAACAGTTTCTGAATCGCTTCTAAACAATTCTAAAAGAGAGAAATCCTCAAATAAAAAAAGCCTGGTAAATACCAGACTTTTTTTGAGTGGAGCAGACGGGAGTTGAACCCGTGTCCAAAAACTAATTCCCTGTTCTTCTACTATCATAGTCAGTCTATTGACATTCCCTCCGTTGCCCGGGAACTGACACCCTGACAACTTCAGTAGCTTCATAATACGTCCGCATACTCAAAGCTTTGTATACGTCGTTTCCCACATAGTCGATGCCGGGATCTTAAAGTGTGAGTGCCTTAAGGCCGACAAGCTGCATTAAGCAGCTAAAGCTAATTTATTATTGTTAGCGTTTATATTTAGGTTTGCCATTTAACGCATCGCATACGGATAGCTTCACCAGCTGCATAGCCCCTGTCGAAACCAGTACTGCCCCTGACTGGTACTCTTTCTTCAGAGTAAATTTATACTAACATGAAAAAAAATGTTTGTCAAGACCAGTACATTTCCAATTATAAATCATCAATCAATGCACTGCTTTTAGCATATGCCGTGCTTCTTGCTTCAAAAAAATCTGTTTTAATGGAGTTAGCATTGCTGTACTGACTGACCCATGACATACTTTCCGGCTCTTTTTCATGTCCTTCATATAGGGGTTCCCAGCCAAGACTTGTACAGCGCAAATTCCCTAAGTATTTGATGTAGTCTGTAATCATCTGTTTCGTTAAACCGGGCACTTCATCCCCAATGGCATAACAGCCCCATGTAATCTCCTGTTCACAGCCTTCCCGAATCATGTCGCGGTAGATTTCTACACATTCCCTGGTGAATAACTGCGGCTCCTCTTTTTCAAGCTCCAGAATCATATTGCGAAACAGCCATAAATGGGTATTCTCATCCCGGTTGATGTATCGGATCTCCTGAGATGAACCAGTCATCTTATGATTCCGTCCTAAATTATAGAAGAACATAAATCCGCTGTAAAAATATACCCCCTCCAGAATAAAGTTGGCAACTACCACCTTCATAAAGGTGAATGCACTCTTATCCTTCTGAAATTTATTATACAGATCACCGATAAATGTGTTTCTAGCAAGAAGATGAGGATCGCTTTTCCACTGGTAAAGCACCTCATTCCTGGTTTGCGGTTCACAGATGGTATCTAACATATAACTGTAACTCTGGCTGTGGACCGCTTCCTGGAATGTCTGAATGGATAAGCAGAGGTTGATCTCGTTGGCTGTCACGTATTCTCCGATTGCCGGAAGATTCGCTGTTTGTATGCTGTCTAAAAATACCAGAAATGACAGGATTTTATCATAGGCTCTCCGCTCTGGCGGACTGAGTAAAGGATAGTCCTTTGTGTCTCTTCCCAAATTAATCTCTTCTGGTATCCAGAAATTATTCATGGCCTGGCGGTACCAGTCACTCACCCAGGAATATTTCATATTATTGAAATCATTCAAATTGGTTGTATTGCCGTTTATCATCCGCCGTTCTCTTACATCAATATCCCCGTCGGGATTGAAAAGGGGTCTTTTTTTCAATTGTTCCATACTGTTTTTCCTGCTCCCTCCTGATTTTGTTTCTTGTAATGACTGTGACATTAACTGGAACAGACCTCACATTCCTCTACTTCCAGACTTTTGGAACGGACATAATAAATGGTCTTCACCTTGCATTCCCAGGCCAGAATATAAAGCTGCAGCACCTGGCGCAGGGTATAATCGTTGGTGATATAAAGATTCATACTCTGTGCCTGATCCACATGTCTCTGGCGGATTCCTGCTGCCCGAATGGACCACTTCTGATCAATCAGATGGGCATTTTTATATCTCCAGAAGGTCTCCGGAGACAAATCCGGAGCTACACGGGGAACCAGGCCATTCTTCTTTTCCTCCAGATAGTACCTGCTCATGACAGGATCGAGCCCCGCTGTCGTACCGGCAATCATACTGGTACTGCTGGTAGGCGCAATGGCAATGAGCCAGCCATTTCTCATTCCGCAGGCCGCCACCTTTTTCCGAAGTTCTTCCCATTCCGGCGAATCATATTGCCGTTTTGAGAAATACGCCCCTGTCTGCCAGTCACTGCCTTCAAATTTCTCATAACTGCCTTTTTCCGCCGCATAATCACAGCTGGCTTCTATCGCAGCAAAATTAATGGTTTCAAAGATGCGGTCAGCAAATTCCAGATGTTCTTCCGATTCCCAGGAAATCTGATTCTTTGCCAGCATATGGTGATAACCGCTTACGCCCAACCCAACCGGACGGTAGCGGAGATTGTTTAACTTTGCATAGGGCACAGGGAAGAAATTCAAATCGATGACATTGTCGAGTGCCCTTACGGCGCTTCTGGTCAGCTGGGTCAATTCTTCTTTATCATTTAAATCAATATTTCCAAGAGAAAGGCTTGCCAGGTTACAGACCACAAAATCTCCTGGTTTTGTAACAGTAACTACCACCGTTTCGCCATCTATCGTCTCATAACGTTGTTCAACTTCTTCCACAGCACTCATGTTTTGGGCAATTTCCGTACATAGATTGCTGCAGTAAATGATGCCGCTGTGACTGTTTGGATTTGCTTCATTTACGATATCCCGGTTAAATGCAAAAGGCGTGCCGGTTTCCACCGCACTCTTTAACACCAGGCGGATAATATCTTTAATGGGGATAGTTCTCTTTTCAATCCGGTTGTCACTCACGCACTCAAAATACCGTTCTTCCCACTGAGCTCCATAAGAATCTTCCAATGCCCAGCCCTTCACGGTAAGGATCTCATGAGGACACATGAGATACCAGTCTCCTTCTATATTCTCCTTAGCCTGTTTCCAAAACAGATTGGGATAACACACTGCCGGAAAAACATCGTGAGCCTTCATGCGGTCATCTCCGTTATTGGTCCTTATGGCAAGAAACTCGGGTAAGTCCTTATGCCAGGCATCCAGATATACAGCCACTGCTCCCTGCCGCACTCCTAACTGATCCACCGCAACCGCTGTATCGTTGGCTAATTTGATCCAGCGGATCACACCTCCTGCTGCTCCTTTAAAACCGCGGATGGTACTACCTGCTGCACGTACCTTGCCAAAATAAAGACCCATGCCGCCTCCAAATTTACTAACCTTGGCAAAGCTGTCGATGCTCCGGTAAATCCCATCCAGACTGTCCGGAACAGTATCAATAAAACAGGAGGAAAGCTGATGATAAGGCTTTCTTGCATTGGATAGGGTAGGTGTTGCCATTGTAACTTTTAGCGTACTTAACATGTCATAGAACCGCTTCACCCAGATATCCCGGTCTGTTTTCTCTTCCATTGCAAGGTGCATGGCAATTCCAAGAAACATCTCCTGTGGCGTTTCTAAAGGAACATTCTGATGACTGCGGATCACATACCGGCTTAAAAGCAGCTCAAGGCCTGAATAGTTGAGAAGATGATTTCTTTTTTGATCAATATAAGTTTCATAGCGGTCAATCTCCTCTTTTTTATAATTCTCCAGAATATAGTCTCCATAAAGCCCTTCTTTTGTCAGAAGGCATACTTTATCGTAAAAGCTTCCGATCTTCTGCCGAAGAAGTTCTTCTCTTAAGGAGTTTTCAAAATGAAGCATCAAAAATCTTGCTCCTATATATTCCCAGTCTGGTGCTTCCTGGGTCGTCAGCTCCACCGCTGCCTGAGTGAGAACCTTGAGCCGTTCAGAAAGGCTTCCACCGCTTTTAAAAAATGCACCAAACTTTTCAGAAAGAAGCTCAAGGCTATAGACAGAATCCGTCCACGCGGACTGAATATTCTCCAGCACCGCCTGAAACCCCGGTATATCCTTGAAAAATTCCAAAAGTTCCTGTTTTCCTTGTTTCATATCCATCTATTTTTCCTGCCATTCTATCGCTTAATATTAATACCAATAACTGTTATTAGATGCTGTACGAAGAATATACCACAAGATATAGTTTATTTCAACCATTCAATCACAAAATATTCCATTTTAATTCCACTTCTCCAAACAGAGCTGCAACAGCGGCACGATAGTCCACAAGATTCTGGGACTTCCTGATTTTTTTTGCATGCTTTTCTCCGTCTTCAAAACTTTGTATCATATATGCCCAGAGTTCTTTCATCTTAAACAGCACATTCCGGTCACCGGAAATCACGGTTTCATATCCGGCAAGTACCTCATCATGAAACGCTTTCAACTGATGTTTATCCAGCGCTGCGCCATTTCGCAGTTCTCCTGCCAGACCGGGATTTGCCACCAGTCCTCTTCCCATCATCACACAATCAATAGTCGGAAAGGCTTCTGTAACTCTCTTATAATCTTCCGCCGAAAACAGATTTCCGTTATAGCAGAGGGGATTCGTGCTTTCTGAAACAGCCTCTTTAAATACAGAAAGATTGGGTTCATTCTTATAGAAATCCTTCTGGACTCGAGGATGAATAATCAGTTCCTTTAGCGGGTATTTATTATAAATCTCCAGAAGCCGGGGAAATTCATCGGGATAATCCTTTCCAATTCTGGTCTTAATGGAGACCTCCATATCAATGGCTGAAAATACCTCATCAAGGAAATGATCCAACTTGTCCGGATCGCTGATAAAACCAGAACCTCTTCCTTTGGAAACTACTGTGGCGGAGGGGCAGCCAAGATTTAAATTGACTTCTTTATAACCGTACCTTTTAAGTTCCCGTGATGTCCAGACAAAATCATCCCATTTATTGGTAAGAATCTGGGGAATTACAGCCAATCCCTCATTGTGCTCCGGCAGAATATCATTTTTCTCTCTGGAAGAAAGCACCCGTTTCTGATTTGGCACAATAAAAGGAGTAAAATATACGTCTATGTCTTTAAAATATTTACGGTGGGCGTTACGGTAAATATACCCTGTGATCCCTTCCATGGGTGCAAAATAATGCTTCATCAATTAAGCCTCTCTTTCCTGCTTTTGCTCTGTTAAATTATTTTATCACAACATAGGCTGAATTCAAAGAAGACCATTTACAAAATCTTCCACACAGTGCTATAATATGAGACAAAATGCTATTATTCGGGAGGATCTGTCATGATCAAATTGAAGAATGTTTTAACGGCCTCTGCCAGGGCCTTTTTACTGGCTGCATTGATTTCCACCACGGCTTCCGCCACTGCATGGGCCGAAGAAGAAGTCGGACCTGCTTTTGCACCGCCTATAACGAAAACAACTGCTCCTCAAATCGGACCAGGCGTTTCCAATTCGTCGAAATTTATCGTGGTTTTAGATCCCGGCCATGGAAAAACGGAAGGCCATTACTCCGGATGCAACTTTGAATATAACGGAACCAAATACTATGAAGACGAAATCACCATGAAGATCGCCACTTATACCAAACAGTATCTGGAACAGAATTCAAACTATACCGTTTATTTAACCAAAGACAGTGCAGAAAAAACCGTTCCACTGGAACAGCGGGCCGCCTTTGCTGCTTCTATGCATGCCGATCTTTTCGTCAGCCAGCATGTGGATTCAGCTCCCGGCAACGGATCCACGGTCAATGCTTACGGCGTTAGTTCCATGGCTCCTAAGACAGGCCGCTACCACAATGAACTTGCCCTTCAGTCCCAGGAGGCGGCAAAAACCATTTTGAACCAGTTAAGTTCACTTGGGCTTCATAACCGGGGTCTGCTCCTTAAGGATTCACAGAACGGAACCTTATTCCCAGATGGAAGCCTGGCTGATTATTACGCCATTCCACGCTACTCCCAGATGTACGGTATCCGCGGTTTTATTATTGAACATGGCTTTATCAATCACACCAGTGACTTAACTTTATATCTTTCCACAGAGGAAGCTTACAAAGCCCTTGGAGAAGCTGATGCCAAGGGAATCATGGAATATTTACAAAAAGCCGGAAAGTCTACGTTTACTCAGACAACCGACTCAAACCAGACACCACCAGCTGCCAGCCAGGGGACCAGTGAAACGGCCGGACCGACCGTTGTTTCTCCGCAAAGCGCCAGCTAGAACTCATAATCAAAACCCTCCTGCATAAAATATAGCATATGCTTTGCTAAAAACTGGCAGGGGGGTTGATTTTGTCAAAAATTTTAGATAATGGATACTATGATCTCATAATCAGTACTGCCTTAGCTCCTACCTACGATACCGGTGATAATATTACATACTTAAACAGAGTGAATTCCTTGCTTCATATTCCCATCGGCAACGCAAATCCCTGTGATTTAGGACGGCATTCTTACAGCAGTTTCCCCACTCTCTATACTCTGGCTTCTACCGTCAGTCTGGAAAAATCCGGTGTTAATAAGGTACAGCAAAATCCTGACCTTGCCCTTTTTGGAAGCGGGGTACTGGTTGCAATCATTGACACTGGTATTGATTACCGGCACCCTGCATTTCTAAACAGTGACGGAACGTCCCGAATACTCTCCATATGGGATCAAACGGTACAGACCGGCACCATTCCGGATGCTTTTACCTTTGGATCCGAATACAGCAAAGAACAGATCAATGCAGCACTAAGTTCCGAAGATCCTCTATCAATAGTTCCCACAACAGACACCAACGGGCACGGTACCGCTATGGCAAGCATCTTGGCCGGCAGTCCCAACCAAGAACAATCCTTCAGCGGCGTTGTTCCTCAGGCTGAATTTATAATAGTAAAATTAAAGGAAGCAAAGCAAAGCTTAAAAGCCATCTACTTTGTCCCGGAATCTGCCCTCTGCTATCAAGAGTCTGACATCATTCTGGGCACCCGTTATGCTGTGAATGCAGCAGCCCGCTTTAACCGTCCCCTCGTCATCTGCATCGCCATGGGAAGCAGCCAGGGAGGGCATGACGGAAGAGGCGCAACCAGCGCTTATTTAGACCACCTTACATTACTTCCAGGCACTGCGGCTTCCATTGCCGCAGGCAATGAAGGCAACGATCAGAGACACTATTTTAATTCAACCTCTGCCCCACCCTATTATAATGATATTGAACTGAGGGTTGGAAGCAGCGACACCGTGTTTTCCATGGAGATCTGGTCATACTCTCCTGCCAGACTTACTATTGATATCTCTTCGCCAAATAGAGAGTCCACGCAGCCTGTCTTTCCTACTCTGAATCAATGCAGGAGATTCAGCTTCATATTCAACCAGACTACCATTTACGTAAACAACATTATCTTTGAAGAAGAAACCGGAGATCAGTTGATTCTCCTTCGTTTCAGCAATCCTTTACCTGGAATCTGGTACTTACGCACCCAGAATCCGGAAAACGAACCTTTTTCGTTTCATTCCTGGCTTCCAGCCGGTGACTTACTATCAAATGAAACCTTTTTTTTGAACTCAAACCCGGATACCACCATAACTTCTCCTGGAAATGCAAGACATCCGCTGACTGTGGCTGCCTATAATCAGAATAATGACAGCATCTTACCGGAGTCCGGAAGAGGTTATACAAGATCCGGACAGATCAAGCCTGATATCTCTGCACCGGGATTTCAGATCACCTGTGCAGTCCCTGGAAATCAGTATGGAACGGCAACCGGTACCGGAGCTGCCGCCGCTCATGCGGCTGGTATTATCGCTATGGTCTTTGAATGGGCCATTGTCAGGGGCAATTATTTAAGAATGACTGGAAATGACGTAAACCGGCTTATGATAAGCGGAGCATCCAGAAACAGTGCCTATTCTTATCCTAACAACATATGGGGATACGGACAGGTGGATATCAACCAGCTGTTTGAACGGTTCTCAAACCTGTGATTACTCTGATTTAAAAAAATAAAACCTTCAAGCCGGCCGATTACTCATCAACCGCTTGAAGGTTTTATCGATTATTCTTCTACGAACATATCTTTACCTACACCGCAAACTGGACAAACCCAATCCTCTGGCAGATCTTCAAATGCTGTACCTGGCTCAATTCCGGAATCCGGATCACCGATCTCAGGATCATATACATATCCACATGGCTCACAAACATATTTTGCCATTCCAATCACCTCCTTTAAGACAATGTGCTTCATTTATAGCATATTATACCATTTTTATCAATACGTTTATGCATTTTCCTTGAAGCTTTCGACAGACTCTTCTTATCTTATAAAAAGTCTTCTCTCATAGGTGTGAAAATATCCACAAGAATTCCCTTTTCCAGACAGACACAGCCATGAACGATCCCATCCTGCTTAAGAAGGGTATCACCTGCTTCTACGATTTTAGTTTCATCGCCTATGGTAAACTCAAATTTTCCGCTTGCTACATAGGTAATCTGGGTGTGCGGATGATGGTGAAGCTTGCCTACTGCGTCCTTTTCAAAATGATTTTCCACGCACATCATGCCGTCACAATATGCCAAAACCTTTCTGACAACGCCCTCCGAAGCCTGCTCGCCTTCAATTTCTTTGTTAAACACCCACTTCTGATCCTTCTCCGGTCTTCTCATTGCATCCTCCCTCATTTGTAATCGACATCACTATAAGCATGTTTCAAGTAAGAAAGACAGCATATTTATAAACCTGATATGAATATTAGTTCCAGTTTTTCCAGACCTCCGGTTCGAATCCCACTGTTGCCAGCTTTCCATTTCTGACAATGGGAGTCTTTAGCACCTGCTGGTTTTCCAGAATCTTTTCGTCTTTATCCTCATCGGCAATATACCGAATCAAATTCAGTGCATCCTGATCCTTGCAGTCCATATGAAGCATGGAATCTCTGCCGCCTACTGCCTGTTTCACGCTCTGATACTCTCCTTTGCTCATGCCTTTTTCTTTCATATCAATGAACTGGTACTTAACTCCACGTTCCTTGAAATAGCGCTCTGCCTTTTTTGTATCAAAACATTTTCTGGTTCCAAAGATCTGTATATTCATGATTTATCTGCCTTTCAAACATATCCTTACGTATGCCTATTTTAACACAGCAAAGAGTCAAATTCAATCGAAAGCCTTCAAAATCCATGCAAAGTCTGACGAACCGCTCCGGTTCCTGTCAACATATGGCTTAACATATCTACAATTTTTTCGGAAAGCCCTGCTTTTACCAGATCCGTGCCAAAAAGAACCGGATTTGATAAAACACTGTCAAGTGCTTCTCTGTCGGATACTGCTTCTCCAAATTTTATATTCTTTAACTGTTCTTTTAACTCAGACAGCATGGGATCGCTGCTGATTTCCATAGGCTGTCCTTTATCATCCACTCCCTGCAGGTACCGGAGCCAGCCGGCAATGGCAAGAGGTATGGCTGTCAGACTTTCTACTTCCAGTTTTTCATCCTCTAAATAGGCTTTGATTGTCTCACCGAAACGAATGGACATCTTCTGGCTGGTATCCGTAGCAATTCTTTGAGGTGTATCAGGAATAAAGGGATTCGGGAGACGGTATTCGATAACTTCCTTTATGAATTCCATCGGACTTAATATTCCTGGATCTGTTACCACAGGCAGTCCTTCTACATAACCAATCCGCTCTACTAGTGCTTTTAAATCCTCATCTTTCATTTCCGCAGCAATGCTGTTATAGCCTAACAGGCAGCCATATACAGCCAAAGCGGTATGCAGAGGATTTAAACAGGTGGTCACTTTCATGCGTTCCGTTTTGTTAACCGTATCCCGGTCTGTCATATAGACTCCTGCTTCTTCAAGTGCCGGACGGCCACCTGGAAAACGGTCTTCCACTACAAGATATTGAGGAATCTCTGCATTGACAAAAGGTGCGATGTAGGTGTTTTTACTGGTAATGACAGGAGCCATATCTTCAATCCTGTCTTCTTCCAATGCTTTTTGTACCACCTCTGCCGGCCTTGGAGTTATCTTATCAATCATAGACCAGGGGAAAGAAACTTTTGTTTCGTCCTCTACCCATGATTTAAATTCTTCGGAAGCAAATCCTGCTTTAACCCATGCCTCTGCAATAGAAACCACGCTGGCTTTCAGTTTTTCTCCGTTGTGGCTGCAATTGTCCATGCTGACAAGAGCAAGAGGAAAGCCACCTGAAAGATACCGTTTAAGCAGAAGTGCTGTCACCACGCTCATGGCATGAACTGCCTTTTCCGGGCCTTCTTCCATGTCTTTTTTTACAACAGGGAACAATTCTCCCCGGAAATCAGCCAGAGCGTATCCCTTTTCTGTTATGGTAAAGCTCACCATCTGAAGAGAAGGATTGGTAAACGCTTTCACAAGATATGAAAAATCCTGCTGGTTTCCTACGTCAGCTTTCACCCCTTTTGCAACACTTGCGATCACTTCCCGTTCCATGGTTCCATCGGGTTTTAAACGTACCATCATGGTCATGTTGTCATAAGGACGATAGATTTTGTCAATGATATCAAAATCAAATGTATCTGCTGCTATAATACCGCTTTCTTCAAGCCCTTTCTCTAAAAGCTGCTGCTGCAACTCTGCAATAAAACCTCTGAAAATATTTCCTGCACCAAAATGGATCCATCTTGGTGATACATCCGTTGCCTGTACCATTTTCTCCCAGTCAAATTCAGGCAGCTTTACGGAAATTCCCTTAAATTCCTCCCGGTTTGTGAGACAAGACCGATTCAGTTTCATATTATTTCCCTCCTATCTTCTGTTTTTATGGGATTTTTCAACTGCTTCCCATAAGCCAAGCAGATAATTTGCCCCAATGGCGCGGTCATATAAGCCATAGCCGGGACGTGCCTGCTCTCCCCATATCATCCGACCGTGATCCGGGCGGATATAACCTTCAAATCCAGATTCATAAAGAGCGTTCACAATCTCATACATATCAAGATCTCCACAGGAGGAAAGGTGAGCCGCCTCGTCAAAATCCTTTTCCGATACATGACGTACATTTCTAAGATGTGCAAAATGGATCCGCTTCATCCCTCCAAACTCACGCATCATTGCTGGGATATCATTGGTTAGATCACTTCCCATACTTCCGGAGCATAATGTCAGACCGTTGTAAGGGCTGTTATTCAACGCCAGGAAGGTGCGGATATTCTCTGCATTTGTAATGACCTTTGGAAGTCCGTAAAGGGGCCATGGCGGATCGTCCGGATGAATGGCCATTTTGATATCATACTTTTCCGCATATGGAATCACCGCATCCAGAAAATATTTCATATTATCCCAGTACTGTTCTCTGGTCATGCTCTGGTAAAATTCAATGTCCTGGGCCATGGCATGAAGACGCTCTGGCTCCCAGCCTGGCAGAGAATAACCTCTTGCCTTTCCCTCCATGGCCTTCGCCATCTTCTCAGGGTTCATTTTAAGGACCTCTTCATGACGGTAAGCCATAACGCTGCTTCCATCCTCTGTGACATAAGCAAGATCACTTCTGGCCCAATCCATGACCGGCATGAAGTTGTAGCAAAGACATTTGACGCCTACGTCTGCTAAGTGTCCCAGTGTCTTCTGGTACGCTTCGATGTACTTGTCCCTGGTTGGAAGCCCCTTTTTAATATCTTCGTGGATATTTACACTTTCTATGACTTCCATCTGAAGCCCCGCCTGATGGATCTCTTCCCTGAGTGCCTTTAAGGTTTCCAAAGGCCATACTTCTCCGACTGGAACCTTGGGCAGGCAGGTGGCTACTCCCGTAATTCCAGGAGTCTGGCGGATCTGGCTCAATGTCACGCTGTCATCCCCAAAAGGGAACCAACGCATAATCATTTTCATTGTCATATTCCTCCATTTCTTTTTTTATTTTTTGTATCTTAAGTTAAGTATATAACTTGTATACTAGTATTTCAATCTTTATTTTAGAAAAATATCAAAAAAGTTTCTAGATAAACTGCACAAACTTTAATGGTAATTTCAAATATCTATAGAAAACCTGTATACAAAAAACGGTAATAGAAGGATCATTCCTTTTATTACCGTATCCATTTCCTAGTATGGAGAAAATCATTTAAAATATCCCGGGTACTCGCTACGTAAAGCCTCTTCATCAAATTTATATCTGGATAAATGTTTTTCCATCAGGGCTTTTGCCATGCTCCCGTCTTTTGCAGCAATGGCCTCCACAATATCCTTATGGTCAGAAATGGTCTTCAAATCCTTGACCACAGTAAGCGACATGCTGCGTATTCTGTCAAAATGTATGGTTATGCTGTCCAACAGATGATATACCTGATCCTTGCTGGTAATATGAAACAGCATCTGGTGAAACTCATTATCCAGTTCTAAAAGCTTCTGGGGAGATCGGTTTTCCATGTAAAACTCCTGGAGCCTCACATTCTCTTTCAAATTATCAATATCTTCTTTCGATGCCATCTTACAGGCCAGTTCTACCACTGCGCCCTCAAGCACATCACGCATAAACCGTGCCTCTTCCACCAGCTCATAATCTACAAAAGCCACCGCACTTCCTTTCTGCGGATAAACTTCAACGATCTTTACTCTGGAAAGTTCAATCAAAGCTTCTCTTACAGGAGTCCGTGACAAATTCATTTCAGCAGATAATTCATTTTCACTTAACATACTTCCGGGAACCAGATCAAGGTTAATGATATTATCCTTTAGCATCCGGAGCGCATATTCCCGTCCAGTTTCTTTTAAATTCCGTTCTGCCAGCCTCATATCATGACCCCCTTTTTATTTATTCTTAGAATAAGCGAAATCATTCCTGCTGTCAAGCACTGGTATACAAGTCATTTCAAAAGAAAAAGCGCCGCAAGAGCCAGGCTCTTATGCGGCGTTTTCCTTTTCTTATGGATTTACCAGACTTCTTCAGAAATCTCTTTTACAAGTCTTAATTTCTCCCACTGCTCTTCTTCTGTCAGTATATTTCCTTCTTCGGTGGAAGCAAAACCGCACTGAGGGCTTAAAGCCAGCCGCTCCAGCGGAATGTATTTTGAGGCTTTGCGGATTTTTGCAACGATGCGCTCCTTATCCTCCAGCTTTGGTGATTTTGTGGTAACAAGACCAAGCACCACCTGCTTCTCTCCATCCACATACTTTAATGGTTCAAAATCACCGGAACGTTCGTCATCATATTCCAGATAATAAGCGGATACATGCTCCGCAGAGAATAAATGAGGTGCTATGGGTGCATAGCCGCCGGCTGATGCCCAGGTGGAATGATAATTTCCTCTGCATACATGGGTATTGATCACTAAATCTTCTGGCTGACCCTGGATTGCCAGATTATTGATTCTGACGTATTTTTTTGCTTCCTCTTCCACTGATTTTTTGCCATTCTGTCTTGCTTCCCAGTATTTGGTGTCACAGAACATCCCCCAGGTGCAGTCATCAAACTGGACGTTTCTGCAGCCTGCTTCATATAAATCTGCAAGTACGGTACGGTAAGCGGCTGCAATATCCTGAATCAGGCTTTCTTCGTCTTTGTAAAAGGTTCTGGTCTGTTCCAGGTTATCACCTCTTTCCAGCTCTGCCAGAAACTGAGCGGGTGCCGGTATGGTCTGTCTGGCGGTAACATTCTCATCTTCAAACAGCTTTACAAATTTAAAATGTTCTACAAAAGGATGATTCTCACCTGTAATCTTTCCGGTCAGCCCGGCAGATTCTCCTCTGGTCACTTCATCATGAAAGGCATATCCCTGGGAAACCTCCAGCTTTTCTACGCCTTGAAGCCCCCACATAAAATCCAGATGCCACCAGCTTCTTCGGAATTCTCCATCTGTAATTACAGGGAGTCCTACTTCTTTCTGCTTCTCGATCAGCTCTCTTATGGCTTTATCTTCTGTCCTTCTTAATTCTTCTTCTGTGACCGTACCATTTTTAAAACCTTCTCTGGCTTCTTTCAGATACTCTGGTCTTAAAAAACTTCCTACTATATCAAATTTAAAAGGTGCTCTTTTTTTCGTCAGACTCATATCTCTATCTCCTTATATATTTTATATTCTCTGTTTTCTTTGCTTTCCTAAATTCTAACGCATAGAGGTGAAAATGTATAATTCTATAAAATTATGACCTGATATAGTTTGAAACTATAGCATTCTATGTTAAAATACAAAAAAGCATATACGAAAGGAAACGATTATGACCCTACAGCAGCTTCGTTACATCATTACGATTGTCAATTGCGGTTCTATCTCTGAGGCTGCAAAACAGCTTTACATCACTCAGCCCAGTCTGTCCAACGCGGTCAAGGACCTGGAATCAGAATATGGTATTTCCATTTTTAACAGAACTTCAAAAGGAATCTCTCTTTCACCAGATGGGTCAGAATTCCTCTCTTATGCCAGACAGATCCTGGAACAGACCGATCTTATGGAACAGCATTACCTCGACAAAAAACCGTTAAAGCGGATCTGCTCCATTTCCACCCAGCATTATGCCTTTGCAGTCAATGCTTTTGTAAATCTGGTATCCAGACAGGAGAACGATGAGTATGAATTTACTCTGCGGGAGACACGAACCCATGAGATTATCGAAGATGTAAAAAATTTCAGAAGTGAACTTGGAATTTTGTACTTGAATGATTTCAATGAGAAGGTGATGAAGAAACTGTTTAAGGAAAGCGGCCTGGTTTTTCATCCGCTGTTTGAAGCCTCTCCCCATGTATTTATAAGTTCTTCCCATCCCCTGTCTTCCAGAGATTTTGTGACAATGGATGATTTAAAGCCATACCCATTTCTGGCATTTGAGCAGGGAGAGAATAATTCCTTTTACTTTTCCGAAGAGATTTTAAGTACGGTTCCCAGAAAGAAGATCATCTACGTCAGTGACCGTGCCACCCTTTTTAACCTGCTGATTGGTCTAAATGGCTACACCATATGCAGCGGGATCTTAAACAGCAATCTAAACGGAGACAACATCATTGCAGTTCCGCTTGGCACCTCTGAATATATGAGAATTGGCTGGATCACAAATCCCAAGGTCCATTTAAGCATATTTGCAGAAAATTACCTCACGGAGTTAAAGGGTCTTATCCAAAGTGACGGACTGACCCTATGCACCGATATATAAAATACTGCAAAAAAAGACAGTGTCAGCGAATTCTGGAATTCGTGAAACTGTCTTTTTTTTACCGTTCTGTAACCGGACAGGTTTTATAATTTAAACCTTCCCGGAAATATTTCACTATCTCATCAACAGCAGTTCTCACTTCAATTCGGGGGCCGGTCAAAATAAGAGTTCCGCTAAACCTGTCCAAAAAGCCGATGATTACATCTCCACTTTTCACTGCGATATCAGCTGCAATGACCGCCGATTCCGGAGGCGTCATGTTAATGGTTCCGATGGACATGCCGGTGAAATCCGCTCCCGCATTGGTTCCAATATCCAGACCCAGGTTCTTGTAAACTGAGGCTTCTGTGACTCCGATTACATGTGCAAGGGTGATTTCCCGTCCGGCAACCGTAACATTGACCATTCGCCTTGCCCTGCCTTGACCTGGTTGAAAGGCCCTTGCAAAGATGCTTTGCACATCTTCCTGATTTTCCTTATTATCTGTCATATTACCACACTCTCAACGTTAAAGTTTAATGTTGTTACAAATCCCACTCTCTTACACCTTTTTCCTGGGCTTCCATGATTTTTTCCCATGTCATTTCTTCTTTGGCCGCATTTAAGTATTCTATGAGAGCATCAATGCCTTCTCCGGTTATGCTGCTGACTGGAAATATTCTTTCACAGCCTGCTTCTTCCAGCCATTGACGGACCATGGCTACATTGGCATTTTGGCAGTCGATCTTTGTAATGATTCCGATCACAGGCCGATTGCAAGCAGTGGAAACACCCGGAGGGAACAAATTAAACGGCTCATTTGCACTGCAAAGCAATCCAATGACATCTGATTCATATGAAAAGCAGCAAAGGCCCTGTAAGGACAAATTTTTGTTTTCCATATATTCACCAGGAGTATCAATGGTTATATCCCAGTGATTTACATACTGGGTTTTATGATAAACAACCGGTTCTCCCTTTAATGCCTGAGTAAGAGAAGTTTTCCCTGCTTCACTTCTGCCACATAAAAACAATTTTTTCATATCATCACCGCTTTGTAATAGGGCAAGTAACATATCCTAATGTATCATGAAAATATTCTACAATTTCAGTAATTGCAGCATTTACCTCCGCAATCTCACCGGTTATAATCAGTGTTCCACTGAACCGGTCGGCAAAGCCCAGATAAATGTTTCCGCTTTTCACTGCAATATCAGAAGCGATTACTGCTGACTCCGGAGGAGTCATATTCATAATTCCGATTGCAGAAGAACGGTAATCAATTTCCGGGTTCAAACCCAACTTACGGTAAACGATGGGCAAAGGCCCGCCAATAATATGTGCCAGTGTAATCTCTCTTCCGGCAACGGTTTCCTGAACAATACGGATCTGCTCCCCATTTTCTTTTTCCATTATAAACACCTCGATTATTTACTAAAAAAATATATTGCTAGAATAATTATAACCATTGACCATGAGGGTAATGTCAATGTCAATATGTCCAATTTCTTATGGTTTTTTATAATATTTCACCATTTTCTCTGCATGTTTATTTGTTAAATTATCAAAATCAACAAGTCTGATTGAAACATTCTGTAGAATTGTCAGAATACTAGTCATCTCATTTACCATAGAACCTCTTCATCCTTCACAGGCTTTCTGCTAAATACAGAAAGAACCTTCCCTAAAAGGGGAAGGTTCTTCCATTTTAAATCATATTAATATCTCATTGGAATAATATTCATATATTCTTCCACTGTAGCTCCCTTATAGAACAAATCAATGATCTGTCTACCAAGAGGATTTAATTCCTCTGTGTTAAACTGTGCAAGCTCTTTCGCAAAGAAATCGGTGAGTATCTTTGCTCCCGCATCGTATCCTTCCACACCAACTTCATGCTGTGTTTCCGGTCTTAAGAATGCTCGGCTGATATACTGTCCATCAATCTTTAAAGATTCCAGGCCAAAGCCTAATAAAGAACAGCGTGATTCTACCAGATGCTCTGGTTTAAACTTAGCGCTTCCCCGGCGTGCAATATACTCTCTGGAAATCCATTGTGGCATAAAGCTTACTTCATAGGCACCGATATGCTGGTTCGGAATTAAAACATAACGGGTGTTGCTGGAATTTACAATCTGGTCCAGAAGAAGGTTTGCCTGAGTAACCATCTTTCCGGTTGCAAATGGCCAATAAGAGCCAACGCCTTCACTGGTCATCTCAAGAGAATCAATAATACTTGGATTGTTATATCCTCTTGGTGCTACCAGACGCCATAACCAGGCGAGTGCCGGCGGCAGGACCTGAAAGATTCCCATAATTCCATAAGATGGGTTCTCCTTGGTACAAGCAGGAGTACGCACACCAAAGCTCCTTACATCAATCTCAACTGCACCGTCAATTGCTTTCTCGATCATCTTTCTTGGCAGAATTACTCTGGGATTAGGACATGGTTTTCCGTTTGAATCCATGATATGCTCCCATGGAAGGCTGGTTGCACCTGGAACCGCTTTCATATTTAAATAAACAAGAGGCTCTTTTGGCTGAATAAGTAACTTTTCGTATTGCGGAGAAGAACCATAGCTTTTAATGTTGTCAAGACGAATGAACCAGGAAGATTCTGCATCAGTGACTACCAGTTTTTTGCTTTCATTCTGTATGGCTGGATGACATAAAGCCATATCATCCGTTACAGGAATCAGATCACAGGAGTCATTTAATACCAGATAACTTTTTTCTCCTGTCACTGTATTGGTTCCCACTACAGCTCTTCCATCCATTTCTCTATGAATATCTTCAATCATCTCACTCTTTCCGCCGCCAGAAGCGCCTTCGTGCATGATTACGATCTCATTATCATAAGGAGTAATGACTTTTACTGTGGAAGCATGAGCGGTTACCCAGCCTTCGGATTCTCCGATATTTAAAAGAACACCGTAAATACCCTTTTTTGCGCTTGGACCTGGATATAAATTGTAAGAAAACACCTCATGAACCTCATCGAGGCGGTTATGGATAACAACCTGTTTTCCATTAAAATGAGTATGACGGAATGGCGGTGCTAAATATACAATTGCCTTTAAATCAAACTCATTAATATCATCAATATTTTCAAATCCCTGTAAGTCTGCCAGCCCTAAAGCAAAAAAGCCTGCATTGGCCGGAGCTAAGAGGACAGAATCATATCCATATTCAACTCCACCCGACTTAAACGGGAAGAAAATAAGCTCCTGATCTTTTAACCAATCAAATGTTTCCGTTCTTAAGGAGTCAAAATCGCTTTTATAAACGTCCTCATATCTGGGTTTATCCGTAGGTTTTTTATCCCCAATGATCGTACAGTTGGGATCACGTCTTCTCATATAGTCTTCTAAATAGTTCACTACGATTCCGTTGGTACACCGGGTAGCGACTGCTTCAAGTACTGTGCCTTTACCTTTAACGTCATATTCGATATTATATTCATTGTTTTGTGCATTTCCCATGGCAAGTTCCAAAAGTTCCGCTCTCGTCTTAGGAATGATGACCCCTTTTGAATGATTCAATATTTCATGTACATAATCTGGCAAATTCAATTTACGTAAACATTCAAGCATTTTTTCCTCCATTCCTGTGCATAATTATGCACATCTTCCTTTGAATCGGTTAACGCTCCGATGCAAACGATGTAGTTAAGTCTCCCCATTTTCTGAAGTATTACTGTCCCCTTTTGATATTGAAAACATACTGCTGACGTATATATTCTCCCTGAAATCCTTTCCTGTCTCCATTAGAATCCATTTTTTCTTATTTGTATTGCATTAACAGCTATGTTTCATCAACCACCCTCCTTTATAATCTATATTATGAAAAGCCGATATCCAAAACTTGGATATCGGCTTACTTTCAACTTAGAATAATCCCTACTTTGTGATGTCTTCCGTTACTATTTAACTGTATAAAGCGCTTCTACAATTTCCATTCACAGTTATAAGAATAACCTTTCACCTGATCCGGTTTTATGTCAGAGTGGGTACTTGCGATGACAACATCCATGATATCCGTTAATATTTTTCAAATGTTTTCTACTGTAAAAATCATCAGAATCCTGTATATAATTAACCGCCAATTAAGGCTCCGCCAATTCCTTTCGCAACGTAATATGTCCCTGCAGAACTGACTGCTGTCCTATCATTCATCACCCAGGCCCATATGGAATCAGAGCAACTAAACGATAAATAACGCTGAATTCACAGATAATCCGGCCTGAGAAAACCAATGCCTGACCTCATGTTCTATACGCACCATACATTAGTGATAACATATCATGAAACGAAAGCCATGTCAACGATTTTTTAATAAACTAGACATATTTGATTCATATTTATAAAGCCCACGAAGACCAGATCTTAGATGTCATCAATGGCTTTTCCGATGTCATGTCTCATATATTTATTCTCAAAAGATACCCATTTTACTGCTTCATATGCATTGGATCTGGCATCCTTTAAATCTCCGCCCAATGCCGTTATGCCAAGAACCCTTCCACCGTTCGTCACAATCTCTCCACGATCGTTGAACTTGCTTCCTGCGTGGAATGCATAGTACCCTTCTTTTTCTGACAAGGCAGTAAGACCTGTAATTGGAAAACCTTTCTCATAATGCTCCGGGTATCCATCGGATGCAAGAACCACGCAAACCGCGGCATTATCCTCAAACTGAAGGTCTATCTGGTCCAGTGTACCGTCAATGCAGGCTTCAAATACTTCCACAATATCGTTTTTCATGCGGGGAAGCACTACCTGGGTCTCAGGATCTCCAAATCTGGCATTATACTCCAGCACTTTCGGTCCATTTTCCGTCAACATCAGGCCAAAGAAAATGATACCCTTAAATTCTCTGCCTTCGGCTTTCATTGCCTGAACAGTCGCTTCATATATATGTTCCCGGCAAAAAGAATCTACTTCTTCCGTATAGAAAGGACTGGGAGAAAAGGTACCCATACCACCTGTATTAAGCCCCTGATCGCCATCTTTTGCCCGCTTGTGATCCTGAGCAGATGTCATAATCTTCACGGTAGTCCCATCTACAAAAGAAAGGACTGATACTTCTCTGCCGCTCATGAATTCCTCAGCAACAATCCGGTCTCCAGAAGAACCAAACTGCTTGTCCAGCATCAGAGTCTTTACTCCCTCTCTTGCCTCTTCCACTGTATTGCAGATCAATACCCCTTTTCCAAGGGCAAGACCATCAGCTTTTAACACAATCGGCATACTGGCTGTCTCTAAATATTTAAAGGCTTCCTCTGCGGAATCAAACGTTTCATATCCCGCAGACGGTATACCATACTTTTTCATTAAGTCTTTAGAAAAAGACTTGGACCCTTCCAGACAGGCGGCATTTTTACGAGGTCCGAACACCTTAAGTCCGGCTGCTTCAAATGCATCTACAGCTCCCGCTACCAGAGGATCATCCGGGCCGATAATGGTCAAATCGATTTCATGTTCTTTGGCAAATGCTACCTGCTTTTCAAAATCCATGACACTGATATCCACACACTCTGCAATCTCCGCAATTCCGGCATTTCCAGGTGCACAATATAGTTTATGGACCTTTGGGCTTCTGGCTATCTTCCACGCAATCGCATGTTCTCTTCCGCCGCCTCCTATGATCAGAACTTTCATGATAACTCCTCCTGTCCGTTTGCAATCATTTGAATGGCCTTTGGCAGAATGAGCCATTCCGCCTCTTCCATCACCCGCTTTTGAAGTTCCTTGGGCGTATCTCCTTTACGGACTTCAACCGCTTTTTGCAGAATGATCGGACCTGTATCTGTACCTTCATCTACATAGTGAACCGTCGCTCCTGTAATTTTGACGCCTCTCTCCAAAACTGCCTCATGGACCTTCAGCCCATAATAGCCAACGCCGCAGAAAGAAGGAATCAGGGAAGGATGTACGTTGATGATACGATTCCGGTATTTTTTAATCATGGCTTCCGGTATTGCAACAAGAAATCCGGCAAGAACGATCAAGTCCAGCCGGTATTCATCTGTTTTTTCAATCAGAGCATGATAAAACTGCTCTCTGTCCTCAAAATCACGGGGAGAGATACAAACTGCATCAATCCCATGATCTTCTGCTCTTTGAAGGGCAAAGGCGTTTTTGTTGTTGCTGATAACCACTTCTACCTCTGCATTGGTAATCGTCCTGTTGCCTATGGCATCTAAAATCGCCTGAAGATTGGTTCCGCCTCCGGAAACAAACACGCCGATTCTTAGCATAAAGTCACGCCCTTTTCACCTTTTGCGGTACGTCCGATCACATAAGGAGTCTCTCCTGCCTGTAAGATTGCATCCATGGCTGTATCCACATCTTTTTCATCCACTGCCAGAACCATTCCGATTCCCATATTGTAAGTGTTATACATCATCTCTTCTGCGATATTTCCCTTTTGGGCCAGCAGCTTAAAGATGGCAGGCACTTCATAGCTGTTTTTATCCACAACAGCGCAAATACCGTCAGGAAGCATTCTTGGAATATTTTCATAAAAACCTCCGCCGGTAATATGGCTGCAGGCTTTGATCTCCACTCCGCTATCCTTCACGCCCTTTAATGCCTTTACGTAAATTTTCGTTGGAACAATGAGGGCTTCCCCAAGAGTTTTCCCTAACTCATCGTAATGGGTATTAAGGCTCTCCTTTGATACATCAAATACCTTGCGGACGAGAGAAAAGCCATTGCTGTGGACACCAGAAGAGGCTATGCCAATAAGTATATCTTCAGCTTTTAAACCAGCTCCTGTTATAAGATTTTTTTCATCTACTACACCTACGGCAAAACCGGCCAGATCGTACTCGTCTTCCGGATAAAAACCCGGCATCTCCGCAGTCTCTCCGCCAATTAATGCGGCCCCAGCCTGTTTGCAGCCTTCTGCAACACCGCTGACTATCTCAGCAATCTTTTCCGGATAGTTCTTGCCGCATGCGATATAATCAAGGAAAAACAAAGGCTCACCACCAGCACAGGCAATGTCATTCACACACATTGCCACACAGTCGATTCCTACCGTATCGTGTTTGTCCATTAAAAAGGCAAGCTTCAGTTTTGTTCCTACTCCATCAGTACCGGAAACCAGGGTCGGTTTCTCCATATCCTTAAATGCTGACATGGAAAAAGCGCCTGAGAATCCGCCAAGGCCGCCAAGAACCTCCGGTCTCATTGTCTCCTGTACATGCTTTTTCATTAATTCAACTGACCGGTATCCGGCTTCAATGTCTACTCCGGCATTCTTATAATCCATAGCTTTCTCCTCCGTCTCCGGTATTTTTACTTCTTCATCTGGGCTACATATTCCTTATAACCAATCTGATCCAGCTTTTCTGCTTTTTTTACTACTTCATTTTTTAAATTCTCGGAATATTCCTTCAATCTTTTCAGAAGATCTTCATCACTTGCTGCTAAAATCTTAGCTGCCAAGATACCAGCATTGGTTCCTCCGTTAATGGCAACGGTGGCTACTGGTATGCCAGAAGGCATCTGCACGATGGAATAAAGAGAATCCACTCCGCCAAGGTCTGAAGTCTTCATGGGTATTCCGATTACCGGCATCGGGAACAGGGCTGCACACATACCAGGAAGATGAGCGGCTTTTCCTGCACCTGCAATGATTACCTTAATCCCCCTTGCTTCTGCCGTCTTGGCATATTCAAAAAAGATATCCGGCTCTCTGTGCGCAGAGATGACTGTCATCTCAAATTCTACACCCAGCTTTTCCAAAATCTCTGCTGCCTGAGCCATAATAGGCATATCTGAATCGCTTCCCATAACAATTGACACTTTTGCCATAGTAAATTCTCCTTTTCATTTTGTATTATATGGTAATTCATTATTAACGGTAATATCATTCATTAGTTAAATTAATATAATATACTTATTAATCAACTACTGCTTATTAATTATAATACTAGTTTTTTTCTGTTGCGTCAATGGTTTTCTTCATTAATTTAAGTATAACCAGAGACCGCTCAAAACAAAGACGCAGAAACCGGAAAGATGATTGCTTTCCAATTTCTGCGCCTGGTTATGTAGGATTAATATTTACCGTTGTCATAAGAAGTTGTATCTTCAAAATAAACAGGATCGATATTTACAGCTGGTGTCTCTGGCTCTTCCTCATAATATGGAATCTCCGGCTGTATTGTTTCGCTCTGGTACACTTCCTTTTCAGCACCATCGTATAATTTAAACTGCTGTACAAGGCCTTTCATGATCTGTGCCTGGCCAGATAATTCTTCGCTGGCTGCAGCACTCTGTTCCGCAGTCGCAGAGTTGGTCTGAACCACACTTGATATCTGGTCAATACCCTGAGTCACCTGATTTACTGCAATTGCCTGCTTATCAGAAGACTCTGCCACATCTTCAATAATCATGTTAATACGTTTTGTACCTTCTACTACCGCCTGCATTGATTTTGCCGTTTCTGCAGTAATCTTTGTTCCATTTTCTACTGCATGCATGCTTTCTTCAATAAGTAAAGTTGTATTTTTTGCTGCCTCACCGGATTTGCTTGCAAGATTGCGGACTTCATCAGCAACGACTGCAAAGCCTTTTCCTGCCTCTCCTGCACGGGCTGCCTCTACGGCTGCATTCAGCGCCAGAATATTTGTCTGGAATGCAATATCTTCAATGGTCTTAATGATCTTACCGATTTCATTGGATTTGTCACTGATCTGCAGCATAGCCTGATTCATCTCAGACATCTTCGCGTTGCTTGCAGTAACATTCCTTGTTGCTTCTTCTGCTTCAAGGCGAGCCTCTTTTGCATTCTGGGCATTGCTGTTGATCTGGTTTGAAATGTCATTAATGGTAGCAGCAAGTTCCTGAATGGATGATGCCTGCTCCGTAGCTCCCTGGGAAAGTGCCTGGGCACCGGAGGAAACCTGCTCGGAACCATTGGCTACCTGATCGGCAGCTTCGTTGATGCGGAAAAGTGCATCGCTTAAATTATTGCGGATGTTGCGCATAGCTTCCATGATCGGCTGATAATCATAGACATACTGCTCCCGGCATTTGGATCCAACTTGAAAATCTCCTGACGCCATAGCACCAAGTAAGTAGGTAATATCATCAATAATATTACCGATATTGGCGATCGTCGTTCTCATGCCATTTGCCAGGCTTCCTAACTCATCGCTGGATTCATAGCTCAAATCAACGTGAAGGCTTCCCTTTGACATCTCTCCGGCTGCCTTTTCGATCTCTTTCACTGGTTTTACAATGCTTCTGGTTATCATGGAAGCCAATAAAATGGTAGCTGCGGCTCCAAGGATCTGGAATATAACAATAACAATCTCAGTAAGTGTCATAGTGGTCTGGGATTGTTTAAAATCATCATCCGCGTCTGCTTTTGCAGAATCGCTGATTTTAATTAAGTCATCCTGGACTTTAAGATAATATGGTTCCAGTGAATCAAAGAAAAGATTGGATGCCTGACGGCTCTTATTCTCTTTTGCAAGGGTAAATACCTGCTCTTTAAACGGTTCTGCTTCCTGCAATGTATTGACGATATCGTCAACAAGTGCCTGATCCCCTTTGAAGTTCTCTTTTAAATACTTGATACCTTCTTCCAGCTTGTCAAAATCAGCTTCTGCGGCATCAATATAATTTGAAGTCGTATTCACATCCAGACTCATGGTAGCATAACTTACATTTTTCGCAGATGACTGGATATTGCCTCTCATTTCCACAGTAAGAAGAGAAACCTGATGACCGTTGTTATAGAACTCTACAAACTTACCGTTATTTGTAATCAAGCCATACAAAGAACTACAGGAAACAATTAAAAACAAAGCGAACACAATTCCAAAAGCAATTGTTATTCTTTTACCAATCTTTAAATTTTTCATCTAGTACCCTCCATTTGATATCAAATTTTTCTTTTGTATCATCTACCCCAATATCGACAATTTACGGCAATTCTTAAGTAATTTTACAAAAATCTTAAAATAATCATCATTTGTTATTAAATTCTACCATTTCCGAAAATTAAACACCTGACAAAGGAAGGTTTAATTCTTCAATTCCCTCTAATACAAATCTGCCATCGTCAATAATCCGGACCCGTTTTCCTTCTGCAGTAACGGTTTCAATCCGGTCCAGCTCTGCATACGGTATGGTAATATCTGTGTGACAGCTGAAATAAGCTTTTGAAAGGTCTTCTTTTCTCAATTCGGAGACTTCATTGTCTCTGGCAATCACTTCTTTTCCGTTAGGATTATAAACAGGGCTGTCCTCTGACCAGCTATAACAGGTATCTCCTACTGCAAAATGAGGTCCCATCTTCTCCACAATCAAAATAGGCAATTTGTCAAGAATTCCGAATTTTCTGGCCATAGCATATGCTGTGGTATTGGTGCCGATTGCGAACTCTCCCATGGGAAGTGTCTCGTGATTTTTTAGAATAACCTGTTTGATCAGCGCTCTTCCTTCGCTTGGATCTTCAAAATTACTGCAGGAATAATCGCTTATCATACCATTTTCAAAGGTCATCATAAGATCTTTAAACTGGAAGTCCGTAATATAGACTGTACTTACAAAAAGTGTACCTTCTGTTCCGGCAAGTACCGGTGAAGTAAATACTTCACCAAGAGGAATATTTATATCAGCCACACAGTTTTCAAAATTCGTTTCTTTTTCTCTGTCACGCAAAGAATGCAGTGCAACTTTAAGGCGTGTCTTATTATCGCCTTTTCCTGTGATCTCAACATATTGTGCTTCATCAAGCGTATCGATGATAATCTGCTGTAATCCTTTGTATTTTTCATAATCCAGTGTATTGATGGCAATCGTCTCTTCAAAAATCTCTTCAAACTTTTCCCCTATTTCAGGTACCGGGAATGCAATAATGGTGAAGCTGGTTTCATCTCCCGGGATGAACTGGTTTAGAATTCTGGACGTTTCATTGGACATCTCTGCCCCCAGTTTCTCCTGCTTGCTATCCAGCCGGTTAGCCTCTGGCTTATTGACTGGATGAAATCCTTCTTTTCCAAAGGTTTCAAGCACTGCCGGGCCTGCATATGCAAGTGCCAGATCTTTGTAGGTTTCATATGCCACTTTCAGGACTGATGCTTTCCTGTCCTTAAATGCCTTGTTTAAATAGATGGCATCGTCATAACGGTGGTCATAATCATACTGGCGGTTAGGGGAAGTACTATAATATCCTGCTTTTCTTCCTGCATTTGTATTGACGGTCCAGACTGCAGCACGGCAGAGGATTATTTTAAGTCCCATCTTTTCGAAATTTTCCATGGCATACTTCACCATTCGTTCAAATCCCAGTTCATAGCGGATCTGTACCGCACCTTTTTTCGATAAATCTCTACCCATGACTTCAAAACCTTTGCGGTAACCTTCCGTATAAGTATCCGCCATTAAACGCACTTTTTCTTCTGGTAGGGAATTTAAAAATTCTGCCACTTTAAGCTCTGAATCCGAAATATATTCGCCAAAATAGTACAGATAACGAAGATCTGATAAATCGTTATCCTTAATAATGTCTGCTGCAAAGGAAAGAGAGGGATCAAGCCCTTCTTTAACCCGGAAGGAGACTGTATGATCCGTATAATCACTAACGAACCAGTATAATACTTCTTTTATGGCTGAAACCGCTGGAACCTCTTCTTCAAACATATTGTAGATCTCTATGAGTGCTTCATTTAAAATAGTAATATCCGTCAGCCGCCACTCATGAACAAATACGATATCTCCCCGTATCTCCTTATATAAATAAGAAAGAAGCCGCCCGTAATCCTCCCCAAGCTGTGACACTGCATAGGCCGGATTCGCATAGCTGCTTTCATAATTGCCAGGTAAAATATCCTGGTAGAGTTTCTGGTTCCACTCTCTTAACGCTTCAACGGATGCTGTCTTTTGATTTCCCTGTTCAATAAAAGATAAGTATTCTCCCATCATTTGAATGAACGTGGCCGTTTTCGTAAAGTAATCAAGGAACGGTTTCTGTACGGTCTGTTCGGAAGCCATTCGGCTCACCCGGTCCATTGACAATTCAAAACGTTCCATAATCGTTTCATTTTCCTGCTGAAACTTCATTTGATAATCCATTCTGTTACCCCCTTATTCCGATAATAATAAGAACTGTCCAAAGAATCACAAGAACCGCACTGATTCCTATGCCGATTCTGGCCAGTATGTATTTTTTCTCCTTTTCAAAAAAGGAAAGGACACCATAACCCAGGGAAACAAAGGATATTATCAGGCTGCAGAAACAGACAGCCGCAACATTAAGCTGCGCCTGCCCTGCCGCCATTACCGAACTGGCAATCCCGATGATTCCCAAAACCAGCGCCCCAACAGAAAGCCCCAGGGACAGAAAACTTTTCTTGGCAAAAGGTTTTCTAATGTAGGACACTTTTTTCTGTTTTTTCACGCCTTTTCCTCCTAACTCTTATGTGCTGCACAATTTTATACAAGATATAACCGAGAATTCCTCCCACCGTATTTAAAATCATATCATCTACATCAAAGCTTCCAACTTTAAATACCAGCTGGATCGTTTCAATACACAGGCTGAAAAGGAAACTCAACAGCACCGTATTAAAGAATCGGCGGCTTCTGCGGCTGATGACCGGCAAAAAGAAACCAAAGGGCATAAATCCTGCAATATTCCCTACGATATTAAGAAGAAAAGACTCAAGTCCAACCACCTTGCGGTAAACAATAAAGCGCCGTATCTCCTTTAATGGGACCAGATTATAGGCATAATCTTCTCGTAAATGGCTTCCTCTGCCAAAATAATCGGAAAAGAATAGAAAGTACACCAAAAAGATTAAGTACACTAAAAAAATTACCCAACCCATTTTCTGCCGCTTTGTCGCATTTTTAATCATAACAGCACCATCTTTTCATATAAAAGAGAAAGTCTGTCTGAAAGCCATTCCTTCTTAACAGCTTCCTCCACAAATATTAATATTAAAATGTAATTTCAGATTTTCTTTTCAGCAGAAATGCTCCATTTATGATAGATATGACCCCGGCAGCAATGCCGATAACAGTCACAACGATTCCTACAGCCAGGCTTAATGCTCCAGCATTTCTCATAGTCTTGTAAACTCTCTCCATATCAGACTCTCCTTATCTTACACCATAAATTTCGTAATAAGTGTCAATTGCCGCTTTTAACGCATCATCAATGATAATCTTTCCATCACATTCTTTGTTATATAAATGTTCAATGACCTCTGCCATGGATACGATGGCAGATGCCTTAAATCCATATTTTTCCTGAATCTCATCTAGGGCACTCTTATCGCCCTTTCCTTTTTCCATACGGTTCAGTGAAACCATAAGCCCTAATATTTCTACATCTCCCTGGGCTTTAATGATCGGGAATGTCTCTTCAATGGATTTACCGGAAGTCGTCACATCTTCAATGATTACGACACGGTCTCCATCTTTGATCGGACTTCCAAGAAGGATACCTGTATCACCGTGATCTTTTTCTTCTTTTCGGTTGGAACAGTATTTGATTTCCTTGCCATATAAATCGTGAAAAGCAATGGTTGTCGCAACGCTTAAGGGAATTCCCTTATAAGCAGGTCCAAACAGCACATCAAAATCATCACCAAAGTTATCATGTATGGCCTTTGCGTAATATTCTCCCAGCTTTTTTAATTGTGCTCCTGTTACATAAGAACCTGCATTCATAAAAAAGGGCGATTTTCTTCCGCTTTTCAGAGTAAAGTCGCCAAACTTAAGGACTTTGCTGTCCACCATAAATTCTATAAATTCCTGCTTATACTGTTCCATTTTTTTATCCTCTCTATTCTAATAGTTCTCACTTACCGTACAGCACCGATCAGATCATGGATATCATCCACACCGTATTTCTTCATATAATCCTCAATGCCTTTGACTACTTCACTTGCGGCATAAGGATTTCTGAAATTGGCGGTTCCAACGGAAACAGCCGTAGCTCCTGCCAAAATAAATTCTATGGCATCTTCCGCATTCATGATCCCGCCCATACCGATGACTGGAATCTTCACCGCGTTGGCAACCTGATATACCATACGGACTGCAATAGGCTTAATAGCAGGACCAGAAAGTCCTCCGGTTTTATTTGCTACAGCAAAGGTCCGGCGGTTAATATCGATTTTCATACCAGTCAGCGTATTAATAAGAGAAAGCACATCAGCGCCTCCGGCTTCAGCCGCTTTTGCCATAACCGCTATATCCGTTACATTTGGGCTTAATTTCATGATCACTGGCTGCTTTGCATATTTTTTCACTTCCCGGGTAATCGCTTCCACCGCTTTCGGATCCTGACCAAAGGCGATTCCACCTTCTTTTACATTCGGGCAGGAAATATTGATCTCCAGCATGTCCACCGGTTCATCTGCCAGTCTTTCCACCACTTGAAGATAATCTTCGGTAGTCTTTCCGCAGACATTGACAATGATCTTTGTATCGTACTGTTTTAAAAACGGAACATCTCTTTGAACAAAAACCTCCATTCCAGGATTCTGCAGACCGATGGCATTGATCATACCGCCGTAAGTCTCTGCAATTCTGGGAGTGGGGTTGCCGGGCCATGGGACATTGGCAACGCCTTTGGTAACCACTGCGCCCAGATGATTTAAATCAATCATCTCACTGTATTCTTCTCCGGAGCCAAAGGTACCGGAAGCTGTCATAACAGGATTTTTAAGTTCTATTCCAGCCAGATTTACTTTTGTATTCATCTAAAAGTCTACCTCCTCTGCCCGAAATACCGGGCCGTCTTTGCAGACCCGTTTGTTGTGGACCATGGAATGTTCATCGACACCACTGCTCTTGCATACGCAGGCGAGACAGGCTCCAATACCGCATGCCATCCGTTCCTCCAGAGAAAGATAACATTCCATCTGGTTCTCCATTGCATATGCTTTAATCGCTTTTAACATCGGAGTTGGGCCACAGGCGAAGATGATATCACCCTTCAGTCCATGTTCCCGTATCGCATCCAGCACATTGCCCTTTGTTCCTTCGCTTCCATCTTCTGTTGCCACAAATGTGTCACCATAAGGGTAAAAGTCTTCTTTTAAAAACAGGGAATCCCGATACCCCAATATCATCTTTTTCTCACAAGGCAGCTGCTTTGCAAGCTCCAGCATAGGCGGAATTCCGATACCGCCGCCAATTAAAAATGCCTTTTTCCCTGAAGTTCCAGCTTCCAGAGGAAACCCGTTGCCCAAAGGCCCCATGATTTCTACAAAGTCGCCTTCATTATAGTGGGAAAATTCTTCTGTTCCGCTTCCCAGCACACGATACACAATTCGCAAAAGTCCTTTTGCCTGGTCAACTTCACAGATACTGATTGGACGAGGCAGCAGTTTAGAACTGTCTTTTGTATACAAAGAAATAAACTGTCCTGGTACTGCTCTTTCCGCGATGTCTTTTGTCTCGATCCACATGCTGTATACACCGTCTGCCAGCCTGATCTGACTGGCAACCCTTGCTGATTCCATTACTTTCGCCATGATTCCTCCCTATAAAACCCGGTTGATGTCAGTCACCATATCGATAACTGCCTGCCTGGAGGCTTCACCAAAGTGCTCTGCTCCGAACTTCTTATATTTATCCTGCTTGTATGCAGCAATGATTCCTCTGGAAGAGTTTACCACTGCGCCTAATCCATCTTCATTAAAACATGGCTTTAAATCCTCAGCGGTTCCGCCCTGAGCACCATAGCCAGGCACCAGAAAATAAGTATTTGGCATAAGTTTGCGGAGAATCCTGCTCATCTCAGGATAAGTAGCACCTACAACAGCACCTACATTGCTGTAAGTTCCATCCATGGATTCTGCTCCCCATTCAACAACTTTTTCTGCAACCAGCTCATACAATGGACGACCGTCGATTAAACGGTCCTGAAATTCTCCGCTGGAAGGATTGGAAGTCTTAACCAGCACAAAAAGTCCTTTATCCTCTTCCTTGCACACATCAACAAAAGGCTTCACCCCATCTGTACCCAGATATGGATTGACCGTAAGAAAATCTGTACCAAATGCAGAAAAGCAATTGCTTCCTACTTTCACCTTGCCGATATGGGCAGTGGCATAAGCAGCAGAAGTGGAACCAATATCTCCTCTTTTTGCATCTCCAATGACGATAATGCCCTTTTCCTGGCAATAGTCTACTGTTTTTACATAGGCTTTCAAACCTTCGATGCCAAACTGTTCATACATGGCAATCTGGGGTTTTACGGAGGGGATTAAATCGTAAACATGATCTATAATTTCTTTGTTATACTGCCAGATCGCTTCGGCAGCACCTTCCAGTGTCTCACCGAATTCTTCAAATGCTTTCTTTATGACATGCTCTGGTATATAGTTAAGCATTGGGTCCAATCCTACACAGATCGGTGCTTTTGTCTTCTGGATTTTTTCAATTAACTGCCTGATCATTGTCTCCTCCTTGATTCTCTTTATCCTTATTATTCTCTATTCTTTCCAATTCTATCATAAGAAGGAACTGGCTTCAAGCCTTTTGTTCCTCGGAACAAAGAAAGCAGCCATATGCTTTTTTAGAAAGCTTATGGCTGTATTCTATTTTATCAGTCTGCAAAAAAAGTTGGAAGCATCCACCAGTTTTTTTTCAAATTGGCTGTAAAAATCCTCTCCCTGATTATAAGGAGTAAGATAAAAATTCTTTAACACGTACATACTGGCCTTATTGGCGAAAGCTGGATCCTCTGCTTTTTCTATCTGCTGCTCCAGACGCTTCAAGAAAGAATGCCAATCAAATATAAATTTTTCATATTGTTTTATATCTGAAGTATCGATCCATTTACGTACCTTCACCTTTGTCCGGTTTTCCATCCGGCACTCATGCACCTGCAGGAAATACTGAAATCCCTGTTCTTCATAAACTCTTCCCAAGGGGAACAGACGGCAAATCCCGGGCCGGAAGTGATGGATCTCACAACGTCCTTCTCCATTTAAAAAGCCACATCGTCCTTCCTCTCCTGACATCTTTAAATTGGGTAGCACGATTCCGTCCACAACATTTAATTCAAGTTTATTGACAAGCAGTGTTTCCATGGTACAGGAAAGGCTCTCAGTCAGACGGAAAGAATCAAGCGGATCAAGGATGACCGACTGCCCCATCCCCTGACAACAAGCAAAACAACCTTTGCAGTCTCCGCAATCTGCCTTTACCATATCATTTAACCCATATATTTTTCCATCTGAAATCTCTTTTAGATCGACTTCCCGTTTCATGACCTGTATTCCCTCGCTTCTTTATATTAAAAACATGGTTATTTTATCATTTTCTTTTACTACTATCAACAGTAACTCGATTTTTTGGAAAAATTAGCACTCACCCGTTGACAGTGCTAACAGTTTGTGTTATATTACATCTATAACAAATAGAAAACGCATCAAACAAATGGTGCTGTAAGAATCGCAAGAAAAAGGAGGAACTATTATGTTATTATCCAGAAGAAACAATATATTTGATGATTTTTTCAATGATCCGTTTTTTACGGATGCATATCAAAGCAGACAATCCTTAATGAAAACCGACATTGAAGATGATGGTGCCAACTACATCATAGAGATGGAATTGCCAGGATATAAAAAAGATATGGTAAAAGCGGAGCTGAAAGATGGATATTTAACCATTTATGCAGAAACTGCTTCTGAAAATGATTCTGATCAAGAGAAAAACTATATCCGCAGGGAGCGTTACCGCAGTTCTTTAAAAAGAAGCTTCTATGTGGGATCAAAACTGAAACAGGAAGACATTAAAGCTTCCTTTGACAATGGCATCTTAAAGCTTATGGTTCCAAAAGAAGCTCCAAAGGGAATTGAAGAAAATCAGTATATTACCATTGAATAATCATAAAAAAAGGAGAAGGCTCAATAACATGAGCTTTCTCCTTTCAGACTGTAGACAAAGTCCCGGGCGAATGCCCCGGATATTTATTTTAAGGGTT
>CAUQMY010000019.1:0-92763 GCA_963519465.1 uncultured bacterium
AACTATCAGCATGATAAGGACAGGATCCTAAAAGCCCTAAAGGATTCTGGATTAAAGGTGAGGGAGCTTAAGACTACGCAGGATGAAGATGATTGGAACAACCGGGAAATTGATATACTGCTTACCCACCCTGCCAGCAGCGCCTACGGCCTAAACCTTCAGCAAGGCGGAAATCATGTGATATGGTTCGGGCTTAACTGGAATTATGAACTGTATACCCAGGCGAATAAAAGGCTTCACCGCCAGGGCCAGACCGAAAAGGTTATTATCCACCACCTGGTATGTAGCGGAACCCGGGACGAAGACGTCATGCAAGCCCTTGAACGAAAGGACGATGTCCAGAACTGGGTTATGGAGAGTTTGAAAGCAAGGATAAGGAGGATAAAGGGTGATAGTTGAATTTAAGATTCCAAACGGATCTATGAAGATAAATGCAGAAGAATTTTTCCAAGAAGCGACCAAGGCTAAGATTCGGAAGATGCTTAAGTGCTTTAAGGATTCAGACCCCGATCCGGAAGCGGTCCAGGAACTGAAGGACTGGCTGCGGGGAGAAATTCTGAGCGAAAAGGATAAAGCCGCAAGATACGCGGTTGTTAATGTCAGCCAGCGGACAACCCTGAAAGAGCTTGAAGACCAATACGATCGCATGTGCAGTCCGTGTTATGCAGCCTATACCAAGGATAAGGAAAAACTGGCCGAAGCTAAGAAAGCAATGAGTAGATGCAGAGCAAGAGTGACAACTTCTTCCAGAGAGTTTGAGAGAGCCAAAAGGGATATGGATCGCTGGAAAGGTATTTTGCAAATTGTAGATGGTATCTTAGGAGGTAGTGTTCATGTCAGATCAGAATGAAATGGAGAAAATCGTTACTCCTATGATGGAGCATTTATGTGATCACCTGTGCCGGTTTCCCTGGGAGATTGAACGCAAGGAAGATCTGGAAGAGGTGTGTGCCGGTTGCCAGATGGACAAGTATACGAATGATATTCTGAATACATATAACCGTAACAGAGAATGGATCCCGGTATCGGAACGGCTACCAGAACCAAACACGGATGTACTGGTGGCGGTATATGATTTCGGAGAGGATACTTCCACATTGTTGGATTGCTTGGTAGAGAGTGATGGAAAACTGATGTGGAGTACATTTAACGGGGCAACGGAACAGGTACTTGCCTGGAAGCCGCTTCCGGAACCGTACCAGCCAGAGAAAGGATTGGTGGGACTATGAAAATTATTAAGCAAGACGGTGATGTTGTTATGGGTCACAGCATTGAAATGCAGGGATGCACTATCTACTGTGTTCCGGACCATAGTCCATGGGAATGTGTAGAGTGCGGTAAGTATGAAGATATGCTGCGAACAACAGAAGTATTTTCGGAAATGACCTTCGCAGGCTGGAATTTTAAAAATCCTGAATATGCTATGCCAGAAAATTAGGATTTTGAGGAGGAAAGTATGATAACAGCGAGGACATCCAGATGCAAGATATGCGGCAAAGAAATTGTTACAAAGGGAAGCTGGTTTAACCAGATTTTCATAAGGCCATTAAATGATCTCAAATTTGAACTTCATGCGAGAAGGGAGCATAACAAAAGGAGCCTTAGGTACACTAGTTTATTTCTTTGCCTACTGGAAATAGCTTTAGGCAGCGTTTTGCAGGTGATAATGGCCGTTCTGTGGGTAGTGACGTTACCGTTCTGGGCTGTGCATGAATTTTGTGCGTGGAGCTGATAAATAAAACTGATAAAGGTGGTGTTATATATGGATAAAATAATCTTATTTTTTCTCAAAATCAGACTTAAAAGATTAAGAATGTTTCAGAGTTGGGATTGTATAAAAAACAATGGTTACTGGACAAAAAGCCAAGGGGATAGAGGGGAAAAGATAAAAAGAGCATTGGAAAGTATTAAATTGTATAGTGGTCAATTAAACTGAAATTCTCCAAAGGAGGAATACATTGAGAAAATCATCAAAAGACTGCAGAGCAGATAGAGCCAGCGTAAACAGTCGCATACAGGCCGAGGCGGATGCAGCCATAAAGGCACCGCCGGTTATGAGCTTCAGTGCGCAGATGCCAGCTTATACATATACGAGCTTGTGTCCGGATCCGAAGCGCAGGAAGCCACCAAGGCGGGAACCGGAACACCCGGAAGGGATAAGCCCTTTTGGAAGTACACAAATGATATGTTTAATTTGTCGTAAGCACTGGCCTGTAGATTGTGGGCGTAAAAATTGTGACTGTGAAGGACAAGGACATTTATACAGTACAGGGGTTTATTATCAGCGGAAGATTGGAGGCGGTGCGGATGCCACGCATTAAACTTTATGAGGTTTTTGACAGAGGAGTTTCCATAGGTGGCTATACTTCGAAAGAGGCTGCGGAGCAGTTGCAGATTCCCAGGAGTGCAGTAGTTAATTGTGCGAATAACGGGTGTACATACAAAGGTCGATACACATTTGAAGTGGTGGACGAGTTGTATATAAAGCCGTTGCTTCCAGTTTGGGAGAATGTGAGAAAAGAAATTTTGACAGCAGGGAGGTGATTATTTGGAACAGGAAACGAACCCAAACGAAGAAAAAAAGGATTACCTGAAATCCTATAAAAAAACCAGGAATAGGCTAAACTCTTTGGAATTACAGCGCAAGCAGATCAAAATTGATATGCTACATGTTAAAGCATCCCAAGGGGATGGAATGCCAAGGGGGAAGGGCGAAACAAATGATCTTTCCCGGTATATAGAGCAGATGGCCAACCTAGAAGAGTGGATTGATGATAAACGGAATGAACTGCTGGATAAGCAATCCAAGATTACTGAGGCGATAAATGCACTTGACGATGAAGACGAGTGCACGATTATGACTGAAAAATATTTGAACGGTAAAACCTGGGAACAGGTTTCGGAGGATAATGGTTTTGCTTGGAGAACTATGCACCGGATCCATGGCCGAGCATTAAAAAAGATAAAATTGGTAAATTTGGCATAGTATGGCACAGTCAACCTGTGGTATAGTGTAAACAAGAAATTGGGCTTCCGAAAAGGCGGCCCTTTTTTCTACCCGACAGGAATTTTGCTACCATCGCTAAGAAAGGAGATGGTAGCATGAATAGTTTTATAAGTTGGATAGGCGGTAAAAAGCTTTTACGAAAGAAAATTTTGGAGCAGTTCCCTGATCCAGAATCCTATGACCGATACATTGAGGTATTCGGGGGAGCTGGCTGGTTATTGTTTTCGAGAGATAAACATGCACCCATGGAGGTATTTAACGATGTTAATGGTGAGCTTATCAATCTATATCGAATCGTAAAGTTTCACCCGGAAGCCCTGCAGAAAGAACTGGAATGGCTGCTTATGTCCAGGGAACAATTTTTCGATGAGTTAAATCGAAATACCAGAGGTATGACTGATATTCAAAGGGCAGCAAGATTCTTCTGTGTGATTAAAGAGAGCTTTGGTGCAGACTGTAAATCGTTTGGTGTCAGAATCAGGGATATGCAAAAAGCGGCGGATTATCTTAAAGAGGTATCAGACCGCCTGAACCGAGTTGTTATCGAAAATCAGGATTTTGAACGATTGATTAAGACATATGATCGTCCAGGTGCATTGTTTTATTTAGATCCGCCCTATTACGAAGCGGAGAAGTATTACCCGGATCGGTTTAATCCGGAAGATCACATAAGGTTGAAACAATGCTTATGCGATCTTAAAGGCAAGTTTATTCTTTCGTATAACGACTGTCCTCAAATCAGGGAATTGTATGAAGGATTTACTATTATTGAGGTTGAACGGGCGGACAGTCTTGTCACTAAGAGTGAAAGCCGGAAATATAAAGAGCTTATTATCAAAAATTTCTAACAGCACGGGCTGCGGACTTTAACTGGTTCGTGGTCTATTATTTTAAGCGTTTTGGTATTTGATACAATTTTTTAATATCCCAAAACAAACGAATGAGAAAAGGCAGCTTACTCAGCCGCCTCATCTCTGCATAGTTCGTCAAGGGTAACGCCCAGGGCGTCTGCCAGCTTAATGGCAGTGTCCACTTTGCACCGATCAAAGCGTTCAATATCTTCTATGGTGCGCTGGGGGACGTCGCTTATTTCCGATAACGCTCGGATACTTAAACCCTTGCTATTTCTTATTTGCTTTAATTTCATGATACGACCTCCATATTTTTGGGAGTGTAACGAGTAACACATAAAGAGAGCAGCATATAACCAGGACGCAGGCTGGGATCGACCAGTCAGTACCAAGGGCAAAAATGATTGTAAATATGAGGAGCAGCGTGTCAAACTTCATTGATTTTGTATAGTCGATGTGGTAGTATGTTTGTAGGAGGGAGATTTCTCCCCCCTAAGTGATTATTTGAGAGCTTGTATCAACTGTGCTATTGCACCGATTAAAGCGGCGGCGGCTACCATTGCTTTGATTATCTGGTTGAACAAGTTCTCTTTTTTCTTTCGTTTCCCCATCGACTTCCTCCTTTCCTTTAATGTAATTTAATTATACCACGTTATAACGTGGAAGTCAAGCGAAACACATAGATTTTATAAGAGATTTCGGGCATTCGTCAGTCGTGGCGAGTGCCTTTTTAATACCCAAAATGATTGAGAGGTGGTGGTGATGGGTGAAGCCAGAGCGCCGAATAACGAACTCGCCCTGATTGATTATCAGGCAGGAATGAAGTATAAGGAAATTGCCGAAAAGTACGGTGTGACCATCAACACTGTGAAGTCATGGAAGACAAGGTATAAGTGGACCAAAGAAAGCAAAAAAGGTGTGCACACAAATAATAAAAAAGTATGCACACAAAAAGGCGGTCAACCCGGCAACCAAAACGCTGTAGGCCACGGAGCGCCAGCCAAAAACAAGAATGCCGAAAAGCACGGTCTATTTTCAAAGTATCTGCCGGAGGAAACCCTTTCTATTATTCAGGAGATGCCGACATCCCCTCTTGATATTCTGTGGGATCAGATCCAGATTGCTTATGCAGCCATTATCCGATCTCAACAGATCATGTATGTGAAGGATCAAGAAGATAAGACTATCGAAAAGGTATCCAAGCAGGAAGGTAAGATTATCGGCGAAAAGTGGGAAGTGCAGCAAGCCTGGGATAAGCAGGGAAGCTTCCTGCAGGCACAGGCCAGGGCACAATCGGAGCTGCGGTCCCTGATTAAGCAGTATGATGAAACGCTGCATAATAACTGGGATCTTGCCACTGAGGAGCAAAAAGCAAGGATAGCTGCTTTGAAAGCTAAGGTTGAGGATAAGACAGATAAGCCGATCCAGATCACCTTTAAGAAAGCGAGTGAGGGCCGTGGCTGATGTAAAAAATGTGGACTTCTCAATCAATGATCATTTCTTTGATTTTATAGACGACTGGGATTATAAATTATACCTTACCGTAGGTGGTTATGGAAGTTCCAAGAGTTACCATGTGGCCATTAAGCTGATTAAAAAACTGTTGGAAGAAAAGCGTAAGGCGCTTGTGGTCCGTGAGGTATTTGATACGATCCGGGACTCTTGCTATGATCTTCTTATGGAAGTTGTAGAAGCCATGGAAGTAAGCGAATATGTTACCTTCACAACCTCTCCTATGCAGGTCCGCTTTAGCAACGGCAGTAAGATCATCTTTAAAGGTATGGATAAGCCGGCAAAGCTGAAATCTCTAAATGGTGTATCCATTGTCTGGATTGAGGAATGTTCCGAAGTGAAGTATGCGGGCTTTAAAGAGATACTTGGACGTCTACGTCACCCGAAACTAAGTAATCACATAATCCTTTCCACGAACCCGGTGAGTAAAAGCAACTGGGTTTATAAGCACTTTTTTCACGATAAGGCATCTGGATTAAAGATTATTGATGAAGAGGAATTATATAAAAACCGTATTATGGTTGTCGGAAATACCTATTACCATCATAGCACCGTTGATGATAACTATTTTGTTCCCCAGGACTATGTTGATCAGCTGGACGAACTACAGAAGCACGATCCGGACCTGTACCGGGTGGCAAGAAAGGGACGTTTTGGTGTGAATGGAAAGATTGTCTTTCCTCAATTTACCACCATGCCTTATGAAAAGGGAATGAAAGCAATCCGGAAGATCCGGAACCCCCTCAGAAAGAATGGTATGGACTTTGGTTTCGTAGAATCCTATAATGCCCTGGTCCGTCTGGTTATTGACCAGGACGAAAAGATCTTGTATGTAATCTGGGAGTACTATTCCAGGGATAAAGACGATACGGAAATTGAAGAGGATATTAAAGAGTTTAAGCAGACTCAGGAACTGATTAAGGCAGACTGCGCAGAACCCAAAACAATCCGGTACTTTAGTAAACAGGGCTTCAGGATGCGGTCATGTAGGAAGTTCAAGGGATCCCGAAAAGCATACACCAAGAAAGTTAAGCGCTTTAAGCAAATCATTTGCCTGGATAATTGTACGAATGCAATTTCTGAACTTCAGGACCTTACATTTGCAGAGGACAAAGACGGAAATATCCTGGAAGACGAATTTAACATTGATCCTCATACCCTATCAGCTATTTGGTATGCGCTTGATGATTATGAAGTTGAGGATTTAAAGGGCGATAAATTAAGGACGCGTTTTTAGGAGAAAGATATGTGTACACACAACTTCAAAGAAATAAACAATATAAAGGTTTGTATCCGCTGTGGCCTTACAATTCCGCAAGGTGGCAAACCATTTTTTGATAAGAAGATAGTCGCTTATTATCAACGCAAGAAGGGAGGGAAAGCAAATGGATAAGGTAACCGGGCGTTTGGCCAGTATGGATTATCCGGATTATTCTGCTGAAATTGATGCCATTAAAGAGGGTGGAATTACACCGGAACTCTTGAATCGTATTATCCGTCGTCATAGGTCCTGCGCAGAACACATGAAAAATCTGTACGGAAGGTACCGCGCAGAAGTCGATAAGGTGCCGATCTTTACCCGAGAGCCAAGATTCAAAGATACAAGCACCACTGACGCCGATGGCACAGCGCAGGAATTAGAAGCAGAGAGTGCCATAAACAATAAGGTTAATAATGATTTCTTCAGCGAGATCATTGATACCAAGGTGGGGTATTTTTCGGGAAAGCCTGCAAACTATTCCTACGGTGAGGACTATCAAGCGGAAGAAGAGACCGGTGGGGAAGAAGCAGTTGAAGAAGCTGCAAAGGCTTTGAGTGATTTTGTAAAGAGGAATAATCTTTTTGATATCAATATGGAGACGACCAAATTTGCAGCAATTTGCGGATATTCGGGTCGCCTTTTTTATATTGATCTGGAAGGCAGTGAGAGGGTTATGGTAGTTCCTCCTTATGAGACTATAATTCTTTCAACAAATGAAATGACAGAGCCGGTCTATGGTGTCAGATATTATCCCTATTTGGACTTAAATGATCGACTTTCCTGGAAGGCTGAGTTTTACGATGACAAATCAATCCACTATTACGAGGGAGAGCTTAACAGCCTGTCTTATAAAGATAAGAAGCCGCATTTGTATGACTATTGCCCTTTACAGGGAGTGGCAAATAACCGGGAATTGATGGGTGATGCGGAAAAGGTTCTGGCCAATGTGGATGATTATGACAGCGCCTACAGCGATAACAGTAATGATATTGAAGGTTTCGCTAATGCCTACATGGTTTTTAAAAACTGCCGAGTAGACAGCAACACCATGCGCACAGCCAATGCTACTGGGGTTATCGGAATAGATGTTGATGATCCGGAATCTCCCTATGATGTTTCATACCTTACTAAAAACATTGATGGCACCTTTGTAAGCGGTCATCTGGACCGTGCAGAGGATAATATCTATCGGTTTTCCAGGACTCCAAACCTGAACGATCCGCAATTTACTGCTGCTTCAGGAATGGCACTCCGCATCAAAATGACTGGGCTCGAAACGAAAGCCGGTACCTTTGAGGCAAAGCAAGTAAGCGCCGATACCTATATGTTTAAGCTTCTTTCCAGTAGCTTCGCAAAAAAGAAAATACCATTTGATCCGATGCAGTGCTCTGTAAAATATAACCGAAACTTCCCGACTGATTTCTTGAGCGAAGCCCAGGCGGTGCAGGCATTAATCGGTGCCGGTCTTCCGAAACAAATTGCATTTAAAGCACTTTCTTTTGTTGATGATATCGGGGCTGTTATGCGGCTCATTGAAACTGAGAAGGACGACATTCCGGATCTGGAAGAGGATACAGATAAGTTACCACAGGATCAACAAACCGGATTGCCAGAAGAACAGGATGATGTAGATGGATGATTATGAGCTTGATAGTCTTCTTGCACAGATCCGGCGGATAGAGGAACATCGGGGAAAAGGGACAGAAGTTAAAGTAAGAAAAGTATACCTGGAACTACTAAAAGATCTCAGGTATTATCTGGCTGATGGATATACTGCTTATGCGGAGGACGATACACTTACTTATGATATTCTGCAAAAACATGGATATTACGCCAGATTCTTGGATGAAGTAGAGAAAAGAATCAATGATATCTCCCCGGAGATACGGCGCT
The DNA here is from genome assembly GCA_963519465.1 of uncultured bacterium. Classification (GTDB taxonomy): domain Bacteria; phylum Bacillota; class Clostridia; order Lachnospirales; family Lachnospiraceae; genus Lacrimispora. The sequence goes on from CAUQMY010000019.1 coordinate 8,525, forward strand.
TGATCCGCAGCACAGTGGAGCTGACTTATGAAACCACCTATAATGGCATGATTGAAAGCGTGAGGAGTGCGGTTGACGGGGAGGAACTTGTGGCGCTTAAAAACAGCACCCCGGATATTATAAAACGTGCCGTAGAAAATCCCATATCGAAGTTAACTTTAAACGACCGATTGGAGAAGCATCGGAAAGATATTGTCTACGATATTAAGCAGAATATCAGCGTGGGCCTGATGAATGGGGACCGTTACAGTACTATGGCAAACCGCATCAAGCAATCGGTGGAAGGAAATTATAAGAAGGCAATAACAATATCCCGAACAGAAACTCACCGTGTGCAGGAGTCAGGCAATCAGGATGCAGCATTATCTATAAACGGTTCTTTGAAGGAAAGTTCAGCCGGTATACAAATGACTAAGACATGGAGAACTATGAAAGATGAAAGAGTCAGGCCAGCCGGTACGGCAAAGGGTAAGAACAGAAAATATGATCATCGAAAGATGGACGGCGTCACGATTCCTGTTAATGAAGCATTTGTTCTTCCCAGTGGGGCTAGGACTATGGCGCCAGGTCAGAGTGGAGTGGCCGGTGAAGATATAAACTGCAGGTGTTATTTATCCTATGGAATAAAAAGAATTGGACACTAAGAGTATCTAACAAGTATTTTATTGTTACGATGATCGCAACAGACGGTGCGAATGAATAAATCAGGAGGTGAAATAAATGCTGGATTTAGCAATTAACCATGCAGATGATTTGCAAAAAAAGTTCAGAAGTACGTGGTTTTCCGAGAAGTATATGTTTTGGAATTGCGCAAATTATTATGACGAGCATAAACTTAAGGAGAGTACATGGGACGGTCATCAATTTGTATCGTTGGATTCCAATGGTGAAGTTATTGGATACATAGCATACAGCATTGACCGTACAAGCGATCTTGTCGAGGGATTGAGTATTATTAATTTCAGCGATAACAAAGTTGCTTTTGGTGTAGATGTGGGAAATGCGATAAAGGACATATTTGAGAAATTTCATTTCAGAAAATTGAGTTTCTTTGTTCTGGTGGGAAATCCTATCGAAAGCACATATGACCGGATGATAAAAAAATACAACGGCTGCATAGTTGGAATCAATAAGGCGCATGTAAGGCTTGTTGATGGGAAGTTGTATGACATGAAATCGTATGAAATATTTGCGGAGGATTACTTTAAGGCGGTGGGAAATGGAGGATATTAGAAACGTTACAAAAGAGCTCAGACGAATAGCTGATGCCGGGGAGCGAATAGCAAAGGCCTTGGAAAAGAGGAATTCTATAGTAAATATTTCTCCTGATATTGCTGTAAATAATGTGGATGATGTAGAGGAAGTATTGAAGCGTTTCATGAACTTAAAGGCGCAATGACGTCTTTTTTTATGCCCTGAACACGGCATGAAACTATTCTTCCGTCACTCCCGGAATGTGGGACGGTAAATATAACTGATTGTGGGACCAGGGCTGCCACTCTTGGAATGTGGGGCAATCAAAGTCACTCGAAAGGAGCAGAATAATGAAATTAAAGAAGTTAAAGGAACTACTGGCAAAAGAGGTTATCACTCAGGAAGAATTCGACGAGATGTCAAAAAACGCAGAGCCAGATGACCCGCCTGCGGATCCTCCGAAGAATGATCCTCCGAAAGATGATCCCCCAGCTGATGATCCGGATAAGAAGCTGGAGAAGATGATTCAGGCTGCGGTGGACCGTGCAACCAATAAACTGGGAAATGAGAATAAGTCTCTGAAAGATAAGCTGGAATCAGAGAGAAAGAAAAACCTCTCTGCAGAGGAATTAAAACAGGTGGAGCTTCAGGAAAAGGAAACGGAGCTTGCCAAAAAGGAACAGGAGATCAAGGAAAAAGAAAATCGTATGTATGCCATTAAGGCTTTAAAGAAGGCAGAGCTTGACGATGGAAGTGAAGAGACCCTTGATTTGGTGGAATTTGTTCTAGGAGATGAGGAAACTGACATTGACTTAAAAGTTAAGGCCCTCCAGAAGTTCGCTCAGAGAGTTGCGAAGAACACAACCGATGGGATTTACCGAACCAATGGCCGGGAGCCCGGAAAAGGCAATGCGGGCGCATCAAAGGATAACCCATGGAGTAAGGAATCATGGAACTTAACCAAACAGATGGAACTTGAAATCAGCAATCCGGAAATGGCAAAAACATTAAAAGCCAGTGCCGGGAAATAAAAGAAAGTGAGGAAAATATATGCCTGTTACAACCATTGCAGATCTGCAGATCGTACCGAGTAAATTTGCAGATTATGTTTTAGAAAGAACCACGGAAAAGTCCACTCTGGTAAGAGGTGGAGTCACCACAGAAGATCCCACTGTATCACAGGTGATCAATGGCACGCCTAAAGGTGGCAATATTATCACTATGCCGTACTATAAGCCATTATCAGGAGAAGATGAAGTTTTCGGTGAAGAGGAGATTGAAGTTGATAAGGTTGAATCTGACAACGAAATCGCCACTCTATTGATTCGCCAGAGGGCTTGGGGAGATACTGATCTTGCAAAGGTATTCGGTGGCACAGATCCACTTGCGGCAATAGCGGACCTTGCATCTGACTGGTGGATTACCAGGGAACAGGCTGTCATGCTGTCCACTCTGAAAGGAGTACTTAACCCAACAAGCGGAGCATTAAAGAAGCACGTACTGGACGTATCCGGAGCGGCAGGATCTGATTGTATTATTGGAGTGGACAATACTCTTGATGCAAAGCAACTCATGGGAGATGCAGCCGATAAACTGGGACTTGTGTTTATGCACTCAGCTACATTTACAAGGTTGCAGAAACAGCAGAAAATTGATTCAGAGTATGATTCCGATTTAAAGATCAAGATCGATTATTATCTGGGGTACCGTGTCATTGTTGATGATGGAATGCCGGTTGCTGCTGGAGTATATGATACATATTTCTTGGGAAAGAGTGTGTTTGCACGGAATGATGGTATGCCTGCCGGACTGATCGGGGTTGAGCCTGACCGAAACAAACGGAAGGCAGAAAACATACTAATTAACCGTAGGGCTCTTGTCATGCATCCACTTGGTTTGTCATGGAAAGCAGATGCAACACTTGCGGGCGGTAAGAAGTACGCTGCAAATGCTGACCTGGAAAAGGCTGCAAACTGGACACTTAAAAAGGATCATAAGAATATTCCTATTGTGTGCCTACGCCATAAGATCCAGGCAAACACAGCCGGTTAAAGGAGGGGAGTCCTGTGACAGAGGAAGAATTTAAAGACCTATCTTTACCGGTACCGGTTTCTTCCCTGCTTTACGTGGAAAGTGGTCTTGAGTGGCTGCGTGATAATACAAACTTAAAATTTGATATCACTGATATGGAATCCATCAAAGCCCTGCCATCATCGGCCAGGCTTTTTCTAGTGAAGTTCTCAGAAATTTGTGAGCGGGACATCGGCGTAACCAGCGAAAGTGTTGGCCCGATGTCTCAAAGCTTTTCCGCGGATTCCGTGGCTTCTCAAACGTCAGCCCTTGCCAGACAGCTATTAAAACCATATCTGAAGCCGACGGTAACCTTTATACCTTGTATGCGGAGGTGGCATTGATGGGAATTACATGGAAGACAAAGAAGAACATATTTCCAGAGATGGAACGGGCCGTTGCGCAGATCAACGGAAAGCGGGTAAATGTAGGCGCAAAGGGAGAACATGCCTGGCTTGCAGGAATTCATGAGTATGGTTGCAAAATTGAAGTAACAGATGATATGCGGGGCTATCTTCACAGCCAGGGCCTCCACTTAAAAGCAGATACAAAATATATCACGATTCCGGAACGAGCATTTTTACGGAATGGATATGACTTAAACAAGATGGATGTCGTGGATAACGTAGATCCTGCACTGGAATCGGTTCTTGATGGAGGTATGGAAGTAGATAAATTCCTGGAGATGGTCGGCCTGGTGCTTTCATCTACCATTAAGGACTATGCTAGGGATTTAAACGGTCCAGCCAATCATCCGTTTACAGTTGAGAGAAAAGGAAGTAGTAATCCTTTGGTGGATACCGGAGACATGATCGAATCCATTACCTACGAGGTGGAATGACATGGGATTTAATTTTACTCGTTTGATTAACAAATATAGAGTTGACTGCCAGCTGATCCGATCAGCGTCAGGTGGAGAGTATGTGGGCGGCAACTGGGCTCCTGCAGGAGAGCCAGATCCGGAAAACATAACCGGGGCAGTCATACCAATGACAAGCCGCAAAATCTATCAAAGCGGAGGAACTTACACAGAACAGGATCGGGAATTTATCACAGAAACTAAAATTCCCCTGGAACCTGCGGCACACATCATTCACCAGGGAGACAAATACCAGGTGGAATCAGAGGCTGATTACAGCGACTATGCTGGATTTCACAACTACAATCTAAAGAGGGTGGGAGCATTTGATCGATCAGAAAGCAATTAATGTAATTATCACAGAAGGGCTAAAGGATATAACAGGCTGTGAAATTGTAAAGGCAAATCTTGCGGGAGTACCGATTCCGGCTTACCCCTATATTTCATTTACAATCCTTAATTCAGACACACGTAAAGGAACCTATTCTGTTGAGGTTTCTGGCAGATATATTCCGGTCAAACAGAGCTGGAGTTTTACAGTCCAAGGGAAAAATGACGATGAAGCATTCCGGATTGCGCTCCTTGCCAAGGACTGGCTGGAAGAGACTGGCCGGAGAAAACTTGGGGACAAGGATGTCGTGGTGGAAAGTGTCGGAGCTATTACAAACCGTGATACGCTCCTTACAATTGATTATGAGTACCGAAAAGGCTTTGATACGACACTCTCCCTCATAAATGTGATTGAGGGACAGGAAAATGAAATAATCGAAACAATAGAAATTAAGAAGGAGTGATTGAATTATGGCTAAAAATGATGTGACTGTAAAAATCACACAAAAACAGGTTTCCGGAAGCGCCGGTTTTGGTGTGCCCCTGATTGTCCAGGGAATGGCAACAGTGGCAAAGGGCTATGCAGAATATGACAGCCTGGGCGCAGTTATGGATGCAGGATTTGCACAGGAAAGTGCAGTTTATGTACAATGCGCAAAACTATTTATCCAGAATAACCGCCCTGCCAAAGTAGCTATTTGCGCCGGTACTGGTAAAGTCACAGAAACATTAAATCTCATTAAAGATAAGGATTATCGTCAGGTGATTCCAATCCTTGGAGAGAACGATGATGCTCTGAAAGATCTCGCGGCTTATGTGGAAGCAACGGATGACAAAATGCTGTTTATCCGGGTGAAAGATGCTGCCAGTCTCGCAGCACTGGGGAAGATGGATCGTACAGTTGCGATTGTATATAACGGAGAAGAGGAAGGCGCAGAAAGTGCCGTTGTAGGTGCTACAGCCGGCCTTACCGTAGGATCCTTTACTTATAAGAATATTATTATTAAAGGGGTTACACCGGATTCCTTAACGGATGCCCAGATTGAAGCGATCCATACTGCTGGAGGTATTTGCATTGTAAAAAAGGCAGGGGATATCGTCACAAGTGAAGGTACTGTACTTAGCGGTGAATATGTAGATATCATTGATAGCAAGGATTATGTGGTTCGTAACATTGCTTATAAGTCTCAGAAGCTTCTTAATTCAGCCGCCAAGCTCTCTTTTGATAACACCGGAATCAGTCAGTTAGAAGGAGTTGTTACAAGCGTTCTTAAAGAAGCTTCCACTATGGGTATCATTGCTCTTGACGATGACGGCGTTCCGCTTTATTCTACGGACTTTGCGACAAGATCAGAAACAAGTGAAGCAGATCGTGCAGCCAGGACTTATAAAGGCGGGAAATTTTCCTTTGATCTGGCTGGTGCGATCCATTATGCAACCATCAACGGAACAATTGAAGTGTAAGGAGGGATAACGGATGCCAATTGTAAGAACGTATAATCCTAAGGACTGTGTAATCACCGTAGGTGGTGTCTACATTACCGGCCTGGGAGAAGACATGGTGAAGTGTGAGAAGGATGAAGATAACTTTACAACCGGTGTAGGTGCGCAGGGAGACGTAGTGGTCAATCAGAGCAACAACGAGCTTGGTACCGTGACGGTTACTGTCCAGGGCACCAGTCCTCAGAAGGATTATCTTCTGGGGCTTTGTAAGTCCAGTGAGCTGTTTGATATTTGGGTTATTAACAAATCTATAAGTGAAAAAGTGGGAGGGTCCCAAGCGATGATGAAGAAGACTCCTTCCTTGGAACAGGGAACAGAGCTTGCAGACCGGGAATTTGAGATTCAGGTATTTGATTATACAGTAGGTTAGAACGTGGGCAGCATAAGCTGCCCTTTTATTATGAGAGGAGATTGGAATAATGGAGAAAAATAAATTCTATTCAGTGGAAAAAGAGATTAATGGGAAAAAGTATGTAGCGCAGTTTTCTGGTGTTTCTACCGCAGTAAAAGCTGTTGACAGTTCTTACATCGAAGGTTCGAGCAATACAAGTACTGAAAAATTGGGAAGCTTTATCCTGAAACATATCGTTGTAGATCCTGCAGGTCTTACCATTGACGATTTTGAAACCCTGGACGAATTTAATGAGGTAGTCAGCTGGGCAAGGGATGTGATGTACGGGAAATTTCGAAACGAAGCTGACGTCCGCGCAGGCAGAGCAAAAGGCTAGTGAGCATTGGGATCTATGGCGTTTAATCTTAGATGCTGGCATGGATTTTAATACCGTATTCAACCAAATGACGCCCCGGGAGATACAGGAGGCAAACGCTGCCTATGATCTTCTTTTGAAAGCAAAGCAGAAAGGAAGGTGAGCGAATGGCTGTAATTAGAGAAGATGTGGTGAGTATTGGTTTTTCCGTGGAAGACAATCCCTTTGGGGAATTAACATCGGGAATTAATGATATTAAAGCAAAACTTGGTGTACTTGACGAAACCACATCCGACTTGAAAAAAGTTACTTCGGAGGCAAAACTGGCAGGAAACGGCCTGGAAGATATGATGAATGGCATCCATGCTCCCCCGGGGCTTGATGACACACTGGGAAAAACGAAAAAGATAGAAAAAGAAGCAAAGAAGGCAGAAGTAACGTTTACCGGACTTACCAAAGGTCTCGTAAAGACTGGAAAAATAAAACTAGACTCTGGTGTGAAAAAACTTTCTGATAATGCTAAAAAGGCTGTTTCCGAGGTTCAAACCCTGGATAAAAAAGTAAAAGATGCTGCCAGTGGACTAAAGAAAATCAATTTACCCCGAGCCTTGAATTCTGGCTTGGGGAGTGCTGTTGTGGGGGCTGGGAAGCTAGGGAAGAGCCTAAAAGAGGTAGCGTCAGCCAATTTAAAAAATTTAGCATCAAACCTTAAATCCGTTGCTTCCAATGCCGCCTCAGCATCAAAGGCTTTGGGAGGCGGTGCTTTAAAAGGGTTAAAATCTCTTAGTATTGGCGCTGCAGGAGGAATTCTTGCGGCGGGGACTGCAATGTCCGGGGCGTCGGCTGTTGGTGTTAATTCAGCTGCCAATTATCAGAGTGCCTTGAATTCAATACAGGCCCAAACTGGGGCAACGGCTGGCGAAACAAAAGAGTTAGGTAATATCATGTCCGGCCTTTACGTGGATAACTTCGGTGAGGGATATGGAGATCTTGCAAACAGTATATCCCAGGTAAAGCAGATTTCACAGAGTGGTGGCGCTGAATTGGAAGGCCTTTCCCGCAATGCTCTGCTGGTACGTGATACATTTGAGTTTGATGTGACAGAAAGCGTCCGATCCGCAAAGATGATGATGGACCAGTTTGGGGTAACTGGAGATGAGGCCTATAACCTGATTGCCCAGGGAGCTCAAAAGGGTCTAAACAAAAACGGTGATCTCTTAGATACGCTAAATGAGTATGGGGTCCATTTTAAGCAGATGGGATTTTCCAGCGATGAAATGATGAATATGCTGGTAAACGGGGCTGAAACTGGTACTTTCTCTGTTGATAAACTTGGTGATGCTGTAAAAGAATTTGGTATCCGAAGCAAAGACGGATCGAAGACCACAACGGAAGCGTTTCAGATGCTAGGGCTGAATTCGAACCAACTAACAGCGGATTTTGCTACTGGTGGGGAAAAGGGTAAGCTTGCATTTGAACAGGTAACCAAAGCTTTGGCAGATATGAAGGATCCGGTAAAGCAAAACACTGCTGGTGTCAATCTGTTTGGCACCATGTGGGAAGATTTGGGAGCTGAGGGCGTACTTGCAATGTCCAGATTTACCGGAAGCGTAACCACTGGTACCGATGCTCTGGAACAAATAAATAAAGTAAAATATAACGATCTGAAAAGTAATTTTGAAAGCTTAAAAAGAAGCGCAGTTGATGGTCTTCTGAATCCAATTGGCAAGCTTCTAACACCTTCATTAAATCAAGGGATAAATGATTTGAAGGGTTTTGTATCAGAAGCAAAAAAACTTTTGGAGGACGGATTTCAGCTGGATGACGTTGGAAAGTTAGCAGATGTAGCCGGAAATATGGTCGCAAAGGTCATATCTGGAGTTGTAGGAAAAATACCGGGATTTATAGATCTTGGCGTTCAGATGGTAGATTCGTTGGTTGATGGAATCATGAATAATGAGGGGAAAATCACCAGCAGTCTGACAAAAGGTTTAGCAAGTCTGGGTAAAGGGATTTTGAAAATTGCACCGAAGTTAGCGGTGGCAGGAATTACTATCATTGCGTCATTGGCAACAGGAGCAGCACAGGAGCTTCCAACGCTGATCCCTCTGGCAGTAGATGCTGTGAATACAATTATCAATGGGTTATCACAGTATGCTCCTCAGTTTATCAATGCGGGAATGCAACAAATTGGCTATCTAGCCAGTGGTCTTGGTCAGGCAGCACCATCTCTGATCAGCAGTGCAATAACCCTGGTTATGACACTATTTCAAGGGATCATTGGAAATCTTGGTCCGATCATAGACGGAGCGCTCGCCCTGGTCAACGGTCTTGTCAATGGCATTATTTCCAACCTGCCATTAATTATAAGTTCCGCAGCCATGCTTGTTGTAGGTCTTATATCTGGAATTTCTGGCAACGCAGGAAAGCTTGTAGACGGTGCGATTTCTCTTGTACAGAGTCTTCTAACCGGTATTATCTCCAATCTTCCGGCCATTATAGAAGGTGCGGTACAAATTGTTGTAGCTTTGGTGGTTGGACTCATACAAGCAGTTCCTCAATTAATTGTGGGAGTGGATAAACTCATAGATGCCATAAGAAATACAGTTCTTCAGACAGACTGGCTGCAGCTTGGCTGGGATATTGTAAAAGGTGTCGGCAACGGCTTCCTGAATGGGATTAAAGGGTTATTCGATAAGAATAAAGGCAGTGGAAAAGAGTCCATGCAGGGCCTTGCCCAGGGAATGGACGAAGGAAAACCGCTCGTTGAATCATCGGCAGGAAAGACGTCTCAAGGCATAACCACAAAGATAGACGGTACAAACCTCTATGGCTCCGGTCAGAATATCATGTCTGGTCTTAATAACGGTATGCTCTCCATGCAGGGAACTCTTAATTCAACTGCTGGTAACATCGGTTCTGGAATTTCAAAGAATCTTAACGGTTCCCTGGATATCCATAGCCCGTCACGAGTAACTGAAGAAACTGGTAAATATACGGATCTGGGGCTAATCAAAGGTATGGAAGGCATGAGCGGTAAAGTGGAATCTACCGCCAGAGACGTGGGGGATGCAACTGCAAAAAATATTTCACCATACAAGAGCCATTATAGCCCTGACACAAGTCAATCCGCCAATAGTACAAACAATGCCAGTCAGACAAACAACTGGAACCCTGTTTTTAATCTGACACTTAACGGCGCCAGTGCCAGTGACAGCAATGAAAGAAAAGTAAAGCGCTGGGTAAAGGATGTATTAAAAGAATCCATGGAAGGTATGGGCCGTACCAATCCAAGACTACAGGAGGTGTGATATGGCATTAATCAATGATATTTATATATTTGTAGATACCGAAGATGTTTCAAGAGAAATCGAAGCCAGTACACATCCGGTAGAGGAGGGGATCGATCTGACAGATAATGTCAAGAGATCCCCACTCTCCCTGCAGCTTTCCGGAGAGATTGTTGGGACTGACTATGAAGAAGATATCGCGCAGATTGATCGGCTGCAAAAAAGCGGAAAACTGGTGGAGTACGTCGGGATCAATCTTGTTTCCAATGTAATTATTACAAAGTTTTCCACGAGCCACACAGCTGATATACGGGGAGGTTGTAATTACTCCATGGAGCTAAAAGAAATCCGCATTGCCTCCAGTCCATATAATGCCGGAGGCGGTAACGGAGGAGAACAGCAGATCGAGGAAGCAAAAGTTCCCCTGGCCTCGGCGCCAGCGAGAACTCACACTGTAAAGTCTGGTGATACACTTTGGGGAATTGCAAAATCTTATTATGGCAATGGCGCGCAGTATCCCACCATTTTCAATGGCAACCGGGATAAACTCTCCGATCCAAACAAGATCCGACAAGGGCAGGTATTAACTATTCCATAAGGAGGCATTAATGAAAGACAGGATTTTAATAAAAAAAGATCTGATTCCCTACGGTTTTAACATCGCCTTGGGAAAAGAAAAGTTCAATATGAAATTTGACTATAACAAACAATCAGACCTTTTCACGGTGTCTTTGTATAGGGATGGTGTTCTTTTATGTGACTCTGAACCGATCATCTATGGCGTGTCACTGTTTCAGGACGTTTATCAGAGTGGAAGATTTCCGGTGTTGGACATTATCCCACTGGACGAGTCAGGGAGTGAACAGGAAGTCACCTGGGAAAATTTTGGAAACACCGTGTTTTTGACAATTAATAGCGGAGGGTGATGGATTGAAAAGTTTTTACATAGAAGGTAATGACAAAGGAAAATCTTCACAGGTAATTGAAGCATTGCGGCGCTTAGAAGGGGAAATTCCCTTAGAGACTGTCGGGGCTGATCCAGGAGGATTATACGGGCACACAGTAATTATACAGACTGGAGCCGTGACCATTAAAAATGAGGAGCTGGATTGTGAGTTTGACATCCCCTTCGATGATGATACCGAAGCGGATGAAGCAGAAATAACTATTTATAATCTATCGGATACCACAATTCAGAACATCAAAACCGGAGAGAAGATAACGGTAACAGCGGGGTATGGCAAGGATACCGGTATTGTTTTCAGCGGAGTCATTTCAAAACCGAAGACATATTATTCAGGGCTTGACCGGGTGACAGAGATCCGAGCAATTGATAACAGCCAGCTCGCAGAGCGAGAAATTAAAAGTCTTTCCTATGCCAAGGGAGTTTCTGCCAGTCGGATCCTTAAAGATCTGGTGGGGAAAGTAGGATTGCCAGTTGCCGTGTTCTCTGTAAAAAGAGATCATGTATATAAAGACAAGGCTACCGTGGAAGGCGGACTTATGGAAAATATCAAGCGTTATGCTCAGATATGTGGAGTGTCGGCTTACATTTGCAAGGGCCAGATTTATGTAAGGCATATCCTGGACGGAGACAACCTGGAATTTACACTGTCCGCCGATACAGGCTTAACCGGATTGTCGGAGTTTGAAGAAGAGGTAACGGCAGAGGATTTTAAAGATAAAGTACACGGATATGAGCTAACCATGCTTTTGCAGCATCGGATCACAACAGCCAGTCTTATCAAGGTGAATTCCAGAAATATGGCTGGAACTTATCGGGTACGGGAGGGCAGTCATACCTATGACGGAACTAATTTCCTGACAAAAGTAAAGGCAATTGAATGCCCCGCTTCACCGGCTGGAAATGAGAATGGGCAGAAGGCCGCAGGGCTTCCGGATTTGTCAGGATACAAGGGTGTGTCTATAGTAGATGGACTTAAATCTGTTGGTGCCGATAGTTCTTATGCTTTCCGGAAGTCCCTCGCAGAAAAGCTAGGGATTATAGGATATTCCGGTGCGTCAGGCCAGAATCTGGAACTATTAAGAAAACTGGGAGCAAAGGTGGGATAAGATGAAAGGAACTGTATTTCAAGAGATGATTGAGCAAGCTCTCCTGGGATTACATACAGGTTTTTGTGGGAAAGTAATCAGTGTTAATGGAAATCTGGCAACAGTCCAGCCTTTAAATATGATAAAAGCCTTAGGAGGGCAACCACAGAAGCAGGCGGTGATACCAAATTGTCCGGTACTTGACAGTGCGGTAAAGTTCATAAACTTTGATCCTGTAATAGTGCGTCGGGTACAAGCAGGAGATACGGTTTTCTGTATGTGCGCCGATAGGGATATTTCAGAAACCAGGACAGGGGCGTTTGCGACGCCGGTAGCCGGTCATCATTCTCTGGTCGGAGCTGTTGTTGTGGGAATTTTATAGGAGGTGCTATGAAAGGATTTGCTTTAAACGAGAAAGGCGATGTGATTTTTGAAAAGAGTGATGTAAAGATAGTAGCCGACACGGAGCTACTGATTCAGAAGGTTCGACAGGTCTTAAGCACTAACCGGGGAGAATGGTGGCTGGACGCAAAAGAAGGCGTACCAATGCAGAAGATACTTAAAAAGAATCCGAATATCGCTCAGATCAAGGATTATGTGAGAAGTGCAATTGCTCAGGTAAATAGTTCGCTGCAGATGGATCGGTGCGATATCGAGGTGAAGAATCGCCGGATGAAAATAACCTTTGCATTAACCGGATCAACAGAGGCTATAGAAGCAGAGATGGAGGTGTAAGGAGTGGTATTAACCGAGACGGGTTTTAAACGCCCGACTTTTGATGATTTACTTACTGCGCAGATCAACAGGGCAAAGCAACTGTGGGGAGAAGATATTGATACCAGTGATCAGTCTATTCTTGGGAAATATATCCGCATTAATGTTTACGATCTTGCAGAATGTTATGAATTGTTGGAGGATATCTACTACGCAAGGTTTCCTAACAGCGCGCGCGGTCAAAGCCTTGATAGATTATGCGCTTTTGCTGGAGTAGTTCGTGATCCGTCCACCGTGGCAAGGCTTAAAGTGAGATTTCACGGGAATGCAGGAGCCATTGTGCCGGCAGCGTTCATTGTTTCCGGTGGCGGGCAAACATTTTATTCTGATGGTGATTATTCTATCGGAGAAGATGGCACGGGTATCGCCTATTTAAACTGTACGGAGCGAGGCACTTCTGGGAATTTAGCAGCTGGCGCAGAACTTGCGATTGTTAATCCGGATCCGGACTTGAGTTCGGTGGATTTCCTAGAGATTGATGTTTATGGTCAGACGATAGAAACGGATACGGCATTACGGAATAGATTCAACGAGAGTGTAGCCGGTGCAGGCAGTGCCACCATAGATGCGCTAAGAGGAGCGATATCTCGGGTTCCCCTTGTTGATGGAGTGGCCGTCGTTGAGAATGATACCGAAGCAGCAGTTGATGGCCGACCGCCCCACAGTTTTGAATGCTATGTTCTTGCACCAGATACCCAGGATCAGTTGATTGCTGAAGCAATATTTTCTAAAAAACCTCTGGGAATAAAAAGTGTTGGGAATGTGGAGATACAGGTATTGGACGAAGGCAGCAAACCCCATACAGTACGTTTTTCCAGAACGGCCAGAAAAGAGATTTATTTGAAATCTAAAATACTGACAAATCAGTTTTTTGAAACGGATGGGGTTAATCAGGTTAAGGATCAGCTCATGGAATACATCAACAATCTGGCAAACGGCGAATCTGTTTATTTGTCCAGCCTTTATGGATATATTCATGAAGTACACGGTGTAGTTAATGTTCAAGACCTTGTTATTTCAGTTAATGGTATTGAGTATGCTGGCTCAAATATTCAAATCAATGATTATGAGATTGCCAGGGTATCAAAAGATAACATAGAAGTTGAGGTGGTCTCATGAGTAATGTAGAGCGGCTTCCTGATTGTTACAGGAAAGATAAAGACAGTAATAATTATAAATTTCTGGAATTGAACAGCCTAGCCGTTGCAGATCTGAAAGCAGATATCAAAGCAGTAAAAGACGCCCTGGATCTTAACCTGTCAACTGGAAAAACTTTAGATTTATACGGGGATATGTTGGCACAGAGGCGAGGGCTATTAAATGACGAGCAGTACCGATATATGCTGTTTGCGAGAATTGGCCGGAATATTGTGCAGGGAGATTATCAGTCTATTATGGATACGCTGGTTTTGATGTTTGGGAGCCAGCAGGGACAAATAACTTTAGATGATTTGGATCTTGAAGAAGAGGAAACTCCTTGTGTAGTGAAGTTATCAAAATTCCCCATATCCGTGCTCATGAATGCTGGTTTTTCCAGCCGTCAGGCGGTAACGATGATAGAAATGTTACTTCCCATTTGCGTCACACTTTCTGCCGATAATTTTGAAGGGACTTTTGAGTTTGCAGAATTTGACCACGAATACAGTGAGTCCAGTGGCTTTGCAGATTTAACACGGACCATAGGGGGGTATTTAGGGTTACTTTTAGGTGACGATGATAAGATCCCTATTCTGCCATTATAGAAAGAGAGAAGAAAATGATATTTAATAATAAGGCCCCTGACTGGGGAAATGGTGGAACCGAGCCGCCTGAAAACTTAAAAAAAGAGGGATTTACCGCAGGATACAAACCTCCGGCAGCTTATTTCAACTGGTTTTTTAACCGAATACAGAAAGCCGTGAAGGAATTACAAGAGAAGCTGGCAACCGACTTGAAGGGCTTGGCTTTTAAAGATACAGTATCAGATGCAGACATTGATGACGTTTCTGCGGAAAAAATCGAGCAAGACGAAGCGCATCGCTTTGTAACGGACGCGGAAAAAAACAGCTGGGACAAGAAGGCTTCAACACTAGACGAAGATATGACGGTATATGTTGCCACCACGGGAAGTGATACTACTGGTGACGGCACAGCTATTGCACCATATAAGACAATTACCTATGCAATTAGTAAGATTCCAAACGATCTTGGAGGTCATACGGCGATCATAAGTATAGCTGATGGAACTTATGATGAAGATATTGTTGTGAGAGGTATTGCAAATGGTTATTTTAGAATACAGAGAAATGGAACACAAGAGTTGAATTCTCTTTGCAATATTAAGAGTATAGTGGTAGAAAACTGCGACTCTGTTTCAATTTCTGGATTCAATATTACTACGGTTGATAATGATAGTGTATTTATAAACAGAACTGATTTTGTCAATGTCGCATATTGTCAATCTATTTCAAATGCACCTATCTCATCATCATTTAGATTTGATTATATATTGCTTGTCAGAATAAGTGGCTGCAGATCATTAAATCACGATTCTTGTCTACGATCATATTTTTCACGTATTTATTCTGAAAATTGGTCGGGTGATAGTGTGGGTATTACATATGGAACGTATCTCGATGGTGGTAGTCAGTTACATAATGGTGGTACATTTCAACCAAGGGGTAATGTATCGAATAAGAATGCTACAAATGGCGGATTCTTTGTCAGTACTTATGGTGTTACTATCGGAACACTAACTAAAAATACGATACTATATGTATCTACAGCAGGCTCTGATATTACAGGTAATGGGGCACAAGCTAATCCATTTAAGACAATACAGTATGCAATTAATGCCTTCCCAAAGGATTTGGGTGGAAATAAAGCTACAATTAAAGTTGCTGATGGTACATATAATGAGACTATATATATCCAGGCATTTAGTGGTGGAAGTATTGCATTGGAGAGTTCTAATACTACAGCGATAACTAATGTCTGCAATATTCGTAATATTGTAATTGGGGACTGTACCGCTAAAATATATGTTTCGGGTTTCAATATTACAAATACTGCAGATCAGGGTATAACTGCGTATAATTCATCTGTTCGGATCGATTATTGTTCAATCACCGGAGTGTCTAGCCTGACAGCTATATATCTAGAGCGTACATTTGCTGAGGTTTATAGTTGTTTAGTTTCTAATAGAAATGTCGCATTACATGCAAATAAATCACATGTAACGAGTGGATCATGGACAGCAGGAACTAATAATAACTATGGGATATCAAGTACCTATGGATCTGTTGTAAACACATTTGGGATACAACCACAAGGCACGGTTCCTTTACATCAAAATACTGGTGGAACTTACCTTAATTCAAACGGCACACAGATATCAGATTTAATTACTTCCGGATTATCGTGCACTTGGGGAACTTTGACTGGAGGATATCGTAGAGTCGGAAACCTAAATGGTGTATCTCAAATAATAGTTTCAGTTACAGTTGTTCTAACGGCCAACTTAACAGCAGATACATATTACACTGTATCTGGTTTACCAGCGCAGTCTGATGCTGTAAATATTGCTTGTTCCGTTGACGATCACTATAGAACTAAATCATGCTATATAACTGCTTCAGGTATTTTAACTTTTAGAACAGCTATTGCTCTTACACCCGGATTGACGATGAATTTTTCTGCAATATATATAACAAATTCTTAAAGGAGGAAAAAAATGAAATATGAAAGTATTAAGGTTGGAAACGCAATTTACAATATTGCAAACGGCAGTTGTAGCCTAAATGATCTAAGCGGGTATACTGCCAAGGTTGCCATTATCATCGGATCGAATAAATTAGAGGATATACATAAAAATCTTTTAGAAAATACCACTGTTATCAAATATGATGCAGACGGGGTGGAACAATGGAGACAGGACAATCTTGTGTATACGGGGCTGCCAATCTTTAACCCTTCTTTCCCTGTTGGCATTGATCAGGTGCAGACGGGTGTCGACGATGATGGAAAACCGACTTATAAATACGAGGAAGTCATGGATACGGTTATTATCGTGGAGTATCGGACTCCCAGTCTTCAGGATGAGGTAAAAGCGCAAAATGCTCAGATCGTCAGCCTGAATGCTCAAGTTGCTTATTTACAAATGTTGCAAGGCATAGAAACGGAGGTAGGTCATGAGTAAATATGAAAAAGTAAAGAATTTCTATGATGCAAGATTATGGCCCTTAAATTGGGTGGAGAATGCAGTAGGTAAATGGATCACAGCGGACGAGTTCCAGGAGATCACAGGGAAAGAATATGAGAAAGAGTGAGGAAAGTGAGAATGGATAAAATAAAGGCATTTATAATTGCTGTTTTCAGCGTAGTGTTTAATTGGCTTGGGATACTGGCGTTTCCGCTGTTCATCTTGCTGGGGTGCAATATTTTTGATTATGCTACAGGGATCGGAGCTGCAAAGTACCGAGATCCAGACGATGATAGACCCGTAAAAAGCTATAAATCTATTAAGGGAATTTTTAAAAAGGTTTGTATGTACATACTGATTATGCTTGGTTGGTTTATGGACGTTCTGGTTGAGACTACATTGACACAGCTGATTCCGGTAAAAATCCCACCAGTATTTGCTATTACAATTACCTGCTGGATAATTTTTAATGAGATTATAAGTATCCTGGAAAACATGGATGATATGGGGGTTGCGATACCTCCTTTTTTACTGCCTATTCTCAAAAAAATGAAAGGACAGATTGAGGAAAAAGCTGATACCGAATAACTGTTGCGACGTCGCAACTTTGGGGCCCGGGATTATCCTGGGCCCATTTTATGGAGGAAAATATATGCAGATTAATAAATTACTTACCCCATACAACCATAATGCCGGTAACGCAGACCGTATTAAGTGGATTGTGATCCATTATGTAGGAGCCTTGGGTGGAGCAGAAGCAAACTGTAAATGGTATGCCGGTGCTGATCGGGGAGCCAGTGCACACTATTACGTTGATTTTGATGGATCCGTTTGGCAGTCTGTTGAGGATAAGAACATTGCCTGGCATTGTGGAGCGAAGAAGTATGTACACCCTGAATGTCGTAATGCTAACAGTATCGGCGTAGAGCTGTGCGTCTGGAATAAAGGCTCCCTGGCAGATACAAGCCGGGACTGGTACTTTGAGGACTCCACTGTGCAGACGGCTATTGCACTGACCAAGGAACTGATGGCAAAATACAATGTACCTGCAGATCATGTGATCCGGCATTACGATGTGACCGGGAAGATCTGCCCAAATCCTTTTGTCTATAATCATACACAGCACACCTGGGAGGCATTTAAGGCGGCTTTGGTGGTAATGCCTGAAAAGAAATCCGGCTGGAAAGAAGAGGACGGAGGCTGGCGTTACTATAACGGAGATACCGGTCTTCCGGTCCGCAATGACTGGGTGCAGGTTGATGGAAAGTGGTACTGGTTTAATGCTGCAGGTATGATGGTCACAAATACTTGGTATAAGTATAATGATGAATGGTATTACCTGGGGCCGGACGGAGCCATGTGCCAGTCACAGCTTGTAGAAAACTCCGGAAAGATCTATGCGGTTGATAAAGACGGTAAGATGATCACGGAGCCGGTGACGCTGACGCCTGATCAGGATGGCGCGTTGCAGTGGCCGGGGCTGGCGAATCAGTAAAAATGTAGACATGTCTACCGTTTGTCTACCCTGACCGAGTTTTTGAGTAGACAGAAGAATGTTTGTAAATGTAATAGGGTGTTTTATGATTCAGTAATTTCCTTGTTTTATCTTGATTTTTAGTGCTATCAAGTGCATCTTAGTGTTATACTCAATCTTAAGTTGTATTTGGGTAACAACCCAATGGTTGGCGCTACCGTGGCTGTGGCTGTAGGCATTGAAGAAAGTGCTAATGCAGGAAAGTTCTAAGAAGAAAGCTTGATTTTATAAGGGATTGTAATAAATAGACAACAAATAGACAACAAATAGACAAAAAATAGACAAAAGAATGCATAAGTAATCATAAGAAGAGGAGTCGTTTTATCGGCTCCTTTTTCTTGTGTAAATCGGTTGGAATTTTAATTTTATCTACCATTTGTCTAAAAAATTTTTTGGAGGTAGATAAGCTACGGTGTTTTTTAGTGTGCCCGAATGAAAGGTATGTTTACCTTTGCGCTTGAGATGGATAAATAGTATCGCAAACATTATGATATCTTTGAAGAGGCATTCTACGAATAGACTTACGGTAGCTTCTGTTAGTCCAGCCCTTGATAATGTGATATAAATAGATCTCTATTTTGGGGATATTATTGATTTTTGTTTAATAGCTGATTTGTTTAGCAGCTGGTTTTTTAAAGAATATTTTAAGAATGGAGCACCTGAAAGAATGACAACAACGACAGAGTTTTATTGGACAGATTTGCTTATAAAAAATGGCTGGTATTTCATATAAATCAATATAGTAATTGAAGTTATATGTATACCCAGCTATTAATATTTGCTAGTTGTATTTTATTAGCATTAATCAGGTAAATGAGGATTTTCAGGAATAAGCTGATATTTAGGTTGAGTCAGCAAGGAATATAGGATAAACCTCGCTGACTTAGCTGTAATAATTAAACATTGCTCTGACTTTTTAATATACAGAATGTGGGCTAATGTCTACTTTATCAATTTGGTATTTGAAAATGAATAGATCAGATGTGTTAATTAATTCGGTGAAAGATTATGCGATATGAACATTAACAGCCTGAAGGCCACGATTACCATTGGTTGTTTCAAAAGTAACAGACTGACCATCTTCTAAAGCTTTGAAACCTTCCATCGCAAGACCGGAGAAATGAACAAAAATATCGTTGCCCTCTTCATCACAGATAAAACCAAATCCCTTTTGTGCATTAAACCATTTTACTGTACCTTTTTTCATGAAAGATACCTCCTTAATATTATAGTGTATTTTGCCTAAAACAAAAATCGCATATATGTGTAAATCATCAATAGAATAATGACTTACAAATATATGCGAAATCAAGACTTTATTTAAAATACTGGTTTAGTATAACATGTTGCAGCAACGATGTCAATCAAAATTATAAAGAAAAAACTTATAAATCGAGCAATAAAGATGAACATGCAACAATGTCAGCTTATCTAGATACAAGCCTATACCCAGACTTTAGAAAAAAAGCGGCGAAGTTTGTAACGGTAATGCGCTGAAAAGAATAGAAACAAATACTTCTGTTTTGAGTAATCCACTAATCTATGAGATTTTTTTCATTGAATTTAAAATTTGTAAAACGCTATCTTGTTTGTCGTTACCATATGTAGTAGTGATAGCTATTACTTTTTGACCTTCTACATAACTGTAAAATTCAAGAGGGCAATTTGTGTTAAGAAGATATCTACTTTTATAAACATAAAAATCGCCTAGCTTGACGTAGCTTCTGCTATCAAAGGTTAATTGATCTCCATTATTTTTACAAAACTGGTCTTCGTAAAATAATGCCTCTCCCCACGGATTATTATTTGGATTCACACTATTATAGTAATAATTTATCAGAAAACCATCTGCTTTAACTTTAAAATAGGGATTGTCTGTATCAAAGGCATCTGTGGTTACATTGGAAGGGATATCTATAGAAAATCCAATGTCTTTATTTATGTACGTTCTGATTGCGTTATCGGCAGATGAAGAATTGGGATTTATACATTTACCAGAAGTATCAAATGTATAATTTGTACCGTTAATTTCCTGTGTAGTATCCGACAGCATAATACCATTTTCATTTACATAATACCAGTTTTTATTATCTTCAATCCACTGATTTGTTACCGCTGTATCGCCTTGAGTGTATTTCCACTGACCGTTTTCATTTTGTACCCAACCTGCAAAAGATTGAATAGAAATAAGAATAGAGAAACAGGTTGCAACTAATATAGTTTTTACTTTTTTCATTTTTCCCCCATTAATAATAATTATAGTTTTATTATACGTAAGAATGGAACTGTTAGCAATAAAATATAGGTAAATAAGTAAGATGCATTACAGAATTTGATCTTAGAAAAAATAATATGGCAGGTATTTTAGACTTGAAATTCTCATTTTTGTTTGTATTACAATTGTAATGTCACCTTTTATTTGATCAATTGGAATTTAATATTATGGTTACGTTTCATAGTTACTTAAGTTAATTATATGGTTTTTTCTTTTGTTTTAGAATTTAATAATACTTAAACGTATGGAGTTATAGTATATAAAATCTATCTAAGATGACATGCACTACGGGATAAAAAACCAAGTGATTATTAATAATTTTTAAAATATAAACTATCCTTTTAAAACTATGTGATTTATAATAGTCTTAAGTAGCAAACGAAAGAATAAATAGTATTGCTATATTCAATATGATGATTGAGAGGGGAAAGTATGTTTTGTATTAGCTGTGGTACACAATTGCCAGAAGGGGCGAAATATTGTATGAAATGCGGAAGTTCGGTGGCAAAATCGGAGGAACCCGATAAAAGTGAGTCTTCATCCACCCCGAAATTAATTCCAGCAAAATGCACCAGCTGTGGAGCAGCTCTTAAAGTAGATGCCAGTCAGCAGGCGGCTATATGTCCGTTTTGTAATTCCGCTTACATAGTAGAACAGGCAATTAATAATTATAATATAAGCGTAAATGGAGATATAAACGTAGAAAATGCAACAATTAATATAAATGGAATAGACGCTGATAATTTACTCCTTCGTGCAAAAGAGTTTGAACGGGAAGGCGAGTATCAAACTGCACTTGATTATTATAATCAGGTATTGGATGCTGATACGGGGAAGCAGGAAGCACGGGATGGGATTGAACGAATTAAGAAAATCATATTTGATTATGTATATTTTGAATCACCTGCCAACAGATCATTTACAGCTGGAAAATTGCAATTAAAAAGAGATAGATTATTATTTATAGATAGAAAAGAAAAGGAAACTGTGTATGAATTGAGATGGATGAAGAACCTTCAATTATCCATTGGTGGATTTGAATTTACTTACGGTGAGAATCCATCTAAAATAAGTTTTGTTTGTAAAGGAAAAGGTTCTGAATGGGCGAATGTGATTAATAATGCCATGGGCGATGTGTATCCGACTATGTATAAGCCTGAATCCAATGGAATTGATAATTATATTGTAAGTAACTTTAATTCAAGAACAAAGGTTTTGGCAATCAAGTATTACAGTGATATGACAGGGGCTAGTCTTTCCGAAGCCAAAAAGAAGGTAGATGAACTTTTATAAATAATACACCATACACCAGTAATGCCGCAAATCAAAGAGTTGATTGGCGGCATTTGTTTTTCTGTGCCTAATTAGAAAGCAAGCAGCACTTTTTTGTTGTATTTATTGAAGATTTAAAACTGCGGTAGATATAGTTTCTATGTTTCTTAAGTCGTGCATTTTCTGGAAGCTAAAGGTGATGGGACTCTTAACAGTAATTTCAAAAACCTCAGCATTCCGAACCGTTTTGCTGAAGATCCATGTAGAAGATACTTCCCGAAGCACGTTGGTCTTTATCGGTTTTATTTGTATAATCAAAGTAAATTACTATGCATGGGTTCCCAGAGTAGCCAGTGGGCAGTGTACAATTATAAATATCCTTAATTACGAATTTATCCAGCAAAAAATATCTCCAACCACTGCAAAGTGATTGGAGATATAAAAACTTTGTTATTATTCCCTGGTTATATCCGTATTTCCGTTGTGGTTTCCGCAGTAGATACCTCTTTTGATGGGGGCAAAAATAAAGCCAATGATGATGCCTGCCATAAAAAAGGTTGCTACTATGAGTTTCTTTTCAAGAAAACTCCACTCCTGATTGTAAAAATTTTTCATAGACATATCCTCTCAAGTTCATAATAATTTATTCTATCATAAGATGTAGTATGTGAAAAGAGTATTAAAGTATGCATAAATTAATTTGCAGGAAAGCGAAGTAATGTATGATTAGGCTCGTTTTTCAATAAAAAAACGCACAGACTGGATAAACCAGAGCTGTACGTCCAGGATCATAACCGATTACATCTGTTTCCAGTATTTTGAAAGGAAAACAAATGTAATAATAGGATTAAATAAACCGGTCAGTGCGGATAAAATGCCTACATTATATTTTACCATATTCAGTACCAGTATAATGATTGCTAAAACTATAATAGAATAAAAGGCAATCTTTTTTTTCTGAACCAATAGCATGATATAAACTACGCAGCTTACTAACCCTAAAATGCCCAGGTCATAAACTCCTACGACGCAATTTAAAATTGAAGCAAGCGCGCTTATAATGATACATAAGATACACCAAATTTTAATACCTTTACCGAACACCAAAGTTTCTTCATTATCTCATTTCCTCACATTTCTTTGTATAAAGTTATATATAACAATCGGCTTTATCGGTAATTTCATAAGGTTCAAAAAGTTTTTTATTGTTAAAAAATTGAATTATAAGAAAAGGAGCCGTTATCCCGGCTCCGTTTTAAGTCGCATTTGCAAAAGGAAAAAATAACAACGTTACCCTGTTTCATTTGTTTTTTCATACATTGCCATTTCTGAATCCCATTCAGGTACTTAAAACATTGTTGGCTCTATTAAGGAGCCATAGGCATAGTTGGTCCTGTTAAGGAGCCATAGGCGCAATTGGTCCTGTGACTAGAGCAGGGGTTGGAGGCGGTCCTGTTACTGAAAGTGAGGGTGTTGACTCCGTTTCAGGAGCCGGAGTTTCACCTGGTCCTGCGACAGGTGCTTCTTCCGGAGCCCGCACCGGAACCGGCGTCACTCTGTTTTCAACGGCATTCATACACTGTTTATAAAGCTCGTCTGCCATCTCCCAGTTAACAACATGAAACCAGTCTTCTATGTATGCAGCTCTGTCATTAAATCTCTTCAAATAATAGGCGTGCTCCCAGACATCGATTCCTGCAACAATACAGTACCCATCCACCAAAGGAGAGTTCTGATTCGGTGTAGTGACAATTTGCAGAGTTCCATCAGGAGCTACCACCAGCCATGCGAATCCCGATCCAAACACGGACAAAGCTTTTCTTTTAAATTCATTAAAGAATTCTTCCAGTGTTCCAAAACTCCGTACCAGAGCAGGATACAGAGTTTCTGCCTGGGTACGGTTCAAAGAATTAGTCATGCCGTTAAAATATAAAATATGATTGTAAACCCCTCCGCCATAATTGATGATAGGCTGGCGGACTTCCTCGGGAAGATTTTCCGGGTGGGAGATGAGTTCTGGCAGTGACATGTTCTGCAGTTCAGGATAATCTCTTAAGATCGTATTGAGTTCAACCACATACCTTTGTAAATGTCTGTCATGATGAAGATACATGGTCTGTGTGTCAATATAAGGCTCCAGCGCGTCATAGGCGTACGGAAGCGGAGGATTCACAAATGGGTAATGTTCGTTCATGGGTCGTTATCCTTTTGCATTTTTGTATAAGTATATTCAATTGCATTTGATATATGATGGATAAGCAAGGGAAGAAAAAAATAGTGTAATCAGCCAGTCCGTGTTGTATAATAAAAACGGAACGGAAGATACCAATTTAGACATGAGTGCCTGGCTATAGGTTTTATCTATAACCAGATAATACTTATACGTATTAACACTTATTCTGCAAACAAGGTATAATACGAACTAGAAAGCAATCAGACATATTTGACAGAATAGAATCAGGAGGAGTTTCCTATGGCAAAGAAGATAAGAGCAGAAAGAGAATTTAAGTTCGAAACATTACAGTTACACGTAGGTCAGGAACAGGCAGATTCTGTTACCGACGCAAGAGCAGTACCGATTTACCAGACATCCTCTTATGTATTTCATAACAGCGAACATGCAGCCGCAAGATTTAATTTAACAGATGCCGGCAATATTTATGGAAGACTGACCAATCCCACTCAGGACGTATTTGAACGCAGAATCGCAGCCTTAGAAGGCGGATTTGCAGCACTTGCAGTGGCTTCCGGAGCAGCAGCCGTTACATATTCCATTGAGAATATTGCAAAAAACGGAGATCATATTGTTGCAGCCAAGAATATCTATGGCGGTACCTATAATTTACTGGAGCATACCCTGCCGGAATATGGAATTGAAACAACATTTGTAGATCCATTTGATTATGATGCCTTTGATAAAGCCATCAAGGAAAATACAAAACTGGTTTTCATTGAGACACTGGGTAATCCAAATTCTGATGTGGTCGATGTTGAAAAGATTGCAGCAATCGCCCATGCACATAAAATTCCATTAATTGTGGATAATACGTTTGCAACCCCTTATTTAGTAAGACCCATTGAATTCGGTGCAGACGTGGTCGTACACTCCGCAACCAAATTTATCGGAGGTCACGGAACTACCATCGGCGGTGTGATCATTGACAGCGGAAAATTCGACTGGGAAGCTTCCGGAAAGTTTGCCACTCTTACAGAGCCGAACCCAAGCTATCACGGAATCTGCTTTACAAAAGCAGCAGGAGCAGCAGCTTATATCACAAAGATCCGTGCTATTTTACTCCGTGATACGGGTGCTACCATTTCCCCCATTCATTCCTTTATTTTCTTACAGGGACTGGAAACCTTATCCCTTCGTGTGGAGCGTCATGTGGAGAATGCATTAAAGGTAGTGAATTATTTAAAGAACCATCCACAGGTAGAGACAGTACATCATCCTTCCATTTCAGAGGATGCCGAGCAGCAGGAACTTTATAAAAAATATTTCCCTAACGGCGGCGGTTCCATCTTTACCTTTGAGATCAAGGGAGATGCAAAGAAAGCAAAAGATTTTATTGATCAGCTGGAATTATTCTCACTTTTAGCAAACGTAGCTGATGTAAAGTCTCTGGTTATCCACCCGGCTTCCACCACACATTCCCAGATGACAGAAGAGGAATTGTTAGGGTCAGGAATCTTGCCAAATACCATTCGCCTTTCCATTGGTACGGAGCATGCGGAAGATATTATTGAAGATTTAGATGAAGCATTCAAAGCAGTACAATAGTATTACATAACCATATGCAGGCTGCCATAATTTATGGCAGCCTGTTGAATGCATAGGTAAGAAAGGAGGAACTATGACATTACAGCAGTTGCGTTATGCTATATGCATAGCAAATCAGAAGTCCATGAACAAAGCTGCGGCGGAATTATTTATCACACAGCCAAGCTTATCAAGTACCATCCGGGATTTAGAAGAGGAGATTGGTCTGCCGATTTTTATCCGTTCCAACCGTGGAATCGTCATTACTCCGGAAGGAGAAGAGTTTCTGGGATATGCGAGACAAATGCTGGAGCAATACCGGCAGATGGAAGAGCGGTTTGTAAAAAAAGAAAAGTTCAAAAAGAAATTCAGTGTTTCCATGCAGCATTATACATTTGCGGTACAAGCCTTCATTCATATGGCAAAAGAATTTGGAATGGATGATTTTGAATTCGCTGTTCATGAGACGAAAACTTATGAAGTCATATTAAATGTGAAGAACCAGAAAAGTGAATTGGGAATCTTATATTTGAATGATTTTAATGAGAAAGCCATTGAAAAGCTCCTTTTGGATAATGACTTGGAATTCGTCGATTTATTCCAATGTGGAATCTATGTGTATTTATGGAAAGGCAATCCACTTGCGGGCATGGACCGGATCGGATTCGAAGACTTAAAGAATTACCCTTGTCTTTCCTTTGAACAGGGAAATAACAATTCTTTTTATCTGGCAGAAGAGGTATTTAGTACGTATGAATACAAGCAGATCATAAAAGCAGATGACCGTGCCACGCTCTTAAACCTCATGGTAGGATTAAACGGTTATACCCTTTGCTGCGGGATCATCTGTGAGGATTTAAATGGAGGAGAATACAGGGCAATTCCTCTTGCTACCGATGACAAGATGAGAATCGGTTATATAAAAAAGAAGAAAATGCCTTTAAGTATCCTTGGGAATAAATATATTGATGAATTAAAAAAATATGAAGCACAGTTGCTTTAAAAGTTGAAATAAGAACCATAGAAATAAATTATAGCAGGCTATTGTTTTTAAGTATTAGCGATTCATAAGACCATATTGGTATACTGAAAGCAGAAATCAAATAAAAGAAAGTGGTGAATGAGTATGGAATATGGAATTTCAACAAAATGTTTATATGGAAATGGATTAGAAGAGTCTGCAGATCGCTCAGGGGCAATCAGCTTCCCTATTTATCAGACTGCCACCTTTGCTCATCGAGGAGTTGGAGAAAGTACGGGATATGATTACAGCCGTCTTCAGAATCCTACCAGGGAGCATTTAGAAAAAGTAGTGGCAGCACTGGAATACGGAGTCGATGCACTGGCTTTCTCCAGCGGAATGGCTGCGATTACAGCTTTAATGGAACTGTTTCGTCCGGGAGATCATATCATCACGGACTGTGATTTATATGGGGGGAGCATCCGTCTATTTGACAATATCAGCAAAAAGAACGGGATTTTATTCAGTTCTGTAGATTGCGCCCAATGTTCCCATGAGGAATTTGAAAAGCTGGTAGGGGAGAATACCAAAGCAATCTTTATTGAGACCCCAACCAATCCGATGATGAATGTCATTGATATTGAAAAACTGGCCGAGATTTCCAAGAAGCATGGCCTTCTTTTGATCGTGGACAATACCTTTATGTCCCCTTATTTCCAGAATCCGTTGAAATTGGGAGCAGATGTTGTTGTTCACAGCGGAACCAAGTATTTGGGCGGACACAATGATACCATTGCAGGTTTTCTGGTCGCTTCTACAAAAGAGCTTTCTGAGAAACTGCGCTTTATCATTAAGACGGTTGGTTCTGGTCTGGCTCCTTTTGACAGCTGGCTGATCTTAAGAGGAATCAAGACACTGGCCCTTCGTATGGAACGTTCTGAGAAAAATGCAGAAAGACTGGTTTCCTGGCTCTGTCAGGAGAAGAAAGTAACAAAGGTCTGTTATCCAGGTCTTAAAGACCATCCAGGTCATGAGGTCTGTAAAAAGCAGGCAAGGGGATTTGGCTGTATGGTTACTTTTGAGGTAGAGTCAAAGGAGTTAGCTTATAAGGTGTTAAAAGATGTCCGTCTGATCCGTTTTGCAGAAAGTCTGGGAGGAGTAGAGACTTTAATTACTTATCCGATCACCCAGACCCATGCTGATGTGCCAAAAGATGTGCTGGCAGCCAATGGCATCACGGACCGTATCTTAAGATTATCCGTTGGAATTGAAGATGTTGAAGATTTGATAAAAGAATTGGAGCAGGTATTTCATGAGTAAGGGAAAATTTGATTTTGATGAAGAAATCGACCGGAAGAACACCAACAGCCTGAAGTATGATTTCGCAGTCCACAGAGGAAAACCGGCAGATATACTGCCTTTATGGGTGGCAGATATGGATTTTAAAGTAGCTGCGCCTATCCTTGATGCAATCATACAGCGGACCCAGCATGGGATTTTCGGTTATAGCGAAGTACAGGAAGATTATTTTGAAGCAGTGAAGAGCTGGATGGAGAAACGGCATGACTGGACGGTTGAGAGAAGATGGCTTGTAAAGACCCCAGGTGTGGTGTTCGCCTTAGCGATGGCAGTAAAGGCATATACAGAACCAGGTGATGGGGTTATGATCCAGCAGCCGGTTTATTATCCTTTCAGCGAAGTCATTGAAGATAACGACAGAAAAATTGTGGACAACACTCTGGTTATTGGAGAGGATGGAGTCTACCGCATGGATCTTGAAGATT
Organism: uncultured bacterium; assembly: GCA_963519465.1. GTDB lineage: Bacteria > Bacillota > Clostridia > Lachnospirales > Lachnospiraceae > Lacrimispora. The sequence continues at coordinate 37,070 of CAUQMY010000019.1, forward strand.
TTGAGAAAAAAGCGGTGGAGAACCAGGTGAAATTATTCTTTTTATGCAATCCTCATAATCCGGTCGGAAGAGTGTTTCATAAAGAAGAATTAGAAAAGCTGGGTGAAATCTGCATCCGTCATAACATTATTGTGGTCAGCGATGAGATTCATCAGGATTTTGTATATAATGGAAAACACCAGGTATTTGCAAGTCTTAGTGAAGAGTTAAAAAGCAGAACCATCACCTGTACAGCTCCAAGCAAGACGTTTAATGTGGCTGGGCTTCAGGTTTCCAATATCTTTATTTCCGATACGGACTTAAGAAGAAGATTTAAAAAGCAGGTAGCGGCAGCCGGTTATAGTCAGCTTAACACACTGGGGCTTACTGCCTGTGAGGCAGCTTACCGGTATGGAGAAGAGTGGCATGATGAACTGATGGAATATTTAAAAGGAAATCTTGCCTATGTGCGGGAATATTTGAAGGAGAACCTCCCAAACATCAAGCTGATGGAACCGGAAGGAACCTATTTAATCTGGCTGGATTTCCGGGGGCTTGGGCTTACGGAAGAAGAGCGGGAAGCGCTGATCATTAAAAAAGCAGGGCTCTGGCTGGACAGCGGTGCTATATTTGGAGCGGCGGGAGATGGATTTGAGCGGATCAATATTGCCTGTCCCAAGGCGACTTTAACGCTTGCACTCGATAGATTAAAAAATGCACTGGACAGTCTTTAAAAAATTATAAAAAAAATATTGACACATTCCTTTTCTTGTATTAATATAATTATAACATATAAACATATTAAACATGTATGTAAGTAGAAAAGGTGGTTCCATATGAAAAAGATCAATATTTTTGGAAATCATGAATTTTTAAATAATAAATGTTGTTGTCAGGCTGTATGTATGGAGATGAGTACAGTTTTGTTGTAATGCCGATTACGATGCCTGACAGCTTAAGGTGTGAAATAGGAACCTATTTCATGGAGACCGAAGAGCAGGTGCCAGGATTGGCAGCTGCTCTTTTTTCATAAAAACATAAAAATATAAAAATGGAGGGTAATGACATGGGAACAATCAAAGAAAGCGCAGTAGAACTCATTGGAGGAACACCGATACTTAAATTAAACGGTTATAGTGCAGAAGAAGGAATCAAGGACGTAACGATTCTCGCAAAGTTAGAATACTTAAATCCAGCAGGATCTGTTAAGGATCGTATCGCACTGGCAATGATCGAGGATGCAGAACAAACCGGTGTTTTAAAGCCAGGTGCTACCATCATTGAACCGACCTCAGGAAATACAGGAATTGGTCTGGCAGCTGTTGCAGCAGCCAAAGGCTACAAAACCATTCTTACACTTCCAGATACAATGAGTGTGGAAAGAAGAAATCTCTTAAAGGCTTACGGTGCTGAACTGGTATTAACAGAAGGTGCCAAGGGCATGAAGGGAGCCATTGCAAAGGCAGATGAATTAAAGGAATCCATTCCAGGCTCTGTAATCCTGGGACAGTTCGTGAATCCAGCTAATCCAAAAGTACACAAAGAGACTACGGGACCTGAGATCTGGGAGCAGACTGATGGAACCGTCGATATCTTCGTAGCTGGTGTAGGTACCGGTGGTACAGTTACTGGTGTAGGTTCTTATTTAAAGGAAAAGAATCCGGACGTGAAGATTGTGGCCGTAGAGCCTGCAAGCAGCCCGATTCTTTCCGGCGGAAACCCAGGACCTCATAAGATTCAGGGAATCGGAGCAGGATTTGTTCCGGAAGTGCTTGATACAAAGATCTATGATGAAGTAATTACGATTGAGAATGAGGATGCATTTAAAGAAGGCAAGACCTTCGCAGTTACCGAAGGAATCCTGGTGGGTATTTCCTCCGGAGCCGCATTGAAAGCAGCTAAAATATTGGCAGAAAGACCAGAGAATAAGGGAAAAACCATTGTTGTGTTATTGCCTGATTCCGGTGACCGTTATCTGTCAACCCCATTATTTGGCTAATCCGATGCAACAAACGAGGTGACTGGTGGTTTTAGCAGCTGGTTATAAGAAAATCTTATTGCCAGCTGTATTTTTTATATATTATACAGAAACCTATAGGAATGGTATGATTTAAAAGAAGAATAAAAGACACAGGGAAAGGAGTTTTAAAATGGCTGAGAGCAACATGAAGATTAAAACAGTATCAAATATCATGGGCAGACTCTGTTGCTGCTACATGAGTGGTAGACGGATGAATTTGGCACGTTTTGAAACCTGATAATCCTATGCATGGCATTTATGCTTAGATGAGCAGGCGTCGGACGGCATCTGCTTTTTTTGTACCCAAAAATCGGAAAGAAGGAAAAAAATATGGCAATTGAAGAGAAATTCGGAAAGGTGGCAACCTCAGAAGATGCCCATGAAGTATCAAAGACAGGCGCTTTTGTAAGGCAGGATAATTATTTTATTACCCCATTTGGAGATGGGGAAGGAGAACTTCCTATAGAAGCAGGACGTTACCGTTTAATCTGGACGCCTCTCTGCCCCTGGGCAACCAGACAGATCATCGCATTAAAGCTGTTGGGCTTAGAGGATGCTGTCAGCGTTGGAACGGTAAGCCCTGTAAGAACAGAAAACGGCTGGGAATTCTCTCTTGATGAGGGTGGTGTGGATCCGGTGTTAAAGATCCGTTTCCTTCCTGAGATTTACGCAGAGACAGCACCGGAATATGAGGGAAGAGCAACAGTCCCTACGGTTGTCGATGTAAAGACACGGAAAGTGGTAAATAACGATTATCACCATTTGACCAACTACTGGGAGACTGCATGGAAGCCACTTCATAAAGAAGGAGCACCGGATTTATACCCGGAGGAACTGCGTAAGGAGATTGATGAATTAAACGCCATCATATTCCATGAAGTAAATAACGGAGTTTATAAATCTGGATTTGCCCAGTCCCAGGAAGAATATGAAAAGGCCTATGATGTGCTGTTTCAGAGACTTGACTGGCTGGAAGAACGCTTATCCAAAAGCAGATACTTATTTGGAGATCAGATCACTGATTCCGATATCCGCCTCTACGTGACCCTTGCAAGATTCGATGTGGCCTATTATTTCTGCTTTAAGACAAACAGAAACCGGCTTGCAGACTTTGATAATCTTTGGAACTACGCAAAGGACTTATACACGATCCCGGCTTTTAAAGAAGCAACGGATTTTGATTCCATTAAAAAGGGGTATCTCCTTGGAAATCATGCACACAATCCATATAATATTCTTCCTTTGGGACCGGATATTTCCATATGGAATGAACCACATAACAGAGATGAGAAATTTGGAAAGAGAAAATTTGAGTATTAGAATTTAGAAAAAGAGGAGAAAAATTATGAAGAAAAATTTTGCGAAAAAGACCGTATTAGGATTGCTGGCGGCAGTGACTGTATTAGGTGCACTGGCTGGCTGCAGCAAGAAAGAAAGCAAACCGGCTGCTTCTGAAAGCAGTGAGGCGGCAGCATCATCTGAGGAATCAAAACAGGCGGAAAGCACCACTGCTGCAGGAAGCAAGACAGAACCGATTACCATCTATGCGGCAACCGGAGGTTCTCCAAAGCCATTTACATTTGTAGACACTGACAATCAGCTGACAGGACACAACATTGACCTCATAAAAGCTGTTTTTGAGAAGCTTCCTCAGTATAAACTTGAGATTGAAGTAACTGATTTTCCATCTATCTTCGCAGGGCTTGATTCTGACCGGTATCAGATCGGAGTGAACAACTTTGCAAAGAATGAGAAGAGAAAAGAAAAGTACTTATTCACCGATCCGATTTTTGCCAATGAATATGTCGCAATTTTTGCCAAAGACAATAACAAAGCAGAAAATATCGGATCATGGGATGACCTTGCAGGCTTAAAGACCATTTCCCAGGCAGGAATCAATATCACTACAGCTCTGGAGAATTATAACGCAGCAAATCCACAGAAACCGATTAACATTGAATATAGCGAAGAAGACCTTGTCCTTCAGATTCAGGATGTAGAGGCAGGAAAATATGATTTCGTTTTAATGGATAAACCAATGTTTGAGTATTACCAGAAAGAATTCAACTTTAACGTAACCGGAGTTCCGATTAATAATGATGTTTCCAAGGATTTAATGGGCGAACCGTTCAGCTATCTGATTGTCAGCAAAGGAAATGATCAGCTGGTAGAAGATTTAAATAAAGCGTTAAAAGAAGTGATTGAGGACGGAACATCAAAGGAAATCAACTTAAAATGGTTTGGTTCCGATTATTCCCCTTCCTATAAATAAAGAAGGAAAAGCTGGAGGAGCAAGATGAGCAAAATATTTGATTGGCAGCTGGTATTTACAGAAATTCCTGCATTATTAAAATACCTGCCCGTAACACTGCAACTGACGTTAATCGCCCTTGTGATCGGATGGGTGGTAGGGCTTTTGATCGCATTTGTAAAAATCCACAACATTCCGGTTTTACGGCAGTTATGTAGCCTGTTTGTTTCCGTAGTAAGAGGAACACCGATTATCGTTCAGTTGTACCTTACGTACTTTGGAATCCCCATTGCCTTAAAATACTACAATTTCTATAACGGAACAGACTATAACGTAAATGGGATACCGCCAATTATTTTTGCTATCGTGGCACTGGGACTCAATCAATCTGCTTTTGATTCAGAGACCATCCGGGCCGCCATACAGTCTGTGGAAAAGGGGCAGGTGGAAGCCGCGAAGTCCTTAGGAATGAACGGTTTCCAGATATTTTGCAGAGTCTTGTTTCCCCAGGCAGTTACGGTTGCAATCCCGTCCCTTGGAAACTCCTTAATCGGTCTGGTAAAAGGAACTTCTCTTGCCTTTACCTGTTCCGTAGTTGAAATAACGGCCCAGGGTAAGATCCTGGCAGGAAGCAGTTACCGTTATTTTGAAATTTACTGTTCTCTGGCCATCATCTATTGGGTACTCACGATTTTCATTGAAAGACTGTTTACTTACATCGAGAAGAAAATGAGTATACCAGAGCAGGTGGCAACCGTAAAAGGAGGAGTGAAAAATGAGCGCAATTGAAATTCATGGTTTAAGCAAAAAATACGGGGATCATGTGGTACTGGACCAGGTGGATCTAACCATCAATAAGGGCGATGTGGTAGCCATTATCGGACCTTCCGGTACCGGAAAGTCAACGCTTCTGCGCTCCATCAACCTCCTTGAGAAACCGGAAGCGGGAACTGTAATCATCAATGGCCGTGAGATCAGTCTTACGACTAAATCTTCAAAAGAAAAGCTGGAATTGCGTCAATATACAGAAATGGTATTTCAACAGTTTAACCTCTTTAAAAACCGTACCGCACTGGAAAACGTGATGGAAGGGCTGATGATCGTAAAGAAGTTAAAGAAAAGCGAAGCCAGAGAGATTGCATTGAAACATTTGCAAAAGGTAGGAATGGGAGACCGGCTTTCCCATTATCCAAGACATCTATCCGGCGGTCAGCAGCAGAGGGTAGCTATTGCAAGAGCACTGGCTATGGACCCCAGGCTGTTACTCATGGATGAACCTACCTCCGCTCTTGACCCGGAATTAGTCAGTGAAGTACTGACGACCATCAGAAATGCGGCAAAGGAAGGCAACACCATTTTGTTGGTAACTCATGAAATGAACTTTGTTAAAAACGTAGCAAACAGGATTCTTTTCCTGGAAAATGGAAAGATCGTTGCCGACGGAACACCCAAAGAGATTTTTGAAAACCCAAATAATGAGCGCTTAAAAGAGTTCCTGGTAAAGATCCATATGCTGGAGAGCCCGGATTATACGATTTAGGGAGGAAAATGGTATGGCAGAAGGAATCGAACTATTTGAACAGACGTTTCGCCACCAGATGAAAGCGGACGGAGAAATAAAGGTGCAGGAGAATTTTTTTAGAAGAAAATTCGGTACTGGAGAAGGAGAATGGCCGGTCCAGGCAGACCGGTATCGGCTTTTATGGATGCCAGCCTGTCCGCACGCACACAAAGTCGTGATTGCCTGGAAACTGCTAGGACTTCATAAGGTCATCAGCCTTGGAACCACAGGCATTTTCCGTGATCCTAAGGGATGGGTATTTACCGAAGATGAAGGGGAAAAAGATCCGGTGTTAGGGATACACTTTATAAAGGAACTCTACGATAAGGATGCCCCTGATGGGGATTATAAGGAACGGCCAACCGTCCCTATCATTGCAGATACAGAAACAAAAAGAGGCGTCAACAACGACCATTTCTGGATACCTATCTATTTAGAGACAGCATGGAAGCCATACCATAAGGAACATGCTCCCGATCTTTATCCCGAAAAGCTTAGGGAAGAAATCGATAAGCTTAATCATTTCATATTCAGCAGAATCAATAATGGAGTATATGATATTGGCTTTGCAAGATCACAGGCGGCATACGAAAAGGCATATGAGGCGTTTTTTAAGGCCATGGACCTCCTTGACCAAAGACTTTCTTCAAGGAGATTTTTATTAGGAGATTATATTACGGATTCTGATATCCGGCTTTATCCTACACTGGCTAGATTTGATGTGGCATACCACCAGGTATTCCGTGCAAACAAAAAAAGGCTGGTGGATTATAAAAATCTGTGGGCTTACGCCAGAGACTTATACCAGGTTCCAGAAATAAAGGAAAATACCTATTTTGATATCTATAAAAAGCATTACCAGCTATCCCCCCATTTGAAACCACTTTGGGGAAATATCCATTCCATTGTTGCAAAAGGTCCAGATGTAAGCGGCTGGGAAGTGCCGGCAGGACGGGAGTACCTAAGCCAGGACCCAAAAGAAAAATTTAAGTTCCAGGGAGAGTCCCATGAATGATATAACCTATAAAACCACAAAAGACGATATCAACTGGCAGGAGGTCTCTGATGTTCTGCGCAGATCTGGTCTGTCCGATCATACCCCTAAGGAGCAGGAAACTATATTTACCAACAGCTATGCAGTGGTGTTTGTCTATCACAAGGACCAGATCGTAGGAGTTGGGAGAGCCTTATCTGACGGTGTCTGCCAGGCAGCTGTTTATAACATTGCTCTTGATGAAGAATTTAAGGGATTTGGGATTGGAAGAAAACTGATCGCACTGCTTCTTGATCAGGTAAAAGGCCAGAACGTGATCCTTTATACCCACCCCCAGACAGTAGCTCTTTATGAAAAAATGGGATTTCGCAGAAGCAAAACAGCCATGTGTATCTTCTGTGAACCGGAAGATTCTAAGGGCTGGATGGAAAAGGTAGGATTTCTTCTGCCGGAAAAATACCGGTTTGTGGATGAATACGGAAGAGAAGATATGAAACGTTAGCCAGCTTTGAAAAAGAAAAGAGGGAATTGCCATGTCAGAAAAATTTATAACCACTGAAGTAGAAAAAGACGGGAAGTTTAAACGGCAGAAAAATCGTTTTACAACTCCCTTTGGAATAGAGGAAGGGCAGCTTCCGATAGAAGCTGGAAGATACCGCTTGATCTGGTCTCCGGCCTGTCCATGGGCACACCGGTCGGTAATCGTCCGAAGTCTTCTGGGACTTTCTGATGCCATAAGTCTTGGTACATTAGATCCGATAAGACCTGATGTAGGACGGACGGACTGGTCCTTTACGTTAGATGAAAATGAGGAAGATCCGGTGTTAAAGATCCGGTATCTAAGCGAGGCGTATTTAAAAGCAGATCCGGAATATAATGGAAGATTTACAGTACCCTCTGTTGTGGATTTGACCACAGGGAAAGTGGTGAATAACGATTATTTTAACTTAACCAGATACTGGGAAGTGGAATGGAGTAAACACCATAAGCCCGGTGCTCCTGATCTGTATCCGGAGGAGTTAAGAGAAGAAATTGACGAATTAAACGATATACTTTTTCATGAGATCAATAACGGCGTTTACAAAGCCGGTTTCGCAAGAAGCCAGGAAGCGTATGAAGAGGCCTATGCACTGGTATTTAACCGTCTGGACTGGCTGGAAGAGCGCTTAAGCCACAGCCGCTATCTCTTCGGAGATAAAATCACGGAATCAGATGTTCGCCTGTATGTGACGCTGGCCCGTTTTGATATCGCTTATTACAATGGTTTTTATTTAAATCGCAATCGGATTTCTGAATTTCCAAATCTTTGGGGATATGTCAGAGACTTATATTCTCAGCCGGGATTTGGAGATACCACGGATTTTGATGCCATTAAAAAACACTATCACTTGTGCGCCGTGTCCAATAATCCCTTCGGCTTATTGCCAAAAGGACCGGATCTTTCTGGCTGGAACACGCCTCATGGAAGAGATAAAATTCAATATAAGTAGGGGAGGCAGCGGCAGTGAAAGCAGTAAGAGTGAAAGAAAACTGGCAGTTTGCAGGAGTCCACTACGTTCGGGTCGAGGCCATGGTAAAAGGGTTTCAAATCCCCATGGACAAAGAATTTGATAAAGGAGATTCTCCGGATTCCCGATATGTATTAGTCCTTGATGACATCTATCCGGTAGCAGCCTGCAGGATTCATCTTCTGGAGGGTGAGGATACGGCAAAGATTGAACGTGTCAGCGTCCTGGCAGATTACCGGAAAAAGGGTGTAGGAAGGCTTCTGATCAGCGAGGCAGAGCAGTGGATCCGGGAATCAGGAGCTAAAAAAATCGTAATCACCAGCCGGGATGAGGCGGTAGGCTTTTATGAAGCATTGGGCTATCAGGCGGATTATGAGAAAAAAATAGATGCAGGAATTTTTAAGATCGTATATACAGAAAAAATTTTAAGCAAATAGGAGGATAACATATGTCTAGCTGCAGCATCGGGCAAAAGGTTCGCCCAAAAGAAATCGAAAAAGAAATTGATGAGAGAGGTGCATTCATCAGACAGCCCAATCACTTTACCACTCCATTCGGAGATGGGGATAATGAATTAAAAGCGGAGAACGGAAAATACCGCTTATTCTGGGCCAAAGGCTGTCACTGGTCCAATCGTGCATCCATCGTGCGGGAGCTTTTAGGCTTAACGGATGCCATCGGTATTAATTTAGTAGGACACAGCAAAGAAAACCGTGCATTTGGCTGGGAATTCGTATATAATGAAGATAGCAAAGATCCGGTTCTTGGTTCACAGTTTTTAAGTGATTTCTATTATAATGCGGATTCGGATTACGAAGGACGCTGCACGGTACCGGCTCTTGTAGATGTTACGACCAAAAAGGTGGTAAATAATGATTATCACAGGCTGACCAATTATTTTGAGGTTGCCTTCCGTCCATTCCAGGCTCAAGATGCCCCGGACCTTTATCCGGTGGAACTGAGAAAGGAAATCGATGATTACAATGACTGGCTCTTTCCAAACATAAACAACGCGACCTACCGTATGATGTTTGCCCAGTCCATTACCGCTTATGAAGAAGCCTTTGAAGACTTCTACCGCGGGATGGATCAGATCGAGGAGAGACTTTCAAAGAACCGATTCCTGTTCGGAGATTATGTAACAGACAGCGATGTAAGACTTTTTGTAACACTGGCAAGGTTCGATACTCATTATTACCGCAATCTTGGCCCAATCAAGCACCGGGTGGTTGATTATAAGAACATCTGGGCATACTTGAGAGACTTATATGTGATACCGGCATTCCGCAATAATACATATTTCCGTGATATTGCGGCGCCGCAGTCAGAAAATAAATCCTTTTTCCAGGACTTCAATTCCCGTTTTGTAAGTCAGATTGATTATGAAGGTATCTGGTCAGCTACCCAAAACCGGAAGGAGTTAAGCAAAACCCCGGAAGAGAAGTTCAAACGGCATGAAAAAGGAAATGAATAACCCAGGCAGGTGATAGCATGATAAATAAAAACAGGCTGGTAAGCCAATTTAAGAAAATGGTAGAGTTTGATTCAGAAACCTATCATGAGAGAGAGATCGCAGATTATCTGACAGAGGAACTGAAGGAGCTGGGATTTGAGGTACGGGAAGACGATGCTGGGATACAGCTCAAAGAGCGTATAACCGGGTATGGCAGTCAGCCCCCTACCGGGAATCTCTACGGTTTCTTGAAAGGAAATACTGATGCCAGCCCTATTCTTTTATCGGCCCACATGGATACCGTGAGACCAGGAATAGGAAAACGTGCGGTGGAAGATGAAAATGGAGTGATTACCTCAGAAGGAAACACGGTTCTTGGAGCCGATGACCTATCTGGAATCGCAGCCATTTTAGAGGCAGTCCGTGTGGCAAAAGAACAAAATCTTCCGTATCCCGATATTGAAGTTTTATTTCCTGTTGCGGAAGAAAATTATGGAAAGGGAAGCCAGCTACTTAACTATTCCCAAATCCGGTCAAAACAGGCGTATGTATTTGATTTAAGCGGAGACATTGGTCTGGCAGCAACAGCGGCTCCTACCCTCATATCCTTTGAAGTAAAAGTAAAGGGAAAGAACGCCCATGCCGGTTTCTGTCCCCAGCTTGGAATCAATGCCATTGAAATCGCGGCTCATGCCATTGCTCAGTTAAAACAGGGCTGGGTTGACGAAGAGACGACAGTTAACATCGGGAAGATAAGCGGTGGAAAGCAGACCAATATTGTTTCCGATGAGTGCATCGCTTTGGGCGAGATCCGAAGTTTAAAGGATCACCGGGCGGTGGAAGAATTGGAAAAGTTAAAAGGCATATTTGAAAAGACGGCGGCCCAGTACCAGGGCAGTATAGAGTTTTTGTATGAAAAACAGATCGAAGCCTATGAGATAGGGGAGGAAGAAGCGGTCGTACAACGGTTCCTTAACGTCTGTGAGGAACTTGGACTCAAAGCAGAGACCCAATATACGTTAGGCGGAAGTGATAACAATCATTTTGTACGCAACGGAATTCGTGGAATCGTGGTTGCCTGCGGAATGAATGAGGTCCATACTCCAAAAGAATTCACTACGGTAAATCAGTTAGAAAAAAGTGCAGCCCTTGCATTGGGGCTGATAACAGCAGTCAGATAGAATATTTAGGAACAAGAAAAACCGGGCAATGTCCTGCCTTAATAAGCTTCCGCTATGGTAAATCATGCGGTTGATATCAGGTACATTGCCCGTTTTTTTGTTTGGCGGGGAAACAATTGTTTGTACAAAATGAGAAAAGAGTTCTGTTACGAAAGGTTTTTTTATGAAGAATGAAACATACATGCCGATAAAAACTGCTATCAGAGATTTTTTGTATACCTATATAAACAAACATGGAAATAAGCTGGTAGATGAATTACAAATGAAAGCCATCAAATCAGACATGATTTCAGAGCTTCTTAACGGAATCCTTGATGAAGAAATGGATGTGGTGCTTGGGTATTCCAGATACGACAACCGGAATAAAGGCACCAAAAACATAAGAAACGGCCATTTCATAAAATACATCCATACCAGCGTCGGAGATATAAAAATCAACATGCCCAGAGACCGTCAGGGAGAGTTTGAACCGGTAGTCATCAAAAAGTATCAGAATTCAATTAACTATGGAATGGAGAAAGAACTAATCTCTTTCTATGCGGAAAACTTATCCGACAAGGAGTTGGAGGATCAGGTGAGAAGCCTTTACGAGGAAGAACTATCGAAACAAATGGCAGACAGCATAAGAGAAAAGATCCGGTCCATAGCACGAAAATGGCAGCAGCGTCCCTTAACCGAGGTATATGCAGTTGCTTTTTTTGAATCGATCTCTTTTTACATGAAACAGGAAGGCGCTGTCCCGAAACGCAATGTATATATGTTATACGGAATTACGCTTAATGGGAGCAATGAGCTTCTTGGAGTTTATGTAAAAAAAGAGGACAATATGGAATTCTGGATCACAATTCTGGAAGGACTGAAGAGCCGTGGAGTAAAAGATATTCTTGTTTCCTGTACCAAATCGCCGGATAAGTTCATCCGGGCGATTGATGTGGTTTATGGGGAAAAGGATCATACACAGCTGTAGAAGTGGGGGTAGCCGCAAAAGAAAGAAGAAGCCTAAGCTCCTTCTTTTTTATGTAAAATCCAGTGAATTCTTGGTGCAAGTTCCAAGGTTCCTGGACTTATAATTAGGTTGAGCCGGTAAAGAAGCCATTCAGGGCAACTTCACCGACTTAGCAAAAACATATGTATGCAAGCTCTCTGACTGCTTTGTGGGTTTTTTCTATGTTCGTACTTATATAATACCGTAAAATTGTGAAGAAATTTTGTCCTGCTCCTAAAGAAAGCATAAAATTAATGAAGAATTTCTGTAAGAAATTGGAAAAGTATACGTGCCTATCCTGCAAATAATATGATATAGTAGAAAATTTCCCATTAAGCCAAATCAGTATTGATTGCAGGTGTAAAATATGGTATTTATATAATAGTTAGCTAAAACTAACCTGAGATGCCTGCTTTCGAGGAACGATGGGAAACAAATTATGACTGTGGAGGTACGGATATGTTACTTGAAAGGCACCTAATTGAATATTGTTCCCCAACACTGGCTTCCATTAAGACGGCGAGCCTGTTCAATCATTCCTTTACTTCGGATGAAGAGCTTAATAAGCAACTGGCGCACTTAAACAGCCAGTTAGGTGAAAAAGGGATTTCTCTGATGGAATTATACCGGCGCAATAACAAAGCGCTGATCTATGTCTACAGAAAATCTCATTTAAACGCCGATTTAAACCGTCCGGGTGTAAGCAGATTTCTTCAAAAATATGGTTATGAGCATATGGAAGTGGAGTATGCGCTTGGCAGACTGAAAGAGCGGCTGAAGGGCGATGGGTCTTTTCCTCATGAAATAGGGATTTTTCTTGGATATCCTCTTGGGGATGTGATTGGATTTATCCAGAATGCAGGAAAGAACTGCAAATGCATCGGCTGTTGGAAAGTATACTGCAATGAGTGTGAAGCGGTGAAAAAATTTGCACGCTATCAGAAGTGCAGAACCATATACTCCCGCTTGTGGCAGAACGGAAGAACGGTCTGGCAGTTAACAGTAGCTGCCTGAACAAATAAATAGGAAAGAAGAGGTAGGATAAGATGAGTAAAGTAGCAGTTGTTTTTTGGAGCGGAACTGGAAATACAGAAGCGATGGCAAATAAAGTAGTGGAAGGCGCAAAGGAAGCAGGTGCAGAAGTTTCCTTATTCAACGCTTCAGAATTCCAGGGAGATCAGATGGATGAGTACGATGCAGTAGCATTCGGCTGCCCATCCATGGGAGGCGAAGAATTAGAAGACGGCGAGTTTGAGCCTATGTTCCAGAGCTGCGAATCCAAGCTGTCAGGAAAGAAGATCGCTTTATTTGGTTCCTACGGCTGGGGAGATGGAGAATGGATGCGCAATTGGGAAGAAACCTGCAAAGGAGATGGTGCAGTGTTCGCTCATGACTTCGTAATCTGCAACAATGAGCCTGATGCAGCTGGAGAAGCGGAGTGCGTAGAACTTGGCAAAGCACTTGCTTAATTTTTGAAATCTGATTTCTATAATATAAAACCATGGATGATGGCTGTAAAACGGCAAATCACCCATGGTTTTTCTTTTCTGCAATACTGTCTATTCTTATAAAAATATCTGTCCAGATGTTCAGGCTTCTAGTCTGGAATCAGAGATGACAAAGCGTCTTCCAATCCATTTTTAAAATAAATCAAATTCCCCTTATTACATTCGTAAATAAAATCGTTTAAACTTTTGCTGGTGTAGTGAGAAAAATCCCCTACAATTGCCAGCTTTAACCGGTAGTTCGAAAATTTTTGCAGAATTTCTCCGGCAAATCCTGTTTTAAGATCAAAAAAGCTTTCATCAAGGCATTCCTTATAAAGGACGATGCCGATACAGTCACCCATATATTGGGCAGTTGCCATAAGATCAAGGATGTCCTGAACACTGGTTATTTTCATATCCTTTTCAATCACGCCGATGTTTTGATTGTTTCTCGTTATAATATTCATTTAAATCCTCCCTTCTAAAGGAATGGGATAACCATATCCAAGGTGTTAGCTATCATATGTCCAGAGCCTGTCAGGATATGGATTTCAGCCATAGGTACAAGGTCTTTCAGTCTGGAAGCCGTTTTTTCTGCATCAATGGTGGTATCGTTTTCCCCCACGATTAAGAGAACCGGCATGCAGAGTCTTTGTAATTGCTCATCAGTAAAAACAGGCAATGGGTCTGTCATTGGTGTGAAGTTCCTCAGAATCAGCATGATAAAATCCTTTGCTGCCTGAGGAATGGAACTTTCTCCAATGATTGAATCATCAAAAGATTCCAACTGCCCAGGGTCCTGTGATACATATTCTGCAGATTTTGCAATAAATGCAGGGCGGATGGGAGTAATCCCTGATGCAGAGATCAAAATCAGCTTTGTGACACATTCGGGAAATGCGGTTGCAAATTTCAGCGCCATCCATGCGCCATAAGAATTCCCCATCAGGAACACCTGGGAAATCAGTAACTTGTCCAGGACTTCTTTTAACCAGAGCGCATAAGCATCAGTGGTAGGATCGTATCTGTTTTCATCACTGTTTCCGGCTTCTCCAAGGAGATCTACAGCGTATACATGATATTTTTCTGAGAGTACAGCTAGTTCTGCCGCCCAGAATGCACTATTGCTGCAGGAACCATGCAATAGCAGAAGCGGGGGCTGCTCTGTGAACCCGCATTCCAGTACAAATGTCCTGCCATATGCAGTCTCTATATTGTGTTGTTTTGCCGGAATGCGGCTTAGTATCTGGTTATAATAAGTTAATACTTGCTCTTTGCCTTCCGGAGATTTAAAAACTTTATTTTGTATTGTTTTCATAGTCTTAACTCCTTTTTATTCCTTCTGTTACTGCAACGATCAGATCAATGACAGCCTGTGCAAATAGGATGTTTCCCCATATTGTTACACGAACTTTATATTCTGATTCTAAATACTGTGCATGTAAGGCAGGGTGGTCATATTCCGGATAATTGGTATTTACAGCCGCAGTAACCGTGTTAATAATGCGGAGAGCCTCATCCACCCCGTCAACATCGATATCAATGACAGAAGATACTTTTATCTCTTTTTCTAATTTTTTTGAATTATTATTTTCTTCTTTGATGACAGTGATTTTTGAACTTTCCATAAAGATGCTGAGATCATGTCCCGTCACCCGCCAGCTTTTTCCGATCTTACTTGCACGCAGCTTGCCTTCCCTGATATAACGTTGAATTGTCTTGGGGTGAATGTTTAGCATCTCAGAAATCTGATCAACGGAATAATATGTTTCATTCATGATTTTATGCTCCTTATTCTTTCTTATGTTGTCATTATAGGTAATAATAAGGAATATGTCAAGACTGGATTATGAATTCATTATGCCTTATTATTCCATAAAATAAAATTAATTGGTTACGATACGGTATAAGTTGAAAGATAAATTTCAAGGAGAAATAAAGGCGATAGAAGCAAGTTGTAAAATCTTGGGGAAGAGGGAAGAGGGAAGAGGGAAGATGAAATGGAACGTAGAATGTAAAAATATTATAAGATGGAAAATTTACAGAGTAAGGATTTCAAATAGCGGTTAATTATATATTTTGGATTGTCTTTTTATTATATTTTAAGTATGATGACATATATACAAATCAATGGAGGGTGGATTATGGCACTAAGCAAGGAGTTTTTTTCAATAGGAGAAATTGCGAAGATATTTAATATGCCCGTTAAGACCATTCGGTATTATGATGAAATTGGACTTCTAAAACCAGCTTATGTGGATTCGGGGACAAACTATAGATATTATTCCGTAGATCAGTTTGTTCTAATAGATATTATCCGAAATTCAAAACAGATGGGAATGCCATTAAAGGAGATACAGCAATCTGTAGAAGGAGAATTGAAGGTAGAAGATATAGCGAATTTAATTGATAGACAACTTGATTACATGAGTGCAAAAATTGATGATTTATTAAAGGCTAGAAATTCGATGGAGGAGATTCGTAATTTAGTATTGGAGACACTTAAAGTGGAACATAATAAGGTATTCATTACTGAAGAAGTGCGTCAGCCATTTTTGCGTTATCCGTTCGTATCCCATACCATTGAGGAACAGGAAATAAACTTTCGTAGAGCACTTTCATTAGGTGATGGTGAAAAAGAAGTTTATGCTATATTTGGGGTTAGTACAGTAGCACAATCGTATTTTGAAAAAGGTATATTTCTTCATCCCGATATTCGGCACTATGTGAGGAATGAGTCGCCCGGAATCCAATATGATGAACTACCCGCAGGTAAATATGCATGTATCGTATTTGATGATAATAGTTTTAGTAAAGCTAAGTATTATAGAATGCTGGCAGAGTATCTGAATCAAAATGATATTAAACCACAAGGTGATTTTATTGAACAGTGGATTATCCCAAGAGTAGAAGAAAAGAGAGAGAGTACTTTAGTGAAGCTAAAGATTAAAATAGATGGTTGACTCTCCGGTAACGGGAGACTGTATGATAGAATGCGTTATAACAAATCACTAAAATGAGAGGAGCATTCATCATGCAAGAAAAGAAAGATTTCCCTACTGTACAAGAACTATCAAACGGTTTCAGTGAATTTAAATTGGAACAGGCACAGGAACTGGTTGGCAATGAAATAAAACTATATTATGAAAATGGGCAGATTGTAACTTATGGATTTTTGGATTCTGAATGTCTTAAAGTAAAATACCAAGGGGCAGGTGATGATGAGTTATATGCCTGTGTATATTCAGCCGTTTCACCAAGAAAAGATATCTATATCATAGATTTTATTCAATCATATGGACAAACACAGTCAGTTACAACAGTTATTGATCTTCGCAAAGAAATAGCTACAACCATGATGGCGATACTACCAACCAAAGAAGAGGCAGATATTTCACAGCTTGTTCGTGCAGAGAAAGGTTTACCGATGACATCAGTAACGGCGTCATTTTTACATGCCTCGATAGGAAAAGTGTTTACGAAAGAAACTCAAAAACATAATTTTACTACGGAACTTATTGGTAAAAAAATCCAGTTTCGTTATAGTACGAACGATGTCTATGAACATATTTATTTAAATGATAAGTTCTATACGTGGCACTGTACTCAAGGCATTGAATTAGGATTGTGTGATACGGACAGATGTTATTATCTGAAATTAGAAGAGAACCTTTATTGGTTCACATGGCTGGAAAAAGTAGTTCCAACAATTGGAACGGTTATTGAAGACCTTGATGAGGGTAAAATGCGTTCTTATGGAAAAATCTGTGGTTATGATTCATACTCTACAGGAAAGATTACTAATTTTCAGGTTGGTTCCTATGCAACACATGTGAATGAAAACTAAGCTGAGTTATAAAAAGATAGCGAACATACAATAAAAACAATCGGAGATTTTGACTGATTGTTTTTATTTTGTGTCAAATCAATAAGGGAGGTTTTGAAAATGGGGGCATTTAGAAATAGGGAACCAGAAATCATCAGCAATGAATTACTATGCTTGATTGCTAAAGCTGGAAAAGCTAAGGGGTTTGTGCTTGATACTGCTTAACAGAATGGCATTGATGAATACATGAGAACTTTATAAGCGCTTAATTCATAAGTTTGCAGAATGAATAGATTTTTAGGAGTTAAAGTTTTAAACCAACTATCTATATTCGGTAGTTGGTTTATGATGCATTGTTTAGATGGAGTTTTTCAGCCATTTTTCTCCCCATGTATTCATTGCTAAAAAAACCTGTCCAAAATCACGACCACTATCGGTTAGAGAGTATTCTACTGTAACCGGAGTAGTAGGAAAGACACTGCGAATAATAATTCCGTTTGATTCAAGACTTTTTAAGGCATCAGTAAGTGACTTTGTATTAATACCCAAGTCTTTACTCATTTGATTGAAACGTTTTGCACCGGAATACAGAGATCCTATAATAAGTATTGTCCACTTCCCACCGAAGATGTCCATGGTTTGTTTAATCGTTTCCATACACACAGCAACATTGTTACGAGACATTTTTTTACTTCCTTTCAATAATTAATGTAAGTTTACATTACTATACTTAGGCAATATTTTTTGCGTACTTTACTATATAAACTAACATGATATAATAAACTTGTCAAATCTAATTTGAAAAGAGAGGATAAATAAAATGAAAATATTAGCAATTAATGGTAGTCCAAGGAAAATGAAAACTACCGCTACGCTACTAAAAAAAGCATTAGAAGGAGCAGCTTCACAGGGGGCCGAAACTGAACTGATACACCTATATGATCTCAATTTCAAGGGCTGTATCAGTTGTTTCGGCTGCAAAATACAAGATGGCAAAAGTTACGGAAAATGCACCATGAAAGATGAATTAACGCCAATTCTTGAAATGATCGAGTCCGCTGATGCCGTTATACTGGGCTCACCTATCTATGCTGGATCTATTACAGGAGTAATAAAATCGTTCATGGAACGCCTGGTATTTCAATACTCCACATATGGAGAAGATTCAAATTCTCTTTTCAAAAGAAAGATGAGAACAGCTTTTATTTACACTATGGCTGCCAATCAAAGAATGTCAGAGGACTTTGGGTACACTTATCAATTTAGGTTGAATGAAGATAGATTTACTAAGCTATTTGGTTCATCAGAGTCGCTTGTTGTTACTGATACACAGTTTTTTGATCATTTAGAATATGTTAATACAAGCTCTAGTCTCAAAAAGGATTTGCCAGGTAGTGATGAAGCCTTTCCAGAAGACTGTGAAAAGGCTTTTAATATGGGTGTAAAATTTGCCAGGTGATAAGAAGAGCAGAAGACCGGCAAGATGAAATTTTTTAAAACGGGATTTGTATTCAATATTATTACTGAATAAAAAAAACACTGTACAATCCCAGCAAATACAAGGATTGTACAGTGTTTCAATGATGACCTATCCGGGAATCGAACCCGGGTTTCCGCCGTGAGAGGGCGGCGTCTTGACCGCTTGACCAATAGGCCGTTTTTCTCTGCCGTTGCTGACAGCTTCATTATAATACCATAGGAATATTCATTTGTCTACACTTTTTTTTCAATAAATAAAAAAATTGTCAAAATCAGATATTCTATGCTATACTTTTCCATAGAAAAAAGCAGGAGGATCAGCCCATGGGACATAAAAAACGTGAAATTAAATACGACTACTTAAGAACCCTGGCGGTGTTTGCCATTATTATGGTACATGCAATCCCTGCGGAGTCTTTAAACTCGAAGCAGTGGTTGTTTTCAGCAGCTCTTACTCCGGTACTCCTGGCTTTTGTGGGTATTTATTTTATGCTCAGCGGTCTTTTCCTGTTACAATCCGGAACGGAAAATATCAAAGAGTTTTATTGGAAGCGGTTTTGCTCTATATTTATTCCGTTTGCATGTTATTGCGGTATTTATTACTGGTATTATAACATTTATCTTTCATTAGAATCGGTTCCGTGGTATGAACATGTGGCGGCATTTTTCCGTGCACTTTTTACGGAGACCATACCAATGGCTCCCCACCTGTGGTTTATGTACGTGATTATGGCTCTTTATTTATGTGCGCCGTTTCTGGCACGGATGTTTCACGCCATGACAGATCGGGAACTTAAGATTTTTCTGGTGCTCATTCTATTGGTCCAAGGCATATGCACCTATCTGCCTGCTTTCGGCTTTGAAGTGGGACCTGGCCTGGATTATATGATTTTTAAAGGCTGGCTGATCTATTTCGTACTGGGATATAGCTGTAAGCGTTTGTACAGCGGCTTTAAGTATTTTCCGTTCGCAGTACTGGGAATAGCAGGATTTGCAGTTACCTTATTTCAAAAATGTGTGACTCCTTCCTTTACCCCAGGCATTCACGATATGGCTTTCTCAATGATAGCCATGGCCGTCTCCATCTTTTTGTTTTTTGAGTTTCAGGGAGATGTGAGAGTACATCTTCTTACGAAAATGGCTGGTTTTGTCAGCCGGTACAGCTATTCCGTGTACTTAATCCATTATCTGGTGTTAGGGCAGATTGTAAAGGGAGCGGTAGATAAGACATTGATTCAGCATTATTATGTACCCAGGATTCTTTTTGAAACGGTACTTACTTTTATAATTTCCCTGGCAGCAGCGGTTATTTTTGATGAGACTCTGGTGAAACTGTTAAAAAAGTCAGCAGGTGTTGTCTGGAACATTGGGATAAGGAGAAAGAGGAGGAATGAGCATGGCTCAGAAAAACAGCTGTGAATGCTGTATGTATTATGATTATAACGACGAATATGAATGTTATGAATGTGAGATAAATTTAGACGAAGATGAGATGATGCAGTTTTTAAGCAATTCCTATGAGAGATGTCCTCATTTTAAATTTGGAAACGAATACTCCATAATAAAGAAGCAGATGTAAAAAAAACTCCCATAAAAAGGGAGGAGCCGGTATTCCACTCGAGAATACCGGCAATTATGAAAAAAATTCTTCTTAAAGTATGTTGGCAACATCTTTATCTGATGTTTTTAGTATATCGGCTAAATATGAAGAGAGTTTGACCAGGTTGTAAAAAGATTATGACCAGAATGTGAACAAAGGAAATACGATAAAATCACCATAACCTGGAATGGGTTGATGTGTAAGACGCAATTAAAAGACCGGCAAAATAGCTGGTATTTGAAAATTGGGTCTATTTTTTGCCATGATTTCCATCTGTTTCCAGTTATTGGCTCAAGGCAGAACAACGTTAAAGAAAGGGTTTTGTGATTGTGTATGCAAAAAAGAGACGATAGAAATGCGCACTCATTGAATTTTTTGAACGTATACAATCCAGAAATTGTATGATATACTCTACGAGTTAGTTACAACGAACTTGTAGAAAAGGAGCAAATATTATGTACAAATTTAAGAAAATCGGTGTAATTGCTGCATCGGTTACTTCCATTATGCTGCTGCTTTCCGGCTGCAGTACAGCATCAGAAAATACTGCCAAAAGCGGATCAGAAAGTACCGTTGCAGTCACTTCAGAAGAGTCGAAAGCTGGAGAAAGTGATTCCGATAAAGAAGGAACAAGAACCATAAGCACTTCCTTAGGAGATGTGGAAGTGCCTGCCAATCCTAAGCGGGTGATTGCTACTTATGGAATGGGAGATATTATAGCGCTTGGAGTCACTCCTGTGGCTTGCTATGATGCAAAGGGAACCGCCTACGAAAAAGAGGTGGCAGAAGTGCCGGTCTGGAGTAAATTCGAAGCAGAGGAGATTATGTCTTATGAACCGGACTTAATCTTAGTGGTCAATCAGGAGCAATACGATGAGGTCTCTAAAATTGCCCCAACCATAATGATTCCTTTTACAGAACTTTCCATGGAAGAGAGGGTTACTTTCTTAGGTGAGATTCTCAATAAGGAAGAAGAAGCAAAGAAAGCCTTGTCTGAGTTTAAAGAAAAGATAGCCAAAGCAAAGGAAACGTTAGAAGCTAAAGGCATCGGTTCCCAGACATTCAGCATCTTTGATTACAGCAGCAATGGTGGTATATGGGTTTACGGAGACAAATGGGGGCGTGGAGGAGATATCATCTATAGTCAGTTAGGACTTAAGGCGCCGGACATCATTCAGAAGGAAATCATAGGAAAAGACCAGTACCGGGAGGTTTCCATGGAAGCTGTCAATGAATATGCCGGAGATTACATCGTGTTCAGCGGGGAAACCGGAGATCTTTCGGATAATCCTGTCTGGAATTCCATTCCGGCTGTGAAAGCAGGAAAAGTGATTTCTATTGATCATACTCTTTTTTATGATATTGACCTGTTTTCTTCCAATGTTCAGTTGGAGTACTTAATGAAGGAACTACTTAACAAATAATCGGATCAAAGACCAAATCCCTTTCGGAAATCGCTTGGAGTGATTCCGTGTATCTCTTTAAATGCCGCAGTGAATTTTGCGGCATTTTCATATCCACATAAGTTGGCAATGTTCTTTATGTTCAGATCGTCATCGGCCAGCATCTGCATCGCCCGCTTCATTACAGATTCCCGCATATAAGCATAAAGTGTTGTGCCATATAAGCTCTTAAAGGAAATGCGCAGCTTGCTTTCACTCATTTGGGCGATTCTGCAT
Organism: uncultured bacterium; assembly: GCA_963519465.1. Taxonomy (GTDB): domain Bacteria; phylum Bacillota; class Clostridia; order Lachnospirales; family Lachnospiraceae; genus Lacrimispora. The sequence continues at coordinate 59,073 of CAUQMY010000019.1, forward strand.
AATTCTTCCGTAGAAGGAAGGGTAAGAGGGGATTCATCGATTCGTTCCCTGACGCGGTAAAGCTTAACTTCATCATTCCAGGTAACATAGTGTCTACGGTCACGTTTTTGTGTCTCTTTGTCCAGATTATGGGCAAAGAGGCATAAAAGCTCGATCGCTTTGCATAAATAGGCAGGCGCAGGCAGCCGGTTTCCCCGTACACCCCAGCGCATCTGTTCCATAACCAGCATAACGTTAGGTGTGTCTATGTGCTTGGATTTCCATTGCTTTGCATCTGCAACCCGGATGGGGTAGGTAAATCCGGTAGCAGAAAGAAAGGACTCAATGCAGGAATCAAAGATAAGAACACTGGTAAAGCACACATGCATCCCTGCCGGAATGGTCAGCCGAACCGGTTTTCCATTGCAGATCAGCAGATGAGTGAACGGGCTGAGTTTTCTGGCCGCTTTTCCCTTTTGGGTGATGGTGATTTCACCGGTGTCGATGCACAGAATAAGGAGGCAGGGTTTTTCAATATGCATTTTATAATCCAACACCTCCTGGGTCTTGAACCAGGCACTGGCAACAAACAGGCCATCAGTAGGATGAACCTCAGTAATCCAACCATTTTCCCATGTGCCAGGTAGAGTGTAGCCCGCGTAGTGGCCGTGCCGATTTGCGGTAAAGCCGAAATGTTCAGCCCATGCGCCCCAGCCAAGTCTGTATTCGTCAGTATATTCCAACGTTGATTCCTCCCTTTGATTGATAGGAAAAGTATATCATGGTTTATGGAAAAAGTTCAAGCAAATATAATCCAAAATGTGATGAGCATAATCCAAAATGAATAATAATTTTGTAGAAAAAATATTCATGTAATCCATATAAAATATAGGGATTATGGCATACATATCTTACAATCCAGTTAGGCTTTTAATCTTTCCAGCGGATTGACAGAGGAAATTGGGCATGATAGAATATCGCCGTGAGTTAGCTGCGTCTAACTAAAGTTCGCGACTCATGTCGTCTATTGTTCCATCAGACTATTTTAAGGAGATATAATTATGAAAAAATACAGCAAAAAGCTTCTTTTGGCTATGTTAGGCATGACGATCGTGTTAACGGCTGCTGGCTGCCAAAGCACGAAAAGCACTGCAAACCTGGAGTCCCAATCTGCCAACGAAACAGATACTAAAGTGGCAGAAACGAAGTTAGAGGAAACGAAAACAGAGGAGGCCAATGGAACCCGAACCGTACAAACTGTCATGGGAGATGTAGAGGTTCCCTCAGATCCTCAAAGAGTGGTGGTCAACTGGTATATTGGAGATGCGCTTGCATTGGATTTGAATGTGGTGGGTTATAATGCCTGGGCTCATGAGGCAATGCCATTTTATGATAAAATGAAGGCTTCAAATGAAATAAAAAACTGGGAACAGGAAGATGTAATGGCCTTGGATCCAGATCTTATTATTACATATAGCAAAGACGATTATGATACTTTCAAAAGCATTGCACCTGTAATTGTTGTTACGGAAGATGAAATGGATTCCGTGGAGCGGATATTATTTCTGGGAGAGTCCACCGGACATTCAGAGAAGGCGAAGTCTCTGGTAGAAGTGTTTGAGTCCAAGCTTGCAGATGGCAAAAAAGCACTGCAGGAAGATCGGTTTAAAGACAAAACCTTCAGCATCAATGAGGATTGGGGATCTGCCTCTTATGGAGTTTATTACGAAACAGGATCAAGAGGCGGTACGATCGTATATGACTATCTTGGCATGAAGAAACCGGAAAAGCTGGAGCAGCTAATTAAGGAAAGCGGAGAAACCCGGGGAGGGTTAAGCTATGAAGTGGCAGCGAACTATTTCGGTGATTATATGCTCTGGTTCCGGCCATATGATTCTGTGGAAGATGTACCCTCTGAATATGAAACAAGCTCTATATGGAACAGCCTTCCTGCGGTACAGGCAAAACATGTAGTTACCATACCAGGAAAAATGAGCGGATTGTTCTATTATGACGATGTTCTTAGCTTAACGTCACAGCTGGATTATATTGTGGCTGCAATTGTCTCCACAGAAAAATAGACTACTTGAAAGGAACAACATTATGCAGAACTTCCCCAACAAGCGTAGAGGCACTGCGCGCTTTTCGCTGTATATGGTTTTGGGGGTCGGACTTCTGATATTGATATCGGCAGCATCGATCTCCTTCGGCGCTGCCGATATGCATTTGTCCACCGCCTGGGGGGCGATTTTTAACTTTGATCCCGCACTTACGGAGCACCAGATCATTAAAACCCTGCGGTTTCCCAGAACAGTTGCGGATATCATTGTAGGCTGCAGTCTGGCAGTTTGCGGTGCTTTGATGCAGGGAACCACCAGAAACCCTCTGGCTGACTCCGGCCTCATGGGAATCAGCAGTGGTGCAACCTTTGCAATCGCACTGGCCATGGCTTTTTTCCCGGGACGTACGTATGGACAGACCATGCTTTTTGCCTGTATGGGTGCGGCTGTGACCACCGGCATGACCTATTTCGTAGCATCTTTGGGAAAACGGGGAATGACACCTCAGAGACTGGTGTTGGCAGGTATTTCCATCTCCATGCTCTTTGGTGCCTTCAGCCAGTATGTTTCCATTCGCTATCATTTAGGACAGGCACTGGCTTACTGGACAGCCGGAGGTACGGCAGGAGCCAAATGGAGCGAACTTGCCATTGTCACTCCATTCTTTGCCGTGGCAGTCATAGTAGCTGTGGCAATTTCTCCATCTGTTACGGTCATGAGTCTGGGAGAAGATGTGGCAATCGGGCTAGGCATGAAAACAGGTTTTCTAAAAGGCATTTCTACGCTGATTGTATTGGTTCTGACGGGACTATCTGTTATTGTAGTAGGCCCTGTGGGATTTGTAGGATTGATTACGCCCCATATTGTACGCTATCTTGTAGGTGTGGATTACCGGTATATCATTCCTGCGTCGGGATTATACGGCGCCTTGTTGACCGTATTTGCCGATCTTACCGGAAGACTGATTAATAAGCCTTATGAAACGCCTATCAGCGTCATTTTCGCTGTCATCGGAGTTCCCTACTTTCTTTATCTTGCAAGAAAACAAAGGAGGGAATTTGAATGAAAAAGCAGCGCTTTACCATAGGAAGAGGAATGATGGTTCTCGTTATTATGGTTGTTTTAATGGCCGTAATTGCAGTGGTCAGCATAAATTCCGGAAAAATGAGTCTGTCCGTATCAGAGGTATTTCGTGTGCTTCTGGGAGAAGGAACGGAAAAGCAAAATCTTATTATATTTGAATTTCGCCTTCCACGTATCGTGCTTGCCATCATGGTGGGCTTTGGTATGGGGGCGTCCGGCTCCATCATGCAGAGTCTTCTCCGCAATGATATGGCAAGTCCCGGCACGCTGGGAATCAGTTCCGGCTCCGGACTTTTTGTTTTAATATTTGTGGTGCTATTTTCCGCAAAGGGGATTTCCTCTGCCATTGCACTGCCGCTTCTGGCCTTTGTTGGAGGGCTGACAGCTGCAGCATTGATATTTTTATTGTCCTATCGGAGAGGAAAGGATATTTCTCCCACAGGACTGATTCTTACAGGAGTTGCGCTATCCAGCGGGTATGGCGCGTTCACCACGCTTTTGACGTTAAAGCTGGATCAGAATCAGATGGATTTCATGCAGCGGTGGAGTGCGGGAAGTTTATGGGGAGATGATTGGAGGTATCTTGCCATATTAGCCCCCTGGACGCTGTTGATCCTTCTTTATGTAATCTATAAATCCCGGATACTTAACACCTTGCATCTGGGAAATGAAACAGCAACAGGACTTGGCGTTGCGGTAAAACCGGAATTTTTAGGACTGTCCATAGCAGCGGTTGCGTTATCATCCGGCAGCGTTTCTCTTGGAGGAAATTTCTTCTTTGTAGGTATGATTTCTCCCCATATGGCGAGAAAACTGGTGGGACCCAATCATAAGCTATTAATTCCTGCTTCCTGCTTTTCGGGAGCCATCATTGTTTTGCTGGCTGATACGATTACCCGTACCATCAGTCTTGGCACGGATGTGCCTACCGGAATTGTTATTACCGTACTCAGCACACCGTATTTCTTATATCTGTTAGCAAAATCAAACGGGTAAGATCTTCTGTGGTGAGATAAATGAAGGAGGAACCATGAACAGTATTTCAACTGAAAATTTAGATATTGCTTACGAAGAAGCATTGATCGTGAAGGCACTGGATATAAACATTCCTCATGGAAAAATCACATCCATTATTGGCCCCAACGGCTGTGGAAAATCCACGGTTTTAAAAGCGGTGGGACGTATTCTGAAGCCAAAAAACGGACTGGTTTATTTAAACGGAGATGATATCAGAAAGCTTTCAACCAAAGAAATAGCAAAAAAGATGGCAATTTTGCCTCAGACACCTTCAGCTCCCAGCGGTCTGACTGTCAGTGAGCTGGTGGCCTATGGCAGATTTCCTCACCAGCGGGGATTTGGAAAGCTGACGCCTGAGGATAAAAAAATCATACAGTGGGCACTGTCCGTAACAAAACTGACGGAGTTTGAACACCGGGAAGTGGACACCCTTTCCGGAGGGCAAAGGCAGCGGGTCTGGATTTCCATGGCACTGGCACAGCAGACGGATTTAATTCTTCTTGATGAGCCCACAACCTATTTGGATTTGGCTCACCAGCTGGAGGTATTAGAACTCCTTTATGATTTAAATCACAAACAAGGCTGTACCATCGCGATGGTCCTTCATGATTTGAATCTTGCTGCACGGTTTTCCGATTATATGATTGCCATTCGTGCAGGCAGAGTTATTAAACACGGAAGCCCGGAGGAGGTCATGATGCCTGAAGTGCTGAAAGAGGCGTTTTCCATAGATGCTCAGATTGTTCATGAGCCAAAAACCGGCAGACCTGTCTGCTTGACGTATGATCTTCTTTCTATAGGTGCTGATACAAAAAAGGAGGTGTAGATGATGGAAACTTCCTTTCGGATATTCAAAGAAGCAAAAAAGTACTGGATTTACCTTATTGTAGGCTTTATTTCCCTGATCGTTTCAACGGCAGCCGGTTTTTATATGCCATGGGCTCTGCGAGAACTTACCAGTCTTGCTACGGAAGGGACCAGTGATTTCGGGAAAGAGGCATTGCGCATCGGATTGATATTGCTGCTGACAACTGCTCTTCAAGCGGCAGGCAGCTCGGCTTCCGGTTATTTAAACCATTATGCAGCACTCCATTATGTGGCAGATTTACGGACAAGGTTTTATAGCAAGCTTCAGCACATGAGCCTGCGATATTTCCATAAAAGCCGTACCGGAGATTTAACAGGGCGTGTGGTAGCTGATGCGCTGGATGCAGAAATTCTGCTGGCGCATGTCCTTCCTGATTTTGCCGCAAATATTCTGACGTTCTTAGGAGTCGGCACCCTGCTTTTTACCATTAACTGGCGTCTTGCCCTGATGAGTCTTGTGACAATCCCTTTTCTCGTGGGAATCACAATCTGGCAAAGCCGCCACGTATCCCCGATATGGAAAGAAAATTCAAGAGTGAGGGGAGAACTGGCAGGAACCGTACAGGATAACTTATCAGGCATCAAGGAAATTCAGATATTCAACCAGCAAAAGCAGGAAGAACGGAAGGTGACAGATCTATCCTTAAGGCACAGTATGGCCTACCTTCGTGCCAGTTTCTTTTTTGAGACTACATATCCGCTGCTGGCATTTGTAACCGCACTTGGCACAGTTATTGTGGTTGTGTACGGAGGTCATCTGGTAAGCGTGGGAACCGTCTCCATTGCAGATATTGTAGGTTTTGTTATGTACCTATCCATGTTTTATGGTCCGGTCAAAAGTTTTTCCGGTCTTGTAGAGAAGGCAGGAGAAGCAGCAGCAGGCTGCCGCCGTGTATTTGAAGTCATTGATGATGTCTCAGATGTAAAAGAAAAAGAACAAGCAAAGGTATTGCCCCGTGTACGTGGAGAGATTCAGCTAAAGAATCTGTCTTTTGCCTACAACGAAGAGATTCCCATACTGCAAAACATAAACCTTACCATGAAAGCGGGTCAGACCGTGGCTTTGGTTGGATCAACCGGTGTAGGAAAAAGCACCATTGCCAACCTGGTAAACCGTTTTTATGATCCTCAGGAAGGGGCAGTGCTGGTTGACGGAGTAGACATCCGAGATGTGACCCTTACCAGTCTGCGGGACAATATCTCTATGGTGCTGCAGGACACATTTCTATTTAATGGTACCGTATATGAAAACATTGTATATGGCTGGAAAGAAGCAACCCGGGAAGAGGTCGTTGCGGCGTCCAAAGCAGCCAATGCCCATAATTTTATAGAAAAAATGGAAGACGGATATGACACGGTAATTGGAGAACGTGGCATTCGCCTTTCCGGCGGGCAGAAACAGCGGCTTTCCATTGCCAGAGCGATTTTACGAAACTCGCCTATTCTTATTTTAGATGAAGCGACCTCTGCTCTTGATACCAAAACAGAACAGGAAATTCAGACAGCCCTTGATGAAGTATCAAAGGAGCGCACCACACTGGTCATTGCCCACAGGCTCTCCACCATTCGCCACGCCGACCAGATCGTAGTTTTAGAAGGAACTGGCATTGCGGAAGTCGGTACCCATGAGGAACTAATATCTCAGGCGGGTATCTATGCCAGGCTTCATGAAGCACAGGAGTCATGATCCAAAACATATAGTTAAGCGATTCAAAACAGGAGAAAGAGATCTGAGATATTTCAGGTCTCTTTTTTCTTCCTATAGTTTAAAACTATAGATGAGCATAAAAATTAGAAATTATACGCCTTTTCTGGTTTGTGTTATGATATCAGCAATTTAAAGTCTATATAATAAACAAACAGAAAGGAAAAAACATGAAAGCATCAGTTGTGGGATATCCAAGAATCGGAGAGCTGCGGGAATTGAAATTTGCTTCCGAGCGTTATTTCAAAAAAGAGATCACATCGGAGGAATTGGAGGAAACGGCCCGGAGGCTGCGAAGGCGTAACTGGCAGTTGCAAAAGGAGGCTGGAATTGACTTTATATCCAGCAACGATTTCTCCTTTTACGATGGACTTTTAGATACTGCATACATGCTTGGCATCGTACCTGAAAGGTATGCAGATTTAAGCCTGTCACCACTTGATACTTATTTTGCCATGGCAAGAGGATATCAGGGAGATGCAGGTGATGTGAAAGCACTTGGCATGAAGAAATGGTTTAATACCAATTACCACTATATGGTTCCGGAAGTAGAGGATTCCTGTAAGATTACCCTTAAGGGAAGAAAGCCTTTTGAGGAATTTTTGGAAGCAAGAGAGCTGGGAATTGAAACAAAACCAGTGATAACAGGTCCTTATACTCTGTTGAAACTGGTACGGTTTACCGGCAGCAGGACGGCAGAGGACATAAAAGATCAGATGATTGCAGCCTATAGAGAACTCATTGAAACGCTTGAAGTAGAAAAAGCAGAATGGCTTCAGTTTGATGAACCGGCGCTGGTAAAGGATTTGTCACATGAGGATATCCAGCTTTTTAAGCAATTATATATCGGTATTTTAAGCGGGAAGAGCTGCTTGAAGGCGCTGCTTATGACCTACTTCGGTGATGTCCGTGATTGTTACAAAGAATTGATACAACTCCCCTTTGATGGAATCGGAATTGATTTCATAGAAGGAAAAAAATCTCTGGATCTTCTTAAACAATATGGATTCCCTGATAACAAACTGTTGTTTGCAGGTGTGATAAATGGAAAAAACATCTGGAAAAATAATTATGCAAAGACCGTAAGTGCCGTTGAGCAGATACAAAAAATTGCAAAGCAGACTATCATAGGTACCTCCTGTTCTCTTCTCCATGTCCCCTGTACGTTACGAAATGAATTAAAACTGGTAGAACAGCATAAGCAGCATTTCGCATTTGCAGAAGAGAAGCTGTGGGAACTATCGGATTTAAAGTCAATCTTCTCATCGGCTGATCCTGTATCACATAAAGCGTACTTAGAAAATACGAATCTGTTCCTGGAAGGCCGAAAGGGTGTTAATCTGAAGGTGCAAAGAAGGGTGGAACAGTTAGAAGAACAGGATTTTATCCGTTTGCCGGAATTTGCCGTAAGAGAACAACAGCAGAAGAAGGCATTTGATTTGCCGCCGCTTCCCACCACAACAATCGGTTCCTTCCCTCAGACGAAAGAGGTAAGGGCAAACCGGTCTGCCTTTAAAAAAGGTCAGATTGATGAAACCCAGTATAAGGAATTCAACTTTAGAAAAATTGCGGAATGCATAAAGCTGCAGGAAGAAATTGGTCTGGATGTATTCGTGCACGGAGAATATGAGCGCAATGATATGGTGGAGTATTTTGGAGAATGCCTGGACGGTTTCCTCTTCACTGAAAACGCCTGGGTACAGTCCTATGGAACCAGATGTGTAAAACCACCGATTGTTTGGGGCGACATATCCAGAGAGCGGTCAATGACAGTGGAGTATTCAAAATATGCCCAGAGTTGTACGAATAAGCTTGTTAAAGGAATGTTAACAGGTCCGGTTACGATCTTAAACTGGTCGTTCCCCAGAGAAGATATCTCACTCAAGGACTGTGCTTTTCAAATTGGTTTGGCAATCCGGGAAGAGGTGCTGGAGTTAGAAGCCAACGGAATCCGGATTATCCAAATTGATGAGGCGGCACTGAGAGAAAAACTTCCACTAAGGCATCAGGATTGGCACGAAGATTACCTGGATTGGGCCATTCCCGCATTTCGTCTGGTTCATAGTGGAGTAAAACCGGAAACCCAGATTCATACTCATATGTGCTACAGTGAGTTTGGGGATATCATTCAGGATATTGACAATATGGATGCAGATGTGATTACCTTCGAGGCATCACGATCGGATTTAACCATCTTAAATGATCTGAAAGAATGCGGATTTAAAACGGAGGTTGGACCTGGCGTATATGATATTCACTCTCCCAGAATCCCTGCGGTCAAGGAGATGGTAATCACCTTGGAAAAAATGCTCTCAAAGATTCCTGCAAATAAACTGTGGGTAAATCCGGATTGCGGATTGAAGACGAGAGGGGAAAAAGAGGCGATAGAAAGCCTTCACCATCTTGTAGAAGCTGCGAAGGAAGTAAGAAAGGGCAATAAGTCATGAAAACTGTAAAATTATTTGAAAAGAAAACGGTGCTGTCTCTGGAAGTATTTCCTCCGAAGAAAACGTCTTCCATTGATACCATTTATCAAACCCTGGACGAATTAAAGGGCATTACCCCGGACTTTATAAGTGTTACATATGGAGCAGGTGGGAGTGAAAACAGCCGGGCCACATTGGATATTGCAGCAACCATCAAAAAGCAGCATGGGATCGAAAGTGTGGCACATATCCCAGGTCTGAATCTGAAAAAAGAAGACGTACTTTTGATTCTTGAGCAATTGAAGGCTCAAGATATTGAGAACATCCTTGCGTTAAGAGGGGACCGTGTTCCGGGAGTGGAGCCGGTTGGAGATTTCCGCTATGGGGCAGATCTGGTAGAATTCATAAAAGAACATGGAGATTTTAATCTGATCGGGGCATGTTATCCGGAAGGTCATCAGGAATCTGGAGGATTAGAGAATGACATACGTTATTTAAAACGTAAAGTGGACGCCGGAGTGGATCATTTGATTACTCAGCTTTTCTTTGATAATGAGTATTTCTATCGTTTCCGGGAGAGGTTAGATGTGGCAGGCATCCGGGTGCCGGTTGAGGCAGGAATTATGCCGGTGGTGAATAAGAAACAGATTGAGCGAATGGTGACCCTTTGCGGGGTTAAGCTGCCTAAGAAGTTTATCTCTATGATAGAGCGGTACGGAGACAATCCGATTGCCATGCGTGACGCCGGAATTGCCTATGCAGTGGATCAGATTGTAGATTTAACAGCTCATGGAGTGGATGGAATTCATCTCTATACCATGAATAATCCTTATATTGCCAACAAAATTTACGAAGCAGTGTTCCGTTTAATGGATTCATAAGACACTCCTTTTTTTTGCTGGCAATAACCGTTAATCCCTTGTTGAGAAATTAAAAATCATATAAAAATATATTGCCTTTTTTTTCACTAAAGAATAAGATAGGACATAACTGGGGAAATCAAATGAATCCAATTGGGGGTTCTTGGGGTTTATCACTGGGGCTTACAGCAAGGGAGTGTGCCAAATCAGCATAATAGGAGGAGAAGGATGAAGTATCTGGTAATCGACAATGGGGGAACTTTTATTAAATACGCTGTGATGAATGAATCCGGAGAAATCCTGGAAAAAGGAAAAGAAGTGACGCCGGATCACTCGAAGACAGCAGAAGATTATTTCAAATTACTTGATAAGATCGTTCTGCCGAGGAAACAGGAAGTAAAAGGAATTGCATTCAGCACACCGGGACAGGTTGATGTAAACACTGGCTTTTTACATACGGCAGGCGGACTGGTTTATTTAATGGGACTCAACATCTGCGAAGAGGTAAAGAAACGTTATGGACTGCCTTCTTCCGTTGACAATGATGGAAAATGTGCGGCCATGGCAGAGCAATGGGGTGGAAGTTTAAAAGGAGTCAAGAACGGAGCGGCAATCGTGCTGGGCACCGGCGTTGGAATGGGTCTTATTCTGGACGGAAAGTTGTACCGTGGCTCTAACTTTACCGCAGGAGAAATCAGTTTTATCATGCTTGATATTGAAAAGCCGGAGCAGTCACCGAATTATATGGCGGTTTCCTGTTCTTCCTTGGTGCTGGGACGTAATTATGCGAAAGAGACCGGAAGAGATCCGAAAGAAATAGACGGGATCAAAATGTTTGAACTGATCAATCAAAAGAATGAAACCGCATGCCGTATTTTCCAGCAATATATCAAAAAACTGGCGGGCTGCATTTATAATTTCCAGACACTCCTGGACTTAGAAGTGATCGCCATAGGCGGAGGAATCAGTCAACAGCCTTTATTATTAGAAGCGATTCAAAAAGAGATGGATCTCATCTTTGAGGTACATCCAAACGCCAACTCAGGTATGGCAGTGAAAAAGCCAAAAATCACAACCTGCCAGTATTACAATGACTCTAATTTAAGAGGAGCGCTTTACCATTACCTGAACACTCAAAAATAATTGTTTTAATGAAAAACCGCATTATAATTTAATAAAAAGACCGGGAGCATGGAAATGAATCATTCATGCTCCCGGTCTTCTTTCATTATAAGTGTTTATGAATTAGTAAAATGATAACTGTCCAGTAAATTATTCTTCATCTGCCAAAGTTCTTTGGATAAATCCACGTGAACCTCGTGAGGATTAACCAGACGTCTGGATTCCTCCCAGAGAGTATTTAGTTCATTCTTGCAGTATTCCTGAATATCCATGACAGCAGGAGATTGGTAAATGCACTCCCCGCCCTTGAATACCTGTACCATAAGATCCCGGATGGTATAAGTATCAGGTGCCAGATAGGTTTTCTTCCATGTCTCAATCGGATCAAAGAGAAGCAGGGAATCACTTTCTTTCAGTGTCTCTCCTGTCAGACAAATTAAGTCAGCAATGATCTTACCGGTTTCCCGGCTGTAGATACGTTTGATTTCTTTGTTGCCTGGGTTGGTGATCTTCTCCGCATTTTCTGAAAGCTTGATTTTAGGAGTGAACTGGCCCGTTTTCTTATCAAGTATAGCCGCTAATTTGTATACTCCGCCAAAGGAAGGACAGTCTTTGGAAGTGATCAGATTGGTTCCAACACCCCAGGAATTAATGGTTGCACCCTGTATTTTTAAACTATTGATGAGAGTTTCATCAAGGTCATTGGAAGCGGAAATAATGGCCTCCGGAAATCCAGCTTCGACCAGCATCCGTTTAGCTTTTTTGGAAAGGTAAGCCAAGTCCCCGCTGTCTAAGCGTATGCCGTAATTGGATAATGGAACGCCTGCGTCACGCATCTCTTTAAATACTTTTATAGCATTTGGAACACCGGATTTTAACGTATCATAAGTGTCCACCAGTAAAATGCAGGCAGTAGGGTAAAGCTTCGCATAATTACGGAAAGCAGTCAGTTCATCAGGAAAACTCATGATCCAGCTGTGCGCATGAGTTCCTTTTATGGGAACGCCGAACATCTTGCCAGCCAACACATTGGAAGTGCCGACACAGCCTGCGATCATGGCAGCTCTGGCGCCATAGATTCCGGCATCCGGTCCCTGTGCGCGGCGCAGACCGAATTCCATAACCCCATCACCGGCAGCAGCATAAACCACTCGGGCGGTTTTTGTAGCGATTAAGCTCTGATGATTGATAATGGTAAGAAGAGCGGTTTCCACCAGCTGTGCTTCCATAATTGGTGCAATGACTTTTATGAGAGGTTCCCGGGGGAATATGACAGTGCCCTCAGGAATGGCATAAATATCTCCGGAAAATTTAAAGTGGTGAAGATATTCAAGGAAGTCTTCTTCAAACAGTCCGGTAGACCTAAGATAATCCACATCATCTTCGTTAAAGCTGAGTTCGTTGATGTATTCAATGACCTGATCCAATCCTGCGCAGATGGCATATCCGTTTCCGCTTGGATTACTGCGGTAGAAGGCATCAAATATGACCGTCTCGTTGGCGTCTTTTTCTTTGAAATATCCCTGCATCATAGTTAATTCATAGAGGTCTGTTAATAAAGTCAAATTGCGCTGGCTCATAATTTTTCTCCTTTTGCAAATTCATTTCCCATTTTATACAAAATCGCTGACACAGCGGTTAGATGCGGTATATATTATTTGCGGAATTTTCTCTTTAATAAAAAATTCTTTATTTATGGAAATAGCGGTAGTTAAAATGTATTTTTCATTACTGAAGTATATTGGCATCACTATGAACTGGTTTTGAATATTACTATCATGCCCATATATAATGTTTTTTTTATTCAGCAATGATTATATTTGTTTTTTATTTACTTTTTTTATTCGTGCGCCTCTATGTAGTACTTTTCACTATTTTAATGGCATAGAAAGAGGGGGCTTTCATCAAAAAGAAATTCCTTTTCATAATATTAGTAAATAAAATATTCTTTAAATCGTATAGATCATCCACCGCTCCGCAAATAAGTACAATGGGAAAGAATGATATTTAGAGCAGTTTTAAGTATCATAACTGCTTATTCACTTGAAATCTGATAATGTCTTTTAAGGATTATACCACAAGATTGTAAAAATACAACGGAATTGATAAAAAAATAACAATATCTGCGCATCATAAAGAAAAAGTCTTTTTAAGCCTTCTGGTTTGATTAAGATTGCTTATGGATTCTGTATACAAAACCTTCTATAATTATGTTTCTGTCATTTACCTTTGCCAAGTTGATAAAACGTTTAACTCATTCTGACGCTGTTTTCAGTAGATGTTTGGAGAGAGCCTATCTGTTAAGATTTTCGCAAAGTTTTTTCTGCATCTCAAATTTTTATCCATAAAGCATGTTCTTTTTATCTGCATATTAGTTTTAACAATTCCCTGGCATATCGAATTAATGAGATAGAGAACCAAAATAAACCGAGATCAAGAATTTTATCGAATTCTGTGCGATACGTGCGTGAATCACCAAAAGTAAACAAGTAGTTAGCAAAAATGCATAATAGAACAAAACTAAAACATACGAAATAACCAAAAAAATATTCATATATTTACAGATAATGTAATAAGTGCTAAAATCAATGCATAAACATGTAAAACGATTAATCAAATAGCAGTTAAATATATTGATTTTTAAAATATTTTAACTGCTATTCTTTTAAAACCAGTATGTTAATCGTTTAACTACAATGATAGAGAAAAGGAAGGTATTATGGGAAAACATTTAAAACAACTGGAGCTGAAGGACATTAAAGTAACCGATACGCTTTTCAGCAGTTATGTTAAAAAGGTGAGTGAAAAGATTATTTTACATCAGTGGAAGATCTTAAATGACCAGTTAGAAGACGCAGACCCTACATACTGCATTCAGAATTTCCGCATTGCCGCAGGCGAAGAAAAGGGGGAAAGAAAGGGCGTTGTTTTTCAGGATACAGACTTATATAAATGGCTGGAGTCAGTAGCCTATTGTCTGGCAGGCGGACATGGGCTGGAATTTGAAGCTCTTGCAGATGAGGTCATTGATTTAATTGCAAGAGCCCAGGATGCAGATGGATACTTAAACACGTATTTTATGGTAAATGCCCCTGATAGAAAATGGACCAATCTGGTGGAAGGCCATGAACTGTATACGGCAGGCCATATGATCGAGGCGGCAGTTGCCTATTACAAAGAGACTAAAAAAGAGAAGTTTCTAAATGTTGCAAAGAAAAATGCTGATTTAATCTGCAGCGTATTTGGCAGTGAAGAAGGTCAGATGAGAGGATATCCCGGACATCAGGAAATCGAACTGGCTTTGATAAAATTATACCGTCTTACTGGGGAACGGCGTTATCTGGAAACGGCGAAATATTTTATTGATGAAAGAGGGAAAAAGCCCAATTATTTTCTCCGTGAAATAGAAAAGAGAGGCGGTTATGAGTTTTTTCCGGAATTTACAAATTACGATTTAAAATACTCCCAGTCCCACGAAGAGCCAGTAAAGCAGGAAACAGCAGAAGGGCATGCAGTAAGAGCCATGTATATGTGTTCTGCAATGGCGGATTTGGCAGAAGAATACGAAGACGACAAATTGCTTACAGCATGCTCTAAGATCTGGGACAATATGGTTCACAAAAGAATGTACATAACCGGAGGTATCGGTTCCAGCGGATTCAGAGAACGGTTCACAACCGATTACGATCTGCCCAACAGTACCAATTACTCCGAAACCTGTGCTTCCATTGGCCTTATGATGTTTGGTCAGAGGATGGCTTCTGCAACAGGAAGTGCAAATTACTACGATGCGGTGGAATTGGCTTTGTATAATACGGTATTGGCGGGAATCAATATGGAAGGCGACCGGTATTTTTATGTAAATCCATTAGAAGTTGTTCCGGATTTTTGTACGGAACATACGTACATGGATCATGTGAAGCCGGAAAGACAGAAGTGGTTTAGCGTGGCCTGCTGTCCGCCGAATGTGGCAAGAACACTGGCTTCTCTGGGGCAGTATATTTATGCCATGGATGAAAAGGCACTTTATATTCATCAGTTTATCTCGTCTACTGCGCAGGCATTTATAGGAACCTGCAAATATGAAATGGAAATGGAATCCCGGCTCTTAGAAGATGGAACGGTGTCCATAAAGGCAAAGATGACGGAGAATGGAAAAATCAAAATTCGAATTCCTCATTACGCTGGAAGGTTCAAGACCACTGTCAATGAGAAAGAAGTGGTTCCAACCATAGAACAAGGATACTTAAACGTTGATCTGACAGCGGGAGAGAATGATATCCTCCTTCATTTAGATGTAAAACCAAGGTGGGTTGCGGCAAATGATAAGGTAAGGGCAGACAATGGAAAGGTAGCTTTAATGAAAGGACCTTTGGTCTATTGTCTGGAGGAAATCGATAACGGAAATCAACTCTCCACAGTGTATGTAAATGAGGGTACTCCGATAAAAGAGAAAGCACCCATTGATTCTCTTGCTGGAGCAATTCCGACGTTGTCCTATGAAGGTATCCGACTGAAAAATAAATCAATTACAGAGAATGAACTTTATGGAACCCCGGGATTTGAAAAAGAAGAAACCACTTTGGTGGCGGTGCCTTACTGCTTGTGGAATAACCGGGGAACAGGAGAAATGCTTGTCTGGCAGAAGGTAAGAATTTAAGGGCAGTACAGCAGTAATACTCTGAGAATGGGCTTAGTAATGGGAACATTATGCCAATAAATGTAAAGGAGACCAGGTATGAAAAAGAAGAAATTAGTAAGTATCCTACTCGTTGCTGTAATGACATCGGCGACGATATTAGCAGGATGCGGGGGTAGCAACGGAATGAAAGATGTTCCGGCAGCAAACAGTAAGGAGGTTGCGGGCAGCAGCGAAAGTTCCAGTAGTGGCGGAGAAAAAAGCGGTGAAAAAGTCAAGATTACATACGCTCAATGGGGGAATGAGACGGAAACTGCGGCCACGCAGAAAGTTGCAGACAAATTTAATAGCCAACAAGATAAGATTGAGGTTGAAGTAGTAAAGATTGACCATGATACATATGTAACAAAGTTAAATGCCATGGCAACCGCCGGGGAACTGCCGGATACGGGAATCATGAGTGAGGCAGGCGTACTGAAATTCGCAGAGAATGGTTTGCTTGCAGATATCAGCAATATGTATGGTGCAGGGGAAGCAAAGCCCTTAGATTATCTGACCTTTAAATATGAGGGATCTCCAGTAGCCTATTCTGCAGCCAACGAGGTATTGAATCTGTGGTACAACAAAGATTTATTAAAGGAAGTATGCGAGAAGCAGGGACTGGATATTAACAAGTTAACACCTCCGGCAGCAGCAGATGCCGCATGGGATTGGGATACCTTTGTAAAAACAGCTCAGATGCTGACAATTGATATTAATGGAAAGAATGCGCTGGATCCAGCATTTGACCCCAATAACGTAGATATTTACGGCTGTACTGTAAACACACTTCCATGGCAGTTAGAGACTTGGGTATTATCCAATGGAGGAGGATACTTCAGTCAGGATGGAAAAAACTGTACCATTGACGATGAGGCTACTGTAGATGCACTTCAAAAGATTGCAGACCTGTCTTCCAAATATCACTGTGCACCTCCAGTCACCAGCGCAGCAAATGCCCTGGAATCTTCTCTGGGAAGCAAGAAAGTGGTTATGGCAACCGATGGACAGTGGAACGTAGGAACTTTCTTAGGACCGAATGCAGATTTTGAATACGGTGTCGGAGTTCTTCCTTATATGAAGAAGCCTGTAACCATCTGTACCGGAGGTCCCAATGTAGTATTTTCAACAACCAGTCATCTGGCCGAATCAATGGAATGGCTGAAATGGTACTATCAGGAAGAAAATTCCTGGTCTCTCATTGAAGCAGGAACATGGATGCCAATTCTGGATTCCTGGTATACAGATCCGGCTAAGATTGATAAATGGATCAGTAATCCGAATTTCCCGGAAAAAGAGATGTACAAGAGCGCAGTAGTGGATTATGCAAAGAACAATGCAGTTTCCACCGCATGGTACTATGTCAATGGTACGGAAGAATTTAATGCAACACTGGATTCTGCTTTCTCAAGCGTGTGGGCTGGGGAGCAGACGATGAAGGAAGCGATTGACGAGAACAAGGAAGAACTGTTAAGCATATTTGAGGAAAGCAATCCGTAGTAAAAATTAAGGATTCAGGCGATCCAGGCAGAAATGTATTGGATCGCCTGTTACACGAAGAGGTGCTCAAATGAAAGGGAAAGTGAAATCAAAGACCACATCAAGGGCAGGGAAAAAAGAAGCCAGAACTGCTTATTTATGCTTGATACCGGCATTCCTTGGTGTTACTTTAATCAGCTATCTGCCGACTCTGGCGGTGTTTGTATTGAGTTTGTTTAACTGGAACGGATTATCCACGCCAGAGTTTGTTGGTTTTGATAATTTTGTCCGCATATTCACAAAGGATATTTACCTGGTTGATTCCATCCGTGCCACCATTTTTTACGCATTCCTGGCTGTTGTCGGCGCAGTTCTCTATTCGCTGGTCATAGCATTGTTGTTAAATATGAATATTAAAGGGCGTACTCTGTTCCGCTCCATATTCTTTATTCCCTATCTGCTTCCTGCCATTGGCGTATTCAAGGGGTGGCAGTGGCTGTATGAAGCGAATTTTGGCCTGTTCAATTTTATATTCCGTATGCTGGGAATTCCGCCCCAACGGTTCTTAGACAGTCCCTCCCAGGTCATACCTTCCCTGGTGCTGATCGCAATATGGACCAGTGGAAATCTTATTGTAATCTTCCTTGCCGGACTACAGAATGTACCTTCCGTATATATAGAAGCGGCGAAGATCGACGGAGCCAATGCCTGGCAGCGTTTCTGGAATGTAACCATTCCAAGCATTTCACCGATTATCTTTTACAATATATTGACAGCACTGATCACTCATCTCCAGGTTATCAATCCCTCCCTGGCACTTACCAACGGAGGACCGGCAAAAAAATCCATGTTTATGTCCTATGTAATCTATTTATATGGTTTCAAGAAAAACAAACTGGGATATGCAGCGGCATATTCGGTCATTTTCTTTATCATAGTAGGCATATTCACGATTATTCTGTTTAAGACGCAAAAATCAAACTTGTTCGGAGAGGAGGAATAGCAGTGGCTGGTAAAATAATGAGCAACAGAAAACATAAAGAAAAAATAGTTAATTTGGCTGCAACATTCCTGATCCTGATTTTTGCGGCATTGGTGCTTTTGCCCATCTGGTGGATTTTCCGTTCTTCCTTAATGAGCACGGGAACCCTAAATGAATATCCGCCTTCCTTTATCCCCCATGAGTGGCTCTGGTCGAATTATTCAAGAGCGCTTGAAACATTCAAATACTGGACGTATTTTAAAAACACATTCTCTATCATCATTCCGGCAGTAACCTTCGGAACCATTACCGCTATTTTTTGTGGTTATGCTTTTGCAAGACTGAACTTCAGAGGAAAAAAGTTGTTTTTTAACATTTGTGTTGGTACAATACTGTTACCGGGAATGGTTACACTCATTCCGCTCTACATATTCTGGACGAAATTTCTTGGTCTTGGAGATACTTACTGGCCATTAATTCTGCCGTTTTTAACCGGTGGGGGATTTTTTAATATATTTTTGATCCGGCAGTTTTTTATGACAATTCCCAGGGATCTTGATGAAGCTGCTTCCATTGATGGAGCAAGCAGGATGAGGATTCTATGGACCATTTTAGTCCCCTCCATTAAGCCGGCAGTCGTGGTGGTTGGGATGATGCTGTTTATCCAGATATGGAATGACTTACTGCAGCAGATCATCTACATCAACAGTATGGGAAAATTCACTTTTGCAATTGCGCTGACCAACTTTACCGGTTCTTTCGGTACGAACTGGCCGGTTGCTTTGGCCGCTACATTTATGACCATCCTGCCTGGTATCATAATCTATATATTCGGGCAGAAGAGCTTTGTAGAAGGTATTGTGCTTACAGGCATGAAGAATTAAGAGGGATGTCAATATGGGGATTTTAAATAAGTTCATGAGTTGGTATCATGGAGACAATGAAACAGAGAAGGAGCCACCCCGAAGCGGGATCAAGAGGGTGGCATATATTCTCTTAAATTACACCGGGAACCTTGTCCTGGTTAATATCCTGTTTTTGCTGTGCTGTATTCCGGTCATTACCATACCAGCGGCATTGACGGCGCTCAACCGGTATCTTATTAAAATCCTCCGGATTGGCTACGGATTTTCCTTATTGGATTATACCCTGGAATTTAAGAAGACCCTTTTAAAAAGCATTCCCCTTGGATTGATGGTGGGAGTCATTTGCTTTTATGGGTATTATCTGCTTAGCCTTGCAAACAATTTTCAGCCAGGCGCCCAACAGAATATGATTTCAGGAATCGGTTTTGGCGTCCTGTCAGTAGGATTTCTGCTCGGTGCGTACGTCTTTGTCTTGGCGGCCATGTTAGACCTGGCAGGCAAACATCTGCTTAAAAATGCAGCCATTTTGATGATCATGGAATGGAAGACAAGTCTGCTTTTGGAATTGGTTATATGGGGAATGGGGTTTGCAATGCTGGCATTTGCACCGTATTCCATAATAATAGTACTGCCCATCGGCTTTTCCATGCAGCAGCTGGCAGTATGCGCTTTAATCAATCCGGTGGTAAATAAAAGAATCATTGAACCATATGAGCGCAGGAATTGCGGCACAGTTTCATAAATACTGCAAATGGTTGGCGGCACATAGGTTTTAAGCAAATAAAGAAAAAGAGGTGACATCATGCCGACAATCAAAGAGATTGCAAAGGCCAGCGGAGTATCCGTGGCAACCGTTTCCAATATTATCAATAATAAGGGGCGGGCAGGAGAGGAGACAAAAAAGAGGGTGCAGGAAGTCATTGAGGAAATGAACTACACGCCCAATTATATTGCAAAGAACTTAAAGACGAAAAACACCAAGAGCATTGGCGTAATTGCGGAAGATATGACCGTATTTGCGCTTCCTGATATTATTGATGGAATTACGGAGTATTGCGAGAAAGAAGATTACCAGATACTTCTTGTTAATTTACGCCTTTATAAGAAATTTTCTGATACCTATTACCAAAACGGCAACCACAAACAGATCGTCCATAAAGAAATCAGGAAACTGCTTTCCAAGCAGGTAGAAGGGATTATTTATGTGGCAGCTCATGAGAGGTTCAATGATGTCATTCCCGATAATCTTCCAATCCCGGTTGTTGTGGCATATAGCTTCAGCAACAGGCCGGAGATTCCCTCAATTGTGGTCAACGATTCAGACGGAGCGGAAAAGCTCATTAAATATGTGCTTTCCTGTGGTCATAAAAGAATTGGAGTGATTGCAGGTAAAAAAGAAAGTATGCATACGCAGGCCAGACTGGAGGGGTATCAGAGAGCACTTTATGAAGGCAATGTGTTATATGATCCGTGTCTCATCGTATACGGTGATTGGAATCGTGAAAGCGGTTATAAGAATACCGATATTCTCATAGAGAAAGGTGTGACCGCTATTTTTTGTATGAATGATATCATGGCTGGGGGCATCTATGATCGGTTAGAAGAACTGAATCTGAAAGTAGGCGGAGATATTGCGGTGGTCGGTTTTGATAATCGGGAAATGGCAAGTTATGAAAAGCCGCCTCTTACCACCATGGGTCTGCCGCTTCATGATATCGGTTATTGCGCAAGTGAAGTGATTATCGGCCTTCTAAATAAAGAACAGCCAGAAGATGAAAAAGATATCTATTATGTGGAATGCAATCCTATTTTCAGAAAATCTGTGAATAAAATTGAGAATTAAATAAGGGCAAAGAATAATTCAGTGAATAAAGCTTATTACAAGTCAGCCATAGATTTTAGACAATACAATTTCAAAATATGCGGGAAGAAATTACAAATTTCGACATATTAAAACAATAGATAAACTTTCTAAACAAACTAAATTATCTGAATAATACCATACAATATGAAAATTAATAATTTATTTTAAAAATAATTATAAAAAGTCTTGCAAAATGCTCGAGGATAGTATATAATAAAGTCATCAACAAAAGATAAATACACAAACCCATTTTTCCATTAAGTTACGAAAGATGGCACGAAAAAAGGAGGTCGATTCCACCAAAGAGATGAGCTTCGCCTGATTTTAAAATAGAAATCCAGGCAGTAGGACTAACCGTTACACTTTTGCAAGAAGGATTCCAGGTGATGGATAAATGCGAAAGCATGGATGAAGCCAGGACATAATTTACCAATCTCTTATATGCCTATAGTTGGTTATGGCTGCAAAGGAAAGTTCTCTGAATCAGGAAATCTGATTCATGGAATAAAAGTTTCTGGAACAGATGGATAACAATATAGAAGAATGAAAATAAAGATGCAGTAAAATCAGATTGTAAATGATACTTTAAGCGAAAGGAAACGGGAACAAATTCATATAGAGCATCCAAGAAGTGCCAAATTAAAATAACAAGAGAAAGGTATTTAGGAACCAATGGATGAAAGCATGTAGGGCGGGTATCGAATTTCATGAAAATGAGTCGGTACCCGTTCTTCGTTTATCGATGGGAATCTGTAACTAAAAATAGCCTTGACATTTCATTTTTTAATCCCTATAATTATGAGGTATATAAGTGATTTTTCCCTTATATATAAGAAGAAAAACGTTGATGGAGACAGTAGGTCTTAAGCGAAATCCACAGAGAGCCGGGGAGGGTGGAAACCTGGTGACAGTAGCAGGATACGAATATCACTCCGGAGTTTCCGGCTGAACGCGCATGCAGTAGGTCAGGACGTAGTTTCTGCGTTAAAGAAAAGCATATGTTGGTATGCGGTAATAGGTGGTATAACGAAGAGTAAGTGCAGCCTTCGTCCTGATTACGGGATGAGGCTTTTTTTTATGAAAAAGAAATGGAGGTCGCAAAAGATGTACAGAAAAGTCCCTACAGACTTGAATTTTGTTGCGAGAGAAAAAGAGGTAGAAAAATTCTGGGAGGACCGTGAAATCTTTAAAAAGAGCATGGAAAACCGGAAAGAAGCAGAAAGTTACACATTCTATGATGGTCCGCCAACTGCCAATGGCAAACCTCATATCGGGCATGTACTGACCCGTGTTATTAAAGATATGATTCCCAGATACCGTACCATGAAGGGCTATGATGTTCCACGTAAAGCCGGTTGGGATACCCATGGACTTCCAGTCGAGCTGGAAGTAGAGAAGATGCTGGGACTTGACGGCAAGGAGCAGATTGAGGAATATGGTCTGGAACCGTTTATCAAATTTTGTAAGGAAAGCGTTTGGAAATACAAAGGCATGTGGGAGGATTTTTCAAAGACCGTAGGTTTCTGGGCGGATATGGATGATCCTTATGTTACCTATGAAAATAATTTTATCGAATCAGAATGGTGGGCACTGAAACAGATCTGGGAAAAGGGTCTTCTTTATAAAGGGTTTAAAATTGTTCCTTACTGCCCACGCTGTGGAACTCCTTTGTCCAGCCATGAGGTTGCCCAGGGATATAAAGATGTCAAAGAGCGTTCTGCCATTGTACGGTTTAAAGTAAAGGGCGAAGATGCTTATATCCTGGCTTGGACCACAACACCATGGACCCTTCCTTCCAATGTGGGGCTTTGCGTGAATCCGGTTGAGACCTATGTAAAGGTAAAAAGCGGTGATTATACCTATTATATGGCAGAAGCTCTGTGTGAAAAGGTTTTAGAAGGCGATTACACGGTCTTAGAAACCTTTGTAGGCAAGGATTTAGAATATAAGGAATACGAGCCACTGTTTGATTTTGTGAAACCAGATAAAAAGGCTTATTTTGTAACCTGCGATTCTTATGTTACGCTGACAGATGGTACTGGTGTGGTTCATACTGCTCCTGCTTTTGGTGAGGATGACTCCAGAGTAGGGAAAAAATATGACCTTCCGTTTGTCCAGCTAGTTGATGCAGCTGGTGAGATGACCAAAGAGACCAAATGGGCTGGTGTATTCTGCAAGAAGGCAGATCCATTGATCTTAAAGGATTTAGAAGAAAGAGGACTTTTGTTCTCCGCACCGGTATTTGAGCATAGCTATCCACACTGCTGGAGATGCGACACCCCTTTAATCTACTACGCAAGAGAATCCTGGTTCATTAAGATGACAGCGGTAAAAGAAGACTTGATCCGCAACAACAATACCATTAACTGGATCCCGGAAAGCATCGGAAAAGGCCGTTTCGGCGACTGGCTTGAGAATGTACAGGATTGGGGCATCAGCAGAAACCGTTACTGGGGTACCCCTTTAAACGTGTGGGAATGTGAATGCGGCCATCAGCACTCCATTGGCAGCATCGAAGAATTAAAGAAGATGTCATCAAACTGTCCTGACGATATTGAACTTCACCGCCCATACATCGATGCAGTGACCATTTCCTGTCCGAAGTGCCAGAAGGAGATGAAGAGGGTTCCGGAAGTAATTGACTGCTGGTTTGATTCCGGCTCCATGCCGTTTGCCCAGCATCACTATCCATTTGAAAACAAAGAATTATTTGAGCAGCAGTTCCCGGCAAACTTTATCTCTGAAGCCGTGGATCAGACAAGAGGCTGGTTTTATTCCCTTCTTGCCATCTCCACGCTGATCTTTAATAAGGCACCATATAAGAATGTAATCGTTCTGGG
Source organism: uncultured bacterium (assembly GCA_963519465.1). GTDB lineage: Bacteria > Bacillota > Clostridia > Lachnospirales > Lachnospiraceae > Lacrimispora. Next base: position 82,901 of record CAUQMY010000019.1, read on the forward strand.
ACATGTCCAGGATGAGAACGGCCAGAAGATGAGCAAATCCAAAGGAAATGCGGTAGATCCTTTCGATGCACTGCAAACCTATGGAGCAGATGCCATCCGGTGGTACTTCTATGTGAACAGTGCTCCATGGCTGCCGAACCGTTTCCACGGAAAAGCCGTTATGGAAGGACAGCGTAAATTTATGGGTACCTTGTGGAATACCTATGCATTCTTTGTGCTTTACGCGAATATTGATGAATTTGATCCTACAAAATATACCCTGGATTATGAGAAGCTTCCAGTCATGGATAAATGGCTGTTATCCAAGTTAAATACTCTGGTAAAAACCGTGGATTCCTGCCTGGAAAACTACCAGATCCCTGAATCAGCAAGAGCCCTTCAGGAATTTGTAGATGATATGAGCAACTGGTACGTCCGCAGAAGCAGAGAACGTTTCTGGGCAAAGGGCATGGAACAGGATAAAATCAATGCCTATATGACTCTTTATACAGCTCTTGTGACTGTAAGTAAGATTGCTGCTCCGTTGATTCCATTTATGACAGAACAGATCTATCAGAATCTGGTTTGCAGCGTGGATAAATCCGCTCCGGAGAGCATTCATTTATGTGATTATCCGGCAGTAGAGGAAACTCATATCGATAAGCAGTTAGAAGAAGACATGGATGAGGTTTTAAAAATCGTGGTTATGGGCCGTGCAGCCAGAAATACCGCCAATATCAAGAACCGCCAGCCAATCGGACAGATGTTTGTAAAAGCACCTCACAGCCTGCCAGTCTTTTATCAGGAGATCATTGAGGAAGAGTTAAACGTGAAGAAGGTTGTATTTACAGACGATGTACGTGATTTCACCTCCTATAGCTTCAAGCCTCAGTTAAAAACCGTAGGACCAAAATACGGCAAGCAGCTTGGAAATATTAAGAACGCTCTTGCAGATATCAACGGTAATGAGGCCATGGATACTTTAAATGAAACAGGCGCCCTTACCTTTACGTTTGACGGAAGTGAAGTTGTTCTTACCAAAGAAGACTTGCTGATTGATACCGCACAGACAGAAGGATATGTATCTGAGGGAGATAACACCATAACCGTAGTACTGGATACCAATTTAACACCAGAACTTTTGGCAGAAGGCTTTGTGCGTGAGCTGATCAGCAAGATACAGACCATGCGTAAGGAAGCTGGATTTGAAGTCATGGATCACATTCTGGTGTACAGTCAGGATAATGAAAAGATTGCAGACATCTTAAAGGCTCACGAAGAAGAAGTAAAGAGTGAAGTCCTTGCAGAAAACATAATACTTGATAAAACCTCCGGATATGTGAAGGAATGGAACATAAACGGGGAAAATGTAACCTTAGGTGTGGAGAAGATTCAGTAAACGGTAAGGAGGTTTTGTGGAATGAGTATGGGATTTGAGAAGGAAACCTTTAAAAAAAGCGTTCTGTTTAATATGAAGAATGTGTTTCGCAAGACAGTGGAAGAGGCGACACCGGAGCAGATGTACCAGGCAGTTGCCTATGCAGTGAAGGATGTGATCATCGATGAGTGGATCGCAACCCATAAAGAATATGAGAAACAGGATGCAAAGACCCTGTACTATTTGTCCATGGAATTTTTAATGGGCCGTGCACTTGGCAACAACATCATAAACATTATGGCACAGCCGGAAGTGAAAGAAGTTTTAGATGAACTGGGCTTTGACTTAAATGCCATAGAAGACCAGGAGCCGGATCCGGCTCTTGGAAACGGAGGCCTGGGCCGCCTTGCTGCCTGCTTCTTAGATTCCCTGGCAACTCTGGGATACCCGGCTTACGGCTGTGGGATCCGCTACCGTTATGGCATGTTCAAACAGAAAATAGAAAATGGTTATCAGGTAGAAGTACCTGATAACTGGCTGAAGAATGGCTATCCCTTTGAGATCCGCCGGGCCGAATATGCCACCGAGGTAAAATTCGGAGGGTATGTGAATACCGTGTGGGAAGATGGGAAAGAACGTTTTGTGCAGGAAGGCTATCAGTCTGTCCGTGCTGTTCCTTACGATATGCCCATTGTCGGTTATGGTAACAATGTGGTAAACACCCTTCGTATCTGGGATGCGGAAGCCATTAACACGTTCAGCCTGGATTCCTTTGACAGAGGCGACTATCAGAAGGCGGTCGAGCAGGAAAATCTTGCGAAGACCATTGTAGAAGTCTTATATCCCAACGACAACCACTACGCAGGAAAAGAACTCCGTTTAAAACAACAGTATTTCTTTATCTCTGCCAGCGTACAGAGAGCGGTAATGAAATACATGGAAAACCATGAAGACATTCATAAATTCTATGAAAAGACGGTTTTCCAGCTGAATGATACCCATCCAACCGTAGCAGTTCCGGAACTCATGAGAATTTTACTTGATGATTACGGACTGGGCTGGGATGAAGCATGGGAAATTACCACCAGAACCTGTGCATATACCAACCACACCATTATGTCAGAGGCACTGGAAAAATGGCCGATTGAGCTGTTTTCCAGACTGCTTCCAAGAATCTACCAGATCGTGGAGGAGATAAACCGCCGGTTCCAGCAGAAGATTATGGAGATGTATCCTGGAAATCAGGATAAGATCCGAAGTATGGCGATCATCTATGATGGTCAGGTACGCATGGCTAATTTAGCCATTGTAGGAGGATTTTCTGTAAATGGTGTAGCCAGACTTCACACTGAGATTTTAAAGAACCAGGAGTTAAAAGACTTCTATCAGATGATGCCGGATAAATTCAACAATAAAACAAACGGCATCACTCAGAGACGTTTTCTGCTCCACGGGAATCCTCTGCTGTCGGACTGGGTTACGAAAAAGATCGGAAATGACTGGATCGTTAATCTCCCCCACATCCACCGGCTGGCTGCTTATGCGGATGATCCCAAATGCCAGCAGGAATTTATGGATATCAAATATCAGAATAAAGTCCGACTGGCAGATTATATCAAAGAACATAATGGCATTGACGTAGATCCCAGATCCATCTTTGATGTGCAGGTAAAGCGTCTTCATGAATACAAGCGCCAGCTGATGAATATCCTTCATGTCATGTATTTATATAACCAGTTGAAGGATAATCCCAATATGGATATGATGCCCCGGACATTTATCTTCGGAGCCAAGGCAGCAGCAGGGTATAAGAGAGCCAAACTGACCATCAAGCTGATCAACGCAGTGGCAGAAGTGGTCAATCGTGACCGCAGCATCGGCGGTAAGATCAAGGTAGTCTTTATTGAAGATTACAAGGTGTCAAATGCAGAGATTATATTTGCAGCAGCAGACGTCAGTGAACAGATATCCACAGCCAGCAAAGAGGCTTCTGGTACTGGAAATATGAAATTTATGCTGAATGGTGCCCTGACACTTGGAACCATGGATGGTGCCAATGTTGAGATTATAGAAGAAGTAGGAGAGGAAAATGCATTTATATTTGGTATGTCCTCCGATGAAGTGATCCGCTATGAGAGAGAAGGTGGATATGATCCTATGGAAATCTTCAATAACGATTTTGAAATCCGCCGGGTTTTGATGCAGCTGATTAATGGCTACTATTCTCCGGAAGATCCGGAACTGTTCCGTGATATTTATAATTCCTTATTGAATACCCAGAGCAGTGACCGTGCGGACACCTACTTTATATTAAAAGATTTCCCGTCCTATTCAGACGCCAGAAGCTGGATCGATAAAGCATACCGGGATGAAGCCTGGTGGGCAAAGGCTGCCATACAAAATGTGGCATGCAGCGGAAAATTTACATCAGACCGTACCATAGCAGAATATGTATCAGACATCTGGCATTTAGAAAAGGTAACGGTGGAACTGGAAGAAAGTTAACATTCAAAAAACGCTTCGGAAGTGATTCCGTGGCGTTTTTTTGCATATATTGAACAAGGTTTGGTTTGTAGTTTCCCATATACGTTTAGAATTTGATTTCTGCATATAAAGGTGGTGAAAGATTATGATGAAAAAAATGATCATGGCGTGTATTCTTGCGCTGTTATTTCCATATATTATTACTCTTGCCTGGACAGGAAAAATTGAGGAAAAGAAGGACTTCCCTATGGAATCCAGCGGAAAAACGGTAATTCTTGACCGGAAAGGCACACAGTCTTCCATGGATGTGGAAGAATATCTTCCAGGTGTGGTGGCAAAGCAGATGCCTGCTGATTATGGAAAGGAAGCCTTAAGAGCCCAGGCCATTATTGCACGGACATACATTTATGGAAAAATGAATGGACAGAATGAAATTAAGGAATCAGAGCTTCATATGGAGTATCTGGAGCAAAAGCAGATGGAAAAAATTTGGGGAAGCGAATCCTTTGTGGCGAGCTATGGGGCGATTGAAGAAGCGGTGCGTTCGACTGCTAAAATGGTCATGACCTATAATGATGCATTGATTGATCCACTCTTTCATCGGGCCAGCACTGGAATGACGAGGACCGGAGATGAAAACCATCCCTATCTGCAGCCGGCAGAGTGCAAACGGGATGTGGAAGCAGACGGCTTTCTTTCGGCAGTGGAATTAAGCAAAGAGGATTTTGCCGGTAAGATCAATCAGATAGCGGGAGATACGCCTGTAAAGGCAGATCAGATTCCAGGAAGTATCCAGATCATCAGCCGTGACGAAGGCGGTTATGTAAGTCAGATTCAGATTGGAACCAAAACTTTTACCGGAGAAGAAATTCAGCATGCCCTTGCCCTGCCTTCTTCAGCCTATTCTTTTGAGGAATATGAAGGGGGTGTCCGTATTGTATGCCAGGGAATTGGCCACGGGTACGGTTTAAGCCAGTTTGGTGCGAAATGCAAAGCGGAGGATGGTTGGACAGCAGAAAAAATTCTCCCTTATTTTTATAAAAATATTGTTATAAGTTCTGTATAACTCTTTCACTCTTGGTAAGAATATTACCGAGGTGATAAACGTGAAAGAGAGAATAGGTCAAATGTTCAAGGATAAAGTATTCCTTGTCCTGTTGGTTCTAGGCCTGCTGACTATAGTAGCTGCAGCAGGAGTTATTACTGTTCAAAGAGGAAATGGTGGAGGAGAAAGCCCTTATCTTAAAGTGCCGGACCAGAGCAATATGATTGTTCAAGAGTCAATTCCCCAAGAGACACAAGTAGCAGTTGCAGGAGACTCAAACGCAACCAAGAGTAAAGAAGAAATGCAGGCGGTTGATTCAGCAAAAGCCACTGCAAAACAGGAAACACAAGCACCGGCAGTAAAAGCCGGAACAGACAAAAATGCTGCCAAGTCTCTGGTACTTAATTTTACCGACGCAACCAGAATGACATGGCCAGTACGGGGAAATGTCCTTTTGGACTACAGCATGGATTCTACCATCTATTTCCCAACTCTGGATCAGTATAAGTGTAATCCAGGAGTAGTTATTCAGGGTGATGTAAGTACACCCGTTGTAGCACCTGCTAATGCAAAGGTGAAAGAAATCGGGGCCAATGAAGAAATTGGCAACTACGTTGTCTTAGACATGGGCAACAAATACACTGCAGTTTGCGGACAATTAAAAGAGCTGCAGATAAAAGCAAATGAATATGTGAAAGAGGGACAGGTTTTAGGCTACGTAGCCGAACCTACCAAGTATTATTCCGTAGAAGGTGCTAACATATTCTTTGAACTCACTCATGAGGACAAAGCCGTTGATCCTCTGAATCAGATGAAATAAGTACGAAAAGATCAGTGGAAAAAAGTTATAAAAAAATAATAAATTGTTCATACGCGATTAAGAGTCGTCTGCTATACTGAAACGGATAAATAAACGGGGAGTGTGGCTATGAACATATTATTTTTTTTAACACCTAAGAACGAAGTGGCTTATATTTACGAGGATGATTCTCTGCGTCAGGCGTTGGAGAAGATGGAATACCATAAGTACTCAGCCATTCCTGTTATTAACAAGACGGGGAAATACGTTGGAACCATAACGGAAGGGGACATGCTTTGGGGGATTAAGAACAAATTGAATTTAAGTCTTAAGGAATCGGAATATGTGACGGTGGCAGCGATTGACAGAAGATCAGATAACCGTCCGGTGTTTGCGGATTCCGATATGGAAGGCTTGATCGATAAAGCCCTTAATCAGAATTTTGTCCCGGTAGTGGATGATCAGAAGAACTTTATCGGGATTATTACCCGCAAAGATATCATCCGCTATTTCTACGAGAAGTCCCAGGATGTACAGAGGCCGGTGGCTAGAGGCCAGGCGGTTTTAGGAACTGAATATTGATTAAAAAAGCGTTTCCCTTCGACTGACCAATAGGAAACGCTTTTTTTATGTCTTAAGAACGGCGCATCTTCTCTTTCTCTTCATCCAATAAGAAAAGGGAATCGGTTAGTGTGTTACCAAGAATTCGAAGAAGAGAATCCTTTTCCAGTGTTGGGGAATAGTAAAATCCCTGTTGGTAATTGCAGCCTGCTTGGGTCAGGATTTTCACCTGGTTTTCTGTTTCCACACCTTCTGCAATAATCGTTAAATTCAAATCCCTTGCCATACGGACCAGTCCTTCAATAATATAGCGGGACTTTGGATTGGTTTCCAGCTGCCAGACAAAAAGCCGTTCCAGTTTTAAAGTATCTACCGGAAGATCTAAGATGGTGGAGATGCCGGAATACCCGGAACCGAACTCATTGAGGACAAGTTCCACACCCATATCTTTAAACTGCTGAAGCATCACATTGACGTTTAGATATCCCATGGTCAAGGCAGATTCCTGAATCTCAAGTGCAAGTTTTCCTCTTGGTATTTCATATAAATCCATAGCACGCTTCACTTCGCCTGGGAAATCTTCCTGTAAAAAAAGGACAGGAGAAACGGGAAGTGCAATGGATTCGAAATCACAACCCTTTATTAAAAGTTCGGAAATACATTGGCATACTTTATTTATGGCATAATACTGAATAGCGCGGATCTGTCCAGAATCTTCTGCCACAGGCATGAATTCTCCGATGCCGATCAGTCCCAGTCCTTTGATGAAAATGCGCATATAAAGCTCAGCCCGTTTAAAACTGTTGGTATCGGTTTCCAGGGTAGGACGGTAGCGGATTTCCACCTCGTCATTCTCCAGTGCTGTCTTTAAGTAAAGAGCGATGGTCTGGCGGCGCAGAAGCTGATTTTGTAAAGCGCTGTCAAATACAACGGCCTGATTTGGTCCGCTGTCCTCTGCCTTTGATATGGCCAGATCCAGACATTTTAACATCTGATCCGGGCTTTTTGCATGTCCGGGATAAGAACATATGCCCGTTTGAGCAGAACATAAACAATCGGTACCGTTTATTTTCCAGGCGTGGTCAAACTTGGCTGCGATATCTTCCGCAAGCAGAAGTGCCTGACCCTGACTATAGTGATCCAGTATGATGATATATTCTACTCCGATATAGTGATAGACATCTTTTTGGGTCAGCTCCTTTAAATACCCAAGAATCTGTTCCAAAAGGGTTTCACAATAATCGTAGCCCAATATCTGATTTAACCGTTTGAAGTTTTCTATGTATAACTTTAACACAACACCCCGTTCGCCGGAACCCATTGCCTCATTTAAATGTTTAAAGCAGGCATCCCGTTCCAGCTTGTTATTTAAAGCGGACATTTCTGTCTCTTTTTTATCCGGTTCAATTGGGGGTGTCTGTGGTGTTTTTTTATGAAACCAACTCATTTGATCTGCCTCCTGTTCCCTGGCTGTCTAAAATTATTGTAAGATAAAAGGCATCTGAAATCAAGAAATAATTGGAAGAATAATTTATAGGCATTATTCTAAAAATTGGGAGAATAATAAGAGTATGGAAAGAAAGTACGAGGTGAGAACAATGAGATCAATTTGGACGGAATCCACAGATATACCCAGACGGAATCCGCTTTCTGGAAACAAGCGGACGGAAGTAGTTGTTATAGGCGGCGGAATGGCAGGGATCCTGACTGCATTTTATTTGCAAAGGCATGGAGTCCATGTAGTGGTTTTGGAGGCGAACCGGATCGGAAGCGGCCAGTCGGGATTTACAACAGCAAAGATCACATCCCAACACAATCTTATTTATAATAAGCTGGAGAAGACGGTCGGAAAAGAAGCGGCCAGACTTTATGGAAAGGCAAATCAGCTGGCAGTGGAAGAGTATGGGAAACTTGTCAGAAAATATTCCATACAGTGTCATTATGAGCAAAAGGATGCTTATCTTTATTCGGTTCAGGAATCGGAGATCCTTTTAAAGGAGGCAGAGTCTGCAAAGAGGCTTGGGCTTCCGGCTTCCTTTGTCCGGGAGACGAAGCTTCCATTTTCAGTTCATGGTGCAGTACGATTTACTGGCCAGGCTCAGTTTAATCCCCTGGAATTTTTGCGGGATGTATCTGCCGGACTCACTGTGTATGAACGGACAAGAGTGGTCAAAGTGCAGGGTCATGAAGTCGTAACAGACAGAGGCGTGATTAAGGCAGAAAAGATAGTTTTTGCTTCCCACTATCCCTTTGTCAATGTTCCAGGATTATACATTGCGAAAATGTATCAGGAAAAAAGTTATGTTCTGGAGCTAGAGCCGGTGGACTCTCTTAACGGAATGTATCTTGGAGTGGATAAAAAGTCATATTCTTTTCGCAATTACGGGGACAAGCTTCTATTGGGCTATGGCAGTCACAGAACGGGGAAAGCACCGGATGATAATCCTTTTACAACCATGAAACAGACTGGAGAACATTTATTTCCCAAGGCCACGGAAATGGGAAGATGGACGGCCCAGGACTGTAAAACTTTGGACGGAATTCCCTACATTGGAACCTATTCTTCCTTACGCCCAGACTGGTATGTTGCTACCGGGTTTGGGAAATGGGGAATGAGCTCGTCTATGGCAGCAGCAAAAATTTTAAGCATGCAGATCACAGGAAAAAAGACACCGTATGATGCGGTATTTTCTCCTCAGAGACATAATCTGAAAGCTTCGGCAATGCAGTTTGCAAGTCATGGACTGGAGTCAGTAAAGGGCTTGTCTGCGGGTACCATGCCTGGCGCTGTAAATTGCCCTCACATGGGCTGCCGTATGGTTTGGAACCGGTATGACAAGCGGTGGGAATGCCCCTGCCACGGTTCTGGCTTTGAAATTAATGGAAAAATATGTGCTGGCCCTGCACAACGGAGTATTCCTTTCATAGATTGATATTAGAAACTTTTCAGTAGTGAAAGGAGTCATACATCCTATGGATTGTTATGCAAAACAAGGGTATCCCGGTGGGAATAATCGTACCGGTACATCCCCATGGGATCCTGTCATGGGTCTTGATATGTCAATGAGCCCGGGTACGGTAATTCGACCTGACATGCCGCTTGGTTCTGGCCCGGCGAAATCTGCAGAGCCTGTGCCAGATCCTATACTTGTGAGCCGTCAGGAAATGCCTGCAGGTCCATGTCCCTGGTATCCAGTTAAAAGACCGATGTGTCCGGAAACCAAAAGTGCCACGGATGTTTCCCCAATGCCTATGAAATGCCCGGAAAAACCGGCATATGTAATGCCTATGAAGTGCCCGGAAAGACCGGCATATGTAATGCCTGAGAAATGCCCGGAAAAACCGGCAAGTGTAATGCCAGTGAAGTGTCCGGAAGAACCTAGATGCGTAAGACCTGTGAAATGTCCGGAGATGCCAGCCTATGTAATGCCTGCAAGATGTCCGGAAAAACCAGCATGTGAAAAACCAGCAAATGTTAAACCAGCATGCGAAAAACCAGCTTATGTAAAACCAGTATGTGAAATGCCGGCTTATGTAAAACCAGCATGTGAAAGACCAACAAATGTAAAACCAGCATGTGAAAGACCAACAAATGTAAAACCAGCATGTGAAATGCC
>CAUQMY010000020.1:0-71834 GCA_963519465.1 uncultured bacterium
TGTGATTACAAAAAACTTCGCTGTAGTCTAGAGGAATTTCGATTTACATTCAAGGAAAAATATAAAAATCCTCTTGACTGTATAGCTACAATATAGTTCATAGTATCCTTATCGGCCGATTATCGATACTATACAAGGAGGATTTTTTTATGTCCAAAATTAAAGTGAATGATTTACGTTCTTCCTTAGAACTTTTGGCGTCCATTCCGGGACAGCTGATTGAAACTGATGTTGAAGTTCATCCCCATGCGGAATTATCTGGTGTTTACCGCCATGTAGGGGCAGGCGGAACTGTTATGCGTCCAACAAAGGAAGGACCTGCAATGATATTTAACAAGGTTACCGGACATGAGGATGCCAGAGTAGCCATTGGTGTTCTTGCCAGCCGTAAAAGAGTCGGATATTTACTTGATGAAGCTCCGGAACGATTAGGTCATATGCTGAATGAAGCGGTTAAAAACCCGTTAAAGCCTGTTGTTATCGATCAAAAGGCTGCAAAATGCCAGGAAGTTGTTCATTATGCCACTGACCCTGGGTTTGATATCCGCAAACTGGTTCCGGCACCAACCAATACCGAAGAGGATGCAGGTCCTTACATTACGCTGGGCATGTGCTATGCTTCCGATCCGGAAACAAAGATTTCCGATGTGACGATTCACCGTCTCTGTCTCCAGAGCAAGGATGAGATATCCATGTATTTTGTACCAGGTGCCAGACATTTAAGCGTGTTCCGTGAAAAAGCAGAAGCAGCAGGAAAGCCACTTCCAATCTCCATCAGTATCGGCGTGGACCCGGCAATCGAAATCGCCTCCTGTTTTGAACCTCCCACAACTCCACTTGGATTTAATGAACTGGAGATAGCCGGAGCCATCCGCAAAGACCCGGTACAGCTTACCCAGTGTATGACCATTGATGAAAAATGCATTGCAAATGCGGAATATGTCATTGAAGGCGAATTACTTCCAGGTGTGCGTGTGAGAGAAGATCAAAACACCAATACCGGAAAAGCCATGCCGGAATTCCCAGGTTATACAGGTCCAGCCAATCCTGAGATTCCTGTTATTAAAGTAAAGGCAGTGACTCACAGAATCAATCCTATTATGCAGACCTGCATCGGACCAAGTGAGGAGCATGTAAGTATGGCAGGAATCCCTACAGAAGCCAGTATTTTGCAGATGGTGGACAAGGCCATGCCTGGTAAGTTGTTGAATGTTTACTGTGCTTCCAGCGGCGGTGGCAAATACATGGCAGTTCTGCAGTTTTGCAAGAAGATACCAAGTGATGAGGGAAGACAGCGTCAGGCAGCATTGCTTGCATTTTCTGCATTCAGCGAATTAAAGCATGTATTTTTAGTAGATGAAGATGTAGATCCCTTTGATATCAATGATGTCATCTGGGCAATGAATACCCGTATGCAGGGAGATTCTGGAATCATATGCATTCCAGGTGTCCGTTGTCATCCATTGGATCCTTCCAATGATCCATCCATCTCTCCATCCATCAGAGACCATGGAATTGCCTGCAAAACCATCTTTGACTGCACCGTGCCATTTGATCAAAAACACCGGTTCCACCGTGCAAAATTTATGGATGTGGATCCTTCCCACTGGGTTCCGGATATGTTTTAAAGCTTTTATAAGAAATAAAACGGTAATAACGAAACGGAAAAGTATGAATGGTTTTCAGAAGTCGGCAGATCAGCCATTCTGAAAATCTGTCCGTTTCGTATTGCTTAAAAAATACAGTTTAAGAGGTATAACATTATGCCAATCGGAGTGATTGTCAACAGCTTGGCAGTACTGACAGGCGGTACTGCCGGAGCTTTACTGGGAGATAAAATTCCCGAACACCTGCGCAATAACCTGACCCTTATATTCGGTGTAGCATCCATGTCCATGGGTATAGCTTCCATTGTTAAATTATCCTATTTACCTGCGGTTGTTTTTGCGGTGATCATAGGAACCGCCATTGGAGAGCTCAGTCATCTGGAAGCGGGAATTACCGTTGCGGCTAAAAAAGTTCAGGCACCTATTTCTAAAATCTTTTCCGGCAAAGAAAGCGGTATGAGCCAGGAAGAATTCATGCAGAAGCTGGTCAGCATTGTTGTGTTATTCTGCGCCAGCGGAACCGGCATCTTTGGGGCATTGCAGTCAGGCATGACTGGTGATCATGCAATCTTGTTTTCCAAATCCATTCTGGACTTTTTTACTGCCGCCATTTTTGCCGCCAGCCTTGGATTTATCACCTGTACGGTTTGTATCCCCCAGATTATCGTACTGTTGGTTTTATTTTTCAGTGCGTCCTTTATCATGCCGCTTACAACTCCGGAAATGTTAAATGATTTTACCGCCTGCGGAGGCGTTTTAATGCTTGCAACCGGCCTTCGTATTTCAGGAATCAAATCATTCCCAATAGCCAATATGCTGCCTGCTATGGTACTTGTCATGCCGTTTTCTTATGTATGGTCTCATATGATTTTGAGTCTTTTATAAGCCTATGGAGAAGAAAAGAATCGTAGTCGCTGTCAGCGGGGCCAGTGGTGCTCCTCTGGCTGTGGCCTGTTTAAAACAGCTTAAGCAGTTTCCAGAATATGAAATCCATCTCGTAGTAAGCAAAGGCGGGGAAGAAACAATTCTTCAGGAAACGGACTTAACCGTAGAAGAACTTAAAAGCCTTGCACATGTCTGTTACGATAATAAAAATATCGGTGCCAGCATAGCAAGCGGCACTTTTCGGACCGAAGGGATGATTGTGGTCCCGTGCAGCATGAAAACAGTTGCAGGAATTTACAGCGGTTATTCCGATAACCTGCTTCTTCGGGCAGCAGATGTCACCATAAAGGAAAAACGCAAGCTGATCCTGGTAGCAAGAGAAACGCCCCTAAGTCCCATTCACCTGCGGAATTTAGAGTATTTATCCATGCTGCAGAATGTGGTAATATTGCCGCCTATGGTCTCTTATTATAGTAAGCCGCAGACCATAGAGGACATTAATTTTCACATCGCAGGTAAGATACTGGATGCGGCAGGAATTGATTTAGCAGGTTTTAAGCGGTGGGAATAAGCTTTATTCAGAAAGGACAGTCATGAAAACATTTGAAAAGGGAATCGCCGGAGCAAAGATTCGATGTGATGTAATTCCCATGGGAGAAGATTATACTGTTCTTTTATACGGCGGTGATCTTGCTCACATAGGAAGCACCGCCCTGTCGATCCCCAGGCCCAGCCTGACGGGACAGGGCGTAAGTGCCACTACATCAATCTTAAATTGCACCGGGCATAAAGATGATGTTCTGGCAAAGCTCTTTGCAGAAAAAGTGGCGGTAAAAAGCAAACATACAACTGTATGCGTCTGCGGAATTCATGTAAATGATTTAACGGCAGAGGGGTTAAAAAGTCTCACCAATGGGTGCTTAGAGCTTCTTAAGGAGGTACTGGTTGGGATATAATGGAAAAAGGTAATGACAGATTATTGAGTGTCATTGCCTTTTATTTTATTGTTAAAAGATAAGCTATGAGAAAAAATTATGGTGGAATTACACGATGGATCAGCATGGTAAGTAAATGATACCAGTGTATAAAAGTGAGTTTGAATATTGATAAGGTTATAGAAGAGTTAGATGGGGAGTATAAAATTGTTAATGCCTACAATTGTAATATTAAACCATGTGTTGACTGTAGATATTGCTGGAGCAATGATGGCTGTTGCGTTAATGATGAAATGCAGGAGGTTTATAAATATATCAAAGAATGTGATAATGTTTTAATTGCATCCCTGATTTATATTTCTGAACTGACAGGACCTATGCTGAGTGTAGGAAGCCGGTTACAACCATATTTCTGTGCTAAATTTTTTAGAAAAGAAAGGCTGATTAAGAAGTATTCCTGCCATTTAAGATAAGTGTGTATTATCAGGAGTGAAGAATATAACCAGGTCTTTTAACAGTGTTCAAATTATAAACTAAGTTCTTCTTTTTTGCTTGAGATCCAAACTTGAAACCAAATAAATGCTGACGATAAACAAGAATACAGATCCTGGAAACAGCCTATCAAATGGCCCATTGCCATGCTATTCACATCTTGTCTCTAAGCACCATATAATAAATTATAAAATGAAAAGGAGGTGTAAAAAATGGATGAATTTAACTGGGGTTCTCCTTGTGACGAATGTGGCGAAGGCCTAGAAGAAATCAAAGATTTTGATGGTGGTTTACAGCATGGTGGCTGTAATGATATTAACAGTCTTATCTGGTTTCTTTTAAAGAAAGTTTACTGGACCGGTTATGAGCAGGGCTGCCATGATGCTCCGTTCTGTTGCCGTAAGAAATTTTAATATAATTATAAATTGGGCAGAAGAAAAGGCTATGAAAGAGATTAAAACTTCAACTTTAAAATATAGAAATATTTTAAGTTCTTTGATCCCCATTGATAAATGTACGAACAGAGATTATCAAAACAATAAAAATATCATAGATATTTTTTGGCGGGGATCACTATCTAACCCCGCCCTTTTAAATTCACTTCTTGTTCTTATAAGTGGATTACTGAATTTATCTATAGTACTTTTCAAACCATTTAGGTTCTTTGCTGTTAATAGGTACTTCTTTTCGTTCTGGTGATTCATAAAAAAATCCACACCCTGGACTGCCAAGCATGCAGCCCCCCTTATCTTTCACATAGTATTGACATTTGTTTAACTCAGGATTAAGATCACAATGTCCTATCATATTTACACCTCCTGGAATTATTATACGAACATGCGTTCGAAAAGTCAAAGGAAATATATGGCGATTTTTTCATTGTCTGCAACTGCAGGTTAAAATAAATAATCAGTTCTTTCCATGCCGTGTAAAGTGGAGTAAAATATATAATAACAAAGTCAGAAGTGAAGCAGCGTCTAAATAGAAAATAATAAGTTAATTTACATAATTCCTTTCGCCTGATATAATAGCGCTTACAGAACGTTCAGCTACATAAGCTGCAAGAAGACATTGGAGGAAATAAAAGACATGACAGATCAAAAACACTTTTGCACCTGTACCGAAACAACCTGCAAATTAAACCCGTGCAATCACGATTTAGGATGCGATCCCTGTATCCGTAAAAATCTAAAAAAGGGAGAGATTCCCGGGTGTTTCTTTCATCTGATTGACGATGATACCTCTCACCTTAACGATTTTACCATAGATGGATTTGTTAAGTTTTATTTAGATACAAAACAATCATGAGTCAATCATTCAATGGCCATATAAAACACATGGAGGAAATTATGGAAGAGTGCGGGAATCAGGAAAAATCCTATATGAAAGTCATAAACTACATTAAAATGCAGATCCGCCATGGGGAATTAAGCATAGGTGGAAAGCTCCCGGCAGAGCGGGAATTATCAGAGATACTGGGGATCAGCCGTAATTCTGTCAGGGAAGCAATCCGCACACTGGATAATATGGGAATCATTGAAAGCCAGCATGGAGCTGGCAATTTCCTGACCGGTAAATTCGAAAACAGTCTGGTAGAATCCCTTTCCATGCTGTTTTTGCTTAACCAGATTGATTACAACCAGATCAGCCATCTGCGCAGGGCACTGGAACTGGAAGCTCTGGTGCTGGCCATTGACAACATCAGTGACGAAGAGATTCAAACCCTGAATCATGTGATATCCCAATTAGAAACAAAGACGGAAGCAAATAACGTTATTCTGGATAAAAAGATGCATTATACCATCGCCATGGCATCAAAAAACACGTTGATCGTCAGTATTCTTCAGGCACTTTCTGAGGTTCTTGATAAGTTTATCGTTGATTTAAGACGAGAGATTTTAATTCAGGAAGATAGCAGAAAGGAATTAATGGAAGCCCACAATGAGATGATTAAGAGCTTAGTTACCAGAGATAAGAGGCTTGCTTATGAAGCCATTAATAAACATTTTGATATTATTGATGAAAAGTTAAGAGGAAAAGAGATAAAACTAGATTAAGCATAGTAAATGAGTAATAATGTACAAGCCCCCTGTTAAAAAAAAGACTCTTATTGACATATGCGATAAGTAGATCTATAATGAATGAAAAGTGGTCCTACCAGTTTACAGCGGTAGTAAAGGAGCTGCGAAAGAAGATTTTGCAGCAATTCTTTTTACTAAAAGTGGTACTACCAATTTGATTTGAGTTTCATAATCTAACAGGTATGAAATTCATACCGTTGTCCTGAATAAGGAAGAAAGGGAGTTGTGACATGAATATTTTAGTATGCTTGAAACAGGTGCCGGACAGCAATAAGGTGGAAGTGGATCCGGTAACAGGAGTATTAAAAAGAAATGGTGTGGAATCAAAGATGAATCCGTACGATTTGTTCGCTCTTGAAACGGCGTTGAGAATCAGAGAAAAGTGCGGAGGAACCATCACTGCTTTATCCATGGGTCCGGGTCAGGCAGCAGGAGTTATCCGGGAAGCTTATGCTATGGGCGTTGACCATGGAGTTTTAATATCTGACCGGAAATTCGGAGGTGCAGATGTTCTTGCGACCAGCTATACACTTTCTCAGGGAATTAAGAAGTCAGGGGAATTTGATTTGATCCTCTGCGGAAAACAGACGACGGATGGTGATACCGCCCAGGTAGGACCGGAAGTAGCTGAATGGCTTCAACTTCCCAGCCTGTCCAATGTTTCTAAAATCGTAGAAATGAAATCCCATTCCCTTATTGTAGAAATGGATATGACCCATGACCTTGAAGTGGCAGAAATTAAATATCCCTGCCTGGTGGCAGTGGATAAAGATATTTTTGTTCCCAGACTTCCTTCTTATGTGAAGAAACAGGAGACGAAAGACCGTGAAATTAAAGTGTTTGCTCTGGAGGATATGGAAGACCGGGAAGAGAAGCATTACGGTTTAAATGGCTCTCCAACGCAGGTGCAGCGAATTTTTCCTCCAGAGGTGAATACCCACAGGGAAACCTGGAGTGGAGACGAAAAAGAACTGACCGATCAGCTGTTTCATAAACTCAAAGAATTGAAGTTCGCCTGAGGAGGTAAAAAAAATGGGGAAATTAGTCATCAATCAGGAAAAAGTAGGTAATATCAAAGAGCTTATAGATATATGTCCATTCGGAGCATTGGAGGAGCAGGATAATCTTCTTCAGATCAATGCAGCCTGCAAAATGTGTAAACTATGCGTGAGAAAAGGACCAAAGGGAGCTGTAGAGTACATAGAAGAAGCCGTAGAATCCGTGGATAAGGACCAGTGGAAGGGAATTGCCGTGTATGTAGACCATATTGACGGAGTAATTCATCCAGTCACTTTTGAACTCATTGGAAAGGCAAAAGAACTGGCAGAGAAGATCCATCATCCCGTCTATGCAATCATGATGGGGCATGATATTCATTCCCAGTGTGAAGAACTCCTTCATTATCATGTGGATAAAGTATTTGCTTATGATGAGCAGGAATTGGACCGTTTTAAAATGGAACCCTATACGAATGCCTTTGAAGATTTTGTTCAAAAGATAAAGCCCTCAGCTATTTTGATGGGAGCCACTCCTGTCGGCAGACAGTTGGCACCGAGACTGGCAGCCAGATTAAAGACTGGACTTACTGCAGATTGTACCATTCTGGATATCAATGAAAATACGGATCTGGTACAGATAAGACCTGCGTTTGGCGGAAATATCATGGCTCAGATCTTAACCCCCAATCATAGGCCCCAGATGGCTACTGTCCGTTATAAGGTCATGGATGCACCGGAAAGATCGGAAGAAATTCATGGGGAGATCGTTTCCTGCCAGATCAGTTCCGGTAAATTAGCCAGCCAGGTATCTGTACTTGGTATTATTTCCAAAGAAAAGGAACAGTCGATTGAAGGCGCAGAAGTTCTTGTTGTAGCCGGAAGAGGTGTGAAGAAAGAGGAAGATTTAGATATGTTAAATGAGCTTGCTGACTTATTAGGAGGACAGCTTGCCTGTACCAGACCCATGGTGGAAGCCGGTTGGTTAGATGCCAAATGTCAGGTAGGTTTAAGCGGCCGTACTGTAAGACCAAAGCTTATCATTGCCTGCGGAGTATCCGGTGCCGTCCAGTTTACAGCCGGTATGAACAATTCTGACCAGATCATTGCCATCAATAAAGATGAAACTGCCCCTATATTTAAAACCGCCCATTATTGTCTGGTGGGAGATTTGTATGAGATCATTCCTGGTCTGATTAACCAAATCAAGGAAGGAAAGCCGGTAAGTGCATAACATGCGGTTGTGGGATACAGGATGCATAATCCAGAACAAATCTCTCAAATAGTGAGGAACGACGAAACTCAATAAGGTTAATAAGTGGGCCAAGGCGCGCAGATTGGAGTTAATATGGAATATAAAAAGCTGGACACAGAGGATATCAATTACATAGAAAGTATGATCAAAGATAAAGAACGGATTTTATATGGAACGGAAATCAACGAAGAATACAGCCACGATGAATTAAGCGACACAGCCAGCTATCCCGATGTAGTGGTAAAAGTAACTTCCACCGAAGAAGTTTCTGCCATTATGAAATACGCATATGAAAAAAACATACCGGTGACCCCAAGGGGAGCCGGAACAGGTCTTGTGGGAGCGTCAGTTGCCATGGAGCATGGGATTATGCTGGATACCAGCTTGATGAACCACTTCTTGGAACTTGATGAGGATAACTTAACCTTAACCGTTGAGCCTGGGGTGCTTTTAATGGAGTTGGCGGCTTATGTAGAGGAAAGAGGTTTATTCTATCCTCCGGACCCGGGAGAGAAGTCTGCCACCATAGGCGGTAATATCAGTACCAATGCCGGAGGAATGCGGGCGGTAAAATATGGCGTTACCAGAGATTACGTAAGAGGTTTAGAGGTGGTGCTACCTGATGGCAAGGTTGTAGAATTTGGCGGAAAGGTAGTAAAAAACAGTACGGGTTATGCGATGAAGGATTTGATGATAGGTTCGGAAGGAACGCTGGGAATCATTACAAAAGCCACACTCAAAATACTTCCTTTGCCTAAGAAAGCGATCAGCCTTTTAATCCCTTTTCCAACGCTTCAAAAGGCCATCGGCACGGTTCCTCTCATCATTAAATCGAGAGCCATACCAACAGCCATTGAATTTATGCAAAGGGAAGTTATCATAGATGCTGAAAAATATTTGGGTAAAAAGTTTCCAGACAGCAGTGCGGATGCTTATCTGCTGCTTAAATTTGACGGAAATTCCACAGAAGAGATCGAACAGGATTATGAAAGTGTAGCCCGCATCTGTCTGGAACAGGGCGCAGTGGATATTTTGATTTCGGATACCAATGAGAGAGAAGAATCCATCTGGAAGGCACGTGGAGCGTTCCTGGAGGCCATCAAAGGTTCTACCACCTATATGGATGAGGTGGATGTAGTGGTTCCCAGAAGCTCTGTCAATGAAATGGTGGAGTATATCCACGGACTATACAAGGAAGTGAATGTCAGGATTAAAAGCTTTGGCCATGCAGGAGACGGCAATCTCCATGCCTACATTCTCAAGGATGATTTAAGTGAAAAGGAATGGGAGGAGAAAATGAAAGCAGCCATGGATAAAATCTATGGAAAGGCTAGAGAATTAAACGGTCAGGTATCCGGAGAACATGGCATTGGTTATGCTAAAAAATCCTATTTGATGGAAGCCATGGACCCAGCGACTGTTGAAATCATGAGAGGAATCAAAAAGGCATTTGATCCCAGAAATATTTTAAATCCTCACAAGGTATGCCAGATATAAATGAAAAAAGGAAATCTCAAGAGCGTAAGGGCGCTTTTGAGGTTTCCTTTTTTATTGCTTTTCGAAAAGCAATTTTAATAACCGTACCATTATTCATTCAGTGGCTGTTTTGCTCTTTTTAAAAGCAAAGCACCAAAAAACATAACGACTAGAAAAACGATCAGAAAAGCAATCACGGCCATTCCATGGGCAAACCAGGCGGCAATGATCATAAAAACACAACCTGCAAGAGAGAGGCAGGGCATCAAAATACGATTAAAAAAGTTAAGCTCTTTCCCCTTTACCATGAACATAATAAAAATAGGAATATACAGGGCATAAATGGTGACAATCGGCAGTTCGGAAGAATCAAAACTGAAGAATCCGAACCAGGTGGTGGTTAAATTCGCCCCGTAAAAATACAGCAGCCAGATGCCGCAGAGGAACAATCCTAAAATAGCAGAATTGACCGGCATGTTTGTAACTGGGTCTACCTGACTGAAGATTTTTGGTTTTGGACCAAGGCCTCTTGCTGCAAGGGAATAGATTCCACGGGTACAGCCAAGCATCAGACCGTTTAAAGTACCGAGACAGGATATGATAACGAATACAAACAGCAGGGTACCTCCGGCTGAGGAGAAAATCGTCTGGAATGCCAGTTTGGCACCTTCTTCGCCTCCTGACATCATCACTTCATTTTTAATGGTTCCGGCTAAACCAATATAATACAGGATATATACGGACATGGTAATAAAAGTACCTGCAATCAAAGCGAGAGGAAGATTCTTCTTGGCATTTTTAAGTTCTGCATTGATACTGGTCGCAATGATCCAGCCCTCATAAGCAAAGCATGCGGCCACGATGGCTGTAAAAAGACCATTGGATGTACTTTGAGATACAAAATGCGTGAAATTATATGCGGTCATTCCGTTACGAAGCCCGGTAATGGTTCCGACCACTGCCATTAAAAAGAGCGGGATCAGTTTGATGACCGTCGTGCTCACCTGGAATTTACCTGCAAAAACAGGAGATAAGGCATTCAGTGTAAAGCTTGAAACCAGGTAAAGGCAGGCTATAGTCATACATTCACCGCCTGTTATGGAAAACCCCAATATTACACAGGTGTACCGTGCAGAAACCCAAGCCAGTACTGAAGTGATTGTAGGATAATAGATCACTGCCATAAACCAGCCAACATAATAGGCATATTTTTTGCCCATGGCAGCTTCGGCGTAATCCACCACACCATTGACATATTGATATTTGGTAGCCATAACGGAAAACGTATATGCACAGGAAATCATGATGATACCGCCGATCACCCATGCCAGTATTCCCTGCTTTAAATTGCCGCCGGTTGCTGTTAAGATCTTTTCCGCCTTAAAAAAAACACCGCTTCCGATGACGATACCTACAACCATTGCAATGGCTGTAAAAAGTCCATATTTTTTTTCTAACTTCGGTTCCATAGTTTAACCATTCCTATTCTTCAATAGAATTCCTTTTTTTATTATTCTCTCATCATTATGAAAATAATTACCAAAAAAAATTTGATTCCCTTCCGGTATTTATTTTTACTGACGGAACTTCCTATTATTTTAACACAAATTTTGTTCTAATTCAGCAATATTTTTTCTTTTTTATAAACTTGTGTCAAAAAAAGAAATGCACAGGGCAGTTTTATGTGCAACCTGTGCATTTTGATAACTTACTATCAGTGAGTTGTTTCTTCCAACTGCCAGGCATGACAACCAAAGATAAGAAATGGGTATTAAAAATTAAAATTATGTGTTTTCAGTGAACAAATATCTCTATATTGGCAGGATCGCGTGGAGCTCTGATATAAATTTCTTAAAGCTGTCAGAAGAGATGAGCCGCTGTTGTAATTTGGAATTATTGACGATTTCAATCATGCTGTCGTAAAGGTGTACCAGATCTTTCTGCATTTCCTGTTTGATGGCTAGCAGGAAGACGATTTGCACGGTTTCGTCCTGTCCCCACTCATCACGATTCCAAACCAGAGGTTCTTCAAGAATCGCCACAGCAACCTTTGTATCCTTGGCGCACAGACTCATGGGATGAGCCAGAGCGAACAGTTCATTCATGTTTGTCCTTCCCAGTTTTTCACGCTCCAGCACAGAATCTATAAAGTCAATCTCAACGGTACCTTTTTCCTTCAGCGTCCGGCATAGCATGGTCAGAAGCTCTTCTTTGTCTGAAACACTGTGCAGCCGGAAAAACAGATCTTCTTCAAAGAATCCTGATTTCTTTTCTTTCTCTGATACATCAATCGTAGTAAAAAACCTGGCGATGGATTCAATGTCTTTGTTCTTCAAGGCAAAGTCCACGGTGATGCTGGGAAGCCTTCCGTCATTTAAAGGACTTGTAGAGATGGCGCAGTCCACATCTATTAAGTTTTCTTCGCACAGATTCATGTATTCATTGTAGGATATGGTCCTGACAATATTGATCTGTCCATCAAAAGACATTCCCAATCTGGTTTCCAGCATGCGCAGGGCTGCCAGACCATTGCCGCATACAAGAACGACATTTTTCTTTTTTAATCCTTTCGAGATAAATACTTCTATGGCCGCACAGATGTGCACTGCCACATAGCCCACATCCTCTTCATTGAGCGTAAAGGGAGGGGTGTCAAAGACCTGAGTAAAGGCGGTTAAGGATATCTCAAAGGCAAGAGAATAGTTGTTCTTGATCGTGTTCAGCAGGGGATTGCGAATATTCAGCCCAAAGGACTTGCTGATAAAGATGGATTTCATGTGCCGAAAGAGATTGGGCAGCAGTGCCTTATCCCCACGCAAGTCAAAGTTATAGTTCTTATATATAATATCCAGTGATTCATCGATGGAGCGTTTGAGCCATTCATCATCGATATCCGTGGCATCCATATGGGTGTTGGTCACCATGTGGAGATACATATAGAATTTCTCACCTTTGGACACGGCAATGTCATAATGGGATTCAATTTCTCCGCACAGGCTGTTGATTATGGCCATGATGGAGTAGTCTGTCTCAATATCTGCCTCTGTAATATAGTGGTTGCTTTTGACCCTGGTGATCATAAGGGCCAGATGGATGATGAGGTTTTTTAAATTGTAGTCGCTTATATCGATATTGCGTTTTTTAAGCTCATCCAAGGTGATCTGTTTGAGATAATCCAGATCCACTTCATGAAACAAAAGGCGCTCCTCTTTTGCAAATCCTGTAATGTAGCTGTCATTATCCGATGTGATCACACGCTCCATGATACATCTGCGTTTGTCTTTCTCCGTACCGATGACCTTTATGCCGGAATTTGGTTTTGAAATATACTCCAAATCATATTTATCCAGGATCCGCTTGAAGGTCTTGGTATAATTGTTGAGCGTGTTCTTTGAGATAAACACAGTGTCCATGATCTGTTCCAGGGGAATGTAGTCTGCCGCGAATAAAAGCATACTTAAGATATATGTGATCCTGTCCTTGGAGGAGTCAAGCTCCATGGAATCTGCCGACGCTGCCTCTATACCCTCTTGAAAGTGTTCATATGCCGGAGCATCCATTATCTCAATATAGTAGCCGTATTTTCGTTTCAGTTTTATCGTTGCCCCATGACCATTCAGGACGTCGTTAATCTCCTGGATATCGCCTCGTATGGTCCGGTCGGTGACATGAAACTTGTCGGCCAACCGGTCCGGTGAAACATAATCATGCTTGTTTATATAATTGAATATGTCATTCAATCTTCCGTATGGAAACATTAATCACTTACCTCCTGATATCCATCTATGTCATATCCAGACTATGTCTATCCTGGTTTTTACCTCTATTATAGTGGATTATTCCGATAAAATACAGCTACAGCATTTCCACTTATATCTGGAAATAGGTTGGCAGAGAGAGATTTGGATTTCCATTTTAAAACGGAAATCGCATCAATTGAAATATAGAACTGCTGAGATTATAGTAGTGATAGAAAGAAACAGTGCAGGTTGCTGAAAGGAGGTTAAGAATGCTTAGGAAAGAATATTTATTTTTTGATGTTGACGTTACGACCAAGGATGAGACCTTGAAATTCATCAGCCGCAAAGCTCTGGAGCTGGGGCTTACGGACAACGAGGATGGACTTAAAGAGGATTTCCTGAAACGGGAAGGCGAATTTTCTACCGGTCTCCAGGACGGATTCGCGATTCCTCATGCCAAGTCTGACTTCGCCAAAAAGATGGGTGTCTTCTATGTGCGGTGCAAGCATAGCATACCGGAGTGGGGGACCATGGATGATAAGGAAGTGACTGATTTGTTTGCATTGATTGTACCAAAGGAAAGCGCAGACAATGAGCATCTGATGATGATTTCAAGGCTGGCTACCGGCCTTTTGGAGGATGATTTTAAGGAAACAGTGAAGACAGCTTCCGACAAGGAGGAGCTGCTTAATTATTTGAAAAAAAATATAATGATTGAGGAGGAGAATTAAAATGAAGATAGTAGGAGTTTCCGCTTGTCCGGCAGGACTCGCACACACACCTATGGCTGCCAAAGCTCTGGAAAAAGCAGGAATAGGTCTGGGATACGATATTAAGATAGAGCAGCAGGGCAGTATGGGTCAGATCAATGCCATTACGGCTGAGGAGGCCAAGGCAGCTGATTTGGTAATCATAGCTTCCGACCAGAAAGTCACTGGTATGGAGCGTTTTGCCGGAAAAAAGGTCATTCGTGTAGATATCAATATCTGCATCAAGGCACCGGAGGCAGTAATTAAAAAATGTGTGGCGGCAGTGAGCGAATAAGAGGTTTACAGGAGAGTAGAAGAAGGATATTGAAAAAAGGAGAAATAAGATTATGAGACAGTTTCTGAAAGAGGCAAAGGGGCATCTGATGACAGGCATCGGCTATATGCTTCCCCTTATCATCGGAGCGTCACTGGTTGTAGCAATACCAAAGATTATCGCCTTGTGCATGGGAATCTCATCACTGGATCCATACGCAGACGGAACAGGATTTTTGCATGTTTTGAAATTGATTGAAAATGTAGGTTGGACAGGCGTTGGCTTAATCAACACGGTTCTTGCAGGCTTTATTGCTTACAGTATTGCGGACAAGCCTGCCATTGGAGCCGGTTTTATCGGCGGTGCTCTGGCAACCTCTACGCAGGCAGGCTTTTTAGGAGCCGTAATCGCTGCATTTATCGCAGGCTACACGGTAAAGTGGGGCAAGGAACACATCCATCTTCCAGAATCTATGGGAAATGTGATGCCTCTTGTTATCCTTCCGTTCCTGGCGACAGGCAGTGTTGCAATCATTATGGGTGCTATTTTGGCAGATCCGCTGGCGGCAATTAACGGAGCCCTTGTAAGCTGGCTGAGGGATATGAGTACCAGCGGTACATCACAGCTTGTAATGGCCATTCTTTTAGGAGCTATGATTGCCTCCGATATGGGCGGCCCTATCAATAAATCCGCTTGGATGGCAGGCAATGTATTGTTAGCTGAGGGTGTTTTCCAGGCAAACGTATTTATCAACTGTGCGATCTGTATTCCGCCTCTGGCATATGCAATCGCAACTGTTATGAGAAAGAACCGCTTCTCCGCTGCTTTTCGCGAAACCGGAAAAGGGAACTGGGTCATGGGCTTCATTGGAATCACAGAGGGTGCTATCCCTTTCACTCTTGTAAAACCCCAGATACTGATTCCTGTCAATATGCTTGGCGGCGCAATTGGAACTGCTATTTGCTGCCTCTTAGGCGCTAAGGGTGACATCCCTCCTGTAGGCGGTATCTACGGTTTCGTGTCCATTACAAATGGCTGGGCATATCTGGTGGGTATTGCTGTAGGTGCTCTCGTGATTGCAGTGCTCTCAACTGCATTGGTTGACTTTAATCAAGACACAGCCAGTGCTGTCGAAGATGTAAATTTGGACGAGATCGAGATATCTTTTGAAGATATAAAATAACACCTAGAAGGGCAGGGGCGATATACCTCTGCCCCTTTGTATATCAATGAGAGGAGAATTTATAATGATACAAAAAATACACGTGGTTCCCCATTCCCACTGGGACAGGGAGTGGTATTTCACCACAGCCCGGTCAAAGGTCTATCTGATGAAGGATTTAAAGGATGTGCTGGTTACTTTGGAGGGCGACCCGGACTTTAAATATTTTATGCTGGACGCCCAGGCTTCCCTTTTGGAGGATTATATAAAATGGCAGCCTCAGGATAAAGAGCGCATCACCAGGCTGGTAAAAGAGAGGCGGTTGATCGTGGGTCCCTGGTATACCCAGAGTGATCAGTTGGTAATTTCCGCGGAAAGCATTGTCAGAAACCTGTATTATGGGATGAAATGCTGTAAGGAGTTTGGCGGCTATATGAATGTGGGTTACGTTCCAGATTCTTTTGGTCAGGCTGGAAATATGCCTCAGATCTACCAGCAATTTGGCATTGAGGATACCTTGTTCTGGCGTGGAGTCAGCGATGATATGGTGAAGCATACGGATTTTAACTGGAGAGGAGACGACGGCAGTATTGTCTTTGCCACACAGATTCCATTCGGCTATTATATTGGCGGTAACATACCGGAGGATCCGGAGCAGAGCGAGATGTTTTGGCAGAAGGAGTGCTTTGAGAAGGCGGGAAAGGGAAGCAGCACAAAGAACATTTATTTCCCCAATGGTTTTGACCAGGCGCCTATCCGTACCAATCTTCCAGAGCTTATTAAGAAGAGAAACGAAAAGGATCCTGAAAAGGAATATGTGATAAGCTGTATTGAGGATTACATCAGAGATGTGAAGCAGGAAAAACCTGACTTGGAAGAGGTTTCCGGAGAACTCTTGATCGCAAAGCATATGCGGATTCACAAGTCTATCTTTTCCTCACGGTCAGATTTAAAGGTGCTCAATACTAAGGTGCAGAATTACGTGACCAATGTATTGGAGCCGCTGCTGACATTGTCATGCCAACTGGGCAATGAGTATCCCCACAAAGCAGTGGAGGAGGTGTGGAAACTCCTTTTTGAAAATGCTGCCCACGATTCCATTGGCTCCTGTATCTCCGATACGGCTAACGAAGATGTTTATACGCGCTATAAGCAGGCCAGGGATATTTCCGTGAATCTGGTGGAGTTGCATGCACGGCTGATTGCCACCAGCATAAAGAATCATGGGGATATGACCTTTACCATGATCAACACTCTTCCCCAGAGGCGTGACGGGGTGGTGCTGGTAAAGACATATGTTCCAGGAGTGGAATTTGCGATATTGGATGAAAAGGGGAATAAGATTCCATATACCCTTGTCTCTTCCAGGGATTTAACGGACTATGTTCTTTCTCAGACAATCCGCCTGGATCCTTCCAGAAGCTTTTATGTTCCGGAACGGGTGTTTGAAGCAGTGGTGGCCATTAAAGCCGCGGAGCTTCCCGCCCTCGGATATGCGCAGTACAGCCTTGACAGAACCGCATCCAGCGCGTATTCAATGATGAAACAAGATACCTTGGAAAATGAATATTACTCTGTTTCTGTGGCAGCGAACGGTTCCCTCACTATTTTGGATAAGGAGAGTGGACTCCGCTATGAGAATCAGGCGGTATTGGTGGAAAATGGGGATGACGGCGACAGCTTTAACTATTCTCCGCCAAGACAGGATATGGAGATCTTCTCCACGGACGCGCCCTTTGAGGTATTAATGGAGAGCAGCAGTATCTACGGGAGGGCAATCATCACCTATAAAATGTCGGTACCAGCAGATTTGGAGGCCAGAAGCAAAAAGATGGCTGACACCATTCTCCCGGTTACGATGACCGTAGGCTTAAAGCAGGGAGAAAAGGTCATTGATTTTAATGTCCATGTAGATAATAAGGGGCTATCCCATCGTCTCTGCGTGATTTTTGACAGCCAGCTCATCAGTAGTTTTAACTATGCGGATGAACAGTTTGGACTTATTAAGAGAAAAAACTATTATAAAGAAGAAATGGATCTGTATCTGGAGAGGCAGAAGAACAGCCCGGGTACGAAAGCAGACTTTCAGGAGCTTGCCAACTGGGCAAACGATCAGTCCACCTGGCAGGAGCCGCCTATTTCCATTGAACCTACCCAATCCTATGTTTCCCTGACAGACGAAAACCGCGGAATTGCGGTCATTCCTCAGGGTGTGAGAGAATATGAAGTCCTTGAGGACCGGAAAATACGCCTTACCCTGTTCCGCACTTACGGTTTCATGGGGAAGGAGAATCTGGTCTACCGACCGGGAAGAGCCAGTGGCGAGCGCATCATAGAGACTCCGGATGCCCAGCTTTTAAAAAAAATGGATTTCTCCTTTGGATTTACTATTTACAATTCAGATATCAATGGCGCCAATATTGACACTCTGGCCAAAGCTTATAATACGCCGATCCAGGTCTACACCTACGGAGAATTTCTAAACGGCAGGCTTATTTTCTCCCAGAGGGAGATAGAAGGCACGAACCCTGTTGCTGGTTCCCTGTTTGAGACAGATGGCCGGCTGGTAGTTTCCGCCATTAAGAAGGCAGAGAATGATGATGGAATAATTATCCGGCTCTTTAACGGAAAGGATCATGAAGTTTTGGGAGATGAGATACGGTTTAATCATGATATTTCTGAGGCGTACTATACAAACCTTTTGGAGGAAAAAAAAGAGACGATAGAGATTCACAACAATACCATAAAGGTGAAGGAACTTTCCCACTGTAAGTTTGTGACTATCTATGTGAAATAACACAACTTTATAACATCTATAAGTGATAGCCTTGTTGCTGAATCAAATGCTTCAAGGCTATTACTAGTGCACCCGATATTATCCTGGATCCGGCAATTTCCGTGAAAGTGAAATAATAAGCAAGAGCTTATCTTCTGTCAAAAATGTTCCGTGAAATGTCTGTATTGTTTCGGTAAGAGAGTAGTTTTGTTAAAAAAACGATAAGTATTCAGCGCATTGTCGGAAAATTATAAACTGTAAGCTAATATAAGCCGATAAAATAACCGGGCTTATAGGTATACATGGATTTTAATAGCAGAATATAGTTAGCACAGCGAACTTAAGTCCATGGGGAGAAGCCTTATCTGAAAATAGAATTTATTACAGGAGGCAGGGTGTGAAAAAGAGAAAAGGCAGTATGTTTTTAGTTGTAAGTGTGTTGATCAATTTATTTATTTTTAATCTGGGAGGAGAAACTGTAAAGGCAGCTTCCTCGTATTATGTTTCTACGGCGGGAAATGACATCACTGGAACTGGTACGTTATCAAATCCATGGAAAACCATACAAAAGGCAGCAGATTCCATGACAGCCGGAGATACCTGTATCATACGAGGTGGTACGTATCGGGAAACCGTAACACTTAATACTTCCGGTACTTCTGCAAATCCCATAAACTTTAAGGCTTATACAGGAGAGACCGTAACAGTATCCGGTGCCGATCCGGTTACTGGCTGGGTAAATCACTCCGGATCCATCTATTATGCAGCCATGACTGGTTCCCTTGGAACAAAAGATCAGATATTTGTTAATAAGCAAATGCAATGTGAGGCCAGATGGCCCAATTCAGCAACACTTGATCCCTTAAATGCAACATTTGAAACAGCTGATTCCGGTTCCACCACAACCATCAATGATGGGGACTTAACTCAGGCCGCTGGTTACTGGGTTGGAAAAACTGTTTGGTGTGTTCCGGGAACAGGCTACAAATCCTATAAAAGTACCATTACCAGCTCAAGTGCCGGCTCCATTACCTTTGATACAATGGGCGTTGCTGCGACAGCTGGTAACAGCTATTATATTACCGGTAATCTGAAAGATCTTGACAGTGCGGGAGAATGGTATTATGACAGCAGTGCCGGCAGGCTTTATTTATGGGCGCCTGGTGGAGTTAATCCCAATACTTTGACAGTAGAAGCAAAAAAGCGGACTTATGCATTTGATTTAAGTTCCCGTTCGTATATAAATATTACCGGAATTAATATCTTTGCCTCCAGCATTAAAATGTCTGCTTCTAATTCCTGCAAGGTTTCTAATATGACTGCGGAATATATCAGTCATGATTCGGATGTTACCAGCCAATACAGTACAGGGATATTTATGTCCGGCACCAATAATGAGCTTAGAGACAGTACTTTGACCTACAGTTCCGGTAATTTGATAAGTATTCAGGGAACAGGAAATAAGGTAATTAATAATCTTATTCATGAAGCAGATTATTCGGCATCGGATATCCCGGCAATCTATCTACTGGGGGCAGACCATCTAATCAGTCATAATACGATATATAATGCTGGGCGTCATCTGATATTTATGCCGACCCAAAACAGCCGGATACAATACAATAATCTGTACAATGCAGGAAAGCTGACAAGAGACTGCGGAATACTCTATGAGTTTGCCTGGGATGGGCAAGGGACAATCATTCATCATAATTACATTCATGATAATCTGGCAAAGAATTATTCCGGTACTGGTATCTATCTGGATAATGGAAGTAAGGGTTATATTGTGCATCACAATGTTGTATGGGGAAATTATACAGGGATAAGATTGAATACACCCAGTAATTTTAACCTGATCTATAACAACACCACCTACGGTAACGGAAACATTGGATATTGGGGAAGTAATTTTTCGTCAGATATGTACGGTGACCGGATTTTCAACAATATCTTTACCACAGCATTTACATTGCCTGGTACTCATATAGAAGGAAATAATATTACTTCAGGAACCAATCTGTTATTTGTGAATCCCACAGCATATAATTTCAGGCTGCAGGCATCTTCTCCGGCTATTAACGCAGGGGCAGTAATACCTGGAATCACCAATGGTTATGTTGGTACGGCACCGGATATTGGAGCATACGAGTACGGCGGAACTGACTGGACTGCCGGGCATAATTTTTCTACACCTCCGGACCCGGTTTTTGAGAATGTCAGCGTACTTTATGATAATAAAGTAAGGCAATCTGATTTCGAGAAAGGAATAATCTCCCCCTGGGTGACAACATATTCAGGTACTGCTGCAAGTGTATCGTCACCAAGAAGCTGCTCGAAGGGTGTCAGGCTGGGAACCGGGGAAGATGGTATCAAGCAGGTACTTACAGGGCTAAGTCCTAATACCAGCTATATTTGTACCGCCTGGGTTAAGGCAGATACAGGAGAGCAGATTAAAATTGGTGTCAATGGCTTTGGAGGAACAGAGGTATCACAAACATCTGCCAGTGAATCCTGGACAATGGTCAGTATTCCTTTTACTACTGGAGCAGGTGCTACCAGTGCAACCGTGTATGCTTACAAGAAGTCCGGGACTGCATATGTTTATGTGGATGATTTTGGGGTAGTTGAAAAATAAGAAATTTACTTAGCCTTATGACAGGATAAAATCCAGTGCTGTTGAAAACGCCTTGAAGCAGTTGATTCAGCAACAAGGCTATCACTTATAAATGATGTGAAATCGTGTGAAATAAGTAAAGAAATAGAAAAAAAGAAAGCAGATTCCGATTAATAAGGAACGGCTTTCTTTTTTCTATATGGAAAGTTCTAATACTTTCAGTGCATAAGATAAAATATTCATTCTCTATCCAGGGCTAAAAATAAACGAAGTTAAGAGTGAGTGGTATCAAAATGCAAAACTAAGGTTTTATAAGATATCTATAATGCCAGATTATCATTTATACCAATATCTTTCTGGTCTTGCAGTGATTCTTCCAACCCCCAGATATGACGATCCATTCGAAATGGCAGGCAGGATAACGAACCGAAAATTCCGATTACAAAAAATAAGAATGCGGCTCCGGAACCTTTTCCTGATCCAAAAAGGATTGTAAGAAGACTTCCTGCTTTTTGCAGTTCCATAAAAGGCTCAAAAATTCGGTCCACGAAAATTCCACCGCATAAATAGCCAAGAGGAATGGTGAAAAACTGCAGGGTATTTCTTGCGGAATAGACACGCCCCTGCATTTCTATCGGTATTTTGGAACGTAAGAGAGCATCCATATTGGCACCCATAACAGGAATAAAGATCCAGCCAAGAGCTGCGCCCAGACACCATACTGGTATGTTTCTTCCAAAGGCAAGGATAAAGTTCTCTGTGCTCATGGAAAAGAGCAGACAGTTGCAGATAACCCGTACCCGGCTTTTCGGAGCCGGAAGGAGAGTAACAAATATACTCCCCAAAAGTGTTGCAATTCCTGCTACGGTGTTGACCATGCCCAGTGCTAAATTTCCCCCTCCTGTCCGTGACAGCATCATTGCTGGCAGAGCGGCGTTAAAAATAGAGGCAGTAAAATTAATGACAGCCAAAAAAAGGATCAAATCCAGGATTCCCCGATTTTCTTTCAGATACCGTAAGCCTCTTTTGGAAGCCTGTAAAATGGTTTCCTTCAAATTTTCATTATGGGGTTTTACTTCTGGAATCTTTATAAAGCAAAATAGTGTACTAAATGCAATAAAAAATGAGAACAAATCAACCAGGATTACAAATCTTAAACCGGCAAAGGACAAAAGGGCGGCAGCGAATACAGGAGTAAGTACCGTATTTAAAGAATTGGAAAAAGACCGGAGGCCGCTGACTCTTTGATAGTGCCTTTTTGGAGTTAACAGGCTGACTGCCACATCTGCGGCCGGCTGCTGTACGGTATTCATAAGCCCATTTAAAGTATTGATGATGTACAAATGCCATATCTGCAATTTGCCGGCAGATAATAAAATTAGTACAAAGACGGTACAGAGTGCAGCAAAACTGTCGCTGACCAGCATAACGACCTTCTTACTCAACCGGTCGCTTAACGTCCCGGCAAAAATGCTTAAAAGGACATAGGGGGCGTAGGAACAGATGGCTAATAAAGCAGTAGTGAGCGCAGATCCCTGTTGCTCATATGTCCAGATCACCAGTGCGAAATTGGTCATAGCACTTCCCAGCGAGGAAAAGGACTGTGTAATCCATAAAATCAGAAAGATACGAAGATCTTTGATGTTCTTTATTAAGTTTTTTATCATGACTTTGCTCCTTAAACAAATAGATTATTTTGATTTAAGAAGTGCAAAGCCGAACGGACGAATCCCTGTTGCTCCGTGTAGTTTCGTCCGGTTCAGACCTTACACGGAGCAGAGCCAATGCATCGTTTCATTATCATTACCTCAAATTCATATTATGATAAGTATACCTTCGTATACGAAGGGGTGTCAATATTTTTCAGAATGCGGTATAATATGGATGGAACTGATGAAGCAGGTTTATGTTTTGTAACACCTTGTAAAGGAGGAGAGAAAGAATGAAAAAGAATTTAACGATAGTGTTGATTTTATTTCTTTTTATAGGGCTGATTCTTTTAACCGGATTTATTTTTCCGATTCTGATAAACGCTTTTTTTTACCAACCCTATTTAAAAAGCATTGTGATTTTTGTTGTTTTTGCAATCGTTGTGTTTCAGAAACGGTTGACTTGGGATAACTATATCATGATACCAGTTGCCGTTGTTACGGTGATCGGAACTTTCATGGATACTTCCGGGAATGTAGTATTTAACAAACCACTGGAATGGATGTTTTCTTCCATCGGCCAGTTGCAGATTGATACCAGTGTTTACAATTATGCTCCGGGAGAATACAGTATCACCGATCATTTACGAATTCTGAAGGATGACGGACAGATCATGGAAATCCATACCGTATTCTTATATCTTTATCGATTTGCCCAGTATTTAATTTTTTATGTCATTGCGGCAATTTTATTTGGAGCACTTGTGAAATTGTTACCGGATAAAAAAGTGATACATCTGGTCAAAGATAGAGAAGAGATGACCTTGGAAATGAGACAGAAAATCGAAGCAGAAAAAAGAAAAAGGGAAAACGAAAGGGAGCAGAGACTCATTCTTTCCGAAGAGGTCAGGACATCCGTAAAGGTTTTAATCAGCAGCAATGATATCATAAAAGCAATAAAATTGGTACGGGAACATACGGATTTATCCCTTGGAGACGCCAAAAAGCTGGTGGAAGAACTGGAGAACGAAATGTTGAGAAAAGAGGAGAAGTTTTAAAATGATGGCTGAGTTGCAGGCCATGGGCAGAATCCTGTGACGGCAGAAGAGTAGGGGATACGATGCAATGGAATATAATATCAAAGAAGTTTCTAATATATTGAATATTTCGAGAGAGATGATTCGTTACTATGAGAAGAAAGGCATGATTAGTCCAAAGCGAAAGGAGAAAAATAATTATCGATCTTATGACACGATGGATATTTTTTTCTTAATGGAGGCGATTCAATATCAGGGATGGAATATTAATATTAAGAGCATTAAAGGACTAAAAGAAGAGAACTATTATGATCAGATCGTAAGCTATTTGCAGAACTATTATAATGAACTGACAGAGGATATTGATTATAAGATGCTTTTGCTAGAACGGATTTCTCAGGTGACGGATCGTAATAAAACAGGGCGTTATAATTTGGGTAATTATTGGGTGAAACGAATACCCGAAAGATATTTTTTTCACGTTGTTACGGGAGAAGGTGACAACTATGAAAGGATCTGCTTGCTGGAAGAAATGAGTAAAGTCCTATTTTCTGATACCAACATACCCTTTTGGGATGTCTATTTTGAATATAAAAATGGGAAAGAGATTTGGGGATTGTCCGTTGAAAAGAGATATTTTGATAAATTAAAGATTCTGCAGAAAGAAGATATACAATACGTTCCAGAAGAATATTGCCTGTGTACCAATGTAAACCTTGGAGTGATTGGAGCGTTTCATACAGACTTTCATATAGATGCCCTGGACTATCTGGAGAAGAAAGGGTATCGGCAGAATGGAACCATATCTGCTCTGTTAATAGGCCGGGGAATGGAAGAAGATGAATTTTACCGACTCATTGAGCTGCACGTACCAATTGAAAAAAACCTTAAAACGGTTTAAATGTTTAAATGACTCATTTATAAAAAAGTCGGCCATTTTATGTCCAATATTGCTAAAAATTTAACAATTTCAGAAAGAAAACAGGCTCATCTTTGGACTTGACCATGAAATAATTTCACCTATTATAATAAATTTATCAATAGGACAAAATTATTTGGAGGGAAAAGATGATTACAGAATTATTTACAGCAATGGATATCGCAGGGTGTACGGTACCAAACCGATTGGTTGTACCGGCAATGGTGACAAATACGTGTACAAAAGATGGAATGGTTACAGACAGGTTTATCAAATACATCGAGGAAAAAGCAAAAGGTGGCTGGGGACTTATCATTACAGAAGACTATGCGGTTAATGTAAATGCAAAGGGATATGAAATGATTCCTGGGCTTTACAACGATGAGCAGATGGAAGGGAATAAAAAGCTGACAGATATAATTCATAAATATGAATCCAAGCTGTTTTGTCAGATCTATCATCCAGGAAGACAGTCTACAAAAATGGTAAACGGAAATGTAATACCGATGGCACCGTCCGCAATTAAAGATCCCATCTGTCAGGAACCACCCAGGGAGATGACGGTGGAAGAAATTAAAGGTATCGTAAAAGATTTTGGTGATACCGCACGCAGATGTAAGGAAGTTGGATTTGATGGAATTGAAATCCATGCAGCTCATGGATATTTGATTTCTGAATTTTTATCACCATTTACCAACAAAAGAGTCGATGAATACGGTGGTTGTTTTGATAATCGGGTTAGATTTTTAGATGAGATTCTTGAATCGGTCAGAAAAGAGGTAGGAAAAGAGTTTCCTGTTATCGTAAGAATTTCAGGAAATGAATATTTACTTGGTGGAAGAACAGAAGCGGAAAGCTTCGAACTGGCCCGACATTGTGAAGAAATTGGATTTGATGCAATTCATGTTTCTAATAGTATGTATGCATCTGCTCCTATCGATCAGGTTATTGCACCCATGTATACAAAACATGCATTGAATATGGAAGTATCGGAACAGATTAAGAAATTAGTAGATGTACCTGTCATTGTTACAAACCGCATCAATGATCCTAAGATGGCTGACACTCTTCTTAAGATGGGAAAAGCAGATTTTATCGGTATGGGACGAGGCTCTCTTGCAGATCCTTATCTCCCTGAAAAAGCAAAAGCAGGAAAATTCGATAGCATTCATTACTGTATCGGCTGCCTTCAAGGCTGCGAAGAGAAGCTGTTAGAAGGAGATACTCTTACCTGTCTCATCAATCCACGGGTCTGCCGGGAATATGAAGATACGCTGGAAAAGGTAGAAAAAGCGAAAAAAGTAATGGTCATAGGGGCTGGCCCAGGTGGATTAACAGCAGCTTATACGGCAGCAAAGCGGGGACATCATGTAACCATTTTTGAAAGTAAGAATGACTTGGGCGGTCAGTTTAAATCCGCAGCATATCCACTTGGAAAAGGGGAGTTAGCTACTTTTGTATCTTCTACCCGCAAAGCATTGATGGATCTTAATGTTCCAATTCATTTAAACACAGAGGTAACGGAAGAATTGATTCAAAAGGAAAAACCAGATGCAATTATGGTTGCCACCGGAGCAGTACCCTTTATTCCGAATATTAAAGGCAGTGGATTGGATAAGGTTGTAACTGCGGAAGATGTGTTATTAGGAAATTATGATGTGAAAGAAGGTCCAGTCGTTGTATGCGGCGGCGGTGAAGTAGGTGGAGAAACCGCTCATTTCCTTTCTCAGACCGTTCGGGACATTACTATTGTTGAAATGCAGAATGACATTTTAAATGACATGATGATTATGACAAAAATATGTCTGACAGGATATTTGCATGAGTCCGGAGTAAACGTATTAACAGAGGCAACAGTAAAGGAAATCAATGAAGAAGGTGTTGTTTATACCAATGCTGCCGGGGAGAATATCACTCTTCCTGCAAAGGTGGTTGTTTCCGCTTTTGGCTATAAATCCTACAATCCTTTGGAAGAAGCTGCAAAGAAATACTGTGGTGAGGTTCATGTAATTGGCGGCGCTGTAAAAGCAGGCAGCGCTCTTCATGCCACAAAAGATGGTTATGAGGCAGGGCTGATGGTATAAGTTAAAAAAGATTAAGATGATAAGAAAAGGGTATCTTGAACCGGCAGGTAAAGCCGGGTTCAAGATACCCTTTTCACACATCCAGGAATGCAAATATTGTTCTATTATGAAAACTGAGTATTTTTTCATATGTCCTGACACAGGCTATAAGAGTTATATCGGAAACTTCATGGAGCAGCTTGCTTCAAGGCCATTCTGGGTTAAATAATCTGTCCCCCAGGTATAGATAGCTTCCAGGATCGGGCGGATGCTGGTTCCTAATTCCGACAGGGAATATTCTACCTTTGGCGGAACCACAGGGTATACGGTCCGGTTAATGAGATGATCCTCTTCCAGCTCCCGAAGCTGCTGAGTCAGCATCTTAGGGGTGGCTTGTGGGATAAGCTTGCGCAATTCGCCAAATCGTAAGGTATTGTCGATTAAGTGCCACAAAATAAGAGCTTTATATTTTCCGCCAATCATATTTAAAGTAGTGTCAACCGGGCAATGATAAACAGTGCAATTGCAATCCATAAATAAGAACCTCCTTCAGTATCTTTTTGGGTACTATATTACAATAAAGTGCATACTTGCAAATATCACAATAACTGTCATAATAATATCATGAGTTATGGAAAACTTCAAGGCAGAACTTAAAAAAAGGTGAGGTGGATAAAGATGACAAGTGAAATGTTAAATATAAGGGGCATGACATGTGCCGCCTGTGCACAGAGAATCGAGAAAACTGTGCGAAAGCTTTCCGGAATCAACCAGGCTACCGTAAATCTGGCAAGCGAAAAATTGTTTGTGGAATATGACAATGAAAGCCTGGATCTTTCCGCTATCAAAGCGGCAGTAACAAAAATCGGATATGAAGTTGTTGAAAAATCCGAAAATGCCCGGGTAACAATTCCAATCGGGGGTATGACCTGCGCCGCTTGCGCAAGAAGAGTGGAAAAAGCCATTACAAAGCTGGAAGGTGTGGAAGAAACTTCGGTTAATTTCGCTACTGAAAAAGCAATGGTTACTTACGACCCTCAAACCGTAAGGCTTTCCGCAATCCGTGGTGCCATAGAAAAGGCCGGCTATCAGGCGTTAGAAGCAAATAAGGCAGATGCGGGAGATGAAGACCGCGCAAGAAAGCAGCGGGAGATAAAAACGCTTTGGACGAAATTCATTGTTTCTGCCGTATTTTCCATTCCCCTTCTCTACATTGCCATGGTACCTATGATAAAGATCGTACGTCTGCCATTTCCGGCAGGAATCGATCCCATGCAGTTTCCTCTGATTTATGCGTTGGCAGAGCTGTTCTTAGTAGTACCGGTCCTTGGTGTTGGGTATAAATTCTATACCATTGGATTTAAAGCCCTGATTCAGAGAAGCCCGAATATGGACTCCCTCATTGCCGTGGGGACTACGGCAGCGGTTCTTTACAGTATATATAACACATTCCAGATCGCGTCCGGCCATTTTATGGCGGTTGAATCTCTGTATTTTGAGACAGCGGGCGTTATCATTACCCTTATTTTACTTGGAAAATCTTTAGAAGCGGTTTCCAAGGGAAGGACCAGTGAAGCGATTAAGAAGCTTATGGGTCTGGCACCAAAGACAGCTACCATTCTGATGGATGGTGTTGAAAAAGAGATTCCTATTGACGAAGTAGAAATCGGAGATATAATTTTAGTAAAGCCGGGAGAGAAAATTCCGGTAGATGGTACCGTAATAAGCGGTCATACTGCCATTGACGAATCCATGCTGACCGGTGAAAGTATGCCGGTGGATAAAAAAGAAGGGGATCCCGTATACGCGGCTTCCTTAAATACCACTGGAGCTTTGCAGTTCAAAGCAGAAAAAATCGGCAGCGACACCGCACTGGCTCAGATCATCAAGCTGGTAGAGGACGCACAGGGGTCCAAAGCTCCGATTGCCCAGATGGCAGATATTGTTTCCGGATATTTTGTACCGGTAGTTTGTGCCATAGCACTGTTATCTGGTATCGCCTGGTACTTTGGTACCGGAGGAGATTTGAAGTTTGCTCTTACTATATTCATTTCCGTTCTGGTTATTGCGTGTCCATGTGCTCTCGGGCTTGCAACACCTACGGCTATCATGGTTGGAACTGGAAAGGGCGCAGAGAACGGAATCCTGATTAAGGGAGGAGAGGCTCTTGAAACAGCTCATAAGATTACAACCATTGTATTTGATAAAACTGGTACCATTACCGAAGGAAAACCAACGGTGACCGATGTGCTTGCAGCAGAAGATATTTCCAAAGACCTCTTATTACAACTTACAGCCTCTGCAGAGAAGGGCTCTGAGCACCCTCTGGGGCAGGCAATAGTCCGCGGAGCTGGAGAAGCAGGACTTGAGATTCTTGCTACCGAGCAGTTCGTATCTCTGACCGGGCGCGGCATTGAAGCCAGAATAAACGGTGAAGATGTTCTTGCCGGAAACCGGAAGCTGATGGATGAGAGAAACATTTCCTTAGCGGGAATGGAAGAGACCTCCGACCGTCTGGCGGAAGAAGGAAAAACACCGATGTATGTGGCTTTAAACGGACAGCTTGCAGGTATTGTAGCAGTTGCTGATGTGGTGAAGGAATCCAGCCGTGCTGCCATAGAAAGCCTGCATAAGATGGGCATGGAAGTGGCAATGATCACGGGAGATAATAAGAAAACCGCAGCGGCCATTGCAAAGCAGGTAGGAATTGACCGGGTACTCTCAGAAGTGCTTCCACAGGATAAATCCAGTGAAGTAAAGAAACTCCAGAACGAAGGAAAAAAAGTTGCCATGGTAGGAGACGGTATCAATGATGCACCAGCTCTTGCACAGGCGGATATTGGAATCGCCATCGGCTCCGGTACTGACGTTGCCATGGAATCCGCAGACATTGTTCTTATGAGATCCGATTTAATGGATGTACCGACAGCCATTCATTTGAGCAAGCAGACAATCAGAAACATTAAGCAGAATCTTTTCTGGGCGTTCGGTTACAATGTAATTGGAATTCCCATTGCAGCAGGTCTTTTGCATTTACTCTTTAACGGTCCGCTTTTAAATCCGATTTTTGCAGCGGCAGCCATGAGTTTAAGCTCTGTTTCAGTACTGACCAATGCTTTGCGGCTAAAGAGATTCAAACCAGTGACAGGAAAGAGGTGAAACCAGCATGAATAAGAATGGAAAATTAATTGCAGCAATTGGAGCAGCCGTCATCGTGGTGGCAGTCATCGTAACCGCAGTCATGAAGAGCGCAAGCGGAAATCTTGACGTAGTCGGTAAAGAATCCGTCCGATCCTTTGAAACTGTTTTAAATGCCCTTCCGGACCAGGTAAAGGCAGATGAAACGAATGCAGGCTGGTCATTAAGTGCACCAGATGGAGAGGTACGGTTTATCTGGAGTGAGGATTACAGCAGAAGCCCCCTTCATGACGTCATGCTGGAACTAGATGCAGCCCCTTTCATCAATGCAGGACTAGATGCAGAGAAACTGCCGGATAATTATGCAGTATATGACGGCATGCTTATGGTAGGAACCAAGCTGGGAAATGACAAACTGATCTATAAAGGGGAACCTACCGCCATTTCTGCTTATGAGCAGATTGTAAATAAATACCGCAGTTCCATCAATTATCATACTGCCATGGACCATTACGGCGTGAAGCTGGGTGACGGCAACATGTTTGAATGGGCAAAAGATATGGAAACTAATACGGTTTCTAATGAAAATCAGGATAAAGACATCGTCTTTGTTTTAAATCCGGAACCGCTTATAGCAGCAGGAGTTGACCCTGATAAAGTAGAAGGCTGGGTATATGCAACCGTTCCCGTAGAAGAAAACGGAAAAAATGTAGATGTATACAAATTTTTAAAACCGTTTAATTTAAAATAAAATATCATAATGGAGGTAATACAAATGTCAAAGACAATTATTAAAGTAGAAGGTATGTCCTGTGAACATTGCGTAAAAGCAGTTACCAATGCAGTGGGAGCATTAGAAGGTGTGTCCGGTGTATCCGTTGATTTAGCGGCTAAGACCGTAGCAGTTGATCATGATCCTGAGAAGGCTCCTCTGGAGAAGTTAAAGTTTGAAATTGAAGATCAGGGTTACGACGTAGTGGAGTAAGAAAGCCGGGAACTGCATAAAGCAGTTCCCGCTTTTCCTGTTTATTTTAAAGAAATTGAGGTGTGCGGATGGGAAAGAATTTGAAAAATGTACTGGTCGTTGATGAC
The DNA here is from genome assembly GCA_963519465.1 of uncultured bacterium. Taxonomy (GTDB): domain Bacteria; phylum Bacillota; class Clostridia; order Lachnospirales; family Lachnospiraceae; genus Lacrimispora. The sequence goes on from CAUQMY010000020.1 coordinate 30,943, forward strand.
GAACCTAAAATACTGGAGGTAGTCTGCCGTCTGCTGGAGAGCAAAGGGTATCGCCCATTGCCGGCTGAAAACGGCAGAAAGGCTTTGGAAATATTCGATGCAGAAAATATCTCTCTTGTACTTCTGGATCTTATGCTGCCGGACCTTTCAGGGGAAGAGGTGTGTACGGCCATCCGCAAAAAGTCCCGTGTTCCAGTTATTATGCTGACAGCCAAGGTAGAAGAGAATGATGTGGTAGAGGGGTTTGGGCTGGGAGCCGATGATTATGTGATCAAACCTTTTGGATTAAAGGAACTGTATGCCCGCATCGAGGCAGTGCTCCGCCGGACGGAAAGTGATCTGGTTCCGTTAACCAGGCACAATTCCTGGAGGGACGGTGATCTGGTAGTGGACTTTGAGAAAAACGAAGTGCGCAAAAAAGGTGCGGTTGTTACTCTGACTCCAAGTGAGCGAAACATCCTGTCAGTGCTTATTAAATATCCGGGAAAGGTTTTTACCAGAGAAGAGCTTATTGAGGCGGCACTTGATAAGGGATTTGCCGGATATGACAGAGCCATTGACAGCCACATCAAAAACATAAGAAAAAAGGTAGAAGATGATCCCAAATCTCCGATATATGTCCTTACAATTCCTGGACTTGGATATAAATTCGGGGGGTGACCAGATTGAAAAGCTTAAGAAAACAGCTGTCACTGTCGATTTTTCTGGTCCTTTTTCTCACCATCTTTCTCATTGGTATTCTCTCAAACTGGTTTATTAACCGGGAATTTGAAAAGTATATCACCCAGCTTGGGATCGAGCGGAGAGAAAATGTGGTGGAAGAATTAAGCCATCAGTATGATGGGTTTAAACGGAACTGGAAGCTTGATTATGTTCACGCCATCGGTATGAATGCCTTATATGACGGCTATATCATAAAGCTTTATGATGCAGGCGGAAACATGGTATGGGATGCAGAAAACCACGATATGAGCCTTTGCGGACAGATTATGAATGAAATCTCGGTCCGTATGGAAGAGAGAGGATCAAAGGGCGGTTTTGTAGACAATACCTATGAACTTAGCCAGAATGGGAAAAAGACAGGTAGCGTATCCATCAAATACTATGGTCCGTTCTTTATGAATGAGGCGGATTTTGATTTTATCAATGTAATGAATAAGGTCCTTCTCGTCATTGGAGTCCTTTCCGGTGTCTGTTCTGTTGTGGTGGGCTGTTTTCTTGCCCGCAGGATTTCCCGTCCGGTTACAAAGACGGCTTATATTGCCAAACAGATTTCGGAAGGCAATTATAACATTCGTTTTGAACCGGGAACCAGAATCAGAGAACTTGACGATCTTGCGGCGGCCATCAATCAGCTTTCCGATGCGCTGGGCAAACAGGAAAATTTGCGCAAACGGCTGACCGCAGATGTGGCTCATGAACTGCGGACGCCTTTAACCTCACTGAGTTCCCATTTAGAGGCCATGATGGAGGGCTTATGGGATGCAACTCCAGAACGTCTTTACAGCTGCTTTGAAGAGGTGAAGCGGTTGGGAACATTGGTTGCAGACTTGGAACAGCTTGCAAGAATGGAAAGTGAGAACCTGACTTTAAAGAAATCCCAGATCGATTTATTCAGCCTTGTTAAAATCGTATCCGATACGATGAATGGGGAAATCGCCAAGAAAAACCAGTCCTTTACAATGGAAGGGGAAACTGTATTTGTGGAAGCAGATAAAGACCGGATCAGTCAGGTCATTGCAAACCTTCTTTCCAATGCGGTAAAATATACTCCGGAAGGCGGCGCTATAAAGGTTCTGGTTTCTGAAACTCCGAAATACGGCGTGATTAAGGTAATCGACACCGGAATCGGAATCCCGGAAAGAGAATTGCCCCTTATCTTTGAACGTTTTTACCGGTCCGATAAATCCAGAGACAGAAGGACCGGCGGCGCAGGCATTGGACTGGCCATCGTAAAATCCATTGTCACAGCTCACGGAGGAACGGTAATTGCGGAAAGCACAAAAGAACAGGGAAGCTGTTTTACAGTAAGTATTCCGAAAGGATAAGGAACATATATAATAAAAAAGAGGCCGGAGATGAAATTCTCAGCCTCTTTCTTTCTATTAAATTGCATGGATATCGTCGATTAATGTAAACTTGCTCTTATTATAAGTCAGAATCCCGTCTGCCTGTAACTTACTCAGTTCGTTGGAAAGAGCGCTTCGGTCAATGGAGAGATAATCAGCAAGCTGCTGTCTGTTAAATGGTATATAAAACGTGGAAGAATTGCTTTTTAAGGATTCCGCAGAAAGATAGGAAAGCAGTTTCTCCCGAATGGTCTTTTTGGACATGTGCTGCATTTTTTTCGTCAGAACCATATTTTTTTTCGCAATAGAAGATAAAAAATTCTGGATCAGGCGGGTATGGAAGGAACAACTGGAGTTGCAAACGGTCATAATCCGGTTCATATCCATAAAGATCACATCGCAATCGGTATCACAGATGACACTCATCTCGATGGGAAGGGAAGAAATACAGGCGTAAGTCTCTGCAAAAAGATTGCCTGGGAGAACTTCAGAAATAATGGTCCGTTTGCCCCAAAAATCTTCCTGAATGATAAGCGCAGCCCCGGAAACGATCATTCCCACGGAACGTATGTAATCCCCGCTCCGGATGATAAACTCATCCTTTTTATAGTGTTTCATATGGGCGGACAGACATTTTAACATGGACTGAATTTCTTCTGGCGAAACCCCTTGGAACAGATTGGATTTTTTTAAGATAGGGAGATATTCCTGCATTTGTCCCACCCTTTCAAATTATTTTTTAAAATGTTGTAATAACAACTGAATTGATGTAAATATTATATTATAATCTCCATATAAAGGCAAGGAGAAAATAAGGAGGTAGCTAAATGTCGGAAAAAATCTTGAAGAATATAGGACATGAAGAAATCGTAGTACTATCTGATCTGGTTCACATTCAGGAGGGGCAGATCGTAAGCAAAACTCTTTCCCAGAATGGGGCAGTAAGCATTACTCTGTTTGCTTTTGATAAAGGAGAAGAAATCAGTACCCATGAATCCAACGGCGATGCCATGGTGACTGTTTTGGAAGGTAGAGGCAAATTTACCGTAGATGGAAAAGAATATTTCCTTGATGGGGGTCAGACCCTTGTTATGCCGGCCCAAAAGCCTCACGCAGTTTATGCAGAGGAATGTTTTAAGATGTTATTAGTCGTGGTTTTTTAACCGGATTAAGATAAATAAGGGGTACAGAAAGGTCAGAAAAAAAGATGGATAGCAAGATGTTTTGTTTTCAGTGTGAGCAGACAGCTAGTTGCAGTGGCTGTACAGGGAATGCGGGTGTATGCGGCAAGACGGCAAGCACCGCAAACTTACAGGATGAATTAACAGGTGCTTTGATCGGTTTGGCAAAGTCCTGTGGAAATCATCAAATGCTTCCCACCACCACAAGAATAATTGTGGAAGGATTATTTACGACCATTACCAATGTAAATTTTAATGATGATGTATTGGTGGAAATGATCGCAAAAGTAAGGGAAGAAAAAAGTAAAATCGCACCGAACTGCAGCAGTTGTCTTTCCGTCTGTGGAAATACTTCCGATTACGATATGAAGGAAATCTGGGAGGCACAGGAAGATATCCGGTCCTTAAAATCCTTGATTTTATTTGGACTTAGAGGCGTGGCAGCTTATACTTATCATGCCATGGTGCTTGGTTATGAGGATGATGCAGTCAATCATTTCTTTTACAAAGCCCTGTCAATCATTAGCTATGATTTGACCATGGAACAGCTTCTTCCAGTTGTTTTGGAAGTGGGGGAAGTGAATTTAAAATGCATGGAGTTGCTTGATAAGGCAAATACTGATTCTTATGGAACTCCAAAGCCCACAAAGGTGCCTCTTACCATTGAAAAAGGACCATTTATCGTAATCACAGGACATGATCTCTATGATTTGAAACAGCTTCTTGAGCAGACAAAAGACAAGAGAATTAACATTTATACCCACGGAGAGATGCTTCCTGCCCATGGTTATCCCGAATTAAAGAAATATCCTCACTTAAAGGGGAATTTCGGTACGGCATGGCAAAATCAGCAGAAAGAGTTTGACGCACTCCCGGCACCAGTTCTGTTTACGACCAACTGCCTGATGCCTGTAAAAGAAAGTTATGCAGACCGGGTATTTACTACGGAAGTGGTTTCTTATCCCGAGATGGTTCATATCGGAGATGACAAGGACTTTACACCTGTGATCGAAAAAGCCCTGGAACTTGGGGGATATAAAGAAGATCATGAAATGACCGGAATTAACGGCGGAAAAGAAGTTATGACCGGATTTTCCCATGGAACCGTACTTGGTGTTGCAGATAAGGTCATTGATGCAGTAAAAGAAGGTGCTATCCGGCATTTCTTCCTGGTTGGAGGATGTGACGGAGCAAAGACAGGAAGAAATTATTATACGGACTTTGTAAAGCAGTCTCCTAAGGATTCGGTCATTCTTACCCTCGCTTGTGGAAAATACCGTTTTAATGATCTGGATTTAGGGACCATCGGTGGACTCCCGAGGATCATGGACATGGGACAGTGCAATGATGCGTTCAGTGCGATCAAGGTTGCGGTTGCGCTTTCCGAAGCATTCGGCTGCAGTGTCAATGAACTGCCGTTATCCATGGTATTGTCCTGGTATGAACAGAAGGCGGTTTGTATTCTTTTAACCCTGCTTCACCTTGGAATCAAAAACATTTATTTAGGACCGTCCCTGCCAGCGTTTTTATCGCCAGGTGTACTTACGTTCCTGGTAGAAAATTATGGAATATCCCCGGTCAGCACACCGGAAGAAGATTTAAAGAAAATTCTTGGAGAATAATATTAGGAGGAATTTATTATGATAACGAAAGAGATGTATATTGGAGAAATTTTAAGAAGTGAACCGTCAGCAGCAGAGATTTTAATGGGCTGCGGCATGCACTGTCTGGGATGTCCTTCTTCACAGATGGAATCATTGGAAGAAGCATGTATGGTACACGGACTTGACGTAGACGGAGTCCTTGATAAATTAAACAAATAAAAAAATAAGAGAAAAGAGGAGCGGTATGAGCGCATTTTTAGGACCGATTCATATCTGGTTATACAACAAGATTAAATTTCAGGATGCAATGGCAGATGTAATCTTAGACCTTGCGAAAGATAAAGGTTTTGGAGAACTTAGAGAAAAAACAGACAGCAGATACGGAAACTTGCCGGAAGGAAATTTAGAAGATCTGGTTGACACCGGTAATATTCATGGCTGGCTTCAGGAAAGAGTAAGCCTGGTAGAGAACAGACTGGCTTATGCGGTGACGGAATTATTGGCAAAAGATGGGGATAGTTTGCCTCTTATGGAGGAAGCCATCTGCCAGTTCGGTAAAACAACTCCTGTAGAGAGCGGTTCCACAGCAAAATCTGCATTTGATTTTTTAGACAGCAAACTGTTAAATGGAATGCCTTGTGACCATGTCAATGAGCTGGTAGAAAATACAGAAGACCGGCTGGTTTGGAGACAGGCTCAGGATATCCACGGTGCTTATTGGTCAATGATTCATGGAGACGTGAACCATTATTATACCTTAAGAAAATCACTGATGAAGGGAATGCTTGATAGTTCCGGAATCGAATTCAATCAGATTGAAGATCAGGTATACGAGTTAAGGAGATGAAAACTATGTACGGAATTGATTTATTAATGAAGGAGCATGAGAACATTCTGGATTTTACTGCTTTTTTAAGAAAGATTTCTTCCGGTATTTTAAACGGAGAACCTGTAGATGGAAAACTGCTGCGGGAGTGTATCGATTTTGGAAGAAACTACGCAGATAAGCATCATCATGGAAAGGAAGAAAAAATCCTGTTTCAGTTTATGCTTGACAATATGGGACCTGTTGCAGAAAAGCTGATCAAGAATGGTATGCTTGTGGAACATGATTTCGGAAGATTATATCTTTCCGAACTGGAAAAAGCCGTAGAGGAATATGAGAAAGATCCTGTCGATGATCATAAGCTGGATATCATATCCAACGCTGTGGGATATGGTGCCTTATTAAAACGCCATATTGACAAAGAAGATGAAGTTGTCTATACGTTTGCAGCCCGTGCATTAACAGAAGATCATAAAAAGGCTGTGGATGAGGAAACGGAGACCTTTGAAAAACAGGCAAAAGAGCAGGGAGTACAGGATCATTACCTTACCTGGCTTCATGAGAAAATAAAGTAACAGTCATTAAGGGACGGTCTGTAAAGCAGGCCGTCTTCTCTGTTATGGCGTTGTACAAAAGAAGGGAGTATCCAGATATGGAACTGAAACATTATATGGAACAGCATGAAAGAATCCGGGAAGAACTAAGTATATTAAAAACACTGTGCAGGAAACCGGATTTAGAGCAGACAGCAGCCGAAATGGCACTGCATATCAGCAGTCTGGCTGGAAAGTTAAAGATACATTTATCCTCTGAAGACCAGTATCTTTATCCTTCATTTCTCCATTCCAGTGACTCAAAGCTGGTAACTATGGCCAATGAATATCAGAAGGAAATGGGAAACTTACTGGGTGTATTTACAGAGTTTAAAGAAAAATACAATACCAAGTTTAAAATCCTTTCCGAGAAAGAAAGCTTTTATGGAGAAGCAGATAAAATCATTGGAAGCATTGAAATGCGCATGCAGAAAGAAGAAAAAGGGTTATATCAGCAGGTAAAATAAATACATAGTCATTATCAGAAAGCCCCATTAATAGGGGCTTTTTTCTATGTTCCGTCTTCCATGAATGAGAGAGTGTCTGAAAAGCTTTTATAATAAAAAATATATTTATAGATTATAGCTTGACATATATAGATGATCTATATATGATTATATGTAGATTATCTATATAACACAAGGAGGATTTATATGGCAGGCAATAAAAGTGTTATTTCTGGAAATACTTCCATGCTGGTCTTAGGGCTGCTCCAGAATAAAGACATGTATGGCTATGATATTATTGAAAATCTGCAAAAGAAATCGAATAATGTATTTCAATTAAAAGCAGGAACCTTATATCCATTGCTGCATTCACTGGAAGAACAAAATCTGCTTACATCCTATGAGAGCGAAGTGGGAGGTAAAATAAGAAAATATTATAGCATTACAAAAGATGGAAAGAAATTTTTAAAGACTAAAAAAGAAGAGTGGCAGGAATATTCCGCCGCAGTGACCAATGTTCTGTGTCTGGAGGTTTAGCCAATGAATCGGGAAGAGTACTTAAATGCAGTTGTAAATCAGATCCGCTGTAAGCAGGCAAGAGATATGGTGAAAGAGGAGATTGAAAATCATATTGAGGATCAGGCAAGAGCGTATATGGAGATGGGAATTGAAGACAAAGAGGCAGAACAAAAGGCGGTCAGGGAAATGGGAGATCCTGTTGAAGCGGGAGTCTCCCTTGACCGGATCCATCGGCCTCAAATGGCCTGGCAGGTACTGGCTCTGATCGGTGTGATAAGCGTTGTCAGCATATCCCTTCAATACTTCATGAACAAAAATTATGTGGCGGAAGGCAGTTATTATTTTTCTCATCAGTTGATCTATATGATCACAGGTTTTTGTATCATGTTGGGTATCTATTTCGTTGACTTTAGCATCATTGGGAGATATGCAAAAGAAATCGGCGTTGTATTTTGTGCCATTATGTTTATAAGCGTATTTTTTATTGCAATTAAAGTAAATGGTGCGTCCGCATTTATAAGAGTTGGTCCACTGGCTGTTTCCTTAAAGCTGTTTATCTATCTATATGTTCCTATTTATGGTGCAATTTTATATCAATATAGAGGGGAAGGCTATAGGGCACTGGTGAAAGCCTTTATGTGGCTGTTACTGCCTGTTAGCATTGCAATACGAATGCCAAGTTTGATCACGGCCGTCAATCTATTCTTAATGTTGTTCTTATTATTGACAGTGGCAATTGCTAAAAATTGGTATGGGATTCATAAAAAGCTGGTTTTGACAGTGACATGGGGAGCCATTGTGGTATTTCCTGTTACGACCATAATACTGATGCTGAACAATCAAAAAACTATTTTTCCGGAATACCAGTCACAACGCATTCAGACATTTTTTACACCTGATCCGGAGACCTTTGGGTATCAGATTTCCAATGTCAGAACCATTGTAGGCAGCAGCAGATTGGTAGGAAGTAATGATTCCGGAATACAGGCTTATGAACGTCTGTCTTATATAAACAGTGATTATCTGTTGACCCATATTATTTCATATTATGGAATTTTAGCGGCCATTGGAATTGTATTATTGCTGATTGTACTGATTGAAAAGATATTCCGAATATCGATGGTTCAAAAAAATCAAATGGGAATGATGATGGGATTGGGCTGTGGATTTGTGTTGACCATTCAGGCAGCTACCTTTGTATTGCAAAATATTGGACTATATCCAACCACCACTGTATTTTTGCCCCTGTTTTCTTTTGGCGGTACTGGAACCCTCGTCTCATATATGTTACTGGGGATACTATTAAGTATCTATCGATACCGGAACATCTCATCTCCGAAATCACGTAAGAAAAAACGGTTGAAAATAACTTTTGTGGATAACTAATTTTCAATAAAGTAACAAAATGGGAAGGCTGCGGCATATCAATATGGTTATTCTAATTCTTCATTTAATAATACCATATGGATGTGGTCTTCCCAGATTCCGTTGATCTTTAAGTATTTGCGAGATAAGCCTTCCTCATAAAAGCCCAGCTTTTCCGTAACTTTCATAGACCGTTTGTTCCGGGGCATGATATTTGCTTCAATCCGGTGCAAGCCAAGGTCTTCGAACATAATCTTGATGCCCTGTCTGACAGCTTCTGTCATATATCCTTTATTTAATTCTTCCTGGTCCAGTTTATAACCAAGGAAACAGGATAAAAATGCACCTCTTGAAATGTTGGTAAATGCGAAGCTTCCAATGATCTTATCTGCTTCTTCTTTTTTGAAAATCCAAAATATAACAGAGTTAGGATTTGCTGCATCCTCTTCTAATAGCTTTTTCTGATAAGCCTTTGTGTAATATTCTGTATCTCTAAGCGGTTCCCATTCTTTTAAAAAGGACTGGTTTCTAAGATAATAATTGAAAACCGGATCAGTGAAAGAAACATCAGAAGATTTCAGAATTAACCGGTCAGTTTCGTAAATCTGCTGCATTTTATAATTCCTCCTTAAGCTTTTTTGCCTATTTTATAGTCATCGATCTATGGGCGGACACACAGTATAACACGAAAAGAAATGGGCTGCAAGAAGTTTCCCCTGTCTGTTCTTGTGAAAAGGGGTGATTTAGAGTACAATAAAAAAAGGACAGGAGTGAGGTGGAATTATGGAAGAAGATAAAAAATATCATACGCATACATCCGCAGATGGGGCGGAATTTACCCATTGCCACGAAGGGGGACATCCTCATACCCATAAAAATACAAAGGTTGTTTTAAACCGCTTATCCCGTGCCATCGGCCACTTAGAATCGGTGAAACGTATGGTAAGTGACGGAAGAGATTGCAGCGAAGTGCTGGTTCAGCTTTCTGCGGTAATATCAGCGCTTAACAGCACCGGAAAGGTCATTATAAAGGATCATATCGAAAATTGTATCGTCGATGCCGTTGAATCTGGAGACAGAAAGGCCATAGACGATTTAAATAACGCCATAGACCGGTTTATGAAGTAAAAATATCCCCTGGGGAGGCTTGTTTGTTGAGTTCCATTTCCACTATACTGAAGGAAAGAGCAATCATAGGGACAAGGGAGCGGAACATGAGAAAAAGTTTAATTCTGTTTTTAGCTGCCGCATTTGCGGCAGTTTCTTTGACTGGGTGCAAAAGCAGTACGATTACAGGTGCTTCTTCTGCAGAACTAACATCATCAGCGTCGGCTGACAGCGAAACTGCGGGAGAAAAACGATTAAAAGTTTCTGAATCTTTTGCACTTCAGACCTTAGATCCCCATCTGGATTATCAGGGCTGGTACACCTCGATCTATGGGGTAACGGAAACATTGTTTTTCATGAGTGATCAGTCTTCAATCGAGCCCCTTCTTGCAGAAAGTGCAGAAGCGAATGGTACGTTATGGACCATCAAGCTGAAAAAGAATGCTGTTTTTTCCAATGGGAATCCGGTGACTTCGGATATGGTCATTCGCAATTTAAAAGCGGCTGGTAATGTTAATTCCCGTTTTGCATATTTGACCGGTTATACCTATGAAGTTTTGGATGATACGACATTTACCATTGATACAGGAAGCGTATATCCGACGCTGCTGAATGATCTGGCAAGCCCGGAACTTGCCATTGTGGATCTTGACAGCAGCAAAGATATGAAAACAGAGTTGATTGCTACCGGCCCATTTGTCATATCTTCCTTTGAGGCTGGTGGAACCATGGAGGTAGCGAGAAATGATCACTACTGGAATGGGGAAGTAAAGCTGGACGGTGCGGTATTTTATTATATGCCGGAGGCGGATACCGCTCTTATGGCCATGCAGAATGGGGAGATCGACGCCTATACCAGTGTGACTTCCGATGCGGCAGAGCTGTATCAGAAGAATCCGGAAACTTATAATCTGACTACCATTCCGGCTTCCAGGCTGCAGTTTTACATACTGAATGAAAACAGAATGGATGCTTCCTTAAGAAAAGCGGTGAATTTAACAGTAGACTCGGAAGCCATTGAAACTTATTTAAATGGAACTGTATCAAAAACAGACGGCCCTTTTAGCCCATCAGCACCTTATGGAAAAGTGAAGAAGGATAAGGTCGATGTCAATGCTGCCAAAGCCCTTCTGGAAGCAGACGGATATACGTTAAATGCTGATGGCTATTATGAAAAGGACGGGAAGGTGCTGACGTTAAATCTGGCTTATTATGCTGCAAGAAGCCTGGATACTCTGGCGGCCTTGATGCAGGAACAATTAAAGGCGGCAGGCATACAGGTAGTGTTAACCTGTGAAGAAGACCCGGATGGAACCTATATCGCAACCGGTGATTTTGATATTGCCCTGTACTGCATGATCGCGGATAAGGCTGGGGATCCATATTATTTCATCAGCTGCACGCTGGCAGAAGGGGCTCCTTATAACTGCGGCGGCTTCTCAAATCCCCAGGTACAGGAGATGATCCTCCAACTGGCAAAAGAACCGGATACGAAAAAACGTGCCCAGCTGGCAGACCAGATCGTTCAGGCTGCCATGGATGAAGATGCGTTTGGATATGTAGCTTTGTTTAATAAGATCACAGTCATGAGGAACGGGGTAAAAGGTGTTGCGGAGAATAATCCCTTTGATTTTTACTTCTTAAATGCAGATACGGATATGGACTAGGGCAAGAATATGAAAAAATACGTGGTAAGCAGATTTTTGCAGTTAATTCCGGTTTTATTTGGAGTTACCTTTTTAACCTTTGCCCTTCTTTCTCTGGCTCCCGGTGATCCCGCACAAAAAAAACTGAGCGCTCAGGGAATTGCGGTGACCAGAGAGGTGCTGGAGCAGACCAGAAAGGATATGGGTCTTGACCGTCCATGGATCGTACAATATGGAAACTGGCTGTCAGGCCTTTTGCATGGTGATCTTGGTAACTCTTATAAAGATGGAACACCGGTGGCAGGGAAACTGGCAAAGGCAATGAACTACACCTTTGTTCTGACGGTCAGTGCCTTTCTTTTGGCATTGGTGGTCTCTCTGCCCCTTGGTATTTTCTGTGGGGTGAGGAAAAATGGATTACTGGATCGTACCGTCCGGCTGTTCTGCTTTGCAGGAAATGCCATTCCAGGATTTCTTTTAGCAGCTCTTTTCATGTACTTTTTTTGCATTCGTATGAGGATTTTTCCAGTGATAGCAAAGAACAGTGTCCAGGGTCTGTTTCTTCCTACGATCACCCTGGCCCTTCCTTTGACCAGCCGGCTGATCCGTCAGGTCCGTGCATCGGTTCTTAACCAGATGGAAATGGAATATGTGGATGGGGCAAAGGCGAGAGGGGTGTTAGGTCGGTATATCCTGTTTTTTAATGTCCTTCGCAATGCAATGATCTCCATCCTTACGGTTCTGGGATTGTCAGTGGGCGCACTGATGGGCGGAAGCGTGGTGATCGAGAGTATTTTCATGTGGCCGGGAATTGGAAAACTGGTGATGGATTCCATAACTGCGAGAGATTATCCTGTGGTTCAGGGATTTGTTATGGTAATGGCGGTGGTATATGTGTTCATCAATCTTTTTGTTGACATCAGTTATCATTTATTAGACCCCAGACTGGAGGAAGTGTAAATGATGAGTTTCAGAAAGAGCGATGAAACACATGGTGCTAGAAAACGAGTGGTTTTTTATCTGTTTCTGGTATTACTTCTAATGGGAATCAGCGTTTTGGCCCCTTATCTTGTGCCAAATGATCCTTATGCCACCCAGGCACTCTACCGGAAAGGTGCTCCTGTCATGGAATTCCCTTTTGGCACGGATAAACTGGGACGTTGTATTTTTTCCAGAGTTTTAATTGGGATGAGGACTTCTTGTTTTTCGGCGTTAACAGTGGTTGTGGCTTCCATGACGGCAGGAACACTGTTTGGAATTTTAGCAGGATACTATGGAAGGATTGTTGACCGGATTGTGATGAGTATCTGTGATATCTTTCTTGCATTTCCTCAGATGGTTCTGGCAATCGGGGTAGCAGGACTGCTTGGCGGGAATATGATAAATGCCATAATTGCCCTTGGCCTAACCGGCTGGACTTCTTATGCAAGGCTTGCAAGAGGACTTGTGTTGGGGATCAAAAAAGAATCCTATCTAAGCGCTGCAAGATTAAGCGGAGATGGAACTTTCCGAATCTTGGCGGTACATATTCTTCCTGGAATCGCAGGAGAACTGATTGTAAATGCGTCACTGCAGATGGGAACCGTGATGATTGGTTTCGCAGGCTTATCCTATTTGGGACTTGGAGTTTCTGTTCCTGAGGCAGAGTGGGGATCAATGATCAACGAAGCCATCGGCTATATGCAGCAGGCGCCATGGGCTGTGCTGGCTCCCGGAGCGGCTCTTTTTGTGACAGTCCTGGTATTTCAACTGCTTGGGGATTCTCTAAGGGATTATTTTGGAGTAAGGAGAGGGCGCTATGAATGAATTGGTTCTGTCCATAAAGAATTTATCCGTAAATTACGGGAAACAGCAAGTGCTGGAAGATATTTCTTTTGATATAAAACCAGGAGAGATCATTGGAATCGTGGGAGAAAGCGGCTGTGGGAAAAGCACTCTTTTAAAGGCTATATTCCCAAAGAAAGCTTCGAGTCTTTCCATATCAGCCGGAAGCATTATTTTTGAGCATCAGGATCTGGCTGGTGCAGACCGGCAAGGAAGACAAGGGATTTGTGGGAAAGAAATCGGCATGATTACACAGAATCCCAAAGCTTCTTTTAATCCAATCCGCACGTACCGGAATCAGTTTATGGAGACGTTGAAGAGCCATGGTTTATACCATAAAATGGATTTTGATAAGCAGCTTTTTGATGCATTTGAAAAGCTGAATCTTATCAATGGAACTGAGATTTTAGACAGCTGCCCCTATGAAATGAGCGGAGGAATGAACCAGAGGATTGCCATCGCGCTGTCCCTTTTGCTAAAGCCCAGGCTACTTCTGGCAGACGAGCCAACCAGCGCACTAGACGTGACATCCCAGGATCTTGTAATAGAAGAACTTCTTCGCATAAGATCCTATACCAATACTGCCATAATCATAGTGACTCACAACATTGGACTTTTATCAGACCTTGCGGATAAGGTAGGGGTCATGTATCAGGGCCGTCTGGTGGAATGGGGGACAGTGGCGGAGGTATTTCATTCGCCGAAACATTCCTATACCGAAAGGCTTCTGTCCGCAGTACCAAGGCTTCGTTTTCATAGAGAAGTTATTCCGGAAAAAACGTCAGAATCTTTACTGAAACTGGAAGCGGTGAGTAAGGAATACAGGAGAAAAAAAGCCCCTTTTCTAGCTCTTTCCCAGATTGGACTGGAAGTAAAAGCGGGAGAGATCCTTGGGGTGGTTGGAGAAAGTGGAAGCGGAAAGAGTACGCTTTTGGGAATGATTGCCGGGCTGTGGAATCCTACCAGGGGGACGGTGTTTTTTCGAAACAAACATATGGGAACCAAAAGGAGCAAGGCAGATTTTGGAGGAATGCAGATGGTTTTTCAAAATGCAGCAGAATCCTTTGACCCCAGATATCCCATCCGTCACTCCATAAGCGGAGCACTTAAAAACCTCTGCGGCATAAAAAAGAGAGAAGAGCGGGATAACAAAATCAACGAACTGATGGAGCGTGTAGGTTTAAGTCCGGAACTGGCGGACCGTTATCCGTGGCAGCTAAGCGGCGGCCAGTGCCAGAGAGCGGCCATAGCCAGAGCCATTAGCGTTGAACCGGATCTTCTCCTGTGTGATGAGATTACAAGTGCGCTGGATGCCCCCATTCAGGCAGATATTATACAATTATTAAAAAAACTGGTAGAAGAAACGGGAATGGCGGTTATTTTTGTTTCCCATGATCTGGTGCTTGTAAGCAGCTTTTGTGAGAAGATCATGGTGCTTCACCAGGGAAAATGTGTAGAAGCCAGAGCCGCAGAAGAGTTAATTAGAAATCCCATGGAGGATTATACAAAAAGGTTACTGGCATCTGCAGGAATAGATAGGAGTTTGATAATTGGAACGGATTGAAGAACGAGTAAAACAATATTGGACCAGAAGGGCCCAGGATTTTTCCGAAGTAAGAAGAATGGAACTGGGAGATGCAATCAGTGATCGCTGGATCACAGAGATCAAACAATATCTCCCGAAAAATAAGCCTTTAAAAATTCTTGATGTGGGGACCGGCGCCGGATATTTTGCGGTGCTCCTTGCAACGGAAGGACATGAAGTCTGGGGAGTAGATATCACACCGGCTATGATCAAAGAGGCAAAAAAACTGGCAGCTGACTGTCAGAAAACCATCAGTTTTCAAGTGATGGATGCTCAGAAGTTAGATTTTCCTGATGAAACCTTTGATGCGGTCATTGCCAGGAATTTAACATGGACCTTGCCAGAGCCACAGCAGGCATACCGGGAATGGTTAAGGGTGCTTTCAAAAGGTGGAGTTCTCTTGAATTTTGATGCGGATTACGGTCATGAAGTATTTCAAATGGAATTGGAACAGGGAGAAAAAACGTGGAGCAGTTCCGGCAATCATAAGGGTATGACAGAAGAACTTCTTACGGAATCCAATCAGATAACAAGGGCCATGGACATTAGTCAGAATCGTAGACCTGAGTGGGACCTTAACGTACTCATTAACATGGGATTTGATCACTGTAAATGTGATGCGGATGCCGGTGCCCGTATTTTACGGGAACAAAATGGCAAGGCAGCGCCGACCTTTTTAATCACTGTAAAGAAAGAGGGGGAAATCAAATGAAGCTGTTCGAGGAAAACAGAAAATACTGGACCAGCCGCACCATGGGATATTCCAAGGTAAATGAAGAGGAACTCTCTACTGAGCAGAAGAAAAAATGGCTGGATGTAATTACCAGTCATTTCCCCGGAGAAAGAGAGAAGATAAAGGTTCTGGATATGGGGACAGGGCCTGGCTTTTTTGCCATTATTCTGGCCCAGGCAGGCTTTAAGGTAACGGCAGTGGACTGCACAAATTCCATGCTGGAACGGGCAAGGGTAAATGCAGGAGCTTATAAGGACCAGATTTCATGGGTGCTTTCCGATGCGCAGAAAACGGAATTGGAAGACGAAACATTCGATGTGGTTGTCAGCAGAAACTTGACCTGGAACTTGGAAAAGCCGGAACTGGCCTATAAAGAATGGCTGCGTATCTTGAAAAAAGGCGGTATTCTTCTTAATTTTGATGCAAACTGGTATCAGTATTTATTTGATGAAACCAAACGGCATGGATATGAAAGAGACCGGAAACAGGTGGAGGAGATGAACTTTGAAGATCATTACACCTGCACGGATATTGACCGTATGGAAGCGATCGCAAAAAAGCTTCCTTTAAGCCGGAAGCTGAGACCAGAGTGGGATGTTTCTGTATTGGAACAATACAAAATATCCAGTGTCCAGACAGATGCAGAAATATGGAAACAGGTGTGGTCTGAGGAAGAAAAAGTCAACTATGGCTCAACCCCCATGTTTTCCGTGTTAGCGGTAAAATAAGTTTCCCTTCATATCCAGTAAAAATCAATTGCCCAAATGCACATTTCGAAGTATAATTATTTGAAGTGTGTTTTTTTATTCCTACTAAAAAGATATAATATATTAAGAAAGAGGTAGAATCAGTTGTTGAATCAGTTTTCAAGAACCCAGCTTCTCTTTGGCGAAGAGGCTATGGGTCAATTGATGGGGGCAAAAGTTGCTGTTTTTGGAATCGGAGGAGTTGGCGGTTATGTAGTGGAAGCGCTGGTTAGAAGCGGAATCCGTTCCTTTGTTCTTGTAGATGACGATAAGGTATGTTTAACCAATATCAACAGGCAGATCATCGCTACAAGAAAAACAGTGGGTAAATATAAAGTAGATGTTATGAGAGACCGGATTTTGGATATCAATCCGGATGCCGAAGTAGAGATGCATAAATGTTTTTATTTGCCGGAGACTGCGGCTGATTTTAATTTTAAAGATTATGATTATGTGGTGGATGCAGTGGATACCGTAACAGCGAAGCTGGAACTGGTCATGCAGGCAAAGGATGCGGGCGTACCCATCATCAGCTGTATGGGAGCAGGTAATAAACTGGATCCGACCAAGTTTGAAGTAGCTGACATCTATAAAACCACTATGTGTCCCCTTGCAAAGGTTATGAGAAGAGAACTGAAAAAAAGAGGGATCAAGAAGCTTAAGGTAGTTTATTCCCAGGAAAAACCAACCAGGCCCATCGAGGATATGTCCATTAGCTGCAGGACAAACTGCATCTGCCCGCCTGGAGCAGCGCATAAGTGTACAGAGCGCAGGGATATCCCTGGCAGCGTGGCATTTGTTCCTTCTGTGGCAGGGCTTATCATAGCCGGAGAAGTCATCAAGGATCTGGCGAAAAGGGTAAATGATTAAATGAGGAGGAAATCACATGCTTGATAAGAGCACGGAGGTTCATGATTTATATTTGTCATTGGACCAGTTGAAGCAATTAGATGAGAAAGAGTGCGTGCTCATTGATGTCAGGGATCAGACCGCATACAATCATGGTTTTATACCAGGTGCCATTCACATAGAGATGGACAGCATTTTAGGAGGGGAATATATTCCCCCAGCCGGTAAAAAAGTAGTTCTATACTGCTTAAAGGGAATTATCAGCGTAGAGGCAGCAGAGTATCTTACGAAGAAAGGATACGAAGCTTACAGCTTAGATGGCGGCTATGGACAATGGCTGATTCGCTCCATGGAAAAAGAGAAGGAAGAAGACCAAGATACCCGGCTTGATGAGATTGAGAGAAGCCTTCGGAAAAAATTCCATAAGAATATTTTCAGCAAGTTTGCAAAAGCCATCAACGAGTATGAGCTGGTAAAGGAAAACGATAAGATCGCTGTCTGCATCTCCGGTGGAAAAGATTCCATGCTGATGGCCAAGCTGTTTCAGGAACTGAGACGGCATAACAAGTTTCCTTTTGAGCTTGTTTTCCTTGTTATGGATCCTGGTTATAATGAGATGAACCGCCAGGTGATCGAAAGTAATGCCCAGCTTTTGAATATTCCAATTACAGTGTTTGAAACCCAGATTTTTGACGCGGTCTATGATGTGGAGAAATCTCCATGCTATTTGTGCGCCAGAATGAGAAGAGGATATTTATACAGCAAAGCAAAAGAACTGGGATGCAATAAAATTGCACTTGGCCATCACTATGACGATGTGATCGAAACCATACTCATGGGCATGATGTATGGCGGACAGGTCCAGACCATGATGCCAAAGCTGCACAGCACGAATTTTGAGGGTATGGAGCTGATCCGTCCCATGTATTTGATCCGGGAGGATGACATCAAAGCTTGGAGAGACTATAATGGTCTGCACTTCATCCAGTGCGCATGCAGATTCACCGATACCTGTACGACCTGCAGAACTGACGGAAGTACCGGCTCAAAGAGGGTGGAGATAAAAAACCTGATTAAACAGCTAAAAGAAGTCAACCCTTATATCGAAGGTAATATATTTAAAAGTGTGGAAAATGTGAACTTGAATACAATAATCGCGTATAAAGAAAATGGGACAGTCCATCATTTCCTTGATGAATATGATCTGGATCAGTGATTTTTTATCATTTCTTAAAAGTCACACTTGAAATACATACTAACCTTGTGGTAAATTATGAATATGGAGGTTATGTCTTATGAAAATTTCAACCAAAGGCCGTTATGCGATCAGACTTATGATAGACCTTGCAGAGCATAACAATGGAGAATTTATAACTCTTATGGATATCGCAGAAAGACAGGAGATATCCGAGAAATATTTAGAATCTATTGTATCGATTCTCAGCAAGAATGGTCTTCTTAATTCCTTAAGAGGAAAAGGAGGCGGATATAAGCTGGCCAAAGACCCGGAATTTTATACGGTAGGCAGCATTTTAAGGCTCACAGAAGGTTCCCTTGCCCCGGTTTCCTGCATGGAAGGGGAGACCAACAGCTGCAATCGGGCCTCCCATTGCCAGACACTTGAGATGTGGGAAGGCTTAAACAAACTGATTAATGATTACTTTGACGGGATCACCATTGCTGATCTTGTCCGTAAAAGTGATTATGCTGACAATTACATTATATAAAAATTGTGACTTGAAAAAAGAGACAGGACCGGATGATATCATCCGGTCCTGTTGTCATTTATATCAGCCAATCCTTCGCTCGTTCTGCATCTGTAAAGTATGAGATGGGTGCACTGTTTGCTTGAAACGCGTTCCTTCGTATTTTTTCAAATCTCCATTTGGACATTCCTCTCAGTCCAATAAATGCAATCTTGTAAATATGGTCTTTAAAACGATAGATACTTTCCACTATTAATTTCATAATCAAAGGATCTAAAGTGCTTTCATCTACGTTAAACCAAATTCGAAATTGTATATGCTTCGCCTTTTTTAATAACTCCGTCTCGATTTGATTCAAGCGGCAAATCAATGCCTGTTGATTGTTTTTATATCCATCTAAATGACAGCAGTATATCTCGCAGTTATGGTGCGACAATATAAGGATAGGGTACCTGGATTCCAATACACTCATATCTAATTCCTCCCGGTCATGATTCAAATTCCATTAATTCCTGGTCCATCAATTCTGTTAACGGCTTTTTAGCTCGAATATGGCGGCACCACCGGATACTGTCCTGGGTCATTCGGATCCCATAATATAAAGTGGATCGTTTATAATAATAGAGGTCCTTATTTTCCAGTGCAGCGCATTTCTTTTCCAATTCTAACAATTTTTGTAAGTAGTTCATGCTGTTCTGTTCATATTCCTGTAGCTGCTGATCGCGGAGATCCGTAGATAAACTATCAAAAAAATACACCTTTGCCAGATGGTTATCTGTGTTGTCATTTAAGCCTGCTGGAGTGGTAAGCCACTTAAGAAACGTGGTTTTCCCCTGTTCTGTGATTTGATAATATTTTTTTGCCTGCCGCCTTGGGGGTGTTCAAACATAATTAAATCACCTTTTTCAGTCATTCTCTTCAAAGACGGATACAAACTTCCATAGCTGGCTTTATAAAACGTACCAACACCATGTTCAATGAACTTTTTTACATCATAGCCAGTGAGAGGTTCATTGAGAAGCATACCTAAAATTATATATTCCAGCATAAAACGCCTCCTTACAATGTATCGCATAGATATATTGTAAGGAGGCGTTTTCCCTTTGTCAAGTAAAAATATGGCAGCGGATGGAGAACTGTTCATTTATTTAATGGGAAAGTATATGTCAATTTCAGAAGTTTCCTCTTGGGCTCCCTTGAATCGCTGGGTATAACATTCAAAATCATCACGGTTATCCAGCATGAAACCGCTTTTTGGAAACCAAATGCCCCATATGTGCTGATAAGTATGTATTAGTGTCTCTACAGTTCCTTTGTGGATAAACTTTGCATATTTTCCACCCCATAGTTTTTTCCTTTTCATTCCCATTAGAATGGGAAAGTCTTCTGGAATCTCAATTCCCACAAATGCGGTGGCTTGGCTGTCGGTGTTAAATGAATCAGAAGTACAATCGCCTCCGGTTTCAAAGATACCGTATCTTTTGTGGTCCGTGAGGACAGTTGGAATTTGACGGTTAAAAAGCTCCCACATCTCAGTACTTTCATTTCCTGCTATGGTTGTATCATAACTAATGCCCATAATATCAGTTTCCGGTATGATGACGATATCCGGTTTTAGACCAGAATTTGTGGTCATCATGAGATCGGAATCTAGGGCTGGCGGTCTGTTTCCAATTAAAACATCGATTCCATTCTTTCGGTATTGTGTTGGTGTCAAAAAATACCTGGATTTAAAAGCTCTTGTAAAACTTTCAGCAGTCTCAAAGTAAAGAGAAAGTCCGATGTCCAGCACCTTTTGATTCGAATGAACCAGATCCCAGGCAGCTTGTGTCAGACGTCTGGATCTGATATAGTTTCCAATGGTTTCCCCCATGACCGCCTGAAAATACCGATGGAAATGATAATAGGAATAGGAGACTGCCTGAGAGACGTCACATGCAGCGATTGGTTCGTATAAATTATTTTCTATAAATACGATGGCTATTTGAATGTCTGAGTGGTCTCTCATAAATATCTGCCTCCTTTCAGGAACGTTTCCATGATTATATTATGTTATAAAAATCTTTCTCTGCCTTTTCTTGCGGCAGCGAGATTTCGATTTCCTTTTCTTCCAAAGGTTCCACAGAAAATGTCTGCCATTGGTTTGCCTGTGGAGAGCCGAAGGCCATTTCTATGCTCTTATCATTTACATCAAATATCATGGAACGCAGCGTTCCAAAGAATTCTTTGTAATAGTGACAGCAAAGTCCGTCAGGGTATGAGGTGGAAAGGAGGGCTTTCATATCATTTTTAGAAACCTGTTTCTTTCCATAAAATAAATCAATGATTCGGTCGTTCCGTATGATTGAATTCTCAATCTGTATTTTCTGAAACGGAATGATATCTTTTAAAGTTGCATGATTTGCAGCGCTTAGAAATACTTCTTCACTGCCTTCTTCTAACAATTTATAGGACTTATGACCGTCGATGCATTGAAGCAGTGCGATTTTGTTATGAGAGTCGGCCAACATTAAGTTTATATTATAACCGACAGGTGCCTCCATTGTCCATTGGATTGCTTCTTCAACACTTTTACAGTTTTCAAGAATGCTGCGCACGACGATCCAGAAGCTGAAACCAGTGACACCTGCCTTTTGCCCACCTGCAAAATTCCCAACAGGAAGCCCGTTGCTTGCTTTGGAGACAGCCAGTCCGTGCTCATTCATTCCGTCGCATCTGCCAAATAAATTGATTGTAGAACCAATGTACTGGTATTTCCCTTTGATGTGGGTAAAAGCAAAGCACATTTCTTCCATTTGATTATTAAAATCATAATTCCTGGCCATTAAGGTATGACCATTATCCATCTTCTCAGGCAAAGCGGCCATCAGGCTGCAGCCTCGTTCCAGATAAGTCATAGCATAAAAAAGTGCCTGTTTTGGTGATGCTTTAATCGTATCAGAAAATCCTTTGATTTCTTCATTGACACCAGGATAATAGCGGTCCAGCATATCTTTTATTTCTATAAACTTGTCGTGGGGATAAGTGTCTGACGGCAACAATACCCGCTGTAAAATGTCAGGAGCAGATAAAACCCATCGTCCGATCTGTGCTCCCACTTCATAATGACTGCCGATAAAATTCTTTAAATAAGCATTTGTTTTTTCCAATTTTCCACCTTGCCTTTCCCTTTCATCCTAAGCTGTTTTCCGGTATAAAACTTGATATTTTCTGCTGTTTTTATAGGAATGTAAGAAACTGGATGCCTACCTGTTGGTATTTGGTGGTATAGTTGTAATTAATTCTTTGTTTTATGGATAAATCCGGTATAAAATTGCTAAAACCCTGAATTAGTGCTGTTTTTTACCAAAAAGATAACAGAATTTTACTTAACAGGAAAATCCCAATTCTTTCCACTGGTAAAATGGGAACAAGAGTGCTATCATATAAATGTAACATAAATGTAACACAAATGTAATAAATTCAAAGGAGGCAAATGAATTGAGAAAATTAACAGCACTTGGATTAATGACACTTACTTTAACAAGTATGATCCCATTAACAGCAAACGCAGCGGTAAGGTGTAACACCCCGTCTTTTGGTGGGAGAAATGTGGTATCTATCAATGGGTATTGCAATTCCGATGATTTAAAAGCGAAACTGCAGCAATTGGGGGTAAATTGTAATGGTACAAACCTCTCCGATATCACCCAATATTTAAATAATTGCAAAAACCCAAGTAAGGGGACAAACACCAATACCAATACAAATACCAATACCAATACCAACACAAACACAAATACTAATACCAACACAAACACAAATACTAATACCAACACAAATACTAACACCAACACAAATACTAACACCAATACAAATACCAACACTTCTAATAAGACATACACTCAGCAGGTAGTTGATCTGGTAAATACAGAAAGAGCAAAAGAAGGTCTTGCACCTCTTACCATTGACCCAAGTGTTGAGAAAGCAGCAACAGTAAGAGCCAATGAAATTCAGAGTAAATTTGATCATACCCGTCCAAACGGCAGCTCATTCTCAAGCGCATTAAAAGAGCAGGGCGTGAATTACAGTGGAGCAGGTGAGAACATTGCCTGGGGTCAGAGAAGTCCGGAAGAAGTAGTAACTGCATGGATGAACAGCGCAGGACATCGTGCAAACATCATGAACAAGAGCTACACTCATATCGGAGTAGGTAATACTCAGAACGGAAGCGGAACACAGTACTGGGTACAGTTATTTACATATTAATCGTACTTATGCCTTGTAAAGCAAGTCAAAACGAAGATTTATGAGGGATTAAATAGTTAGAAAGTGAAAGGCAACCACCATTTGACAACTCTTTTTTGAGCTGTTGTCAAATGATGGTTGCCTTTTCAATTTTATCTACGCAGAGTGCCCCACACGTGACAGATACTACCGATACAGATACTGATGTCACGAATGAAACTACATACTATTATCTTGTTATTTTTCTGATTATAACTGCATTGCAATATATGGGATTAACCCTGTTTTCACTACTTGTCTGCTAATGGCATAAACTATATTATCTCTTATTAAGAAAGGAGTGATATTAATGTGTTGCTTTAATTGTGGTTGTTGCAGGCGTAATTGCAGGTGTGACCGTGATGATAATCGCGATCGGTGTAGACGAGAAAGAAGAGAAGCTTTCCGGGAAGGTTTCGATAAGGGCTGTAATGCATGTCGCCGGAGAGAAACGGATTCTAACAATAACAATAATTTAAATGATAACTTTAGCGATAACTTTAGAGATAACTTTAATGATAACTTTAGAGATAATTTAAATGATAATTTTAGAGATAACTTTAAAGACAACTTAAATGATAACTTAAACGATAACTTTAGCAATAACTTAAACGATAACTTTAGCAATAACTTAAGCGATAATTTTAGCAATAACTTTAGCAATAACTCGATCTATTTCATTAACTTCAACGTTGACGATGACCTAGAAGTTTAATAGGTGATAAAAGGCAGGTATCCGGTATTCCGGACCTGCCTAATGTTGTCAATGACTATAATTTGACAACCTTCAACCCGTTGCGATATTCATTACGTAGACAAAAGCCCAATTGAAAGTTGACCTTATAAATGCTAATATACAGACGCTTATTAGGTATGACAAATTGTCTGCCATAAATTTAAAACTGTCCGGCGGATAGTTTTAAATGTTTCACTGATTAAAAAATGCCCCCATTTTCGATATCCGTCTTATTCACAAAATCCATATGGTATAGTTTTTCCCAATGATTAATGTTTAATGTTCCCTTAGTGAGACGGATTGCTAAAATGCAACAGTTTTCATCCTTTTCATTATTTGCCATATCGTACCATTCGGCAAAAGCTGTACGGAGTTTGGTTCTTATTTCGGCATTATTTGGATCAAGCACCCAACCGAGGTTTTCACCTACTCCATTAGCGGTGAACATCTCTAAACAACCTGCGACCGAAACCTCCGAATTTTGTGATATTTGCTGCATTTTGTTTGATTTCATATGTGTTACAACATAAAATATGCCATCTTCATAATAGGCGTCCACGCTACGGACAACGGGGCGAGGCATTCCGTCAGCGCCCGGCTCCCGCGCAATCGTGGCGAGAGAAATAACATTGTCTTTGCCATTTCCGAACTTTTCTTCGATTAATTTTAATCCTTCTTCGTAATTGCTCATTTGCTTTTCCTCCAACATTAATTATTTATTTTTCTCGTATCTTAAAAGGAATCCACAATTCTACATAAGAGATGTCGGACGTACTTTTATAGTACATCTCAGGGAAAAATCCATCGGCAATTAGATTGTGCTTTTTAAGCCAGAACCGGGTGTATTTCATTGCCTTACCCAAGTTAATTATCATCTGTTCGTGATTTTCCGATTCAAGACCACAAACGACATATTCTCGTATGGGCAGTTGCCAATTTGTAAATCCGTGGTTGTTCTCGTCTTTTTTCACTTCAGCACCAATAAAATAACTAGAATAACCGTCTGGTGCATCGCCGTGATAAGAAACACCAACCCAGCGCCCCTCTGAGATATGCGAGATATTCGGAAGAACCCTAAAAAACCTGTCCCAAATCTCACCAACTGTGTCAACGCCAGTTCTTTCGCCGAACATTTTACCATATTTGAATGGATAATATCCTGAAACACCAAGAAAGCTAATTGGTTCTTCAAGAAATTTACGGTTCATTTCCAAAACCAATCCATCTCTAATCAGTGGTACACCTTCATCAACCACAATATAACCAAGCAATAAATCGGGTTTATTAAAATTCTGTAAGGCAATCGGTTTATCTCGGTACTGTGAAGGGGTAATCCCATAGGTTTCTTTAAAAGCTCGCGTAAAAGTTACGTGACTTCCAAAACCGTATTCCATTGCAATATCGATAATGCGGTTTTCTTTATCACGTAGCATCGTGAGAGATCTTGCCAATCGGCGTAATTTAATATAATCTCTAACCGATGTTTTTATCAATCTTGTGAATAACCTCTGATAATAAAACACTGATAGTACGGCAGTTTCTGCTAGTTCTTCGATTTGGATTTCTTCACCGAGATGTTCTTCAATGTGGTTCAGAGTTTTTTGTATGGCTTCCCATGCGTGCATATAGATTCCTCTCTCTAGATCAATATACCACAGACGAAAAACAAATGTTTAACCGTGTCTGCTCTTTTTTATCTAATGTATGAAGTATAAAATAATGTGCACCTGTTCTTAACGAGTTCTTATACAAGTTATAACCATAATTGTCTATTGCAAATATTATATCAAGATTTATGACTTTTTGAAATAATGAATAATTATTAGACAATATCCAATTAGAAAATAGTTGATGAAATTCAAACTAAAGTATTGACTTAAAAACCTGCAAGTTGGTTTTCCGATTTGATTGATAGTTGGATAAAAATCTGGTATTTTTAATTAGGATATTTAATTGGCATGAAAAATGATTGACAATGAATCGTGTCAAAAAGAAAGTGAGGTAACTATGAATTACGAAAAGATCTTAGCAAGTGATACGAATGCAATAAAAGAACTGTCAAATCTGGCAACAGAAATCGTAAAAGAACATTTTGATTCTATTATTGGGGTAGAACAAAATGATTACATGATCCGCAAATTCCAATCGGTTTCAGCGATTAAGGAGCATTTGGATCACGGCTATCATTACTATTTTGTGATTGATACCGCTGGGAATAAAGTAGGCTTTCTTGCGTATTATCCGAGAAGGAATCAGCTCTATCTAAGTAAATTCTATTTGCAAAAGGCGCAGAGAGGAAAAGGCATCGCGCGTGAGATGTTACAATTTGTTATTGAACGGGCACAAGAAGACGGTCTAACTTCCATTATATTGAATGTTAATAAAAATAACAGCGCAGTTTTGTCTTATGAAAGAATGGGCTTTAAGAGAATAGGGGAAGAAAGGAATGACATTGGAAAGGGCTTCTTTATGGATGACTTTGTATATGAATACATAATTAAATAAATTCCCAATATTAATATTGTACATCTGCAAATCAATTATAAACAGTGGAATAGATCATCATATAGTGACATTAGTATTGGAATGCAAACTTGGGAAAAAGTAGATAAAAAGCATAAGAAGGAATCTCTATCAAGGAAAATACCAGACTTCACTTCTTATATGCGCAGTATGTATCCGATTAGAGGGCGCGAAGTATATGGGGTGTTTTGAGGTGTAGGAATGGCAATGGGCACATTTTCACGACTTGTCTGAATATAGCATACAATACAGTATGTCTAAATAAGAAAGGAGTGAGATGAATGTGTTGTTTTAATTGTGGTTGCAACAGGCGTAATTGTTGGCGTGACCGTGATAATGACTGTGATAATGACCGTGATGATAATCGCGATCGGTGCAGAAGGGAAAGAAGAGAAGCTTTCCGGAGAGGTTTCAGATTAGGCTGTAGAGTATGCCGTCGGAGATCTGCTAACTTTGAATTTGATGAGAACTTTGAGTTTGATGATGAATTTATCGATGATTTTTTCTTTGAGGAAGACTCTGAATTATAAATGGATGATAAAAGGCGGGTATCCGGTTCTCCGGACCCGCTCTTTTGTTGACAATGAGGATGATTTGACAACAAATCATATTATAAAAGGGCGGAGCGAAAGTCTGTGAATTCAACTTTCAGCTCTGCCTTTTTTGCGTTTCAATGGAGAAGAACTTCTTAAATAAGCAGGAAAGGTCAGTATATGACCGTAACGGATATTGCTAATGCAACCTGATTTCTAGTATAAAAATAGTATCTTTATAAAGAAAAACAGCAAATGGAACTCTGCAGAGAAGGAAGGTAAAGCTTATGTGTAAAAAACAGGAAAATTCATGGATCGACCAGGCTGTTTTACAGTTGATGGAGAAGATGAACTGGGTCAGCGAGAAATCTGCTGATAAGATACCTTATACCACAGTAGACGGTGTTCACGACGACAGAGGTCGTAGCGGAGCATTTACAAAAGATGATGGAATTAACTGGTGGTGCAATGGTTTCTGGGGCGGAATGATGTGGCAGATGTTTCATGAAACCGGGGAGGAGAAATATCAGGAAATCGCTAGACGTTCGGAGGAAAAATTGGATCAGTGTTTTTCGGACTATTATGGCCTTCACCATGATGTTGGATTTATGTATTTGCCGACAGCAGTAGCAGATTATCGCCTGACGGGAAATCCTGAATCAAAGAAACGTGGCCTGCATGCAGCCAATCTTTTGGCAGGGCGGTTTAATCCCATTGGGCGTTTTATCCGTGCATGGAATGACATTCCGGGGAGTGAAGATGATACCAGAGGGTGGGCAATTATAGATTGTTTGTTTAACATTCCTCTACTTTATTGGGCGTCAGAGGAGACAAAGGATCCCAGATTTAAGCAGATCGCCATGCTTCATGCGGATACGGTTATGGAGCATTTTATCAGATCCGATGGGTCGGTTTGCCATATCGTGGAATTTGATCCGTTCACTGGGGAAAAGATCAGAGATTATGGTGGTCAGGGCTACGAGACCGGTTCTTCCTGGACCAGGGGACAGGCATGGGGATTGTATGGATTCTTAATGAGCTACCGCCATACCGGAAAAGAGGAATATTACCAAACAGCCAAGAAGATTGCACATTATTTTCTGGCTTCCATTCCGGAAGATGGACTTATTCCTGTTGATTTTCGGCAGCCAAGAAAACCGCTCTGGTATGATGATACGGCAGCAGCCATCGCAGCCTGCGGTCTGATTGAAATAAGCCGTCAGGCGGGGGAACTGGAAAAAGAGCTCTATTTAAGGGGTGCAGAAAAGCTTTTAAAAGCGCTGTATGAAAATCACTGTGATTTTACCAGAGAAAGTGACTGCATCTTACAGAAATGTTCTGCCGCTTATCACACGAAAGAGCATGAATATCCCATTATCTATGGAGATTACTTCTTCATGGAGGCATTATTTAAGCTCAAAGGCAACGATTTCTTTTTATGGTGATCCTTTTCGGCAGTGGGTTCTGTATTGGCTTGGGGTCATATGAAGATATTTTTTAAACTGACGCATAAAATGGAATTCGCTCTCATAGCCGCAGAAGCCAGCTAAAGACTGAACCGACATTTCTGTGGTACGAAGATAAAAGCATGCATTTTTTAAGCGGGCAGATATAACTTCCTGCATACAGGAGGTTTCAAAGAGTTCCTTGTAAAGATGTTGAAAGTAGGAAGGACTCATATGAAGAGACTCTGCCATGCCGTCTATGGTCCATTTCTGGTGAGGGGCGTTTAGAATGGATACCCTGAGCTCTTTCATAATGCTGTAATACTTATGGGAAGCGGCCTTATCTGGCTGGGCATGGATTAAGGAAGCTAAGGTGCAGAGCAGACTGCGCATTAAAGAATCCAGGATTGTTTTCTTATATAGATGAGAGGAATGCTTTTCCATAACAATCAGGCGGCAATATTCAGATACCTGGCCGATATAAGTAAGGCAAATCGGTGTTTGGAAAGGAATCTCCAAATCAAGAAGGAAAGGGAGATCCTCTTTCTCTAAATCAAAATGGATCCAATCATCATTGTAATCAGAAGTGTGGCAGCCGTAATGGACATAAGAATGCTTGTCATACAGGATTGCCGTATTTGGCGAAAGATCCACGGAAGTATTTCCGCTTTCAAAAAAGGCCTGGGATTTTATCAGCAGGAGCGTATAGTCGGAAGAGCCATCCGGACGATACATATCCAGGGTTTTCTGGTGCCTGGAATCGTAGCCGCAGTTTAAAATGGAAATCATGAGGGGACTCCTTTTCTTGTAATATCGTCATTATACCTCTTTTGGGGAAAAGTGAAAAGCAGGAATAGGAGAAGCCGAAGGAAAAGAAAAAGGAGGATATGTATGCAGATATCCAGCACACAAAGTAGTATGGAACAAATCGCAAATGGTATATGGAAGTTAATTATTGGAGAACCGGAGGCATTGACACCGGCTGCGTTTCAGATAGAACCGATGAAGACAAAAGCCCTGAATAAGCTTCCCCATAGAGACCGGATTCCTGGAATTTATAAAGAAATGGAGTACAAGATCGGTGTAAGGGGAGTAACAGTGACACTATCCATGGATACAGGAGAAGATATTTATGGATTTGGCCTTCAATTAAAAAGCATGAATCATGCAGGAAGAAAGCGAAGAATTCGTGTTAATTCGGACCCTCCCGCAGATACGGGAGAAAGTCATGCTCCCGCTCCGTTTTACATATCAACCGCAGGATATGGTTTGATGGCGGATACCTTTCGCTACGCAGATTTTTATATGGGGACGAATTCAGAAAAAGGCGTATCCTCATTGAAAACAGAGATAAATTTAAAGCACAAGGAATTCTCCGAATCAGCACTGTATGCGTTAAAGCGTGCAAAGGAGAAGCGAAAGATCATCATTCACATTCCACATGTAAAAGGAATTGTATTATACCTGTTTTCGGGGGAACTGCTGGAAATCGTACAACGCTATAATTTATTTTCAGGAGGAGGGTGTCTGCCTCCTATGTGGGGGCTTGGTGTATGGTACCGTGCCTATGGGGGAAGCGACCAGGAAAAAATCCTTCAAATTGGAAAAGAACTTCGTAAGGATGGGATACCGGTAGATGTGCTGGGGTTAGAACCTGGCTGGCAGTCTCATAGCTATTCCTGTACCTATGCATGGTCCTCGCTGTTTCCTCAGCCGGACAGGATGATAAAAGCACTTTCCAGCCAGGGATTTAAGATAAATCTATGGGAGCATGCTTTTGTCTACCCGGCTTCAGAAATATATGACAAATTGCTGCCTTATAGTGGTGATTACGAAGTGTGGAACGGTCTTGTACCGGATTTTGCAGATAAAAAGGTATGGGAAATTTTTGGTGGATATCATGAGAAAGAGCTGGTGGAGAAGGGGATTTACGGATTTAAATTGGATGAATGTGATAATTCTGATTACAATCCCTCCAACTGGTCGTTTCCCGATGATTCTGAATTCCCTTCAGGACTCGATGGCGAGCAGATGCACAACGGAATCGGCTATCTCTATCAGAGCATGATCCATTGGATTTATAAAAAAAGAAACATAAGAACCTTATCTCAGACAAGATCTTCAGGAGCACTCAGTGCACCGCTTCCTTTTGTCCTGTATTCGGACCTATATGATCACAGGGACTTTATCCGGGGAATGGTGACTTCTGGTTTTTGTGGCATGCTATGGTCTCCGGAAGTGCGCAGCTGTGAGAATCCCCAGGATCTTCTTCGCAGGGTGGAGACAGTTGTATTCTCGGCCCAGGCCCTGCTTAATTGCTGGAGAATACCAAATCCCCCATGGAAGCAGGTGGATACAGAGAAAAACTTAAACAATGAATTCATGGAGGAGTGGGAGGATTATACAGAAGTGTGCCGGAAATATTTAAGTCTGCGCATGAGCCTTCTTCCTTATTTATACAGTGCGTTCGTACAATATCATCAGAAGGGAATTCCGCCGGTTCGGGCAGTCATTCTTGATTACCCGGAAGATGAGAGGGCCGCAGCACTGGATGACCAGTATATGTTTGGCGACAGCATGATGGTATGTCCTCTAACGCTGGAAGATGGGACCTTCCGAAAAGTCTGGCTGCCTGAGGGGAAATGGTATCATTTTTTTACAGGTGAAGTCTTTACGGGAGGGCAGGAATACGAGATATCAGCAGAATATGATCAGATTCCGGTTTTTGTAGCAGACGGAGCCTTAATTCCTCTCGCGGAGCCGGTTTCCTATGTGGCTGCTGATACGGTGTTTCAAATACAAATACGGTCTTATGGAAATGGAGAATCTTATTTTCCTCTTTACGAAGATGAATTTGAAACCGAAGAAGACCTGGAAAAAGGCAATGTGGTCATGATTAAGAGAGACAGTGAGGGGAAGGTTACCTGGAAGTGTTATGGGACCGGTGCAGGCCGTTATACCTTTGACGATAAGGTTCAGTCATTTCCTTTTGAAAATCATCTATAAAAACAGCACTAACACCTTAAAAATGTATATTTTTCTTTCCTATGGTTTTTGCTATAGTTAGGAGGTAAGAAAAAAGAACGGAATATTTAAAGGAGGAGTTGGGAAATGAAGAAAAAATTATTGGCGTCCATTCTTTTAACGAGTTTGGTGGGGACCATTCTGTCAGGCTGCCAGGGGGCTGGTTCTACAGACAAAACAGGGGAAAGCACTTCTGCTGTGCAGTCGGAAGCGAAAACAGATACAGAAAAAACTGCGGAAACAAAAGCTTCAATCGTTACCGCGCCTACAGAATTGACCTTTATTTTTGCAGATGGAGATGAGGGAGCGAAGGCTTCCATGAATGAAATTGTAAACCGGTTTAATCAGACATATCCTGATATCACGGTAAAAATCCAGCCTGGAAACGGCGGTGCCTACAGTGAATTTTTGAAAACCAAGGAAAGCGTAGGAGAATTTCCGGACATTATGGAGATGCGGGATACACCAGTTTATGTCCGTGCCGGAATGCTGTCACCGCTTCCTGACTCCGTTGTTTCTTTGTTTAAAAGCACGGTAGCATTTGATGGAAAAACCTATACGGCTCCAATCGCAGGTGAGAATACCCAGGGAATCATCTATAACAAAAAATATTTTGATGAAAATGGATTCACGGAACCAAAAACATATGAAGAATTTTTAGATCTTTGCCAGAAAATCAAAGACAAAGGGGATATGTCTCCGCTGGTCATTGGAGGTCAGGACATCTGGCATATTGGTTTCTGGTTTTATAAAGCCTATAATGATCAGGTTTTAAGCAAGGATCAGGATTTCATCAAGCACTGCTATGACGAAAGTAAAGATTTCTCAGATCCATCCATAAAAGCCACGTTTGAGGAACTTCAAAATGTATTTCAGTATGCCCAGGACGGTTGGGTGTCAACGCCTGATGCACAGATTACTACGTTCTTAGTAAGTGATATGGCAGCAATGATGTATTCCGGCACCCATATGTTTGCTCAGATAGCAGCAGCTGATACTGATTTTGAGATAGGTTGGTTTCCGGTTCCAAGTCCCGATGGAAAAGTCCGTCTGATCGGCGGTGGCGGAGCTGGCGGACTGGCGATTTCTGCAGAAGCTGCCAAAGATCCAAATAAAAAGGCAGCAGCGGAAGCGTTCATCCGTTTCTTCTTTGAACCAGAAAGCTATAAGGTATATTGCAATAAATTAAATGCCATTCCTTCCACCGTAGAAACTCCTAATTTAAGTGCAGCCCCAGTCATGATGGAAGTAATTGATGCTACGAACACAGCGGATGATTTAAGTGTTGCGTGGAATGGGCGCATCGGCGAAAATGAACTTCCCCCTGATTTCAGAAACTTTATGTATAAAACAACCATTGAAGTGATCCAGGGACAGCGTGATATTCCCTCTGCCTGTGAAGAACTTAACAAGACATGGAAGGTAGCCATGCAAAGTTTTAATCCTGTGAAAAGTGCGCAGTAAATAAATGGATCAGGGCTGTTCCCAAAGCAAGGTTTTTGAGGGAACAGCCCTTTGCAAAAGGAAATACAGGAAAGGAGATGGGAAGAAAATGACAAAAAAGAAAAAACGGGGGATCGATTTCATTACGGCAGGCTTTCTTGCTCCTGCATTCCTGTTCTTTACCCTGTTCATCATAGTACCGACGATCGCAAGTGTATATTACAGCTTCACATCATGGGATGGACTCAATCCTGTGGTTAAATTTATAGGACTATCCAATTACAAAGAGATTGCTACCAGCGCCCGATTTGGAAATGCTTTAAAAAATACGATCATACTTACGGCTTTTATATCGATTCTGGAAAATACAATGGCACTTACCCTGGCTTTGATGGTTGATCATGTAAAATGGGGAAAGAATTTTTTTCGAAGTGCATTTTACATACCAGTGTTAATCAGCGGGATTGTATCCGGATTTATCTGGAAGATCATGTATAACTATAATTTCGGTGCAGTCAACACCATATTAAAGGAAATCGGAATGGGAAACTACAGTCAGGACTGGCTGGGAAATCCCAAGCTGGCACTGGTCATGGTAGGTGTGGTTTTGGTTTGGAAAGGGGCTGGTTACTATATGATTATTTATCTGGCTTCCTTACAAAGCGTACCAACCGATGTGACAGAGGCAGCAGCAATTGACGGAGCATCTCCTCTGCAGAGATTTAAAGCCATTACCCTGCCCCTGATTTCGGGAGCATTCACCATTAACTTTACCTTGTCCTTAATCAACGGCTTAAAAGTATTTGACCAGATTTCAGTAATGACGGACGGAGGTCCCGGATTTACGACTGAAACCATGGTTTACTTGCTTTATAAGGTTGGTTTCAACGAAGGACGCCAGGGCTTTGGAACGGCGGTAGGTATTGTTCTTCTGTTTATTATCTTGATCTTAAATGGCATTCAGCAGTCCATATTAAAAAAGAGGGAGGTGCAGCTGTAATGAAAGATGCAGAAATTAAGGCAGTGAGAAAGAAGTTTCGGTCTGGGAGTTATGGACTTGTGGTTGCCACCGCTGTCCTTGCTGCATTATTCTTGTCTCCGGTGTTCTTTGCGGTCATTTCTGCGTTTAAGAGCAATGGCGAGATATTAAAAAACCCTATGGCTATGCCTGGATCGTTCTATTTAAAAAACTTTCATGATCTGTTTTCCCAGTCAGATTTTGTCACAGCCATCTATCACAGTGTAATTCTGACAGTAGTCTCTGAGATACTGATCGTATGCATCGTTCCAATGGCGGCCTTTGCCATAGAACGGCGAAAGACCAAAGTAACAAAGCTGATCTATACCTATTTCCTGGCTGGAATGATGATTCCGTTTCATCTTTACATGTTTCCTCTGTTTAAGGAAATGAAGGTATTTGGGATATTTGGAACACTTGCTGGTCCCATTGTCTGCTATATTGCAGGTTCCGTAGCTTTTGGAAGTCTATTGTACTGCAGTTTTTTGAAAGGAGTTCCTCTGGAAATAGAAGAGGCGGCAGAAATTGACGGCTGCAATCCATTTCAAACCTTTTGGAAAGTCACATTTCCCTTACTGGGACCTTGCACTGCTTCCATGGTGGTACTAAATGGACTTGGTATCTGGAACGATTTCTTAATGCCTTACTTAGCCCTTCCTTCGGACCGTGCAAAGACCATTACGGTTGAAGTGTATTCCTTTGTAGGCCAATATACGGCACGGTGGGATATTGTATTTGCGGGAACCGTTTGTTCCATAGTTCCGGCACTGGTAATCTTTGTCCTGTTGCAGAAGTATTTTGTAAAGGGGATTACAGCAGGGGCTGCAAAAGGCTGAACAAATTGCACACGTGCTGTTGTTGTGATAAACTGATGGAAAGAATTAAAAGATCGAAGGTGTGAAGAATCATGCCTTCGATTTTGATGTATCAGTCCGGGAAGGGGTACGGCATGAAACGCTGGAAAAAGGAACTGAACCTGTATCAGAAATTCAGTCTGGTGATTATTCTTATCGGGCTGGTACCAATGTTAGTATTATCCACGGTTATTATGAATCAGATGTTTAAAGAATACGGGAAATCTTTGCGTGGAAATTACGAGCAGGCGGCAGACTATGTAAATGACTCCATTGACGATATGATGGATACATACAATGGCATATCCAAAATGCCATACTATTACAATTATTCCAGTGAAGGTCAGTTTGAATTTAATTATATGTCCTTTGATAATCTGCGCCAGATCATCTACGGGGTAGGGCTGGAGCCGGAAAAAGCGGAAGAAACCAGAAGAAATAATATGAGAATATTTCTAAGCAATGTCCAGTCCGTGGATAAATCCATTACAGGAACTCACTTTATTGCTGAGGATTTAAATGGAAATGTACTGCCTTTTCACAAATCCAGAACCGGACTGCAAAATCCCAATGAAGAGATGGTTTTCTATGACAGAATGGGATTTTCCCAAATGGATAAGAACAGCAAAAATATCATACTCATTCCCACACATTCCAATGACTATTTTCCCATGCACCATGACCAGGTGTTTACGGTTGCCAGGAATTATTTTGATCTCACAGGAGTTGTTGGGAATTATAAGTATGTAGGAACTCTTTTTCTTGATGTAGAGATATCCCGGCTTGAGGAGGCATTCCAAAAGATTAATCTGGCACCCCAGGATTATGTTTATGTCTGTGACAGAGCCGGTAACTGTTACTACAGCAATGACAGGAAGCGAATCGGAGAAAATCTGTCACAGGATAAAGAACTTTTCAAAGAAACAAAAGAGGAATATATCATCGATACCGATTATAATTCTTATGGTTTAAAAGTGATCATTTCCATGAAGACAAAAACTGCCAATCAGAAGCTGCGGCACATGCAGCAGATGATGTTTTTCTTTCTGGGCGCATGTCTGGTGGCCCTTCTTGGTGGTTCCGTCTGGTTTTCCAAGCGGCTTACAAAACCGATCCGGAGCATGATGGATCGGATGTCGGAAATTGAGACTGGGAATTTTAAGGTTGAACTTCCCGTCACTTCCCGGGATGAAATCGGCATTCTATCGGAACGCTTTAACCAAATGTCAAGAGAACTGGAAAATTATATCAACCAGTCTTATGTGGCTCGTATGAAACAGGCAGAAGCAGAAATGACGTCATTAAAATCCCAGATCTATCCTCATTTTCTATATAACACCCTGGAAGTAATCCGTATGACGGCTTTGGAAAAGGACGATTATGTGGTTTCTGATATGATTGAAGCGCTTTCCACACAGATCCGTTATATGATCGGACCGATGCAGGATATGGTATCGGTGGAACAGGAAGTGGATATTATCCGTAAATATGTATATCTCTTAAACTGCCGCATCAAGGGGAAAGTGAAGCTGACAGTGGAACTTCATGGCCTTGGGGATCAGCAGGTTCCAAAGCTGATTCTCCAGCCCATCGTGGAAAATGCCTATGTGCATGGGATTAAACCAAAAGACGGCAGCGGTTATGTATTGATCAGTGCGGAACGAGTGGAAGAACGGCTGGAAGTGACAGTCATGGACAATGGAACAGGAATGAATGAATCCGAACTTGAAAGACTACGATTTCTTCTTTCCGGCAATGAGCCAGGTATAAAAAATGAGCAGAACTGGCAAAGCATTGG
This sequence comes from uncultured bacterium, assembly GCA_963519465.1. Lineage (GTDB taxonomy): Bacteria > Bacillota > Clostridia > Lachnospirales > Lachnospiraceae > Lacrimispora. The sequence goes on from CAUQMY010000020.1 coordinate 67,382, forward strand.
TTTAAAAAATGTGCATGATCGCATCCGTTATCTCTATGGAGAAGGGTTTGGAGTCGAAGTGACAAGCAGCCCATCGGTAGGTACCATGGTGAGAATTGTCATGCCATGGAAGAAAGGGGAGGAAGCAGATGGTTCGAATGATCCTTGCTGATGACGAACCGGTTATCACAAAGGGAATCAGAAAACTGGTAGATTTTAATGCATTGGGGATAGAAATAATAGGAGAATACGAGGATGGCAAGGCGGCCCTTGATGGGATATTAATGGAACAGCCAGATATCGCTCTTTTGGATATTAATATGCCCAAAAAGACGGGAATTGAGATCTTAAAAGAAATAAAGCTGCTTAATATTGGGACAAAAGTAATATTTATCAGTGGATTTCAGGATTTTCAGTATGCAAAGGATGCACTGACTTATGGAGCTGTGGATTATCTTTTAAAGCCAATTCTCAAAGAGGAACTGGTAAGTACCTTAGAAAAATGTATCCTGACCATGAAATCAATCCATTCGGAAGAGACTCTACAGGAATTACAACCCTATCAGCAGAAAACGTTTGCATCAGCCCCTTATGAAAAACTTGTGGAGGTGGAGGATTGCCGGTATCTGCCTGTGATTGGCGAAGTACTTTACGGAAAACCAGTGACAATTCAGGAACAGAAACTCATCCGTTTTTCTGTCATCAGTTATATGGAAGAATTTTTGACCGGTCGGGACAGGGGAATCGTATTTGTAAAAGAAGGGCGAATTGTTTTGGTCATGAAAAATCCGGATGAAGCTGCCGGAGAACTGTTATATGAAATTTCTGAAAAGGTGAGAGAATCTATGGCCTGCCAGGTTGCTTTTGTCATTGGAGAACCGGTTGACTCCATGGGAGAAATTCCTGTGGGGTATGAGAAATGCCGCTCCATGGAAGGGTATTTCTATTTTGCCGATCAGTTCGCCATTCCAATCTTTCGTTATGGAGAGGCGGTATATAAAAAGACTGTGTCTCTGGAAGAGATCCGACTTGGCAGAAAACCGCTGGTTGATGCTCTTTTATCCCAGGATGACGAGCGTTTTCTGGAAGCCTGTGCTAGGTTCAAACGACTGGTGTGCCAGGCTGCCGATGGAAGAAAAGATGATGCCTGCTTTCATTATGGAAGCACCATTCGTATATTAGAGGAGCGGTTCGAAATTCTTGAAATTAAAGGCTCGGAATTAGAATTTAAAGAGATCATGGAACAGTCGAGGAGAACGAAAAGTTACGAGGAACTGGTGAACTTGTACGACAGGCATTTTAAGAAATATAAAGAACTGATCTCTGCGGCAATGTCACGAAGTGATAAAAAATATATATTTCATGCCATGGAATACATAGAAAATCATTATATGGATAATTTAACCTTGGAAGTTCTGGCGGGAGAGGTCCATATGAACCCTTATTATTTCAGCAGTTATTTTAAGAAAAACTCTGGAGAGAACTTTAAGGATTATCTAAATCAGGTCCGTATGAAGCATGGGGTATCATTACTGGTTTCTACAGATAAAAAAACTGCGGATATCGCTCAGGAGGTGGGGTTTCGGGATAATCGTTCTTTTTCAGAACTGTTTCATCGCATTTATGGAGAAAACCCTTCAAGCTACAGGAAAAGGCTCAGAGGGAAAGGCTGATACAGTGGTTAAATCGCCGTATGCACATATAAACCCATTGACAAAGTATGTTTTGCAAAGTAATATTAAGATACCACATGCAATATCGAATGCAGGCAAAAAAAGGAGATGAACATATGGCGAAAATTTATACTTCAGCAGATCAGCTTATTGGAAGAACACCACTTCTTGAATTATCAAATATAGAAAAAGCATTGGGCTTAAAAGCCAGAATTCTGGGAAAACTGGAATATTTTAATCCGGCAGGTTCCGTAAAAGACCGGATTGCAAAGGCGATGATCGATAATGCAGAGGCAGCAGGAATTTTAACACCGGATTCTGTAATTATTGAGCCTACTTCCGGGAATACTGGTATAGGACTTTCCTCGGTGGCAGCAGCCAGAGGATACCGTGTTATGATTGTAATGCCGGAAACTATGTCATTGGAACGCCGGACTTTAATGAAAGCATATGGCGCAGAACTGGTCCTTACCGAAGGCGCCAAAGGAATGAAAGGTGCCATTGCAAAGGCAGAGGAATTATCAAAAGAGATTCCTAACAGCTTTATTCCAAGCCAGTTCAACAATTCCTCAAATCCAAAAGTTCACAGAGAGACCACGGGTCCGGAGATTTATGAAGATACGGACGGAGAGGTGGATGTATTTGTAGCTGGTGTAGGAACCGGCGGAACTATAACTGGTACCGGAGAGTATTTAAAATCAAAAAATCCGGATATAAAAATCATAGCGGTAGAACCGGCGTCATCACCCGTATTATCAGCTGGAACCGCCGGACCACATAAGATTCAGGGAATTGGAGCCGGGTTTGTACCGAATGTATTGAATACGGAAATTTACGACGAAGTGATTCCGGTACTTGATACCGATGCTTTTGATATTGGCAAGAAAATCGGAAAATTAGAAGGGATCCTGGTAGGTATTTCTTCTGGTGCGGCTGTATGGGCTGCTATTGAACTTGCCAAACGGCCGGAATACGAAGGAAAGACCATTGTGGTTCTTCTGCCTGATACCGGAGACCGGTATTTGTCCACCAGTTTGTTTGCAGACTGACCAGTTGATGCCAACCTACGATCAAACAGGATACTTGACAAGATTTTGGTAAGATATTTATAATGGTTTTAACTCCTTTAAGCGGTATGAAGAAGGGTTGCCAAACGGCTTTGCGGTTTGGTTAAAAATATAAAGAAGATGGGAGATGTTGTTATGAGTACAAAACAAATCGGTGTTATCGTTGGAAGCCTAAGAAGAGATTCTTTCTGCCGTGCAGTGGCAAAAGCAGCAATTTCTGTGGCTCCAGAAGATCTTTCTCTGCGTTTTATCGAAATTGGTGATTTACCCATGTTTAATCAGGACTTTGATGATGATGGAAATACTCCGGATTCCTGGACGAGATTCCGTAAGGAAATCAAAGAACTTGATGGATTCATTTTTGTCACTCCCGAATATAACCGTTCGATTCCTGCTGTTCTTAAGAACGCCATTGACATTGGTTCCAGACCTTATGGAAGCAATGTATGGGATGGAAAAGCAGGCGGCATTATCAGCGTAACCCCAGGCGGTCTTGGAGCATTTGGTGCTAACCATCATCTGCGCCAGCCTATGGTATTCTTAAATGTTCTTATGCTGCAGCAGCCGGAAGCGTATATCAGCAATGTAGCTGAATTACTGAATGAAAATGGCGAGATTACAGATGAAAAGAATCTTGGATATTTGAAAAATTATATGGCTGCATTCACCCAGTGGGTGAACAAGATTTCCGCTTCTTAATTAATTGGGCTGAATTAAAGTAAACTCCAATAAGGAGGAGAGGAAATGAGCGAACGAAGAATTGCAAAGCAGATTCGGGGGCAGCGGGCCGTAGATGGTGCAGGCGTCCGAATGGTGCGTGTACTTGGATATGATGATGTGGAGGAATTTGATCCATTTTTAATGATGGACTCCTTTGATTCCACAGATCCGGCAGACTACGTAGCAGGGTTTCCCATGCATCCTCATAGAGGAATAGAAACAGTTACCTATTTGATTTCCGGTCAGATTGATCATGAAGACAGCCTTGGTAACAGAGGTACCATTTCTTCTGGTGAATGTCAGTGGATGACGGCCGGAAGCGGGATTCTGCACGAGGAAATGCCCAAGGCGTCAGAGAAAATGCTTGGCCTACAGCTATGGCTCAATCTGCCGAGGGAAGAAAAGATGACGGATCCTGCATATCTTCCAATTACGAAAGATATGATTCCGAGAATCAAAAGCGGCAATGCACGGGTCGGCGTATTATCCGGACGTTTTGAAGATGCAGCAGGGATCACTCCAAAGCATATTAAAGTCAGCATTTTTGATGTGGAACTTCCAGCAGGGGAGAAGATCACCATTCCCACAAAAGAGGGGGAAACCGTATATATCTTCATGATTGAAGGACATGGCGTAGTAGATAATCAAGAGATTGCTGAAAAGACTGCGGTTTTATTTGGAAAAGGAGATTCTATTTCCGTATCCGCATCTCCAGAGAAAGACCTTCGCTTTCTTTTCTTTTCCGGAAAACCTTTGCATGAACCCATCGCATGGGGCGGCCCAATAGCGATGAACACCCAGGAAGAATTATCCCTGGCATTTGATGAATTACGCAAAGGCACATTTATTAAACACAAATAATCAGCCTTGATACAAAACATGGCTGGTCCGCTTTCGTCGGGCATCGATTCCGTAGTTTCTTTTTGGAGCTGCGGAATTTTTTTGTATTTCTGATTTCTTTTATCATCTAATTTTCTTGGTTCTTTATCATCTAATTTTCTTGGTTCTTTATCA
>CAUQMY010000021.1:0-67094 GCA_963519465.1 uncultured bacterium
GGCTTTCGAACAGCAGGAGAGCCACAGAGAGACTTCCGGAAAGGAAGGGGTAATATTAGACTTCCTGGAAAAGAAGATTCCTGTTAACTGGGATCAAATGGACCTAAGCGCAAGGAGAATGTTTCTTTCGGGGGGAAACCGTGGAGAAATAGAACTGATTCCCCGTGATAAAGTTTGCGCAGTAGAAGTCTGGGTGGAGTGCTTTGGCGGAGATCAAAAGTATATGAAGCGCCAGGAGAGTTCCGAAATTAACAGTATTATAAGCACTGTGAAGGGGTGGAAACGGAATAAAGCTGCAAGGAGATATGGCCCCTACGGAGCACAAAAGGGATTTGAAAGGGCGTAAACCAAGGTGTAAACCATAATAAAAAAAGAAAGTTTACGTGGTTCACATTGAAGTGTAAACCTTGTAAACCAAAAAACGAGTAAGTTTACACCCATAGTTTACGCTGAAACCCTTATAAAATATAAGAAAAACACTAACTGTAAACCATGTAAACCAATTATCTATATAAGTATAAAAATAGGTGAATTAGATATGTACGTATATTGCCTAATACGCCTAATTACATAACATACACGCGTATATAGGTATTTGGTTTACAACGGATTTTTAGGAGGATTTTATGCGAGAAAGCGAACTAGAGAAAATTCTTGTGAACGAAGTAAGAAAACTGGGAGGCCGGGCCTATAAATGGGTTAGCCCTGGCAACGATGGGGTGCCAGACCGGATTGTTATTTTTCCGGAGGAGCGTCCGGTATTTGTAGAATTAAAAACTGATATCGGAAAGTTAAGTGCTTTACAGTCAGTGCAGATAAAAAAGCTTAAGGATTTAGGACAGCAGGTGGAAGTGGTAAAAGGTATTAATGGCCTAAGCCAGTTCTTCCAGGACTACGGATACGAGGAAGTCAGCAAAGCCATTGATTGTAAGTATGAACTTTAGGAGATGAGAAGATGATATTTACACCACACGCCTACCAGCAGCACTGCATTGAGAAAATCCACGAGATCAAAAAGATAGGGCTCTTTCTTGATATGGGATTAGGGAAAACAGTTACCACACTGACAGCCATTAAGGATCTAAAATATAACCGCTTTCAAGTTCGTAAGGTTTTAGTAATTGCCCCGAAAAAGGTAGCGGAAGGAACCTGGACAAAAGAAAAGGATAAATGGGATCACACGAAAATGCTTCGGGTATCCCCAGTACTGGGAAGCCTGTCCAAACGGATCCGGGCACTGAATACCCCAGCAGATATTTACATCATCAACAGGGAAAATGTGGTGTGGTTGGTGGATTACTACCGGAATGCGTGGCCGTTTGACATGGTTGTCGTGGACGAGTCCAGCAGCTTTAAAAGTCACACCGCAAAGAGGTTCAAAGCCTTAGCCAGTATGGGAGGGCACATTGACCGGCTGATAGAGCTTACCGGAACCCCTTCCCCCAATGGGTTAAATGATCTATGGTCCCAGGTGTTCTTACTGGACGGAGGGGATCGGTTAGGCAAGAGGTATACACAGTTCCGGGAACGGTACTTTGATCCAGGAGATCGGGGAAACAATGTGATCTATAACTACAAGGTGAAGCCCGGAAGTGAAAACAGCATTCTAGAGCGGATATCAGATATTTGTATCAGCATGAAGTCAGAAGATTATTTGCAGCTTCCTGACGTGACATATAACCAGATCCCGGTTATCTTAGATCCGAAGTCCAGTAAAGCCTATTATGACCTTGAAGCGAAAATGGTTCTGGCCCTTCCGGAAGCGGAAGAAGAAATAAGCGTTACCAGTGCAGCCGCTTTAAGTAATAAGCTGTTACAGCTTGCAAACGGCGCCTTATACGACGAGGACCACAACGTCCACGAGATACATAACTGCAAAATTGAGGCCTTTATGGAGTTGATCGAATCCTTGCAGGGGAAACCTGCACTTGTTTTTTACAACTATCAGCATGACAAGGACAGGATCCTAAAAGCCTTAAAGGATTCCGGATTAAAGGTGCGGGAGCTTAAGACTACGCAGGATGAGGACGACTGGAACAACCGGGAAATTGATATACTTCTAACTCACCCCGCCAGCAGTGCCTACGGCCTAAACCTTCAGCAAGGCGGAAATCATGTGATATGGTTCGGGCTTAACTGGAATTATGAACTGTATACCCAGGCGAATAAAAGGCTTCACCGCCAGGGCCAGACCGAAAAGGTTATTATCCACCACCTGGTATGTAGCGGAACCCGGGACGAAGACGTCATGCAAGCCCTTGAACGAAAGGACGATGTCCAGAACTGGGTTATGGAGAGTTTGAAAGCAAGGATAAGGAGGATAAAGGGTGATAGTTGAATTTAAGATTCCAAACGGATCTATGAAGATAAATGCAGAAGAATTTTTCCAAGAAGCAACCAAGGCTAAGATCCGGAAGATGCTTAAGTGTTATAAGGATTCGAATCCTGATCCGGAAGCAGTCAAGGAACTGAAGGACTGGCTGCGGGGAGAAATTCAAAATCTGAAAAAGACAGGACGAACCCACCGCTGGAATACGGGATCCCCAATAAAACTTACGGAACGATATGAATGGATTTTGAAGGAAATAGAAAAGCAAAGCCTGTAAACTAAGATTTTCCAAAGGAGGGACAGAGTGAGCAAAGAAGATATTACAAGAGCGGCAAAGCAGGACAGCATACTAAACGCGTCACCGGCTAACTCTTTTTCAGCACGGATGCCAGCTTATACATATACAAGTTTGTGTCCGGATCGGAGTCTGAGGAGGCCACCGGCGAGGAAGAAGGTGCAGGATGAAACCTAAAAAGATATACGCCCTTTATAAGAATGGCGTTCCGATAGATTCCGGGTCTGCTGTAGAACTTGCGGAGAAGCTGGGGACTGCCAGAGCATTGATCCCTAATTACGCAAGGGACGGCCTGACGTACAAAGGCCAGTATACCTTCCTTGATGTGGGTCTGGCTAATGCAAGAGCTGCAGCAAAACAGAAATGGGCCGAGGATTGGGACAGGATTAGAAATGAAATTTTGACAGCGGGGAGGTGATTACTTGGAAAAAGAAGCAGCGGAGTTATTAGTTAGAACAGCAGCCCTGGAGGCAGTGAAGATCTTTGAGAAATCCCAGAAAAAGAATAACAGGGCAAAGGTATTCCAGAATGCCAAGACGCTGATGGAGAATTACAACCGGATATGCCAGAGCGTCCAAGAAGGTGTGGCGGAGCTTTCGGACGTGGACGATGGGGAAGAACTGGAGGAATTGTCAGCAGAGGATATCTACATAAACAGCATCATAAAAAGCAAGCTGCGGAGCATTGTCATGATTGCACATATTGATAAGTGCCTGGGACTTCTGGAAGAGGAAATGATCCGTAAGGATACTCCGGAAAAGTATAAGGCTTTTATGTACTTCTATCTGGAGGACATGACTCCGGAAGATATTGCGGAAGAATTGCATTGTGCTGATAGAACTGTATGGCGTTGGGTTTCGGAGCTTACGAATATATTATGTGTTTACCTGTTTGGAGCAGATGCAATCATACTTGATTAAGGGCTTGACAAGGCGTGTCAAAATGCTGTCATTGTAAAGTCAATATAGCAGAGTTATAATAGTATTATCCAAAATTAGATAAATTTGGAAGATCTCCTTTATGGCTTCTGAGCGAAACAGCTTGGGGGCCATATTAATTTGTAAACTAACTGAAATTAAATCGAACACATGTTCGAAAAAAACTTGACATTTTAGATTTCGTGTCTTAAGATAACCATATCAAGATCTTGTTAGCAAAACATACAATACCGGTTTGTATGCGAATAAAAATGAAAGCGAGGATTTATTTATGGACGAAAAGAAAGGCTGTACTGTGGTCAATCATTATTATGGGTGTTGCGGAGGTAATGGTACCAGCAATGATAGTACACCAGTTGGAACTGTAATTTCATATATGGGAACAAATGCCCCTGAGCATTACTTGGCGTGTGATGGGACTATTTATAATATTGCTGATTATGAATATTTTTCCCAGTTTATAAAAGATCAATTTGGTTCTTATAACTATTTCGGAGGTGATGGAACTACAACTTTTGCCGTACCGGATTTACGAGGGGAATTCCTCAGAGGAACTGGTACAGCCACTAGAGATACTGGAACTGGTGCAGATGTTGGTGTGCACCAAAGTGCAACAACGTTTCCTAATGTTGGGAATTACAATAATGGAAACGTTAGTCAGATTATTCAGTATTATCCGAATGCAGAAATAAATTTTTCGACTGGAGCTGATAAACTAACTAATAATTCAAAAGCTAGAGTTATTGTAAGTGGAACGATTGACAGCACGGCTGTCGATGTTATATCTGCATATACATCTAAACCAACTAATACAGCTGTTCTTTATTGCATTAAATACGAATAAAGCATTACTGATAGTGCTCCAAGCAAGACACTGTAGTAACGGTTTAACTTTGACGGCTGCCAGGTGTAACAGCTTGGCAGCTGATTAACCCGGTTTATACTCTCCCAAGACATTTTCCGGGTGTTTAGGCTCTTAGCTTATAGCTGAGGGCCTTTTATAATATTTTCTAATTTGACCAAATAGAACATTTGTTCTATACTGATTATACAAAACAATTTGCCTTTTTTTGGAATATTTACCCATAAGACATGTGATATAATAAAGAAAAATGTCGAAATGGGAGAGTATGACTATGGCAGAGAAAAAAGTGTATTTTTTTAAAGTGAATCTTAGAACTAAAGATGGTGAAGATATTGACTATAAAGACTTAAAAGATATTTTTATTGATGTTATCAATAAAAATGCAATTGAGCAAGATAATTTTAAATCAATAGATTTAACCATTAACGATGAGTATACTCATATTATTTGGGATGTATTTGATTATCAGAATTCGAGATTATTTGGGAGGTTTAGCAAACAACGCCCTAGTAATTCGATGTTAAAACGCTATTACAAGACTATGGAAAAAGAAAATATCGGGGATGGAGATGAAAGGGCGGCTGGTATAGAACAGTATACATACGGAAATTTAGATTATGATACCGGAATATTTTCAATAGTTGGAGCGTTGGGGGCTCCAAATGAAAAGGCAATAGCTAATACACTCTGGAAGTATAATAGAGATTATCAGATAGAATTGGTACCAATTCCCAATGCGCAGGCAATACAAGAAATTTATGAAGGAGAAGGAGCTGAAATTACCCGAGTGGAAATAGAGGTCCCGCTTCCTGAAGCTGGTGTTTTACAGCATATATTTAAATGGGATGATGATCAAGTACTAAATACTATTGAGGATAGAAACTTAAGTGCTGGCATAGTTTTGAGACCTTTGGCAAGAAAAGGTAAGATAACTAGAGATACCGAGGAAACAAAAGGTTTATTAGATTGTATAACAAGGAACAAAGGCGGTTATAATAAGGCGCGTGTTAAAGCTAAAACAATAAACAAAAAACTTAGAGAATATGATTTATTCGAACAATACTTTAGTTATCCTATTGACATAGCTCCATATCATATGCAAGGGAACAGACGAATATATTTTACTGTAGATGAATTGGTTGACGTATACAGACAAAATATTGTTTATTCATTTGAGACCAGTCGGAGGCTATTGAAACTAATCGTAAATAGATAAGTGAAAGGAGGTGCGATATTGGAAAAGATACGTAAATATATGGGTACGGTGCTTGCCTGTATCGCAATTTCTTTTATTAATGAAAAATATCATTTAATTATAACATCATACAATGATATGGTTGGATATCAATTTAACATCTTTACGATAAGTACAGTTTTAGCAGGGTTTTCATTTACATCTTTAGGAACACTATTAGGCCTATCTTCTGAGACGTTGATGAAAAAGTTAGACGATACTAGTATAATAATTAATAAAAGCAAAAAGATTGTTGATAGTTTACTTTACTTCTGCTGTTCTGGGTTAATATCTTTATTTTTTATAATAGGGTTGGACCAGTTGATTATAAGAATTATTAACAAGACAGAGATTATAAATCCAAATGTAATATTAAACTTTATTTTTCTCTTAGGAATCATGTTTTTAGTGCTAGGGGTTGTGTATTTTATAATTTCAGTTTATGAAATGTATGATTTGATTAAGCGAGTGTACGGAGCCAATACTAAAAAATATGAGGAGAAGGAAAAAAACTATAAATTGGATATTCAGGAAGCAAAAGGAAGAAATCACGAAATGAGAGAAAATGCTGAAAGAGATGAATTTACAAGAGATTAATAATTAAGAGGCGGCCAACCCCGTCTCTTTTCTTTTACAACTACCAGTGGTATGATGTAAAGGGGAGGCGAGAATATGTTGTTGACAATACTTAATGTGATCAATGCAATATTAACAGTCTCAATTATTGTAGAAGCGATTAAATATTATACGAGGAATAAAAAGAAGTAGAATTCAAAGAGGTACCTTAACCGGGTGTCTCTTTTTTAATACAAAAATTAGCCAGATTGGAAAGTGAGGTGAGACTGATGGCATTAACAGCCAAACAGAAAATATTTGCAGATGAATACCTGATTGATCTTAATGCTACCAGAGCTTACAAGGTAGCTTATCCCAAGGTCAAGAATGATGAAACGGCTGCGGCCAATAGCAGTAGAATGCTAAGAAATGCTAAGGTTGAGGATTATATCCAAAAACGCATGAAAGACCGGGAAAAGCGCACTGAGATCACCCAGGACATGGTTTTAAAGGAGCTTGCAAAGATCGGCTTTGCCAATGTTACGGATTATGTGACGATTGAAGGCCCCTATGTAAAAGTAAAGCAAACAACTGATATGCCAGAGGATAAGCTTGGTGCTATTGCCGGAATCAAGGAAGGGGCAAACGGTATTGAAATCAAGCTGAACGATAAAGGTAAGGCTCTGGAGCTGATCGGGCGGCACTTGGGTATGTTTAAGGATAAGCTGGAAGTCTCCGGCACCTTGGAAACTGAGAAGACCAAACTTGACGATTTGATCAAGCAGATGCGCGGCGGTGATGGGTAATGAGTAATGAGTAATGAACGCCTGCTCTTGTCAGAGAAGTACAAGGCATTTCTAAAATCAGATGCTCCGGTGGAATTCCTGGAAGGGACCACAGCAGCCGGGAAAACAACAGTAGGACTGTTTAAGTTCATGCTAAAGGTTGCGGAAAGTCCCAAGAAGTTGCACATCATTGCTGCCAAGGATACCGGTACCGCAGAAAAGAACATCATCAATAAGGATCTGGGTATTATAGATGACTTTGGGATCCTGACTGAATACAACGGAAACGGAACCAAAGACGATAAGATCCCCCACATTCTTTTTCACACTTCTGGTGGAGATAAAGTTATCTACGTCCTGGGATATGGGGATAAAAAGAAATGGCAGAAAGCCCTGGGTGGCCAGTATGGTTGCCTTTACATAGACGAGATCAACACGGCTGATATTGAGTTTGTAAGAGAGTCGGCCATGCGGTGTGATTACCTGATGGGAACGCTTAACCCCGACGATCCCAACCTACCTGTATATAAAGAGTATATTAATTGCTCTCGACCACTTTCCGAGTGGCAGGATGAAACGCCAAAAGAAATAATGGAAGAATTGCGAGAGGAACCAAAGCCCGGCTGGGTGCATTGGTTCTTTTCTTTTACCCATAATTTGGGCCTATCAAAGGAGAAACTGGAGAACATTATCTGGAATACGCCGAAAGGCACGAAGATCTGGAAAAACAAGATTGAAGGGCTGCGAGGTAAAGCAACCGGCCTGATCTTCCCTAACTTTGACCGGAAGAAGCACGTCGTAACAAAAGCTTGGGTGAAAAAACAGATTGCAACTGGAAAGATAAAGGTTAAGAAGTTTTCTGCGGCCCTGGATACATCGTATTCTACCAAAAGCCCGGATACCATTGCAATGATCTTCCAGGCAATTACAATGGACCGGAAATTAATTGTTCTTGATGAAAAGGTATATAACAATGCTGATTTATCTATTCCACTGGCACCATCGGACACGGCTGTAAAGCTAATAGAGTTTCTGGAAAAGAATCGCAAGGAATGGGGCCTCGCCAAAGATGTGTTTATTGATTGTGCGGATCAGGCAACCGTCACCGAGGTTAAAAAGTATAAGCGGCTCAAAGGCTGCCTGTACAATTTCTTTGATTCATACAAGAAAGTAACAATTATAGATCGTATTAACTTCATGCTTGGCTGGATTGCGCAGGGTTGTTATTTGGTTGTAGATACTTGCACAGAGCACATGGGCGAGCTGGACCGATATTCATGGAAAGATGATAAGGATGAACCAGAAGACCGTAACGACCATACGATCAATGCCAGCCAGTATGGTTGGATCCCGTACAGGAATTTGATAGGATTTGAGGAGGAAGATAAGAAATGAGGTGGGTAACAGCTTTGAGTGACAATATAAAACGGGGAATCCGCAGCTGGCTTCAGATCCAGCCATCAAGCCCGTACAGTATTCAAATTCAGGAAACAATAGATTATGAACTGAATGCAATCCGTAATCGTATCTGGTACCGAGGAGATGGAAATGAACTGGAACAGCTTTATGGCAGCGTGAATGAATACGCCGACAAGCACAAGTTCTGGGCTTCCAGGTGCACACCAGGAATGGAAATGCGAAAGATCCATACTGGACTACCGGGCCTTATCGTTCGTATTCTTTCCGGAATCGTTCTGGCAGACATGAATGATTTTGAATTTGCAGAGCCAGCACAGGAAGAGATCTGGAAAGAGATTGAAAAGGAAAACAAGTTTCGGAAGGCTCTGGAAAAGTCTCTGAAAGAAGTGTTGTATATCGGTGATGGAGCTTACAAAGTTACGATCAATACTGATTTAAGCCAGTATCCGATTCTTGAATGGTACCCAGGGGAACGGCTTGAGCTGATTGAAGAACATGGCCGTCTGAAAGAAGTGGTATTTAAGACACCCTATATGGATCACAGACAACAGTATGTATTGTATGAGCATTATGGGCATGGGTATATACGGAATGAGCTCTACAGAGACAATAATCAGGTGGACATTAAGGCCATAGAGGCTACGAAGAATGTTTCTGATTGGGAGTTTGATCCGTCCGTAATATTGGCCGTTCCTCTGAAAGTCTATGAGAGCGTGAAGTGGGAAGGACGTGGCGGTTCTATCTTTGATGGAAAGCTGGACAGTTTCGACGCTTTTGACGAAGCATGGAGCCAATGGATGGACGCACTCCGGGCAGGTCGGGCGAGAACCTTTATTCCTGAATCTTACATACCAAGAAATCCAGAAACGGGCGAACTGATGAAGCCCAGCCCATTTGATAACCGTTTTATTGCTGGTGATGATAACATGGGCGAGGACGGTAAGAACACAATCAACACAGAACAGCCAACCATACCTCATGAAAGCTATCTTGCCAGTTATGTCACGGCCTTGGATCTGTGCCTTCAGGGAATCATATCACCCAGTACGCTTGGCATTGATGTAAAGAAGTTGGATAATGCAGAAGCACAGAGAGAAAAAGAAAAGGCTACTCTTTACACCAGAAATGCCATTGTGGAAGCGCTGCAGGAGGAATTGCCGGAAGTGATTTCCGCATGCATAAACGCCTATCACGTCTTGCTTAAGCGGCCTGTGGAAGAGGTAAAAGTGGAAATACCTTTCGGAGAATATGCGAATCCGTCCTTTGAAAGTCAGGTGGAAACACTGTCAAAAGCCCGTCCAGGATCTCCTGTTATGAGCATTGAAGCACAGGTGGAGGAAATGTGGGGAGACAGTAAGGACGATGAATGGAAGTCCGAAGAGATAAGCCGATTAAAGGCTGAACTTGGGATCATGGAAACCGAGGAACCGGCATTAAACTTGGAGGGGGTGATAGTAGATGATAGTTCTAATAGGCAACAGGCCGTACAATATGAGTCAAACGGAGTATCAGAAGTTTCTTAATGAGTTTGCTAAGCCAGAGGTACCATTTGGTATATATGCTGTTGAAAAGGACGGTCAAGCGCACATGGTCATAGAAAAGTGTAACAGCATTACTCAGCTAAAGAAAAAGACACAGGAATATAAAAAGCGTGGATTTAAGGTATTAGCAAACGGCAGGTGATCCTATGAATGAATATGATATTGCCGCAGCCTTTGAAGTTATTGAGCAGGAATTGATTTCCTCCATGATCCGGAATATGGACCGTCACCGTGCAGAGGAACTGAAAGAAGGCTATGAGTGGTCTATGTGGCAGGCTGAACAACTCAAAGCCTTAGAAAAGTATAAGCTGGAGAATCAGAAGAAGTACAGTAAGCAGTTTAAGAGTATCAATGCTCAAATGGAGGGGCTGATCTGGCAAGCCAGACAAAAGGGAGGATTAAAGCAAGAGGAACAAATCCTGCGAGCTATCAAAAATGGCTTCAAAAGCTACAAGCCCACTTCGGCAGCTATGCAGGCAGAATTTTTTAAGTTGAACACCCGAAAGCTGGAAACTCTGGTCAACGCAATCACTCACGATATGGAGAAAGCAGAACACGCAATCCTGCGCAGAGCAAACGATCAGTATCGAAAAGCTATTTTTAATGCTCAGATGTATGCCAATTCGGGTGCAGGCACTTATGAAAAGGCTGTTGATATGGCCACTAAGGATATGTTGTCCCGTGGCCTTGCCTGTGTGGAGTATAGAAATGGAACTCTCCACACGTTGGAAGATTATGCGGATATGGCAATCCGGACAGCCAGTAAAAGAGCATACCTGCAGGGCGAAGGGGAGAAGCGTCAGGAATGGGGAATCACCACTGTTATAGTGGCAAAGCGTGGTAACCCGTGTCCTAAGTGCCTTCCCTTTGTAGGAAAGGTCTTGATTGATGATGTTTGGTCTGGTGGAAAATCGACCGACGGACCTTATCCCCTTATGAGCAAAGCAATTGCAAGAGGCTTGTATCACCCAAGGTGCAAGGATAATCATAGCACCTATTTTCCTGGGATTTCTACAGCAGAAGATACCTGGACCAGAGAGGAATTAAAGTCAATTGAAAAATCTTATAAGCAGGAACAGGATCAGCAATACAATCAGAGACAGGCGAATAAGTATAAAAGATTGGCTGAATATTCCTTAGATGAATCCAATAAAAAAGCTTACGATAAGAAAAGGCAGCAATGGGAGAGCCAGTCTGAAAAAGAAGAAATTGGATTCTTCAAGAAAATACAGACGAAGAAAGTGATCGAAGAAAAAGTAGACAATATTACAAATGGTTTTATACCAGCAAGCTCATTACAGGAAGCTAAGGAATATGCGTTTAAGGAATTCTCAGTTTTAATTAAAGGTGCCGAAGAGATTCCTTTAGAAAATTTAAACTCCATAAATAGGAGATACGGGCAGCTTATAAAAGAAAATCCGCATATGAGAGGATTCATTCAGGAATTTGAATTTACGGATACTTTAGGAGAGGGCGCTTATGCTGCAAGGGTTCTGACTCCGGGAGGAGATGGAAGAATAAGCCGATCTATACAATTTAACCAGGAAGAATATAAAAACATAGAAGTGCTAAGTGAAAAGTATTCTTCCCTTGTTAAGTCTGGACATTTCCCTAAAGGCACAACTTATGAAAATATTGTTGATCATGAATTCGCTCACGCCATGGCAGATGAGATGGGTCTTAAAATGTGTCACATTGATATTAATGGTAAATTTACAGCAGATGAATGGAAAAATGTAAGAGTGGCAGGAAAGGCTTTCAGCAAGGTCAGGGTTGAAGAAACAGCAAAAAAACTACATATTACAGCAGGTAAGCTTCAGAAGAAAATAAGCGGATATGCAGTATCAGAACATTCAGAAGCGTTTGCTGAGGCTTTTTCTTCTGTGCATGGAACGAAGCCGATAAAAGAAGCCTTGGCACTTATGGCTGAATATGATAGAATAAAGAAAATGTATCATTAAGGAGGTAGGCATGGTAATCGGTGCCATATTTAAAAAGAATAAAAACGGCGAATATCTAATTGATAAAAAAGGGGATTATGTGATAGATGAGCCTCAATCCCGAAAGCTATTAAACAATACCTTTTCAAAAGAAACGCAGGAAGATAAACAGGCACTTAGTATTTTTGAAGCAGAGTTAAGGAAAGCTGAAGCACAGAACAACAGTTAATACCATCAGTCAGTAAAATGGCCGGTGGTATTTTTTGTTCAGAAGTTGCGATTTCGCAATAGAAAGGCGATCCAATTATCTCCCTAAAAGGCGCAGGGTTATGCGTCTTATTTTTATGCCCGAAGGCGCTATAAACTACGGTGAGACACACCGTTATCAACTGTTAAGTGCAGACAGCACATGAAAAACTGTTTATATGGAGACACCATTTTAACTGTGAAAGGAGATTTAACTATGAGATTCGGAAGATTTATGCCAATGCTTGATGCTGATGGAGGTCAGGGCGGAGCAGCCGCAACTGGAACCGAGCAAACGCAGACCCAAACGACTCAACAGACTACTCAGACAGCGGCCCCAGCGATTGACTATGATAAGATTGCTCAACTGGTGGCCGGGAAACAGACTGCCACTGAGGACAGCGTCCTGAAAGGCTATTTTAAACAGCAGGGACTTAGTCAGGAAGAAATGAATCAGGCCATTGCTACATTTAAGCAGCAAAAGGCAGCTTCCCAACCGGATGTAAGCGCTATGCAGACTCAGCTTGCCCAGGCGCAGGCGGCGGCTCAGAAAGCAGTGATTGAAAATGCAGCAACAATGGCGGCGATCAGTCTTGGAATTGATGCCAAAACGATTCCTTACGTGCTTAAGATGGCCGATCTAAGTCAGATTATGGGGCAGGACGGAAAGTTCAATGATGAAACAATGAAAAATGCCTTAAACAAAGTACTGGAAGATGTACCTGCGCTAAAGCCACAGACGGGGCAGGCTACTGGCTTTGTACAGGTAGGAGCTGCCGGAGGTACCGGACAGCAGCAAGCAACAACTGACGATGCTTTAAAGAAGGCATTTGGACTTTAAGGAAAGAGAGGAAATAACACATGGCAGTATATGATTATGCAACAGCTTTTACAGATCTCCTTCAGCAGAAATATGCAAAGGAGCTGTGCTCAGATGCACTGGCGCAGAGCAATCTACAGGTGAAGTTTATCAATGCACAGACAATTAAATTACCGAGAATGACGGTATCTGGATACAAGGATCACACCAGAACACCTGGATTTAATGCGGGTACGCTTACCAATGACTGGGAGCCTAAGAAACTGGAACATGACAGAGATATCGAATTCTTTGTTGATCCTATGGATATCGACGAAACTAACCTTACTTTATCCGTGGCAAATATTCAGAATACCTTTGAGACAGAACAGGCGATTCCGGAGAAGGATGCCTATCGGTATTCTAAGTTGCACGCTGAGTTGACAACCTTTTCGGGACGCATTGATACAACTCTGATTACAATCGCCAATTTCCTGGAGGCATTTGATACTGAAATGGCTTACATGGATGAGGCAGGCGTTCCGGAAGAAGGCAGAATTTTGTATGTCACACCGGGCATGAGGAAAATTGTAAAAGAAGCAGAAGGCATTCAGCGAATGATGACGGTCACTACTCCATCAACCATTAACCGAAAAGTGCATTCCCTTGATGATGTCACCATTAAAATGGTACCGGCAGCCAGAATGAAAACCAAGTATGATTTTACAGATGGTTTTGCACCGGCGTCTGATGCTAAGCAGATCAACTGGATCCTGATTCATACCTCTTGCGTTGTAGCAAGGGATAAATATAGTTACATTAAGCTGTTTACACCTGGCAGTGATAGCCGGACGGCAGATGGATATCTGTATCAGAATCGAAATTACGGAGATCTGTTCCTGCTTGAAAAGAAAGTGGAAGGCTGCGCTATGAATGTGGCGACGGAATAAGGAGGGGGAAAGCATGAGAGCATCAAAAGGAAATAAAGAATACCTCATTGATGAAAGTCAGGAGAAGTCTTATCAGGACAGAGGCTTTGACATCAAAGATGATGATGGTAACGTGGTTGCCTATGGTAGAGGCAAGACCGTTGCATACGGCGATTATGCGGCTCTTAAAGAGGAACTGGAAGAACTGAAAGAGGCTGGAGAGAATGCAGATGATCAGGATGTCATCGAAATTTTGAGATATGTAGCTCATGAAAAAGGCATTGATCTGGGAAAGACGTCCACTGTATCCGGAATCGTTAAGAAAATTAAGGAGTATCAGCCAGAAAGCGGTGAGTAATATGGCCTACGTTCCCTATGTAACACCAGAATATTATAAAGACACATACAAAGGTAGCACAGTGCCGGAAGAAGATCTGGGCCGGTATCTCCGACAAGCCAGCCGCCATATTGATTCCCTGACCTACAACCGTATTGTGGGCCGGGGATTTTCTTCTCTGACAGAATTCCAGCAGGAAGTCATTCAGGAAGTGATCTGTCAGCAGGCCGATTTTGAATATGAGAATGCCGACGAGATCAACACAATTCTGTCAAGTTACAGCATTAATGGGGTATCGGCCCAATTTGGAAGCTCCTGGAATGTTTTCATGGATAAAGGGGTGGCTATGAAGCGTGATGTATATGCCCAGCTGTCCCAGACTGGCCTATGCTGCCGGTTAGCGAGGTAAGCCTATGAAATACCCATGTTTAGTACCGAAAAGCCTTTGTAAGACGAATGTTAAGGTCCACCTTGAAAGTGAAGAGACCAACAACCTAGGAGCGCCTAAGTATATGGCAGATCTGGAGTTAAAGTGCAACTTCCAGGATAAAGCAAAGACAATTTTTACAGCAGAAAAGAAACTGGTCCAGATAACCGGAACGGCCATGTTTCCTGGTGACATTGCGCCAGACTTCCCATCCTTAAGCGGGGGTACCGTTACTATATTTGGGGAAGATCGACGCATTGAGCAGGGAACCAAGAACCGGAATCCGGACGGGACAGTCAACTTTTGCACCCTGGAGGTGATTTGATGCAGGTAAAATCAACGGTAAAGATGAATATGCCACGGATCAGACAACTTACCCTGGCCGCCGTAACCGTTTTGGAAATGACAGCAGAGGCGTTGCATACCGAAGTATTGCAGTCTGAGATAATGCCATTCGATATGGGCAGCCTGCAGAATGATAGTACGTTTGTGGACGACTCCGATTCCTCCAAAGGAAAGGTGCAGCTGGTATCCAGTATGCCGTATGCAAGACGGCTATATTATCACCCGGAATATAATTTTCAGACTGATGAAAATGCTTTTGCAAGTGGCCAGTGGTATGAGCCGTGGTTACCGGGAGGGATTAGTGCGGATTTTGCGCCCAAAGCATTTAAGAAATTATATAAGAAAGTGGGGGGTGTGTGATGTTGGCGTTAAAGGATATCCGTCAGTACATATCCAGTTTAGAGATTGCTGCAGATGACAATGTTTATATTGGCAAGTTGGATAATAAAAAGCAAAAATCTATTGGTGTTTACAGCCGCCCAACCTCCGGCCCAGCCAATATTGCTATCGGTGGACTGGAATGCACCACCTACGACACAAAGCCGATTTCGCTCCTCGTCCATTGGAACAAAATCAAAGATGAGACAGAGAGAACGGCCTATAATTTATACGTGAAACTAAGAAATGTAACCAGCCTTACCATAGGAGATACCCATATCAATTATCTGCGCCTGATGGTACCAGAACCGCAGGACGTTGGCTCAGATGATGCAGGGGTGTACGAATATGTGATCTGGCTGGATTTTATTTATAGCAGAAAGGATTTGGTGAAATAATGGCAGAAGCTAAAGTGTATCCGGTCAATAACAATAAATTCAAGGTAGGGCTTGGCGGCAATAAAGAAACTATGGTCACAGTTGCCAATCTTACCAACTTTGCGCCCAGCATTGAGGGTGGCGTAGAGGAGTGGAATGCCATGGAGCATGAAGGCTGGGGAGACGCAATGATGACCAGTAAGAAGCTGTCCTTCTCCTTCCAGGGGAAGCGTACTTACGGGGATCCTGGCAATGATTATGTTGCTGGCCTTGCCTGGAAATCTGGAAATGATGTAGTAGCACCATTTGAATGGGAAATGCCTTCCGGGGCAAAAGTCGCCTTTGATGCAATTATCAATGTAACCACTCCAGCCGGTGGTGATAGCACGGCGGTTGACGCTCTGGAATTTGAAGTAAAGTGTAAGGGCAAGCCAAATTTTACCCCAGCGGGGGCGTAGATCCTTCTCCTCCCGCGGAACCGGAAGAACCAGAAGAAAATAATGAACCAGATGTAGAGCCAGGGGAATAAAACCTGGCTCTTTTTGAAAGGAGATTTAAACTATGGCAAAAGTGATTGATATTACAGAGAAGCTTACATTCGAAGGAAATCCTTCTTTGATGATTAAGGGAAAGAAGCTGGAAGTAAATGCAGATGCCCCCACCATGTTAAAGGTCATGGGGCTAATGAGTGCGGATGATCCTGGACCTAAGGAGATCATAGAAACCTATGACATGATGTTTCCGGATAAATCTAAGAAAGAAATTGAAAAGCTGGGGCTTGGCTTTAACGATCTGATTGTGGTAGTTCAGGAAGCTGTTGGCCTGATTGTAGGCGGAGTAAACGGCCAGGGAGAGCAGTGACCCGTACTACGATCTATTTGAGGACTGGGATTTAATTATCTCCAGCTTCCTTTCGCAGTACGGGTTGCGCATTCGTACAAAAGAATTTGAGTCTGTGAGCTGGGACGAATTTAAGTCCCTGCTTTCAGGAATGGACCCGGAAACTCCTCTGGGGCGCATTGTAGCAATCCGATCAGAGGCGGACAAGAATGTTATCAAGAACTTTAACAGCGACCAAAAGCGCATATACGATGACTGGAGAAACCGGAAAGCTGAGATTATGACTCCAGAAACATACGACCAGGAAATGATGGCACTAGAGCAGATGTTTGCGCAGCTATGTGGGAGGTGATCAACATTGAGAGGATAAAGGTTAAATGTCCCCACTGCGGATACGAACAAAATATTTTATATGATAAAAAGAATGCATCCTGCAAGGGTGTTTTTTTACGGTGTAAAGCAAGACATTGTAAAAAAGATTTTGAACTGATAATTAATCAAGACAAGTAGTGCCACTGTGCCGATGTCTGCCTGAAACAGATAAAGGTAGGTGGTATAAGTGGCTGAAAGTGTAGGTCAGATCGGTCTTGACCTGGTAGTAAATAAAAATAGTTTTGATAAACAAATGGCCAGTATTCAGGGGACAGCGGGTAAGGCTGGAAATTCTTTGGCGGCGCAGATGTCAGGATTTGCAACCAAAATAGGCGGGGCTTTGGCTGCCGCTTTTGCGGTAAAAAAGATTGTTGATTTTGGGGCCTCCTGCATTGAACTTGGATCCGATCTTACTGAAGTACAGAACGTTGTTGACGTGACGTTCCCTCGAATGTCCCAGCAAGTAAATGATTTTGCCAAGAATGCAGCACAGTCCTTTGGACTATCTGAGACTATGGCAAAGAAGTTTACTGGTACGTTTGGGGCCATGGCCAAGGCTTTTGGTTTTTCTGAAGGTGCGGCCTATGACATGTCCACAACCCTGACTGGTCTGGCCGGTGATGTGGCGTCCTTTTACAACCTATCGCAGGACGAAGCATACACAAAGTTAAAATCCGTATTTACGGGTGAGACTGAGACTTTAAAGGATCTGGGTATTGTTATGACCCAGAACGCCCTTGACAGCTACGCTCTTGCCAATGGCTATGGAAAAGTAACGGCTAAAATGTCCGAAGCTGAAAAGGTGGCCCTGCGGTATAAGTTCGTACAGGACCAGCTGGCACTTGCCACCGGTGATTTTACCAGAACCAGCGACCAATGGGCCAACCAGGTAAGGATCCTGCAATTACAGTTTGATTCCCTAAAGGCAACTATCGGCCAGGGCCTTATTAATGTTCTTACGCCGGTGATTCAGGTAATCAATACGATCATTGGAAAACTGATGAGCCTTGCCAATGCTTTCAAAGCTTTCACAGAGATGGTTTCCGGAAAGAAAGGCTCTGGTGGCGGTGTAGCTTCCGCAGCGGCGACTGGCATGGACGCAGATACTAATGCGGCGGACAATGCCTCCGGAGCAATAAGCGGAACTGGTGGAGCTGCCAAGAAAGCAGCCAAGGACATGAAGGGTATGTCCACCGGAATTGATGAATTAAATATTATCAATCCAAGCACCGGCAGCGGTGGTGGATCTGGTGGTGATGGCGGAGCCGGCGGGTACAATGCGGATGAGTTTGACATGGGTGCCCTGGATACCGAAGCGGATGACTTGGGGAATAAATACCAAGACCTTATTGATAGGGCGCGGGAGCTTGCCAGCCTTTTTGAAGGTGGATTTAACATTGGCTTTGGGGATATGTCGGTACTGGACAGCGTGCAGAATTCCATAAAAGGGATTGGACAGAGCTTAAAAGGGATTTTTACAGATCCAGATGTTTTGGCATCCGGGAATGACTTTGCAAACAGGATAGCCCTTAACTTGGGTAAAACCGCGGGGAGCATGGTTTCCATTGGTGCCACCATTGCAGATAACCTGCTGGGTGGAATTAATAAGTACTTAGAGCATAATAGTACTCGGATTAAAGATTACCTGGTATCAATGTTTGATATCGGTGGGGAAATGGCTGACATTGTTGGTAGTTTCAATGTAGCTTTTGCAGAGATTTTCTCCGCATTCCGAAGTGACAGTGCAAAGCAGATCACCGCTGATATTATCGGGATTTTTTCTAATACCTTTATGGGTGTCACGGAGCTGGCCGGAAAACTGGGCAGAGATGTCCTGGACATGATAACGGCTCCATTTATACAAAACAAGGATCTGATTAAGCAAACACTGGAAGATACGTTTTCTGCGGTGGAGCCTATTTTTTCAGAATTAAAATCCATTGTTGATGAGGTATTTACAAAGATAAATGAAAACTATGAGACACACATCAAGCCGATGCATGAAGCCTTTAAGCAAGGCTTTACGGAGATAGCAGAAAAATTCTTAGATCTTTATAACACCTATTTTCTTCCTATTCTTACGAACTTGTCTGTGCAGTTTCAGGATTTTAGGGAGCAGTATCTTTCTCAACTCATTGATAAGTTCCTGGATTTTTCGGGTAAAGTTGCTGATGCAATTACTTTACTTTGGGAAAATGTTTTAATGCCTTATACCTTGTGGTTCATGGAAACGGCATATCCGATTATAGCGGAATTTATCCAGAATGTAATTGATGGGTTTTTCAAGTTCTCAGAAGGAATAAGTGAGGTAATCGGTGATGTATTAACCGTACTTGGTGGGCTCATTGACTTTGTCGTGGGCGTGTTTACCGGAAACTGGTCACTTGCCTGGGAAGGGATTAAAAGCATTTTCTCCGGTATCTGGGATGCCATAGTTGATATTATAGACTTGGCGACGGAGACCGTGGATTCCATTGTCCAGACGGCTCTTGATTTTATTAAGTCCGCTTGGGAATCGTACTGGGGTGGGATAAAAAGCTTTTCAGCAAATATCTGGACTGCTATACAGGATAATATCATGAAAGTTTCAGAGGCTATTAGGCTCTGGATTGCTAATAAGCTTGTGGAAATTAACACAAAGTGGACTGAGGTGTGGACCTCTATTTCCACTTATGCATCTGAAACATGGGATTCTATCAAGAATAAAGCGACTGAGATATTTGAAGCGATCCGGGATAAGCTGTCTGAAATATGGGGCAGTGTAAAGTCCACCATTGAAGAAAAATGGAATGCCATTAAAGAGTGGTTCGACCAGATATGGCAGAAGATCAAGGACGTATTCAAACTTGATGAAATGCTGGAAATCGGCAAAGGCGTTATGAATAAACTCTGGGACGGTATGCAGGAGGTGTGGAAGAGTATCACAAACTGGCTAGATGGTGTCGTAAAAGCAGTGGGGGAAGCCTGGGATAAGGTGGTCAGCGGAGCTAAGAATCTATTCAGCAAAGCTAAGGATGATGCAGAAGAAGAGGAAGAAAAAGATTCCTCTGGTCCTGGAAGTAGTGGAGGTCATGTAAACAGTGGTCCAGGTGTAAAGGGCCATGCAACCGGCGGCTTCCCGACTTCTGGTAGTTTGTTTGTTGCCAATGAAAATGGAAATCCGGAAATGGTAGGCAACTGGGGAGGTAAAGCTGCAGTCGCAAACAATATGCAGATTACAGAAGGTATTACAAGAGCCGTGCAGTATGGTATGAGATCTGCCATAGCGCCACTGGCTTCCAGCATGAGTGCAATTGTCAGCAATGCAACTCCTCAGTTGTCCCTGATCGGAACTACAGGCCGGAGCACCGGCGCAGCGGATCAGGTCCAGAACATGGCAAACCATGTCATGGCTATGCCCACAGAAAGTATGTCTGATCATTACCTATCCATTATGGTGGATCTGCTCCAAAAGATTATTGATTTAATTGAAGCAATGGACCTGACTGTAAATATTGATATTCGGGAGATTAAAAGTAAACTTGCCGATCTGGATAAGAGGAGCGGTTTTTCAATGAGAACAACGTAAAGGAGGCGGTGCCGTATGGCAATACTCACAATCAATGGCCGGGAGTTTCCGTCTCCCGACATTGGTGGAAACTTAATAATAGCAACAAATGTAGACGACGGAAATAATGCCCTGGGAGAGTTTATAGGTCAGAAAGTAGGGAGAGATAAGCATAAGTTTGATGGATTACAGTGGAAGTTTTTAGACGCTGCCACCTGGTCTGCCATGCTGCAGGAGTTTGATAAGTTTGTAGTAACGGCCCGAATTCCGGACATGGTACATAATCAGATGATGACAATCCGAATGTATCCAGGGAATCGGACAGCAACGCCTATTGCTTTTGACAGCGACGGACTACCTACTATGTATCAGGATTGTAAAGTAAATATTGTAGATTGTGGGGTGATGGAGTAATGCAGACGGCAAGTCAGTCCTACAAGGATCACATGAAAGCAAAAGATCGTCTACGTAACCAGACCTATATCCGGGTTACCATCGGTCTGATCAACCAGGAAGCGCAAGCCAGCGCATACTTTCCCGATCACGAAAAGTACACTTATTATTCCAGCTTTAAACGCCCCCTAGATAATTATGAGGTCCAGGAGCTTTATGCAACTTGTGACCAGGACTATACGCCTGCAGGTGGCAGCATGTACTTCCTTCCGAGAAAACGGGCAGATGTGGTCCTAAATCAAGGAATCGTATCAGAGGGACTTATGGGGCCGGTGGAAATCCGGTTCCCAGTCCAGCATGACATTAAGGGCCTGACCATTGAATTTGGGAAAGCCTATCCGGTGAATTTTACTATAGAGTCTGATAATAATACCGTGGAGATCACCGGGAACGCTGGCGGTCACTTTGTTACAGAAGAGATTTTTACAGGAGCAACATTCCTCCGCTTTGTACCATCACAAATGGTTAACGGTCAGAGCCGGTTCCGGATCCACAAGATCACAATGGGAATCGGGATCTATTTTGACAATCAGCGGATCTTGTCTGCTACAAAAAAGGAGCATATTAGCCCGATTATGGAGGAGCTGCCAACCATTGACTTTAATCTCACAGTAAATAATAAGGATCGAGCCTTCGACATAGAGAACGAAGAAAGCTCCGTAAACTTTTTAGAGATTGGCCAGGACATAACCGTCTTGTATGGTCAGGAACTTGATGATGGATCCGTGGAGTGGCTGCCGGGTGCAACGGTGCAATTAAAGGAATGGTCTGCGGACGATGAGGAGATGAACTTTTCTGCGTCTGATCGATTTGATTATATGGACGGAACTTACTATAAAGGTATGTATCGTCCGGAAGGAATCAGCCTGTATGATCTGACTCTTGATGTACTTTCCGATGCAGGGATCGATAGCAGGACGTATTGGATTGACAGCTATTTAAAGTCTGTGAAGGTTTTTAATCCTATGCCGGTTGTTGCACATAAGGAAGCTCTGCAGCTGATTGCCAATGCTGGCCGGTGCATTCTTTACCAGGATCGGGAGGGGGATATCTTTCTGAAATCTAGCTTTATTCCGGATATGGAGGCCGGATCAGATAATGAGACGTATTTCAGTCGCGCAGGATCCGTTCTGGATAAATCAGTGAAGAAGTCTTATGCTTTAGCCACCCGGGACTATACAAGTGTAATTCCTACACAGTATTTTCTGCCAAGGCAGCAAGTAGGAACATCTTATCTGAATGTAGGATATGTTTCAGAAGCAGTGGCGGGAAGTGATGGAACTTTTGTGGTTAATCCGACCTTGGAGATCAACTTGGAAGCCTCGTTTAAGTGTTTTGGGCTGACGTTGGGATTTGGCAACAATAATCCAGCTCAGATGGTCTTTCACGCCTACCATGATGGGGAATTGGTGGAGGATTACACGATAACAGGTCTGACTGCAACAACGGTCATTAGCCACGAGTTTGAGGAGTTCGACCGACTGGTTCTGGAATTTACAAAGGGCCGCCCCAATAACCGGGTGATTCTGAATAATATTACTTTTGGAGACAGCACCGATTATGTCTTTGAGTATGGCCATGAGTTGACCAAGACGCCAAAGGGGACGCAGTTTGCCAAGGTAAGAGAGCTGCAGGTAATTCGAACGCTTTACAATCAATCAGGAGAGATGAAAGAACTGGCAAAAGAAACAATTTCTGTAACGGCTGCGGATAACCGGTATACTTTTTACTTTAATAATCCCTCTTATGACTTGTCCTGCGCCCTCACAGCACCCGGGGAGGGCCAGATGGTTACTATTATAGATAGCAGCAACTACTTTGCCACGGTGGAAATTACAGGGGTTACGGGTACCGTTGAAGTATCTGTATCAGGCAGGGAGTTCACAACTGTTAAAACTAAAATAGGCCGGCAATTAAATCCAACCGGCAGCATGGAGACCTGGGAAAATCCCCTGGTATCTGATGCGGTCCACGCGGCTGACTTGGCTGACTGGATTGGTGATTACCTAAAATCAGATCGCCAATATGATCTCCAGTACCGGGGAGAATCCAGGATTGATGCGAATGACATTGCATTCCTGGAAAATAAGTATGTTCCGGATCTGCTCCTGAGAGTGTATGAGCATACGTTAAAATTCAATGGAGCTTTATCTGGATCGGTAAAGGCAAGGAGGGACATGAGCAATGTGGCAACAGCCAAAGACTAACTGGAAGGAGGGCGACTTCTTTAATATTGAAGACTACAACCGCATAAAGGGAAATTTAAATGAGATCCGGTCACAGGCTTTACTGCTCTGGCCGGATTTTACTTTTGAGGAGATGGGATCTGATAAGACCTATCAGGATTATGGATTCTATGCGGATGAGATCAACCGGTTCGAGGTAAACGTGGACAATGTCTGTGCCGGAACCTATCCTTTTAAAGTTGGGATCCGTCAAACCTTTTATGATAATCAGCCCTTTATAGATTGGAAGGAATTGAACCGGATTGAAGAAGCCTGCAGGCTGATTTACAGCAATATTCAAAGCCGCTATAACGGCAGAAGAACATTATCATTTACAATGAATGGAGGTATATTTTAAATGGGATTAAAAACAGATTATAAGGATGCCATGTTTGATGGCCAGCGCAGGTACCGTTTGATCCCTAATGAGGACGGAACTTATAGCCTTCCTGATGAAACAACGTATACCCAAAAAGGGGATCGGTTTGGGGCTAATGATATAAACGCAACCAACAAGGCAATCAACCAGATCAACCATGTAACAGAGATGACCTTGACTGCTGCAGGTTGGAGCAGTTCTGCTCCCTATACTCAGACAGTGAACGTTTCGGGTATGGTTGAGACTGACAGACCTACAGTGAGCCTGTACCTGCCGGACGGAATAACTGCTACAGACGTAGACCTGCAAAGCAAAGCTTATGACTGCGTAAACCGTGCAGTTTCCGGTGATGGGAGTATTACAGTCTATTGTTACAAGAAAAAGCCGGCAGTAGACTTTCAGATTCAAATGAAGGGGGTGTAAGGTATGGCAGAATGTATCGTTTTAAAAGGCGGTGGAGCTGATCTTGATGTGGTGACTGCTGGGAAATCTGATGTGCTGGCCGGGAAGGTGATCGTTGATAAAGACGGTGAGCCATTAACCGGAACTATGCCGAACCGAGGAGCGGTAAGCCAGGCGCTCAATGCAGGTGGGAGTTATGCAATTCCAGAAGGGTACCACACTGGCGCGGGGAAAGTAACCGCAAATAGTCTGGCGAGTCAAACATCGGCAACGGCAACAGCAGCACATATTTTAAGTGGGCAAACAGCCTGGGTAAATGGTGCTAAGGTGAATGGAGGAATTCCATGGCAGAATGCAGACGTTTCTGGCACTGATCGAGCCTGGGGTACCAACATGAGTAATTGGGCTGGAACTATTAATTTAGGGGTCAGGAATGGACATTACTTAAACGGTGTCAACTGGATTCAGGCGAATATTCCAGAATATCAACCATGGAATATAAAAAAAGGTGTAAATATTGGGGGTGTAATTGGTACGTTTGAGGGATATGCACCTACTCCTACTGACTTATATTTAAGAGGCAATAATATTATAGGTTGGGACTTTATTGATTCTAACCGTCCTGTATTTGATTCTGGACAAATGAGCATTACGAATAACGGAGTCAAGTATATAACAGGTCCTTTTAATATCGCAGGATTCAGCCGATTAAACTTTGAAGGAAATATGAAAAGTGACAGCACGATTAAGAAAGTAATCACATTATTAAGGAGTCACGATTCTATGGAAACACTCGCTAGCCTTACATTAACTGGCACCAACGCAGGAGATTATACGGTAAGTATTAATGTTTCAAATTCTCAAATCAATTCGCGATTTGTATTATCTTTTGTTGGTATGACTGGTGCTATTTATAGAATTTGGCTGAGTTAAAGGAGAAATATGAAAATATATGTAAATAAACAGTATGAAATACTTGCGTTGGATAGGGAACCAAATATATTTGAGTGTGTATTTGAGGTTAATCAAACAAGAACTGAAATGTTTGGAAACCTGTGTGATACATGTATTCAAGGTTATAAATATGAACCGCAATATGAGTTCCTTTTTAATGAAGACGGAAGCAACGCAAGAAATGAAAAGACAGGAGAGTTGTTATATAAGACGGATGAAGCTGGGAGCAAAATTTCAAATGGTTACGCCTGCTATCCATTCATAGATTATAAAACTCTTATGCTGATTCAAAAACAGTATGAAGATTCCCAGAAACAGGTGCAGGCACTTAGCGCACAGGTAGAGTATCTATCCATGATGTCAGGAGTAGAAACGGAGGTAGGTCATGAGTAAGAATTTTGAAAAGGTAAAGAGTTTTTACACAGCAGAGTTATGGCCCTTAAATTGGGTAGGTGATGCAGTAGGTAAATGGATCACGGTGGACGAGTACCGGGAGATAACAGGGAAAGAATTTGAAGAGAAAGAGTGAGGAAAATGAGAATGAAAAATACATTATGTACGGCTGCGGGAATGGCCGGTAGTTTTATAGCATCTTTATTCGGGGGCTGGGATACCGGTATTGCAACCCTAGTCCTTTTTATGGGAATTGACTTTTTCTCTGGCTTGGCAGTGGCCGGGATATTTAAAAGGAGTACCAAAACGGAAACAGGTGCCCTGGAATCCAAAGCCGGCTTTAAAGGTTTGTGCCGCAAGTGCATGACACTTCTTTTCGTTCTGATCGCCTACCGGTTAGATCTGGCCATTGGAACCAATTACATAAGGGACGCTGTAATCATTGGTTTCCTGGCTAACGAGCTTATTTCCATTGTGGAGAACGCAGGACTTATGGGGGTACGGCTCCCTTCTGTTCTAGTGAAAGCTATTGATGTACTGAAAAAGAAAGCAGAAGTAACTGAATAATTTGTTGCGACCGTCGCAACTCTGGGCCTGGGTGAATCCTGGGTCCTTTCTTATATGAAAGGAGCTTATATGCAGATCAATAAATTACTTACGCCTTACAACCATAATGTCGGTACTGCGGATCGTATCAAGTGGATTGTGATCCATTATGTCGGCGCTCTGGGCGGAGCAGAAGCAAATTGTAAATGGTATGCCGGCGCTGATCGGGGAGCCAGTGCGCATTATTTTGTTGATTTTGATGGCGAGATTTGGCAGTCCGTTGAGGATAAAAATATCGCATGGCATTGCGGGGCGAAGAAGTATGTGCATCCTGAATGCCGGAACGGTAATAGCCTGGGCATTGAAATGTGTGTCCGGAATAAAGGCAGCCAGGCGGCGGATTCCAAGGACTGGCATTTTGAGGACGCAACGGTGCAGTCTGCTATTGCATTGACCAAGGCGCTGATGGCAAAGTACAACGTGCCTGCCGATCATGTGATCCGGCATTATGATGTGACCGGGAAGATTTGTCCGAATCCTTTTGTTTACAATCATACGCAGCATACCTGGGACGCATTTAAAGCGGCTCTGGTAACTCCTGCAGAAAAGAAATCTGGCTGGAACAAAGAGGACGGTGGCTGGCGTTATTATAACGGAGATACCGGTCTTCCGGTTCGCAATGACTGGGTGCAGGTTGATGGCAAGTGGTACTGGTTTAACGCTACAGGGATCATGGTCACAAATACCTGGTATCATTACAATGTTGTATGGTATTACCTTGGACCGGACGGCGCTATGTGCCAGTCGCAGCTTGTAGAAAACTCTGGTTTGATATATGCTGTGGATAGCGACGGTAAGATGATAACAGAACCGGTGACTTTGAAGCCTGATCAGAATGGTGCACTGCAGTGGCCAGGGCTGGCGAATCAGTAAATGAGAAAAGGCAGGTATCCGAGCCTGCCTTTAAATTGCTTTATAATATGCCTTCACGGATATTTAAAGCTTTTGAATATAGTATTGAGTATTAATAACAAACCACATTTGAGTATCAAATCTCATAATAGTCCAAAGAGATAAACCCTGAAGATCATATTCTTCTACCAACTTAGCTCGTGCGTCAAAACTTCTCGCATCATTAAACCATACCAAGTGAAAAATCCCATCAATATCCATATAATAGATAAAAGGTGATTGTGCAGCTTCACTAAATTGTATTGGAATATTATTTTCCGCTGCAATTTGTATCGCAGTATTGTTTGCTATAGCAGTAGCCCCTGTAGCCCCTGGCACGTAGGGGAGGGTCCAGTCATAACCGAGTGTGGTTATTCCTAGAAAAATAAATTCAGATGGAACATTTTTGACTACATGGTCTAATAACTCTCGCAAAGCATTAACAGGGACGATTGAACTTGGGTAACTATAAGACCTAGCCCAATCATAAGAAGCAAATAATATTCCATCTACATATCCAGAAAACTGCGAATAATCTAACTTTTCAAAACTGACAATAGGTCCTTGAATATTCATAACTGGTGTTGTGGTAATTAATACTCTGTAGCCTTCTGAATGAAATATCGCAGAAACTTTTTTTACGTATTCTAAAATGCTATTTATGTTGTTTGCAGTGATATCTTCGATATACATATTTATTCCATAGTAACTTTTTGCTTTCATTATTTGAAGGATATTGTCAATAAGACGGTCTTGTACAGTAGAGTTATTTAGAATATTATTTGTTATTTCACGAATAATTACTCCTTGTTCTGTAATCGTAGAAACAAACATCATTGGAGCAACGCCATAAGTTTTTGCTAACTGAATCACTTCATCGTCGTCAGCGATTGTGATAATTTCGCCTTCACTTGTGGCTCTATAATTAAAAATAGTCAGATATGTTAAAAAGGGAAGCGTTTTTATTAAAACAGATTTATCTATATAAGAAAAGGTATAACCACTAGTGGCAATTGTTCTTGATTTATTTGTTTGATAATTTATGACAATGGTTTCACCAACAAACAGGAACTCACTATCAGAAAGATAGGGATTATTTCTTAATAAATCCATTGGTGAAACGCTATACTGCTGTGCTATATTCTCCAATGTATCGCCGACTTGAACGGTGTGGAGAGTTTCTGGTTGAACAATCACAATGGTTTGGCCTATTGCTAAATTATCAGGGTTTGTAATTCCGTTTTCCAATATTAATCTGTCAACAGGGATATTGTAATATTCTGAAATTGAATGAATAGTTTCACCAGATTGTACAACATGAATGACCATAATTCCTCCCCAATATCTTATTAATTCTATTATATATGATATGATGCGTAATATTATACTATATATATATTTGTTTTATTCAAACCAATTACATACTAGAAAATAGGCAGGCAATCGTATCCGGACCTGATTAATGTTGTCTACCTCACGTCAACGCCAAGCAAATTTTTTAATCCAACTTCACATGCAATATAATGCAGTGTAATTTTTACAATCCTCACAAATCCTTTATTTTACAAGGCTTTTAGGGGTAATGAAGTTCAAGCAAATGCCTATAAGAATAGTGCGACACTATAAATGGGTATTATGGAATATCTAAATGGAAGATAAGTGGCCTGCATGATAATTACCATTCAATGTAAGAAGAGGCAGAAGTGGAACGGTATCCCCTTACGAATAAGTGGCTACCGCTCCCCTTCTGCCTCTTTTAGCAGTTGACATAATTATGCCGGTTCATCATCTGCTTCTGTTTTTTTGGGTGAGTCAGTGAGATATATCGAAACTTCTTCATCGTTTGGAAGTACTTCCTGATGGAGTGATAGTACTTCCTGCTCGTCAGGCTGCGCTTTCGCCGCTGGCTCAGCGGCATTCTCAGAAATTGTGGAAATGGAATCCATTGAGTCTCCCAGCTTTTCTGCGATCTCAGATTGAAGCTTTTCAGATCGGCTTTCCAGTTCGCTAACCTTTTTTATTTTAGATGAAGTATTGCCATAACCAGATTGGATTTCAGAACTTAGGACCTTGATTCTTCCATCGATCTGGTTTTTTGCTGAGGTAATGACCTCTGCCTGGTCAGTTCCGTTGGCTAATGCGGTTAGGTCCCCTAACTGTTCTTTCTGGATATCTTCTTTGGTTTTGGGCTCTTCGTAAATCGTACCGGTCTTGTCTTCCGGTTTTTTGTCTTCCATGTCTTCGGTTTGAAGCTTTGTAATCTGCTGGTCAATGTCTTTCATCTGCTGTTCGTATTCTTTCAGCTGTAAGTCAAGGCCTGAAGTCCCGTTCTCTGCTGCGGAATTTAACAGTGACTGTTTCCGCTCCTGCAAAAAATCCTTCTGTTTCATTAACTGTTCGATTAGACTTTGTTTTTTCCCTGCGGGAGAAACCGCGATTACATCGGTACGGGGATTTTCCTCTTTTTTGCCACTCAAAGCTTGGTTTCTGAGTGCAGCCGAACGGTTTATAGACTGGATATGAAGTTCCCCAGACGATGCACTCAATTTTCCGATATACATAACATTCCCTCCTTTTTGTTGTCTCTATGTATCTTTTCGGAACACAATTGTTTTATATAACAGGGATGCAGTAAACGGCAAATTTACAGAGGTGAACGGGAAGCAAACGCTCCTTCCGTCAAAGGCAGCATGGCGGAAAAATGGAAGATCTCATCCGAGACAGATAATTCCATGGTTCCGTGGCAGCGTTCTACTGCCTGTTGAATGTTGGAAAGACCGATTCCATGAAATTCCGGTTTTTTCTTGGTAGATGGAAAAAATCCGGATTTCTGCATCTGGTTTGAAACGATGGGATTTTTAATCTCAATGAAAAGGCAGGAATGTCTTACATAGGAAAGCGCCTGTATGGATTTTATCTCTCCCTGAGGCAATTTTGCACAGGCTTCCAGGCCATTGTCCAGAGCATTGCTTAAGATGATGCATAGGTCCATGGGGGAGAGCATTTCTGGAGGAGGGAAGATAAAATCTGTTTCAAGATCAATACCTCCCGCCTGTGCAAGAACCAGTTTTTCCCGGATAATTGCATCTGCGTATACATTGCCAGTGGAAATATGAGGAGACAGGGAATTGATGGTGTGAGTGATGGAATTTAGATACTCCTCTGCTTCCCTTGTCTTTCCATGAGATAATAGATTCTTAATACAAAGCATGTGGTTCTTAAAATCATGACGGAAGGAAGAAAGCTGTTTTTCTTCTTGCCGCCATGCCGCCATCTGCCGCTCCAAAAATGTATTTTGCTGTTTTTCCAGTGCCAGAACCAGCCTGCGGTCGACATAATAAAGGGAAAACAAAAGTAGAACCACTCCCGCAAGTGCAGCGAATGTAATGAGGAGATTGGTCCATATGGTATCATCCGGATTCATGCTGCTGGTTCCGAGATATATTACAAAATGCTTGATGAAACAGGATAGTATTAAGAGATAGAGGTTTCCCTCCATCGTAATTTCTCCCTGGAGGTGTCTGTATTTTCTTGCGACCCATTCCAGTATGGCAGCGTAGAATAGAAGGGTCAGAATATCGCATAAACGGTATAATAAATCAAATAAAAAAAGATTATCAATCGCGTTTTTTGCTGCAAAATGAATCAGTGGAAGAAAGACAAAGTTGGAGGTGTAGCCCAGACCATCCATGAAGATCGCAGTCATAATTATTTTACCGGGGCTGCTGCAAAACAAAACCAGTACCATTCCTAAAGAGGTGAGGAGAAAAAAGACCTCCTGGGGGAAAACCTTGTAGAGGCCACAGTCTACGTTAATATAATTTACCAGCCACCGACATGCTGCGATGCCGAATAAGGTAAAGCCTTTTGAAAATCTGGTTTTTAATATCCTGCTCAGAAAAAGATAGTCAATCAGAACAGAGAACAAATTCTGGATTATGATAATCCCTCCTTCTGCATCTGCTTCATGAATGCCATGGAAAATTCCTGATATTTCCGTTTGCTTACAGGAACAGATTCTTCATTTGATAAAAACAGGTCCGTTCTTCCAAACCGCATAACAGATTCCATGTTTACGATAAAGCTCCTGTGGCACCGGAAAAACTGGGAAGGAAGGTTCTTTTCCAAAACTTCCAGCTTCCCGTAAAAGTCTGCGTTACCGGTTTTTGTGTGAACCGTTACCTTTCGGTCCCTGACTTCCAGATAAAGAATATCCGGGTAGAAAAAACGCTGGGTATAACCACCGGATTGAAATGTAAGACATTGGTTCTCGGGCATAGCCAACTGACCGGTCACATGGTCCAATACGGCTTCCAGTTTTTCTTTTTTTACCGGTTTTATAAGGTAATGGGAGGCATCTACATCAAAAGCTTCAAATACATATTCTTTATAGGCAGTCAGGAATATGATCTTTGACTGGGAACGGTTTTTCCGTAAGATCCTGGCAGTTTCGATACCGGAGAGTCCGCCCATTTTAATATCAAGGAAAATAATGTCCGGAGTGATTTCAGAATGAATTAAATCTTCCCCTTTTGAGCACACGAAGAGCTGGAAGGATATTTTTCTAGACAAAAAATATCCTTCCAGCTCTTTTTTAAATTCTTCGGTAAATTCAGTCTGGTCATCGCAAAGAAATAAGTTCATGGCATTCTCTTTCTGATGGGAATTACAGAAGGAAGATCTTATTTTTTCTGCAGGTTTCCCGCATGTCATCCGGCCAGATGCTGGCCTGTACTTCGCCCACATGGGCACGGTCAAGTAAAAGCATACAAAGGCGTGATTGTCCGATTCCGCCTCCAATGGTACAGGGAAGTTCCCCATTTAAGAGCATTTTGTGGTAAGGAAGGTCGCGGCGGTCTTCGCAACCGGCCTTTTTTAACTGCTCTGCCAGAGAGGTTTCATCCACCCGGATGCCCATGCTGGATATTTCCAGGGCACAGTTTAAATGTTCAAACCAGAACAGGATGTCCCCGTTTAACTGCCAGTCATCGTAATCCGGAGCTCTTCCGTCATGCGGCTCTCCGCCCTTTAATTTGTCACCGATCTTCATGAGAAAGACACAGCCAAATTCTTTTGCAATTAAATTTTCCCGTTCCTTAGGTGTATTAGACGGATAGCGGTCTTCCAGTTCCTGGGAGGTGATAAAGGTAATGTCATCCGGGAGTTGTTTCACAGCCTGAGGATATTTGTACCATACTTCATGTTCCATGTGCTTGATGATCTTGAAGATGGCTCTTACGGTCTGCTTTAATGTCTCAGGATTGCGTTCTTCTCTGGTGATGACTTTTTCCCAGTCCCATTGGTCCACATAGCAGGAGTGTAAGTTGTCAAAATCTTCATCTCTCCGGATTGCATTCATATTTGTATAAAGTCCTTCGCCTGGCTGAAAGCCGTACTCATGAAGGGCCATGCGCTTCCATTTTGCAAGTGAGTGGACTACTTCCATGGTTTCCCCTGGAACTCCGGCCAGATCAAACTGAACGGGGCGTTCCACACCGTTTAAGTTATCGTTTAAGCCGCTTTTCCTGTCTACGAACAAAGGGGCAGAGATCCTCTCTAAGTTCATTTCTTTTCCAAGTTCCTTCTGGAATGTATCCCTTATGTATTTGATGGCTTCCTGTGTTTCACGGACAGACAGCCTTGGGTCATAGTTCTCCGGTATAATGAGTTTCAAGTCTTTTCCTCCCAATATAAAATGTTTTTATCATGGTAACATTTTTAGAAAAAACCTGCAACCATTGTTTATACTTTTAAGGGACGGGAGCCCCTTTGTTCACCAGCAAAGAAGTTGCATGGCGACTTGGCCTGTGATATGATAAATGGAAGTGAAAAGGAGCAATGTCATATGGTAACAGAACGAATTTATATAGAGGATAAGGATCATCCGGAGGAAGAACAATTAAAAAAACCTGCGGAGATATTAAAAAGCGGTGGGCTGGTGGCATTTCCCACAGAAACCGTATACGGCCTGGGAGCCAATGCATTAAATGAAGAGGCAGCTAAGAAAATATACGCGGCAAAGGGAAGACCTTCCGATAATCCTTTGATCGCTCATATCGCAGATTTTGAAGATCTGCCAAGGCTTGTTTCAGAAATACCGGAGGCTGGTAAAAAACTGATGGAAGCCTTTTGGCCGGGACCACTGACACTGATTTTTCCAAAAAGCCAACTGGTTCCTTATGGGACTACAGGAGGACTTGATACGGTGGCGATCCGAATGCCAGACGATCCGGTGGCAAATGCACTCATACGTTTGGCCGG
Source organism: uncultured bacterium (assembly GCA_963519465.1). Classification (GTDB taxonomy): domain Bacteria; phylum Bacillota; class Clostridia; order Lachnospirales; family Lachnospiraceae; genus Lacrimispora. Next base: position 33,063 of record CAUQMY010000021.1, read on the forward strand.
TGTGCCCATTGCAGCACCCAGTGCCAATACCTCAGGACGGCCCAGTCCAACCACCGCTGACCATGTGTGGCAGGATATGAATGAAAAGATCGAGATGATCGTAGACGGCGGAGCGGTAGGCATCGGTGTGGAATCTACCATCATTGATGTTTCTGGTGAAGAGCCTATGATTTTAAGGCCCGGAGCTATCACACAGGAGATGGCATCTAAAGTTCTGGGACAGGAGATTCGTCTTGATCCTGCTATTACTTCCGGTCCCATGAGCGCAGATGTGAAACCAAAGGCGCCGGGAATGAAGTACAAGCATTATGCTCCCAAAGCGGATTTGACCCTTGTGGAAGGAGAACCGGAGGCGGTCGTTAAGACCATAAACCGGTTGGCAGAAGAAAAAGTATCAAAAGGATTCCGGGTAGGAATTATCTGTACCGAGGAAACAAAAGATCAATACCAAAAAGGGATCGTAAAGAGCATGGGTTTACGGGCAAAAGAGGAGACGATTGCTCATAATCTCTATGCGGTATTAAGGGAATTTGATGATCTGAATGCAGATTTCATCTTTTCCGAGAGTTTTTCCAAAACCCATTTGGGACAGGCCATTATGAACCGGCTGACTAAGGCTGCCGGTTATCATATCATACAGATAGAAAAGGAGGAGGCATTATGACTGGCAAAAGAGAAGATTATATAACATGGGATGAATATTTTATGGGAGTTGCGGTTCTTTCAGGAAAACGTTCCAAGGACCCAAGCACACAGGTAGGTGCCTGCATCGTAAGTGAGGATAACAAGATTTTATCTATGGGTTACAACGGGTTTCCCATGGGCTGCTCTGACGACGAATTTCCATGGGGCAGAGAGAATGAGGAGGACGATCCTTACAATGCCAAATATTTCTATTCCACCCACAGTGAATTAAATGCTATTCTTAATTACAGGGGAGGAAGCTTAGAAGGCTCTAAGCTTTATGTAACTCTGTTCCCCTGCAACGAATGTGCAAAGGCGATTATCCAGGCAGGTATTAAGACTGTTGTATATGGCTCCGATAAATATGCAGGAACACCTGCAGTCGATGCGTCCAAGCGTATGCTAAATGCAGCCGGTGTCCGGTATTACCAGTATCAGCCTACCGGAAGAAAAATAGAGATCGAGGTTTAACATGAAATTTTTACTGGCGGCACTCAATGCCAAATACATCCATTCCAATCCCGGCATTTACAGCTTAAAGGCTTATGCAGAGACTTATATTGAGGAACCGGAATTAAAGGATGGAAGGTTTCAGATTGAGATAGGAGAATATACCATCAACAACCAGCTTGATGATATCTTAAAGGATATCTATTTAAAAAAGCCGGATGCCATAGGATTCTCCTGCTATATCTGGAACATGGCTTATGTTTTGGAACTGGTCCGGGACCTTCCGAAGGTTCTCCCCCAAGTGGAGATCTGGCTGGGAGGTCCTGAAGTGTCTTATGATGCATCTGAAATCCTTCGCCGTGAGCCTGGGGTTTTCGGAATCATGATGGGAGAAGGAGAAGAAACTTTTAAAGAAGTGGTGCGCAGCTATTTGAAAGGAAGCACAGGAGATTTTACCGGGATAGACGGTGTTGCCGTAAGAGATGGCGATGGGAATACGGTGGAAAATCCTTTGAAAAAGGCGGTGGATCTAAGCCGGATTCCATTTCTTTATCAGAATCTGTCCGGTTTTGACAACAGGATCATTTATTACGAAAGCAGCAGAGGGTGTCCATTTTCCTGCAGCTACTGCCTTTCTTCCATTGATAAATCTGTGCGGTTCCGTGATACGCAGATGGTTTTAAAGGAACTGGATTTTTTTCTCCAAAGCAAAATTCCCCAGGTGAAATTCGTGGACAGGACCTTTAATTGCAATCACAAGCATACCATGGCCATCTGGCGCCATTTGTTGGAACATGACAACGGAATTACCAACTTTCATTTTGAGATTTCCGCAGATTTACTGACTGAAGAGGAACTGGAACTGATGTCCAGGATGAGGCCGGGACTGATACAGCTTGAAATTGGTGTCCAAAGCACCAATCCAGATACCATAAAGGAAATCAGGCGAAGCATGGACCTTGGAATCTTAAAAGAAATTGTATTTAAGATTAATCAGTTTGGGAATATTCATCAGCACCTGGATTTAATTGCCGGACTTCCCCATGAGAATTATGAAAGCTTTTCCAGGTCATTTAACCAGGTCTATGACATGAATCCGGAGCAGTTGCAGCTTGGCTTTTTAAAGGTTTTAAAAGGTTCCTACATGTCTGAAAAGGCAGAGGAATACGGCGTGAAATTTAAGGAACAGGCACCCTATGAGGTGCTGTCTACCAAGTGGCTTGATTACGGTGAAGTCTTAAAATTAAAAAACCTTGAGGAAATGTTAGAGGTTTACGGAAACAGCGGCCAGTTTCGGACGACCGTGGATGAACTTCTGAAAGAATTTGCTTCCCCGTTTGATATGTTTGAAGCTCTTGCCGAATACTATGATAAACAGGGGCTGACAGGAATCAGCCACAGCCGCATGGCACGTTATGAAATACTGGAACAATTTATCAGCCAGTTGGCACCCAGAAAGCTTCCTGTGTATCAGGATCTTCTGGTATATGACTTATATCTAAGAGAAAATTTAAAAAGCCGTCCGGCCTTTTCTGCGGATCAGGAGCCGTATAAAGAGCAGATAAGGGCATTTTTTGCAGAGGAAGCGAAATCCTTTTTCTATTTAAAAGAAGGATATGAAGGTTATGAGGCCAGACAGCTGATGAAGATGGCACATGTGGAGGTCTTCAGAGACCAGCGGGCGTTTCTTTTTGATTATAAAAAGCGGGATGCCCTGACCCATAACGCAGCCGTTCATGAAATCGGCATTTGGAGGGATTAATGGCAAAAAAAGAAACAAAAGCAGAATTAAGAGAGCGGGTGACAAAAGTCCTTGCAGCTCTTGACCGGGAATATGGAACGGAATATATCTGTTATTTAAACCATGAGACGCCCTGGCAGCTGTTAATTGCCGTTATCTTAAGCGCCCAGTGCACGGACGCCAGAGTGAATATGGTAACGGAAGATTTATTTAAAAAGTACGATTCTCCGGAGAAATTTGCAAAGGCAGATGTAAAAGATCTGGAAAAAGACATTCATTCCCTTGGCTTCTTTCGCATGAAAGCCAAAAATATCATATCCTGCTGTCAGGATCTGATGGAAAAGTTTGATGGAGAAGTGCCAAAAACCATAGAAGAACTGACGGCCCTTGCCGGAGTCGGGAGAAAGACGGCCAATGTCATCCTTGGTAATATTTATAACGAACCCAGCATCGTCGTAGATACCCATGTGAAACGGATCTCGAAAAAGCTGGGGTTCGCAAAATCAGAAGATCCGGAGAAGATCGAATACGAGCTGATGAAAGTACTTCCTAAGGAGCACTGGATTTTATGGAACATACAGATCATTACACTTGGAAGATCCATCTGCGTAGCGAGAAAGCCGAAGTGCGGGGAATGCTTTTTAAAGGATCTCTGCCCCAGCGCCCAGGAAAAGACATCTTAGGAGAGGGGAATAAAAACGTGGTTTCATCCTATGTTGCGGTAGATTTGGAAACAACAGGTCTTGATCCGAAAAAGGATAAGATCATTGAAATCGGAGCCGTGCGGGTTATTGACGGAGTCATAAAGGACACTTATGAAACCTTTGTAAATCCTTACCGGAAGCTGGAAGAACGGGTATCCAGCTTAACCGGCATTCAGGATGAGCAGATTGAATCGGCGCCTGGAATTGAAACGGTCATTGGCGGATTTTTAGAATTTGCCGGGAATCTGCCGATTTTAGGCCACCATGTGATCTTTGATTTCAGCTTTTTAAAGCGTGCGGCTATCAATGAAGGCCGTGGATTTGAACGGCAGGGCATTGATACATTGAGGCTTGCAAGAAGGTTTATGCCGCCTGAGGAAAAGAAAAATCTAAAGGCTGCCTGTGAATTTTTTGGAATCAGGCAGGAAATGAGCCACCGTGCTTTGGCAGATTGCAAGTCCGCCCATTTTCTGTATCAGGAAATGAGAAAGAGATTTGGAATGAACGCACCGGAAGCATTTGAATTGCAGCCTTTGATTTACAAGGTAAAAAAGGAACAACCGGCCTCAAAAAGGCAAAAAGAACACTTGCAGGATTTATTAAAATATCATAAAATAGTTTTAACTGTGCAAACGGATCATTTATCCAGAAATGAAATATCGAGGATTACGGATAAAATCATAGCACAGTATGGAAGAATATAAGAGAGGTGGGATACAACATGATTAATTTTAATAATAAAAACAACAGAAAACTTATGTCAGTGATTTTGATTGCAGTAGTAGTTTTATTAATTGTTGCTATGGTACTTCCTATGATGCTTAGCTTTATGTAAGCCATCGGGGGTTTTTCACATCATACAGACACAATAGAGCATGAGGAATGAATATGAAAAAGAAAACTTTGTCCATAACCCTGGCAGCTGTCGTAATGGCGGCGGGAATTGGATTTCTCTCTCCGCTATATGTCAAGGCCGATACACTTCCAGATGGAATTTATGTTGGGGAGTATAATTTAGGAGGAATGACGGAAGACGAAGCCAGCCAGAAGATACAAGGTCTGGTAAATGAAATGGAGAACCAGAAGATTACATTGGTGGTTGACGGACAGCCTATGGAGACAACGGCAAAAGAGCTGGGATTCCATTGGAGCAATCCGGAAGCGGTTACCCAGGCTGCCTCATCCTGGCAGGGCGGAAACTTAATCAAACGGTATCTTAATAAAAAGGATATCGAAAAGAACCATGTGATCATACCGTTAGAAACTGCTCTTGACGATGGAAGACTGGAAGCATTTATTAATGAAAAATGCGCTTCCGCTGTAGTTCAGCCGCAAAATGCCAGCATTGTCCGCAACAATGGTGCATTTGCAGTGACTCCGTCTGTCACCGGAAAGAATGTAGATATTGCTGCAACAAAAGACGCCCTTAATGCCGCTCTTGCAAATGGACTTAAGGAACCTGTAACAGCAACTGCAGCAGTTTCAGAGGTGAAACCAGGGATTACCACAGAAGATTTATCCACGATCAATGATGTGCTTGGGACCTTTTCCACCAGCTTTTCTTCAAGCGGAGCTTCCCGTTCAAAGAATTTACAGGTTGGTTCCGGAAAAATCAATGCCCGTGTACTTATGCCGGGTGAGACCTTATCCGGCTATGAATGTATGCATCCCTTTACCGTTGGTAATGGATATGCTACTGCGGCAGCCTATGAAAACGGTCAGGTGGTAGACAGCGTAGGAGGCGGAGTGTGCCAGATATCAACCACACTTTATAATGCCGTACTTCGTGCCGAACTGGCTGTGGCTCAGAGGCAGAACCATTCCATGGTGGTAAATTATGTAAAGCCATCACAGGATGCGGCGATTGCCGGTACGTATAAGGATCTTAAATTCACCAATAATTACAGCACTCCGATCTATATCGAAGGCTATACTTCGGGTAAGACCATCACCTTTACCATATATGGAAAAGAGACTAGACCTGCGAACCGTACATTTGATTTTGTATCAGAGACCTTGAGTGTCACCGATCCGGGTGCGCCCAAAGAAGTGGTAGATCCTGCCATGGCTCCTGGAAGCAGAAAACAGGTGCAGTCCGCTCATACAGGAATCAAATCAAGACTGTGGAAAGTCGTTTATGTTGACGGTGTGGAACAGAGCCGCGAGATTCTTCATACCGATACTTATAATTCTTCAAAGGCAATCATAAAAGTAGGGCCTGCGGCACCTGCATCCGTAACACCAGTTCCGACTCCGGCACAGCCACAGGAAACCCAGCCGGCAGCAACAGAACCGACACCTCAGCCAGCGGAAACCAACGCTCCTACCACAGAGGCAGCAAACACTGGGGAAGAACCAGTTCCTCAGGGACCTGGAATGTAGGTAGAATAACATGAGGCGTATTGAAAGAGAAAACACCGGGATTATTAGACCCGGACAGGATCTGGTTGTGGCCGGTTATGCCGGGCTTTCCGGAACCCTGGAGATTGTTAAACATAAAAATAAAGAACTGTATCAATGGTTTTCCAAAGATTACGTGGACCGGATTCTGAATCTGGAAAAGAACGATCCGGCACCAGATTTAAAAATCTGGGAAAAATTCGGTGCCACCGAATTGGAACCTGCAGGAGAAGGCGGAATTTTAAAGGCACTTTGGGATTTATCCGGTGCCTATATGACAGGCATTAAGTTTTCCCTGCGCCGTATTCCGATCAAACAGGAAACCATCGAGATTTGTGAGCGGTACGACTTAAACCCGTACCGCCTTTTCTCCGCCACCTGCCTGCTCCTTACGGCAGATAACGGGGCAGATCTGGTGACAGCCATGAAGGAGCAGCAAATTCATGGGGCTGTTATCGGTAAAGTGACAGAAGGCATCGGGCGGATCATCGATCACGGAGATGGTGTTGGTTATCTTGACCGGCCTACAAAGGATGAACTTTATAAAGTTTTGGAATGATGCCTTAATATTAAAACAGGAGGTAAGGATATGAGGGAAAAGATATTAGCAATCATAGAGAAAAACAGCAGAATTGATTTAAAGGATTTAGCCGTACTGCTGGGGGAAAGCGAGACCGCTATTGCCAACGAGATTGCTGAAATGGAAAAAGAACATATCATTTGCGGATACCACACGCTGATCAACTGGGATAATACCAGCGACGAAAAGGTTGTGGCCCTGATCGAAGTAAAGGTAACACCTCAAAGAGGTATGGGATTTGATAAGATTGCCGAGCGTATCTATCAGTATAATGAGGTGAATGCCGTTTATCTGATGTCTGGTTCTTTTGATTTTACCGTGTTTATCGAAGGAAAGACTATGAGACAGGTGGCTCAGTTCGTTTCTGAAAAACTCTCTCCAATGGAATCCGTTTTAAGCACAGCGACTCATTTTGTTCTTAAGAAATATAAGGACCACGGAACCGTTCTTGCAGAAGAGACACCGGATGAAAGGATGTTGATTACGCCGTGAGAAACCCATTATCTGATCGAATCGTAGAGATTCCCTCTTCCGGAATCCGTAAATTTTTTGACATCGTCAGTGAGATGAAGGATGCCATTTCCTTAGGTGTTGGCGAGCCTGATTTCGATACCCCCTGGCATATCAGAGAGGAAGGAATCTATTCTCTGGAAAAAGGCCGCACCTTTTATACCTCCAATGCAGGACTTAGAGAACTGAAGGTGGAGATCTGCAATTATTTAAGCAGACGCTTTGAAGTTACCTATGACCCGGATCATGAAGTTATGGTTACCGTAGGTGGCAGCGAAGCCATTGATATAGCTCTTCGTGCCATGCTAAATCCTGGTGATGAAGTATTGATTCCTCAGCCAAGCTATGTTTCCTATGTTCCCTGTACCATTCTTGCCAACGGAGTTCCGGTCACCATTGATCTGGAAGCAAAGGATCAGTTTAAGCTGACAAAAGAAAAGCTGTTGGAAAAGATCACTGAAAAGACCAAGGTACTAGTACTGCCATTTCCCAATAATCCCACCGGTGCAGTTATGACGGCGGAAGAACTGAAAGACATTGTGGAGATTGTCATAGAAAAAGATTTATTTGTAATTTCCGATGAGATTTATGCAGAGCTGACTTATGGCGGCGAGCATACCACCATTGCAGCCTTCCCAGGCATGAAGGACCGGACGGTACTGATCAATGGTTTTTCCAAATCCTACGCCATGACCGGCTGGAGACTGGGCTATGCAGCTGCTCCCAGAGTGATCTTAGAGCAGATGTTAAAGATCCATCAGTTCGCCATCATGTGCGCCCCCACCACCAGCCAGTACGCTGCCGTAGCGGCTCTGCGTGATGGAGATAAAGATGTGGACGTGATGAGGGAATCTTATGACCAGAGAAGGCGCTATCTCATGCATGCCTTTCAGGAGATGGGTCTGGAGTGTTTTGAACCTCACGGAGCCTTCTATACATTTCCATGTATCAAGCGGTTTGGCATGACTTCTGATGAGTTTGCCACCAGACTTTTACGGGAAGAGAAAGTAGCGGTTGTACCTGGAACAGCATTTGGAGACTGCGGAGAAGGTTATCTTCGTATTTCCTATGCATACTCCTTAAAGAATTTAAAGGAGGCCTTGGGCCGTATGGACCGCTTTATTAAGAAACTTGACGGAAAGGCGTAAGGGATATGAATATCGTATTATTTGAACCGGAGATGCCTGCCAATACCGGCAACATCGGACGGACCTGCGTGGCGACAGATACAAAACTGCATCTGATTGAACCTCTGGGTTTTAAGCTGAATGACAAGCTTATAAAACGAGCAGGACTGGATTACTGGGATAAACTGGATCTTACGGTTTACAGCGATTATCAGGATTTTCTGGACCGCAATCCTGGGGCAAAGATCTACATGGCAACCACGAAAGGACTTCATGTTTATAGTGATGTGGAGTATGACCCGGACTGCTTTTTGATGTTCGGCAAAGAAAGTGCAGGGATTCCTGAAGACATTCTTCTTGACAATCAGGACCGCTGCATCAGAATTCCCATGTGGGGAGACATCAGGTCTTTAAACTTATCTAACTCTGTTTCCGTTGTACTTTATGAGGCTTTGAGACAGAATGGATTTGAACGTATGACCATGCAGGGTGAGCTTCATCAGCTGCATTGGAAAGAATAAATTTAATTGTTGTATGATGCATTCTTAAAGCGTGCTGCAGTGACTGTAAAACAGTCCTGCAGCACGCTTTTTTTCTTTTCTCATCACTTTACGTGCAGGAATTACACTAGTATGTGTTCTGATCATGAGTAGACCAACTTATAGAATCAGCCATAGCGTATCTTTTTCTTTGCGTAGTATCCCTCTCCTTGTATATACAACTTTTCAGGCAGAAATTAAAAAAGGTATCAGCAATTTGATGATATAAGCATATGAGTGACCAGCCAGAACATACAAAAGTGACAAAAACAATAAGCAGGAAAAGGAATAAAAGCAAAAATATATTCATAATATAGCGTGGGACGTGGGAAAGTCACCAAATGTGTATGGATTATGGATGGAATGCAAATTTACGTGGAACGTAAATTGTATATACAAAAAAGCCATAGGAGGGTAATAAGTTATGAAACGAAGGATTTCAGGCATCATTCTTGGGGTATTATTAGCTGTATCATCTATTTCTGGCTGCAGTAACTCCAAAACAACAGCAACAACATCACCAAAGGAAGAAACGACCACAGGAAAAACCGCAGATACAGCGACTACCGCAGCCACACAGGCGGACAAAGCGGCAGGAGGGGGAGGCAAGGTAGGAGTTGCCATGCCGACCCAGTCTTCGGAGCGCTGGATCAATGACGGTGCCAATATGAAGAAGCAGTTGGAAGCTCTGGGATATGAAGTGGATCTTCAGTACGCAGAAGATGATGTACAGATGCAGGTTTCCCAGATTGAAAACATGATAGCTTCCGGCGTGAAATGTCTGGTTATCGCTTCCATTGATTCCTCTGCACTTGTAAATGTAGAAGAACAGGCCAAGAATGCTGGTATTCCCATTGTTGCTTACGATCGTCTTCTGATGGATACAGATGCCGTTTCCTATTATGCGACCTTTGATAACAAGGGAGTCGGAACGGCCATTGGTGAGTACATAAAAGAGGCAAAACAACTAGATAAGGCAAAATCGGAAGGAAAATCCTATACCATCGAATTTTTCATGGGTTCCCCGGATGATAACAATGCGCTGTTTTTATACAATGGTCTGATGGAGGTATTAAAGCCTTATCTTGACGATGGAACGCTTGTTTGTGAATCCGGACGTACATCCTTTGAAGATACCTGTATTTTACGTTGGTCTCAGGAAACTGCCCAGCAGAACTGTGAAAATTACTTAACTGGTTTTTATTCAGACAAGAAACTGGATATCTGTGCAACTGCCTTTGATGGATTTGCCTATGGCTGTAAATCTGCACTGGAAGGCGCAGGCTATAAGGTAGGGGAAGACTGGCCGTTAGTCACAGGTCAGGATGCAGAGCTTATGGCGACCAAGAATATTATTTCCGGATATCAGACCATGTCTATTTACAAGGATACCAGGCTTTTAGCTGAAAAGTGCGTAAAGATGGTTCAGGCTGTGCTTGAAGGTTCCAAACCGGAAATCAATGATACAGAGCAGTACAACAACGGGAAAATTGTTGTTCCATCCTACCTTTGTACTCCTGTAGCCGTTGATAAAGACAATTATAAAAAGATCATTGTAGAAGGCGGCTATTACACGGAAGATCAGCTGTCACAATAACGGGAAAAGACATGACAGGCGGCGGTGGGATTGATGCCGCCTGTTTTTCCGTATCAGGAGAGTAAGAAAAGGAGCTGGGAAGATGTCCGATTATATATTGGAGATGAATCACATCACCAAAGAATTCTATGGAGTCAAGGCTTTAGATGACGTGAATATCAGGGTAAAAAGGGGAGAGATCCATGCCCTGTGCGGAGAAAACGGAGCTGGAAAATCCACACTGATGAATGTACTCTCAGGAGTCTATCCCAACGGCTCCTATAACGGAGATATCATATACAATGGAAATACATGTCAGTTTCATAATATTAAGCAAAGTGAAGCAAAAGGAATTGTTATCATTCATCAGGAGCTGGCCTTAAGTCCCTATCTCTCTGTTGCGGAAAATGTGTTTTTAGGAAATGAGCAGAAGCGGATTAAGGGCGTGGTTGATTGGACCAGGACTCATAAGAGAGCCCAGGAAATGCTTGTAAAGGTGGGACTTGAAAATGAGAATCTAAATGCGCCGGTAAGCAGCCTGGGAGTGGGAAAGCAGCAGCTGATTGAGATTGCAAGAGCTATGGCAAAACAGGTGGAACTTCTCATTCTGGATGAACCTACCGCAGCCCTTAATGATGAAGAAAGCAAACGGCTTCTGGGAATCATGCTGGATTTGAAAAAGCATGGAATCACCTGCATCATGATTTCCCATAAGCTGAATGAAATCAGCTATGTGGCGGATTCCATTACGGTAATCCGGGACGGGAAAACCATTGAGACACTGGAAAAGGGAACCGATGATATCAGTGAAGACCGGATCATCAAAGGCATGGTGGGCCGGGAACTGACCAACCGTTATCCGGAGAGAAAATGTAAGATTGGCAAAAAGATATTTGAAGTGGAGAACTGGAATGTCTGGCATCCCGAAGACTCCAACCGACAGGTGATCAAAGATATATCCTTTCATGTGCGAGCAGGAGAGGTGGTAGGATTTGCAGGACTTATGGGAGCCGGACGGACGGAACTTGCCATGAGCCTATTCGGGCGTTCTTATGGACAGAAAATAAGCGGAGCCATCAAGATCAACGGAAAGCAGGTGCTGATCCGCAATGTGCAGGATGCGATCAACAATAAACTGGCATACGTTTCGGAAGACCGTAAAAATTATGGACTCATTCTGATTGACAGCGTCAGGGGAAACATGACTCTGGCGGCCCTGCGCGGCTTTTTTTCTAAAAAAGGGATTGTAGACAAAAACAGTGAAATCCTTGCCGCAGAAGAATATAAAAAGAGAATCAACGTAAAAGCAGGTTCCATCAATCAGACGGTCAGTTCTCTTTCCGGAGGAAACCAGCAAAAAGTAGTCCTTGCCAAATGGATGCTGACCCAGCCTGATGTACTCATCTTAGATGAACCGACCCGGGGAATTGACATAGGGGCGAAATATGAGATCTACTGCGTCATCAACGATCTGGCCAAAGCGGGTAAAGCTGTCATTGTAATTTCTTCAGAGCTTCAGGAGGTCATCGGAACCTGTGACCGGATTTATGTAATTAATGAAGGCCGTATCTCCGGGGAATTACTCCAGGCGGATGTAACTCAGGAAAAAATCATGAAGTGTATCATGGCAGATAGCGGAAAGGAAGCGTAGAGATGGAAAAAAAGAAAACAGTCAATATCAATATGAAAGAATACGGGATGATCCTGGCTCTCATTGCAGTATTTCTTATTTTTGCAGCGATGACCGGAGGCAAAAACATGTCTCCTGCCAACATCAACAACTTAATCATGCAAAACAGCTATATTGTGATTCTTGCAGTAGGAATGCTCCTATGTGTACTGACAGGAAATATCGATCTTGGCGTAGGTTCTATTGTTGCTGTCAGCGGTGCGGCTGTCGGGATCATGATCGTGGATTATAAAACCAACATGTGGGTAGCAATTGCAGCGGCCCTGGCCATTGGAATCCTTTCCGGAATGTTCGTAGGGTTTTTTGTTTCCAAATTATCCATTCCTCCGTTTATTGTTACCCTGGCAACCATGCTTATGGGAAGGGGGCTTACCTATACATTATTAAAAGCCCAGACCAAGGGGCCTCTTCCAACGGATTATACCTACATAGGAGCCGGTTTCCTTCCTACCGTCAAGATTCCCTTTGGTGGTGGATCTTTGGATCTGGTCTCCATAGGAGCGGCACTAATTGCCTTTGCCCTAATCATTTTTTTTGAATTTAGAAATATGAAGACAAGAAAAAAGTATGGTCTTCCCGTCAATCCCCTCTGGCAGACCGCAGTTAAAATCGGCGTGATCCTTTTGATTGTCTGCTTCTTTTTTTACAAGCTGTCCAGGTATAACGGAATCCCGTTTGTGCTGGTTATAATGGGCGTGCTGGTGGCCTTATATCATTTTATTACCAGCAGGACAGTCGCAGGACGCCAGATTTATGCACTGGGTGGCAACGCCAAGGCAGCAAGGCTTTCTGGTATTAATACGGATAGGGTGTATTTTTGGGTGTATACCAATATGGGAATTTTATGTGCCATTGCCGGAATTGTTTTATCGGCACGCAATGCATCGGCAACTCCCAAAGCCGGAGACCAGTTTGAGATGGATGCCATTGCGGCATGCTATATCGGCGGAGCAGCTACCACCGGAGGAATCGGTACCATCATTGGAGCGGTAGTGGGTGCGTTTATCATGGGTATTTTAAACAATGGAATGTCTCTTTATGGCTGGTCTACGGATATTCAGAAAATCGTTAAAGGCGCTGTTCTTTTAGGAGCGGTCACAATAGACTTACTATCAAAGCGGAAAAAATAACCAAAGGGCAGTGAGGGCAGAATGGGGACACAAAAACCAAAATATATGGAAGTCGCAAACTGGATGCTGGAGCAAATCGAAAACGGAACCTTTCAGAAGGGAGAAAGGCTTCCTTCGGAACATGAATTGAGTCTTATGTTTCATCTAAACAGACAAACCGTGCGTCACGCCATTGATGTACTGGTTCAGAAAAATATGCTAACCAGAATCCAGGGAAGCGGCACGTATGTAGGGTCAGGCAGACGGGAAGAACGGACAGAACGATATTATAACATTGCCGTTATCAGCACCTATGTGGACAGTTATATATTTCCCCCGGTACTAAAGGGGATTGAACAGGTGCTTTCAAAAGCCGGATATACCATGCAGGTGGCATTCACCGGAAATCAAGTGGAACAGGAAGGTAAAATCTTAAAAAAAATCGTGGAGAAAGGCATGATTGACGGTTTAATCGCAGAGCCTGCAAAGAGTGCCCTTCCGAATCCCAATCTTCACTATTACCAGCAGCTGGTGAAACAGAAGATTCCTGTTCTGTTCGTCAACAGCAGATATCAGGAACTGGATATGCCATATGTATCTCTCCATGATGCTTTTGTGGGCCAGAAGGCGGCAGAATATTTAATTCACGCAGGACACCGGGAACTTGGCGGAATCTTTAAATGCGATGACGGCCAGGGACACTTAAGGTATTCCGGTTTTATCAGAGCTCTTGAAGAAGCAGGAGTAAAGGTGGATGCCAGAAGAATCTTATGGATGGATTCAGAAAGTCAGAAAGATATGGCCGCATGGGCGGATTATCTGTTCCAAAGGCTTGAAGGCTGTACCGGACTGGTCTGCTATAATGATGAGGTAGCATATCATTTTTCCGGTATCTGCCGAGAGAGGGGGATCCGGATACCAGAAGATCTTTCCATTATAGGGATTGATAATTCGGAACTTGCAGTCATCGGAGAGGTGCCCATCACCTCCTTTCCTCACCCGAAAGAAGCTCTAGGGAAAAAGGCAGCAAGAAACATGATCCGGCTCTTGGAAAAGCCTGAATTTGATGCAAACTACTTATTTGAGTCGGAAGTAGTAGAACGGAATTCTGTTAAAATAAAGCAGCAAAAACTTCCTGTTTAAGGGCCAAACCCCTGTATTTTCCAAAAAACTGTCTCATTTTTTACATTGCTTTTACTGAAACATGGTAACAGGACTTTCTTTCTTCCTTTATAATCAAACTTACAAAAACTGAATTTCTGGAAAGGAAAAGGAGTCCGCTAAATGATAAAAACCTATGTTGTGGATACGAATGTACTGATTCAGGCCCCTTACGCTTTGTATTGTTTTGATGACAATCAGGTGGTGCTTCCGGTAGTGGTTTTGGAAGAATTGGACAATTTGAAGAAGGCAGAAGGAGAAAAGGGAGCCAATGCCAGAACAGCAATAAGGATTTTGGAACAGCTCCGTCATAAAGGTGATCTGCTTTCTGGAGTAAAACTGGAGCATGGAGGAACTCTGCGGATAGAAAAAAATTTCGTAGATGTAAAACTTCCACCGGATTTGCCGGAAGATAAGATGGATAACCGGATCTTAAAGGTCTGCAAGGGACTGGAAGGTGAAGTGATCCTTGTTACCAAGGATATTCTGCTGAGAATCAAAGCACAGATCATCGGAGTTAAGGCAGAGGATTTTACAACAGAGCAGGTGCCGGAACGGGATGAGCAGTATCCTGGAAGGATCGAAGTCTATGTACCAGAAGATAGTTTTAAGGATTTCAAGAAAAAAGGAATTTCATCGGAATGTGTTTATATAATTGATGAGGCCGGGGAGCGAAAAATACCACAGCTGAAGCAAAATGAGTTTGTAATTTTAAAAGCAGACCAGTCCACGAAAAAGACTGTTTTGGGACGGGTAAGCGGCAGCAGGATCGTACCGCTGGAATATGGAAAACATAGACCCTATGGGATCTCTCCCAGGAATGCGGGGCAGTATTTTTTACAGGAAGCGTTGATGCAGCCGGCGGAGATTGCTCCTCTGGTGATTGTAAAAGGCATGGCAGGAACGGCAAAAACCTTCTATTCTCTTGCCGTAGGTTTGGAGAAACTGTTAAATAATCCAACAGGCGAATACCGCAGGATTATTGTCAGCCGACCCAACGCCCAGTTTGATTCGGATATCGGATTTCTTCCAGGAGATGAACAGGAGAAGATCTCTCCTCTCATGCGCCCGATTATCGATAACCTGGAACAGCTCATTGATTCCAGTGAAGAAAAACGGTATGAAAAAGAAGAGGAACTTGCAGGGAAGATCGACGAGATCTTTGACCGTGGCTTAATAAAGACAGAGGCACTAAATTATATCAGGGGACGCTCTATCATGCAGACTTATCTGATCATCGATGAGGCCCAGAATATGACACCAAACCAGGTAAAGGGAATCATTACCCGTGCTGGAAAGGGTACGAAAATCATTCTTCTGGGAGATCCAAACCAGATTGACCGTCCGTTTTTAGATGAAAGAACCAACGGTCTCAGCTATGCGGCAGAACATATGAAAGGAAGTTCTTTATGCTGGCAGATCACCCTGACAGCAGAGGAATGTGAACGCTCTCTACTCGCTATGGACGCGGTAAAGAGGCTGTAGAAAATGGTTGAAAATCAGATATAAAGATCTGGATATAGAAAGGGTGCCGCAAATGCGGCACCCTTTCTAATATAAAAATCCATTGGCATTTGATTTTGCTTAATAGCTGCTTGATGCTATAAATTGGTGGATTTTGGAAGGCTGAAGATAAATTCGGAACCGACTCCTTCCGTACTGACCACGTCGATGTTCTCTCCATGAGACTGAATGACTTCCCGCACAATGGCAAGCCCCAGACCGGTTCCTTTCTTATCCTTTCCTCTGGATAGATCTGTTTTGTAAAACCGTTCCCAGATCTTTTTGATGCTGTCCTTTGGAATTCCAATTCCTTTGTCTTTAATGGATATAAAAATCTTCTCATATTTCCCGGATGCCTGAATGTAGATGGTGGAATCCGCATGACTGAATTTAAGGGCATTATCAATGAGATTATAAAGAACCTGCTGGATCTTCCCAAGATCCGCATAAACCATCTGAATGCTGTCAGAAAAAGTCAGGTCAAAGGTAATGTTCTTTTCCGTACAGGTTCCTTCAAAAGAAGCCGCAGTGTCTTTAATTACCCGGTTAATATCAAAATTGGTGCGGTTTAAATATCCCTTACAGTCCAGAGAGTTAAGCGTCAGCATTCCCTGGGTCAGTTTATTTAACCGTTCTGTTTCTGAAATTACCCGGTTTAAGTATTTCTCATGCATTTCCGGCGGTATGGTTCCGTCTAAGATGGCTTCTAAATACCCCTTGATGGAAGTTAAAGGCGACCGGAAATCGTGAGAAACATTTGCAATAAAGGTCTTTTGATATTCCTCCATTTTACCCAGTTCACTTGACATATAATTTAATGTAGCAGCCAGATAACCCATCTCATCTCTGGTATTCACCGCAATATGGTGGGTTAAGTTACCCTGTGCGTATTCATTGGCGCCCGCAGTGATCTTCTTTAATGGAAAATAAACATTCTTAGTAAATACAAGAAGAATGATTAAAGACAGAGCAAAAACCACGGCTGCGGTAATGTAGACAATGTTTAAAATGCCGTCTCTCTCCATTTGCAGATAAGATAGGGGAAGGTGAATTACCACATAACCATAGGTCGTATAATTTCCTGTAATGGGAGCGTGAACGCTTAACACATCATAGGAAAACTGGTTGTAGTAATTGCCGATGGTATAGGATTTATTCCCCATGTAGGTAGGATCAAAGTTATCGATGATCTTGCCTTCCTTATCAGCAGTTTCGCTGTCTGCAACAATCTTTCCCTGACGTTCTACGATCCATATCTGGGCGTTTAAATAACCAGCTTGCTTAACCAGTTCCGGATAGGAAGAGGAAACATTCATATTCTTTCCATGATACATACCACTGTAAGAGGAAGCGATCTGATTGGCTTCGTCGTACAGGCTTTCGGAATGCTGCTTTAGTAAGTACTGGTTTGTTATTTCCGAAGAAAAGGTAGCAATGGTTATAAATCCAAGAAGTCCGAACAGCAGATAGCCCAGAATGAACTTGGAATAGAGAGAATGTGTCATTTAACGCTTCACCTCGAACTTGTAGCCGATTCCCCATACCGTAGTCAGCGCCCAGCCGGCGTGATCTTTTATTTTCTCCCGCAGCCGTTTGATGTGGACGTCTACGGTTCTGGTATCTCCGATATATTCATAACCCCAGATATGATCCAGCAGCTGCTCTCTGGTGAACACCTGATTGGGAGAGGAAGCCAGGAAGTATAAAAGCTCCAGTTCCTTCGGGGGCATCTCAATGGAATGACCCATATAAATGACGGAGTAGTTGGTTAAATTGACGATTAAATCTGGATATTCCACGTAATCCCCCTGCTGGTCCGCATGGGCGGCAGTCTGGGCAGGAACGGTCTGGTAACGCCTTAAGACCGCCTTCACACGAGCCACCAGCTCCTTAGAATCAAATGGCTTGATCATATAGTCATCGGCACCCAGCTCCAGGCCAAGAACTTTATCAAATACCTCGCCTTTTGCTGACAGCATGATGATGGGGATCTGCGATAGGGAACGGATCTTCTGGCAGACCTGGTAGCCGTCCATACCCGGGAGCATTAAATCCAGAAGCACCAGGTTCGGCTTAAACTCCGGAAATACCCGGAGTGCCTCTTCCCCGTCCCCTACGATCTCTGTGTCATAGCATTCTTTTATTAAATATAAGGAGATTAATTCAGCGATGTTGCTGTCATCATCTACGATCAATATCCGCTGTTTCTCTGCCATAATAGACCCCATTTCTAAAATTATTTAAAGGTAACAATGGTTACACCGGAATCCCCTTCCCCAAACGCTCCGAGCCGGAATTCCTTTACATATTTCAGTTTCTTTAAGTGCTTATGCACCGCATTTTTTAAGGCACCGGTTCCTCGTCCATGAACCACTCTGACCTGAGGAAGGTGGGCTAAATAAGCATCATCTAGATACTTGTCTAGCTGAGGAATGGCTTCATCCGTGGTCATACCAATTAAATTGACTTCCGGAGATATGGACAGGGATTTGGACATACGGGTGGAACTACTTCCGCTGCCGCTCTTTTTTGAGCTTCCGCTTCCACCTGGAATAGAAACGGATTCTTCGTGCAGAAGCTCTAGATCCGATAAATTAACCAGGGATCTTAAGATGCCCATCTGAACATAAAGATCTCCTTTGGCATTGGGAAGAGAACTGATGGTTCCGTTCAAGTTCATGCTTAGCACCTTGACTCCGTCTCCCAGCTTCAGTTTCTTCGGGTCGATTCCCTTATGGGACTTGCTCTTTTCTTTTTTTAAGGAAAGGGAAGAATCCACATCCTGAAGCTTGTTTCTCAGACGGCTTCTTTCAGCTTCCAGTTCCTTATTCACGCCGGAGTCATTTGCCAGCTTATTGATCTGGCGAATGGTCTGGTCTGCCGTGTCCTTGGCATCTCTTAAGATCCTTTGGGCTTCTTCCTTGGCGTTTCGAATCATCTTATCCCGGTTTTCGTCAAGACGTTCTTCCTTCTGGGTCAGACGGGTCTTTAACTGTTCGACTTCCAGTTTATAAGATTCAATTTTAATTCGTTCCTTTTCAATGGTGACCCTGTTTTCTTCCAGGTGAGTCAAAAGATCTTCAAATGTTTCATCCTTGGCTTCCAGATGGGTCTTAGCGTCTTCAATGATATAATCCGGAAGTCCCAGCTTTTTGGAAATCGCAAAAGCATTGCTCTTTCCAGGAATTCCGATTAAGAGCCGGTAGGTAGGCTTTAACGTTTCCACATTGAATTCGCAGCAGGCGTTCTCCACTCCAGGAGTGGTTAAGGCAAAGACCTTTAACTCACTGTAATGGGTGGTAGCCATGGTGCGGCACTTCATGTTATGGAGAAACGTCAGAATGGAAATGGCAAGAGCGGCACCTTCGGTAGGATCGGTTCCGGCACCCAGCTCATCAAAAAGGCAGAGTGAATTGCTGTCCGCCTGATTGAGAATCTGCACAATGTTGGTCATGTGGGCAGAAAACGTACTGAGGCTCTGCTCAATGCTCTGTTCGTCGCCGATATCCGCAAATACTTCTTCAAAAACAGCCAGTTCAGAACCATCAAATGCAGGAATGTGAAGGCCGGCTTGCCCCATTAAAGTGAACAGTCCTACGGTCTTAATGGAAACGGTCTTACCTCCGGTATTAGGTCCGGTTACGATAAGCAGGTCAAAATCCCGTCCCAGATGGACATTGATGGGAACTACCTTTGTAGGATCCAGAAGCGGATGACGTCCATCTTTGATGTTAACGATCCCTTTGTTATTGAAGGTAGGTTCGCTACCTTTATAATGCTTAGCCAAAGCAGCTTTTGC
The DNA here is from genome assembly GCA_963519465.1 of uncultured bacterium. Taxonomy (GTDB): domain Bacteria; phylum Bacillota; class Clostridia; order Lachnospirales; family Lachnospiraceae; genus Lacrimispora. The sequence continues at coordinate 52,636 of CAUQMY010000021.1, forward strand.
AAAAATAAAATCCAGTTTGGTAATGGTGTTAAAGTTCGTTTCCAGTTCGTCCAGATATGGCGCAAGCTGATTGCTTAAATCCGCAAGGATCATCTCGATTTCCTTCTGCTCCTGGATTTCCAGGGCGCGGAGATCGTTGTTTAATTTCACGATGGCCATAGGTTCAATAAAGAGGGTGGAACCAGTGGAAGACTGATCGTGAACCATACCGGAAACCTGAGATTTATGCTCGGACTTTACAGGCAGGCAGTATCTTCCATCTCTCATGGTGATGACCGCATCCTGAAGATAGGAACGGTTGGAATTTAAGATGGAGTTTAACTGGGTATGGATTTTATCGTTGATGGAACGCATGGAACGTCTCACATGGTGAAGTCCCGGGCTTGCGTCATCGCTTACTTCCTCTTCTGAGAGGATGCAGCGTTTGATCTCTGTGTTGACTGGAGTAAGCGGTTCCAGCAACCGGAAAAATTCCTCTAAAGAATCCTCTGGCAGTTCGGAATCTTCATGCCGGCCGTAAGCCTTTGCACGGGCAGATGTGGTAAGCAGGGAACTGATGGATAGAATTTCCCCAATTCCTAAGGAACTTCCCACTTCCAGCCTCTTAATGGAGGGACGGATATCCTTTGTGCCCCCAAAAGAGAGATTTCCCTTCTGACGAACTCTTGTTACAGCATCTGTGGTTTCGCTCTGGGATAACACGATTTCGTGATAATCCGTAGAAGGAACCAGAGTCCTGCACAGCTCCTTTCCGGAATCGCAGGTGGCGTATTCCATAAGCTTGGCAGTGATTTTATGATATTCTAAAGTTTTTAATGCTTTCTGATTCATATATTATACCTTTTTATAATTACTTCCTTTACAATTGTCGACCAGTGTATCGTTTACAGTATAGCATACGTGAGATAAAAACTGCAATCCTCAGGTTGTTTTTCATGGCTGGAAAGGTAAGTTTTCCGGTACTTTCCATGTCTTGGTTTTTGGTGTTTCGTAGGTTTTTCTTGCATTAAGACGGGAAGAACCTTATAATAGTAGGTAGGTCTTCTGAAAAGGAGGGTAAGTATGCCGGAAAATAACGGGCCAGACGATAGAAAGACGGAGCCCCGTCGGTTTATCAATGAAAAGATAGTAAGGCAGCCCATGTCAAAAGAGGACATGTTAAAAAGGATTTTGGGACTTTTGTTGACTGCGGTTATTTTCGGATTTGTTGCGGCGGTTACATTTGTCATATCAAGACCAGTTGCTGAGCGATGGTTCTTAAGAGAATCCACCACAGAGGGGACTCCGGTAACCATTCCAAAAGATGACCCTGAGGCCATGCCCTCTGAGTCTGAAACAGCCACTACGGCGACGGAGCCGATCGAGGACATATTAAAATCTGCAATGGAGAAATATCCTTTTTCCGTGGATGATTTTAATACGCTGTATGGGAACTTAAAAACGGTAGTCCAGAAAGCGGATAAAGGGATCGTAACGGTCCATTCCGTAAAGACCCAGACAGACTGGTTCAACAACCCTGTAGAAAATTCCGGTTTGTTTGCTGGTGTCATCATATCCTCTGCCAATCAGGAATTACTGGTGCTGACTCCAGATGGTGCAGTTGAAGATGCACAAGCCATTCGTGTGGCATTTTCTGATGGTACAGAAGTACAGGGTACGATTAAGCAGACCGATAAGCTCTCCGGTATGGCAATTGTCAGTGTTTCCACAGAAGGTCTTGGAAGAGCTCTTTTAGAGGAAGTCAAAGCCCTTGAACTTGGAAACTCATATTCAGTGAAACAAGGTGATCCGGTTATTGCCATTGGCGGTCCTGCAGGTATGGTTCATTCCTCCGGGTACGGATTTATCTCGTATATAACAAAGAATGTCCAGGTTACGGACGGTATGACCCGTATCCTTTATTCCGATGTAAAAGGAAATGCCGGAACCGGTACGTTCCTTATGAACACTTCCGGCCAGATCATTGGCTGGGTGACAGACGATTATAAGAATGAAGGAAACAAGGATATGACAGCAGCTATGGCCATATCCGATTATAAAAACATTTTGGAAAAAATGAGCAATGGAACACCATTCCCTTATTTTGGAGTCAAAGGACAGGAAGTCAGTGCTGCCATGAACAGCAGCGGTATGCCTTTGGGTGTTTACGTGGTTGATGTGAATGCAGACGGTCCTGCTTATAATGCAGGAATTCAGTGCGGCGACATTATCACCTCCGTGGGAGAGGAAAACATTGTAACCATGAAGGATTTCCAGATATTATTGGAAAAATCCAGTCCAGGCCAGGTGATACCTGTAACGGTTTCCCGCAGTGGCAGGGATGAATATAAAGAGATACAATTTCAGGTAACCATTGGAGCCAGGTGATCTTCCTGGCTCCCTTATTGCCTAAGTCATAATATGGAGGAATAGAATGAGATATATTGAATCATTCCGCGAAGGAATGCATGTTTCAGACGTATATTTGTGCAAAAACAGACAGATTTGCCTGACAAAGTCGGGAAAAGAGTATGGGAATGTCATACTTCAGGACAAAACAGGCACCATAGATGCTAAGATATGGGATCTGGGCTCTCCGGGAATCGGAAATTTTGAAACTTTGGATTATGTATATATAGATGCGGATGTTACGGTATTCCAAAACTCCAATCAGCTGAATATCAAAAGGGTTCGTAAATCCGAAGAGGGAGAATATGTTCCTGGTGACTACCTGCCTGTATCGTCAAAAGACATTGAACTCATGTTTACAGAGCTCGTTGGTTTTATAAAGTCTTTAAAGAATCCTTATTTGAAAAAGCTTCTTGAAAGCTTTTTTGTTGAGGATCAGGCATTTGCCAAAGCCTTTAAATTCCATTCTGCAGCAAAAAGCGTTCACCATGGTTTTGTAGGAGGACTTTTAGAACATACCTTAAGCGTAGTAAAGTTATGTGATTACTATGCAGGTTATTATCCCCTTATCAACCGGGATCTACTCCTTACAGCAGCTATGTTTCACGATATCGGAAAGACCAGAGAACTTTCCACATTTCCAGAAAACGATTATACCGATGATGGTCAGCTCTTAGGCCATATTATTATCGGAACAGAGATGATCGGGGAGCGAATCCGTACCATCGAAGGGTTCCCGGAAAAGACCGCCTCTGAACTCAAGCACTGCATTTTAGCACATCACGGGGAACTGGAATACGGATCTCCGAAAAAGCCGGCTATTATTGAAGCCCTGGCTCTTAATTTTGCAGATAATACCGATGCTAAGATGGAAACCATGATCGAGGTGCTTAAGGGCGCCGGAGATAACAGTGGATGGCTTGGATTTAACAGACTGATGGATACCAATATCAGAAAGACTTCTGAATAAGAATAGAAGGTTCATAAACGATTTGAAACAGAGGATTGAATTTCACCGATCCTCTGTTTTTTTGTTATAAAAAATAATTCAGAGAACAAAAGTTTTTTTAGAATTTCTTTCGGTTTCTCTGTCAATCATTTTAAGAATGGTTCACTATTCTAATAATAATACAAAAGGGTTAAAGCGCATAAAAGAAGGGCAACACAGCAACTTGTATGTGAAGAAGCAGTTGTTAGCAGTTGGAATAAATGATAAAATCAACACAGGCAGATTTTGGCTTGGGTCATTGCATCATTCATTTCAAAACTGCCATATTTCATTAAATTAGAGTTTAAAGTAAATCAGAGATTGTAAAGTGGCAGACCTTGTCATAAAGGAGAGATAGCATGGAAGCAAATCACATCTTATTAGTGGAAGATGACAAAGAGATCAGAGAAGGAGTGGAAATCTACTTAAGAAGCCAGGGATATGAAGTGTTCCAGGCGGCAGACGGGATAGAAGGCTTAAAAATCCTGGATCAGGAGGAGATTCACCTTGCCATTGTAGATGTCATGATGCCTCGTATGGATGGGATCACCATGACGGTAAAGTTAAGGGAGAAGTATGATTTCCCGGTCATTATATTGTCTGCAAAATCGGAAGAAGTGGATAAGATCATGGGCCTTAATATCGGTGCCGATGATTATGTATCAAAGCCATTTACCCCGATGGAACTGCTGGCAAGAGTCAATTCCCAGCTCAGACGTTATAATAAATATATGGAGATGTTAGAGGCAAAAGAACAGAAGGAAAGAAGCAATGTTTATGCCATCGGCGGTCTGGAATTAAACGAAGATACGGTAGAAGTGTTTGTAGATGAAAGGCCCGTCAAGCTTACTCCCATCGAATTTAAGATACTTGCACTTCTGATGAAAAATCCCGGAAGAGTATTTTCAGCAGAAGAGATCTATGAACGGGTATGGAATGAACGTGCCATCAATACGGACACCATCATGGTACATGTCCGCAAGATCCGGGAAAAGATTGAGATTAATCCGAAGGAGCCAAAATATTTAAAGGTGGTGTGGGGAGTTGGATATAAGATTGAAAAACAGGCATAGGATCAGCCTTTTCCTTGCCACAGTGGTAATTTTGGCAGCAGCAGCGGCAATGGTTGGACTTTATCCTTTCTTTAAGAATGAGTCTGCCAGATACGATGAACCGGTATATCAGGAGCAGGCATTTTTACGATACTTGGTCTATGGTAATTACGTGCTCGCCATGGAAGAAGCCCAGTACCAGCAGGGGGATATTTTATCGCCGTTTCAGTTTTTCTTTCCCCAGGCGGCGGAAGAACTAAAAAATACGTTGGCAAGTCAGGAGTCCTTGGCAAAAGAACAGCAGCAGGTTAATATCACGATTGAAGGGATTATTTCTGAAGATATCGCTCAGGAAGATGCCTCTGACGCAATGGAAGGACGTCAGGACTATTTAAAGGAACTCCGCCAGAACTGTGTTCGTGAATTTGATAGCTGGAGCAGATATTTTGGAGTGATCCGAAACACCATGGATTATCAGATCCTGGATGCAAAAGGGCAGGTTATATCCGATCATTCAGGCGGACGTTCGATACCGACCAGTAAAGACTACGTGTTTAAGGCAGTGCTTCATTATGATGACCTTGGAAGAATGGAAGTCATCTCGACCAGCGGAGAAAATACATCAAAGCTTGTGACCTTGCTTCAGGACTTTGGCGATAAAGATCCTATGAGTGATAGTTATTGGGATCAGTTTTTATATGAGCCGGAACTGAAATTGATGAATCCCAGAAACACCACCTTTGCCTATGGAATGACTCAGCAGCAGGTGACCGCACTGGAAGAAGTGGGAGCGGCCTCTTTTAGTTCCTATGATAATTCCGACGGCGTGTTAAAGATCTTTCTTGGTCTTGTCTGTGCAGTAGCCATCTTTGCACTTCTTTTCTCCTGTCTGGATGTAACATGGGCAGAATCCAGCCGGATTTTAAGAACCCCTTTTGAAGTAGTGACCGGCGTAGGTTGTGGAGGTGTGGCATTCGGTGCCGGTCTGACAAACTTAGTGGCAGTTACCAATCAGGGAGAACTATATGGAGCCCTGCTTCGAGCCAACTTTTTGCCCGGGGTGGCTGGAATTATGGTTAAACTCTGGAATCTGCTCTGGTGGTCTGTACCGTTTGCGGTAGTATACTGGGCGATACTGTGTCTGCGGGATGTATTCCACATAGGTCTTAAGCGTTATCTTAGGGAAAGAACCCTGTTTGGCTGGTTCTGCGGCTGGGTGAAGCGATGTTGCAGAAAGATCTATTACTATGTAGGAAACATCAATTTAAAGGACAGGTCAGACCGGACCATCTTCCGGATCGTCGGTGTAAACTTTATCATTCTGGCAGTTCTTTGCAGTCTGTGGTTCTTCGGAATCGGAGCACTGGTTCTGTATTCAGCTGTCTTATTCTTTGTAATGAGAAAGTATTACAGGGACCTAAGCGAAAAATACCGGATACTTTTAAAAGCAACCAATCAGATTGCCGAAGGAAACTTAGAGGTGGCTATTGAGGAGGACTTAAGTGTGTTTGAGCCGTTTAAAAAGGAAATTCAGAAGATTCAGAGCGGATTCAAGGTAGCGGTAGATGAGGAAGTAAAAAGCCAGAAGCTTAAGACCGATTTAATCAGCAACATGTCTCACGATTTAAAGACGCCGCTGACGGCAATCATCACTTACGTGAATTTACTTAAAGATGATCGTGCGACGCCAGAACAGAGAAAAGCGTACATTGACATTCTGGAACAAAAATCCATGCGTCTTAAATCACTGATCGAGGATCTTTTCGAGATCAGCAAAGCGAACAGTAATAATGTGACGCTTAATCTGGAAGATGTGGATATTGTCAGCTTGTTAAAGGAAGTCAGCCTGGAACTCAGTGATAAGATTGAAGAATCAACCATAGATTTTCGCTGGAATCTGCCTGATGAAAAGATCGTACTGCCTCTGGATGGGCAAAAGACTTACCGGATCTTTGATAATCTTCTGACCAATATCATCAAGTATGCCATGCCGAACACCAGAGCCTACATTGATATGAGAAAAGAAGATGGATATGTGGTCACCAGCCTTAAGAACGTTTCCGCCGCAGAGCTTACATTTAATCCGGATGAGATCACAGAACGTTTTGCCAGAGGAGATCAGTCACGCAACACCGAGGGCTCCGGCCTTGGCATGGCTATTGCCAAGAGTTTTGTAGAACTTCAAAACGGCAAACTCCTGGTAGAAGTGGAGGCAGATTTGTTCCGCGTAATCATACGTTGGCCCATCAGTTAGAACGAAATTTTTAAAAATGAAAGAAAAAAGGAAAATATTTTCATTAATTCTTGAAAACCGGACAGGAACTGTTTATACTAAGAAAAAAGACGTTTCAGTGCGGAGAGAGAGGATAACATTATGATCATACAGAGCAGGCGTATCTGGATTGCAGGTCAGTTCATTCCAGCACAGCTTAAAGTGGAAGAGGGTAAGATCACTGCGGTATATGCTTATGGTACGAAAACACACGATCATGACTATGGCAATGACCGGATCGTTCCGGGATTTATCGACATTCATACCCATGGAGCTTATGGTTACGATACCAACGACGGAGAGCCGGAAGGACTGCGGGAATGGATGAGGAGGATACCGGAAGAGGGAGTGACAGCAATTTTACCCACTACGGTGACCCAGCTTCCGGAAGTACTATTGAAAGCCGTTTCCAATGTTGCTGATGTGGTAGAAAACGGTTATGAAGGTGCAGAGATATTAGGAATTCATTTTGAAGGACCTTATCTGGATATGAAATACAAGGGTGCCCAGCCGCCGGAAGCCATTGTCAGTTCCACGATAGAAGAATTTCAGCGTTACCAGGAAGCAGCCAAAGGGCTGATCCGGTATATCACTCTGGCACCGGAACATGATACCGATTATGCATTGACGAAATACTGTAAAAGTACCGGTGTGGTGGTCAGCATGGGCCATTCTTCTGCCACCTATGAGGAAGCGCTTCTGGGAATCGCAAACGGTGCTACCTCTATGACTCATGTATACAATGGGATGTCACCCTACCATCACCGGAATCCGGGTCTGGTAGGAACTGCGTTCCGGGTAAGGGATATTTACGGAGAGATTATCTGTGATGGCTGTCATTCCCATGTAGCGGCGCTCAACACCTTTTTTACTGCCAAAGGGCGGGATTTTGGTATTATGGTAAGCGATTCCCTACGGGCAAAGCACTGTCCACCAGGCGGTTCTTATCATCTGGGCGGCCATGCAATTGAGATACGGGAGAATGGACTGGCATATTTAAAGGGAACAGAGACCATTGCAGGAAGTACCCTGAATATGAATAAGGGGTTAAAGATAATGGTGGAAGATGCCATGATACCCTTTGACTGTGCACTCAATTCCTGCACCATAAATCCTGCAAGATGCTTAAGGGTCGATGACCGGAAAGGACGGCTGGCAGCAGGGTATGATGCGGATCTGGTAGTTCTTACAGATTCATATGAAGTGGTCCAGACATATTGCAGAGGAAAGGCAGCTTTCCCAGCTAAATAGAATTTACAACATAAAAAATGAGCATTGATCATGGTTTTTATCACCAGTCAATGCTCATTACTATTTTATCAGGTTTATAAAATCCTAACATTTTTTAAAGCTCCGGTTTTAGCAAACTCCGTCCATTCGCATACATTTACCGCGTGGTCGCCGATACGCTCTAAGTATTTTGCCACCATCAGAAGGTCGATACACTGGTCGATGTGCTCTGTAGATCCTTTTAATAACTCAACCACATCTGTTTTTACCTTGCTGAATAATTCATCAACCACATCATCCTGCTTTTCAATCTGCTTGGCAGTTTCCGCATCCTGATTGATAAATGCTTCAATGGCGCAGTGCACCATTTCACGGGAAGCCGTAGCCATTGTAGGGATATGACGAACTACATGGTAGACATGTTCTCCTTTAAACCGCAGAATCAGTTCTGCAATATCAGAAGCATGGTCACCGATACGCTCTAAGTCAGTTACTACTTTAAGGGCACTGGATACCACTCTCAAATCGCCTGCAACCGGCTGCTGGCGAAGAATGATGGAAAGGCAGCGCGCTTCAATGGAACGTTCCAGATCATTGATGGTGCGGTCTCCTTTGATAATGTCTTCCGCTTTTTCGAAATCCTGATCTTCAAATGCGATAAAACATTGTTCGATGGAGTTTTCTACCATACGCCCCATTTCTTTAATATCATCATTTAAGAGATTCAATTCATGCTCATAATTTACTCTTGTTGTCATTGCTCTTCTCCTTTATAGTCCTGCATTAAAATCCATCAGCCGAAACGACCGGTAATATAATCTTCGGTTCTCTTATCCTTAGGTACGGTAAACAGTTCTGTGGTTGATGCATACTCTACCACTTCCCCTACCAGGAAAAAGGCTGTATAGTCAGCAATTCTGGTCGCTTGCTGCATGTTATGCGTTACAATGGCAACCGTATACTTTTCTTTTAACTCATCCATTAAATCCTCAATCTTTAACGTAGAGATCGGATCCAGTGCAGAAGTCGGCTCATCCATTAAAAGAACTTCCGGTTCCACTGCCAGTGCTCTGGCAATACAAAGACGCTGCTGCTGTCCACCGGAAAGGCCTAATGCAGATTTCTTTAAACGGCTTGATACTTCATCCCAAAGGGCAGCGCCCTTTAAACTCTTTTCTACAATTGCATCCAGCTCTGATTTATTCTTGATGCCATGAATTCTGGGGCCATAAGCCACATTGTCGTAGATGCTCATAGGGAATGGATTGGGCTGCTGGAATACCATACCGATCTTTTTCCGAAGCAGAGTCGTATCAACTCTTGAGTCATAGATATTTTCTCCATCAAGAAGAACTTCGCCTTCAATCTTAACATTGGGAACCAAGTCATTCATTCGGTTTAAAGTCTTTAAGTAAGTGGACTTTCCACAGCCGGAAGGACCGATAAAAGCTGTGATTTTGTTTGTATAAAGCTCCAGATTTACATCCTTTAAAGCATGGTTGGTACCATAATATAAATTTAAATTGTTGGATGAAATTTTAACGGTATTAGTATTCACGATTCTTTGACCTCCGTGTTGAATTTATGGGAAAGGAATTTTGCAAGTCCGTTAATGGCAAGTACAATGACCAGAAGGACTACGGCAATTCCGAAGGCTTCTCCGTATTTGGCCTTTTGCATACATAAGTAAAGCTGGATCGTTAAAGTTCCGCCTGATTCAAAGATTTTTCCGAAAAAGTCTTTGGGAAGAAGATATCCGCTTCCTGCCGTGAACAGGAGAGCAGCAGATTCTCCTACAATACGTCCGATCGCAAGAATGATTCCGGTAACAATACCAGGCATGGCACTTGGAAGCAGAATGGTGCGGATCATGTACCATTTGGTAGCGCCAATGCCCAACGCACCGGAGCGGTAGCTTTCAGGAACAGTTTTAAGTGCTTCCTGAGTGGTTCGGGTAATGAGAGGCAGAACCATGATGGCTAAGGTAAGAGCACCTGTCAGGATTGAATATCCAAGTCCCAGTGTGTTTCCAAAAAACACATAACCGAACAGACCAAAGATAATGGAAGGAATTCCGGATAATGTTTCCGTGGTAAACTCGATGATACGAACAATTTTACCACCTTTTGCGTATTCATTCAAATAAATTGCGGCGCCAACTCCAATAGGGGTAGCGATCAGAAGCGTAATTGCAACAATATACAGAGTATTTACAATATTTCCAATAATTCCGAACGTTCCTTTAATGGTACTTGGAACAGTGGTCAAAAATTCCAGGCTGAGCTGGGGAATACCTCGTACAAACACATATCCCATGATGCCGATCAATACCAGGATAGAAATAGAAGCGCACAGATAAATGAGGATCAGTAAAACAGAGTCAGATATCCGGGTTCTCCGGTTATAAATGCTGTTCGGTGAAGCAGATTCGTTTTGAACAGGCATGACAACGTTATTAGTCATGTTGTGCGTCTCCTTTCTTTAAAAGATTGTTCAGCGAAACGTTAATAATCATTATGAAGGCGAATAAGACAAGTCCAATGGTAAAGAGAACCTGCTTGTGAAGTCCTTGGGAATAAGACATCTCAGAAACAATTGCGGTGGTTAAGAAGCGGACCGAGTTAAATGGAAGCGGAATGTTTACCGCGCTTCCAGACACAAGGCTGATGGCCATTGCTTCACCGATGGCACGGCCGGTTCCTAATACGATAGCAGTAATGATACCAGATTTAGCTGCCGGAATCACCACATGGAAAATGGTCTGTATTTTTGTAGAGCCAAGAGCAAGAGAGGCACTTCTTAAATGATCAGGGACGGAACGAAGAGCCGTTTCACTGATGTTGATAACCGTAGGAAGTATCATTAAAGAAAGTACCAAAACTGCGGAAATTAAGTTCGCACCGCCGGTAAACTGATGGGTTGTGGAACCTTCAAATATTTTAAGTTCCAGTTTATACATCAAAGGATTTAAAACCAGGATTCCCAAAAGTCCATAAATAACTGAAGGAATACCAGCCAGCAGCTCAACCGCCGGACGTACGATCCTCGTAAGTTTTAAAGGCGCAACTTCTGCCAGAAACACAGCAGTCATGACACCGATGGGAACTCCAATTAAGATCGCCATAGCAGTACCAACAATAGAAGTTAAAATAACATATAAGATTCCAAAACTTGGAGAAGCGGCAGTCGGTCTCCAGGTAGATCCGAACAGAATATCCAGAATTCCCACCTTAAACAGAGACGGAGTGCCGCTTATGAGCATGTACAAACTAATTGAGGCCACAGCCAGAACAGCAAAGAAGCCGCAGATTGTAAAGATAATCTCTGCAGCACGTTCTACTCCTGATTTACTTCCATGGCCACTAAATATGGAATATGTCTTTGGTCGCATACAAGAAGCTCCTTTCAAAAAATGGGGACGCAACGTAGATCATCGGCTGCGTCCCCAATAAATGTTATTGCCAGTAAATTAGTTTGCCGGGATTAAACCAACGGATTTTACTAATTCTTTTCCTTCATCTGAGTAGATGTAGTCAAATAATGCTTTTACTAAATCGTTCTGCTCGGAAATCTCACCTTTGGTAGCCATTACGAATGGACGGCTTAAGAAGTAAGAACCAGCTTTGATATTTTCAGGAGTCGGATCTGTATTTTCCAGTTTCATGGTCTTAACAGTATCATCAAGAACATCTAAGGAAACATAACCGATAGAACCTGGAGTTGATGCAACCTTTGCCATAACAGCACCGGTACTGTCAAGCTCATTGCTGTATTTGCAAGCATCTTCCAGCTTTAATAACTCTTCAAAAGCAGATCTGGTACCGGATCCGGATTCACGTCCGACAACTACGATCGGCTGATCAGCGCCGCCTAAGTCTTTCCAGTTGGTAGTTGTGCCATTGTAAACATTGATTAACTGATCCTTTGTTAAGTTTTCAACTGCATTCTTTGGATCAGTAACAACTGCGATTCCGTCGATAGCTACGATATTTTCAGCGATACCTTTCGCTTTTTCTTCATCTTTTAAATTACGGGAAGAGTTACCGATGTCTGCAGAACCGCTGCCAACTGCTTCAATACCTGCGCCGGAACCAACGAATTCAGCCTGTACAGTAACGCTTGGATTTTTTTCCATAAAAACTTCGCTTAAAGCTGTTGCAAATTTTTCCATAGAGGTTGAACCTACCATGCTGATGGAGCCTTTTAAGTCACCGGAGGCAGCCCCTGCAGCAGTTGTACTTTCTGCGGCGGTTGTTGCACTTTCGGAGCTTGCAGCAGTAGTAGCATCAGAAGCTTTTGTCTCAGCAGCCTTGCTTCCGCAACCAGCCAGGGCACCCATTGCAAGAATTGTTAAACCAGTTAATGCAAGTGTCTTCATATAATTTTTTTTCATAATTACTTTCTCCTCTTTTCTCTACAAAATTGCTTTCGCTTACATGTTGGAGTATATCAGCCGACCAGCAATCTTGATATCATGTTTTTGTATAAGTATTGTAAAGGTTGTGTAAAGAACTGAAAATTCTGTCTCTTCTATATAATAAAGTATTAGCCGTTTTTACGTTAGAAATTCCTTATTTTCCTAAAGAAGATGCTTAAGGAATCAAAAAAACGGCTTAAATAAAAAAATCCTTACTGTACGATGTTAAAAAATGTGGAATAGACTGGACAGAACTGGATGAAGTGTGGTAAATTGGAACGTGCGCTTTAATATGAAAGAAACCGCAAATATATTCCGTAAGTTAAGAACGGATACGAAAGACACGAGACAGGAGGACGTTTCATGGGAGCATATCAACTGAAAATCACGATCAAAGGCAGTAAGCCGCCGATTTGGAGAAGGATTTTGGTACCGGAGGGAATTACCTTTGCAAAACTACATCAGGTGATTCAAACTACATACTCCTGGAGCGATGAGCACCTGTATCAATTTGAATTCCGTTCCGAAGGGGTTAGGGTAGTCCCTTTTGAAGAAAACAAGTCCAAGAAATTTCAATATATATTAGCGGAAGAAACCATCGATAAACTGGTATCCGATACCAGTAAGTTTACATACACCTATGATTTCCATAATAACTGGGAACATGTCATTTCCGTGGAAGAGGTAGTTTCTGATTATAAAGAAGACTATGCCCAGGTGATTAAATTTAAAGGAGATGTCATTCCGGAAAACTGCGGCGGTCTTGCTGAGTATTACGAACTCCTTGAGAAATCCCCTGAAAGTGTAAAAGAATACGATATGGTTTCCGTTAACAAGGCTTTAAACCAGAACGGACAGACAGTGTCAGAAGAAGTTCATATTGCTGACGTTTATAATTATTATGATAAAAACAGTATCATGGAGATTGCAAAAAGACATGGTATGAACGGGCTCGCTAAATTAAAGAAAGAAGAGCTTGCAGAACGGACAATTTCCTATATATTAAAGAAAGATGTCATGAGACGCTACTTCCTATGCGTCCGTGACTCAGAAATGAAATTATTTGAGCAGGTAGCAGAAGGAAATTTAGAAACTTTTTCTTCTGATATAGAAGAAATGGATTTTCTGTATGCAGGTGGTTATTTAACTTCTGGTGCTAACGCTCAGTTCATGGTAGCTGAAGAAGTAGTCAAAGCATATCAGGAGTTTAACACACCAGAGTTCCAGGAAGAGCGGAGCCGTCTCAGTACAATCGGAGACTATCTCTGTGCAGCGAATTCCCTTTATGCCATTACTCCGCCTTCTGTATTATTGGAAACCTTCAATAAATATGAAAGTAAAAAGCTCACTCTGGAAGAGCTGATTCAGGCTCATGAGAGCTTGCTGCCATATCGCTGTCTTGTTACATGCATTGACGGCAGCTTTGTAGATGCTGCATTAGCAGAACAGAAAAGCTACGGAGATCTGCTCCGTATGCAGAAAAAAGTTCCTTATTATATTCCAACCCAGCAGGAGATCCGTTTCATGGCGGATCATGCAGGTTTCCTTATGACACCTGAATTAAATCAGCTCAACACATTCTTAAAGGAAGAAATGAATGTTGCTGATGATATGATTCCGTACATCCTTCGTCAGATTCAGGCTGAGATTAGCCTTGGGGGACAGCTCCAGGAAATCATGAATGATATGGAAGCTTCCGGAATTGTATTTAATGAAGCGGAACATATGGAACGGTTCGCCAGCATTATCACCGATGTATGGAATCATACCAGGATGGTACTGAACCGTGGCCATAAGCCATATGAAATGGTGATGAAAGGATTGGAAGAAACATCCACTCAGCGTAAGGTTGCCCAGAAAGTATATCCAAACGATCAATGTCCGTGCGGAAGCGGCAAGAAATACAAAAAGTGTTGTATGAAGAAATAGTCCGTTGATTTTCTTAGGAGTCCGAACAGCAATGCGTTCGGGCTCCTTTTTAAAACCCAAAATTGTTGCAAAAATCATAATAATTAAAATAGTTAAAAAAGTTTGAAAAATATGTTGACTTTTGTCGTCTGCTTTGGTATGATATAACTCGCCGCTGAAAACGGCGGCAAAAACTTCTTCTAA
>CAUQMY010000022.1:0-59779 GCA_963519465.1 uncultured bacterium
TATACTTATGGTCCTCCCATGGCAGTTGCGCCCATCAATATGGTACGGAGAGTGGTAGAGTACGCCTTAACTGAGATTCCAAAGGAAAAGATAAGCCTTGGAATCCCCAATTATGGGTATGACTGGCCTCTTCCATATGAGAGAGGGGTGACTCGTGCCACAACCATTAGCAATCTGGAAGCCGTTCAGATTGCCATTGATCATGGGGCGGAGATTCAGTTTGATGAGGTTGCCATGTCTCCCTATTTCCGTTACTGGCAGTTTGGAGTCGAGCATGAGGTATGGTTTGAAGATGTAAGAAGTTATAAAGCAAAATTTGATTTAATCAAGGAACTGGGATTGACCGGTGCAGGATACTGGCAGCTGATGCAGTTTTTCCGGGCCAACTGGCTTTTACTGGAGCAGATGTTTGATATTAAAAAAGTAGGAGATTAATAAAGCGTGCAGGGAGCCGGAAAAAACCGGTGTCCTGCACGTTTTATTTTTTAGCGGCTAAAACGTATTAAAAACTTTTAAAATGAAAAAGAAATGAATATTTATGAAGTTTAAGTTGACAATAGGGAATCAGGGTGCTATTATACCAACAAAACCAGTATGTTAATGAGTATAAGATGGGAGCTTCAAATGAAAAAGATGGTGAACGCAGCAAATGATATTTCATGTATGGTTATGAACATGGCGATGGCGATGTTTCTAATGTGTTGCGTTTCTTTTTTATTTTTTATGCTCCCAGTTAGGTAAGTAAGAAGTGCATGATCTTTGCACAGTTTTACCATAGACCAAAAACGGGAGCCTTCGGGAGTCCGTTTTTTTCTATTTAAGGGAGGAATGAAAGTGATTGAACTTGAGAATATCTCTAAGGTTTTTGGAACCGGTGAGAGGGAAGTCCATGCCATTGAAGATGTATCTTTATCCATAGATAAAGGGGAAATATTCGGCATCATTGGCTTCTCAGGAGCGGGGAAATCCACACTGGTTCGATGTATCAACTTGTTGGAAGTGCCCACAAGCGGCAAAGTGAAGGTAGACGACAAAGAACTTACCGCCCTGTCCGCGAAAGAACTGAGAACTGCAAGAAAAGGAATCGGTATGATTTTTCAGCATTTTAATTTAATGCCATCCCGTACCGTATTCGGTAATGTGGCGTTTCCATTAAAGGGAAGCAGCCTAAGTAAGCAGGAAAAAGAGAATAAGGTCCGGGAGCTTTTAAGGCTTGTGGATATCGGGGATAAAGAAAATGCCTATCCAAACCAGCTCTCCGGAGGTCAGAAACAGAGAGTTGCCATTGCCAGAGCACTGGCGAATGATCCGAAAGTGCTTTTGTGTGATGAGGCAACCAGCGCCCTGGATCCTCAGACCACAAAATCCATCCTGCAGCTTTTAAAAAAGCTTAATAAGCAGCTTGGAATCACGGTAGTTGTCATTACTCATGAAATGGCGGTCATCAAAGAGATCTGCGGACGTGTGGCTGTTATGGAAAAGGGAAGGCTTGTGGAGGAAGGAGAAGTGTTCTCCATCTTTGCAAATCCCAAAGAGGCGGTGACCCGGGACTTTATCCGGACCACTTCCAATTTACAGAAGATCGAAGGGCTTTTGGCTGAGGATTCTCCGGTCACCAGTTTAAAACCGGGAGAAATCATTGTCCGCCTGTCTTATGTACAGAAAAATGTTTCAGAGCCGTTGATATCCACAGTTTCAAGAACTTTTGATATCGACTTGAACATCATATTTTCTGACATTGAGATCATTCAGGATGCTCCCATTGGCGGTACCGTAGCCATTATGAGCGGAGAACGGGAGCAGATTACAAAGGCGATCAATTATCTGACAGAGAAAAATGTAGGAGTGGAGGTGATTAAAGATGCTGGAATTGCTTCATAGTCTGATCCCAAATGTAATGGGAAAGCTTCCTACCTTTTACGAAGCCATTGTTGATACCCTTATCATGGCGTTCTGGTCCGGTACCATTTCCTTTCTATTGGGCATGATCCTGGGGGTTACCATCACCGTGACCAGGCCAGCTGGAATTCTGGAACATAAGGGCGTTTTTCAGGTCCTTGATAAGGTCATCAATTTCTTCCGTTCCATTCCATTCATTATCCTTCTTACGGGTGTCATGCCGGTATCCAGATTTATAATGGGAACTGCCATCGGTGTGGAAGGTGCTATCGTCCCTCTGGTATTTGGAACGGTACCGTTTTTTGCCCGTCAGATTGAAAGTGCACTGGCAGAGATCGACCGGGGACTGATAGAAGCGGCTCTTTCCATGGGAAAAAGTCCTATGGAGATCATCTTCAGCGTCTACTTACGGGAAAGCATTTCAGGAATTGCCCGCAGTACCACCATTACTGCAATCAGCCTTCTCGGTCTGACTGCCATGGCAGGTGCTGTAGGTGCGGGAGGCCTGGGGGATTATGCCATCCGTTACGGTCATGACCGGAATCAGACCGATGTAACTTATGTAACAATCCTGGTGCTGGTTTTAATGGTAAGCATCATTCAGATCATCGGCAATCAGGTAGTGAAAAAGAATACTCATTGATGGGATCAGGAATAAAGGAGGCAGAAAAATGGAACTTCAAAAAAGAAAGATTGTCATTGTAGGCGCAGGCCATGTTGGTTCCCATGCGGGATATGCTCTTATTTCCCAGGGACTTTGTGAGGAGATCGTTTACATAGACATTGATACGAAAAAGGCGGCATCTCAGGCCATGGATTTATTTGATGCTACGGTCTATTTACCAAAACGTTGTCTGGTAAGGGCAGGAGATTATACGGATGCCAAAGATGCAGATCTTTTAATCGTGGCAGCAGGACCTTTGCCGGATATGAGCAAGGGCCAGACCAGAATGGATACTTTAAGAGAGACCATTGTCATCATAAAAGACGTGGTGGAGAACATACGCACCTCTGGGTTTGAAGGCATCATCTTAAATATTTCAAATCCTGCGGATGTGGTCACTCACTATATCCAGCATGCACTTGACTATCCAGTGCAGAAGATCTTTTCTACCAGCACCACCTTAGACAGTGCTAGACTTCGTAGGGCCATCTCAGAAGCCATCGGAGTGGATCAGAAGTCCATTTTGGCCTATGCACTTGGGGAGCATGGAGAAAGCCAGATGGCCGCATGGTCCGCAGTGACCATTGGAGGAAAGCCTCTTTCCCAGCTTCAAAAGGAACAGCCGGAAACCTATGGTGCCCTTGATTTAAAAGCCATTGCAGCAGAAGGAAAAGCAGGAGGCTGGCATATTCTGGCTGGAAAAGGTTCCACAGAATTCGGCATTGGTGCAGCCATCGCTGAAGTCGTCCGTGCCGTGTTCGGCGATGAGAACCGGATTTTACCAGTCTCGACACTCCTTACGGGACAATATGGGGAAACCGAAGTATACGCAAGCGTTCCATCAATCTTAAACCGCCATGGAGTGGCTGAAGTGATCGAACTTGCCTTAACAAAAGAGGAACTGGAAGAATTTCATAAGTCCTGTCAGACTATGAAAGATAATTTTGATCTGGCACTTACTTTATAATTTAAACAATCAATGGAGGAAACAATTATGAAAATTAGAAAACTGATTACACTTACTTTATCTGCAGCAGCCTTTACCCTGGCACTTACCGCCTGCGGAGCAAAAACTAGCGAGACGGCTGGAACCCAAAGCACACAGGCAGCAGAAGCAACGGCAGCAGGATCTTCTGCAGCAGCAACCGAAGAAAAATCAGCTGACCCGGTCACCGTTAAGCTTGGTGTGGTTGGAAGCATTTATGAAGATCTCTGGACTCCTGCAAAGGAAGCGTTAAAAGGGGAAGGTATTGACCTTGAGATCGTACAGTTCTCCGATTATGTAACTCCTAACAATGCACTTGCTAATGGAGAGATTGACTTAAACGCATTCCAGCACCGCATTTATTTAAAGAATGAGATTGAAAGCTATAGCTACAAGATCGAAAACATTGGCAATACCTTTATCATTCCTTTAAACCTGTACTCCAGCAAAGTAAAATCTGTATCTGAAATAAAAGATGGGGATACCATTGCCATTCCGAATGACGTAACCAACGGCGGACGTGCACTTAAGGTATTGGAGTCTGCGGGACTGATTAAGATAAAGAAAGAAGCTGGCTTTAACCCAACCGTTGAAGACATTGAAGAATATACCGTTAAAATCAAGATTGAAGAACTGGCTGCTAACACCATTCCGTCCACACTTGCTGATGTAACTGCAGGCGTTGTAAATGGTAACTATGCTTTAGACTTTGGTTTAAAGACCGAGGAGGCCGTATTTAAAGATACCAGCCTTGGAGAAGAAAATTACTGGAACTTAATTGCAGCACGTAGTGAAGATCTTTCCGATCCGGATAAGAAAGCGGTATATGAGAAAATCGTTAAGGCATTCCAGTCACCGGAAACAGAGAAAGTATTCAATGATACCTTTGGTGGATATTTCATTAAAGCTGGTTGGGATCAGGATATGTTAAACAAATAATAGCAGAAGGATCGTGAGGCAGTGATGGACCTTAACAGAGAGGCTCTGCGGGATATCATCAAAGAGGAATCCCGCATCGTGTTTGAAGAAATAGAACCCCGGTTTCTAAGTGATAACCTGGGGCGCTTAAAAGGCAGGGCAGATGTGCTGATCTTCCCTGTCTCTCAAAAGGAGGTCAGCCAGGTTCTTAAGTACGCACATGAAAACCGGATTCCAGTGACCCCAAGGGGAGCAGGCACCAATCTGGTGGGTTCCACGGTACCGGAAGAAGGCGGGATCATTCTTGACTTATCCCGGATGAACCGGATTTTAGAACTGGACCGGGAGACCTTTACCGCTACGGTGGAGCCGGGAGTACTTCTAAAAGATTTTCAGGCCTTTGTGGAAGCGGAAGGTTTGTTCTATCCCCCTGACCCGGGGGAAAAGGAATCCACGTTGGGAGGAAACATAAGTACCAATGCCGGAGGAATGAGAGCAGTCAAATATGGTGTGACCAGAGACTATGTCAGAGGACTGGAAGTCGTTCTGGCAGACGGTACGGTCTTACAGGTTGGCAGCAAGAATGTAAAGGATGCAAGCGGTCTGTCTTTAAAGAACTTAATTATAGGTTCGGAAGGTACGCTGGCAGTCATCACAAAATGCATTTTAAAGCTTCTACCAAAACCGGAGGTATCTTTAAGCGTTCTGGTTCCCTTTGAAAGCTTAAATGTAGGCATAAGTAATGTGCTCACTATTTTACAGGCCAATGCAAATCCCACTGCGGTGGAGTTTGTAGAGAGAAAAGTGGTCAGTCTTGGAGAAGAATTTATGGGAATCAAATATCCAAGACCTGATGCAGGTTCCTACATTCTTCTTACCTTTGATGGAAGAAAGGAAGATGTGGAAGCGTCGGCAGCACAGGTGCGGGAACTGGTTATGGAACACGGTGCGATGGACTTTGTATTGCTGGACGATAAGAATTTATCGGATGGCATCTGGAAAGTAAGAGGCGCCCTTGTAAAAGCGGTGGAAGCCGTATCAGAACAGGAGCCTGTAGACATCGTGGTGCCCATCAACCAAAGCGATTCTTTCATTGACTTTATCAACGAGCTGGAACAGGATTCCAAAATGCAGATGGTAAGCTTCGGCCACGCGGGAGACGGCAACGTTCATCTCTGTGTGGTACGGGGAGACCGGGATGAGGAAACCTGGCATAGAGAATTAAAGGAAAATATGAAAAAGATCTATGCAAAGGCTTATGAGTTAGGAGGCCTTACTTCCGGGGAACATGGGATCGGAATAAGCAAACGTCCTTATTTCCTTCACGAGACACCAAAAGAAAATCTGATGGTAATGAACCGGATCAAAGAAGCCCTTGATCCTCTGGGCATATTAAATAACAGCAAATCATACATAACAGGAGGCAAAGAAGATGCAGAAACTGTCTGACCGGACGGCGGGGTTTACGGATTCCGTTATCCGCCGCATGACCCGGATCTCCAACCAGTACGGTGCGGTAAATCTATCTCAGGGATTTCCTGATTTTGATCCGCCAAAGGAGATCCTTGACCGTCTAAAAGAGGTGGCATACGAGGATTTCCACCAGTATTCCATTACCTGGGGAGCACAGAATTTCAGAGAGGCACTGGCAGCAAAACAGTCCGGGCCCATGGGACATGAGATTGACCCCAACAGCGAGATCGTGGTGACCTGCGGAAGCACAGAGGCCATGATGGCAGCTATGATGACGGTGGCAAACCCTGGAGATAAGGTGATTGTATTCTCTCCATTTTATGAAAACTACGGGGCTGATACTATTCTTTCCGGAGCAGAACCGATCTATGTGCCTCTTCATCCGCCCCTGTTCCAGTTCGATCCGGCGGAGCTGGAAGCAGCTTTTGCCCAGCACCCTAAGGCTTTGATTCTCTGTAATCCTTCCAATCCATGTGGCAAGGTGTTTACTCTTGAGGAATTGACCTTTATAGCGGATCTGGCAAAAAAGTATGATGTATACGTGATTGCTGATGAGGTATATGAACACATCGTATATGCTCCTCACAAACACACCTATATCTCCTCCCTTCCGGGGATGTGGGAGCGGACCATTTCCTGTAGTTCCCTTTCAAAGACCTATTCCATCACAGGCTGGCGTCTGGGCTATATCATAGCACCATCTGAAATTGTGGATGTGGCAAGAAAAGTCCATGATTTTCTTACGGTAGGAGCGGCTGCGCCCCTTCAGGAAGCAGTCATTCCGGGACTTCAGTTTGGGCAGGATTATTACGATGAGCTGCTTTTAGAGTACACCAGGAAACGGGATTTATTCTTAAAGGGTCTTGATGACATCGGGCTTTCCCACACAGTGCCTGAGGGTGCGTATTATGTAATGATGGACATTAAAGACTTTCATTATGAAAGCGATCTGGAATTCTGTGAAGTGCTGGCAAAAGAGGTCGGCGTTGGAGCAGTTCCAGGATCCAGCTTCTTTAAAGAGCCGGTAAATCATTTAATCCGGTTCCACTTTGCAAAAAAAGATGAGACACTTTATGAAGCGCTTAACCGGCTTTCAAAGATTAAGGAAAAGATTCCGGTAAAAAGCAGGTTTTTATAGGTATGATAAGGGCTGTAATCCCATTTGGCGGATTGCAGCCCTTTTTTCACGTATAGCAACCGTTAAAAGATGAGCATAATTCCATTGACAATTTACGAAACAGGAATATAATAGTTGTGTGTGCAATTGTTGCACGTGCAACTTACATCAAATAACGAATGTGGAGAACCTAACATGAAAAACCTGCTGCTTTATGCGAAAAAGTACAAAAAAGAATTTATTCTGGCAGTTATCTGCATCGAGGCGGAAACCATATTTGAATTGATCATACCAATGATCATGGCCGATATCATTGATGTCGGCGTTGCCAATGGGGATAAACACTATATCCTGGCAAAAGGATTTCAAATGGTGGTTTTCGCAGTCATTTCTCTTTTTCTAGGCCATGCCTGTGCCCGGTATACCGCACGCTGCGGAAACGGAGTTGGTGCACAGATTAGAATGGCAGAATTCCAAAAAATGCAGACCTATTCCTTTGCAAACACAGACCGTTTCAGTACCCCGTCTCTGGTCACAAGACTGACAAGCGATATCACCACGATCCAGAATTCCATATCCAATGGAATGCGTCCTGGATTCCGTTCGCCAGTCATGATGATTACAGCCATGGTGGTCTCCTTTTACTTAAATGCAAGGCTGGCGATGGTGTTTTATCTTGCAGCACCGACTCTGGCCATTATATTATTCTTCATCATTAAAAACGTAAGACCGCTCTATGCGAAGATGCAGGGGGCAATGGACATGGTAAACCGCATTATCCAGGAAAATCTTGTGGCAATCCGTGTGGTTAAGGCCTACGTCCGTGGAGATCATGAAATCGATAAATTTCAAGAGGTCAACTCAAATCTGCAAAGTTCTTCCGAACGGTCATTTTCTCTTGCGGCTCTTAATATGCCCGCCATGCAGTTCGTGATGTACGGAACGATCCTTTGTATTTTGTGGTTCGGGGGAAATTTAGTCATCGTAGGAAATATGAAGGTGGGAGCACTAACCAGCTTTTTGAGCTATGTGCTGCAGGTCCTGAATTCCCTTATGATGTTTTCCAATGTATTCCTTTTGTTTACCCGGTCCTTAACATCCTGGAGAAGAATCTCCGAAGTTCTTGATGAAGTACCGGTTATCAATGATGATCGTGCTAAAGATATCACCATTTCTAAAGGCGGTATCCGTTTTGAAAACGTATCTTTTAAATACAAGGATACGGCAAAAGAATATGTACTTTCTGATATCTCTTTTGAGATTAAACCAGGTCAGACCGTTGGCATCATTGGTCAGACCGGTGCAGCGAAAAGTACGCTGGTCCAGCTTATTCCCAGGCTTTATGAAGCCACGTCCGGCAATATCTATATCGATGGCTATCCCATCTACGAATATACCCAGGACCATTTAAGGGATTCCATTGCCATGGTGCTTCAGAAAAACACTCTTTTTTCCGGTACTGTAAAAGAAAACCTTTACTGGGGAAAGGATGACGCTACAGACGAAGAACTGGAACAGGCCTGTAACATTGCCTGTGTCGATGAGTTCATAGACCGTCTGGAACAGGGGTATGAGACAGAGCTGGGTCAGGGCGGTGTCAATGTATCCGGCGGACAGAAACAGCGGCTTTGTATTGCCAGAGCCATCTTAAAAGCACCAAAGGTACTTATCTTAGACGATTCCACCAGTGCTCTGGATACGGCTACAGAGGCCAAAATTAAGGAAGGTTTGGAAAAAACACTTCCAGACATGACAAAAATCATTATCAGCCAGAGAATTACCTCCATCATGCATGCTGACCAGATCATTATCCTGGATGACGGCAGAATCAATGCCATCGGCAATCATGAACAGCTACTGGAGGAGAATGAGATCTATCAGGATATTTATTATTCCCAGCAGAAGGGAGGAAACCAGGCCGTATGAAAACTGTAGGACGTGCAAAACCAAAGAACGCAAAAAAAACATTGATTCAGCTTCTGGTCTATATCGGACATCATAAGCTTTCTATTCTGTTCATCGCAATTTTTGTATGCATCAGTGCATTATCCGGTATTATGGGAACGTATCTGTTAAAGCCGGCAATCAATGACTACATCATTCCGGGAGACATTCCTGGGCTCATCCGTATGATAGGTGTGATGGGACTGATTTACTTAGCCGGAGCTTTCTCCTGTCTCTTTTATAACAGAATGATGGTTCATGTATCCCAGCAGGTCGTGGGAGAGATCCGTACGGATTTGTTCCGGTATACACAAAAGCTTCCCTTAAACCATTTTGATACCCACACTCATGGAGAAATGATGAGCCATTTTACAAACGATGTGGATACCATTTCAGAAGCGCTTAACAACAGCTTTACCTTATTGATCCAAAGCTTTATTACATCGGTGGGAACAATTATAATGCTGATGATCCTGGATATCAGGCTATCTCTCATTGTTATTGTCTTTCTTATGGTAATGCTGATCTACATCCGTCATAACGGAAGGTTGAGCATTAAATATTATGTAGAACAGCAGAAAAACCTTGGCAACATCAATGGTTACGTGGAAGAGATGGTTGAGGGACAGAAGGTGGAAAAGATCTTCCGTCATGAAAAGCAGGATTTAGAAAAATTCTGTGAGTTGAATGAAAAACTGAGAATCTCCGCCACCATGGCAACTACCTATACCGGTATCACGGTTCCGACGATTGTGTCTCTTTCTTATATCAACTATGCAATCTCTGCCTGTGTGGGAGGCCTCTTTGCCTTGTCAGGGCTCATTAATTTAGGTACACTGGCATCATATCTGGTTTATGTAAGACAAAGTGCCATGCCTATGAACCAGTTTACCAACCAGATTAATTTTCTTATGGTGGCTCTTGCCAGTGCAGAAAAGATTTTTAACATGATGGAAATCGAGCCGGAGGTTGATGACGGCACGGTTACTTTAAGCCGGGTAACCCAAAAAGAAGATGGCAGTCTGGAGGAAGCGGGTTCCTATACCGGTTCTTTTGCATGGAAGGTTCCGGATGAGAAAGAAGGGTATAAACTGGTTCCTTTAAAAGGTGATGTCCGTTTTCACGATGTGGTGTTTGGATATAACAAAGAAAATACCATATTAAATGGAATAAGCCTCTATGCGAAACCAGGTCAGAAAATTGCATTTGTGGGATCTACAGGTGCAGGAAAAACGACGATTATCAATTTAATCAACCGTTTCTATGAATTAAATGAAGGCACCATAACCTATGACGGAATTGATATCCGAAATATAAAAAAGGATGATTTAAGACGTTCCATTTCCCTGGTTATACAGGATACTCACTTATTTACCGGAACCATTGCCGATAATATCCGGTATGGCAGGCTGAATGCAACCGATGAAGATGTATTAGAGGCTGCAAAAATTGCCAATGCAGATTCCTTTATCCGTCGTCTGCCAAGTGGTTATGATACATTATTGGAAAGTGACGGCAGCAATCTATCCCAGGGACAGCGCCAGTTGATTGCCATTGCCAGAGCTGCCATATCCCAACCGCCGGTTCTTGTCATGGATGAGGCAACCAGCTCCATTGATACTCGAACAGAAAAGCTGATTGAAAAGGGAATGGATGCCTTGATGAAAGACCGCACCGTATTCGTAATTGCCCACAGACTTTCAACAGTCAGAAATTCCGATGCAATTCTGGTACTTGAAAAGGGGGAAATCATTGAGCGTGGCAATCATGAGGAACTGCTTGAGCAGCGGGGAAAATATTATCAGCTGCATATGGGACAGTTTGAGTTAGAATAGAAGATGGAAGCATAGTGAAAGGAGGGAAACCATGGAGACGCAAAATATAAGAGAACTGATGGTAAGGGGGGAAAAAGCCAGAAAACAGATATTTTCCCCATTGCTGTCCGGTTTTGGGTTAACGCCCGGACAGGGGCAGGCCAGGATTTTGTACTATCTTTATATAAAAGACCATATCACCCAAAAGGAGCTGGCCGACAACTGCCATATTGAGGTGACAACCATGTCAAGAAATTTAGACAAGCTGGAGGGACTTGGTCTTCTTACCCGGGAAAATAATCCGGACTGCAGGCGATCCTTTCTGATCTGCCTGACGGAAAAAGGCTTTGCAGAAGCCAGAGAAATCCAAAAGGTGTTTGATCAGTTTGAAGAGATCGTCTGTGAGGACATCTCAAAAGAAGAGGTAGAAGTATTCTGCAGGGTTTTATTGAAGATGTGTGATAATCTGGAGACTTATGGCGGAAAAGAAAAGTAATCTGGAAAAGCAGTCTAAAAAAGGTTCTACCACGTCGGAAGATTGACACAGGACAGGATGCACTGGTATAATTCCTATTAACATATATATCTGATCTGTTTGATAAGGAGTGCCTATGACATTACAGGAAAAAAAGGAAATACTGAAATCTTATATAAAAGAGATGGGAAGCCTTGCGGTGGCTTTTTCATCAGGAGTTGATTCCACCTTTCTTTTAAAAACCGCTCATGAAGTGCTGGGGGACCAGGTGATTGCGGTGACTGCCCGTTCCTGTTCTTTTCCGGAACGGGAACTGAACGAGGCCATTGCCTTCTGCAAAGAGGAAGGGATCCGGCATTTTATCGTGGACAGTGAAGAACTGGATATTGAAGGTTTTGAAAGCAATCCCAAAAACCGGTGCTATTTATGCAAGCATGAACTGTTTGAAAAGATTGCTGTCATAGCAAAGGAGCAGGGAATCAAGGAGATTGCTGAAGGTTCCAATATGGATGATAATGGGGATTACCGCCCGGGACTGATTGCGGTAGCTGAATTAAACATTAAAAGCCCTTTGCGTCATGCTGAACTTACCAAGGAAGACATCAGGGCCCTGTCAAAGGAGTTGGAATTAAAGACCTGGGACAAGCAGTCCTTCGCCTGCCTTTCCAGCCGGTTTGTCTATGGAGAGACTATTTCCAGAGAGAAGCTTTCCATGGTGGACAAAGCAGAACAGCGTCTGCTTGATATGGGATTTGGTCAGGTGAGAGTTCGGATTCATGGAACCATCGCCAGAATCGAAGTGCTTCCTTCCCAGTTAGAGCGTCTGGTATCAATAAGAGAAGAAATTACAGGGTATTTTCATGAGCTGGGATTTTCCTACGTCACCATGGACTTGGACGGCTATCGGATGGGAAGCATGAATGCAACGCTGAATGAAGCGTCTGAATAAATTATCAGAATGATTTAACCATAAAAGTGTACGATTAAAGTTTTTGAGAATTTTATAACCATAAAGCGGCAGGTGACAGGCTTGACAGAAGAAAAAAGTTCCGATACAATTGCGGTTAGAAGTAACTAACTAAAGATGTGAAGGAGGAGCTGTGCGTAAATTTCTTTGGTTAAATCCTGTTGTACTTAATATGTATGAAAGGACCGGACTGGAACATCAGCTGTTCAAAAAGGGCTATGAACTGGTCACCTGCCAGGAGGATCATATCGGTACGGTAAGGGAGAAATACTGGTCTGCGTATTCTAACACACATTCCTGTGTGGCAGATATGAGATGTCCTATGGCCGTAGAATACATAAAAAAGAACTATGATCCGGATTTTATAGAATTCCCTGACATTGAGCCGATTCTTCTGCACTGTGCCCGGGAACTGCAAAAAAGATATTCCAATCAGGGAGATTTGTGGATCATCACACCCTGTTTGTCCCTTGCAGCCATGGGTAACAGCATTGGGATGAAGGGAGTTCAGTTTTTTACATGGAAGGAATTTGCCTGGCAGGAGGGGATTTCACTTCAGGGAAAGGTGCTGAAGGAAAGCCCTATTCCGCCAGGCTTTTTTTCTGATTACAAAGAACAGTCCGTAGTACTTGACAGCAGGGAGAAAATAGACCACTACTTTTCGGCTTCGGAAGCAACAGGAGAAAAGCGAATGATGGAACTTTTATATTGCCCCAGAGGCTGTCATCACGGAGACGGAGTGTAGGGAGAGGTCATGAAGAATTTCTTGAAAGCGGCTCTGCCTGTAGGCATTTTATTTCTGCTCTGGCAGACAGCGTCAGGCATGGAACTATGGAGCCAGTATGTACTGCCAAGCCCTGCCCGGGTGTTTGGATCGTTTTGGATCATGTTGAGCAACGGAACTCTGTTTGAACATATCGCAGTCAGTCTGGTGCGTGTGCTATATGGATTTTTTCTGGCCTTTATGCTGGCGCTGCTTTTTGGTGTCCTCGCCGGCGTGTATCCGGTGACAACACCTTACTACAAGCATATCGTGGAGTTTATGCGCAATGTCCCGCCCCTTAGTCTGATTGCCCTTTTGATTCTGTGGTTTGGGATCGGGGAGACTTCCAAGACCATCATCATTGTTCTGGCGTCATTTTTCCCTATGTTCTTAAACATTAAAAAGGGACTGGCTTCCTGCGATGTGAAACTTCTTGAGGTGGGATATTCACTGGGGTTTTCAAAAATGAAGGTGTTCTTAAAAATCATGCTACCCAACGCCCTGCCGGATATTTTGGTAGGGATGCGGGTAGGGCTGGGATATAGCTGGCGCGCCATCATTGGAGCAGAAATGATCGCGGCCTCCAGCGGACTTGGCTATATGATTCTGGATGCCCAACAGATGTCCCGCTCCGACAAAGTAATTGTAGGAATCTTTGTAATCGGGATCGTGGGCTATCTGTGTGACTGCCTGTTCTCCCTGGTGATTCGCAGGATACTGCATGGAGGTGTGGATGACAGCTGGAGTTAAAATTGAAAACTTATACAAACGCTATGAAGTAGCCCAAAAGAACCTGACCGTATTAAATGATTTAACTGCCCAGCTCCCGGAGCAAAGCATAACCGTAATATTAGGAAGAAGCGGCTGCGGAAAGACAACTCTGCTTCGGATCCTTGGCGGGCTTGAATCCTATGACAGCGGTACGTTAAAGATTCCGGATCACAGGAAGATTGGCATGGTATTTCAGGAACCCCGGCTGATGCCCTGGCTGACGGTTTGGGACAATATCGTTTTCGGCATACCAAAGGGAGAAGTATCTATTCCCCATATTCAGAACCTGATTGATACGGTGGGACTGAAAGGGTTTGAAAAAGCACGTCCCAGGCAGTTATCTGGAGGGATGCAGCAAAGGGCGTCTCTGGCCCGGGCGCTTGCCTTTGATCCGGAACTGATTTTAATGGATGAGCCTTTTGCAGCCCTGGATCATTTTACCAGGTCAATGCTTCAGGAAGAGCTGATCCGCATTTATTCTTTGCAAAAGAAAAGCATTGTTTTTGTGACGCACAGCATTGACGAAGCGCTTTTGATCGGACAGCAGATCCTTATATTGGAGAAAGGCTGCGTAAAGCAGGAAATCTCCCTGTCCGGTTATAGTTATCCAAGAGATCTTCTTTCTTCTGACTTCATTGAGATTAAGAAAGAGATCATCAATACATTATGATAAAGGAGTAAGATATGAAACTCAAACGAATAGCAACCATAGTTATGTCCGCCGCAATTACCGCTTCTGCATTAACCGCCTGCGCCGGCTCTGCAAGCACTCAGACAGCAGGAAGCGAGGCAAAGGAAAGTACGGAAGCAGGAAGTGCAGCAAGTTCCGCCGAAGTTACCACTGCCGGAGAAGAAACAAAATTTACGGTAGATAAAATCGGTGTAACTTATGTAAAGTCCCCTTTAAATGTTCCTTCCATCGTGGAAAAGGAAAAGGGAATGTTCCAGGAAGCCTTTTCTGAATATGGCCTCAATGTAGAATATTCCAACTTAACAACTGGCCCGGAGCAGACTCAGGCGCTTGCATCCGGAGATATCCAGTTCTTAAATGCAGTAGGAGCGACTTCCGTAATATTATCCGCATCAAATGGAGCTGATATCAAGATCATCAGCACATACAGCCGGTCTCCGGAAGCATTCCGCCTCTTTGCAGGAAAAGACAGCAGCATAAAATCTGCTCAGGATTTAAAAGGGAAAAAGATCGCAGGTCCAAAGGGAACCATTCTTCATGAACTTTTGGCAGCTTATCTGGCAGAAGTGGGCATGACGGAAAAAGATGTGGAATTCGTTTCCATGGGAATCCCGGATGCCCAGGCAGCGTTGGCAGGCGGTACCGTGGACTGCGCACTCCTGGCAGGACCAGTGGCATACAACATGGAAAAAGACGGCTACTCCATCGTGACTACCGGCAAGGGATTGGTAGATGCTACGATTGTGGTTGCCACCAGCGATGATTTTTATAAGAAAAACCCTCTTTTGGTAAAAGCTTTTCTGGAAGCGCAAAATAAGATACAGGAATACATGAAAGCAAATCAGGACGAGATTCTTGAAATGACAGCAAAAGAGACAGAGCTTAGCATGGATGCAGTAAAAGAAATGTATCCAATGTATGACTTTAACACAGAGATCACAGAGGCAGATATTGCTTCTATGAAGAAAACGGCTCAGTTTATGAAAGACAATGGAATGATTGAACAGGATGTAAACATCGACGATTTAATTCTTAAAGTGGAGTAAACATATGGCATACCTTTTATTGAGAAAGGTATGCCATTTTTTCTTTTTGGAAGAAAAAATCCGTTGCAATTCCTCTCTATTTCTGTTATATTGATTTGTTAAATGATTAGTTGAGAGGATTTCAGAATGTTTTTATATCAGGTCATAAATAAACAGATACGGATTCTCGGATACCGGGGATATAACGGCTCCGTCAGGGTTCCGGAAAAGATTGAAAACTTGCCCGTAACCGAGCTGTCTGCCTACGCCTTTTCCGGAGGCTGGGGCAGGGAAAAGATGCTCTCCTCGCTGGAACAGGAGATGCGCTTTTGTGATGAAGAAGGAAATCCCGTTAAGACAGATGAAAAAGATATGCCTCCTACCATAAGCTGTGAAGAATTAAAGGAGTTATATCTGCCGAAAACCATTAAAAAAATTGGAAATTACGCATTTTATAATTGTTTTGAACTCAGTCGTATGGAGTGTTACAGTTCCATTGATGATTTAGGTTCCGGACTGTTTACAGGCTGTGCTGGAATTCGTTTTTTGGATTTCCATCTGGTCGATGGGGAACGTTCCTGTCTAAAGGAAATTTTATCTGAATTAAGGCAGGAGCTTTATGTAAACTATTATAACAATACAGGCAATGCAAGGCTGGTATTTCCGGAGATGTTTGAAGAATCGGTAGAACATACCCCAGCCAGAATCATTATCCGAGAAATGCATGGCTGCGGACATATGTATCGGTATTGTTTTGATCAGACAGAATTTCAGTTTCATAAATACGATGCCCTGTTTCCCCACCTTCTGGTCCAGGAATCAGAACGGGTGGTGGGATCTTTGGTAGTAAACAGACTTTATACTCCGGTCCATTTTCTGGAGCATGATAAAATGGTATACGAAACTTACTTAAGGGAACATATAGAAAGTATTGCAAAACTGGCATTAAAAGAGGATCCTGCCATGTTTCTCTGGCTCGCCAGGGAATATGGTGAGGATCAGAATAAATTTGATTCCATGGTGGAAATGGCCTCTAAGGAAGATAAACCAGAGCTCTTAAGCAACCTAATGGACTTAAGACGACGCAGGTTTCCTGCCAGAAAGAGGACTTTTTCCCTATAGCAAAAGAATCAGGAAAGGTTGGGTGTATTATGATCGATCCGGTAAAAGAAAGACAGCTTCAGGAATTGGAAGAAGTTGAAGTGGGACATGGCATTTTAATGAATGCCCGCAACGAGCTCTATTTGAATTTCCGGTACCTCGATGTGGCTCTCAGCAGTTTCGTCTTTGAAGCAGACAGAAGCGGCGAAAGGCTTGCCACAGACGGCTATGTGATCTATTATCAGCCGGACCTTTTGTTTTCCATGTATAAAAGCAGCCGGATTCTGGTAAACCGGGCTTATCTGCATATGCTGTTTCACTGCCTGTTCTGCCATTTAAGCGAAATGGGAAACCGGGAAAAGATACTCTGGGATATAGCCAGTGACATAGCCATCGAGTCCATCTTAGACAGCTTCTATGTAAAGTCTGTTTACCGCCATCAGTCCGCCTACCGAAGAGAAATCTATGGAAAACTCGCAGCAAAGCGGAAAGTCTTTACTGCAGAAGGAATCTACAAAGACTTAATGGATATGAACTTAACCCAGGAACAGCTTGGTAAAATGGCGGCTGAATTTTATGTGGACAGCCATGAACTGTGGGATCAGGAAGAGGACCCTAAGGTTCGGACCGAACGGCAGAATAAATGGCAGGAAATGCGGGAAAAGATGGAAACAGAGATGGAGTCCTTCGGAGAGACCGATGCCCAGTCCGGTAAAAGTCTTCTGGAGCAGGTGAAGGCAGAAAATCGGGAACGGTATGATTACAAACGATTTTTAAGGAAGTTTGCAGTCCTGCGGGAAGAGGCTGAGATCGATCCAGATTCCTTTGATCCCATTTTTTATACTTATGGAATGACCCTATATAAAAGCATGCCGTTGATTGAACCTTTAGAAACCAGAGAGGTATTTAAGATTGAAGACTTTGTCATTGTCATTGATACCTCCATGTCCGTATCCGGAGATCTTGTGAGACGCTTTTTAGAGGAGACCTATGGAGTTTTGGGCGAATCGGAAAGCTATTTTCGAAAGGTCAATATTCATATCATTCAGTGTGATGAAGAAATCCGCTCAGATGTGACCATAACCAGTAAAAAAGAAATGGAAGATTATATGGAACATTTTACCTTATCCGGGTTTGGAGGAACCGATTTTCGGCCAGCCTTTGAATATGTAAACGGCATGTTAAACAAAGGAGTCTTTAAAAAACTCCGTGGACTGCTGTATTTCACTGATGGAAAAGGAATCTATCCGATCACCATGCCGCCTTATGATACGGCCTTTGTGTTTATGGAAGACCAGTATGAGGATATTTCAGTCCCAGGCTGGGCCATGAAAGTGATACTGACGGAAGAGGATTTAAAAGTTCAATAACAGGAGAAACTGCCATGAATATAAAACGAGCAAAAGAAGAAATTAAAAATACCATTGAAGCCTATTTATTAAAAGATGCTTACGGTTCTTATGAGATCCCGTCCCTTCGGCAGAGACCTATCTTTCTTATGGGACCTCCCGGAGTGGGAAAAACCCAGATCATGGAACAGGTGGCAAGAGAATGCAAAGTAGGACTGGTGGCATACACCATTACCCATCATACCCGCCAGAGCGCCGTAGGACTTCCGTTTATTACGGATAAGGAATTTGGAAATGAATCTTACAGGGTGACCGAATACACCATGAGCGAGATCGTTGCATCAGTCTATCAAAAAATGGAGAGTACCGGACTCAAAGAAGGAATTCTGTTTATTGATGAAATCAACTGTGTTTCCGAAACCCTGGCACCTACCATGCTTCAGTTCCTTCAGTACAAAACCTTTGGAAATCATAAGATTCCCGAGGGCTGGGTAATCGTAACCGCAGGAAATCCCCCGGAATACAACAAATCCGTCCGGGACTTTGATGTGGTGACTCTGGACCGAATTAAATTGATTCACGTAGAGCCAAATTTTGAAGTGTGGAAGGCCTATGCCTATGAAAATGACCTGCACCCGGCGGTCATATCTTATTTAAATACCAAACCAGAAAATTTCTGCCGCATCGAAACCACGGTAGACGGCAAATTTTTTGCCACACCCAGAGGCTGGGAGGATTTGTCCCGTTTTATCCAGATCTATGAGCGTCTGGAAAAGAAAGCAGACCGTGATGTGATTGGTGAGTACATTCAATTTCCAAAGATTGCCAAGGATTTCACAAATTATCTGGAACTATACTATAAATACCGAGATGATTACCAGATCGAAGAGATATTATCCGGAACAATCCGGGAAAGCCTGTGCAACAAATTAAACCGGGCGCCGTTTGATGAAAAATTAAACGTTATCGGCCTACTGCTTTCAAGACTAGGACAGAATTTCCGTGCTGTTGCGGATCAGGGAGATATGACAGGTCTTTTAATGGGAGAACTTAAAAAAATCAATCCTGAAACTGTTAGATTAAAAGCAGATGATTTGAAATCAGATGAATCAAAAACAGAAGTATTAATAGTAGATGAATCAAAAACAGATATATTAAAAGCAGATGAATCACAAATAGATATATCAAAAGCAGAAACAACAAAGGCAGATACCATGATAAATCGCCTGACTGATTTAAGAAGCGAATGGAAGGAAGTATGGGATAAAAAACGAGAAGCAGGACTTATCAACCGGAGGGAGGATTATTTGTGCCGAGATGTAGAAAACCTTCTTCTCAAATATGAAGACACTCTCCGAACCGGAGAATACCCAGACAATCAAGCGTCATGGGACAAGATCCGTGAACTTTTTGGAGAAGAAAATACCAAATACGAAAACCTTCTTACTGATGGCGGAAAAGCCCTGGAATATGCTTTTGACTTTATGGAAGCTGCATTCATGGACGGCCAGGAAATGGTTGTATTCGTTACGGAATTAAATACCGGGTATTACAGCGTAAAATTCCTGGAAGAATACGAATGTGAGAGATATTATCAATACAACGAAAGACTTTTATTCAAAGACAGAGAAGATGAGTTAAGGTCCCGCATTGATAGTTTGGGAAAATAATGTATAAAAACCAGAGGACAGCTCCATAATAAGAAAGAAAAGGAGGTAGTGCCATGGGAAATAAAGCATTGAATTACACAGCTCTTACCATTGCCATTATCGGCGCAGTAAACTGGGGGCTAATTGGATTCTTCAATTTTGACCTGGTGTCATTTATTTTCGGCAACATGACAGGACTTACAAGGATCGTGTATGGCCTGGTAGGAATTTGCGGGTTATACCTGCTTACCTTTTATGGTCATTCAGAGGCCAGAGCAGAAAGATAGTAGATGGTTTAAAACAGGGGGCGTTGCAGTATGGCCGATACATCCGGTCATGGAGCAATGCCCTTTGGTTTTTCCTGGAAATTGGTATAGTGCCTTATCTTCAACGCAAATCTTGACGATAAAATACATATAGTGCGAAAACGGTCGAACCAGATCAGCTGAGGAGTTTAGGTGCTGGTTCAGCAGAATCATAGATGATATTTTTGAAAAAAGGTTATCAATATAAGAGGATGTGCAAGGAGGAATAGTATAGATGAAAACCAAGATCAGGCTTTCACAATGCATGATAGTAAAAAATGAAGAAAAGAATATTCGGAGAGCTTTAACTTGGGGAAAAAACATTGTTTGCGAACAAATAGTTGTGGATACTGGATCTACCGACAGAACGGTGGAGATTGCAGAGGAGATGGGCGCAAAGGTTTTTCATTTTGAATGGATAGATGATTTTTCAGCTGCAAAGAATTTTGCAATTGAACAGGCGACAGGGAACTGGATTGCATTTTTGGATGCGGATGAGTATTTTTCTGATGAAGATACACAAAAAATCATTCCCCTTATAACAAATTTGCAAAAAGATGGCCAATATTCTATGATGCCTGCAATTATTAGGTCTTCCCTGGTCAATTTAAATGATGAAGGACAGCCAGGTTCTGTAGCAACTCAGGATAGAATGTTTTCCAATAATCCTGCTTTGAGATATCAAAATAGGATCCACGAGACGATTCAGGTGAGTGAAGGAAAAAAGCATGTGGTATTTGATGCTACTGACAGACTTACTGTCTACCATACAGGTTATACCAAGAGCGTATTTAAAGAAACCCGTAAAATGGATAGAAATATAGCTCTATTAAAGCGTGAAGTGAAAGAAAATCCAGAAAACTATAATGCATGGGCTTATTTAGGTGATGCCCTTTTGGGGAATGAACAATATGAAGAGGCAGAAAACGCTTATAACCAGGTAATTGAAAACATACAGAATGTCTTTTCCCAGGAACGAAAGGATCTGATTTTTTCTAATTTGCTTAAAATGAAATGCTTAAGACATGTTGTCGATGAAACAGAAATTTTAACAGTATACAATCAGTCAATCGATTGTAAATGTACTGCTCCTGATATAGAGTATTGGGTTGGCTCTTGGATGCTTGATAGAGGAAAAGAGCAAAAGGGAATCGAGTATTTTGAATTGGCATTAAAAAAACTTGAACAATATCAGGGACATGGCGTTTTGGATGTTGCCACAGAACTTCCGTACATATATCAGAAGATATTTGAATTTTATTATAGATCCATGGATCATGCTGCTGAGGCTGTAAGGTATGGGGTCCTATGTTTACGGATAAAACCTTATGGAGAAAGTGTGTTGATGGGTTTGCTTCAGCTTTTGGGGAACGGAGCAGGAGATGAGAAAACTGCAGAGGCTATCTTAGGATTTTTATCCAAATTGTATGATTTTTCCAAGGCCAAAGATAAGCTTTTTTTAATTAGAGTGTGTTATAAACTTTCTTATCAGGCACTGGAACAGAAGGTATTTGCGTTACTTTCTGAAGAAGAAAAGACATTTTTTAATCAAAACAAACAATCCATTTATCAGATTTAGCATAAATCAGAAAGACAGTCAGAAGTTATTTGAAATTAAAAATCAAATATAGAATTATGATTAAAACACATGTTTAGAAAATTGTAAAAAAATTGTCTAATTTACTTATGAAAAAAAAAAACATGACGATATTAAGAATAGTATACAAGAAATATACGTTTGCATAACCAAAGCAAAGAGGGACTTAATGGTATAACTATCCCTTACAATAGGATATTAAAAAGATTGATATACGGTTTCTTTAAAATGGTTTCGGCTTTTCATTCAGGGCCCGAATGGAAAGTTTAGACATAAATAAAAGTAAATTCGGGGGAAAAGGAATTCCCCGTCATAATCCAAGGAGGTTATTAATATGAGAATTCAACACAATATCGCAGCTTTAAACTCTTACAAGAACTTAACAAGCAACAATAGTACAGTATCTAAGAACCTGGAGAAATTATCTTCTGGTTACAGAATCAACCGTGCAGGTGATGACGCTGCAGGTCTTGCTATTTCTGAAAAGATGAGAGCACAGATCACAGGTCTTGAGACTGCATCTAAGAATGCTAGCGATGGTATTTCTTTAATTCAGACAGCAGAAGGTGCATTAACAGAAGTACATTCTATGTTAAATCGTATGGTTGAGCTTGCTCAGCAGTCCGCTAACGGTACTTATGATGATGACGTAGATCGTAAGAATCTTCAGGCAGAATTAGATTCCTTAAATACTGAAGTTGATAGAATCTCTAAAGGAACAAACTTCAATGGAACAACTCTGCTGAATGGTGGAAATATGGCAACCAGTGGTTTAACACTTCAGATTGGTGATAGTTCAGCAGCTCACAATCAGCTTAATGTTAAGATTGCTGATATGAGCAGCACTGGATTAGGAATTAACGGATTAAAGATTGAGAAGCAGACTGATGCTCAGGCAGCTGTTCAGAAGATTAAAGATGCTATTAATAAAGTATCTGAGACTCGTGGTACACTTGGTGCAGCTCAGAACCGTCTTGAGCATACAATCAACAACTTAAGTGTAACAGCTGAGAACATGACAGCAGCAGAAAGCCGTATTCGTGACGTTGATATGGCAAAAGAGATGATGTCCTATACAAAGAACAACATTCTTGTACAGGCTTCTCAGGCTATGCTTGCTCAGGCAAACCAGGTTCCACAGGGCGTTCTTCAGTTATTAAAGTAATTGTAAAAAGACATATATACATATTGAAAAAGGGATTGTTGCATATTGTGACAATCCCTTTTTTAGGTATTTAAACGGTTTATCTCAAAGGAATTGTTGTAGGATAAAAATGGTAATGGAAAACTGGATGAAGATATGTAATTTTATGACATTATTTGTCGATATATTAATAGGCTATTAGATGGTCAAAAGACTTGCAACGCTAAGACTCTTACTGCTTTTAATATCAAGTTTTTTTGCTTGGTTTTAAACTATTTTCAAAGGTGCCTACATGAAACACAACGTGCTATCTAAAGTTTTATGAAAATATTAAAAAAATCATTAGCAGCAGCTCTACTCCTTAAAAAGTAAGGAAGAGTATTTTTGACTTCGAAAAACTTTAGTCTTATTAAGTCAAGGATCCAGAAAATGCATATATCGGTATGCATACAGAAAAATAGTCTTTTAATAGAGGAGGACTTCTATATGACAAGAGTAATTACATATGGTTCTTTTGACTTGTTTCATGAAGGACACTATAAGCTTCTTAAAAGAGCAAAATCTTTAGGAGATTATTTGATTGTAGGAATCACTACAGAACAATATGATGAATCTCGAGGGAAATTAAACGTAGTGGATTCCATAATAGACCGAATTGAAAATGTGAAAAAAACCGGATTTGCAGATAAAATTATAGTTGAAGATCATGTGGGACAAAAAGTAGAGGATATTCATAAATATGGTGTAGATATCTTTGCTATTGGCTCAGACTGGACGGGTGAATTTGACTACCTGAAAGATTTTTGTGAAGTGATTTATCTGGAAAGAACAAAAGAAATATCCAGCACTTTAATGAGAAAGCAAAAGTACCCTATTATAAAAATGGGAGTTGTAGGAACCGGCCGTATTGCGTCTCGTTTTATGCCAGAAGCAAAATTTGTTAGTGGAATTGAAACAGTTAGTGCTTACAATCCGCATAAAGAAAGTGTAGAACGATTTGCAGAACGTTTTGGAGTTCAGGCAAATTGGGGAAGCTTTGAAGAGTTTTTAGAACCGCTAGATGCGGTATATATTGCTTCTTTGCACCAGACCCATTCTGAATATGCTAAGGTAGCTTTAAGCATGGGAAAGCATGTATTGTGCGAAAAGCCCATGGCATTATCTAAGGCGCAGGCGCAGGAATTATTTGCACTTGCAAAAGCCAATAACTGTTTGCTCATGGAAGCCATTAAGACAGCGTATTGTCCTGGATTTGGTCAGTTGCTGGGGGTAGCAAGAAGTGGAATCATCGGGAATATTGTAGATGTGGAAGCTTGCTTTACCAGAATTGCTGATCCAGATACTAGGGAAAGTAAGGATCCGAGATATGGTGGTGGGTTTCTGGAATTTGGGAATCATACGATGCTTCCGATCTTTAAG
The DNA here is from genome assembly GCA_963519465.1 of uncultured bacterium. Lineage (GTDB taxonomy): Bacteria > Bacillota > Clostridia > Lachnospirales > Lachnospiraceae > Lacrimispora. The sequence continues at coordinate 24,071 of CAUQMY010000022.1, forward strand.
CTGTTGGGAACACAATATAAAAATGTAAGCTTTGACAGTATAAAGAATGAACACGGTATTGATTTGTATACAAAAGCAACTTTTTCTTTTGATAGAGGCATGGCAATGTCTAAAACAGGTGTTGCTGTAAAATCAGAGGGACAGTTAATCATTGCAGGAACCAAGGGCTATATTCTTGCTGAATCACCTTGGTGGTTGACGAAATCCTTTGAAGTTCGATTCGAAAATCCTTATAAAAAGGAGCAGTATACAGCAAGATTTTTAGGGGACGGGCTTCGCTATGAATTAAGTGAATTTGTATCGCTCATTCATAATGGAGAAAGAAAGTCTTATAAATTCACAGAAGAAGAGTCGATTGCTATGGCGAGTGTTGTGGAGAAATTTATGGAGACAAGAAAATGAAATATCAGACGAAAATATATGGTCATCGGGGGGCGAGCCAGTATGCACCTGAAAATTCTATGGAAGCATTTCAGCTGGCATATGATATGGGGGCAGATGGAATTGAATTTGATGTGCAAATGACAAGGGACGGTCACCTTGTAGTTGTACATGATGAGGAGATTAGCCGTGTATCTGATGGTAATGGATATGTAAAAGACTTTTCTCTGGAAGAGATAAGGAACTTTCAATTTAACAGAACGCATCCGGAATACGAGGGAGTTAAAATTCCTTTGTTGGAGGAAGTAATGGAAAGGTTTGCACAAAAGGGATCTGATACTGACAAAGAGTTTTTGTTTAATATTGAATTGAAAAATAACATATTTCTTTATGAAGGTATGGAAGAAAAAGTATTGAAAATAGTAAAAGAAAAAAAGATGCTGGAAAGAACTCTATTTTCTTCTTTTTCACATGCATCCATGCTGACGCTTCGGGAAGCAGAACCGGAGGCAAAGATAGCATTTCTTTATTGTGATGGTATCATGGATATTGCAGATTACGCAGCGAATTACAAAGTAAATACGGTTCATCCTGCATGGTATCATTTAAACAGGAAAGATACCTTTGAAGTCCTTCATGAAAGAGGAATTGAGATTAATATTTGGACAGTAAACAGCGGAAAGGACATTCGGCGTTTCTGCGATATGGGTGTTGATGGAATTATAACCAATAAACCTGATTTAGGAAGTGAGATAAGGGATGATAAATAATTTACAATCTGAATGCCTGCTTGCATTTAATATATGGGATGTTAATTCTGCTAAAGCAGTAGTTGATGCAGCGGCAGAACGAAAAAAAAATATTATTTTACAGACCTCTTCGGGAATATATAACCAAATAGATGCAAAGGAAACAAGAGCATTTATTAAAAGTTATGCAGATAAAAAGAAAATTAGAGTATGGCTGCATCTGGACCATTGTAAAAATATGAAAATAATTGAAGATGCCATTGCAATGAAATGGGACTCGGTCATGATAGATGCTTCCGATTTAAGCATACAGGAAAACATTGATAAAACAAAGCGGGTTATAGAAATGGCACATAAGGTGGGAGTTCTGGTAGAAGCCGAAGTCGGACAAATAAAAGGAACTGAGGAAAACATTAATATTCAGGAACACCGCATTGCAAGCCATGAGGAAATAAGAAAATTTCTGACGGAAACAGAAGTTGATATGCTTGCTGTGGCATTTGGGAATGCTCACGGCATGTATAAAGGAAAACCAAAGCTGGATTATAATCTGATAGATTATGTGTCACAGATATCCAAGATTCCATTTGTTGTACATGGAGGCAGTGGGATGGAGGAAAATGAAATAAGAAAATTATCCCAAAAAGAAAATGTAAAAAAAATCAATATTTCGACGGAAGTCAAGCTGGCATATAGAAATGGTATTTTGAAATCTCTGGAAGAAGGATTACTCGAAGAGGAGGGATTTCAGGCAACCCTTGTTGAAAAGTCAATTTATGAAGCTATTTATCGAATGGCATTTGATAAGTTAGGAATTATCATATAGAAAAAGGACAAAAAGCAATGAAAAATGTAATGGTTATCAATATGGGACTGAAAAGCATAAGGTGTATTGTATTTAATGAGGAGGGGCTGAAATTATTTAATGAAGCAATCCCAATAAAGACAGCTATCAGTGCAGAAAAAGTTGAACAGGATCCGAAGGAGTGGTGGCAGAGTGCGGAGATGCTTATAGGAAGAGCGGCCTGTGAATGCAAGGATGTATGTATTGATTACATAACTGTTACGGCATCCGCTTCTTGTCTTATTTGTGTAGACAAAGCGGGAACTCCACTTATGAGAGCACTGATGGTTTCCGATAAAAGGGCAGAAGAAGAAAGTGATTATATTTCTGAACTGAACGAATTTAAAAAGGTATATGAGGAAACATTGCTGAACATGACTGCCAGCCTTATGCTTCCGAGAATACTGTGGTTAAAAAGAAATATGCCTGAAGTTTTTAATGAGACGGAGAAATTTTTATCGCCTAATGATTTTATGCTTTTTAAGCTTAGCGGATCATATGTCACTGATTATTTTAATGCCATAAAGTATCACTATAATCCAGAAAAAAAGTATTATCCAGAAAAACTTTTAAATGCTCTTGGGATTTCCAGACAGAAGCTTCCAAGTGTGATGAATCCTGGGGATACCATTGGCAGAATAAGTTCAGCTCTGGCTGAAAAACTGGGAATTAATAAGAATGCTGAAATTGTAGTTTCCTCTTACGATGCAATTTGCTCCTTTGTAGGAAGTGGAGCTGCAGAAGATGGTGAGGCAAGCGATGTATCAGGAACGGTGACTGTATTGCGCGCTTTATCAAGAGATAGAAGCCTTCATAACAATCCTCTGATTTATAACCTACCTCTTTATAAAGAGAACGCCAACATCATAGGTGGTAGTAATAATCTGGGAGGGGGGTTGATTGAGTGGGTAAAACAATGTTATTATCAAAATGAGATTTATCCTTATGAGGTAATGGAAAAGGAAGCAGGAGAATCTGTTTTAGGAGCAAGAGGATTGATTTTTCTCCCATATCTTCTCGGAGAACGAGCTCCGATTTGGGATGATAATGCACGAGGTGTGTTTTTTGGTATAGAAAGAATGCATACCAGAAAGGATATGACAAGAGCAGTATTCGAGAGCACAGGATTTATTGATATGGATATGATAGCAGCAATCGAACAAACGGGAATTAAGATAAAATCCGTTCGTTTGTCAGGAGGATTGGCTAGAATTAATCTTATATCTCAGATAAAGGCAGATATTCTTGGACGAGATGTTCTTGTTTTATCCGAATTTGAGACTACGTCAACTGGGGCGGCGATGATGGTTATGCTTGGAAAAGGTTATTATAAAGACTTGAGAGAGGCTGCAGATAAGTTTGTATCTGTTCGTATGATTATAAAGCCCAATATGACCAACCATCAAAAGTACATGTATATGTATGAGCTTTATAAAGATACCTATGAGACGGTCAAAGGATTATATGTAAGAAGAAAGAAATTAATTAAAGAAATGGTTGATGACAGAGAAGTAAGAATTGAAAATTTATGAGGTTTATTATGGAAGGATTTACTTTAGAAATACCTACTAGAATATATTTTGGAAATAATATTGTAGAAGAGGCATTAAAGAGAGAAAACAAATATCTGGCTGGAAATATCATGATAGTTACAACTGGAAGAAGCCTGGTAAAATTCGGTTATATAGATGAATTAAGAATGATTCTGGACAATCTACCATATGTGGAAGATATCACAGTTTTTGATCATATAAGTGCTAATCCGAAGTTGGAAGAAATAGAAGACGCAGTTCAAATAGGAATAGACAAGCAAGTGAAAGCAATTATCGGTTTTGGAGGAGGAAGTGCCATAGATGCGGCGAAAGCCGTCGCAGTGGGGATTGGAACCTCTGAAAAGCTGGAACGACTTTTGCTGGAAGGAAAAGAGCCATCCGACAATACTCTTCCTATTATAGCCATTCCGACCACTTCCGGAACTGGAAGTGAATTGAGCAAGGGTGCGATCATATCCAGTCTGGCTCATCAGATGAAGGGCGGAATAAGAGGAACAGCAATATTGCCTAAAGCGGCAATAGTAAATCCTGTATATACTTGGACTGTACCTCTCAATATTACAATGGAAACGGGATTTGATGCATTGGCTCATGCAATAGAAAGCTATGTAGCGGTAAAGGCTAATAGCTGGTCCGATATGATCTCGGAAAAAACGATTGCAACCGTAGGCAATAATCTTCCCTTATTAAAAGAGAATATTGATAACCATGAAGCAAGAGAGGCTATGAGTTATGCAAGCATGATAATTGGTATCAACCTTGCAAACGTGGGAACATGCCTTCCTCACCGTCTGCAGTATGCGATAGGAGCTAAGACAGATACTAGTCATGGAGCAGGTGTATCTGCATTGTATCCTGCCTGGATCCAAAGACAATACGATGTAAATGAAAACAAAGTGAAGGATGTTATATATTGGCTCACTGGTAAGGAGATTTCAAGTGGTGAGCAGGCGAGAAAAGAGATGGTTGGGTTTATGATAAAAACAGATACCCTTAAAACCCTTTCTGATCTAGGTATTAAAAAAGAGGATTTACCAGAACTTACAAAAAAGGTTACGGGAAATATTGGTAATGACAGATTAAGCTTACAGAAGGATATTATATCAAGTATTTATTACGATTCATTATAGAATGGGAGAATGTAAATATGCAGGCAATCATTATGGCGGCAGGAAAAGGCAGCAGATTAGGCAACCTGACAGAAAATAAACCTAAATCATTTATGGAAATTAAAGGTATCAAAATGATTGAATATAATATTTCCATGCTTCACGCATTTGGTATCAGGGATATTATTATTGTTACAGGTTACCAAAGTAATAAATTTGAAGAATTAGTAGAGAAGATAGACGGAGTCCAATGTGTCTTCAATCCGTTTTATGAGATGGTAAACGTGTTGGGCTCCTTTTTTATGGCGAGAGATTTCCTTCATGATGATTTTGTATATTTACATGCAGATACCTTATGTGCTCCTGAAATATTTAAAGCTATGCTTCATGAAGAGGGGGATATAATCCTGCCAGTAGATTATAGTCCATGTGATGAAGAAGCTATGAAAGTTAAAGTGATAGATGGAAAAGTCGTAGAGATAAATAAAACAATGGAATGTGAAACCTCAGAAGGCGAATTTATAGGTATTGCTAGAATTAGCAAAAGTGTGATAGATGCACTAAATAAGGCAACGGTTGAGCTAATGAAAGAAAAGGCATTTACTTCTTATTTTGAAGGCGCAGTTCAGAGAGTAATCGATAAAAAGAATTTTCTTGTAAAGTCCATACCTACAAAAGAATATTTTTGGAGCGAAGTAGATTTTGAAGAAGATTATCAAAAGGCATGTGCCGGGATACCGGACTCTCTGGTTCAGATAGCAAGAGAGGAGCTTCAGGGATGAAGAGTATAAGCAGCGAAGAAAAATATATAAGAAAACGGAAAAGAGAATGCTATAGAACGAATCTAATCTACCGTTTGCTTTGGCTTTTTCCTGTAAATAAGAAAAAAATTGTTTTCACTACATTCGAGGGAGATGGGGGATATTGCTGTAACCCTCGTTACATAGCAGAAGAATTATTGAAAAAAAAAGAGAAATATAAAATTGTCTGGCTGGTAAATAATATGGAGAAGCAGTTTCCAGATGGCATTAAGAAAGTTAAAAACAGTTTCTTAAATAGAGCGTATCATTTAACAACGGCTAAAGTTTGGGTAGACAACAGCAGAAAGGCGTATGGTACGGCTAAGAGGAATAGCCAGTTATATATACAGACATGGCATGCAGCGCTGGAATTCAAACCAGTGGGTAAATTCCGTGGAAAGCTTTTTCCTCGTATCGCATATATGGTGAGCGAATATGACTCCAAGCTTGCAGACTATGTTACTTCTAACTCGGAGTGGTGTACGAAGTTATATCCAGAAATGTTGCTTTATCATGGTAATATAATTAAGACAGGTTCACCGCGCTGTGATATCTTCATTAACAGAAGAGAAGAGATTTATCAGTACATTCGGGAACGCTATAAAATGCCTCAAGATGCAAAGATTGCCTTGTTCGCCCCCACATTCAGAGGAGGAAGTCAGAAGGGAAGTCGACAGGTATTTGCAGATGAATCCACAATTGATTTTAAACGGATGATAAATGCACTGGAGCAAAAATTTGATGGTACGTGGTATGTATTCATGCGTCTACATCCACAGCTCGCAGCACAGCTTGATCAGTTCCCTTTAACAGATGGAGCAGCAAATATGATTGATGTGAGTCAGGCTGATGATATGAATGAGCTGGCAGCAGCTTCGGATGTGCTAATAACTGATTATTCCAGCTCGGCGTTTGATGTTATCAATATGTATATGCCTGTTTTCCTTTATGCAGATGATTTGGATCAGTATACAGAGGAACGAGGTAAGTTAATGTGGGACATGTTTTCTTTGCCGTTTTCAGTAGCCAGGGATAATGATGAGTTGGTTGAAAATATAGCAATGTTTAACGAGGCTGAATATAAAAAGAATATTAATGAGTTCTCAAAAGAACATAAAGTTCTGGAAGATGGGTGTGCTAGTGAGAAGGTCGTAGGGCTGATCGAAAGGTTTTTATATAAAAATTAGATTTTAGAAAGGAGAATGATTAAAAAGAAATTAATTAATCATATTAATGTATGCGATACAAGGAGAAGCCATTAATTAGTGTTATTATTCCTGTTTATAATGTGGAAGAATATTTGAAGGAATGTTTAGATTCTGTTATTAATCAGACGTATAATAATTTGGAAATAATTATAGTTGATGACGGTTCAACGGATAAATCTCCATTCATCTGTGACGATTATGCTAGTAAGGACAATAGAATAAGAGTAATTCATCAAAAAAACAGAGGATTGGTTGGGGCTAGAAAAACAGGAATTTCTGCCTCGACTGGTAATATTGCTACTTTTGTGGATTCAGATGATTGGTTGGATTTAAATATGTATGAAGTTATGACTAAAAAAATGGTTGAAGCAGAGGCTGATATTGTAACTTCAGGGTTGATACGTGAGTATAAAGGACACTTCATTAATGACATGGAAATGGTGTCTCCTGGAGTTTATTCGGGAGAGGTTTTAGAAAAGACCATTAAAAGTAATTTAATAGATGAAGAGAAATTTTTCAGGAGTAATATTTCTATACATATTTATAATAAATTATTTGACAGAGAATTGTTGTTAAAGAACGAACTATTAGTTCCTGAAGACATAAGTGTTGGAGAGGATGGAGCTTGTGTATATCCATGCATATTGGATGCAGACAAGATAGCCGTTGTAGGAGAATGCTTTTATCATTATAGAATAAGAGATGATTCAATTATGGGGCAAAGTAATGTTGCAGATTTTAATGGAATAAAAAGGTTATACCAATATTTATATCAGAGATTTAATAATTATACCAATGTGTTTAAGTTAGAAAAGCAGTTGCGCCAATTAATAATATATCTCATTTTATTATCTTCACCACAAAGTTTAATGAACGGTAAGAAAAATTATTTTTATTATTACCCAGAAGTGAGAAAAGGAAAACGAATTATAGTATATGGTACTGGACGAGCTGGTAAAGCATTAATGCGAGTATTAAAGGATAGCAAAGATTATGAAGTTGTAGAATGGTTAGATAAAAATAATTTAGAATGTGACTTTAAACAAATAGAGTATGATTACATTATTTTAGCTGTATATTTATACTCAGCATATGAGGAAATATATAAGAACTTAATTAATAAAGGTGTTCCCAATAATAAAATTGCAAATTTAGATTTAAATGAAATTACAAATTTTGATGTGATATTAGAGGGATTCTATAAAGAAGTGGATATTTAATTTTTGAGCGAATGTAAGAAGGGAGAATTATGGTCACAGTAATCTATGGAGCCGGTATCAGAGGAAAAAAATTTTATGATATGTTAAAAAATGAGGGAATAGCAGTTGAATGTTTTTGTGATGTGAGAGCAGAGGAAATACATAGTGTTAATATAAATGGTGTAATAGTGCCTGTTATTACATATAAAAAATTGTTAGATTTGGAATTGTGTCAGGTTGTAGTGGGTATTGCAAATGGAGAAATTTGTGATGAAGTAACATCCAAATTACTGAATGATCGCGTAAAAGTAGTACAAATAGGGGAACTATTATATAAAAAGTCGGATGATATAGTGGATAATAATAGGCAGTTTATTAAGAATTATCATCTGCAAGAAATGCAGGATTATTTCATTGATGCAGAAAAAAATTTAGATATTTTTTGGGGTGAAACATCTACCTTCTTGAAGTATTTTAAGATGTTGAATTTAACAAACGTGGTTGAATTAGCATGTGGTCATGGAAGACATGTAAATTGTTATAAAGAGAATGCGGATAGTATTATTTTAGTGGATATACTGAAAGAGAATATTGAGCATTGTAAGAATCGTTTTGCAAGTGAAAATAAGATGGATTATTATGTAAATTCTGGATGCGATTTATCTGAAATAGAGAGTGAAAGCCAAACGTCTTTATTTACTTATGATGCAATGGTACATTTTGAGATGTGGGATGTATTTAATTACTTAAAAGAAACAAAGCGGATTTTGAAAAATGGAGGGATGGCACTTTTCCACCATTCTAATAATACGGAGAATTACAAAGTTACATTTGCAACGGGGACGGGGGGAAGAAATTATATGAGCAAAGACTTGTTTGCATATCTCTGTAACAGGGCTGGACTAAGTGTTATTAAACAAGAAATTATAGATTGGGATAGTCCTCAATTGGATTGTATAACATTAGTAAAAAAATAATATATATTATCTAAAGAAAAACTAATCATTTTTAACATTATTAAAAGAGTGTGAGGAGAACTAAGTCGTTGAAGAGAATTATAGTATTTGGTACTGGAACATATTACGAGCAGAGAAAAAAATACTTGGAAAATGTTGAAATTTTAGTTTTTTTGGATAATGACATCAATAAACAGGGAAAATTACTGGATGGGGTTAAAGTTATATCTCCTGAAGAAGTGAGAATGTATTCTTATGAGTACATTCTCTTGATGAGTATGTATCAATACGATATGAAAAATCAATTGTTAAGCTTAAATGTTAATAGTAGTAAAATTCTTGAATATACAGAAATGGGAAAATTGAATCTAAATAATAATGAAATTAATAATAGATATAAGTTATATATTAACTCTGAAAAAGTAAATAAAAGAAAAGCATTGCTTATAACGAACAATCTAGAAAATAGTGGAGCCCCAAGAGCTCTAGCAGAAGTAGGAAATATTCTGTTAAAGAAAAATTATGAAGTTTTTGTTATTAGTCCTATAAAGGGTAAATTAGAAGAATTTTATACTTCCTTAGGAATGCATGTTTTAATTGAACCCGATTTAACACTAACAAATAAAAAATTTTTACAATGGTTAAAACAAATGCAGTTTAGTGCGTGCTTTGTTAACACTATAGTGTACCACTATTTAATTAATGAAATTCAAAAATATAAGATTCCAATTATCTGGTGGATTCATGAAAATAGTGGATTGCCTATTTGTCAATTCGAAAATTATAAAATTGAAAAAAATTCCAACTTAAAAATTTGTGTGGTTGGTTCTTTGGCAAAAAAGGTTATGTTTGAGAAATTTCAATTTGATCAATTTACGAATTTGTTATATGGATTTGCTGATAATTTTAAAATAAATCCTTATGTTGAAAAAAAAGATAAATTAAGGTTTGCATTGGTAGGGTATATTCACCCAATAAAAGGACAGGATATTTTTTTGCAGGCTATAAATCAGTTGAGTAACTCAATAAAGAATATCACGGAGTTTTACATAATAGGAAGAGTTAGTGATAAGAATTTATATAATGAGCTATTAAAGACAACATCTGAAAGTATAAATATTAAGCTTGTAGATGAACTAGCACCACAAGATATGTTGGATTTTTATAAATCTATAGATATTGTTGTTTGTCCATCTAGATGTGATACAATGCCGATGGTCGTTGCTGAAGGATTAATGAACCATAAAGTGTGTATTGTTTCCGATAATACTGGATTTAGAGAGTTACTTACAGATAAAGAGAACGGACTAATATGCGAAGCTGAAAATGCAATAAGTTTAAAGAGTAAAATTGAATGGATTATGAATAACCCAGAATTAATTGGCGAGATTGGAGATAATGGGAGAAAGATTTATGATAAATATTTCTCAATGGAAGTATTTGAGAATAATATTATTGAATTAATTTAAATGTTTATATTAAAAGACTAAAGGGTATAAATAAAAAACCTTATAGAATTTAACTTAAAAAGAAGTGTTTTTGCAATTTATAAATGAATTACCCAAAAGAAAAAAGGTGCTGAATAAAATAAAGACATTAATATGGTTAGATGAGCAACACTATAATAAAGTCTAAGTATTGTTATGTTTTTTATGGAGTATAAATATGCAGGCTGAAACTGTTATTCATGAATTCTTATCATGTAGAACAGAGTAAAATTAGATGATAGGAAGTGCTACAATAAATGAATAATATATCAACTTTGTTATTTGATTACTAATGTAGCAAGTGGATAATAAGAAATGGATTAAATAGAAACACTGAAAGACATACAAGGAGAAACCAATGCCCAAAATATCGGTAATTATGCCGTTGTATAATGCAGAACAGTTTGTGAAAAAGTCAATTGAATCTATATTGACTCAGTCTTACGAAGATTTTGAATTATTGCTCATTGATGATTGTTCTACTGATAACACACTAGAAGTAGCTAGTAGTATAAAAAATTCTAAGATTAAAATTGTAAACAATGAGAGAAATATGGGGATTGCGTTTTCAAGAAATAAAGGACTGGATCTGGCAGAAGGACAATATATCGCTTTGATGGACGATGATGATTTAACAGTTCCTAATCGTTTTGAAATTCAAGTTAACTATTTGGGAATGCATAATGAAATAGATATAGTGGGCGGTCGGCACTGTGTTATAGACGAGAGGGATCAGGTGATTTGGACATGTAGAGATCCATTGAATAATCCGAAGTACATAAGAGCGGACATGATGCTTTATAATCCAATTGCGAATGGCAGTGCAATGATTAGAAATGATTTTTTAAGAGAAAACAGAATAAAGTACCAAGATGGCTGTTTGGGAATGGAAGATTATCGTTTTTGGATTGACTGTTCTGTTTGGGGAAATATAACAAACTTAAATGACATTTTACTATATTGGAGAAATAGTGGAGCCAACGAAACTTCTAGGATGCAGACGATAAAGTCTAAACAACGAGCGGAAAAGTATGCATATTTACAAAGATATGCTTTTGAATTGAACGGCTATTTTCTATCTGAAGAAGATTATGGAATTATTAATGAGATGTTCCCAGAAAAATTTTCTTCAACAGTTGTGAGCATAGAAGATATTAAGAAATTGCATAGTGTTTTTGGCAAAGTCATTCAACAGGCAAAGCAATTTGGTGCGGAAAATGCAAATGAGGTTGAGATAATGTGTAAAAAGCGTTTTTCACGCCGTTTAGAATTTTCAGAACTTTGGTTATAGGAAAGTAGACTTAAGTTTAAATTATGTATATTTAGTTAAGTGTAAATATATGTATAGGTGCATTACATCTATTATTGAGTAAACATTATTCGCTATGTACTGCTCTATTGATAGAATTGCGAGAACATGAAATAACCCTCTCTAGTGGATTTAAGCGGCAACTCATGCAGACTTAGATTTTCAGCCTTTTATCTTGAAAACATAATGAGGTATAGCCTGGAAAACCTGTAAATAATATCAAAAAGTAATTAGTGATATTGGAGTAATGAGTATATAGAAAGTAATATTGAACTTTTTTATTAGCCGTGAGAGTTTGTAAAATGGTTTGACCAGGATTCTGAAAGAAATCTTAGGAGGATTTATGAAAGATATTAAAATAGCAGTCTGCATCCCAACATTTAATCGCAGTCAGATTGTGAATGAATTTCTAATAAAATGTTCTGAAGACTATAAGAGTTATGGGTTAGACATTTATATTTATGATTCGAGCACTAATAATGAAACTGAAGAAGTAGTTAAATTATGGATGGAAAAACTGCATTGCCTATATTATAATCGTGTCCCATCGTGTTTACATGCCAATATGAAAGTTTTTAAAATATTTCAGCAACAGGGTTTGAGAATACTATATGATTTTATCTGGGTCTGTGGAGATTCGTTAAGGTTTAATAGAGAAGCCTTATCATCTATCCTACCGAACATAATACCTAAATATGATATGATTGAGGTTAATGGAATTGATGTAGAGAACTTGGGGACAATGGTATATGACGATTGTAATAAATATTTCAGAGATTGTGCATGGCACCTTACTCTTTTTGGGGCGGTTATTCTAAATACAAAAACAATGTTAAGTGAAGTAGATTGGAAATATTATGAATCAAAATATAGTTCAGACGAATTTATAAATTTTTCTCATGTGAGCTTTTATTTTAATAAACTGGCCTCAATGAAAAGTTTTAGGGCATTGCATTTAAGCCTTAATCCATATCTATCGACATCATCAGCATTAAAAGAAAATTCTGGGTGGTATAAAGAAACATTTCACGTGATATGCTGTGGCTGGGTTCATACTATAAAAAATCTTCCTAGTTGTTATAAAGACAAAAAAGAGGCAATGATTAAATTCGGAAAATATACGATGTTAGATACTAAGAATTTACTGAAATTGAGAGAAGATGGACACTTTAACATAAATATATATAAGCAGTATAGACTTGTTTGGAAAGAAGTTTGTGATATTCCTATTATAAAGATCTATTTGATTGCCACGATGCCTGTTTTAATGAGTAGATATGTTCAAAAGATTATGAAATACTTTAAGACTTTTAAAAGCAGAAAGCATTTATATAAGTTTTTAAAGCTGTATTCTGAGATAATCATTTATGGAGCAGGTAAAAAGGCTTTGAGGTATGGAAAATATTTTAGTGAGGAAAAAATATTATACAAGGGATATTGTGTAACGGAATTAGGTGACAATAATAGTGAAATTTTAGGACACCCAGTTTATGGGTTGGCAGATATAGAGGAGTCACTAAATAACGTTGGTATTGTGTTGGCATTAAATCCTATTAATGCTGAAGAAGTAATACAAATGCTTCAATCAAAAGGGTTGAAAAAAAATGTGTTTTATGATAATGATTTGTATAATGTTTAAATTAAAATATTATGCTTTTAGCTAAATAGATTAAATTGGAGGATTTGATGCGATGAAGGTTTCTGTTATTGTTCCGGTCTGCAACACAGGAAGATATCTAAGGAAATGCTTACAAAGTCTGAAGGAACAGTCACTTCATGATATAGAGATAATATGTGTAAATGATGGTTCAATTGACAATTCCAGGGAAATCATAGAACAGTTTGTGAAGGAGGATTGTCGTTTTAGGGCAATACATAAACAAAATACCGGATATGGGCATTCGGTTAATATGGGAATTAAAGCAGCGCAAAGTCCATATATCGGTATTGTGGAAAGTGACGATTTTGTAGAATTAGATATGTTTCAAAGGTTATATGATGTGGCTGAGGAAAATAAGGCAGAATTAGTAAAGTCCAACTATAATTCATATAAAGAAAATCCTTCAACTTCTGTAGTGTTTGAGGAAATGTTAAGCGCTTTTCCTTATGAACAGATATTTTCCATCAAAGACCACCACAAGTTTTTTGGTATCCCCCATCCCAGTGTGTGGAGTGCGTTATATAGAAAGTCGTTTCTGGAAGATAATGATATATGGTTTTTGGAAACTCCAGGAGCTTCTTATCAAGACATTTCTTTCACATTCAAAGTATGTGTCAATGCGGAACGTGTATATTTTATTCGAGATGCTTTTTTGAATTATCGTGTAGATAATATAGATTCTTCAGTACATAATCCGCTAAAAATTTTTTGTGTCTGTGATGAACTACATGAGATAGAAAGATACATTCGAAAGAGAGCAGAAGTCGGTGCCATAAAAAAGGAATGGCTGGAGGAATTATACAGTATTGTTGGCTGGATAAAATATAGAAAATATATATGGAATTATACACGGCTTTCAATTGCATATCAATATGCATTTTTAATGAAGGTGATAGATGAACTAAAGGATATCAGACAGCTAGGATATAAGTCAGAAGCTTGGGAAAATGGGGAAAAAGAGATGCTAGATAGAGTAATTGTAGACCCCAATGAGTTTTTTAGGACGACAGGTAAAGTGTATGAAGATCCTAGGATGTCATTGATACCTGTATTAAACCATTCATTTTCTATAAGATACTTTCAGGAATTGGTGACTGAATTTCAGAAAATATATATATATGGTGCAGGGCTGATTGGAAAACAGAGTTGGAATTGCCTAAAGAATATGAATGCAGGAAATAAGGTACAAGGATTTATTGTGTCTGAACGAGAAGATAATCCTAGACAGATTGAAGACAAAGGTGTATTTGCACTTTCTGAAATACAAGGTCAGAATAACAAACAAGCGCTGGTAATAGTTGCCATGCATATGCGATATCAATATGAAGTTGCGCTAAAACTACAGAAAGGGGGTTATTTAAATATACTGCTGATTGATGATAAAATAAAATTATGGTTATATGAGAATATGAATAGGTAAATACATTGGAGAAAAGAATGAGATTTTAAGAAAGCAGTTTGTGGAAGTTAAAGTTATGTAATGCTTTCATCAACACCTTATTTTTATATTACGGTTCATATGAAGCGTTATATACAACCATACAATTAGATTCAAGTAGCAGCATGTTATTTCTCTGGTATAGATCCTAAAGGTATACTTCGGAAATTCTGTGAAATTAAGAATATAAACCTATTATGCTGTTTTAGCCAGTATGACAGCACTAATTATTAGATACAGGTACTTCCCCAGACAGATTGAACAGTTTAAATACTAATGAGTGGTGAAATTATCATAGAAAAAATTATATTATGTTATAGTAACTTTTATGATAATATAACATTTTATTGAGTAACATTATTATAAGTAAGAATGCCATATTGAAAATATTGAGGGACCTTTTATCCGGAGATGCTTAGCGCTTTCGTGCATGTTCTTATGAAATATGTTAGGCTCAATTTATTGAATTAAGGTTAGGATAGCATGTAAGAATAAAGAGGAAGAGTAGTAAAATATGCATACATATATCAAGAAACAGCTCATGGATTTAATAGGTTCTATGAAGCAATTACAAAATTCACTATCCATGATGACTGATAAAAAACAAATAATTAATATGCTTGCGGATTGCCAGGATGCAGCTGTTGCAATAGGAGAGACGCTGGAACGTGATTCAGCGGATTATGAGCCAATTATCTCTTTATTAGAAGAATACTGTGAAAAAGCTTTTTATCTTTCGGAATCGCAAGAGGATACAATTTGCCAAGAAAAGGTATCTATATTAGATGGATTAACAGACAAAGTAAAAAACTTGTTAGCAGAGATTTCGTCCATTTATCATGTGATTTTTATGCCATATAAGGCATCTATGTGGGATAGTTTAGAGAGCATCTGGCGTGCCTGTAAAGAAGATGAGCGATGCGAATGCTATGTGATCCCTATACCCTATTACGAGTTTGATTCAAAAACTAATAGATGGATATATTGTTATGATGGAAATCTGTTTCCAGAGGAAGTTAAGATTACCCATTTCCAGGATTATTCAATAGAACAGAATCATCCTGATATAGTTTATATTCATAATCCTTATGATGATCTCAATCTGGTTACAAGGGTGGATTCTAAATTTTACTCCAGAGAATTGAAAAAGCATGTAAATAAGTTAGTATATGTGCCTTACTATGTTACCTCTGGATTCATCTCCCAAGATCATTTGGCATTATCTGCTTATCAGCATATGGATCATATTGTTGTGCAATCAGAATATGCTAAGAGCTTTTGTGAGGGTATGTACTTTTATGATAAAATCCTACCATTTGGATCCCCTAAGCTAGATGGAGTAATCAGGCTTTGCCAGAAAGAAACTACCATTCCTGAACAATGGAAGCCATTGCTAGAGGGAAAAAAGGTGTTGATGTTAAATACCAGTATAGGCTGTTTTCTGCAGGAGGGGAATGTTTATCTTCAAAAAATTAGAGGTATTTGTAAAGTTATTAACAGCCAGGATCAGGTGGCTCTTATTTGGAGGCCTCATCCTCTTCTGGAAGCGACCATCAAATCCATGAGGCCACACTTGCTGGCTGAGTTTAATAATTTAAAAGACTATTTTCTGGAGAATAAAATTGGCGTACTTGATGATACACCAGACATCTCAAGGGCAGTTGCTATATCCAATGGTTATATAGGGGAAGAGGGAAGTTCGATAATCAATCTGTTTGGAGCAGCTGGTAAACCGATTTTTATACTTAATAATCACATTATAGATACTTTTACAAAGGAGGAAAAAGGTAGAGTCCATATTACAGATATGCGAAGACAAGAGGATAGGGTTTGGCTTGCAACCAACCGTTATAATGCTCTTTTATATATGAATATGACTACAAGAGATGTGCATTATGAGGATCGCATAAAGGATCAGCCTAAATGGTATGGTGCATATCCTTTATTTGCAGAGGCAGGAAGTAAGCTTTTTCTTTCACCTGGTATCGACGGACGACCTGCAGTATTTGATATGAATTCTAAAACGTTTGGGTTTATTGGGAATGAGGACATGAGGGCGAGTGCAATGTGTGGAAAAATCATCTCTCATGGGGATCGCATATTTTATCTCCCTATCATAGCTGATTATATCGCAGAACTTAACGCAAAATCAGGAGAATGGATATATCACAAAGAATGCATAAAAGAACTGAACAAAGAAGTGGACAAAGATAACGCTATTAAACAGAACATGACTTTCAACAGTTCCATATGTGGTAAAGATATGTGGATTACTGCCACTTACACTAATCAAATTCTACGCTTTAACATGGAAGATGGGACATATACACTTTGTTCAGTAGGCAACAATGAAAGTGGCTATTCAGGAATCGTAGCAGAAGAGCGGTGTCTATGGCTGGCAGAGGTAAATAGCGGTGATATCGTCAGATGGGATCGGCGTTCAGGAAAAGTTAAAACATTCTGTATGCCAGAGGGATTTTTGTCTTGGTCGGGCGCTATGGGCAGAAATTTGCCCCACTTATCCCTCATTGACATGGGGGAATGGTTGGTAACGGTTCCGGGATTTTCTAATTGTATGATAAAGTTAAATAAGGCATCTGGAAAAACAACTCTATTTATGAAAGATTTTTGGAATAAATCAGAGGAAAAGGAGAACGGTTATAACCCGAAATTTCACTTGTCTAGTGAATTCGGAGCAAAATTAGATGAGGGTGTTATCATAGTACAAAGAAACTGTGATGATGCCGCAGCTATAGTTCATGTGAAAGATGAAACATATGAAACGTTCTATCCGACCCTTAACGAAGAAGATTTTTCAAAACTGACTGAAGGTGAGGATGGCTTTGAAAAGATGGATGAAAAAAGTGGATTCTTCCGTAGGGAGAGCAAAATATTCTCTTTTGAAGGTTTTATTGATGATTTACTCCATGACAGATTAAAGGACGTCCGCAAAAGACAGCTTGAGGAATTATCCACGTTGGCTGCCAATTTAGATGGGACCTGTGGAATTAAGGTACATGAATATATGATGAATGTCTTGGAAAATAACGAATAATCAGCAAAATTACTGGAGGCAGCTATGGGTGTAGATAAGATAATTTGGGACATGCCCAAAGGACTACTGAACTGGTATAACCTTTCCAAGGAGGGAAAGGTTCTTTGCATTGAAGATAAGGAAAGCAGTATCAGGGAACTTTTAGAAGAAAGATGCAAGAAGGTTATCTGTGCTGATGTAACTGCCTCTATATGTGAACCATTTTTAGGCCAATATAAAAATGCTTTTGATTATATTGTTATAATAAGTGTGGTAGAGCGCCTTCCCGATCCGGTGAAGGCTCTTTCACTATGGAGAAGTCTGTTAAAGAACAGCGGGAAAATGCTTCTTGGCATGGATAACCGGTTAGGGTTACGTTATTTCTGTGGCGACAGAGACCCCTTTACCAACAGAAATTTTGATGGAGTTGAAAATTACCGCAGAGTACTTAAAGATGATAGGGAGAATTTGCAGGGGCGTAATTATTCAAAAGTGGAAATATGTGATATATTGGACCTGGCTGGGTGGTCAGACAGGAAGTTTTATTCGGTTTTGCCGAACATTGACTTTCCGCAGTTGATTTATTCAGAAGATTATCTTCCAACAGAAGAATTAGGTACCAGGCTTTTTCCTATGTATCGTTATCCGGACTCTGTATTTCTTGAAGAGGAGTTTTTATATAAGGACCTCATTAAAAACGGAATGTTCCATACGATGGCGAACTCTTTTTTAATAGAATGTGTAAAAGATAATACGTTTGAAAATGTAAGGCATGTGACTGTTTCCATGGATCGTGGCAGGGAGAATGCAATGGCAACAATCATAAGGGATAATAATACTGTAGAGAAGCGTGCATTGTATGAGGAAGGCAAACACAAGCTTCAGAAACTTAAAGAAAATGAAGAAGACTTAAGGGCCCGTGGAGTAAATGTTCTTGCCGGGAAATATGATAATAATTCTTACAGTATGCCATATATGGACAGTGAAGTATTAGTCACCTATCTTCGTAGACTGGCTAGAGAAAATTTGGATAGGTTTATAGAAGAAGTAAATAGATTCCGAGATTTCATTTTACAGTCTTCCGAGCACATAGAAGCAACAGAAGAGCAGAAAGGGCTTGGAATTCTGTTAAGAAAAGGATATGTCGATCTGGTTCCTCTCAATTGCTTTTATGATAATGGAAAATTTGTCTTTTATGATCAGGAATTCTTTGAAGAAAATTATCCGGCCAATGCTATCATTTTTAGGGCTATTGAAATAATTTATATGGGAGATTCGGAGCTGGAGGCAATACTTACTAGAAACTATTTTCATGACAAGTTTGGTCTGAAAGAGAATCTGGAATTGTGGTATCGTATGGCTTGGGAATTTACGGCAAAGCTGAGAAATCAAAGGGAATTAAGAAGCTTTCATGAAAAATATCAGCGTAATTTAGAGACCATACACACCAACAGGCAAAGAATCAATTATTCCGATTCCGAATATCAAAGAATTTTTGTAGATATATTTCAAAATGCAGACGAAAAAAAAATCATTCTGTTTGGTTCCGGGAATTTTACAAAGAGATTCCTCGCACAGTTTAAAAGCCAATATAAAATTTATGCTATCGTTGATAATAATCAGAACAAATGGGGAAGCAAGCTGGATGATATTGAGATTATGCCGCCTAAAATCATTAAGGAGATACCGAAAGAGAAACGCAGGGTTATTATATGCATAAAGAATTATGTTGCAATTGTGCAGCAGCTGCATCAAATTGGCGTGGACGATTATTGTATCTATGATATGAACGCGGAATATCCCAGAAAAGAGCAGGCAATACAGGTTTATGCTAAAGATAATAATTCATTACCTAAAAAGTACCACACCGGATACATTGCAGGAGTATTCGATTTGTTCCATATGGGACATTTAAATATGTTTAAAAAGGCTAAAGAGCAGTGTGAGTATTTAATCGTAGGTGTTGTGACAGATGAAGGCGTTAGGAAATATAAAAAAACAGTTCCGTTTATTCCGTTTGAAGAGAGAATAGAAATGGTGCGTTCTTGTAAATATGTGGACGAAGCTGTTGAAATTCCTCTTCATTACGGTGGAACCAGGGATGCCTATAGAATGTACCAGTTTGATTGTCAATTTTCAGGCAGTGATTATACAGATAATCCAGATTGGCTTGCAGACAAGGAATTCTTAGAAAAGCACGGTTCTGATATGGTATTTTTTCCCTATACCGAAGGAACCAGCTCCACTAAGATCAAATCGTTGATTGAGCAAAAGCTGGTATAAATGATTAATGTTAGAAAGGAGTGGATGAGAACATGAATATTATATGCTCGCCAGTCGGAATTGTAGATGTGGAACGACCGGGGCAGGGAATTATTGATATTGGAAAGTCCGGATTTAATGATGTTTTGCTTGATACTTCACTGTGCTGCTCCCCATATGAACTTGAACGTATTGGGAAAGAAAATCATAAAGTAAATTCCAAGAAGCAATGGGTATCTGAAAAACCGGCAGAACTGTATAATAATTTAAAGCCAATGCTGGACCTGTGCGATAAAGAGCAACTGTATACTACAGTAGCCTATGCACCATATTTAGGCAGAGATACAAAGCATAAAGATTTAAATGATCTTTTGTTACAACTGGCAGAGGAAAGTATCAAAGCTTGTGAAAAAGCTAAATGCCAGGCAATTATTATAAGACCATTGTTTTCAGGGATAAAGCAAGGAGATGAATGGGCAGTTAACAAGGTGTATTATCTTCATCTGGCTAGGATAGCGAAAGATCATAATGTTATGATTCTGTTAGAGAACCAGTGTCGAAACATGAATGGTCATCTAATCAGAGGGATCTGTTCTGATGGAAGAACAGCATCCGAGTGGGTTGATAGATTAAATGAAGAAACCAGAGAGGAACGCTTCGGCTTTTGTATTGATGTAGGAGTTTGTAATCTGTGTGGTCAGAATATGTATGATTTTGTTCTGGCTTTGGGGTCACGGCTGAAGGCAGTTATACTACGGGATTGCGACGGACACAGAGAGAATGCCATGCTGCCATTTACTTGTGTAAATCAGG
Organism: uncultured bacterium; assembly: GCA_963519465.1. GTDB lineage: Bacteria > Bacillota > Clostridia > Lachnospirales > Lachnospiraceae > Lacrimispora. The sequence continues at coordinate 44,873 of CAUQMY010000022.1, forward strand.
CTCAACCTCAGACAGACTGGCTTAATTTAATTCGTGGTTTGCGGGAAACAAATTTTGATGGTCATCTTATTATGAATTTTGCAGATACGGCTAGTTCCTTTTCTCCCATACTGCGTCCAGAGCTTATTCAGCTTGCTAAGTCAGTAGCAAATTACTTTAAGTGGCAGATTGAAATCGAAAATCTCCTGAAGAAGTATAAGACCATTGTTCTTTTCGGTGCAGGTAATATGTGCAGAAATTTCATGAAGTGCTATGGTGAAAAATATCCTCCACTGTTTACCTGTGACAATAATAGTACCATGTGGGGAACAGAATTTTGTGGATTAGAGGTAAAATCTCCAGACAGCCTGCTTAAACTTCCGGAGGATTGTGGAATATTTATCTGCAATATTTATTATCGTGAGATTGAAAAGCAACTGTACGATATGGGTATTAGGAATATTGAGTTTTTCAACGATGAGTATATGCCTTCCTATTATTTTGACAGACTGGGGGACGAATAAATATGATTCAGATTGGAGTACAGACAAAGAATGTCGTAAGTGACAGTAACCCAGAAGAAGGATTTTCCATATTAAAACATGCTGGTTTTACCTGCGCGGATTTCAGCCTAAATTCGTATCTGCTGAATACATCCTTGTATCAGTCAGAGTTAAATGCGTTTTACGACAAGTCGGTTCAGGAACTGGAAAATTATTTTGCACCGCATAAGTATGGGGCTGAGGCAGCAGGAATTACAATAAATCAAATGCATATGCCATACCCGGTATATGTTCCAAGGGCAAAAAAAGAGCTGAATGATTATCTATGGAAGGAAGTTGCACCAAAAAGTATGAAGGTATGCGCTTTCTTTGGATGCCCGTATATTGTTATTCATGGGCTGAAACTGACACACTTTTTAGGTTCTGAGAACGAAGAATGGAAGCTTACAGAGCAGTTTATTGATTCAATTGCTCCTCTGGCAAAGGAACTGAGAATTACTATATGTATAGAAAATCTATATGATAGTATAAATGGGCATCTAATTGAAGGTCCATGTTGTGATGTAAAAAAAGCAGTGGAGCGGATAGACCGCATTAATGATAAATATCATGCAGAGGTTTTGGGTTTTTGTTTTGATACAGGACATGCAAATCTGGTAGGAATTGATTTTGAGAACTTTATTACAGAACTTGGAGGCAGGCTGAAAGTCTTACACATTCATGACAATGATGGAACTGCTGATTTACATCAAATACCATTTACATTTGCAAAAACTCGTGAGAACCTGTCATCTACTGATTGGGCTGGATTTATTAGAGGGTTGAGAAACATTAAGTTTAATAAGGTGCTGAGCTTTGAGACAGCGCCTGTGCTTTCGACTTTTCCAGATGAAATGAAGCAGGATACGTTAAGTTTTATTGCAAAAATAGGTCAGCATTTTGCACGAGAGTTAGAGTAATAGATGGAGTGTGGGAGGAATGAAATGTTATATATACAAATGACATGGGAACGCTGGTAGTTGTATTATAAACGAAAGAATTTTAGGAGACCGTTATATGAGTGAGTATACAAAAGACTGGATATCAGATATTGTAGAGAAGACTGTGGAGAAGTATAATAAAAGAACAGTGGTTTTATGGGGAGATTATGAAACCTCATATATTATAAGGAATCGCCTTAAAGAAAAACAGAATATTGATGTTGGCTTTTTTGTAGATAGTGATAATGGAAAAGTTGATGGGGTAACGGTTCTGCCCATTTCAATTCTTAATGGCAAGAACGAAGAATATTTTATTATAATACCGATTGCATTTTATCAAAGTTTAAAAGATACTCTAGAGGTATATCAATATACAACGGATGATTATTATTATTTTTGTGATTGTTTAATTTCTAAGACACAAGATTATTATGAAGATTCTCATGGAAACAAGATTATTGGTAATTACAGAAATGCCAAAATTGTTTTTTCAGGTTTTGATGCCGTAGTAACAATTGGGAAAGGATTCAAATGTCAATCTGGAACAGTAGTTTATGTACATAGTAATGCTAAAGTCTCTTTCGGGGTTAAATGTAGATTGAATGGTATATTACATATCAGGGATGGTTCAACTTTTGAAATAGGCAATAATTTTCAAAGCGGGAAAAATACGGAAATTGAATTAAAAGGGAAGGCAAAACTTAAGATAGGAGATGACTGTATATTTTTAAATGATTTTAATGAGCAAACGGTCATTAATATTTCCTATGGGGCAACGGCTAGTTTTGGAAATAATATTAGAATAAGTGGAACGTTTGCAGTTCGTAGTGATGCTAATTTAAAAATTGGAAATGATTTTACTATTAATATAAATTCGCAGATTTTAGTATTAGAACATACAGAAATGATAATAGGAGATGACTGTATGTTTTCGCATGATCTAGCTTTTTACACAAATGATGCTCATTCAATTTTTGATGTAAAAACAGGTCGGAATATAAACTCAACGCCAGATATAAGTTCAAAAAGAAAAATAACTATTGGAAATCATGTGTGGATAGGTGCTAGATCAATTGTGTTATATAATACCACGATAGGAGATGGCAGCATAATAGGGGCAGGAAGTATTGTAAAGAATAAAATACCCAATAACTGTATTGCCGTAGGTACACCTGCTAGAGTTATAAGACGAAATGTGGTATGGAGTAGAGAAAATTGCTCTGATAATATTGAGGATTGTTGGAGCGAATATATAAATATGACGGAGGAGTAAAAGAATTCTAGAAGAGGAATGTATTTAAAAGTGAATATTTCCGGACATCATGTTCTAGAAATTATAAAGATGATCTTTGGGTTGCTAATTTTATGACGTATCCTAAATGGATATGATATCCTTATGTAAATATATGCTTTGAGAAAATAATTACAAAATATGATGCGAATCATATCATATTAAACCGTTTTCATTAAAATACTTATTATCTGGGAAAAGATGGTATGATTAAGGAAGTACCGGATTTTTTGTTAAGGTCGATGTATAATAAAACCGCTGTTCATTTCAGTGGAGAAACAAAAATTAACATATTTGTAGCAGTAGTGAATGGCAGAATGGAGGCATACGATGTTTTTCATATGCGGTATCAGTCAGAGCAGAAAACAACTCAATTACGCCAAAACCGTAATCTGCAGCCTGTGCGGAGGTTATGGCAGGTATCAGGTTTTTATGACCTACAGCTATTTTAGCGTCTTTTTCATACCCATCATTAAATGGGACCGCCGTTATTACGTTCAGATGTCCTGCTGTAACACGATTTATGAGCTGAATGCAGAAAAAGGAAGGCTGGTAAGTAGGGGAGAGTCAATTGAGATTACAGAGCAGGATTTAACCATCATAGAGTCTGGGAGAAGGACTTCGGAATGGAATCGAAAGAAGTGTACGAGCTGTGGTTATGAAACCACAGAAAACTTTGAATTCTGCCCTAAATGCGGACAGAGATTTTAGTTTGTAAAATGATACTGTATAATAATCACTAGCAATAAAATATATCAAGCATAAATGTCACATCAGCCGGTCTGGATACTTTAAAACCGGCTGATTATAGTTAAATAGCAATCTCTTGATTCGCTACCTGATACTCGAGTCTTCTTAGCTTTCTAATTTATGCTTATTGCAAAAATACCCCTTACCCCTTAAACAATCAAATCCTCAAGCTCCCTTTTCGGAACATAATGCACCTGATTCTCATCCCTATAATACCGAACATCCCCATCCTCTTTCAACGGCACGATAACCACTTCCTCTTTCGGCTTCCCAAGGGCCAGAACCAGATCAATGGAATACTTGGTAGGATCAATGTGCAGGGCTTCTGCCAGACGGCTTCTTTGTACATTCCCAAGCATACAACCGCCATATCCCTTTTCTACAGCCCCCAGCATCATAGTCTGTGCAACAATTCCGTCATCATAAAGCTTGTTTTTGCCTATTGATAAATCACACAATATAATAATGTAAGCAGAAGGCCGTTCCCCTTTTTCCGGGCCGTCCCAGTCGGGCAGGACGCCGGCCCAGCCAAGAGTATCAAATACTTGTTCTGTTTCCTCCGGTGTATTGCACAACCGGAATTTGAGCGCCTGTGAGTTGGCGGTTGAGGCGGTGAGTCTGGCAAGATCCACCAGTTCTTTTAATTCTTCCGTTGATATCTTTACGTCCTCATGAAAGCGTCGAAACGTGCGGCATTTGGTAACCAGGTCTTTTAGCATATAAAATTCCTCCTGTCAGTTTGAATTTGTATCTTAATGATAGCTTTAATTATAGTTTTAAGTATATCAGGTACTTGTTTTATCTGCAATGGACAACAAAAAAGAAGGGAGAACCTTATGAAAACAAAGAAAGAATTAATCTCCTGCTGTCTAACTTATCCGGAGGTGTATGAAGACTATCCATTCCGGGATCATCAGTGGGCCGTCGTCCGCCATAAGAAGAATAAGAAGGTTTTTGCCTGGATCTATGAGAGGGAGGGCCTGGTCTGTATCAATTTAAAATGTGATCCCCAATGGGTGGAATTTTGGAGAAATGCCTTTTTTGGAGTACAACCAGGGTACCATTTAAACAAAAAACACTGGAATACGGTACTTATGGATGGCACTGTTCCGGATAAAGAAATCCAACGGATGATCGGAGAAAGCTATGATTTAACGTCATAGAGTTACCATAAAATGGGAAAAATATTTGTGCATAAATCACAAAAATATTAATACATTTAAAACTAAATTGTAACATTATTCAAGTGGACAAAATCAAAACTACTAAAAATAATCGGATTCAAGTGCATAATTTCATAATTTTTTTCTCCTCCATCCTGGCCATGATTGTAATAATTTTTAAGAAATACCCCGATTTTAATTAAGAAAAAAATCATGAAAAGGTCATTGACTTTGTAATCCTAAGGTGTTAAACTGGGACTCGACTTCAGGGTCATAGGACAACATGAGGTCGCGGCAACATACTAAAAAAAAATAACCTATGTAGTCGCAAGGAGGAGAATTATTATGAAATTAACAACAAAGAAACTCGTACTTACAGGCGTAGCTGTATTAACAATGGCAACCATCTCTGCATGTGGAAGCAAGACAACAGAAACAACTGCAGCTACTGAAGCAGAAGTTACAACAGAAGCTACTACAGAAGCAGTTACAACTGCAGAAGAAACAACAACAGAAGAGACTACTTTAGAAGAATCTTCTGAAGAAGCTAGCAGCGAAGATGCTTCCTCTGAAGCAGCTGAATCTGAGTCTGAGACATCTGCAGAAGCAGCTGAGACAACAAAGGCAGCTAACTAATCCGTACATAAACCGGATCGATCAGGAATTTTTATTTCTGGGGCGGGGACAATTGTCTCCGCCTTTTTTTGTGCACAGATGCTATGCAGATGGGCGGTTGTTGTGATATAATTTTTTCAATCAGCCAAATGAAGGAGGCCTATTCTCATGAAGATTATTTATATCCATCATAGTGCATTTTTAGTGGAGCTTGAAACCATGACTTTGCTGTTTGACTATACCGAAGGTGCCCTGCCGGAAATCAGAGAGGATAAGCCCCTTCTGGTATTTGCAAGTCATCGGCACGGAGACCATTATTCTGAGAAGGTTCTGGATTTCATAAAGAAGCATGAAATGACCAGATTCATCTTTTCAGACGATATATGGAGAAGCCGTCTGCCGGAAGAATGCCTGAAAGACATCACCTCCATGAAGCCAGGGGAGGAACTTGGATTCCGGTTTATGGACGGGAAGATTATTGAACAATCTCCTGATGAAACGGGAGCGGATGTAAAAGTCAGTACCTATTGCTCTACTGATGAAGGCGTTGCCTTTCTAGTGAAAGCGGAAGGAAAGGTTCTATATCATGCCGGAGATTTAAACAACTGGTATTGGGAAGGTGAACCAGCAGACTGGAATGAGACCATGGCAAAGCGCTACACGCTGGAAGTGGATAAGATGGAAGGCATGTATATTGATGCAGCTTTTCTGCCCCTTGATCCAAGACAGGAGAAAGCATTTTATCTTGGCTTGGATGAATTTATGAGAAAGACCCGGGTCAGCCATGCATTTCCCATGCACTGCTGGGGTGATTTTTCAGTCATAGAGAGACTCATAGACATGGAAGTGTCAGGCCTTTACCGGGACCGGATTGTTCAGATCCGGGAAGACGGAGAGAGCTTTTTTATCGGGTAGGAGACTGGCAACGATGGAACGTGAAATAGATCAGAAGGAAATTCTGGATCAAAAGGAAGTTCTGGATAAAAGGGAAGTTCTGGACCAAAAGGAAGTTCTTAATGCTGCCATGCAGGCAGGACACATATTGCTGGAGAATGGTGCAGAGATCTTCCGTGTGGAAGAGACTATGGACCGGATTTGCCGCCATTTTGGAATCGAATCCGGTAATTCCTTTGTTCTCAGCAATGGAATCTTTACCACCGCCGGCAATGAGCGGGAGGAAATTTTTGCAAAGGTCCAGCACATCCCGGTGAGCGGAACCCATTTAAACCGGGTGGCGGCTGTGAACCAGCTGTCCAGGGAAATTGAAGCAGGGTCAGTAAGCCTGGCGGAAGTGAAACGCCGCCTGAACGAGATTCGAGTCATGCCGGGGAAATCAAAGACCATGCAGATCGTTGCGTCAGGTGTGGGAAGTGCCTGCTTCTGTTATCTTTTCGGTGGTAATCTAAGAGACAGCGGAGCTGCTTTCCTGGCCGGTATTCTGCTTTACCTGTATGTGATATTTATAAGCGCTCCGCGCCTGTCTAAAATCGTGGGGAACATCGGAGGCGGGGCCCTCGTCACCTTCGTCTGCACTCTGTTATATATACTGCAGGTTGGAGAACATTTAAATTTTATGATTATCGGCTCTATCATGCCTTTGATTCCTGGTGTGCCATTTACCAATGCCATAAGGGACATCGCAGATGGGGATTATATCTCAGGATCCGTCCGCATGCTTGATGCCCTTCTGGTATTTTTCAGCATTGCTATGGGCGTTGGGCTGGTTTTTGGTGTGTTTCATCAGTTAACAGGAGGTACATTTTTATGAGCCTTTTGCTAGAGGCTATAGCGGCTGTGATTGGGACTATTGCATTTTCCCTGCTGTTTGGAGTACCTACCAGATTTTATCCTTACTGCGGTCTCATCGGCGGATCAGGGTGGATTGTCTATGCCGCCCTTTTGAAATGGGTGACGACTCCGGTGGCTGCACTGGTTGCCACGATTGTAGTGATCCTTTTATCCAGAATGTTTGCGGTTAGAAAACGGTGTCCGGTCACCATATTTTTAATATCCGGTATTTTCCCACTGGTACCAGGAGCAGGCGTATACTGGACCGCTTATTATATTGTTACAGATGAACTGGCTTTGGCGGCCCGGACGGGATTTATGGCGTTAAAGGTAGCGGTAGCCATTGTGCTGGGCATTGTATTTGTATTTGAACTGCCCCAGGGATTTTTTAAATTTGCTGCAAGAAAACCGTTACTAACGGATGAGAGAAAAGAAAGGGAGAATAAAAAATGATATGGATTAGAAATGCACACGTCATAGATCCGGCGGATAAGACCGAGCGGACCGTGGAAATCTGTCTTGCGGACGGGAAGATTGCCGCTATCGGAGAAAGTCTGGAATTTAAGGTTTCCAAAGAAGATGTGGTAATTGATGCATCTGGCTATCTTGTAGCTCCGGGGCTTATTGATGTTCATGTTCATTTTCGTGATCCTGGACTTACTTATAAAGAAGATATCCAGACTGGTGCCAGAGCAGCCGCCAAGGGCGGATTTACCACTGTGGTCTGCATGGCAAACACCAAGCCTCCCGTGGATAATGCAGAGACATTAAAATATGTAATACGGGAAGGAAAAAAGACCGGGATTAACGTACTTTCAGCCGCCGCTGTTTCCAAAGGACTTATGGGTCTGGAACTGACGGATATGGAGGAATTAAAAGCCAATGGAGCGGCAGGTTTTACCGATGACGGAATCCCCCTTCTTGATGCGAAGCTTGTAAAGGAAGCCATGGAAATGGCAGCGAAGCTTGATCTGCCTTTAAGCTTTCATGAAGAAGATCCGGCTTTTATTGTAAATAATGGAGTTAACCATGGAAAAGTTTCGGAGCAGCTCGGAATCTATGGTTCCCCGGCTCTTGCCGAGGACAGCCTGGTAGCAAGGGATTTAATGATTGCCCTTCATACGAAAGCCCCGGTGGATATCCAGCATATCAGTTCCGCAGCTTCCGTAAAGATGGTGAAGCTTGCCAAGGAATTGGGGGCAGATGTGTATGCTGAGGTAACTCCTCATCATTTCACACTAACAGAAGAAGCTTTATTAAACCATGGGACACTGGCGAAAATGAATCCTCCACTTCGGACGGAAGAGGACAGACAGGCCATTATAGAGGGGTTAAAGGACGGAAGCATTGACATCATTGCAACAGATCACGCTCCTCATAGTGTTGAGGAAAAGGCCAAGGATTTAACCCAGGCGCCCAGCGGGATCATCGGCCTGGAGACCGCTCTTGCCCTTGGTGTGACCAATCTGGTGCGGGCCGGTCATTTAACCATGATGGAACTGATGGAAAAAATGAGTTGCAACCCTGCAAAGCTTTACCGGCTGCCATTTGGCGGCATACAGGAAGGGAGTGCTGCGGACCTGGTGATCTTTGATCCCAATGAGGAATGGATCGTAGGGGAATATGTCTCCAAGTCCTCCAACTCCCCGTTCACAGGACAATCCCTGTTTGGAAAGGTAAAATACACCATCTGCAAAGGAAAGATCGTTTTCCAGGATGAAAAGGACTGATCCTTAGAGCTGGGCAAAATACTTTCAGAAGAATCCAATGAGGACAACGGATATGGAAATCAAGGTACAGGACCAGCCCCTTTCTGCCAAGACAGGGGAGCTGCCGGCCGGAGACTTACCGCATGCCATGGAGCAGGCTGTGAAAAAAGCAACCATTGAGGCCGAGATACAGTTTATAAATGAGATAGGGGAAAATGCCAAAGCTTCTGTGGAAAATGCAAAAGAAGCCAGATCAGAGTCGCCCAAAGAGGCTGATACTTCCAGAGATACGGCTTCGCTTTCTGATGAAAGTGCCCACTATAAGGAAAAACGGGAAGGGGTATCGGATCTGGACCAGATGTGGGGGGAAGATGCTGCTGATCTGGCATGGAAGAATATCAAAAGCTGGACGCCCTCATCAGAAAAGACCGTTGCAGCTGAGTTAAGTGACCTTACAGCCATCTACAAAGAACTGCTGCTTGCCATTCTTGAACATACTTCAGAAGGAGTCAGGGAGGATCAGCTTTCGATTCTGGATCAGATGCTGCCGGATCTCCTTGCAAAGCTTCTTGATGCCCGCCTGGGAGAACTGGAAGCCCTGCTTCGGAATTTTGGTTCTCAGAGCGCCAGAAATGCCTTGAGAGCTGCTCTTTATCATAGTGTCACAGGCAATACCTTAAGTGACCGGGAGCTGGAACAGCTTTTTAAAAGCATTTTAAAAGGGGCAGAAGCCATGGAAGAGGGACAGGGAGGCATAAGAATCCCGGTCAACAAATCCGAGAATCAGGGAGAGCAGGGAATTATCTATCAACCGGCTGGCGAAGGACGGATCAAGAACGATCCAGGGTATTCCAGACGGATGTTAAGGGAAGCCTACATATCGGTTATCGATGGAAAGAACAGAAAGGGAGCGGAAAGCGAAAAAGTCTTCGGTGCCCAGGTATCCATTTCCCCGATGGCAGAAAAGACTATTTATTCCCCTGATGACCTTGCTCTTGCAGAACGATTCGCAGCATATATGAACCATTCTGGAAATTTACTTGGTGCTTCTGCCTTATCAGGAGGAAGTGAGGAATTATCTGGTTTCCTTGCCGCATTAATGGCCATAAAATCCCAGGCCTTTGGTACCTATTCCGGGATTGATAAGGGGCTTGCGTCGGACTTAAGGGAAGCCGTCGACCGGTTGATCGACTTTTACATACAGGAACAGTACCAGAGATCCGCTGACAGAAGCAGAGGCTATGAAGGCAAGAGGCCTTCCTTTCAGCCCAAAGATGCTTATAAAATCTTTTATTACCTGATGAATCTTTATCAGACTACAAGAGATTTACAGGAGACGGCAAACAAAGGCATCAGGCATGCGTACCGGCAGTTCTTAAAGAAAAAGGAAGGAATGAGAGATGCAGATGAATCTTCTTTCTTTTTTTCCAAGGCAAAAAAAGATGCCATAGAGGACTGGAAGGACGGAAAACGTTATGTGGAACGTGACTTTAAGGAATTTCACGCCTTTTTAAACGGTCAGGATCAAAATGGACTGCCTTTTGGATTACTGGAATTAAGTCCCTGGGGCATGTTTGCAGAACCGGAAAGACGTTCTGTCAGAGGAAAGGCACCGGCATCTTCCCCGCTCCTGATCGGAGGGGCAGCCCTTTTACTTATTTTGCTGCTTGTATTTGTATTTCTCTAAATCAGTTTTTCTCCTTGCATATTTTCTTTTTTGCATAAACTTTCTTCTTTACAGAAGCACTTTACTATGCTACCATGGTAACACACGAAATTCAAGAGGAGGATACAAGGATGAAAAAAATAATGATAAAAATGGCAGCAGTACTGGGTGCATTGACGTTACTTAGCGGATGTTCCTCAAAACAGGAGGCAGCACCTTCCACCAAAGCAGAAGAAACCAAGGAAGCGAGCTCTGAGGCTGCTAAGACTTCAGGCTCTGAAGAAACCTTTACGGTAGGTTTTGACCAGGATTTCCCGCCCATGGGATTTGTGGCAGACAATGGGGAATATACCGGCTTTGACTTAGACCTGGCAAAAGAAGTGGCCAGTCGCCTTGGGAAAAAGTTTGTGGCACAGCCAATCGCCTGGGATGCCAAGGATATGGAGCTGGAGTCAGGAAATATTGACTGTATCTGGAACGGCTTTACCATTACCGGCAGAGAAGACGGCTATACATGGACAAAGCCCTATATGGAAAACAGCCAGGTATTTGTAGTAGGAAAGGATTCCGGCATTCAGACACTTGCAGACCTTTCTGGAAAGATTGTTGAAGTTCAGGCAGATTCTTCCGCAGAAAAAGCCTTAAAGGAAGATGACACCTTATTAAAGACCCTTAAGACCTTACAGACCACTCCGGATTACAATACAGCATTTATGGATTTAGAAATGGGTGCCGTAGATGCAGTTGCTATGGACGTAATTGTAGCAGCATACCAGATCGAGCAGAGAAAAGCTGATTTTGTGATCTTAGATGAATCCTTATCCGCAGAAGAGTATGGAGTAGGCTTTAAAAAGGGAAATGAAGCATTAAGAGATCAGGTTCAGGAACAGTTAGAAGCCATGGCGGCCGATGGCACATTAAAGAAAATTTCAGAGCAGTGGTTTGGCAAAGATGTCACCACCGTTACAAAATAAAAGGACGTAATTGGAGGAGTAATCATGACTTTCATACAGATACTTTCACAACTGGCAGGGGGAATGTGGGTCAGCATTCAGATATTTGTGGTAACCCTGGTCTTTTCCCTTCCCCTGGGACTATTGGTTTCTTTTGGACGGATGTCAAAGAACCGGGTCATTCAGGCCATTGTAAAATTCTATATTTCAGTCATGAGAGGAACGCCCCTGATGCTTCAGCTGATGGTGGTTTATTTCGGTCCCTATTATTTGTTAGGCATAAAGGTGGGGAATGATTACCGCCTTATTGCTGCGTTTATCGGATTTGTAATCAACTATGCGGCATATTTTGCGGAAATTTACAGAAGTGGGATCCAGTCCATGCCAGCGGGCCAGTATGAGGCCTCCAGGCTTCTTGGATATACAAAATCCCAGACCTTTTTCCGCATCATATTTCCCCAGGTGGTAAAACGGATTCTTCCTTCTGTAACCAACGAAGTAATCACTCTGGTAAAAGATACCTCTTTAGCCTTCACCATCAGCGTTCTGGAAATGTTCGCCGTGGCAAAAGCTCTGGCATCTTCCCAGACAAGCTTGATTCCCTTTGTGGCAGCAGGACTTTTTTACTATGTCTTTAACCTGATCGTAGCAGTTGGAATGGAATACATAGAAAAACGGATGAATTATTATGAGTAGGAGGACCGAGATGTATTTACTGGAAATGAACCACGTGAAAAAATCATTTGACAACCAGGAGGTTTTAAAGGATATTTCCCTGTCCGTAAAGGAAGGGGAGATTGTCTCCATCATCGGTCCATCCGGTTCCGGAAAATCCACGCTTTTACGATGTGCAACCATGCTGGAGCAGATGGATCAGGGAGAGCTCATTTATCTGGGGGAAAAGGCAGCTTATGCTGGATCAGAGGGAAATTCTGTCTATGCAGCCAAAGACGTGCTGCGCCAGATCCAGAAAAATTATGGACTGGTATTCCAGAACTTTCACTTATTCCCTCATATGACGGTGATGAACAATGTGATTGATGCCCCGATTCACGTGCAGAAGCGGAATAAAGACGAAGTCAAGGCAGAAGCAATAAAGCTGCTTCAGAAAATGGGACTTGAAGATAAGGCAGAGGCATATCCCTGCCAGTTATCCGGCGGGCAGTGTCAGCGAGTGGCAATTGCCAGAGCCCTTGCCTTAAATCCCAAGATCTTATTTTTTGATGAGCCGACCTCTGCTCTGGATCCGGAACTGACAGGAGAAGTGTTAAAGGTCATTAAATCCCTTGCAGATTTGCAGATCACCATGGTTATTGTCACCCATGAGATGGCATTTGCCAGAGATATTTCTGACCGGGTCATCTTTATGGCGGACGGCGTCATTGTAGAAGAAGGAACTCCGGGGGAAGTATTTTCCTCTGCCAATGTACGCACCCAGAGTTTCCTGGGCAGGTACGGTGAAATTTTATAGGAACTGGAAGATTTAAGAAAATAAAGAAGATTTTTGTTTTCCCCCTGTAAGTGCCTGTTTATACACTTATCAGGGGACTGATTTTATCTCTTACTAAATTTTGGCCACACAGTAATGGGATTCCAGCCTCTTTGCGATTATATTAGTATTCAAAATTAGTATAGGTATCGGAGAGAGTTGTTGATATATCATTTGTCTTGATGATTTAAGGTAAAGTTATAAAACAGTGCAAAATAATGAAGTTAAAATATAGAAAAATATTGTTTTATAGTGATTTTTTGTTATAATTGATTTTAAATACAATGCTTATGATTAACATAAAAAATTTTGATAAGTTTTATGTTGCTTTGTTTATATAAATTGAAGAAAATGATAGTCTCAAATAAGCTAACATTAGCTTGGGATTGAAGGAATAGTAGCTTTAATAAAAGCTTTTATGAGAAAAGAGATGTGTATAGATGGATGAAGAATTACAGCATAAAGAAGCTAAAGATTTAGAAAAGGACAATGTAAGCGAAACAACTCATAACGAAACAGAAAAAACACTGAAATCCAAAAAAAAATCTATATATGCAGATGAGGTATTAGAAGACTATTTAAACAAAATCGGCCATTTAAAAAATAATAAGTTTAGTAAGTATATCTTATTTTTACTCAAAGTAATTCAAGATTTCTTTTCAGATGATTCTCTATTTGAAATTTCAATAATCACTAAATCAGATGATTTTATGAAATCCCTTGCTGAAAAATATAAATTTAATGATACAGAGCAAAATATTATTTTGAATGAATTTAAGTTGAGACAGTTACAAATGAGCGACCGAAAACGCAAGAAAAAAATTATTGAACGATTATTTTATTTTATAATTTGTATTTTTATAGTAGTAGTTCTAGTCATAGATCCAAGTCATTTGTTAATACCAGATAATTATTTCATAATAACTTTGATGATTTTATTTGTTATTTCAGCTTTTTTATTATCATCTATTGCTGATTTAGCTATAAATATATTGGATACAAGCTTAAAACATTATTTAAAGGATGAATTAATTGTCCTACAGGAAAAATTAGAATTAGAGGAACTGGCAGGCACATATGAGGCTAAAATTGAAGATAAACAATTTAAACAACATCAAAGAGAACTAAAAAGATATTATGATATGAATCTTGAGCAGTCAAAAAAAGTGTTTGCACTTGGAATAATAGTAATATTTTTCGGCGCGATGATTTTGATAGGCACATTATTATTTTTTGGACCAAATGCAAATGAAAATATATTACCACTTGTGGTAGGTTGTATAAGCGGATTATTAACTGATTTTGTTGGTATTATTTTTATTCGTATGTATTCGTCGATAGTTAAAACATCTGTTGAATTTCATAATAAATTAACATATAGTAATTCATTGCTCTTGGCTAATCTAGTTACTACGAGAATAGTAGATTGTTCAGTTAAAGACGATACCCTAAAATCTATAGCGCAAGAAATTATTAAGAGTTCGAATCAAAATTTAAAAGAGTGTGATTTGCATTTCGATTAAAATCGAACTATTATATCTCGAATAAATCGACAATAATTTTTAAATCTAAATGTTGAAAACTTTATATGAATTTTCGGGTACGAAGCATAGGCATAATTTTATAAAGCAAATAAAATTTATTTATTCTAAATTAGATATGCATTATTAAAACATGTACCATTTATTTTGAAAAAAGGGTTGGCTCTTACTTAACATATTTATAGGTGTCGAGAGTAGTTAATAATAATCATAAACATCAGGAAGACATAAGGGGTTTGATATCCGTTGTAAATGCTAATTTTATAGTTTTGCCGCACAAATTTTAAAACGACAAAACCATCAAAAACGACATTGGTTTATAATTCTGACTGCATTTGGGTGGTAAAGGCTGGTGAGAGTGAAAGTCCCCCAAACCTCGGTTTTAAGCGGAAAACTGCCATTTTTAGGCAAATATTAAAATTACTTAAGAAAAAAGAAAAGGATTTTTCTTATACCCCTGAAAGTGCCTGTTTATGCGTG
>CAUQMY010000023.1:0-51403 GCA_963519465.1 uncultured bacterium
CTTTTCTATGCTTTTCTATGCTTTTCTATGCTTTTCTATGCTTTTCTATGCTTTTTCTATTATTCTTTCAATTTTTCAAGTTTTTTGTTTATCAAATCACATATTCTTTCTGTATACCGATCTGTGAGAAGATTGCCGACCAGCGCTTCCACTTGTTTATCACGCAGGCCATTCTAAATGGCATTAGTAAATGCCTGATCCCTCATTATGAACCCGGCTGGGAAGACGTTGCTTCCAGTTTTTTTGAAAAAATATCAAAATACTCTTTTCTGAACTCATAATACAGGCCTTCTTTTCCCTTTACCTGAGATAAGCTGCTGCTCTCTTCTCTATTTTTTGCACTATTTTCTGCTTTTGAAATCCATTCAACGAACTCTGCCGCTTTCGTTTCCACTCCTGTATCCTGAAACGCTGCCAGATTTTTTCCTCCAACCGAATAAACTATTGTCTTTGTCAAAAAAAGCCCTGGCAGGAAAACCTGTCAGAGCTCTTATTAGTTCTTATTCTTCTATCTCATCTTCTTCGATTGTCAAAATCTCTTCTGCTTCCTCGAACTGGTCATCGGATAATAAAATCTCATCATCTTCAGATAACAGGATCTCATCATCTTCTTCACAAGCAGCATCTGTGCTTAAGTTGATGGTACGATAACGCTTCATACCAGTACCAGCCGGAATCGGCTTACCGATGATAACATTTTCCTTAAGACCGATCAAGTGGTCAACCTTACCGTTAATAGCGGCTTCGGTCAGTACCTTTGTGGTCTCCTGGAAAGAAGCTGCGGACAAGAAGGAGTCAGTAGCCAGAGATGCCTTTGTAATACCAAGCATAACCTGATTTCCTACTGCAGGTTCCTTGCCTTCTGCAAGAAGTGCCTCGTTTAAATCATTATAATCAAGAACATCCATAGAGGTTCCTGGAAGGACTTCGCTATCTCCGCCCTCCTCAATTTTGATCTTCTTAAGCATCTGTCTTACAATCATCTCAACGTGCTTATCATTGATTTCTACACCCTGTAAGCGGTATACACGCTGTACTTCCTGGATCATATAATCCTGAACAGCACGAACGCCCTTGATCTTTAAGATGTCGTGTGGATTCACACTACCTTCTGTCAGCTCATCACCAGCCTCAAGCACCTGGCCATCCTGAACCTTGATTCTGGAACCGTAAGGAATCAGATAGGTCTTGGAATTGCCGGTTTCATTCTCAGTTACGATGATTTCACGTTTCTTCTTGGTATCCTTAATGGTTACCACTCCGCCGAATTCTGCGATGATAGCAAGACCCTTTGGCTTACGTGCCTCAAAAAGCTCCTCGACACGGGGAAGACCCTGTGTGATATCGCCACCGGCAACACCGCCGGTATGGAAGGTACGCATAGTCAGCTGGGTACCTGGCTCACCGATAGACTGAGCAGCGATGATACCAACCGCTTCGCCCACCTGAACAGGCTGGCCAGTAGCCATGTTGGCACCATAACATTTTGCACAAACACCCATATGGGATTTGCAGGTCAGAACGTTACGGATCTTAATTGAGTCGCGGCCGGTCTTCTCAAGCACTTTCATAACCATAGCAGCACGCTTCGGGGTACACATGTGGTTTGCTTTTACAATCACTTCACCAGTATCTGGATCGGTAATCGTTTCCGCTATAAATCTACCTGTGATACGCTCCTCCAGACCCTCAATGGTTTCCTGACCATCTGTAAACGCTTTGATCTCCATAAATGGACTATCTTTGCCTTCACAACAGTCAATCTCACGAATGATCATATCCTGAGAAACGTCTACCAGACGTCTTGTCAAGTAACCGGAATCGGCTGTACGCAGAGCCGTATCGGAAAGTCCTTTACGAGCACCATGAGCAGAGATAAAGTACTCCAATACGTCAAGTCCTTCACGGAAGTTAGACTTAATTGGAAGTTCAATGGTGTGACCGGTTGTATCGGCCATAAGTCCACGCATACCTGCAAGCTGTTTGATCTGCTTATCAGAACCTCGGGCACCGGAATCCGCCATCATATAGATGTTGTTATATTTATCAAGTCCGGTTAACAGGTCATGGGTCAGCTGATCATCCGTTACTTTCCATGTGTCAATAACTTCTTTATAACGCTCTTCCTCTGTGATAAGACCACGGCGGAAGTTCTTAGCAATCTGGTCAACCGTCGCCTGTGCGTCTGCAATCAGCTTCGGTTTGCTCTCTGGTACAGTCATATCAGAAATGGATACGGTCATGGCAGCCTTGGTAGAATACTTGTAACCAATGGCTTTGATATCATCCAAAGTCTCCGCTGTCTGAACTGCACCGTGAACATTAATAACTTTTTCAAGGATCTGCTTACACTGCTTCTTACCTACATGGAAATCAACTTCCATTAACAGCTCGTTGCCCTCAACAGAACGGTCTACGAATCCAAGATCCTGAGGAACGATCTCATTAAAAATGAAACGACCAACAGTAGACTCTACCACACCTGACTTCATGGAACCATCAGGCATTCTCTTGGTTACACGAGCCTTGATTCTGGAATGAAGGGTTACTGCCTGGTTCTCATAAGCGAGAATTGCTTCATTCACGCTCTTAAATACCATTCCTTCTCCCTTTGCACCAGGACGTTCCTGAGTCAGATAGTAAATACCAAGGACCATATCCTGTGAAGGAACAGCCACTGGACCACCATCTGAAGGCTTCAGCAAGTTGTTCGGTGATAACAGAAGGAAACGGCACTCTGCCTGTGCTTCCACAGAAAGAGGAAGATGTACCGCCATCTGGTCTCCGTCGAAATCGGCGTTGAACGCAGTACATACTAAAGGATGAAGCTTGATAGCCTTACCTTCAACCAGGATAGGCTCGAAGGCCTGGATACCCAGTCTGTGAAGGGTAGGGGCACGGTTTAACATAACCGGATGCTCTTTGATAACATCTTCCAGTACATCCCATACTTCTGTCTGAAGACGCTCTACCATCTTCTTGGCATTCTTTATATTATGAGCGGTTCCGTTAGAAACCAGCTCCTTCATAACGAAAGGCTTAAATAACTCAATGGCCATCTCTTTCGGAAGACCACACTGGTAAATCTTAAGTTCAGGTCCTACGACGATAACAGAACGGCCGGAATAGTCTACACGCTTTCCTAACAAGTTCTGACGGAAACGTCCCTGCTTACCCTTTAACATATCGGAAAGGGATTTTAACGCACGGTTTCCTGGTCCGGTTACCGGTCTTCCACGTCTTCCGTTGTCAATTAAGGCATCAACCGCTTCCTGAAGCATACGCTTCTCGTTACGCACGATGATGTCCGGAGCGCCAAGCTCTAACAGACGGGCAAGACGGTTGTTACGGTTGATGATTCTTCTGTATAAATCATTTAAGTCAGAGGTAGCGAAACGGCCACCGTCTAACTGTACCATAGGACGGATATCCGGAGGAATAACCGGAACAACGGTCATGATCATCCACTCCGGTAAGTTACCGGAATTACGGAAAGCTTCTACAACTTCCAGTCTCTTGATGATTCTTGCACGCTTCTGTCCTGTGGAATCCTTTAACCCTCTTTTTAACTCCTCGGAGTCTTTTTCAAGGTCAATGGAATGCAATAATTCCAGAATGGCTTCTGCACCCATTCCAACGCGGAAAGCACCGTGTCCGTATTTTTCTGTTTCTTCACGAAATTCCTTCTCTGATAAAACCTGCTTATACTGGAGTCCGGTATTACCGGCATCCAGTACAACATAAGACGCAAAATACAGCACCTTCTCTAAGGTTCTAGGAGAAATGTCAAGAATCAGACCCATACGGCTTGGAATACCTTTAAAATACCAGATATGGGAAACAGGGGCAGCAAGCTGGATATGGCCCATACGTTCTCTGCGGACACTGGCTTTTGTTACTTCAACGCCACATCGATCACAGATAACGCCTTTATAACGGATCTTTTTATATTTTCCGCAATGACATTCCCAGTCCTTGCTCGGTCCAAAAATCCGTTCACAGAACAGACCGTCTTTTTCCGGCTTTAAAGTTCTGTAGTTAATCGTCTCAGGCTTTTTCACCTCACCATGGGACCAATCCAGAATTTTTTCCGGAGATGCCAGACCGATCTTTATGGCATCAAATGTCATTGGGTGGTAAGTTTCATTATTTTCAGGCATGAACGGTACTCCCTTCTATTATTCTTCGTCTAAATCGTCTGAATCGTCAATATCCGGCTCATCGAAATCCTCAAAAGAATCGTCGACGCTGTCTTCAGCCACATCTTCACTGACATTTACCAGTTCCTGATCCTTAAATTCCTGTTTTTGATAACCGAACTCACTAAAGGATTCTTCATCACGGTAACGTCTGTCGCCCTCGATGATGGCTCTTAAATCTGTTTCTTCGTAGTCTGTGCTTTCAGCAATCTGTACCTCGGTATTATCATCACGCAGCACTCTTACATCTAACGCCAGTGACTGAAGCTCCTTTAACAATACCTTAAAGGACTCTGGAATTCCAGGCTCAGGGATATTCTCACCCTTAATAATCGCCTCGTAAGTCTTCACACGGCCTACCACATCATCGGATTTCACAGTCATGATCTCCTGCAGTGTGTAGGAAGCACCATAAGCCTCGAGAGCCCAAACCTCCATCTCTCCGAAACGCTGTCCGCCGAACTGGGCTTTACCGCCGAGAGGCTGCTGAGTAACCAGAGAGTATGGTCCTGTGGAACGGGCATGGATCTTATCATCAACCAGATGGTGAAGCTTCAGATAATGCATGTGACCAATGGTAACAGCACTGTCAAAATACTCACCCGTACGTCCGTCGCGAAGACGAACTTTACCGTCACGGTTGATTGGAACACCTTTCCATAATTCCTTATGGCCTAAATGATCGCCAAGATATTCAATTACGTCAGGTTTTAATGTGTCTTTATATTTATCCTGGAAATCAGACCAGCTCATATTTACATAATCATTGGCCACATCCAGGGTATCCATAATATTGATCTCGTTTGCACCGTCAAATACCGGGGTGGATACATTGAATCCCAAAGCTCTTGCTGCAAGGCTTAAATGGATCTCAAGAACCTGCCCGATGTTCATACGGGAAGGCACGCCCAGAGGATTTAATACGATATCAAGCGGACGGCCATTTGGAAGGAATGGCATATCTTCTACTGGAAGCACGCGGGAAACAACACCCTTGTTACCATGACGTCCAGCCATCTTATCGCCGACAGAGATTTTTCTCTTCTGTGCAATGTAAATGCGGACAGTCTCATTGACACCCGGGGAAAGTTCATCACCGTTTTCTCTTGTAAATACTTTTGCATCAACAATAATACCATAAGCACCATGAGGTACCTTTAAGGAAGTATCACGGACTTCTCTTGCCTTCTCACCGAAGATGGCGCGAAGCAATCTCTCTTCTGCAGTCAGTTCAGTCTCTCCTTTTGGAGTTACCTTTCCTACAAGGATATCGCCGGCACGAACTTCTGCACCGATACGAATGATTCCTCTTTCATCAAGATCCTTTAATGCATCTTCACCTACACCAGGCACGTCACGGGTAATCTCTTCCGGTCCTAATTTGGTGTCACGGGCTTCTGCCTCGTATTCTTCAATATGAACGGAAGTATAAACGTCTTCCTGTACCAGTCTCTCACTTAAGAGAACCGCATCCTCGTAGTTATAACCTTCCCAGGTCATGAATCCGATAAGTGGATTCTTACCGAGAGCGATTTCACCATTCTGTGTGGAAGGTCCGTCAGCAATTACTTCACCTTTAATCACATGGTTATTCTTAAATACGATTGGCTTCTGGTTGTAACAGTTGGACTGGTTGCTTCTCTTAAACTTGGTAAGACGATAAACATCTTTTCCACCGTCAGAGTCTCTCTTAATAATGATCTCATTGGATGCAGAACGTTCTACCACACCAGAGTTTCTTGCAACAACGCAAACACCAGAGTCTACTGCTGCTTTTGCTTCCATACCGGTTCCTACTACAGGAGCATCGGTGGTTAAAAGCGGCACGGCCTGACGCTGCATGTTTGATCCCATGAGCGCACGGTTCGCATCATCGTTTTCAAGGAAAGGAATCATAGCGGTAGCAACAGAGAATACCATCTTCGGAGAAACGTCCATTAAATCAATGTTCTTTCTCTGGAATTCAGAAGTCTCTTCACGGAAACGTCCGGAAATATTCTTATGAATGAAGTGGCCTTCGTCATCAAGTGGCTCATTCGCCTGAGCAACTACGAAATTATCTTCTTCGTCAGCCGTTAAATAAACAACCTCATCGGTAACAATCGGGTTCTGGGCATCTGACTTATTTACCACACGGTAAGGAGCCTCTACGAATCCATACTGGTTTACTCTTGCATAGGTAGCAAGGGAGTTGATAAGACCGATATTAGGACCTTCAGGTGTCTCGATCGGACACATACGGCCGTAATGAGTATAGTGAACATCTCGAACCTCGAATCCGGCACGATCTCTGGAAAGACCGCCAGGACCCAGGGCAGATAAACGTCTCTTATGAGTCAGCTCTGCAAGCGGGTTATTCTGATCCATGAACTGGGATAACTGGGAACTTCCGAAGAATTCCTTAACCGCTGCGGTTACTGGTTTAATATTGATTAAGGACTGAGGAGTAATTCCATCCATATCCTGTGTTGTCATTCTTTCCCGAACCACTCTCTCCATTCTGGAAAGACCGATACGGTACTGATTCTGTAAAAGTTCTCCTACGGCACGGATTCTACGATTTCCTAAATGGTCGATATCGTCAGCTGAACCGACTTCTTCTTCCAGATGCATGTTATAGTTGACCGATGCAAGGATATCTTCTTTTGTAACGTGCTTTGGAACCAGCTCATTCACATTTCTGTGAACTGCCTTTTTAATGGTATCTTCATCTTCGCTGCCAACTTCTGCCAGGATTTTTTCGAGGGCAGGATAGAATACTAATTCTGTAATACCTGCTTCCTTCGGATCAAAACTTACATGAGCGGATAGATCAACCATTAAGTTGGAAAGAACCTTCTGTTTGCGCTCCACACCTTCCAGCCATACGAAAGGAACAGCTGCATTCTGGATATCCACTGCAAGCTGCTTGTCTACTGTAGTTCCAGCCTGAGCGAGGATTTCACCAGTTGTCGTATCCACAACATCCTCAGCCAGAACATGACCTGTAATACGGTTTTTAAAGTGAAGCTTTTTATTGAATTTATATCTTCCGACCTTTGCAAGATCGTATCTTCTGGGGTCGAAGAACATACTATTTAACAAACTTTCAGCACTATCAACAGATAAAGGTTCACCTGGGCGGATCTTCTTATACAACTCTAACAAGCCATCCTGGTAATTATCCGAAGTATCCTTACCGAAGCTGGCTAATAATTTCGGTTCTTCACCGAACAGTTCAATAATCTCTGCATTGGTACCATAACCAAGTGCACGAATGAGTACGGTTACAGGAACCTTTCTGGTTCTGTCTACACGTACGTAGAAGATGTCATTGGAGTCTGTTTCATACTCCAGCCACGCACCACGGTTTGGAATTACCGTACAGGCATAAAGTTCCTTACCTACCTTGTCGTGTTCGATACCATAATATATACCTGGGGAACGTACCAACTGGCTTACAATAACTCGTTCGGCACCGTTAATCACGAAGGAACCAGTATCTGTCATAAGTGGAAGATCACCCATGAAGATCTCATGTTCATTAATTTCATCTTTATCTTTATTGCAAAGCCTTACCTTTACCTTTAAAGGAGCCGCATAGGTTGCATCTCTTTCCTTGCATTCTTCTATTGTGTACTTGATGTCATCTTTACATAATGTAAAGTCAACAAACTCAAGACTCAGGTGTCCTGCAAAGTCTGCAATCGGAGAGATGTCTTCAAAGACTTCCTTCAATCCTTCATCAAGGAACCACTGATAGGAATTCTTTTGAATCTCAATCAGGTTTGGCATCTCAAGCACTTCTTTTTGTCTTGAGAAACTCATTCTCAGGCTCTTACCGGCTGGGACCGGACGCATTCTGCTTTTCTCCATTGACGTTTCACCCCTGTTTTCTTTCTAATCGATTCTGTTTTGGGCATAGATGTCCCTGCAAGGCACACATAGCCACAATAGTGCACATTCCATAATATCATAGTGTTGTCAAGGTGTCAAGCATTTTTTGCTTGTATTCCTTAACAAAATGTGGTATACTGTTACAGATAGGCCCAATTTACAAAATGAACTATTGGAGGTATTCCCGGTGAGCACATTTTTAAACGTATTAATCGTGATTCTTTTCATCGTAGTTGTGGCTCTGGCAGTCCTTTATTTTCTCGGTAAGAAGCTGGAAAAGCGTCAGGTGGAACAGCAGCAGGCATTAGAAGCTGCAGCACAGACGGTAACCATGCTGGTCATTGATAAGAAGAAGATGAAGCTAAAAGACGCAGGGCTTCCTAAGATCGTGTTTGAACAAACACCCAAGTACATGCGCAGAACAAAGCTGCCAATCGTAAAGGCCAAGGTTGGTCCAAAGGTTATGACACTGATTGCAGACGCCAAGGTATTTGAAGTGCTTCCGGTTAAAACAGAGGCTAAGGTTGTTGTAAGCGGTATCTACATAACCGAAATTAAAAGCCTTCGAGGAAAAGCGGTTCCAGCAGCGCCAAAAAAGAAGACATTTATGGACAGGTTTAAGAAGAACGAAAAATAGGATATTGCGAAAATGTTCCTTGATGAATGCCGGAGTGCGATTATATAAAGCGCTTCCGGCATTCTTTTTTATTGATAGAATATGTTTTATAAATTACTGGTTGATAGAATCTTTTGGAGTGGCGAATTCAAATAGATCTGACATTGAAAAGTCAACTCCTGTTTCTTTCATAACTTCTGCAAAAGCTTTTGCATATTTATACGTATCAAAACTCTGCATCATATTAAGAGTGATATAATTTCCTGCTGACATCATTTGAATGGTAAGTCCGGTGGTTCCGCTGCCATACATATGCATGGATTCAATGTACGTATCACAGTCACCAAGATCGCACTGACCGACATAACTCAACAAAAAAGTATCGGTGATTAAATCATCGAAAAAAGCCATCCAGTCTTTCTTTTCTTTATAGGAAGACAATTCATCTAATTTGTCACATAAAAATGCATTTTTAATTATTTCCGCTCTAAGGTTCTCCGTTTTTTTGTGCTCCGCTATCTTTTTTCGGAAATCCGCTGCCTGCTTCTTAAGAGGCAACTCTTCTAAATCACTTGTGTATGGAAAGCTTACAGTTCCGACGCAATTCTTGAACGTATTCTCAAGGTTTATTCCTTTTCTTAAGTCACTGGCAAGATTGCACATTACGGGCTGCTTAGCATCAGGATAGACGCTTTTAATCGCTTTTGCAAACAGCAACGCAGCTGCAACTGCAGGAGTTGCATCATTTTCTTTTGTAAAATCTACAAAGTTTTTGCTGTCGATTTTTATCTCACAACGGTAATATTTGTTATTTCCTACTGAGTTTAAGCTGTCCGGCAAAGAAAAACCTGCCTTGTGAATTTCAGGCAGTTTTACTCCGCCAGCTTTCCGATTCTCAAATTGAAAAGGTTCCTTCGTCTCACCTGCCAGCAACGGCTCTTCGGCCAATCTCACACCCTGTACGTTTAGTTGCCTGCCATATTTCTCTGTACAATAATAATACATAAGGGTCCTGACAAATGGTAAGATACCGCGGCCATCACATATGCCATGATGAAAAGAGACATAAATTATGTTTTTAAAATATGTTACATCAATTAAATGATAATTAACCTGAGAGCCTCCAAGCGGCCGTAATTGAGCTGTTTCTTCTATATTAAAGGGAAGGGGATTTTCTGTCAGATAAAAATCGCCATTTTTCTGCGTTATCTTACAAGCAAAATATGGATATCGCAGCAGCGCCTGATGGAACGCACGATGCAAAGAAACACCAGAGATATGTTCCTTTAACCGTATGTCAATTACCATGCTCGACATTCCTCCTTCCCGGTATAAAAAAGGTTGTCCGGAACGTATCTTTTCCTTATATATATGGTCAATAAAAAAATTCTGGTGGAATTCCATAGATTCCTTGTCATTATCGGACTGTAAAATCTGAATTGCTTTCATAATTTTGCCTCTTTCATAAGTGTATTTTTAAGTGATTTCGAATGTTTTCAATATATCCTTTGCACAGGATAGAATGACGTTAGTAAAACACTGCTATCATCGTCGGCTGCTATCGAGTGATATTATAATAGCTTAAAAGTATTTATGATTCGTTTCATATCTGTTTAAGTTACAATAATTTCAACTAAGTATAGCTGGATAAATTTTTTTCACCATACAGTCATATTTTAAAGGTAATTATGAAGTTATATCTTTTTCAAATGATTGTACCAATGAATTTATTATAAAAAAGTAGTATAAGGTTCTTTCTAAACTCAATTTTTTGAGGTTTCCACTAATCCAGAAAGCTGATTTACATATTGATAATACAGCTTTGACATATAAATACTCGAGTATATTCCTGGTTTTATTTAAATATTTCTGTTTACATTTGCCTGCTTATATGGGATTTATTGAACAAGAAATTAAAAACAATATTTATTATATGATTAATTCAGATTTTATTCAAAATATTTTAAAATACACTTGACATTTTAGGTGTTCATGATATAATCAAGTTACAGATAAGTTAGTTTTAACTAACCAGTCCCGAATACAAACATTTTCTTAATTATAGATAAATTGAAAGGAGAACTTACTATGTATAATCAAATCAAACTTCCATATGCGTATGACGCTTTAGAACCCCATATCGATGCTCTCACAATGGAGACTCATTACTCCAAGCACCATGCAGCTTATACAAAGAATTTAAATGATGCAGTCCAGAAGGCTGGATTTGAAGATAAGGAAATTACTTCCCTCCTATCTTCCCTTGATAGTATTTCCGACGAAGCTCTTCGGAAAGCCATTCGCAACAACGGCGGCGGCTTCTATAATCATAACCTGTATTTCTCCACCATGAGCCCTAATGGCGGTGGCCAGCCGCAAGGCGCTTTTGGCAATGAGTTAGAAAAAACTTTTGGCAGTTTCTCAGACTTTCAGACTGGATTAAGTAACCTGGCAGCCGGGCAGTTCGGTTCAGGCTGGGGATGGTTGTCAGCCAACCGGGATGGCAAGCTGATCCTTTCTTCCAGTGCGAATCAGGACAACCCTCTTATGGAGGGCAATGGCTATATTCCGATTTTAGGAATTGATGTCTGGGAACATGCTTACTACCTTAAGTATAAGAATCTCAGAGCTGATTATATCAAGGCTTTCTTCAGTGTTATTGATTGGAAGGCAGTCGCTGAAAATTACGATAAAGTGAAAAACGGATAATACGAAATAATAAAAATGACTATTGCAGAACTTTCCATTCATTATAACTTCTATATCGTTGGTTAAATGAATATGAAGATTGCGAATAAAGTGCGGTTCCAGGACATGGAGCCGCACTTTATTTGTATCAGTATGTAATTAAAAAACTAATGCAAGAAAACCTGGAACTTTGCAAGGAGTTCGATTTCATTATATAAAGAACATCAAGATCCTAAAATATCCCCAAAAAAGAGAGAGCCGCTACTCTAAGCTGATTCCTCAACTTTTTGCAACGGCCCCCAATAGTTAATTAAAATTTTAAATTATGAAGAATTAGTCTTCTACAAATACTGCTTCGATTTCCTTGTTGCTATTAACTTTATAGCAACGATCATCTCCATCTTTTGCTTTGCTCTTGCTCTTCTGAACATTACCAGCTGTGTTAACCAGTCTATATTCAATTGCATTGCCATGTTCATCCTTCTGGCCATCTTTAGCTTTTGCTTTTACATCATAGTATTCATCATAATCATCTGCATCTTTTGTTGCAACGGAAGAAGTTACATCTACATCATCTAAGAACTCTTCTGTTGTTAATAATTTGATTTCTACATAACCTTCTTCGGACTTTACAGTCTTAACTACAGAATATTTATCATCTTTATCGGCCTTTAATAACATACCGCCCAGATAATACTTATCATCGTCTACACCAAATTTACCCTGGCCTTTTGAGCTGCCGGATTTATTGAATAAGAAAGAGAAGGTATCTCCATCAATGTTTACATTCTGCTTTCCAGTCTTCATTGCACCGTCATCGCCGCTACCAAAGTAATATAATTTATATTTTGCTTCAGTATACAAATCTGATACATTTTCTTTAAATGCATCTTCTGTATCAAAGTGGTAATTAGCTAAGTCATCATCACCAACTACTTCTTCGATCTCTGTCGTGCTGTTACCATCAAACTTAATAGCAACTAAACCATCCTTCATTACGCCATAGGAATCAAATGCATACTTTTTACCATTAATGGTCTTAATTTCACCTGCAACAAGTTTGCCGTCCTTATCTGAATAGTACCAGTTAGACTCATCATCATCATAATCATCAAGGCTTAAATAGGAATCAGGAACAACCTGGAACCAGCCTTTGGTTACTCTGGCACCATCTTCAGGGCTTCCATAATATCTGTATTCCTGAGTGTATGCTTTATTTCCCTGGCTAGTTGTAGCTTCTGCAGGTGTTGTTGATGTTGTAGGTGTAGCTTTAAAATTAACCCATTCAGCATTCATACGACCATCTGCATCAAAGCTATACTTTTTGCCGTTGATAGTTTTTCCTTTTTCGTCAGTCATCTTCTTACCATTGGTTTTGAAGTAGAAATAACGGGTCTGCTCTTCATCATCAAATAAGTTATTGCTGGATACACCGGCATCAACATCATCATAGTTGTTATCTGTGATCTCCAGATACTCCCACTGACCAACTCTCTGAGCACCATCATTTTCGTCGCCGCAATAATAAACGCCTTCACGCCATTCGTCATCACCGGTTACTCTTTCGCCGTTGTCATCAATCCAGCCAAACAACATTTTTCCTTCATCATCAAAGGTATACTTCTTACCATTGATAGATTTAAAGGAAGCACTATTGCCTGTTGCAGAACTCTTATAGGCTTTTCCATTGGCACCGAAATAGTACCAGTAGTTCATTGGCTCTTCATCATCATCGCCATCATAGTCTTCGTTCTCAACAGAAACCCATTTGTTGGTTGCCATAGCACCGTTTTCATCTACATAGTAGTAATTATCATTGTCTTCAACGATAACGTCGGTAGCCATTTCGCCATCTTCGTTTAAGTAAAACCAGTTATCTCCTGATTTTGCCCACTTCTCTGTTTCTAAATCTCCGCTCTTATCATAGTACACCCATGTACCATTTTCTTCCTGCCAGCCAGTTGCTGCGAAAGAGGACATGGAAGCGCCTACTGCAAGCAGTGCTGCTGTTGATAATACAGCAACTAATTTGGTCTGCTTTCTCATAATTAATGCACTCTCCTTTTTTCTTTTCGAAATATTTTCTGAAATTCCTAATTGCATTACGAGGTAATTATACTTCTAATATTGGAAATTATCGAAAGCAACCGCTATTTAAACGCCAATTAATTGAATTTTTTTGCTATTTTTTCGAAATTTTCTTGATTTTTTTATATGATATTTATATACTTGTGGTAAACTGTTTTTGCATCATCATACAAGGAGAGAAAAGACATGACAAAAGAAAATACGATTACTGATCCAAAAGCAGAAAACAAAAGTGCCGCAGAAAAAAGTCTTGATGATTTTCAGAATTATCTGGAATTTCATAATATGTCGGCCAATACCATTCATGTATACCTATACGCGGCGAAACAATTTCTTGGATTTTATCACGTAGTCAGCCACGATAATTTAATGCTCTATAAATGTTACCTTATGGAACATTACAAACCTCAAACAGTGAACTTGAGAATAAGGGCACTAAATTGCTATATGGAATCTTTAAAACTGTCCTCTTCAAAAATATTGATGGTGCGGGTTCAGCAGAAGACATTTTTAGAAAACGTGATCAGCCAGGCCGACTATGAGTATTTAAAAAAATGCCTGATTCGTTCCGGAAATATGTTGTACTATTTTATTGTCCGTTTTATGGCAGCCACTGGAGTCAGAGTCAGTGAACTGGTGCAGATCAAGGTGGAGCACGTAACATGCGGATACATGGACATCTATTCTAAGGATAACAAAATAAGAAGAATTTATATTCCCAAAAACCTTCGTATTGATGCCCTAAAATGGCTTCGTCAGATTGACCGGGTCAGCGGATACATATTTTTAAATCGCTATGGGGAGCAGATTACTCCTGCGGGGATTCGGGGTCAGCTAAAAAAATTTACTGTCCTTTATGATTTGGACCCCAAGGTTGTCTATCCTCATTCCTTTCGTCATCGTTTTGCTAAGAATTTTATTGAAAAATGCGGAGACATATCCATGCTTTCTGATATTTTAGGACATGAAAGTATTGAAACAACTAGAATTTATCTGCATCGAAGCAGCACAGAACAAAAACAGATCGTAAATCAAATTGTGAATTGGTAGGACATTATGTTAGATGAAGAAGTGTTGAATGAGTATAAAAAATATTTGAAGAAGAAAAATTTATCGAGTAATTCCATTGTCGCCTATACGGGCAGTGTCCGCCTTTTTTTCAGTATGTATCAGGAAATTACGCCGGAGTACCTTCAGCAGTATAAAAACTTCTTAATTTCCCGCTATCGGCCGTCAACCATTAACCAACGGATCTATGCAATGAATCATTATTCCCGTTTTTTAACGGAAACAAATGAAGAGGTATATTATCCAATAGCCTCTTATCATCTTCCTTCGGTCAAAGTCCAGCAAAAGACGTTTTTGGACACCACTATTTCAACGGAGGATTATGAGCTTCTAAAAAGAAAGTTGAAAGAAGAAAAAAGATACTTCTGGTACTTTGTGGTCCGATTTCTTGCTGCAACTGGTGCCAGGGTCAGTGAACTGATTCAGATTAAGGTAGAGCATGTAAACCTTGGATATTTAGACCTTTACTCCAAAGGTGGGAAGATACGCCGAATTTATTTTCCAGATTCTCTCTGTACGGAGGCGTTAGACTGGTGCAATGAAAGAGGCATTTGCAGCGGTTTCCTATTTTTAAATAAAAATGGACATTTAATTACTCCTCGTGGAATCAATTCCCAGCTAAAATATCTATCAAGACGCTATGGGATAAATCCTGATACTGTTTACCCTCATTCATTCCGTCATCGATTTGCCAAGAACTTTTTATCCAGATTCAACGATATTTCTCTTCTGGCAGACTTAATGGGACACGATAGCATAGAAACCACAAGAATTTACCTCACTCATTCCAGCCATGAGCAACAACTGCTTCTTGACGAAATTATCACATGGTAAACACAATTTTTCCTATTTTTGTTTATTTTTTTGCCTCTATGCGTTATAATTTCGAAAAGGGGGATAACATCCAATGATAATTTCTTTTCGATTTAAAAACTTCCGTTCTTTTTTGGACGAGACATTTGTTGATATGAAGGCAGTCAGTTACAAAGAACATCCAAGCCATTTAATTAAGGCCGATAATAAAAAACTGATTAAGACACTTGCTGTTTATGGTGCAAATGCCAGTGGAAAAACCAATTTATTTCTCGCCTTTGCCAGTTTTCATTCGTTTATCTGGGGGGAGATTTTTTCACTGAGAAATATTCCGAGAAACCATTTTATGTCACTTCTGCATTTTAGCAGCATGAGCAAGATTACTCCATTTGAAGAAGATGAGGATAATCACCTGCCCACGGAAATGGAACTCTCCTTCATAAGCGGAGAAAAAGTTTACGAATATGGCTTCTCCATATGTGATCAGAAAATTGTTACAGAACAACTGACCGTGGATCATCATGTGGTTTTTACGCGGAACGACGGTGAACTGTCCATTGGGCGTCTATACGAAAAATCATTGCGCCAAAGAGCCGCAATTCACCCAAACGAGAACCGATTATTCTGTTCCATCTTGTTATGTCTGGATATTCCGGAAATATCGGCCATTATGAAACCTTTTGAGAGCTATTTCTCCGAACAGGTGCTTTATTATTACGACTTTCTGGAACCACTCCAGCTTGCTGGGACACTGTTCAAGGAAGACCGGATTTACAAAGTTCTGGAATCTCCCGAAGCTCTTGACTACGGGTTAACCCAGCTGAGAAAACTGGGGATTCCTGCGGAAGGATTTATTATTGACAAGGGGATTCCCAAGCTTGGATTCAGGATAAAATCCAAGACTAGCGATGAATATCACTTACGATATATGGACTATAGCAAAATTTCCATGGGAACTGTAAAATATCTTCGTTTGTTCATGCAGATTTATTACCTGTCCAAAAAGGGCGGCGTTTTGATCATTGATAACATCTCCAACATGTTTCATCCCACCATAATAAAGTTCATCATTGATTCCTTTCAACAGGAAAAAAATGAAAATATGCAGCTTATTTTCACCACCTATGATGTCTCCATTTTAAACAACCAGCAGTTTAGGCGTGATGAAGTTGCCTTTGTGGATATTAATGAGTATCAGGAATCCAGGCTTTATACCCTGGCCGATATAAAAGTCCGGTCTGATGCCAGCTTTTCTAAGGACTATCTTCTTGGAAAATATGGGGCGATTCCATTTGTCAACGATTATATCTTTTAGAGCCAGAGTGTGTTTAAAAACTGCTTATTTTAAGATGAGTGTTCACTTTGGTGGAGATTTATTTCAGATGAAGGCGGCGTAGGATGAAGACTGCGTAATTGGTACGCCAACTGAATCGGGAGCAAATATGCTAAAAAAAGAAGTGCAGGTGGAAGCAATGAGAGTTCAGACTTCCCTAAGAAAAAAGGCATGTGCAAAAATGCACATGCCTTTTTCTTAATTTATTAAACGGATATCCGCAGTTGCCTTGGAATGAATATCAAGATCAATATCGCACTCAGAAACATGCTGATAATTAATGTCCAAAGAATAAGCCACATGGACTTTTAAACGGTCTTCTTCTTCAATCACCTCTATATCATTGGTGCTGATCCCTATCATAAGTTCACCGTAGGGAGTTGCATAGCAGGCAATATTCTTTTTGTCTTTTTCAAATGTCATATGAACGCTGGAACTTCCGCGTTTTATGATGTCAAGGCCGGAAGGGCTGATTTTGACGGTGTTCTTTATCACGCCTTCAAAACCTTCCTGAATCTCATCATACAGAATGTAGTGGTTGCCATTTTTCAAGAAATAATCTCCGGTCGTAATCATTTCAACCGTATGATTATCTTCTTCTGCAATCTGCATCCCACTGATGCTGATCAGAACATCTCTTGTCATAGTAAACTCCTTTAGAACTGTTCGATATTTATCTGTTTTGTCTCTTTTACCTGTCCCGGAAGAATAGAGGCTGCAAAATTCGTAAATTTCTCTGCCAGATCGCTGACATAAAAGCAGTATTTCTCCTGGGACTCATCTTTTATTTCACACAGCAGCTGGTTTTCTCCCAGAATCTGCTTTAATTCCAATGCAGTTTCATATGCCGGATTCACCAGATTTACTTCAGGTCCCATAAGGCGTCCCACCGTAGAACGCAAAAGCGGATAATGGGTACAGCCCAGTACCAGTGTATCTATAAATTTCCCTTTTAATTCACTTAAATATCTGGATGCGATTTCATCCGTAACAGAATCATGAAGCAAACCTTCTTCTACCAGGGGAACAAACAGAGGACATGCTTTTCCGATTACTTCAATGTCATCTTTCATCTCCTTCATCACTCTGGTATAAACACCGCTTCGTATGGTACCTTCTGTTCCGATGATTCCAATTTTGCCATTCTGGGTAGATTCCACTGCAGTTTTTGCTCCTGCATGAATCACGCCGATGATGGGGATATCCAGCTCTTTCTCCACCGTTTCAAGGGCAAAGGCGGTGGCTGTATTGCAGGCTATCACAATGGCCTTTACATCTTGAGTCATAAGAAAACGAATATTCTGTCTGGTGTAGCGGATGATTGTATCGCTGGATTTGGTGCCATATGGAAGTCTGGCTGTATCACCGAAATATATGATTCTTTCATCTGGAATCTGTCTCATGATCTCCCTGGCTACGGTTAAACCGCCTACACCGGAATCAAATACTCCGATGGGGGAATTTCTGTCTGCCATTTGATTTCTCCTTTATAACTGGAAACGGCCCATCGCATATTCCATCAATCGGTCAACCAGTTCTTCTTTTGTCACTCCCGCTGCTTCCCAAAGCATGGGATACATGCTGATGGCGGTAAATCCAGGCATGGTGTTGATCTCGTTAAATATGACACTTCCATCTTCTTTCACAAAAAAGTCCACTCTTGCCAGCCCAAAACCGTCAACAGCCTGGAATACCAATTTTGCTGCGTTCCTTATTTTCTCCGCTGCTCCGTCCGGAAGGTCAGGATTTACCACTGTCTTGGAATCGGAATTGTAATACTTGGCATCAAAATCATAAAATTCTGCTGCTGCAAGGATCTCTCCTACTCCGGAAGCTTCTGCAAGAGTATTTCCTCCGCCCAGTACAGCGCATTCAATCTCTCGTCCCACGATCATCTCTTCTACCAGAATCTTACGGTCGTGCTGGCCTGCTAAAACCAGGGCTTCCTTTAATTCTTCCCCGTTATCCGCCCGGCTGACTCCTTTGGAAGATCCTGCATTGGAGGGCTTCACAAATACCGGATAGGAAAATTTCTCTTCCACTTTTTTTACGATCGGTTCCAGATCATTTAACTGGTGACGCATCACCGCTATGTAATCCGCCTGTCTGACGCCTAAATCGTCAACAATGATCTTTGTATATAATTTATCCATAGATACTGCCGATGCCAGAACGCCGCAGCCCACATATGGAATTCCTGCCAGTTCCAAAAGCCCCTGAATAGTTCCATCTTCTCCAAATAATCCGTGAAGCACAGGAAATACTACATCTGCTTTTACAAGCTCTGTCTTTTCTCCATCTAATAAAATCACACTCTTCATGGTCGCATCAGGAGATAAAACGGCTGAAACTTTACCATTTTTCCACGTTCCGTCCTGGATCTCTTCGATAGAATCCGTTTTGATCCAATGCCCTTCCTCTGTGATTCCAATGATAAGTAAATCATATTTCTCTCTATTGATATGGTTAATGACATTGATGACCGACATGCAGGAAACTACATGCTCTGATGACTGGCCGCCAAATAATACAACCGCATTTTTTTTGCTCATTTTTTTCTCCTTATCAATTTCTTGATTTAACAGCGTTTATATTATAGCACATATGGTTACAATTACAAATAGATTCCAGAAAAAAGGAGAACCCCCTATGAAACAGAAACGTGATTTATTCTTATGTATTACATGCTTATTGCTTGCACTTTTATTTTCCATGGCAGAAGAAAGAAGCGATGATGAGGCACTGGCAGCACGCATTGCACCTGAAATCCTGCGCTTTCATGTCCTGGCAAACAGCGACAGCACAGAAGATCAGAATCTAAAATTAAAAGTACGCACCATGCTCTTAAACACAATATATGAGGAGATGGGAGAAAATGCATCTTTAGAAGAAACAAAAAAATATGTCCGGTCCCATAAGGACAGACTGGAAGAAAAAGCGGAAATGTACATGAGAACTCTGGGATATGATTATCCTGCACATATGGAACTGACCAATACCTACTTCCCTACCAAAACCTATGGCGACATGGTCTTCCCCTGCGGCAACTATGAGGCTGTCAGGGTAAAAATAGGCGAAGGTAAAGGACGCAACTGGTGGTGTGTCCTTTATCCTCCGCTCTGTTTTGTGGATTCATCTTATGCCGTGGTTCCCGATACCTCCAAAGAAATACTCCGGGAATCCATTGATGCTTCCGATTATAAACAACTAAGTAAAGAAAGTCCGAAAATCCATATTCGTTTCAAAGTAGTTGACCTGCTGTTAAATGATAAGAAACCTATTGCGCAGAATCCACGATAATTCCTTTTACCGCCCACTGATAGGTGGTGTAGGACTGATATAAGGTTGAGTAAGCGCTCTGCTTGCCTCCTTCAGCCTGTAAGAATGCCATTTGGGACTGAAGGTAAGTGATTTTGCTTAACATGCCCATCTGGAAGGACCGCTCTGCTTTCCCCTTATCCAGAACGGCCTTGTCATAGGTTGTACAGGCTGCATCATAGGCTGTTTTTGCCTGTTTGACATCCTGGTAATAGGCCTGCATGGTAACTGCAACTCCCTGTTCTCCTTCTGAGACACTGTCCTGTTTGTTCTTCATACCAGTAGTGGTTTTGTTGGAAGATTTACGGCGTATATTAATCAGATTGTAATTGTTGCCAATGGCCTTTGAGGTGTCGGCTTCTAAATCAAGAGAAGCGATCACCTGCATATCCAGTTCCGGTAGACGCCCGATTTCAGGTAAGGAATCTACCGAATAACCAGTCATAAGACCCAGAGAACGACGCAGACCATCAATGGTCTGATCCAAACTCAAAAGAGAGGATTGTGCGGAAAGTACTTCCTTTTTGGCAGACAGTACATCTGTTTGTGTTGCCGTTCCGATTTTCTGGCTTAAATCCTGCGCCTCATAAGCAACATTGCTTAATTCAGCAACCTTTTGAAGCAGTGCCCGGTTTGCAACGGCGCTGTTATATCCAATCATCACCTGATCGGCATAGTACTCAAACTGTCTTGAGATTTGAGTTATACCAAAATTAACCGTTGAGTTAGACTGTTTTAACTTATTTATAGTTTTTTGTGTTTTATCAGTCTGGGACTTTAATTCTTTTACAGTTCCACTTAAAATCATATACTGCTGCATCCCTTCCGGGGTGTTTGTTGCACCAGAATCCTTAAGTTCATCCGCATTATCTTCCAAGTCTTTGATGTAGCCTCTCATCTCATCGTTAATGTACTCCGTATTCTCCACATTGATAGTAATAGAATCTACGTTATTAAGAAGATCCGGATTAAAATATCTTACCAGATCAGAAAGTTCATCAAACTCAATAGTCTGATCATTCAGTCTACTCCACTGCTCCGTGCTAATCCCCTCTGGAAGAGGTTTTTCTGCCTGCCCTGGACCAACGGCTCCATAAACCGGAAGAACCGTAGACGCAGCAAGCACTGCAGCCAGACAAACCGGCAAAACTTTTTTATTTCTCATAATATCAGCCTCCTGCCGAAGCTAGCCCTTTTACTGCGTTGTCATAGGTCTGGATTGCCTGGAACAGCGTAAGCTGTGCTTTTTTTACAGAAATGTTCTTTGTATTAAAAGCGTTCTTCTGTTTCATGTAATCCAATCTGCTCAATGATCCAACTGACTGCTTCCGCTCAGCTGTATCCATGTTTTTACTTTCCAGCTCAAACTCTGCAACTGCCTGCTCATAAGAAGCCTTTGCCTGCAGAACTGTCTGATAACTCTTTACAAGGTCAGAATTAATATTTTGTTCATTGCTTGAAATCGTCCGTGTCAGGGTGCTTTTCGTAAAGTCTGCCGTTGCGTTTCCAAGCTTCCGTTTATTGATCTTTAAGGTGTAGTTATTGGAGAGAGCAGCTTCTTTATCTGTTTCTGGATTCATGGCGGCAATTCGTTCCATATCCACCGCTGGGATATCCTTAATCTCTGGAGAGTCATTGTATTTCCAACCCAGCATGATGCAGAGCTTCTGTCTTGTCTCCTCAATAGAACCATTTAACTTTTCAATCGATGCCTGAGTGCTCTGAATGCTTTCTTTTGCAGCCAGTACATCTGATTGAGTAGCCATTCCAGCGTTTTGCTTCACAAGAGTAGACTGATATTGGGTTTCTAAAAATGCCAGACTGTCTTTTGCTGATTCCAGTTCTAATAATTGCTGAAAGTAAGATATCATCGATGACTGGGCTGTTGCTACCAGATTCGCTTCCTGCTGATCATAAGTAAGCTGGTGTATAGTTAGATCTTCTACATTGTTATCCGCATTCTCATCGGCTTTTGCCGCTGCAACGGCTTGAGCTGCATCATTAGCCGCATTATCTCCGGTAATTAAACTTCTGGCATCACTGGCTGCATCCCGGTAATACTGGGCATATTCATCTCTGGTGACCTTGTCATCTTTTTTCTTATCATTGATATCAAGCTGATTTTTCTGAACAGTCACGTTGTATTCATGAATCAGGCCTGACAGTTCATCATATTCCATCACATTGTCCCTAAGCTTTGCCCATTCATCGGAAGTTCTCGCAAATTCCGGACTGCCGGCCCACACAGTGGCCGCCGGCCCGGAAACAGTGAGCACTGCTGCAAGACAACATGCACTGATCTGTTTCCATTTTCTCATCCTTAATCCTCCTTATTTGGTAATTTCTATCATACCATAAATATCATGTCGTCAACGAGCCACTTTCTTCCATATATAGCAAATTACTTCTGTATTATTCAGCAGTTACATGTTTCTTTTTCTTACGGCTCATAAGTGAGTAAAGTACCGGCAATACCAAAAGAGACAGAAGTGTAGATGACGCAAGTCCTCCGATATTAACAAGCGCAAGTCCCTGCATCATTTCACCATTCTCTCCGCCGCCTCTTGCAAGAGGAATTAAGGAAAGAATAGCAATAAGAGCTGTCATTAAAATTGGTCGGAGACGGGTAAATCCAGCTTCGATTACAGCCTCCCGGGTATCCATGGTTTCATGATACTGGTTGGCACAGTCTACATAAAGAATACCTGAGTTAAGAACCGTACCGATCAATACCAGGAATCCTAGCAATGAAGTCATACTAATGCTGACATTGGTAATCAGCATCAGTCCAAAGGCACCAATAAAACTAAACGGAATGGTTGCCATAACCATGAAGGAGAAGATCGGAGACTCGAACTGGGCAGCTAAAACTACAAATACCAGGAAAATCGCTGTTGCGATTGCAAGGAACAAACCGCCAAATTCTTCGTTCATGGATTCATCTTCGCTGTTAGATCCTCTTGTGATTGAACCGTTTAAATATTTGCTGATTACCTGATCATCAATATCTTTCAGTACTGTCTTTTTATCTTTTTCTGTTTTAACAAGATCCGTGAAAGAACCTGTTATGGTAACCTGGAACTGCTTATTCTTTCTGGTGATTGTAGAAGGGCTGTCTTCATAGCCAATTGTTGCAATATCAGTAATTGCCACAGAACCACCGCTAGAATTAGGAATCATGATTCCCTCAACTTTATCCAGAGTATCATAAGAATCATCCGGATATTCCACATTAACGGATATTTCCTGTCCGTCATTATCAAAGGTAGTTGCTTCCACACCGCTTAACATGCTGTTTAACATTCCACCCACTGTAGATGGTGCAATTCCTTCTGCAGCTGCTTTAATGGGATCTACCTTAACTTTAATAACAGGAGCCGCATTTTCAAGGTTTGAATGAACCTTAATAAGTTCCGGACGTGTTGTCAGTTCTGAAACCATCTGGTCAGCCGTACTCTTTAAGCTTTCAAGCTGAGGTCCATTAAGAATTACCTCCAGATCACTGCTGCCACCACTTGACATACTCATACTTGATGCTAATTTTATACTTATATTGGTATCTGGAAGCTGGTTCATTTCCTTCTTCCACTTATTCATAACCTGTTTGGTGCTAAGCTTTCTTTCATCTTTTAAATATGCAGTCAGTGTCGCATCTGATGTACTATCCAGACTCACACCGCTTCCACCGTATGAAAGGGTATAAGATTTTAAATCTTCTTCACTTGTAATAATGGTTTCTAACTTTTGTAAAATTTTGTCTACTTCTTCAATTTTAAGACCTGGTTTCACCTTTGCTGTAACAGCGATGGTTCCCTGATCTGTTTCCGGCATAAGCTCAAATCCCAGCTTGCCTGCCAGCATAAAGGAACCTACCAGAAGCAATACAGCTACAACCATAACCATAGCTTTTCTATTTAAAAGTCTTCCGATTAAATTTCTATAACCATGCTGCAGAGAGTTTACAATCTTACCTAACGGAGAATTATGTTTCTCTACAGGACGATATTTGGTATAGCAGAGCGGAACAATGGTCATTGCTGAGATCAAAGAGGCCATCATACAGAATACAATGGTATAACCCAGAGGTTTGAAGATCTGGCCAGTCATACCTGCAAGAAATGCCAATGGAATGAATACAACACATTTGGTAATCGTACCGCCTAAAATAGACTGCAGCACCGTTTTCGTACCTTCCATTGCCGAGCCCTCATAATCCGTGCCTTTTTGAGCTCTGAAACAACTTTCCAGTACTACGATCGAGTCATCAACCATCATACCGACACCAAGAACAATCGCACTCATGGTAATCATATTCATGGAAAAGCCCATGCCTGACATCAATATGAGAGCAACCAGGATTGATACCGGAATAGAACTTCCTACAATCAGGGATGCCTTAATATCTCCGAAGAACAGGTAAATAATGATCATGGAGATAATTACAGCAAGAATCATGGTTTCTGCTACGCTATATAAGGATGCTTTGATATTATCGCTGGTATCCTCAATAACCACTATATCAAGGTTCTTATGATTCTGTTTTAAGGTTTCAATAGTTTTATTGACTTCCTTAGATACTTCAATTGCACTGCTTTTCTGCTGTTTATTTACAGATAATGTAATGGTATCTTTTCCATCATAGCGGCCGATTGCTTCCTGTTTCTTAACGGTGTTTTCAATATCCGCGATATCTTCCAGGTAAATCGTCTTACCGCCACCGGCTACAATCGGAACCTTCTTTAAGCTATCAATGTTATTAACTTCTACAGCAGTACTGACCGCCAGATTCCTGTTACCAACTCCTGTATTACCAGCCGGATATGTTAAATCGGCGGATTTAATGGCCTGAGTAATGGAATTCATGCTTAAATGGTACTGGTTCAGTTTTTCTGGATTGATACGTACTCTTATGTAACCTTCCTGGCCACCGCTTGTATCTATACTTGCAATGGAACTGATCTTTTCAAATTCAGGAACAATGTCATCCCTTACATAATTGTAAAGATTTTCCTGAGAAGAATCATTCACTGCCATCGTTACAACTGGCATCGCACTAATATCAAGCTCCATGATGCTCGGTGTCTCCACATCATCGGGAAGCTCTATGTTATCCATCTTCTTTTTTAAATCAGAATAAGCTTTATCCATATCTGTGCCGTATTCATACTGCAGCATGATAATGGAAACATTCTCTTTGGAAGTAGACTGAACAGTCTTGATACCGGAGAGCGTTCCTACTTCATCTTCAATTGGCTTACTTACCAGATCGTTAATATCTTCCGGGCTGGCACCGGCATATACACTGCTGATCGTCAAAATCGGGTAATTCATTTCCGGGATCAACTCCAGCTTTGAGGAAAGCACAGAAGACAAACCAAAAACTATCAAACACAATACCACCAGGACAGTGGTAACGGGGCGCTTTAGAGCGAATTTCGTTATTCCCATATCTATGCCCCCTTACTGTGCTGATCCAGAAGTTTCCGCAGCGGTTCCTTCCGTTTCAGCCTTGCCATCTGATGTCGTACCTTCTGCCGTCGGTTTTTCTTCGGCTGTTCCGTCTGCAAGTGTTACCGCGGAGCCATCGTATAATTCACTGGTCCATGTAGCAACCACCTGATCGTCATCACCAATCCCCTCCTTAATTTCTGTAAAACTGCTGTCAGCCAGACCTACGGTAACTGCATTTTTCTTCAGTTTTCCATCTACATATGTATAGACAAAAGGATTTCCGCCTTCATAATAAACACTGTCAACCGGTACTGCTAAGACATTGTCAGCCCTCTGGGAAATTACATATAGCTTTACGGAAGTTCCGGTAGCCAGTGTATTTCCATCAGGAACAGATGCCTTTACTTTAAACAAGCCGCTTGTCTGGTCGATCATGGAGCTGACTTCTGTAATCGTTGCTGCACGGTCAGTTCCGTTTTTCTCAACTTTGATGCCGTCTCCTGTCTTTAAGCCGTTTACAATTCGTTCAGGAACATAAAAAGTAACTGCCTTTCCGCCTTCTCCAGAAATTACACAAAGGCTGGTCTGTGCAGAAACCATATCGTGAACCTTTACGTTGAAACTCTCCACCCGTCCGGCAATCGGAGCCGTAACCTGGCTGCTTTCCAGCTGGATGTTGTATGCAATCTTCGCATTATCGTATTGAAGCTTCGCAAGCTGTACTTTGTCAACAAGGGACTGATAATCTGCCTCAGCAACATCTCCTGCCTGGTAAAGAACGGTATAGCGGTCTAAATTCTTCTTGGCATCTTCGTAGCTGATTCTTGCAGTCTCTGTCGAAATTCTAGAGCTTTCCACCTGTTTTGTGTCAATAACACAAAGCAACTGTCCAGCTGTTACCATATCACCGGTCTGAACACCTACGCTTGTGATCTCTCCTGATCCCAGTGGAGTTACGTAAACAATACTATCCGGTTCTATGGTTCCGATTAATTCACTGCTTAACTCAAGCGTACGGTTCTCCGGTTTTACCACAGTTACTGCAGGCGGGACTTCTGCCACGATCTCTTCCTTATCACCACCCAATATTCTGGGAAGGATTAGTCCTGCCACTGCAGCGATCACTATTACGGAACCTGCAATCTTTATTATATTTTTCTTCGTCATGATGCACTCCTTTTGCCACTTTATAATTTTAGTTCTTGTTTACGAATTCCATATTGAAAAATTTCTAATTTTTTGGAGAAAATTTTCTTAATTTTTTCCTTATCCTCTGGATGGGAATAATACCATTCCAGACCTTTTGCCATTTCAAAAAACATCATGGATATCAGCATTCCAAAGGTTTCAATGCTCTGATCTTTAAAATCTGATTTATCGATAGATTGATACATAACTCTAAGCATAGAGAACTGTCCGGGCGAAATCTTTAAACACAGATGATTGGTCACTCCAAACATCTGTACACTGTCAACTATATTTTTCACCAACTGCAGAAAATTTTCCTTTGTGTTGAATACGCTTTCATCCATAAACGATTCTATTGTCTTCCATAAATCTCCATGATTCTTATTCGCACTTGTCTCCCAAGCACTCTGAAAATTCTCTGCAGCATTCTCAAAGATATAAGAAAGTACATCATGCTTATCTTCAAAATAAGTATAGAAACTCCCTCTCGAAATTCCGGCAGTCTTTATAATCTTATTAATAGAAGCTTTTTCAAATGGCACACGGACGAACTCCTTTAAAGCTGCTTCCCGTATGATATCCTTTTTCCCAGCCGGAAGGTTGTAAAATCGTTCCGTTGGCATTTTTTCACCTCACTTTTCCCTGCTCCCTCTTAATGATTCCATAAAAACACAAAGGTGACAACATGCCACTTATTATAATGACACGTTGTCACCTTGTCAAGAAAGGTTATAGTTATTTAATAATTTTTTCCATTCCTTTTATTTTTCCTTGTCCAGATACTCTTTCAAGGCTTCATCACTATCCTCAATCCAGATATCTTCTTCCTCTGCATTCAGTCCAAGGAAGCGGGCAAGGGTCTCTGATGTGGTGCCGTTATTCCATTCGTCGACAAAATCATCAATTGCCTCAAACTCAATCTCACCAGCCAGATACTTTTCCTTAAATGTCATTTAAAAGCCTCCTTTTTGTTAATCCTGCTCTTTGATATTCCTTGAGACAGTGATCTCCTGATTATCAATATGTTCTCTCATGGCTTCTTTTGCTTCTTCCACCCGGCGTTTTCTGACCGCCTCTAATATATTGTCATGCTCCAGCAAAAGGATCTGGCGCTTATCTTCATCTTTGATATATTCCAGTCGGTAGCGGTACATCTGCTCTCTTAAGTTATTGATCATCTGGACCAGCCTGTCGTTGCATGTACCCTTGTAAATCACGTCATGGTATGCTTCATCGGTCTCAGCGATCTCCATAGGACTTCCACTCATCACGGCATTCTTGAAATCTTCCTGTCTTTTCTCAAGCTCTTCCACTTCGTCCGGAAGCATGCGCTGACACGCAAGCTCGATTGCCAGTTCCTCTAAGGATCTGCGGACTTCCAGTACATCTCTTAAGCTTTTCTCAGAAATTTTTGCAACTTCCGCTCCCTTTCTGGGGATCATAAGTACAAGCCCTTCCAGTTCAAGTTTCCGGATGGCTTCCCTTATGGGAGTACGGCTGACTCCAAGGCGCTCTGCAAGTTGAATTTCCATCAGTCGCTCTCCCGGTGCCAGCTCTCCTTTTAAAATTGCTTGTCGCAGGGTGTTGAAAACTACATCACGAAGCGGCAGATATTCATTCATATTCACCTTTAAATCATTGCCCATTGGTAACCTCCTTAGTGTTATAAAAGTTCGTTAAGTATACCTGTTTTACCAGGCCTTTGCTTTCGCCGTAGCGCAGCTCTTCATAAGCATTTTCCGCTGCTTTAGGGCTGATAAAGATTCCGAACACAGTCGGGCCGCTTCCGCTCATCAATGCATTGACCGCTCCCAGTTCTTTAATCTTTTCCTTAATTTGTGCGATGACTGGATATTCGGGAATGGTAACTGTCTCAAGCACGTTTCCCAGGCGTTCGGATACCTGATGGATGTTATGATTTCGAATGGCTTCAATAATACCATCAATGTCCGGGTGATCCTCTTCCTTTAATCCGGCAGCATTTAAATTCTCGTAAACAAATTTGGTCGACACGCTGACAGCAGGTTTTGCAATCAGCACCTGGCATTGGGGCATGTCCGGAAGAGGGGTCAGGATCTCACCGATTCCTTCAGAAAGAGCCGTTCCTCTCATCACGCAGTACGGAACATCTGCTCCGATCTTAAGGCCCCGTTCCATCAAATCTTCTCTGGTAAGACCAAGCTGGAACATCTTGTTCACTCCAAATAAGACGGCAGCGGCATCACTGCTGCCTCCTGCCATTCCCGCAGAAACAGGAATGAATTTTTTCAAATGAATCCGAATGCCGTGAGTGACATGAAACTCATCCATAAGAAGCTTGGCCGCCTTATAAACCAGATTGTTCTCATTGACAGGTAAGTAAAACAAATTGGTTACGATTTCAATGCCTGGTGTTTCTTTTAAGTAAATATCGATCTTATCATAAAGGCCTACGGTCTGCATGATCATACGCACGTCATGGTATCCGTCTTCCCGTTTTCTCAAAACATCAAGCCCCAGATTAATTTTTCCATATGCTTTTAATCCCAGATGTCTTATCATAGGCAAACAGCCCTCACTTTTGTTTTAAAGATTGTATTTTTATATTTTTTTGTATACAGTATTTAGTATATACCCAAATCTGGAAAAGTACAAGCGTTATTCTTTTAACGTATTTTTCGACAATTATATTCCATATTTTTTCCTTGCATAAATAGATAGAAAAAGCTCCGGCAGCTATTGTGCCGGAGCTTATCTTTCTTCTTCTCATCTGGTTATAAAAATTCTTCCATAGCCTCTTCCATATCTTTTAATGCTGAGGCATAGCCTTTAAATGCTTCCTCCGCTCCATTTTCCTGTTTCCCTTTATAGCAGATCCGGTGTTCCATGCTGGCCCACAAGTCCATGGACATGGTTCGCAGCTGGATCTCTACGGGGTAGTACTCCATTCCGTCCGTATGATAGACGGGAACGCCGAAGACGATGTGAT
This sequence comes from uncultured bacterium, assembly GCA_963519465.1. Lineage (GTDB taxonomy): Bacteria > Bacillota > Clostridia > Lachnospirales > Lachnospiraceae > Lacrimispora. Next base: position 29,607 of record CAUQMY010000023.1, read on the forward strand.
AGCTCCGGTAACCATTGACTTTTGGTCCGTCAATATAGTCGCTTTCTTTTATTATTACAATATCCGTCTGTTTCTTAAGCAGACCGACGATGGCATAGATGTCCCTTACAAAAAAACAAATGACCCGGATTCCCGCAATGTCTGTCAGATAGTTTCTGGCCGAATCCGTACTGATTTCATATTCATTCTTTAAAAGCTTGTTCTCAATGCTTTCCTTTTGCTTGATTCTGTGCTGAATGTGGTGAATCGGATAATTCTGATACTTCCGTCTGTAATCCTGATTCAGTACATCCACTCTGGCACGGATGTTTTTAAGCGCATCCTCATAAGGCTGGACAAAGCAGAGGTACTCTTCTTCGGTCATATTCCACCTCCCTGGCAATTCCTTATCATGGAAATTAAGTATACCCTTTTTTTGTGTCCATATGGTGTCTAAAGTATGAATTAGAGTGGACAAGCGCCATATCATATAGAAAAAGCTGTCCGCATCATGCCTTGGCACGCTTAACGAACAGCTTTCTATCGTGAATGGACTTATTCCTGTCCGTTCTTTTCTTCTACAACTTCTTCTTTGGGGTTCTCATCTCCTCTTCCCATCAGGATGCTGCTTACTGGCTCTTCGTCATCTGAAAAAAGAGGTCTTAACTCATCATCCGGTTGTTCGGTCTTTGGCATGTACAAATCAAAAACCGGAGCAAGAATATAGGAATTTATAAATGCAAGAAGCGGAAATCCAAACAACATAAATATCATAAGCACTGGCGGTACCATGAAAACAAATCCAACGGCAACCAGCACACCGTTGATCACGATCATTCCAATCGTACGGAATAAATGGCGTAGAGACATAAAAAATGCATTAAAAAACGTACGTCTTACGGAGTTATAAAATCTGGACTGAAGCGGGAAAATGTACATGAAAACAGCTGTATATACAATAATCATCGCTAAAAACACGGTAAGCATTACGGTCTTTAACATTCCTGAACCGGTATATATTCTGGTAAAGAAATATAAATCCACTCCAAGGATCGCTCCTACCACTAAAAGTACCAGCCAGATGGCCGTGGCCTGTTTAAAGTTATCTTTGAATGATTTGAAAAAAGACTTAATGGTGTATCCGTCATCATCTCTGGCAAGCTTCAGAGTCACATAATAAACCGCGGTGGTAGAAGCTCCAATGGTAAAGATCGGAATACTGAACACGAGCCACAAAATATTTAAGAGTATCAAGTCTCCGAATTTGCCAATAAAGCGCCACACCGGATTATCATAATTAAAAAAACCAGATAACATATGTCATTCCCCTTCTCTATATAGCGTCAAAAGACATTATAGCGGATTTACTAATAAAAAGCAAACATTCTTGATTATTTCATTAAAAATTTATAATTATTTTTCAAAATATCTTCTATTATATGTTATAATCGTAAAAGTATTTGGAATAAAAAAGAAAGAGGAGCAGATTATGACCCCTTACGAAGACAAAACCATAAAGGACAGCTTGCGGGAAGAGAAGAAAAAGCTGAAGGACATGAGCGTGAAGGACAAGCTGTGGTATATCTGGGAATATTATAAATTCCCTATCATCAGTGTCGTTGTAGCCGTATTCCTCGTGGTCTCCATCGGAACTGCCGTTTATAACAACAGGTTTGAAACCGCTCTTAACTGCGTGATTTTAAACAGCCAGTTAACCAGCGAAACCACTTCCCCGGATGATTACTTTGACAAGGAATTTCGTCAGTATATCAATCTCCCTGAAGATACGAAAATCGAAGTGAACCATTCCATGTCTTTAACCTTTGATGAATCCGCTATGAGCGACTTTACCTATGCGGAATTAGCAAAGCTCTCCGCCATGATAACCAGTAAGGAACTTGACGTGATCATCGGCAGAAAAGATTCCATCGATCACTTTGGTCAGATGGGCGGATTTACTGATTTGACAGAGCTTCTGACTCCGGAAGAGTATGAAAAGGTCAAGGACCGCATCTACTTTGTAACAGTTGAAGAAACGGGACAGAAGGTAGCCGGCGGTATTCTTATGGATGGAGATGACTTCACGAAGAAAACCGGACTTACCATTGACGGTCCGATCCTTTCCGTTATGACCAATTCCACTCATAAAGACACAGCGGCTGGCTTAATCCGCTACATGTTCGGCCTATAAGCTTAAATCCAAGGTCTTCTGCCAGCTTTACTGATGGAAGGTTGTCTTCCTGAATCCTTGCATAGACCTTAGTTGAAACAGTCTCGGCAGCATAGGATAATATGGCTTTGCAGGCTTCACTGGCATAACCGTTCCTCCTGCAGGCAGAAAAGATATGATATCCCAGTTCCACCGGGGTATCATTTTCTTTTATCGTTTCTAAAAATCCCTCTAATCCTGTAACATCCATGGGAAAAATTCCGGCCTTTCCCACAAGCCTGCCGGTCTGGTTATCAAGAATTGCCCATATGCCATATTCATAGAAGCCATACTGACATCTGATATAGTCTCTTAACAGTTCCTGGTTTAAAAAGACTGCACCGTTTTCACCGCCATCAGGTTCGTCTTCAACAAGATAACAGTCCTCTTTAGTAAACTCCCTGATGGTAAGGCGCCCGGTATTAGCAATCAGCCAGGGGAGGTCTTCTCTTCTTCGTACGACCCTCTCTAAAAATTCATCATCAATATCTTCCAGAGATTCCACCACATAAGACGCCGGAGTAAGGCATTGTCCCGGATTTTCCCTGTCCCATAAACCAATAACAGCCCTGCCTTCCGCGTAAGCAGAACACAGGGCCTTTTGATCATCAGACACGGTAATTTTAAATGTATTTCCTTCTATTATAATTTCCCGTTCCAGAGTCATCGTTTTATTTTGTTTCCGGTTCCGGATATTCTTCACCAAAAGTATCAACAGTTATGGACTGGATCTTCTGCTCGGTCATAGGACGGTCGTTATAATCCGTCTTTACATCAGCAATCTTGTTTACAATATCCATTCCTTCTGTGACTTTACCAAATGCTGCATAAGCACCATCCAGATGTGGAGCTGCCTTATGCATGATAAAGAACTGAGATCCTGCGGAATCTGGTTGCATCGCTCTCGCCATGGAAAGAACACCTTCTGAATGCTTGAATTCATTGGTCACGCCGTTCTGGCTGAATTCTCCTTTAATGGAATAACCTGGGCCTCCGGTTCCGTTTCCATCCGGGCATCCTCCCTGAAGCATGAAACCGTTGATAACTCTGTGAAAAATCAGGCCATCGTAAAAACCTTTTTTTACAAGGCTGATAAAATTATTTACTGTGTTTGGTGCGATCTCCGGATAAAGCTCTGCCTTGATCACATCGCCGTTTTCCATTGTAATTGTAATTACTGGATTGTTCATATTGATCTTCCTTTCTCGCTGTTAAGCTCGCATATGTCTGTATTTTATCAAATCCTTATAAGTTTGTCCAGTTATTCATATTTTGTTTAAAATTCATTCAAAAATCTTTTACACAAACAACATGATTTCTTCATGTTTCATGGATATAATGACATTGTAAAGAAAATTGCTAATAAGATTTTTTTCATAATACGGGCTGGTAACCAATTACCAGCCCTCCTCCCTTTTTTGAAATATTTTTGCCGGATACATTGCATAGCTGGAACACGATTCCAGCCATGCAATGTTTTTTATTTTGTTATTCACTTCTTTATTTATGTCAGATGCCGCCAAGATTTACAAGCCTGGAATATGGGGCCGTATTTTCAAAAAGCCCTGCGGTTCCCACTTGAATGTTGTCATAGGTTTTAAAGAAATATTCACAGGTAGTTATATTGATAAATGCCGTATACCTGGTATAGTCGTATTCCTTCCGGCTGGTCACAACTGCTCCTTTTGGTACTGTAACGCTTTCCATGGTGTGAAAGCAGGAAATAACGGCTTCATTCCGGTTTTCAGGAACTGGCATAAATGATTTAAGATATGATGTACGGACAAACCGTGCGGGGGATGTATAACCGCCAGGGAGAATTTGTGTCCCTCCCGCCTGTCCGAAGGGAGTCAGGCGGTAATTTCCCCAGAATGTCTCTTCAGTCTGCGTGGGACTTGCTTCCATATAATTTCTCAAATTTGTCATATGCCATTTAAAATCCGGACTGTTTGCCAGGACGCCAATGGGATTTCTAAATACTTCCATACCACTGTCTGTCTGTTCTATGACAACGCAGTTTCCGCCTCGGTCTACAGCGATCCAGTGTAGAGGTGCTATGGTTTTTGTCACCGGATCTTCCAGACCTGTAATCTTTATGCGTTTCACTAATCTTTTTAAATCTTCTACGCTCGCGCAGCTTCCCAGAATGTAATGCAGAAAATCAAAGGAAGCCACCGATTCTTCCTGTCCGTTCTGGGGCCCGGTGTTGTAATTGGCATAGCCCGCAAAATAAAGTGCGGCTGCCGCAAATCCCATTTCATTGACCCCGTCAAAAAAACCTAAGATCCCGTCAAGTTCCTGCCCGATCCCGATAAACCGGTATCTGTTTCGAATTTTTCTCATATTTAAAACATTATTCCATTCATATCCCGAGGGAACAATATAAAGATGAGGTTCAATGTCATAAGAAAAATCCATATTTCTTCCAAAAAATGTCTCTCCCTGTCTGGACTGCAGAGTAATAGCCGTACACATAGGAACATGCCTCCCATTTCATAAATTGCTTACTTATTTATATGGAAGCATTTGGCATTTATGCCTGACAGGCTTCAGAGACGAAATAAGGTTGTCAGCAGATATTATAATCTTATTTAGGAACTTTTACTTCCTTCATTAAAAAGATGAGTGCAACAATGTTGGGCAATGCCATAAACCCATTCCAGATATCGGAGAACTCCCATACGGTTTCCAGTTTTGCCAGACACCCCATGAATACCGCGCTCAAATAAAGCAGGGTGTATACTTTTCCTCTTAAAATCCGCTGCAAAATATAGAGAATGTTTCGTTTCTTTAAGCTTTCCGCCAGATAGGCGGCGGCTTGTCGCCCAAGGTAATACCAGGCAATGATGGTTGCAAATGCAAACACAAGCATGGCACCGGATACCACATACTGTCCAAGCGGTCCCAGCCGTTTGGAAAAGCTGTAGGCAGTTAAGGCCGCTCCATCATAACCGGAACCTGCTGCATTTCCATCCGTCATACACAGAATCACAAAGGCTGTCATGGTACAGATCAATATGGTATCAAAAAACACCTCGAACATTGCCCACATTCCCTGCTGCTCCGGAGTCGTATCTTCTGCGGCCCCATGGAGCACTGCCATGCTCCCCAGTCCAGCTTCATTGGAAAATACGCCTCTTGATATGCCGTATTGCAGACTTTTGCTGATTCCATAACCTGCTGTTCCGGAAAAAATAGAGATAGGCTGAAAAGCATCTTTAAAAATACATTGAAAAATATATGGTATTTTATCGAAACAGGACATAATAACCACCATGGAAAATAACATATAGATACCAGCGGAGATGGGAATCAACCGTTCAGAAACAAAAGCAATCCTGCTGATCCCGCCAAGAATCACCAGGAATACCGTTCCTGTCAAAAGAACTCCAATAGACGCAGGGGGAATGCCAAAGGAATATTCCATGGTTTCGGCAATAGAATTGGACTGGACCATACTTCCCATACCCAGAGATACCATGATGCAAAGGAAGCTGTAGAGCATACCAATCCCAGGAAGCTTAAGCCCCCGCTCCAGATATACCATGGGACCGCAGACCCATGCACCGTTCTGATCCCGGTACCGGTAACGGATTCCCAGCATGGTTTCCGCATAGCCCGTCATCATACCGATTGCCGCTGATACCCACATCCAGAATATGGCACCAGGTCCTCCGGCGGTGAGTGCCGTAGCGACTCCAACGATATTGCCGGTTCCAATGGTGGCGGCAAGAGCCGTACAGGCTGTCTGGAATTTTGTCACTCCGCCTTTGCTCTCATCTTCATCCTCCCGAATGCTTCCAATGGTCTGCATCCACCAGTAAGGAAGCTTCCTGATTTGGAAAAAACCTGTTTTTATGGTGTATACAATGCCAATTCCGAGGAAGAGGATCAACAGCCATGGCCCCCATACCAGTTCATGTATGCGATGTATCATAGAATCATCTCCTGAATGCTTTCCTTAACACATATTCTTTCGAACTGCATAGTATGAAAATTTCCAATGATTTTCACACAAAAAAAATGAACCTATGGTATAATCAAGATATGCGCCATTGTACTTAATAAAAATGTGAGGTGAACAATATGCCCGGTTTTACAACCCACTATCTGCTGGGAGTCAGGGTTTTTAATGATATGCCAAACACTCCCTTAAAGCGTATCATTTCCAAATACCGCTGGCTTTATCAGCTTGGTCTCCAGGGTCCGGATATGTTTTTTTACAATATACCCATTCTCCGTCACAGGGACTACCGAAACGTAGGATCCTACATGCATGAAAACCATGTTCATGATTTTTTTGTCTCCTGCTTAAACCATCTGTCTCAGATTGAATCAAGGCAGCAACGGGAACAGGCCATCTCCTATATGAGCGGCTTTTTCTGCCATTACATCGGAGATTCTATCTGTCATCCTTATGTCTACGGCAGAATTGAATATGAAGTTAAAAATTCCAGCAACTACCATCATGGACTTCATGCCATGCTGGAAAACGATATTGATGCGTTGCTTCTTATGAAATACAAGAAAAAGAAGCCTTCCCAGTTTAATCAGGCTGCCACCATCTGTTTAAATGGTCAGGAAACACAGTTTATCTCAAAATTCTTATCCGGCTGCATAAATGAGACCTATTACCCCTTAAATTACCGGAACAATTTTCAGGTAAATCCCCGGATGGTTTCACGGTCCATTCTCGCCATGCGGTTAGGCTGCCGAACGCTTGCAGATCCGAAAAGCCGAAAGAAGAACAGCATTGAGTTTGTGGAATCCCTATTTCTCCGCACTCCAATTGCATCAAAAAAGCTGGTTACGGATACTCCTCCGGACCCAGTGGTTACCTTTAATTTAAAACATGAAACCTGGTGCAACCCCTGGAACCGCAGGCTGGCTTCCAAAGCCTCTTTTCCAGAGCTTTTTCATCAGACCATGGCAAAATGCAATGATGTGTTCTATCTTTTAAACGAAGAACTGACTTCGCCTGTTCCGTTAAAAAGTCTGGATCATAACAGATTGTTAAAGGAACTTGGGAATTACTCCTACCATAGCGGCCTGGCAGTGGATACGGAATAAAGTATCCTTTTATAAATAAAAAAACATGGGTTGGATTGACCGTGGTCAATTCCTAATCCATGTTTTTTTTGCTTTGATTATGTAAATCTTATTTGGAAGGAACTGTAGCCGTCGTTTCTTCCGGTGCTTCGGTTTCTTCCGTTGCAGCCGTTGTCTCCATAATGACTGCACCTTCTTTTGCTTCAATGGTTTTGTCAGATCCTTTTGGTATCTCCATATCTACAAGCCAGTATTGTTGCTGAGCCATTGTATTATCAGGAATAACGAGAAGTCTTAAATCATAATCCTTAAAAAATCCACCGTAAGAGGTTTCACTGGATCTTTCATAAGAAAAATCCTGAGTGGCTGCTTCATCATTTAAAAATTTTACAGCAGCATTGCCAAATTCAACCGCTTCTTCGGGAGTGGTTCCATGGTTTACTATTAGTGTCAAATCCATACTTTTTTTCTCAGAATCAACGCTGTAATTGACGCTTATTGCCATCGGATACTGTTCATTGCTGACAAACTCTTCATCCATATCGTTCCCAATCTGAGTCCAGTCCAAGACAATTCCCTGCTGGGTTTCAAAAACCGGTTCCGCAGGGGCGCCTGAAGAAAGAATATTGCTTTTGGTACAGCCAGTTAATAAAAGAGCTGACATGGCACATATCATGAACGCTTTGTTCTTCATCATAATTTCCTCCTTATTAATCATTTAACATTATATCTGATGTGCTATTGTTTTTGTAGTGGTTTTGGAAAAAAGTCAGAAAATCTTCACAAAAGCGTTATGATTTTTACTGGCAGGAGTGTTAAATAATAGCAAAAGACAGAGACTTTTTATTTCATCTCTGCCTTTTATAGGGTTTTCCCTTATAAATCAAATATCTTAATCTCTGTACTGGAATGGGTCGGTACCCGCATGTTTTCCGGTGGCAGTTTCATGTAATCACCATAAATCCAGGTAAGAACTTCATGCCAGCCCTTTGGAGCCATCAGACTGGTATCTTCAAATTCCAGATCCACCGTTTCCTCACACCATTCCTTTTGCAAGGTCACATAGAGATAATCGGGCTGATAGTTGCTGTAATAGCGCAGCCTGCTTTTCCCTTTCCGGTCCTTTAGAGCTACTTTGTACTGTATTTTTCTCAAGGCATTCATAGGAATCAGCTTTCCGATCAGAGCCAGAATGCCGACACAGATTTTATTGGTCAGGCTGTACTTCTTAAAATCCAGTTTATACCGGTGTCCCATGGCCATACCGTAAATGATGGTATGAAGAAGCAGAGTAAGCGTAGAGGTCGCTTTGCGTTCCGGTAATTCATCAATGGTGAATAAATCCACCCATAGATGATTTAACTTTCCTTCATAATATTCCATTTCTTTTGTATCTTCGTGGGTTCTGCTGTTTTTATAAATAATCCTGGCTGTAAAATCATAAAAGCCTTTTCCATGCCTTAAATCCTTTGGCTCAAGAAGTTCCATATTCTCCGGCAGTTCTCTTTTAACTACCTTTAAAAATGCTTCGTAATTTGGCCGCGTAAATGCCAAATCTGCATCGTCATCCCAGGGAATAAAGCCTTTATGTCTTACCGCTCCTAAAAGGGTTCCTGCATCCAGAAGGTATTTGATCCGATACTTCCGGCAGATCCGGTCGATTTCCTTTAATATGGCAAGGTTTGCCTGATGGACCTTTGTTAAATCATATTCTTCCATATCTCCTCCATTCTGCCTGCCCCTTAGAACAAGCAGATAAGCCCTTACTGGCCGGCTTACTGCCTTACAGCCTCCTTAATGACTTTTGCCATGTAATCGATCATTTCATCGGTCATTCCAGGATAAACACCTACCCAGAAGGTATCTTCCATGATCCGGTCGGTATTCTTTAATTCACCTACGATCCGGAAGCCTTCCTTTGCCTCTCTCATCTGATCAAAGCAGGGATGTTTTGTTAAGTTTCCAGCAAACAGCATTCTGGTCTGAACTCCCTTGGATTCCACATACTGTACCACTTTATTCCGGTCCACACCTTCCTTACAGGTAATCAAAAAGCCGAACCAGCTGGGTTTGGATCCCAAACAGCCTTCCGGAAGGATCAGTTTATCGGAAACTTCTGCGATTCCGTTATAAAGGCGTTCAAAATTATAACGTCTGCGTTCCACAAAAGAAGGGAACTTATCCAACTGCGCACAACCGATGGCTGCCTGCATATCTGTGGTTTTTAAATTATAACCAAAATGAGAATACACGTATTTGTGGTCATAGCCTAACGGCAATTCTCCGTACTGACGGTCAAACCGGTGTCCGCATAAATTATCGGTACCAGATGGGCAGACACAATCGCGTCCCCAGTCACGAAAAGAACGGATGATTTTATTAAGCAGAGAATTGCTGGTATAAACAGCTCCGCCCTCTCCCATGGTCATATGATGAGGCGGATAAAAGCTGGAGGTTCCAATATCTCCGATGGTTCCTGAAAAACGTTCTTCCCCATCAATGGTATACTTCGTTCCCAGTGCATCACAGTTGTCCTCAACCAGCCATAAGTCGTATTTATCACAAAATGCCTTAACTGCGGAAAGGTCGAATGGATTCCCCAGGGTATGGGCAATCATAACGGCTTTGGTTTTTTCAGAACGTGCTGCTTCTAACATCGTTACGTCAATATTATACTGGGGAATGGTTACATCCACAAACACAGGAACTGCCCCATACTGGATCATAGGATTCACTGTGGTTGGAAATCCTGCTGCCACAGTAATTACCTCGTCTCCCCTCTTAATCTGACGCTCCTTTAAAAGTGGAGAAGTCAGGGTCATAAATGCCAGAAGATTGGCGGAGGACCCGGAGTTAACCAGAGAACAGAAACGAACGTTTAAATACTTTGCAAATTTCTTCTCAAATTCATTGGTATAGCGTCCGGAGGTCAGCCAGAACTCCAGAGAACTGTCCACTAAGTTTACCATCTCCTCATGATCATATACACGGGAAGCATAAGAAATACGGTCCCCTTCCTGATAGGGCTTTTTCTGATTGTGAAAAGTATCACAATATTCTTTTACAAGCTCAAGGATATCCTCCCTGGCCTCTTTTTCTGATTTGTGCTCAAACATAGATGTATCCTCCTCTCATGTGCTTATGAGTTAAAAAACTCTGTAATCTGCTGGTCCATAATTTCCAGCATATCTGCTCCGTTTAAATAGGCTTTGGCCCACTCTACGGTCTTTTCTACTGCCTCTTTTACTCCGTATCTTGGAGTCCACCCAAAGACACTTTTGATTTTGGAACAATCCAGTTTCAAAAAGTTTGCCTCATGCGGGCCTCCGGAAAAACGGTCGACCCATGTAAGTCCTTCTCCCCATATCTCACAGAAAAGACCAGCTAACGTTCCGGTAGTGACACAGTCTCTGTCATCCGGTCCTACGTTATAGTATCCCTGGAATGCCCGGTCTTCATACTGCTTCATGGCAATCGTCATGTAAATTGACAACGGCTCCAAAACATGCTGGTAGGGTCTTGTGGAATGAGGATTTCTTACAATAATATCCTGCTTTTTTGCTGCAGCCCGGATGCAATCCGGAATAATCCGGTCATTGGCGAAATCCCCTCCTCCGATCACATTCCCTGCACGGGATGTGGAGATTGCCGTACGTCCATCGGAAAAAAAGGACTTGGCATAGCTGTGGGTCACCAGTTCAGAACAGGACTTGCTGTTGGAATAGGGGTCATAGCCATCAAGAGGATCATTCTCCCGGTATCCGTACTCCCATTCCTTGTTCTCATACACTTTATCTGTTGTGACATTTAAAAAAGATTTTACCGAAGGGGTCAGACGGATACATTCTAAAATATTTACCGTTCCCATTACATTGGTCTCATACGTATACACCGGATCCTTATAGGAATCCCGGACAATAGGCTGAGCAGCCAGATGAAACACAATCTCCGGCTTTGTCTCTTCAAATACCTTTTTTAAATGTTCTAAATCCCGGATATCGCCGGTTATAGAGTTCATAACGTGGAAAAGGTCCGCCACTTCAAACAGGCTTGGATCTGTAGGCGGCATCAGAGAGTACCCTGTCACAGATGCACCTGCTCTTATCAACAGGCGGCTGAGCCAGGATCCCTTAAACCCCGTATGTCCTGTGATCAGAACATTTTTCCCTTTATAAAACTCAGAAAATTCATTCCATTTTGTACTCGTCCAATTTGTCATATTATTTCTCCCAAATCTTCCAGGGCGCCTTGCCGGACTGCCATAACTCTTCCAGCTTCTTCATCTCACGCTGGGTATCCATGCACTGCCAGAAACCTGTATGATGGAAGCTCATAAGCTGTCCTTCTGCCGCCAGCTCCTGCAGAGGCTCCTGCTCTAAAACGGTTGTGTCATCCTTTAAATAGGAAAATACTTCTGGATTCAATACCATAAATCCACCGTTTATGAGACTGGCGTCAGTCTCCGCTTTCTCCCGGAATGAACGCACGACATCTCCATCGTCGATATCCAGCACGCCTTTTAACTGGGCAATGTTTACAGTAGTCATGGTCGCTGTCTTTCCGTGGCTTTGATGGAATTTTAACAGGGTTTCCAAATCTACATCACAGACACCGTCTCCATAAGTGAGCATAAATGGTTCATCGCCGATATAGGGCTGAATGCGCTTGATTCTGCCTCCGGTCATGGTATTTAAACCAGTATCTACAAGAGTCACTTTCCATGGCTCAGAATAGTTATTATGTACCTCCATGCTGTTATTGGCAAGGTCAAAGGTCACATCTGAGGTATGAAGGAAATAATCTGCAAAAAATTCCTTTACCACATACTGCTTATATCCAAGACAAATCACAAAATCATGGAAACCGAATTGGGAATAATACTTCATGATATGCCAGAGTATGGGTCTCTCTCCGATTTCAATCATAGGCTTTGGTTTTAAATGGCTCTGTTCACTGATTCTGGTTCCAAGTCCGCCTGCTAATAATACAACTTTCATTCTCTGATCCTCCACTCTTTATTCATACTCTTTATAAGCCTTCCGGTAAAAATGCATAAGCACCTTTACAACCGGTTTCGGCCACATCTTTAAAAACATTTTAGCTTCTTCTTTTGCCCGGCTGTTATCCGCAATACAGGCTTTTGTGGTGGCCTCTTCATGGACACGGTAAAACAAAAGGGGCTTTTCCATACAGATAAAACGCCCCGGAAGACTGGCTAACCGATATAACGTATCCCAGTCCAGTGCAAACCGGTACGGGGACGTGAAAAGCGGTTCTCCGAGCAGCTCTTTATTGTATGCGCACGCGGGGCAGCATATGGAATTGCCCAACATAAGAGCACTTCTTTTTACCCAGGAAAGATGGCTGATTCTGCGAAAACGCAGAGGAAGACGGAGAACTCGTTTGATAAACTCTACCGCTTCAAATCCTGATAGCTGATCTCCTTTTACCACCGCATACCCTCCGGTGAAAACAGTCATATCCGGGTATTTTTTCTCACACTCCAAAAGTGTCTTTACATAATCCTTCTGATACAAATCATCCTGATGGGCAATGGTAACAAAACGGGCATCTGCCTTATGGTAGGCAAAGTTCCAGTCGTCCCTTATGCTGCTTTCTCCATGCCGGATGTATATGGGAATGCCGTACTTCTCACTCAGTTCCCGGATATAGGGGCTGGGGGTAGAGGTGCACAGCAGGATATCTGATTTTATAGTCTGTCCTTTTAAAGAACGGATGCAGGATTCCAGATATGGAGAATCCTTATAGGCACAGATTGCAAATGCATGTGGTTTCATATTTAATCCTCAAATATTGCTTGTCTTAGTATGGCTATGATTATACCATAAAAACGGTAAAAGATTCCACCATATTCATTATTTTGAAAGAATTTGGGAGACTCCTTAAGAACAGGCAGACAGCCCCTGATAGTCAGGCACTGTAAAAGCCTGAATGGCAGGGGCTGTCCGTATGGTAATCCAATTATCGCTCGATATAACCTTTGATCAGTTTAAATGTCTGTTCCATGCCTTTTACATGGGTTCTTTCGGTTCCGTGAGACGCATGAACACCCTGACCGATTAATGCTCCGCGAATGTTATTACCGCCGCGGAGGGCTGCTCCTACGTCAGATCCGTAGTAGGGAAACACATCAACCGCATAATCGATGTTCTGTTCTTTTGCTATGGAGATCAGCTGACTTGTCATTTCGTAGTCATATGGACCAGCGGAATCCTTGGCACAGATGGATACCTTCTGTTCATCGCCGGTCAAGTCATCTCCCAAAGCTCCCATGTCTACAGCAATAAATTCTTCAATATCTTCGGGAATCCAGCATGCACCTAATCCTACCTCTTCGTAATTGCTGATTACAAGCTTAAGGGTCCTCTTTGGAAGATGTCCGGATTCAGAGATGTCTTTTAATACTCCTAAAAGCACTGCTACCGAAGCCTTGTCATCTAAGTGACGGGATTTGATGTAGCCACTTTCTGTGTAGACGAACATAGGATCAAAGCTGATGTAATCACCCACGGAAATATCCAGATTCTTGATATCTTCTGCACTGCTCACCATCTCATCAAGACGGACTTCCATGTTCTTTGCCTTACGTTCCAGGGTTTTTGCATTGTCATAGGTATGGACTGACGGCTCTTTTGTCAGAATAGTTCCTGTATAGGTTTTTCCGGTTCTGGTGTGCACTTTGCAGTACATGCCTTCAATGCTTTCCATCATGAATCCGCCTACTAAAGCAATATTTAACATTCCCTGAGGGGTAATGGAACGAACCATGGCACCCAGTGTGTCTACATGGGCTGATAAGCCTAAGACTTCTTTGGTTTGTCCGGGGACTTCAATAATAAGACCGCCTTTGCGGTTGTAGAAGGAGGAATAGCCAAATGATTGGGCTTCGTCCTGTACCGCTTTTAAGATTTCTCTGGTATAGCCGCTGGGACTTGGGATGTTTATGATTTTTTCCAGTATTGTTGTTACATATGTCATAGTTTCCATAAAGCATGGCCTTCTTTCTTAATGGTATGATTATTTTGTTTTGGTTCTTTTTTCTATTTTAGCAGATTTTTTTTGAGATTGCTACCCGATTGGAGAAAGGATAAAAAATAAGCCTTGAATGATTTTGAGACCATTCAAGGCTTATCTTCTGATTCTATTTTGTCACGAGACTGGTTTGGGCAGTCCGGTGTGATTTCTTACACTTCGAAAATTAAATCTCCGTAGCTTGGTAATGGCCATAATTCTTTGTCTACGATCATTTCCAGTTTGTCTGCCGGAGTACGAAGAGCTGTCATTGCAGGAACTACTTCATCGTGGTAAGCGGTTGCCTGCTCTTTGTTTTCTCCGATTGCTGCACACTTGTCAGTTACATCGGTCAGTGCGGATAAGGCTACCTTCATATCGGAAAGATATGCGCTTACTTCTATAAGAAGTTCTTCCTGTACGCTGGTGTCTGCTTCTGGACATGCGGACTTGATCTTTCCTAAAGAATCTGCAAGTGCGGTAGCATACTTTACAACAGCTGGTACAAGCTGCTTGCCAGCTACGTCGATCATGGTTCTGGCTTCGATGTTGATGGCTTTGCTGTAAGCTTCATATTCAATCTCAACACGAGACTCTAACTCTGCTTTTGTAAATACCTTGAATGCTTCAAACATCTGGATAGAAGCTTCTGTAGTAAGTGCAGGAATCGCTCCTACCATAGACTTAATGTTTGGAAGTCCTCTCTTTTCAGCTTCTTCTACCCATGCATCGGAATAGCCGTTGCCGTTAAAGATGACTCTTCTATGTGCTGCTAACTGCGTTTTAATCAGATCATGTACTGCGGTATCAAAATCATCTGCCTTCTCAAGAATATCTGCTGCTTCTTTAAACGCCTCTGCGGTAATGGTGTTTAATACAACGTTTGGAGAAGAAATGGAATCGGAAGAACCAACCATACGGAATTCGAACTTATTGCCGGTAAATGCAAATGGAGAGGTTCTGTTACGGTCTGTTGCATCCTTGAATAAATCAGGTAAGGTTCTTACACCAGTTTTTAATGTTCCGCCAACCTTGGAACGGGTAGCTTCACCAGTGCTGCAAAGCTGATCTACTACATCCTCTAACTGCTCGCCGATGAATACGGAGATGATTGCAGGAGGAGCCTCATTGGCACCAAGTCTGTGATCGTTTCCTACATCTGCTGCAGATTCACGAAGAAGATCTGCATGTTTGTCAACTGCTTTTAAGATACAAGATAATACCAGTAAGAACTGGATATTCTCGTGAGGTGTCTCACCTGGGTTTAATAAGTTAATTCCGTCATCAGAGGTTAAGGACCAGTTGTTATGCTTACCGGAACCGTTCACACCTGCGAATGGCTTTTCATGAAGCAGACAGTTTAATCCGTGACGTCCTGCCACTTTCTTTAATGTTTCCATAACCAGCTGATTATGATCAACTGCTACGTTAGCCTGCTCATAAATTGGTGCCAGCTCGTGCTGTGCTGGAGCAACTTCATTATGCTGTGTCTTTGCCGGAACGCCTAACTTCCAGAGTTCTTCGTTTACTTCCTTCATGTAAGCAGCGATTCTCTCACGGATAGAGCCAAAGTAATGATCTTCTAACTCCTGTCCCTTCGGAGGCATTGCGCCGAATAAGGTACGACCAGCATAGATCAAATCTTTTCTCTGTAAATATTTCTCATGGTCAACCAGGAAATATTCCTGCTCCGGTCCAACGGATGGAGTGACTCTCTTTGAGGTGGTATTTCCAAATAATCTTAAGACTCTTAAAGCCTGCTCATCAACGGCTTCCATAGATCTTAAGAGAGGGGTCTTTTTGTCAAGTGCTTCTCCTGTGTAGGAACAGAAAGCAGTCGGAATGCAAAGGGTAACACCAATGGCATCTTCTCTTAAGAATGCAGGTGAAGTACAATCCCATGCAGTATATCCTCTAGCTTCAAAAGTTGCTCGAAGTCCTCCGGAAGGGAAAGAGGAAGCATCCGGTTCGCCTTTTACAAGTTCCTTGCCGGAAAATTCCATGATTACTTTTCCATCTGATGCTGGTGCTGAGATGAAGGAATCATGTTTTTCTGCAGTAATGCCGGTAAGGGGCTGGAACCAATGGGTATAGTGAGTTGCACCTCTCTCAATTGCCCAGTCCTTCATTGCATGTGCAACTACATCAGCAATAGAAGGATCTAACTCAGCGCCATCCTCGATTGTTTTCTTTAATTTCTTGAAAACAGACTTTGGTAAACGCTCTCTCATTACGGTTTCGTTAAATACATTCTTACCGAACAGCTCGGCTACGTTCACAACTTCACTCATAAATTTTCCATCCTCTCATATGAATTACCACTTAATAATATTAAGTCAGTTAGCCCTTTTTAAGTCTCCTCAATATCTAAATATGCATAAAATTAGAAAAGGCGCCCTCCTGATATAAGGAGAACGCCATCGTTCCTATTTAAAATAAATCATTTTCCTAAAAAAATCAAGTACTTTTTGAAAAATATTTTCTGAAACAGCGATTAAGCTTTTCCAACAGAACCAAATAATTCCATCTTTTCTTTTACAGTTGCTTTGATAGCATCCGTACCAGGAGCAAGAAGTTTTCTTGGGTCAAAGCCCTTTCCTTCCAAATCTTTGCCTGCTTCCACATATTTACGGGTAGCTTCAGCAAAGGAAAGCTGACACTCGGTATTAACGTTAATCTTAGCAACGCCAAGGCTGATGGCTTTTTTGATCTGATCTTCCGGAATGCCTGTACCACCGTGAAGTACTAAAGGCATATCGCCTACTTTATCTTTCACAGCAGCCAGAGTATCGAAGCTTAAACCAGCCCAGTTCTCTGGATATTTTCCGTGGATGTTGCCGATACCTGCAGCCAGCATGGTCACGCCTAAATCAGCTACCTGCTTGCACTCATCAGGATCTGCACATTCGCCCATACCAACAACGCCGTCTTCTTCTCCGCCGATGGAACCAACTTCAGCTTCCAGGGAAATTCCCTTTTCTGCACAAACTTTTACAAGTTCGGTTGTCTTTTCCACATTTTCAGCGATTGGATAATGGGAGCCATCAAACATGATGGAGGAAAATCCTGCTTCGATGCATTTGTAACAGCCTTCATATGAACCGTGATCTAAGTGAAGTGCTACAGGAACAGAGATCTTTAATTCTTCGATCATGGCTTTCACCATAGCGGATACAGTCTTATAGCCTGTCATGTATTTGCCAGCACCTTCGGAAACGCCCAGGATTACTGGGGATTTTAACTCCTCTGCTGTCTGTAAAACAGCCTTTGTCCACTCAAGGTTGTTGATGTTGAACTGTCCGACTGCGTATTTTCCGTCTCTTGCTTTTTCAAGCATTTCTTTTGCTGAAACTAACATATCACGAACCTCCATTTGTTTTAAGATTTTATTTTTTATTTTATCTTTTATTTTTTCATTATATACTATTTTACCCTATTTGGAAAGAATAATTTTAAAAAGATTGTTTTTTTTATAACAAAGTTACATTTTGCTTTCATAGGGGCTATGCTTTATAATGGTATTAGAATAAATACACAATGGGAGAAATGTTATGAATCAAAAGATGGAAGAAGACCAATTGACATCTCCTGGTCCTGAGGCCGACAACGTGCCTCCAGAACAGGAAACAAGGGAACTATTCACAAGGAAACAACTGAAAAAACTCATCTTTCCCCTGGTCATCGAGCAGTTTCTGGCCGTTGCCATGGGAATGACAGATACCCTTATGGTAGCTTCCATTGGAGAAGCAGCCGTATCCGGCGTATCTATCGTGGACACAATCAATGTCCTTTTGATCGGTCTGTTCGGCGCAATGGCAGCCGGCGGCTCCGTAGTCACCGCCCAGTACATCGGACGAAAAGATGAAAAAAATGTTTCCAAAGCGGCAGGTCAGCTTTTTCTGGCTGTGGGGGGCCTTTCCATCGTTTTGATGGTAGTTACACTGATTTTTAATGAATCACTTTTGCGTCTCATCTATGGCAATATCAACCAGGATGTTATGGGAAATGCAAGGATTTATTTTTATCTTTCCTCTCTTTCTTACCCATTCCTGGCCTTTTATAACAGTGCGGCTGCGCTGTTCCGCTCTGTGGGCAACTCCGGGGTGTCCATGAGAGTATCCTTAATTGCCAACGTATTTAATATTGTGGGAAACATCATATTTATCTTTGGATTTCATATGGGTGTGGCAGGATCCGGACTTTCCACCCTGATTTCAAGAATCCTCTGCGCGGTTATTATCCTGGTGCTCCTTCACAGGCATGCTGGTCTATCCGTGGATTTTACCTTCAAAATAAATAAAGGTATGCTGCGGAAGATTCTTTATATCGGCGTTCCAAATGGAGTGGAAAACAGCATCTTCCAGCTTGGAAAACTGCTGCTTTCAAGTCTTATCTCCAGTTTTGGTACCGTAGCCATCGCAGCAAATGCTGTGGCAAGCACCATCTGCGGCCTGGAAACCATACCGGCAACTGCCATCGGCATCGCCATGGTAACCGTGGTGGGCCAGTGCGTGGGCGCAGGAGAACTGGAACAGGCCAAAAAGTATATGGGAAAGCTTTTGAAAACAGCCTATATCTGGCTGATCGTTTTAAACCTTTCCATCATACCGTTTTTAAATATCATTACAAACCTATTCCAGTTATCTCCGGAAACCAGTTCCCTGGCAGTGAAACTGATGCTTTATCACAGCATCTGCTGCATGATCATTCATCCGCTGGCCTTCTGCCTTACCAATGGCCTACGTGCGGCAGGCGATGTTCGCTTTACAATGGTAGTTTCCATCTGTTCCATGTGGATCTGCCGCATCGTTTTAGCCTATGTGTTAAGCCTTCATTTAGGTCTTGGCCTCATGGGAATCTGGATTGCCATGACCATTGACTGGCTGGTTCGTGCAATCTTCTTCTCCAGCCGGGTTCTGAGGGGAAAATGGCGCCGGTTTGCATACCGGACCCTTAATTAGTCTAAGAAATTAATCACTGCTTCTTTCATCTGATCCGCATCGCATTCGGTATTATGACGTACCGGGGCGGTGCGGATTTCTTCTACCGCCTGAGGAATAACAATTCCAGAAACGCCAGCCAGATGATCAATGATCTGAAACTCGTCTTCTGTCTCCTGCTTTCCTTCAATGGCTTCCAAAACATTTCTGGAAAACTTATAAGGGCTGGCGGTAGACGCTATGACCGTTTTGGTATCATCTCCGGTAGTCGCTTTATAGTTGTTATATACAGCAGATGCCACTCCGGTATGGGTGTCGATCAAGTATCCGGTGCGGTCAAACAGTTCTTTAATGGTGGACTTATTCTCCTCTTCCAAGGCAAATCCTCCTGCAAAATCCTCCATCTGCTTTTTCATCTCTCCGGTTACGGTATAGCTTCCTTTTTCACTCAGTTCTTTCATAAGTGCGGCGCTTACCGATGCGTCGCATCCGGTGCTTAAGTAAATCAGACGCTCTAAATTGCTGGAAATCAAAATATCCATGGAAGGAGAGCTGGTCAGTATAAAATCCCGGTTCCGGTCATAGGTACCGGACTGGAAGAAGTCAAAAAGAACTTTATTATCATTGGAGGCACAGATCAGTGTCTTAATGGGAACGCCCATCTGCTTTGCAAAATAAGCAGCCAGAATATTTCCAAAATTACCGGTAGGAACTGTTACATTGATTAATTCCCCTTCTGCAAGCTCTTCACCAGAAAGCAGCTTTGCATAAGCGTAGACATAATATACGATCTGTGGAACCAGTCTTCCGATGTTGATGGAATTGGCAGAAGAAAGCTGATAGCCTTTTTCTTCCAGAAAATCTGCAAATTCTTTATCTCCGAAAATCTTCTTTACACCAGTCTGGGCATCATCAAAGTTTCCGTGAATGGCTGCCACATGAGTATTTTCCCCTTTCTGGGTCACCATCTGAAGCTCCTGGACGCGGCTTACACCGTCCTTTGGATAGAACACGATGATCTCGGTTCCTTCCACATCAGCAAAGCCTGCCATAGCAGCTTTCCCGGTATCTCCGGAGGTCGCAGTTAAAATCACGATCTTATTCTTCACCTGATTCTTTTTCGCAGCTGTAGTCATCAGATGAGGGAGAATGGACAGAGCCATATCTTTAAACGCAATGGTGCTTCCATGATACAGTTCCAGATAATAAGCACCATCCGCTTTTGAAAGAGGAGCGATCTCTTCTGTGTCAAACTTACTGTCATATGCCCGCTCGATGCAGCTTTTTAATTCGGCTTCGGAATAGTCTGTAAGAAACAGCTTCATTACTTCATAGGCTGTTTCCTGATAAGTCATGAGAGACAGTTCCTTCATGGTTTTGTCAAGCTTTGGAATAAAGCATGGCATAAATAAGCCGCCGTCTGCTGCCAGCCCTTTTAAAATTGCCTGGGAAGCCGTTACTCCAGCTTCGCCGCCCCGGGTACTTTGATAGGATAATTCCATGGTATCTGATTCCTTTCCTGCTTTGTGATAGTATGAATTGATGAAAACCTTGCCAGCATTGTAGCACACTTTGCAAAATGGTGCAAGCAAAAAGTATCCTTTATACGGACATATGTATTTGTTGCAGAGACACACAACGAGACTACCATTTTCTTTCTCCATGTGATAAGATAGTTTCATGGATATAGAAAGGACAGGATCGATTTATGAAATATGAACATATGCAGAAAGGGATTTTCATCAGCCGCCCCAACCGCTTTATAGCCCACGTTCTGATTTCCGGAGACGGGGATAAAGAGGAAACGGTTGTCTGCCATGTAAAAAATACAGGGCGCTGTAAGGAACTTCTGATTCCAGGAGTTACGGTGCTGGTGCAGTTTCATCCGGAAGCGGCAGTCCTTGGAAGAAAGACACAATACTCCCTGATCGGTGTGTGGAAAGAGCGGGAGAACGGTCCTCTTCTCATTAATATGGATTCCCAGGCACCAAACCAGGCTGCTTATGAATGGCTGCTTTCAAACAGTGGTAATATCTCCCTTCCTTTTCACAGAAATTCCATGGAAGATTCCGGCTTCGGCCTTTCCATAAAAAATATCAAACGGGAAGTCACTTATGACCAGTCACGGTTTGACTTAGCCTTTCAGTCGGTCAAGCCAGAATTTTCTGCTTTTATGGAAGTCAAGGGTGTTACCCTGGAAGAAGGGGGACTTGCCATGTTCCCGGATGCGCCCACAGAACGAGGCGTCAAACACATTGGAGAACTGATCCACGCGCATCAGGAAGGTTATGAGGCTTACCTTTTGTTTGTCATTCAGATGAAAGAAATGACCGCTTTTGAACCAAACAAGGTGACACATCCGGAATTTGCAGACGCGCTGATAGCAGCACAAAAGGCAGGCGTTCACATTCTGGCCTATGACTGTAATGTAACAGAGGATACCATGATTTTGGACCAGCCGGTTCCTGTATATTTAAATTAAAAACACGAATACATCAAAAAAGCCAGGATAAGGAATTCTCCTTTTCCTGGCTTCAGACTGTAGACAAAGCGGCACTAGGATGCAAATCCTAGTGCCATTTTTGTCG
>CAUQMY010000024.1:0-48926 GCA_963519465.1 uncultured bacterium
TTATTCATTTATTCATTTATTCATTTATGGCTGCCTTTGTTCTCTACTTCTTACATATACATAATATAAGCCATGGGCCTACATAAACTTCGCGCAAAACTTATATTGCATCTATTTTGATTGCTTTTCATATAACTCCATGACCTTATATTTCCGCTCTTGCAATTAAATCATTCAACCTTGTTTTTTCTCTTTCCAGTTCTTCTTTACTGGAATTAAATATGGACGTCAGATGATTTAAAACACTTTCAATCTGAATCTTGGTATCCTGTACCTGGTTCTGAGATTGGCTGATTCTATTTAGCACCGCCCAATCTGCAAATAAACCGTCAAAAAAGTAGTCTGCAAAACTTAGGAAACCATCAATACGGATCTGCATGTCAGCATGAATCGTTACGTCGGTCAACTCTGTTTTGAAACGCCGCAATTGTACCTGCAAATTTTCAACCTGTCTCTGTGCTTCATTAAGATGGCTATGCTTTGCCATATCCGAAATCAGACCGCCCCCCATTATGTCCCATGTGCCCCAGCCTTTTGCACTGTCAAGGCTGGACTGTATACTTTTTGTAATATCAAGTACTGTATCACCGACATTAAGAGCCTCTTGGATTTCTTTTATTTGACTCTCTAAATAAGTAATGCGTTCTTCGGTTTGAAAAATCTCTGCTGCATCGTTAGATCCGATAGATTTGATAGCCTCTGCTTTTTCCTTTAACATTTTTTCATGCTGCTGTTCGCATCCACTTAGCTGTTTCACTTCTGCTTCGCTGTACGTAATTGCATCCTCAATCGCAGTAAGTTCACGAACAGCAACGTCATATTTCACTTTTGCTGCATATGCTTCCTGTCGCTCTTTATCCAACTTTTCTTCCTTCTTGCCGATCATTGCATAAAAGAACGCCGATAAACTATGCCCCTCTAAATGATCGACATCAGCCTGCTCGTCTAATTTAGTCTTTTTAAACTCATTGACTCTGGCGCTCAGCTCCTCACGCTGATTGTATAATTCTTTTAGCTTAGACTCCACCCGTTTTTTATGCGCCACTTGCTGTTGGAGAAGTTTTAATTGTTCATCATAATATGCCATAAAGGTACTCCTTTCTAATGTTCTGAATTTTGGATTTACATGATGTAGAAAATGATATGATTATTGTAAGTACAACGGGAAGTTGACTTCCTAAGCAAATTGAGGTTTTTTAACCGTTCAATCTATCATCAACAATCTGAAACTTTTCAAAATCAAATTCCATTGTATGGTCAGTAAAAATACTTTCTCCAAAAGAAATTGTTGCTCCATAATCGTCTGCGCTATCAAATGTAACCACAAAGCGATAAACTTCTATAGTTTCAAACCACGTATGGGGAACAGATTCCCCTAATCTTTTCTGAAAATAGGATATTAACTCTTTATCACATTCTTTCAGCCAATTTAGGTAATTGTTTATTAACGGAAATATTTTAATTAAATCATAATCCTTTGGAATATTAATTTCACATTCCTCAGCATTATCTGTATCAATTAGGCAATTAAATATTTGTACTGGTACCGCAGGATGGTAGCAGTCATATCTATCTTCACACATATCTAAGTCTTTTATTAGTTCCTCGACAGTCATGTTAACAATTACTCCATCTCAAATTTAAATCTATCAAAAGTTATATTACTACAAAATACTAATATTATTATATTCCGCATCAGTATCATTTAGTTTTAATATATCCTAAAGTTTCTCTTGCGGATATATTAATATTATGTTCTTTTTGAAGAAGTACCTTAATCATAATATTTCCTGGACTCTTCCCACTTGTCCATCCGTTAACATTACTTTGATACCATGAGGGTGAAAGCTACTGTTTGTAAGTATTTTTCCAACGATTCCCTCAGTTAGTTTTCCAGTTCTTTGGTCAGATTTCAATACAATTTTTACTGTTGCACCAATTTTTACATCAGTTCTATTTTGTCCGTTCATATTTTTTCCTCGTTTTATATATTCTCCATTCAAATTATGTTCTAGCTTTTGATGATTCATTTTATTAATATAATGGAAATTCAAACCCATCTTCTGGTTCTCCCACCGTATATCCCAGCATATCGGACGACTTTCTCTTAAATAACTCAAACCACGCGTCCCATTCTTCTTGAGGAAGTTCTGCATAAAACTGTAATCCACTGGGCTCAACAGATACTTCCACCAGTTTTCCATCTTTCCCATACCATTGAGGGCAGCCATCCATAAATCCGTTCCAATGCGGCATCTCCTCATATAGCTTTCCTAATCCATCCCACACTTCTTCGGGCGCCGAATAATGGATGTTAAGATTATGATTATGTATTTTTATAACAGCATTTTCCCTTTTCATATTACTATTTAATTCATTAATAATCATTTTAATACCTCATGAATTCTTATTTACCTGTAGAAAATATGATTTCTCCAGTAGATTACTTTCAATGAATGTTTTTATAAGTAAGATTGAACACGGGCTAAATCGGTTATAAGAAAGGGGTTGTCAGCCTTCATTAAATCGTATAATCGTTTTGCATTTTGCCTATCTTCCTTTAACATCTCAAGTTCATGTTCTGTAATGCCTACCAACTGAATAAACTCCGTCTTACCGTAAATTGTATCCACTGATTCTGCCTCAGTATCGTAAACTGTCATAAGCGCAGTTATTTTGGAATCATAGTCACGACGGATCGAAGTACCATCCCCAGCAATAAATTGAAAAGGCTCAAAGTAACGTTTCTGAGTATATGTATAACGTGCAAGATTGCCAAGCACATCTATTGCCCACATGCACTGCTCATCATCAGATTCCGCCAGCTTAATGGTCATCTCATATCCCCAATTGTTCCAATCACCACCAAGAGCTTTTTCATCTGCATACAACTCGGTCATGCCAAAAGTGACAATATGCTTATGCCCGTTTTTCGAATTATATATGGAGTATCCGTCAAGATATTGATCCCCTCCAAACATAGCACGGGCAACCATATTGGTTCCAAAATGTGCAGCATTCTGGCCTGAATAAAGTTTGCTAAATGCCTCTTCAATTGCATCCCAACCAGGAGCCCAATCTCCTTCTTCTTCAAGTTTTGCTCTAAATTCTTCTATATTCATAAACATTTCCTTTCCTGTAAATGTAAATAGATTTTGTTTCAAAACTACTTGGAATTTAACAGCTTCGCATTATGCCAAGTTACATGATTTGCTCCATTTACTCATAATCTCACTATCTATGGATATCCATTATAATCCAAGTTAATGAATAACCGGGATATCCTTCATCCCTTAGCCAATAAAATTTTTTCAGTTTGTAAACTTCCATCCGCACTTTTTCGCTCTATTAATGTATTTAAATGGCGGAAGAATTCTCTTGCATCCTGAAAATCCTCATGACACATACGAAGCATTACACGTCCGTGACAAGTTAAGCGTTTTTGCCCATTAAACTCATAGAGTGTTTTAGCAAGACAACGCGTGGCGTAACAGCCAACGCAATCGTTTAAGGCATAAAAGATACGTTTTGCAAATTGTATATCGGATTTTGCTATTTCTGAAAGGATTTCTTCCATATAATCTGCCTTGCGGTGCCATGTTTCCGGCTTTCCGCTGCTCACAATATACCAGCTAAAGCTGTGTGAAAGCTGATCTTCGGAAACTCTTATTACATACGAAATGCCAAAATCAGATGCAAGATATGTAATTTTCTCGCCTCTTTTATCAACCGTACATTTGAATTTCAATCGTTTTAAAGATTTAAAAAAATTATCCATCTCTATCAATTCATTTTTATATTCCTTAGGTAAATCAGATATAACATTTTCAAAAGTAGGTTTTTTACTCTCAGTGATCACTTTTTGCAAGGGTGTTTCATTTAGAATTCCGGGAATAACAGGAATTTTGTCATCATGCTCCGTTACAGTTATTGATTTTATACTAAGTGTAGATTGTTTGGACACGGCTAATCCAATACCAAAGCCTTCCAAGTTTAACTCACTTAAATTTTTGACTTTCATATATGGTAATTTACATGAATAAAAACATTCTTTTCCACCAATAAGTATCTGCATTTCATTAAAATTCCATATTACGGTAATATCAACAAATTCACTAAACGGCAATTTATTATCAAACAAACAATTATCCTGATTTGACTTTCCTGACGGTTTTGCGATATCTTCAATTTTGTGGTTATCGGAGGATGCAAAAACTACATGTCCATCCCCTACAAGTAATATGAGCGCAGGAAAGTCGAGCATGATGGTCATATCCAGTTGAAACGGTATGTGATATTTATCAGGCAACCCTAGATAATGTTTTTTATAACTGTCTCCAATCAAATTAAAAGCCACAGAAGTGATTGAATTAGTTGTCCAAACATTGAGATTTTCTCCAACAAGGTTTGTTTCAACCTTACCATGCACAATCAATGTAGTCAAATCAATACTATGTTCTTTCATTTACATACCCCCATCATTTACACCACTTTACAGTCTTTTTCAAAAGAAATATAATGTACCTTAAATCATAGTAGTTCCTGGATCCTCCCCACTTGTCCATCCGTTAACATTACTTTGATACCATGAGGATGAAAGCTACTGTTTGTTAGTATTTTCCCAACGACTCCCTCTGTTAGTTTTCCGGTTCTTTGGTCAGATTTCAATACAATTTTTACATTTGAAGCCACATATCCATTCCTGCACCGCTATATTTATTGGGTCTCTCGCTAAGACCTATTTTCTGGTAAAAAGGTTCTTTACCAGGTGCCGACATGAGATTGACCTTAACTTTCCACCCGGGTTTTAACTGTTCCTTCATATCATTAAGGAGTCTCGTTACCATTTCTTTTCCGATTCCCATTCCGCGATAGTCTGGATACACAATCACATCACTCAGAAAAGCAATATAACCTCGATCCCAAATCATTCTTGCAATGCCCACCGTTCGAATTCCATCTTTGCAGGATATGACAAATGAAGAATTATCAATCCCCGCCTGTGCCTCCTCTACTTCCAAAGCATCCCAACCGACCAAATCTCTAAACTTATTATAGTCCTCTACATTTATTTCATTTATGTATGCAAGTTCCATTGTAACCCTCCGTTATTCCTTCTAGTTTGTATAATTATTTCTTTTGCATTTCTTGAATCTTTATTAGATGAAAAGTCATTTTTAGGTAAGTCATTGCCACCAAATACAAATCATTTTAAAACTATTCTTTCATCTTCCCGGGCTGAACACCTGTTTTGACATTGCGATAAGAGATTACAGTACAACCCTTCTTTTCAATCAACGTTTTGGTGCCTTGCTCACTATTTTGTGTGCTACCACCTCCGGAACATAGGAAAAGTTCCACTTCTTTACCAGCCGGCAACAGTTCTACAATGGCATTGAAGGCAGGCGCAGGATATCCAGCCCACACTGGGCAGCCGATGATGATTCGGTCATAGTCGTTCAGATCAATATCCAACGACTGTATGACAACCGATTTGCGGTTCATTGCCAAAAAGCCTCCGGGAACAAAGGCTGCAAAGAAACTGCGGTTATGTGCCTCCTTTACTCGACTTAAAGGTACATTGAGTTCTGCGCCCAGTCGTACAGCCTCTCTCTGGGTAGATCCACCAAAGGTATAATATATAATAACAGTTTTCATATCGTCACTCCTATGTTATTAAACGCATTTTCTCATTGTAATTCTCGTGATAATCTAGCAAAATAACATCTATTCTGAGCTCTTATATCATAAATATAATGGGAAGTTAGCCTACCTACAAATTGGAGTCTATAATTTTTCTGTTTTCTCTTTTAATCTGTTCAAAAAAGATATTTCCAAATCAAGAAATATCCATTCTTTATCATCTTTATATTGTAGAATATATTTATCTATAACAAATAACAATTCTCTTTTTGTCCCTCCAGCTAAAATGTATTTTCTGGCTGTTTCGAGACAATTCCCTTCATATTTATCACCGCTCAATTTTCCCTTTCCAAATGAGCCACCTGTTTCTATTAACATTCCATCATATAATGATATGTGTCTTTCAAAATCTTCCAGAAAATTCATATTTTCACTCCATTATTATTAAATATTGCAAACTAATTCCACGATTTATTTAAGGTTCTTTCCTAAGTTCCATTTTAAAAATAAATTAATATCATTAATGGAATCAATTATTCTCCATTCATATTCTTTATTTTCTCTTAACTCCTTTAATATAATAGGCTTAACAATATGTTTTTCCAACCTACCATGTATCCGTGCAATATACGAAAATCCAAGAATAGCATTTGCCCTGACGTTTGCATTTTCGTGTTTAGATAGTTTTTCGCACACTTCCTGAGCATATTTCCAATTAGCATGATTCATTCCCACAGATAAAGGGAGCCTACTCATCTCATTTATATCATTTCTTGCTAGGATTTTGTCAATATTTTCATTATTTAAATACTCTAAAGGCTTATATATTCTTTCCATAATCCTCCCAAATAAAAATCTCAAATAAATTAATAGAAATTTTTAACTGCTATTACAATCAATCCATTATCGTTTATAGAGAAGTTTTATATCACCATCGACAAAACCTATACCAACACCTTGGTAAGTTTTTAATTTTTCTGCATATTGACCTTTTTCTAAATATTTAATAATTATACTACTGATATGTACAAGTATATCTTCCCAGGTTGCTTTCTCTTCCCATCTCAAGGGTGTTTCCCGTGTATCAAACGTCTCATCACATGCCCAATCATCATCATCTGTATCAAAGCTAGCTGTACCTACCAATTCTAAAGACCAAACATCATTTTCTTCTTCGTAGAGATTAAAATTAATCGCTATTATATCAGTTGATAATTCTTGATTTAATATATTTTCAATCCATCTTTCAAACTTATTATACATGCTAATATTCCTCTCCTAATTTCAATTACGTTTTATATATCCAAGAATCTTATTTGTGTAAAAATCCAAAAAATACAATAACTACTCATACTATGCGTTTTATAGACTTTAGGTTGGATAGTGCGATTTCTTCAAAAGCTTGCTTATCCTTTTGGGTTGCAAATGCTCTTTTAGGGATTAGCGTATACATACGGGGAACTTGAATTAAATAATAAAAATCGTTGCTTTCCCATAGCTCAGAGTAAATATCCCATTTCAATTCCGATTCAATACTTGGGGTTATCCACTTAATGATGTCTTTTGAAAATACCATTATGTATTCTTCTTGATATTTTTCTGTATACTTAAATTTAAAAACAGGCTTAAAAAAATACAGATAACTCCCGAGTGCCGTAGCAATCAGTACGATTCCCAATATTATAATACTAAATATGCTGAAAGAAGAAAGAAAAATGTAGCCTAGTGATAGCAGCATAAACAGTGCAACTAATATGGGATCATGTTTACGTATCGTTTTATTTAGAATCAAATATTGCCTTTCTGCTTTTACATATTCGCTTTGTGTATATTTAAATACCAAGTGTAATGTTTTCAAAATGCGTCTCCCTCCATTCTATAAATAGTCTGACTTTAAATTCTTACTCTGCATTGTTGCATTATATAATAGCAACGTTGGCTATCCCTACAAATTGGAATTTGTAGGGATAGTCAACGTTGCCACTTAATAGGTGATTTTCATAATATGAGTAGAATATACTTTTGTTGTGAAAAAGTACTTATGTGCACCCCCTATTTAGATCACTATGGTAATTACGTTCCTTTTAAAACAGCGTTAACAATCTGAATTGCTTCTCTGAGTACATATATTCAAGTGCTACAATTACTTTATTAGGATTCCCATAAATATCCTCAACTTCAATAATGATATTAAACTTTGAAACATCATATTTAGAAGAATAATCGAGGTTGAAAACATAACTATATTTGATATGGGATAAAATAATATTCTCTACCTAAATGCTGTTACATAGCACTGAGTAGAATATTGTCTTTAGCATCAATAGTAAATATCATAATAAAAATTATTTCTAACTTTTAATATGAATTTATTATAACAAACTGTTGTTAAAAAATATAGAACTAATCTAAATAAGTTACAACCTTTCCGACGTTTCTATCCAAAACATCTACAGACTTTTGCTCCCTCAATTATATACCACCGTACAGACTGCCTTAGGTGTCTTCATTGATAAATTCAAGAACAATGCTTTACCGGAAAATATCAATTCCTCCTCATGGCTAACCCCGACAATTGACAATGAGCAAAAAAACAAGGCCCATATCCCCACCTGGAGTACATGGCCCTTTGTCTTTTATTTATTTCTGAAACTTCTATCCTGCCCCGGCTCCTATCTCAAAGCCATCTGCAGCCGCTCCATTTCATAAAACTCACCTTTCAAATCCATCAGTTGATGATAACTTCCCTCTTCCCGAATCTTTCCCTTATCAAGTACCACGATCCGGTCTGCCCCTCTGACTGTAGAAAGCCTGTGAGCTACAATAAAGGTAGTTCTTCCTCTGATCAGACGATCCAACGCGTCCTGAATCTCTTTTTCTGAAATGGTATCAAGAGCGGAGGTGGCCTCATCAAGTATAATAACCCGTGGATTACGGATGATGGCCCGGGCAATAGAAATCCTCTGCCTCTGGCCGCCGCTTAAATTGGCACCATGTTCACCGATCATGGTATCTAAGCCTTTCGGAAGCTTGGCGATGACGGATTTTAAGTTTGCTGCTTCCACCGCATGAGACAGTTCCTCTTCTGATACATGTTCCATACCATAAATAATATTTTCCCTGACCGTTCCGGTAAACAGAACCGGTGTCTGAGGAACCACGGAAATGAATCTGCGGTAGCTTCTTAAATTCATATCACTGACATCCATGCCATCAATGGACAACCTGCCATCGGACGGTGTGATAAAGCCGATGATCATATTAAGAACCGTGGTCTTTCCAGAACCGGATTCCCCTACCAGAGCAATGGTCTCTCCGGCCTTTACTTCTAAGTCAAAGCCATCAAGGACCGGATCCTCGGACCCTTTATAGGAAAACTGCACATTATGAAAGGAATAACTACCGTTCAA
This sequence comes from uncultured bacterium, assembly GCA_963519465.1. Lineage (GTDB taxonomy): Bacteria > Bacillota > Clostridia > Lachnospirales > Lachnospiraceae > Lacrimispora. The sequence continues at coordinate 9,054 of CAUQMY010000024.1, forward strand.
TTCTTCCATTTCAGTCTTTCCTTCGTTATGCTCCACGTCATCCGATACAAGAATTTCTCCAATGGATGAAACGGATTCGAGTCCCTTTGTCAGGATCGGAAGAAGGTTAATAAGAGCTGAGAACTGGTTTACCACTGTGGTAAAGCTGGACTGATAAAAAGTCACATCACCGATCTTTATGAGTCCATGCAATGCCATGATGCCGGAAAATCCCAGACAGAGCACCTGGAATACCTGGAAAATACACCAGCTGACCGCACCAAAATGGGACTGGATCATATCCAGACGGTATCCTTTATCAGCCGTTTCCTCCAGCTGCTCTTTGATTTTCTCCACCTCGATTTGTTCCAGAGCATGGGCTCTTGCCACTGGAACCAACTCTACCATTTCCATAACCTTGGCGCTGGTTTCTTCCATTTCCTGACGGAACGCACGGTTCTCCCTGTGAATCTTTTTACGGAAGGCAACCACGATAATGGAAGTCACTGGCGCCACCAAAAGGAAGAACAAAAGCACAGTCCTGTTTTTCACCGCTGTAATGGACAACGTGATGACCAGGTTCATCATAATGTTCATGGCATTGACAAACAGCTGGGAAGAAAGAGTTTCCACTGCTTCCACGTCTCTTATGATCTTGGACTGCAAACGTCCTGACTGGGCTTCCGTATGGTAGGGAATGGAAAGTTCCTGAAGTTTCCGAACCAGAGCCCCCCTAAGGCCCGCTTCTGTCTTACGAATCACCCTGCTTTTGTATTTATTATGGAGCCAGTTGGCTGGCAGATGAATCACCAAAAGGCCAAGCCATATGGCTACATTTATAAATATGGTCTGTTTTCCTGCTTCTCCGCCTTCTAAGGCCCCATTGATCACATTGGCGATCAACAGGGCGGAGAAAAGGCTGGGCGCGTGTTTTACGATAAAAAAGAAAGTTGATATCAAAAATTTGTGGTACTGTCCTTTATAGAACCCCAAAAGTACCATGACCGAACGATTCCCGTACTTCTTATAACAGTTTACAAAGCTGCGCTCAATCTCTTCATATTTGTCCATGACTCACTCCTTAAGATACATCAAGCCCTTCGTTTTCTTTTATAAGAATTCCGTCTTCCAAAAGATTGGAATAGGGGGAGCCAAGTTTATTCAGCCCCTGGCAGAGGAATCCTGCCATAAGGACTGCTCCCTCCGGTTTTAAATGAGTATTGTCTTTCGGCCACATGAAATAGGACTTTGAAGCCAAATCGCCTACGGCTGAAAGATATTTCTCCGTAACTGACGTTAAATCAATGACAGGAACGCCGGCACGTTTTCCGGTTCTTTTCATTGCTTCCGGATATGCTCCGTGGCTTCCCGGCAAAAAGTCTCCCTGTTCACTAAAAAGTCTTCTTGCTATGGGAGTTATCAGCACCGGGTATGCCCCTTTGGCTCTTGCTACTTCAATAAAACGCATTAGATTTTCCGAAAATGTAGTATCCGGGTCTGTATGACGATCCGGATCGTCTTTTTCATCATTATGCCCGAACTGGATAAAGAGAAAATCTCCTTTTTTCATTTCCTTTTCGATGAGAGCAAGACGCCCTTCATCGATAAAGGATTTTGTACTGCGGCCATTTTGGGCAAAACTTTTCATCTCCACAGAATCCTTTAAATACCATAAAATTGCCTGGGAGATCCCGGTCTGGGGATAGGTGGATATCTTGTTGAATTTAACTGTGCTGTCTCCAGCGTAAAAGATTGCTGCCATTTACGTACACTCCATACATCGCCCCTGTAAAACGCTTGCCTTTTACAAGTCCTTCGGAACAGATGGATGTTACATCTGTCCATTGCCACAGGAAGCTGTTATTTAATAGAAAGGTTCTTTTAAGTCCATCTGTTTCCACCCGGAAAGTCACCGGACCCTGGAAAGAAAAGGGCTTTTTCTCTGTTCTGACATAGGTGTTATCAATGTATTCTGATAGAAACACCTCGTCTTTTGTTACACCGAATTTTATGTAAGTATTTTCATCGTAGTAAAGAGTCACTCCTGCATCTGAGGTGAATTCTTCATTCCCCTCATCCGGTAAATCCATGACAAATTCCACGTCAAACTGAAAATCAGGCTGGCATTTCACTAAAAGGCTCCTGCAGTCTTTTTCGCATAAATCCTTTTTATCCCCCCTGATCCAGATGGTACCGTCTTCCTCTTCCCGGATCAGTTCTTCATCTCTGGTTCTTGGTGTAAGCCAGACCTCACGTTCCTTTATGTCTGTGCCTCCCTCCGCTTTTGATGGGAACGGCAAAGGCGCCATGTAAGAAGGTCCTTTTCCCTGGTTGATCACAGGCCAGCCATCTAAAGTCCATGTAATCTCATCAAGACAGGTCTCTCTTCCTAACATTCCCCACTCTCCGTCAATGAAGCGGGAACAAAGATAGACGACGAACCAACGGCCATCGGGAGTCTGGACTGGTTTTCCATGACCACTGCACTGAATAATTGCCATCTCGTCCTTCTGGTGCATGATAGGATTAAACGGACATGGTTCATAAGGTCCAAATAAATTCTTTGATCTGGCAACCGTAATCATATGCCCTTTACCGGTTCCTCCTTCTGCAAGAAAGCAGTAATAATAACCGTCCTTCTTAAGCACATGAGGACCTTCCGGAGCATGACCGGAATGACCATACCAGATGAGAGATGGCTCAGAGAGGATTTCTTTTCCATCTTCTGAGATCTCCATAATTCTTGCCCCACGGTTGATCAGCATATACCGTTTCCCATCGTCATCGGTAAAAATGGATGGATCGATTCCAAGTACGTTATGAACCACAGGAGTCTCATAAGGTCCTTCTGGAAGCTCAGAACTGGTGACCATCTGGGTCTGAATATAGGGAGCGTCATCATTCTGCCTTAATGTGGCACAGATATAAAACCGTCCGTTAAGATAACTGATATCCGGCGCCCAGAATCCTCTTCCGCCTTCCAGTTTTCCTAAGTTTTCTTCCGCCCATTTTCGGTCTGTGACCGCATATCCGATGACCTTCCAGTGAACAAGATCCTTGGAATGGGAAATAGGGATACTGGGGAAGTAAATAAAGCTGGAGTTGACCATGTAGTAATCTTCTCCTACTCTCACGATGCTGGGGTCCGGATGCATCCCCCTCTGCACCGGGTTCCGGTAACAGTCCTCTAAACCGAAACCGCAAACTGTTTTAAAATACTCCTCAATCGGTGTTCCCTTAGACAGATCAAAAGGTGTCACCATGTTCTGATTGGCCCAGGCTGGGTCAAGACCGCATTTTTCCACCAGATATGCAGCTAAGTCTTTGTTCTTTCCTTTTACTGCATAATGGAGAACGCTGTTTCCTTCTTCGTCACAATCTTCTACATTAAATGAGTGGTCAACCAAATGCTTTACCAATGCCTCATCCCCTTTTTTTGCTGCCTCAAAGGCCCGTTTTGCAGTTGCTTCTGTCTTCGATGTGTATAAATTCATATTCCCCGTACCCTTCTGATAAGCAGTTGTTTTTGTTTGCACTCCACAGACACAGCTTTGCTCCTGTCCAGGTTGCTCTATGAAGCGGATTGGCTCCACCGATGGAAGTATAACGGATTCCGTCATCAGACCATGCAAACCGGTATGTTTTATTTTCAAATACTTCGAATTTAAGATAAACCGTATCACCTTCATGAGGGCAGGAAACACTGAGCGTCTCTTCCGCCTGTCCTTCAAATGTATTCACGGTTACATCTCCAGTATAGAGTGAAAGTTCATGGCCGCATTCCGTCTTTTTAATGCCCAGATAAGCATAAGCATGTCCAATGATACCTATGGATGCCATATCTCCATTTTCCTTACCGGCAAGGCGTACTTTTGTAACCACGGAAAAGGCACGGTGCTGAGGAATCTGAGTCAGGGCATTTGGTGCATACCATAAGTAATTCTCTCTTGCTGTATTTGGCAGACAGAACAGACGAAGTCCTGAATGACCTTTTATGGAATAGAAGTAATCCTGGGGATTTGCCTGCCATTGCCACTGAAGTCCCAGACAATCTCCTTCAAATTCATCGGACTGTGCGATCTGGTATTCTGGCTGTCCTTCTGCGGGAAGCTTCCACTCTTTGACTGGCTCTCCGATCCCATCTCCGTTTTGCTCCATTCCAATAAATGGCCAGCCGTTATTAAAGCACATTGGCTGAAGATGAATGATTCTTCCCAGTTCATGGACATCCTGGAAATGAACAAACCAGTGTCTGCCGTCTACAGCGGTAACCCAGCCGCCCTGGTGAGGTCCGTTGACATCGGTATTTCCCTGATGCATGATGATGCGGTACTCATAAGGTCCATCGACAGACTCTGCCCGAAGAACGGACTGCCAGCCCACTGACACACCGCCAGACGGCATCAGAATGTAATAATATCCCTGATACTTGTACATCTTCGGTCCTTCAGTTACAGGCCCCAACTGCTGTCCGTCAAAAATAGTAACTGGCTCACCTAAAAGTTTTGTACACTCAGAGTCCATTTCTACCAGATCCAGACGATGTTTGATGCCGCTTCGGCTGTTTGCATAAGCGAATACCATGTAAGCCTTTCCGTCATCATCCCAGAACGGACATGGATCGATCCAGCCAATTGCCTCATGCAGGCAGTGAAGTTTGAATTCTCCATAAGGATCCTTGCTTGTGGCAACAAAAATCCCTTCATCCGGAAGCGGAATGAACACATAGAATGTTCCTTCATGATAACGGATGGATGGCGCCCATGTACCGGAGCCGTGGGATGGACGGTCATACTTTTCAAATGGAAGAGACCGTACACAATAGTTGATGATCTCCCAGTGAACCAAATCCTTTGAATGAAGAAGCGGAACCCCTGGTAAATAGGCGAAGGAAGAAGCTACCATGTAATAGTCTTCTCCCACCCGGATCACATCCGGGTCAGAATAATCTGCGTACAAAATTGGATTCTGATACATTACAGTACCCCCTGTATAGTATTATTTTAATATATAGAAAAAGAGGCAGAATTTCTGCCCCTTTTTTCTGCCGGAAACCATTATTCCTTTACGGCTCCGATATTAACACCTTGGATGAAATACTTCTGGCAGAACGGATAAATGATCATAAATGGGAGGATCGCAACGATAACCGCCGCATTTTTCACCGTGTTCTCCGTAGCTCCGCCGATCGCATGTGGCAGGTCACTTCCCAGTATAACAGACCTTAACTTCATTTGGAAGTTATATAGATTTTCATTTGTAATATAAAGCTTATAATTGGTGTAGTCATTCCAGTAAGATACTGCATACATCAGACCGATCGCTGTAAGCGCTGCTTTGGAAAGCGGTAAAACGATCTTAAAGAAGATTCCCATAGGAGAACATCCGTCAATCTCTGCAGATTCAAACAAACTGGCTGGAATTCCTTCAAAGAAGTTCCTCATAAGAACCATGTTATAAACATTGATGGCCGGAAGCAGGATTACTACAAACAGGGTATTTGTCATGTGAAGTGATTTCATAACCAGGTAAGTAGGAATCATACCGCCGTTAAATATCATCGTAAACAGCATCAAATTGGCAAACAAAGTCCTGCCTGGCATCTTCCACTGAATCAGGACATAAGCGCCTAACGTAGCAATGGCAAGACCGGTAAAAGTTCCTACCACTGTAGTAAAACAGGATACCAGAAACGGTTTGTAAAGCGTCGGGTTGGTGAATACGGAAACATACCCTGCCATACCAAACTTCTCTGGGAACAGCTTCATACCGTAAGCTGTCTTTAAGTCAAATGAGTCAATCAGAACTTTGTAGATGGGGATAATCATGATAAGGCTTATGATCACGAATATTATCACCAGCATATAGTCAAATGCGGTTGCTTTCTTTTTCATGTTTTTCTCCTCCCCTACACAATTCCTTTTCCTCTCACTTTATAGCTGGCCTTATTACAAATAAGAACAAGGATACAACCAACCAGTGAGGAAACAAGACCAACTGCTGTGGTATAGCCATAATCAGGAAGAGCTCCGGAATTAAATGTCTGTGTGTAAATATAAGTCTGAAGAACATCTGCTTTCTGAATAACAGCATCGTTCTGTAATACGAATACAGATTCAAATAAGTTCATAACCTTAGCAAGATTTAAAATAAGTACGGTAATGATGGTGTTGTAAAGAGCTGGCATGGTGATGAAGCGAAGCTTATTCCATCTTCCTGCTCCATCCATGGATGCAGCTTCATAAAGTTCCGGACTGATTCCCGAAAGTGTTGCCATGAAAATAATGGTTCCCCAACCGGTATCTTTCCAGATATTGATTGAAAAGAAGATGGAAGTCCACCAGCTCTTGTCACCCAGGAAATAAATTCCTTCAGGCACGATTCCAAACTTCGTCAGTATGGAGTTTACAAGACCTGCACTGGTAGGAGAAAGAATCAGGGAAAATACCGAAGCAGTTACTACCCATGACATGAAATGTGGGAGGTAAACGATTGTCTGTGCAATCTTTTTAAATATTACGGAACGCAGCTCATTGAGCATAAGAGAAAGCACAACTGCCATAAACGTATTTAATAGAAGCTTAACAACGCTTAAGCTGATGGTATTGCTGAACGCACTCCAGAAACCTGGCATGTTTACCATCTTCTCAAAATGCTGCAGACCCACAAATACCGGGTCCTTAATTCCTTTATAGGTATAAAAAGCATACCGGATACCAAACATGGGAAGGTAATGAAAGACCACCGCAAATAATAACACTGGCAAAAACATCATGTAAAATCCCTTGTAGTAACGTAGTGAAACCAGCAGAGGCCTTTTATTTTCGCCTGCAGCATTCGCTGCAGGCCCTTTCTTCAAATTATTCATAGTTTACCTTCCTAAATCTATTTTGCAGATGCCTTTTCATTTAAAGAATCTACAATCATCTGTGACCATTTTGCTCCGCCATCGCTTTCGAAACGCTTATAAGCTTCTTCGATAGAAGTTCCCTGTACAACAACGTCTGCAATAATGGAATTTTTCAGTGTAGTTAAATCTCCGTTGTAAGTTGCCATTGCATCGCTGGACGGAACAATGATATCCTGACGGCAGTTTTCATTGAAAATGAGCTGTGATTCTTTTGCACTTTCTGCAACAGTATCTTTTCCAGGATCGCCATCCCATTTTACGATAGCAAGCATTGGATCAATGTGCTGTTTTGTATACTGTGTTCCTGGCTGTTCCAGACTTTCTCTCTGATGGAACTCACCCTCTTTGTATGTATTCTCAAGAATGGTTTCTGCCTTTTTAGACCAGTGAACATCTTCTACGCCATAGCTCCAAAGTGTTTCCATATCTCCGCCATCTACCATGTTTTCGATGAAATACTTGTAAACGCCTTCTGGATTTTCACAGGAAGATGTGATACTCCATACAGGTGCGGTTCTTTCTACATAAGATCCCAGTTCCTTGATTGGCTTTAACGGAATCAGCTCGCCGTCTTTTCCATTGGCTTCTAAGTTGTTCTTTAAGTTAGTTGCCCATGTACCTGCCCAGTAAGTGAATACACCGAACTTATCCTCGTAGAACTTATTACGGCAGTCCTTGGTTCCGTTTGTTAAGGTTTCTTTATCGATATAACCTGCTGCATAAGCTTCTCTTAATCTTGTCAGCGCATCTTTAAAGTTGTCTTCTGTAAATCCATCAAACCACTTGCCATCTGCTCCAAGTTCGAAAGATGGGTAAGCATCCTGATAGAATTCAGGCAGATAGTTGGTGAATGGAGCTTCCTGTCCGATAAATCCGGCTGCAGAAACACCATAGGTATCTCCGTTTACACCATTTCCATCTGGGTCGCCCTCAGTAAATGCTTTTAACATGTTTAAGTACTCATCGTAAGTTTCAGGAGCCTCTAATCCCACGTTATCCAGCCATTTCTTCTTTACATATGTAATACAGCCGTTACCTCTGGTTACTGGTAAACCATAAAGTTTTCCGTCTATTTTCATATTATCAATTACTTCTTCACCAGTTACACGTCCGGAAGCTTTTAATTCGGAATTGTTCCAGGTGTCTGTCATATCCCAAAGTGCACCTTCCTGTGCATAACCTGTATAATAGGAAGAGGAAAGTAAAATTGCATCAGGCCAGTTCTCTGGACCGGAAGCAAATGTCTGCCCCATAACATCGAAATAAGCGTCGTGATCCGGCTGAATGATTTCTAAATCAATACCGGTAAGTTCTTCCCACCGTTTTTCAAAAGCATCTCTGTTGTTTGCTTTTGTTGTTACCGTGCCGTTTACCATAATCGTAATTTTTTCCGGCTTTTTCACTTCACTTTTTGCTGTTGTTTCACCAGCAGCAGAACCGGTCTCGGCATTTGATGATTCAGCAGTTGTTTTTGAACTTGATGAACATCCGCTCAGGGCTACAGACGCAGCCATCGTTACAGCCATTCCAGCTGCAAGCATTTTCTTAACTCTCATTTAGAACCTCCCAATAATTAATATTTTGGTGCGCATCTCTGACGCAATGCCATCATAACATCTGTAATGCTCTGTGACAACGCACACATTTTAATATCGTTGTTCATTTTTCTCTTATACACATTTTTCGCTTCTATTTTATTATGCACTTTTTACATTGTTGATTTGAAAACTTACGTCCATTTATTAAAAATACATGAAAAAACCGGCATTTTCCATGCGTACATTATTTACTATCAGTATACAGTTTTTAAATTATTGTGCCATTTGATTGATTTTATGACAGTTTCATAATATAATTTGTTTATATGAACTAAGGAACGGTGCTTATGAAAAATCATAACAAACAAAACCACGATATTCCATTTAAAAACCAGCTGATCCTGTCCTACACTATCATTCTGGCGATTATCCTTATCATCGGAGTTATGCTGTATTACATATCCTATGGACAAGTTAAGAATGGAATCAATCAGCAGAACCGCCTTTCTCTGTCAGCATCCGTCACACAGCTTGACAGCACCATGGAATTGATGAACGTAGCGGTGAAACAGATCTCTTCCAACCGGCTATTCAACAATTTATCTCATCTATCCGGGAAGGAAGACAATGATTTTTATTATCTGGGCTATCAGACCCAGCTCAGCTTAAAATCGGTTACTCCAGTGGAGGTGCTGCTACCTATCAGCAACTCTTTTATTTTCATGGAAAAATCCGGCTATGTGGTTTCTTCCACCATGTTTTCAGATTTTGATTTTTTTGCTGTAAACAACACAAAATACCGGCTTGATCCAAAATCATTTTCCAAAGCCCTGTTAAGTGATAAATATTGGAACCGTTTCACACCCATGACGGATTTTGAGGGGAATTCCAAGAACTTTCTCTATGTTTATCCATTGCTCAATCCTGTGCGTTCGGAGACAAAACCTACCAATGTTCTATGTTACTTGTTTGACTATGATCTAGTCACTGAATTTTTCTCTGGCATTAATTTATATGGAAACGGCTATCTGACAGCATACGACAAAAACGGATCCCAGATGTTCCTATTATCAGACGGAGCAACAGCGGCAACCTACGACACATTGAAAGGGCTGGATTACAAGAATCAGATCGCCCATATGGTCACTAAAGATAACCGTCAAGAGATGTTAGTGACTTCGGTTTCTTCTAATTATAATAACTGGACCTACTATCTGGTGCAGCCGGAGAATCAGGCATACTATTCAATTACGCCTTATCAGCGCTTTTTTACGGTCATCACCATTGCATCCTTTGTAATTGGTGGAGTCCTGTCCATTATTTTTTCCTCCTTTGGAAGCCGGCATCTGACCCAGCTGTACAATGAGCTGGTATTGAAAGAATCCGTGGCCTCCTCCCTGAATCTTCTTGTCGAAAAACAGAAACCTATGGTCCTTGAATCCTACATGAGAAGAATCATGGAGGGAAGCATCACGACCAATGAGGAAAAAGAATATATCATCAATGAACTTGCTCTGGAACAGCCAGGAATCAAATACCATGTACTCTATACCGAGGTATCTCCTTCCGAGGATTCCCACATTCATTCTCACGATATGGAACTGCTGATACAAAATTATGACACGCTGGTAAGGGAAGCTCTGCGCCGCTATTATCCAAATACCGGATATATCTACAAACCATCCGACCGGATTTTTGCGATTTTGATTGCTTCTGACAAAACTCTTCCTTATGAGACTATTATCGCAGAGGACAGGGATACCTTTATTGCTCTTCACCGAGAGCTTCTTGAAAAATACGGCATCTGGATCAGCGGAGGCTTCGGCGACCGAAACGGCATGATCTCCTACACCTGGAAGTCCTACCAGCAGGCCAAGGAAGCAAAATCCATCACCACGGTGGAAAAATATATTTTAAGCTGTGATGTGAATCATTCAAACGACGTTTATTACTATCCGGAAAGCCTTTCCGTCCAGCTCAGTGGATTTATATCCAGTGGAAATAAGGATCAGGTTCAGGAGCTGTTTAAGCTCATTAAAAATGAGAACACGAAAAAGAAGAACCTCTCCTACACCCAGCAAAGCTGGCTTGTTTCCGATGTTCGCGCCACTGTATTTAAAAAACGGCATAACCTCTTAACCGATGGAATGCCGCCAGAGAAATTAAAACTTCTGGATATCATCGACAAACAGTTTGAAGGAGACATGAGCTTAAATATTCTGGAAACCATAGCCATGGAACTATGCGATGTATGCGGTTCCGAAGGAAATGAGCTGATTTTGAAGATCCAGGAGTACATCAACAGTAACTACCATGACCCGGATTTATGCTTAACAAAGATTTCTGATGAATTCGGTATCTCTGAAAACTATTTCAGCTATCTGTTTAAAAAGGAAGTATCCGAAAACTTTTCCATCTATTTAGAACGGCTTCGCATGGCAAAAGCAAAGGAAATCATTTCCGAGACAAATACAAGCCTTTCCACCCTGTATCAGTATCTTGGCTATAACAATGCGGCCTCTTTCCGGCGCGCATTTAAAAAGAATTTTGGTGTATCACCAAAGGAAATGAGGGATAAAGTCAATGCAAAATAAGAAGGAACAACTTATGGGAGATTTATCCGAGGCCCTTTGGCTCCGGCTTACCAAAAGCGGTCTGCCAGTTCACAGTTTACTTACGGACTGGAACGGCATAACTATAAAAGAAGCTTATCAGGCACCATATGGAAAGACGGATTTACACCGCATGTTTTCCATTACAAAGAGTTTTTGCTCCATTGCTGCCGGTTTTCTCTGTGCTGATGGAAAGATCACTCTGGAAGACCGGATCGTAGATTATTTCCCTGAATACTGCTCAGACCAGACGCATCCATGGTTAAAGGAAATGACCATACGCCATATGCTGTCCATGGAGACCTGCCATACTTCCACCACTTACAAGATTCACTCCGGAAATAACTGGGTAGAAAGCTTCTTTATCACACCACCTTCCCACAGAAGCGGACAAATCTTTCTTTACGATACGTCTTCCAGCCATACTTTAGCTGCACTGGTGAAGAAGCTTACGGGAAAAGGGGTACTGGATTATCTAAGAGAAAAATGCTTAGACCAAATCGGTTTTTCTAAGGAAGCTTATATTATCAATGATCCTTTTGGTTCTGAGATGGGTGGTTCCGGTCTTATGGCACTGCCTTCTGACCTTTTAAAACTTGGACGCTACTGCATGGATACAATCCTTGATGGACAGGGAGATTTTGCTGACTATTTAAGAGAAGCAGTATCCTTCCAGACTCCTACGGTACACTTTGGACAGACGTTTGATGAACAGCAGGGATATGGATATCAGTTCTGGCGTATCCGGAACGGTTTTGCCATGTATGGCATGGGAGGACAGTATGTACTCTTCTATCCGAAGCAGAATCTGGTATTTGTTGTTACCGCTGACACCCAGAATATTAAGGGTGGAAATCAGCTCATACTGGATATGATCGGTGATGTAGTGGAATCTTTCACTTTAGAGACAGAGGCTTTGAAAAATAATCTGGATTTAAGAGCAGATTTCAATCAACCGGATTCCTGGAATGAATCTTATCGCCTTTGCGATAATCAAAGAGGATTTCAGAAGCTTTCCTTATCCTTTGACCAATCTGAGGGAGTACTCACTCTTACAGGTTCTGAAAACTGTTTCTCCATCCCATTTTCATTTGAGGAACCAAAAGTCAGTTTTTTACAAGGCTATGGGGAACGGATTGCTGTAAAGGCTATGTGGGCTGATTCCAACTCTCTTTATCTTCCGATACAGGTTGTGGGGGAATGTGTGGGGTCCATTCATATCATGCTACGGCTGTCTGATGAGAAGATCACCGTTTGGATGAAGAAAATTGAAGAAACCTATTTTGCTGAATTCCAGGGATTTTTTGAAGGGAAAAAGGAATAGGTTGTTGACATAAGATGATAGTTTTTCTACTGTTTTGTGTTTATCCTTATGTAGAGAAGATAAATCTTGTGATAAAAAAACCAAGTTAACCGAGATATCATATTCGGATGACTTGGTTTTTATTATTTGGGTACTATATCTTAGATTCTTCTATGTTGGTTTTATTTATCTTGCTACTGATTATCTTGCTTTTATTTATCTTGTTTTTAGTTATCTTGCTTCTATTTATCTCGCTTCTAGTTACTTTGTTCTAGTTCTCTTGCTTCTTTTCCCTTGTTTCTTTTTTCTTGCTTCTATTTACTTTAACTCAATTTAACTGGTTCAATTCTCGAATATCAATTTTGTATATTATCTAATTATATAATTATATAATTATATAAATCACATATGTATTTAAAATAATTTTATCATATTATACAACTTCTGAATATCCATAAGTCTTCCAGTAAGTTTTTCTGGATGAGCCACAATCTTTTCCGGTGTTTTTCTGACATGGTTTGCAAGATTTTTAAAACAATCTTCCTGTTCCAACAGACACTCTGTAATGAACGCTGCAAAAAGGAAAGAGCCAAACCGATTCTGGTGAGTGTCGTCGACATCTTTGTACTTCTTCTCTCTTATATACTCGTCGTATTCTTCCACCCATTTCGCTGGCCTTCCATAATTCAATTCTCCAATGGTCTGTCCAAGGTCATTTTTAATGCTCTGAATATAGTTTGCATCTTCGCGCCCCAGCATTTCATAGAGACAAGAGGATTTTTCGAAAAGATCAAAAAGGGGTACCCCCTCTTCTGCTGCAATCTGTCTGGCTGCCCTCACATAAGGGTATGGACCAAATGCATCTTTTCCTCCATGATGTCCTGGTATGGGTTCAAGCTTCCCATCTTTCAAAAATACTCTGGCGGCAGAAGTAACAATAACAGGAATCCCACCAGCATGTCGAATGGCATCGATATAGAATTTAAAAAAGCCTTTATAAGTTGCACCGCTTAGATATGGATAATAGAGTTCTCCGTATCCTGGCAGGATTTCTTCATATTTTTTTCTGTTTTCTTCTTTTTCCAGCTGCGTCAAACCATCCTGATCAAGGAAGCTTTCATAGTAATCGGGAAACCTGGCAGTGGAAATCTTCATGGTTTCTTCCGGAACAACGGTTGGATAAATCCCCTGTTCATTCGGTGTACCAAGAGGCACCATGCGGTCGATCATGGTAAGCTTATTTTTTGAATCATCATCGTTATGACCAAACTGAATGAAGACGTAATCACCCTTTTTTATCTTATTCAGAGCAGGACCAAGTCCTTTTGGTTCGTCTTGTTTTGTAAAATGCCCATTATCAATAAATCTGCCCTCGTTTAAAAAGCTTCTGGTACTTCTGCCGCCCATGGCGTAGTCAAACACTTCCACCTTGTCTTTATCAAAAAAATAAGCAAGATGATCGCCCCAGCCACCAATAAAATTATTTTCGTCTCTGCCATATGCCTTGACCAGTGAATCACCCAACAGGTGTATTGCAGTCTTCATAGTAGTCTCCATTTGTGATGTCTGTTCTAGTGTAATTTTGATGTTTATTTACGATGTTCTAATAGTCCTTCTGAAGTTTTACAGAAAACACATTTACTCTTCATTCAGTGAGCTTGTCATATTTGTGGTATGCAGAACTCCACCTTCAATAATGAACAAACCATTTTTACTTCTCATTACAGAGTAATACTCCTGTTCATTATGTTGTAAACCATATACAATCTGTACAGTTTTCCAATTGCTTCTGTAAATATTTCCGACCTTTGTAATTTCCGGGATCTGTTCAGTTCGACTTACTTCTATCATATTTTTATTGCTAACCATGTCCACATAATTATATCTGGTCACTGTGATAGACAAAATAAGTCCCATTGTTAAAAAGCCGAAAAGCCCTGTCAGCATCACCCATTCTTTGCCGATAAAGAATATAGCGAATAACAGAATCATAACAATTATGTATACGATTCCATAAACTGTAATACCTATTATGTTTGTCATATCTCCCACCCCTATATTCCATTTGTCTTTGTATGTTATAAAACGAAATGAATATAAATTTTCTTAACTTTTCACCCCTTTTCTCCTACCAAAATCATATCATAAAACTTCGAAAATTAACAGGGATATTGACACTTTATTTCTATATTTTGGCAGCATCTTTGGGAAACTTTACAACTAAAAATTATCTTGTGATAAAATAAAAGAAACTTCCTGTTTTTTATCACATTGTAGGGCTATAAAAACTGAAATTGTCGCTTATAAACATCAAATATACTTCTAATTGATATAATGAATTACCGCTCTGCTGAAACTTTCTATATTCTAATTGAAGTTTTAAAATTGAGAACTTTTTATTGATAGTACTATAAATTGATATATTCAAAACATATGTCTCTTATACCTTTTTCATGTGCTATAATATACCAAAGAAATCAGTGAGGTGGCAGAATGCAGCTTCAAGAAGCAGTCAATAGAATTACCCAAAATGATGTCAGAAAAATCATAGTAGCCACGAATGATGATCTAATTCCTGCCCAACGAATGTATGAGGGTGTTGGGTTTATTAAAAGTCAAAACAGGAAGAATCAAAATAATGCGGACTTTGTTAATGAATATAGGGAACATAATAAGCATTAGACGAATTGGGTAATGGCTTATCATCTTACCAAAAGCAAGCCAAATATAATGATGATGTAAAACATAATTAACTCTACCCAAGTTTTTAACCTATAGTAGTGACAGAGCAAAAAATCAAAAACGCAAAGATACATGTAAAGCTTCTACGGTATCTAGAAAGGAGTGCATCTGATTATTTCAAAGTTTAAAAAAGTCCTTTTTATATTTACAAGCATTCTCCTGTTACTTGTTTTAGGCTTTTTCATTTATGCGTCTGATTACTATAAAGCTGAAGATTCTGCTCTGGAAGAGCTTGAAGAGGGATTGAAAAGCAATGGTGTAACGATTGAAGATAATTTTATTATCATACCTGCGAAGGCAGAAACCAATTCTGCCCTGATCTTCTATCCCGGAGGAAAGGTAGAGGCTGCTGCATATTATCCATTAATGTCTAGACTTTCGGATAATGGAATCACCTGCATTCTTGTCAAAATGCCTTTGCATCTTGCTATATTTAACTCTTCTGCTGCAGACCAGGTCTATGGAAAGCTGCCTGAGATCAGTAACTGGTATATTGGCGGGCATTCTCTGGGCGGCGCCATGGCAAGCAGCTATATGGCAAAGAATCCCGATAAATTAAAGGGGATGATATTGCTTGGCGCATACATTTATGGTGATGTTACTCCATCAAAGGTTCTCACCATGTATGGAACCCAAGATGGGGTACTAGATAAAGGTAAAATAAATTATAGTGAAAATGTTGTTCCTATAGAGGGCGGAAATCACGCAAACTTCGGTAATTACGGCAATCAAAAAGGGGATCTTAATGCTTTCATAAGCCAGGAAGAACAACAGGAACAAACAGCTGATGCCATACAAGCGTTTATAGAAAAATCAAATCTTATCCATTAAAAAATCCTGGAACTCTTTTGAAAGATAATTCCAGGACTTTTTCATTTGATTTTATACCAATTATCGGTTGTTATAACTCATACAGCAATTGACAAAGTTATCCCTCTCATTCATGACTATGTCCTGTTTGATCTTAATGTCATTACGAATGCCCGCACTGCGGCGTACATGATTGCAGCACACGGCCAGATCATCCATGTCTTATGCCAGTTTCTTGTGTATAAGCTGACCCCAAGATAAATGGTAGTGATGATGCACCAGTAGATCACGTGTAGTTGTTCTGTATTCTCCCTTTCCAGCTTCTTTTGTGCCGTATAGTCTCCTTCCTGGAGTAAAATCTGAAGACAACCATTTCTCTCACCTGCTATTATAAATAAATATACCGCAAAGGCTACAATAATTAAAATAAAATCCACGCACAAAGTAATGGCAAAATCTGAACGATTAAATGAGCTAGCCACTAACAGGGGTATGGCACAGATAATACACAGGAATACACCTGCCACCGTATATTTTCGGTTTGAATCTGTATACTTAGAAAGCCTTTCCCGCACAATTTCGCCTACTCCGGATTCTAAGTAAAAGATTTCCTTTCGAAAATACTGATAAGGTTCCATCTTCATCCCATTGACTACAAAAAACATGGTGGAAATTCCAACCATAATAAGAACAATAACGACCCCAAGTCCACTTGCCATGTCATCGTTGATAACAGGCTGTCTAAATTCCGATAAACCAGTTAGAAAAATCAGCATTAACGGGGACAGGATATACCCAGCTGTAGCAATTGCAACTTTTTTCGATGCTTTGATCTTGGCCTCCATAAAGTGTTCTGCTTCCTCACGGCTAACCCTTTTAAGCCCGTCATCATCATCACTCGGTTCTAACGTTACAATTCCCAAATCTGCTTCTATCTCTTCCTTTAGCAGATAATCCGTACTGACACCAAATATTTCACTCATCTTCAAGATCCGTTCCAGATCAGGAACAGAGGCTCCTGATTCCCATTTTGATACAGACTGCCTGGATACGTCTAACTGATAGGCAAGCTCTTCCTGAGACCAACTCTTTTTCTTCCGCAATGCCGCTATTTTTTCTGCTAAAATCACAATGTACCATCCTCTCCAAATTAAATGTGCCATTCATTTTACTTATCCGTATTTCGCAGTAAATGGCTGTCTGTATCATAGGCTTTTATCTGGTTGACAACCACCAATTGCACTGTATAATCTGTCAACTGGTGGTTGCATGTCACATAATGATTATATCTGCTCTAAAAATGTGCAGGATTCAGGAAGAAAATTGGAATCTTTCATTAAATCTCATACACATATGGCATCAATCAAAATTTGTTCATATATCTTTAGTGAACCTTTTACTAAAAGACCCTGCATAATTAAACCAATTATACAGGGTCACAACTTCTTATTCAACATAATATTTTACATTGTTCTAACAACCATCTATCTAAACATTTCTTATGAATAAGCCATTAGACAATAACACCTTTTCTATTCGGATAGTTTTGTCGAAGCCTTAGATATGAGAGAATATCGCAATTAAAGCTTCTTTATGTAATATTGAGTATTAATAACAAACCACATCTGGGTATCAAATCTCATAACGGTCCAAAGAGATAAACCCTGAAGATTATATTCTGCTACCAATCCAGCCAGTGCGTCATAGCTTCTTGCGTCTTTAAACCATACCACATGCAGAATCTCATCACTATCTTTATAATAGAAATAAGGCGACTGTGCTGCTTCATTAAATTGTATTGGTATATTGTTTTCCGCTGCAATTTGTACTGCATTGTTACTGCTTATTGCAGTAGCTCCCGTAGCACCCGGAATATAAGGAAGGGTCCAATCATAACCCAGAGTGGTAACTCCAAGAAAAATTTTTTCAGATGGAATAATACTAACCGCATAATCTAACAATTGTCTTAAAATATTAATCGGGAAAATTGAGCTTGGATAGCTGAGAGTCCTTGCCCAATCATATGAGGCAAATATAATCCCATCTACATATTCAGCTAATTTTGAATAGTCAATTTTTTCAAGACTGATGCCAGCGGTATCAATATTCGTCTCAGGTGTAATGGTAATTACGATTCTATAACCTTCTGAACGAAATATTGCAGAGGCTTTCTTCAAATATTCTGAAATTCTATTTATGTTATCATAGCTGATGTCTTCAACATATATGTTTATACCATAATAACCTTTCGCTTTTAATGTCTGAAGAGATTTTTCAATAAGACGATCCTGTACAGAAGGATTATTTAAAATATCATAGTTCGCTTCACGATTAACCATTCCTTCTTCCGTAATTGTGGAAACAAACATCATGGGTGCTACACCATATGATATGGCTAGCTGGATAAGTTCAGTATCGTCACCAGTAGGGACAATCTCCCCTTCGCCTGTAGCCCTATAATTGAATATAGTCAGATAAGTTAAAAAAGGAAGCGTCTTTTTTAAAACGGAGTGATCTATATAAGAAAAAGTATAACCACTAGCGGCAAATGTTGTTGTTCTATTCGTTTGGTAACTTATAACAATGGTTTCACCGGGAAATAACTCTCTGTCGGAAAGATAGGGATTGTTTCTTAATAATTCCATTGGAGTAACACTGTACTGCGCTGCAATACTTTCCAATGTATCCCCCACCTGGACGATGTAGAGTGTTTCCGGTTGGACAATTACAATGGTTTGGCCTATTGCTAAATTATCTGGGTTTGTAATTCCGTTTTCCATTATCAATCTGTTAACAGGGATTTTGTAATACTCTGATATTGAATTGATGGTTTCACCAGCTTTGACAACATGTATGGTCATGGTTCCCCCAAAATGGTCTTATTAATTCTATTATATGCTAGTCTTTCCTGTTCATAACATTATAGTTTAATTATATGTATATTACCAAATACATTGGCAGGCTGGATTTACACCCGGATACAGCCTATTACTCAAATCCCCTTTAGGTAACTGCTCCACGTTTACACCAAGTTAAATTTATCAACTTTACGAACCAATGCATAAAATTCAATTTTGTGCATTAAATTTCTCTATTTTGTATATTGAACATTTCATTATTATTTTATATATTCTTATACGGTGCTTTGAAGTTTAAATTTATAGCCCTTATTTTATAGAACGTATAATAATTGAAAGGTTTGGTATTAAAAAATTATGAGAAATAATATGTCGTTAAAGGAATGGCTTCCTCTGATAGGAATGACTATGTCAGCCTTCATTTTTAACACATCGGAATTTATGCCTATTGGATTACTCACTGATATTGCAGCCGATTTTAACATAACGGAAGCACATGCCGGTATATTAATTTCAGCTTATTCATGGGCTGTTACATTGTTATCACTACCATTAATATTACTGGTTTGCAAAATTGAATCTCGAAAACTATTGTTTGCTACAATCGCTTTATTTTGCTCTTTCCAGGTTCTGACATTCACTTCTCGAGATTATAGTGTTTTGATGATTTCCCGTATCGGCGTTGCCTGTACTCATGCTATCTTTTGGTCTATAGCCTCTCCAATAGCAGTTAGTGTCGTTTCAGAAGAACATCGTTCCTTTGCACTGAGCATGATTGTCACCGGAACATCTGTAGCAACGATTTTCGGCTTGCCGATTGGACGTGTTATCGGACTATACATCGGTTGGCGTATGACGTTTCTTTGCGTAGCCGTTATTGCTTTTATTGTGCTTTTATACTTAACTTTTGTTTTCCCAAAAATACCAAGACAAAAGTCATTTTCTCTTCACCAGTTGCCCCAACTGATTAAAAATCCTTTATTAATTGGCATCTATGTGCTTTCGTTTTTGGTCGCAACCTCTTATTATACCGGCTATAGCTATATTGAACCCTTTTTAAAACAAGTGGTCCATTTAAATGATAATACAATTACGTTCACACTAACCATCTTCGGTGCGGCAGGTATTTTGGGAAGCTACTTATTTTCACGATACTATGATAAAAACCGTTATTTTTTTATAAAGTTTGTCACAGTATGTATTGCGGCTTGTCTTATTTTATTGTATCCAGCATCTTTCAGTCCTTATACAGTGATTCTGGTATGTGCTTTCTGGGGCATGGCTGTAACCGCATTTAATGTCGCATTTCAGGCAGAAATCATTAACTGTACCCCGCAAGTTGCTTCGGCTATTGCAATGTCCATTTTTTCAGCAATTTTTAACCTTGGAATTGGTTCTGGTACATGGATGGGCGGCATGATTTGTACATATTCCTCTATTAATTATATCGGATATATTGGAGGATTACTGGCTGTTATCGCTTCTGCTTATTGTATAATGAAGTTATTAAAGCTTATGAAAATGAATACTAATTAAGATTTTAGTCCGGCATGGAAGTATATCCTAGTTGGGATATTGTTTATAAACTCTTCTTCCGACTATAAAATCCCTCTTCCCAGCCTCCAGCTGGTGATACTTCTACTTTAATTCCATCATCTGTAAGGGTATAATACGTACTGAATACATGATATCCATTGTCATATTTATGAACTGCTTTTGTTTTCTCTTCATTTACATATGAAAATGTATATTCATGTGTATACCAACCGTCTTCACTGTATCCATAATATGTTAGATTAATACCATTACTATCCGCTCCAGTAACAGTAATACTCTGATCATCTTCAGAAATGTATTTTCCAATCCATTTATCATAATTTGCTTGCTGCTTTTGGATTACCCCATTAATAACCCATTCACCATCTTTGTTTACAGTATAGCCATCTGGTGTAATTGTATCTGAAAGCATATACCCTTTGGTATCAAAATAATAGCACTTACCGTTTATCCACTGCCATTCATTTTTGTAATAGCTTCCATTATCGCATTGATACCACCAGCCAGTGCTATTTTGATTCCATTGACTGGCATAAACTGTATTGGTACTTCCTATTATGAGTAATGATGTGATTAAGACTTTTGTTAAACTATTTACCTTTATTTTCATATGCCCCCTATATTTTATTTGGTTTATTATGAACACAAATTTCATAAATCTAGTATTTACATCATAATATACGAAAAGACTACTCTTTCTTTGCAACTGTTATATTTATCAGTTCATTCAAAAAACACTATATACTATAATTCTGATAACGTTTCTCAAGATATTTAAAATCCAATTCTTTTACAGAGCAATTTATTTTAAAAATTTCATTTGGCATGGCTTTACAAAATCCCTTTTCTGCCAAATTTATACTTTCAAATTCCCCTTCCGTTTTTAATTTCGCCATTCCTTCAATATGTGTAAGTCCACAAACTTTTAAAGTGCCAGCGTCTTCGTTGGAACCTTCCATAATCACATAATACTGTGGACAGCCTTGAGAACCAAGTCCTACCTCAACCAAATGAGACTGGTATATCTCTCCTTTTTTATACTTAGGACCTTTTTCATCAATTTTGTTATCATTCATCATGATTACCTCTTTCGTATTTGCATATTTATTTTTTAATATTTCGCTGAGATTGTGTCATCAGCTTAAATTTTTCACCCTAACTAAAAAGCATGGATTACATAATAAAATGTGGATTATTATTTATAATAATTTTGACTTATTATGAATCATAACACACTTATGATAGAAAAAAAATAGGCATATCAGATATTTCTTTTGTAACCCGATTGAAGGTAACTCTTCCTTCATAACTACCATCTGATCTTTGGCGAACACTTCCCTCATGCCATGAATTATTTTTTCTTTTCGATCTTTTGAAACGCACATTCTCATTCATTTCTGCTTTAGTAATCCATCTACCACTCGTATCTATTTTACCAGTGAGTTGCTTTTAGAATATCACCAATAGAACTATAAATGGCTTCAAAATTAGAGCCTGTATTTTCAATTTTTGTGCAGAGTAGATTTTTATTTTTATATTTATAATTGAACAACGGGTTTAAACTCATTGTAAATGGAAAATCCCAATTATACTAAAAAACTACTTTCCGGTAATAAACTATCGTCATACTTTCCTTTATGCTTTCTTCTTTTCCAATAGGCTCATATCCCACAGATTCATATAAATGGCATAGTTTATTCTCTTGTTTTATTGTATCTAAATTCCAAACTTCCACTTCTGGATATAAGCATTCTACTTGTCTCAATGCATACTTAGCATACCCATTTCCTTGATTTTCCGGAAGAATAAACATGGGTGCAATTCGACATTCTTTGTCTGAAAGCCTTACTACTCTAATTGCCCCGATATTTCTATCTTCAAGAACAATGAAATAATAATCTGTATGATCCTGCTTTATTTTTTTTGCTATAGCTTCAACCGATTCGGTACCAGGACTCGTTTCATAATCTTTATATTTTTCAAGAAGACTTCTAAATGATACAATTTGCATTGCATGAATTTCCTCATATTCATTAAGATTTGCTTTTTTTAATGATATCCTCATAAAAACGCTCCTTATAAGTTTTTAGACCACAAATATTTTTATCTAAGAATATCAGGATTTTCACCAACTATCAATATTAAGTTTACAATGTACCATACTAATTTATTTCCCCACGTATTATTGATTCAATGCTAGTATCAATAATTCCTCTAATACTGGAATCATTTCTGACAAGAATTTATAATTATGAAGAGTATCTGAAAAATGATAACAACAACATATAGATAATACATTATCATATATAGCATTCATTTTAAAACAATTTCGAACATATAATAGGAATGTTTGCTATTATCATTATTCTAAAACTATTAATAACCTTTTCGTAGTTTTAAGTATAACCCCTAAAATAAAGCGTTCTAAGTATATCTTACGACTCCTAATTATTTGACAATTCCATTTTCCCACTATTTTTCATTCGAATATATATTCCACAAACCATTGTATATAAGGTAACTATTAATTTTTAGACAATTTATATTTAACAAAATCAATGATAATATATCAAAAATCCTTGTATATAAATGTATTCTTCGAAATACACTAAAATGTGTATATTTTCTGGCAAAATCACATCAGAATAACACCTAATCCAGACAAGAAAAAAGCTATAAACCCATTGTAATATAAGGATTTATAGCCCGTTTCTTCTATATAATATAATTTACTGTCGAACACATCTGTTTGTTTTTCTATTGAACAATTAATTGTTTAAACTGATACCCAGATATGTAAGAATTTGAATTCGGTACGAAATATGCAGTATAAGTTTTAACTGGAAAATAATTGTATTCATTTCCAGTATCCTGATACTGAACAACATTTCCAGTAATCTTTAAAAGTCCGTTTTCTATACTATATGATGCATTTTCAGAGGATAGATAATATACACCAGCATCTCCAAAATCCCCTGTACAATTCATATAATATAAACCATTACTTTTCTTTTCAACATAGTTTCTTTCAAAAGCGTTCATATCACTATCGCTGCAATCACCTAAGATTTCTTTCATCATATCTCTTAAATCATCAGGACTTATTGTATGAAATGCTTCATAATTAAGTGAACTTCCACTTTCTACTACTGATATTCTACCATCAACGTTTTCGTAATGATATTGATACCAATATAAGATAAAGGCTTTTTCTTCAGGGCTTAAATTTTGGGCCTTGATATTTACATCAAATGAATTGGAATGATAGGGATCATTTTTAGAATCATAGGCTATATTAGCTAACGCGGTAAGATTATCAACACTCTCCTGGCTTAATTGTATATAATTCTTTGAATCAGTATCACGCTTACTTTGTACCACACCATTTAAAACCCATGCTCCATTTAGATCGACCTGATAACCATCTGGGGTAGTCGTACTTATTAGGCAGTATCCTTCTGGTGTAAAATAATAACACTTTCCATCAATCCATTGCCAACCACTTTTAAGGTAACTACCATCAGTATTTTGATACCACCAACCAGTATTATTCTGCTTCCATTGTCCAGCATTAGTCGTTACGGTGCCTCCAATTACAAATAGTGATGTAATTAGAACTTTAGTAATAGTACTTAGTTTTTTTCTCATATGTACCCCCTATTATCTTTAACTATATTATCGACAAATACCCAATAAAGTTTATTTCTTCACCCCATTTTCTTAGCAGATCCAAGTACGTCTCTTCCGCCATTTAAGTGCAACCTCCACCTAGTAATCAATAATTTTTTTTCAAATTCTCAAAGCACTCGTCTGTCTCAAGTATTATTCTCATTTCTATTGGTTCGTCTACTTCTTTCAGAAACCATATTGTAGTCTCATTTGCTAAAGTAGCATTCTCTCCAAGTAAGAAAAGGAACTCTGTATAAGGAAGAAATACTTTTGTATTCCATTCAGAAAGAAACGACCAACCTTCTATACTATCATAATTCCGTTTGATGGCAGTTAAAGATTCCAAAATATCCACATCAGCACCCAATGCTTTTTCAATTCCCCTAATTTTACTTCCATCATTCAATGTAATATTAACCACTTCACACGGATATATATCATACCTTTCTGAGAAATTATAAAGTCCTAAAACGCCAAAAACCACTGTAGAAATTAGTACAATAAAAATTGATATGTTATCATTAATCATTTTTTCAAAATAAATTAATGTAGTAATAAATATTGATGGCGTATATAGTAAAAAGTACGAGTATAGAATATTTAAAATTCTTTTCAATATATAAATCATACCACATTTTTAATATAAAAAAAAATAGGGCATATCAGATATCTCTATCCAATACACCCTATAATAGCCATCAATACTTGCCAGATTGGTTCATAGTATCTGAATTAAATGTGTCTTTGTCCTCAATTTTACTTAATACAAGTTTTGAGCCAACTACTCCACCAGTACTTATTTCTTTTAGTTTAAATTTATTAACTTCTTGTCGAAGCGTATGAGCCTGTGCGGAAAGTTCCTCACTAGAAGCAGAACTTTCTTCTGCTGTTGCAGCATTTGATTGAACTACAGCCGAAACTTGTGACAATCCTTGATTGATTTCTTCAATTGATATAGCCTGAGCGGTAGAAGATTCCTCAATCTTTTTAATTGCGTCTACAGCCCGTAGTGCCTTATCTGCAACCTCTTGTAATACTCTGCTTGTTTCATTCGCAAGTTTCTCTCCTTCTGAAACGGTTGAAACTGAATTTTGTATCAAATCATTGGTTTGTTTTGCAGCTTCAGCAGATTTTGCAGCCAGGTTACGAACTTCGTCAGCCACAACAGCAAACCCTTTTCCTGCTTCTCCGGCTCTTGCAGATTCCACTGCAGCATTTAGAGCAAGAATGTTGGTTTGAAATGCAATATCCTCTATGACTTTTGTAATGCTTGATATTTTAGCAGATGAATCACCAATTTCCTTCATTGCAGAATTAAGCTTTTGCATATATTCATTGCTGTTATTTATGCCACTTTCTGCATCAAGTACGTAATTACTCGCCACTTCAACAAATTTAACATTCTGCTCTGCCTGTTCTGTCACACTTGCTATGGACGCATTTAGTTCTTCTACAGTAGCGGCTTGTTCTGTGGCTCCTGAAGCAAGAATTTGAGCCGATGATGACATCTGCTCCGCTCCCGAATTCACCTGGTCAGCAGAAGTAGCAATTTGTGAAAACGCGGCACTCTGTGATACAATAATATTCTCAAGAGATTTTTTTATAGGTAAAAAGTCATTTTTATAATTTGTTTCAATAGATAAATCTAAGTTCCCTTTTGAAATTTCACCCAATTTCGCGGAGATGTCGAAGATATAAATCCCCAAAATTTCTATTACTGTTCGAAAACTATTGGCTACATTTCCAAACTCATCCTTTGATTCATATGTAATATTAGCATTAAGATTACCATCTGCCAGCATACTGGAAGCAGCCTCAATTTCCTTTAATGGTTTTGTAATAGATCGTATAACATAAAGACATAAAATGATTCCTAAAATTAAAGAGATTGCAAAAAGCGTAATCGAGATGATAAGTACAGTCTGAGCCATCTTTTGGGCTCCATTGTAATAATTTGTGGCTACTCCATCAGCCATATCTATAAGTTCCTTTGTTAGATCTATAATTGTTAGAGAAGCAGGATAATATTCATTTAATAATATTGTTTTTGCATTCTCTACATTATTACCTTTCAAGGAGTTAACGTACTTCTCTCTGATAGGCTCCAGCTTATCCCATTCGGCCTTTATCTCTTGAACCTTTTTTACACCATCATCAGTCGTTAAGAGCGGCTCAATCTTAGTAATTGAAGTTTCAAAATCCACTACTCTACTTTCCATATCGTCTACCCAAGTCTGGTAATTTGCGCCATCAATTGTGATGTATGCCATATCCTTCTGTATACCCTGAAGTTGTCTTCTCATATTATTCACAGTATTAGTGACGGTATATGGACTTGTAACAAAATGATTAAAGGAGGCTGTTATCGAACTCAACCCCAAAAAAACCGATATTACTACTGTAACAACAAAAAGAATTAAAATTGTTGCAAAAGAAAAAGTGAGTTTTTTAGAAATAGATAAATTTTTCATTCATTACACCTCAATTATTATATTTTTTAGTTTTTGCCTAACATTATTATATTATATTCATTCTATTCTGTCAATTTTAATATTCTCTATTTCTACTTATTTCTACAATTTTCGACAAGTTTTTAATATATAGTAACATAATACAATGCTAATGATTTTTTGGTAAATATAGCTTTTACAATAGCAATTCACCATAGAAGCATATATGCGCTTAATAAATATGGTTTCACCTCTGCCTTCTAATAGACATTCTTATGTCTTCAAGTGCCTCTGCAATTTGTTCTTTGTTCTTAAGATGTACTTTTTATCCTTCTCATAGCATAATAAAAAGCATTATCTATAAGACAACGCTCTTATTATTCTGCTATATTAAATTAGCGCAGTGTAATCTATAATTACAGAAAAATGGATTTACTTATTTTCTTTAATATACTTTATAATTAATTCTGAAACTACAATTACAATTAATATAAATATAATTCTCCCAAAATTATCTTTAATAATATTTCCCCATGTAGCATGTGTAGAAACTTTTTCTGCTATTAACATTCCGCAAATAATTAAAATATAGCCTAAGTTTGAAATAATCTTATTTACTAATGTTTTCATTAATTTTTATAATCCTGTGCATAAGAAGTTGTTGTAACGATTTGAACAACTGTGGCTCGATTGCTATCTGTATAAAATTTAGACT
This sequence comes from uncultured bacterium, assembly GCA_963519465.1. Classification (GTDB taxonomy): domain Bacteria; phylum Bacillota; class Clostridia; order Lachnospirales; family Lachnospiraceae; genus Lacrimispora. The sequence continues at coordinate 36,197 of CAUQMY010000024.1, forward strand.
CTCTATATGTTCCATGTTGCTTACAAAATTTGCACAACTTAACCTTACTCATATGCCACCTCCATTTACTTCATAATATCATTTTAATTATTGGAAGTAAATATTTTGATATATATCATATTGACTTGACTCTACAATACAAACCAATTCAGGAGCGAGCCATACAGCATCATTATTACCTTCCGGGATATAGCCGAAAGGGGAATAATCTATTATTTTATACTTATGTTGATTCAAAACTCTGAGACTTGCCCCAAAAGTGGCATGACCTCTTTAGTCCAGTCTTGTTTTAGAACCATATTAATACCGTTGAAAATCATTGGTTAACGAAATTTCACCTTTTTGTAATGAAATCTCACTTGCAGTTATTAGAGGATTACAATAACGTCCTTTTGTGTCTGACTTTGATCCTCTAATTTGAATCGCTTTTGCAGGACAGTAATTAATACATGCGAAACAAAATATACAGGAAGAATCATTATTCCAACGTGGTTTCCCACCATCTAAATCTATTCTGTTTATTAGACATAGTCTGGCGCATAGCCCACAGCCTGTACATTTAGAGTCTGCATAAAATTTTTTGTTTGTATGCAGGTATCCTGTCTTGTGAAATATAACCGATAATACAGGAAATAGAATCTGTTTTCTAAAAAAAGATTTATTATGATTTTTGTCATGAAATTTTCTTTTATTATAAATGACATCAGATATTGTTGAAAGTTTTTCAGATACGGAGGTATTTAACATCATTACCTCATCTTCTCTGGGCGTTTCTACCATGTGGGTAAAGTTGTTAGGCATATCAATAAAGTAATAGGCATCAAGCTCAACCGCCTGTTTCTTTAGTAATAATTCCATATCTCTAAAAACATTGCATGGAGACCCTCCTCGGGTAGCTATTGCATATGTATAGCAACTCGACGGGAACACTGCTTTTTTTAGAAAATCCTTTACCGGTATTGGTAGTGAAAATGCATGTACAGGGAATACGAACCCGATTGAGTCCACGTCTATTTCAATCTTATTTAAATTTATTTCATTCATTACTGGTATTAATTTCGTGTCAGGTAATAATTTTTGTAATTCTTTAGCAATATAAAGTGAGTTGCCGGTTCCAGAAAAATAATATATATAATGCTTCATGTTATATACTCCACTTCGATATAATCTAACTGACTAGCTATTTTTATCAATGAAAGAAGCCATCTATTCCATAGGGGACTTCATTAGTCCACAAATTACAAATTTAACAATTTGATTTATATAATCCTCTTCGGACATATCCCATACTAAATTGTCCTTTATCATATCATTGATACGTCTGTAGGACTGAACAAAAGGAATTACCATATTCATCATTAAGATAGGAAACATCATCAAATTCAGATCATCTCGAATAAGGTCATTTTCTTTTGCGGCCTTTGCTAAATTATAATACATAGAAATATCTTCCGGTGAATAGGATACGCTCTTAAGTACTTTCCACTCTTCCGCTGACTCCCATAAGAAAATCCTCAAATATCTGGGATGCTCCAACAAAAATTTATATGATATACGTATGGACTCTCCTAATAAGCGTTCGAACTTTAGTTTATCTGTGACGACGGTTTCATCTGTCAATAAATCTTTTGCTAAGGTATTAAAAGCCAAATTTCCACATTGATCCGCTCTTTGAATGACACTAGTATAAAGCCCTAGTTTATCTTTAAAATACTGATAAATCAAGCTTTTATTATAACCAGAGTACGTCGCAATAGCATCAACTCGAGTAGCAGAATATCCGTACTCTGCAAATAATTCTTCTGCCGCATCAAGAATAGCTTCTTTACTTTTATTTGAATCATAAATTTTTTTCTTTTTATCAGCCACGATATGTATCCTCATTTCTAACTAACTAGTTATATTATATAAGGAATAAATTTAACTGTCAAGAAAAGAAAGAAATAGATTAAAATACCTGTCATTCAAACTACAATACAATTTGCTTACTATAATCTACAGTTCTCTTCTCTGCATCTTGGTTCTCAAATAAAACTTCAATTACCTTACTCAAAATTTCCACATTGTCAACAATAATCGGTTCCATAGAATCATTTTCAGGCTGTTGACGGTAATGATCGTCTTCTTTAAAATAGCATCTTACTATAACTGTATCATTTATCAACGCTACAACTATATCTCCATCTTCTGCTGTTGTTTGACTATTCACTAAGATGTTATCTTTATCAATTATCGCGGCATTTAACATGCTAACATCTTCAACGGTTAATATAAATCGATCATCGATACTGTTAAGCAAATTAGTAGGTACAGGAAAATAGTCTTTAATTTTTTGTTCTGAGTGGAGTGATTGACTAGTAGTTACTGCGCCTAATAGAGGTACATTTTCTACTTCTGTAGTCCTTAAATTCCAAACATCTTTACTTACTAATCCTAATACTCTCTGTTTTGTCTTACCTCGTAAGATATATCCATTCTTTTCTAGATTTTTAATGTGAAATTGAACGGTCGAACTAGACAGTTCTGTCATATCAGAAATTTCTCGAACTGTAGGCGGATACCCATTTTTATTGATTGACTCCTTGATGCAGTCATAGACCAATAGTTGTTTCTCTGTCATTTGGTATCACACCCTTTCTATAATGTTTATGTCTCTTATATCATACATAGCGCAAATACGCAAACATATGTTCTTCTAAATACAAAAAAAGACCAGTAATCTCAAACGAGGCTCTGGTCTATTTGGGAAATTTAATTATACTACTTGAATATAACCAATGCAATTTCAAGCTTTTGAATCCATATTGATTTTATAATTTTATAACATAGGTCATTTTAATATTTTCACGGTAAATCCCTTTGGTGATAAATCATTACTGAATTGGTCTTAAAATCTACCCCTATTTTAAATGGAATTTACCCCTATTTCTACTCCCATTTCTACAATAAATTATACTATATTATGATTGTTTACGATACTTCTTCGTTTACTTACTTTTAATGGAAACTTCGCTAAATCACATATTCCGGCTCTTCCATATCCAACTCATACGGAGTCACCTGATATACATAATAATTCAACCAGTTCGCATACAGCGTATTCGCTGCATTTCTCCAGTTCAGCATTGGAACCGTATCTGGGTCGTCATTCTCATAATAATTGCAGGGGATTTCTGGATTCAGACCTTTTTCCAAATCCCTGTGATACTCTCCATCAAGCGTCATACGGTCATACTCCGGATGTCCCTGAACAAATACCTGCTTTCCATCCTCACTCATCACAATAAGAATTCCAGCTTCCTTTGATTCGGCCAGTATCTTAAGCTCCGGATGCTTTTCAATATCTTCTCTGCGCACTTCCGTATAGCGGGAATGGGGTGCCATCACATAATCATCCATACTTCTTACAAGAGGAACTTTACGGTCCAGCACCTTATGGCTGTAGATGCCGGACAGCTTGCTGTCTCTTTTATATTTGTTGATGCCATAATGATAATAAAGGCCGGCTTGACAACCCCAGCAGATATGAAGGGTGCTGGTCACATGGGTCTTGCTCCATTCCATGATTGTTGCCAGCTCCTTCCAATAATTTACCTCTTCAAATTCCATGTTCTCCACAGGTGCCCCGGTAATGATCATGCCGTCGAACTTTTTATTCTCCACTTCATCGAGATAAACATAAAACTTATTTAAATGGCTGGCAGATGTGTTCTTGGAAGTATGGCTTTCTAACATCAAAAAGGTACAGTCTACCTGCAGCGGTGTGTTGGAAAGGGCCCGTAAAAGCTGAGTCTCTGTTTCTTCTTTTATAGGCATTAAATTTACGATCAAAATTTCAAGAGGACGGATGTCCTGGCTTAAGGCGCGGTCCTCATCCATTGTAAATATGTTCTCTTTTTCCAATATGGCTTTTGCAGGCAAATCCCTTTGTACTTTAATGGGCATATTTTATTCCTCCAGTATTTTTATGAAATCTTCTTCCGAAATAATGGGCACTCCCAGTTCCTTCGCCTTTTTATTCTTGGAAGAATTGGACGTGGTATCATTGTTGATTAAATATGTGGTCTTTGAAGTAACAGATCCGGTAGCTTTGCCGCCCTGAGCCTCGATGGCTTCCTGAAGGGCTTTCCGGTTTTCAAAATGCTCCACGGAACCGGTGATGACAAATACCATTCTCTCCAGCTTCTTACTTCCTTCTGTCTCTGCCTCCTTCGGAAAGGTAACTTCACCAAGCAACCGGTCCACCATCTCATTGTTCTTGTCCTGTTTGAAGTAATTAATCCAGGCATCTGCAAGAACTTTTCCGATTCCGGAGACGGAAATCAGTTCCTCTTCTTCGGCATGGCGCATCTTCTCAAAATTAAACTGAAACTCTCTGCAGAGCATCTTGGCATTTGATAAACCGATTCCCGCAATTCCAAGTCCATAGATCAATCTTGGAAGAGTGGTATGGGATGCATTTTTCACTGCCTGTATCAGATTATCATAGGACTTTCTGCCGAACCCTTCCATCTGGGTAATTGTTTCCTCATACTGCTCTAAATGGAACATGTCTGCAAATTCCCGGATAAAACCGGCGCCGATGAATTTTTCTAAGGTCGCTTCGGATAATCCGTCAATATTTAATGCGTCACGGCTGACAAACAGAGAAAAGCTTTTGATCTTTTTCGCCTGACAATCCGGATTGGTGCAGTATAAACTCTTTACGTCGTTGATCTTACGGATCTCCGTTTTCCCGGCGCAGACCGGGCAGTCCTCAGGAATCTCTACGGTTCCGCTTCTCGTTAAGTTGTCAGCGATCTGAGGAATGATCATATTTGCCTTATATACAGTGATCTGATCTCCTTCTCCGAGTTGTAACGCCTCCATAATACTTAAATTGTGAACACTGGCACGGCTCACGGTGGTTCCTTCCAGCTCCACCGGTTCAAAGATGGCAACCGGATTAATCAGACCCGTTCTGGAAGGACTCCACAGGATCTTCATAAGCTTTGTTTCACGGATCTCGTCAGCCCATTTAAATGCGATGGAATTGCGAGGGAATTTGGCGGTACGGCCCAGGGACTCCCCATAAGCGATATCATCGAATAAAAGTACCAGGCCGTCGGAAGGAATATCATACTCCCCTACTTCCTTTGCAAACTCTTCCACCTCTTCCGCCAGAGTATCCTTTGTTACCATTTTATAATCCACTACATCAAAGCCCTGCTCTTTTAACCATTCAAACTGGGCACTTCTGGAGTTCTGGAAATCAACACCTTCTGCGGACACCAGTGTAAATGCTTTGAAATTAACGTTTCTCTGGGCGGTGATCTGGTTGTTTAACTGCCGGACAGAGCCGCTGCATAAATTACGGGGATTTTTGTATTTGGCGGCTACGTCCTCGATCTCTTCATTGATCCGGTTAAAATCAGAATATTTGATGATCGCCTCTCCCCGGAGTACAAGCTCTCCCTGATGGGATATGTTAAGAGGTATATTGGAAAATACCTTTGCATTATTTGTTATGACCTCACCGATCTCCCCATTTCCCCGGGTTACGGCTTTTTGAAGGGTTCCGTGGTTGTAGTTAAGTACTACGGTCAATCCGTCAAGCTTCCAGGATAAAATTCCCTTCTGGCTGCCTAACCACTCCGCTAAATCCTCAACACTTTTTGTCTTATCAAGGGATAACATGGGGCTTTCGTGAGCTTCTTTTGGCAGCTCGCTCAGCACTTTGAACCCTACATTTTGAGTAGGGCTTTTGGATAAGATAACTCCCGTTTCTTTTTCAAGCTCCTGTAGTTCATCGTAAAGTCTGTCGTATTCGAAATTGCTCATGATCTCACGGCTTTCCTGATAGTAGGCTTTCCCTGCCTCATTCAGCACCTGGATCAGTTCTTTCATTCTATTTAGTTTTACGTCCATCAGATAACTCCTTTTTGTGTTCTTTATAGGAAAGATTGCTTGAGCCTTTTAAGGCTTCTTTCATCTGGTGGTATTCCTTCTTTGAAAGTTCCCGGTAAGCGCCGGGTTTTAAATCTCCCAATTCCACATTCATGACCCGCATTCGCTTTAACAATCGCACTTCAAAACCTAACTCGCTGCACATTCGGCGGATCTGGCGGTTCAATCCCTGGGTCAATACGATTTTAAATGCCTTTTCTCCGGTTTTTGCCACAAAACAGGGTTTTGTGGTCACGTCCAATTCGGACAGGAACACACCCTTTTTCATCTTCCGGATAAAGTCATCGGTGACGGGACGGTTAACTTTCACAAGATATTCTTTTTCATGAGCATTTCCGCTGCGCATCATTTTATTCACCAGTTCCCCCTGGTTGGTCATAAGGATCAGACCTTCGGAATCCTTATCCAGGCGGCCGATGGGATAGATGCGGACAGGATAATCTACCATGTCTACAATATTTGGGGCACGGTCCTTGTCGGATGTGGTGCATACAATGCCTTTGGGTTTATGGACTGCCAGAAGAACTGATTTTTCCTTATGGCTTTTATCCCCTCCTGCTGCCGTTATGGTGCGCCCTTTTACGGCAACTGACTGGCCCGGCAGAACCTTCTGACCGGTTGATGCAGCCTGTCCATTGATCCGGACCTTTCCATTCTCTATGAGACGGTCCGCCTCCCTGCGGGAACAGATTCCTGCTTCACTTAAAAATTTATTCAGACGGATTCCCTCTGCCTCCATGTTCTTTCTCCCTTACTGTTTTCTAAATAAAAATTATAGCATTGTAGAAAGGGTACGTCAATTTTATCCGTACCTTTTAGGCTTAGGTTTTACCTATATCAAGCAAAATATCGATAATAGTTTTTATTTTTTATATTGGCAAATTGATTTGATTTTTCCATATTATGGGTATATAATGAAAGAAGTTTTTATTAAATACCAATCAGGAGGAAATAGTTATGCCATGGACATCAAATTTATCCGTTGGAATCTCAATGATCGACGATCAGCATAAGATGTGGTTTGAAAAAGCAGAAGCCCTTTTCGAAGCAGGAAAAAACAACCGGGCCAAAGAATATGTAGGTGAGCTTCTTGCCTTTTTGGATGATTATACAAAAAAGCACTTTGCAGATGAAGAAAAATACATGCTCAGCATCCACTATCCGGGATACGAAGAACAGAAAAAAGCACATACCGCCTTTATTTCACAGCTCACCAAGTTAAAAAGTGATTATAATGCGTCCGGTGGAAATTTACTGGTGATCTTAAATGCCAACCAGATGATTCTGGAGTGGCTCACCAAGCACATTTCCAATATGGACAAGCAGATTGGTGAATACTCCAAAAAGGCTCATTAATTCGTTATAATAAAGAACTGTCTCATCAATGATAATTTCATAGATCAGCAGTTCTTTTTTTGTGTGTTTTTAAGTTTCGTGAACTTCTTCATTCATCTTCCATTTTTCTGCATACATCCACAGAATCATTTCAGGAATATATTGTTTTACAGGCTTGATCAATGATATAATAACCTCAAATATTTTATGGAAAAAATGGGAGGTTCTTTCTTATGCAAAGTATGACAAAAAATACTCAAACCAAAGACACCTTATTTCACATGACAGCCAACGCATTTCCCCTTCTGGCATGTACGGAGATTACAGAACTGTCGGAGGGCTATTTTAATGTTGCTTACAGAATTTCTTTTGCTGACGGGCCCTCTTGCATTTTGAAGATTGCACCTCCCAAAGAGATTCGTACTTTGTACTATGAAAAAAACATCATAGAAAGCGAAGTTGAAGCAATGGGCATAGTTGCCGCCAAAACAAATATACCGGTTGCGAAGGTACTTTTTTATGGCGGCAGCTGCACATTATGCACTTCCCCTTATTTTTTTATGGAAGAACTGGAAGGCCGCAGCTTTTCTTCTCTACAGGAGGACCTTTCAGAAGAAGTGAAAAAACAGATCAGAATTGAGACAGGGAAAATAAACAGAGAGATCAGCCAGATCACCAACGATACCTTTGGATATATGGGAAATCCGGATTTACAGGGGGAAAACTGGTTTTATGTATTCACTCAAATAATTCAGTTTACCATCAAAGATGCCGAATATATGTCCATAGATTTAAAAATATCTCCGGCAAAGCTGGAGACACTTTTAAACTTAAGTAAGCCAGTCTTTGAGGCCGTCATAGTGCCACGCATGGTTCACTGGGATCTCTGGAATGGGAATATTTTTGTAAAAGATAACCGGATTTCAGGATTGATCGACTGGGAACGATGCTTATGGGGCGATCCTTTGATGGAGGTTGGATTCCGTACATACGGAAATCACGAGGATTTCCTGACGGGATACGGCATAGATCGTTTATCAGATGATGAATATATCCGGGCGCTCTGGTACGACATCTATGCCCTGATCGTGGTGGCCCAGGAGTGTGATTACAGAATGTATGAAACAAGACATTTTTATGACTGGTCAACAGAGCTATTACCGAAAAAACTGGAAGAACTTCAGCATGCTTTGGAATCCTTTATTTCACGGTAATAGAATCCAGGTAATTTTCGACTCCCTTTTCATCAATCGTTGCACTGACAGAAGCAACTGGAACCTCTGAATTTCTTCCCACTGCCACAAAGGAAGCAATCAGAGAAACAATGGGAACCGTCAGGATTACTCCCATGCTTCCGGAAATCCCCTGCATGACTTCGATTACGATATTATTGGAATTGATAATCTGAAGATAAGGCAATTCATACGCATAAGTAAGCAGCAATGTGCTGACCCCGCTTCCCACAAAAGCCAGAATCAGGGTATTCACCATGGTTCCCATGGCATCCCGGCCTACATTCATTCCGGAGCGGAACAGTCCTTTTCTGTCCAGCTCCGGCATCTGATCATGGATTTCAAATACAGTGGAAGAAATGGCCATTGCCACATCCATCACCGCTCCCAGAGCAGAGATCAAAAGACCGGAGAACAATAGCTCTCCTACACGGATTCCGCGGATGTTTTCCAGTACCAGCAGGGATTCGATTTCCGGTGCATTGTATCCGGTCAAATGAGCTGCCTTTCCAAACAGGAACGCTGATATTCCAGCAATCACCACGCCTCCCACAGTACCCACTACAGCACAGGCTGTCTTTCCGGACAAGCCGCCAAGAAGATACATGATTACAAACGTTGTAACGGCGGCTACCAGTATTGCTGCCAGAAAAGGAGAATACCCCTTATAGATCATTGGGATGTATAGCCAGATAATGCAGATGAACGTAAAGATCAGTCCAATGCAGGTCAGCACTCCCTTTTTTCCGCCGATGAGACATACCACAGCCAGAAATATGACAATAAATCCCAGAACCGCCCATTCCCGGTCAAAGCTGTACACCGTATGGAGAGAAATATCCCCGGCCAGGCTCTGTATGGCAATTACCCCCATTCCCGGACGGCAGGCGGCCCCAAACAGATAACCGTTATTACTGGTCGCTTCCACGGTCTCACCTTTCTTAGGCCCTGTCTTTACTTCTATTAAAACGTTCTGCTGTCCGACCCGGCTTCCATCTTCCTGTACATTGTCTCTAAGGACTTTTATCACCGTTGCCCGCTCAAAAGTCCTTCCCTCTGTAGATACCAGACTGGCAATATCTACTTTATTAAACTGAATCAAAAAAAGGGCAAAGGCTGCCATAAAAGCGGCAAACAACGCCCACTGGATCCGCTTTCCTCCATGGCTCTCCAAAAACATTACTAATTTACGAATCTGCTCCATGCTTATACTTCCTCTCTTTTCTCTACTCTCCATTATAGCGGACTGTTACAGATGCCTCCTGCTTCCCATGAGAAGCAAAGAGGCGCCCGACGGAATCAGACGCCCCTTGAAATCCAGAATAAAGATTTTCTATCTTCTTGAAGTGCTGGTCTTTTTTAAGGTAAAGGTTTGATCAATATTTTGCAGCTGTCCGCCTGCAATCTCATAGGTATCGATGGAAAAGGTATTTTGATTTACACGGATCACCGAATATGTAGGATTCCAGTTCTGGTTTCTTGCTGCGATATAATCCTGCTGAGTTGGAATTAATTCGTAATACTTGCTGCCTGTTGATGAATTGGCTTCCATATAAAGAGTACCATCTGCATTGGTCACACTGCCGGACATGGTATTTGCAATGGTATAGCAGTTATTTTCATCCTGATAGGTACCATTGTTATAAGGAAATACATTTCCTGCTTCATCCTTTACATTATCCCAGTCATAGAAATCATATTTGGCATGGGTCTTGGAATCGGATTTTAAAAGATAACTTCTGGAATAAGTATGGTCATGTCCCTGCAGCACCACATCCACATCATATTTGTCCATCAGAGGTGTCAGCTGGCTTCTCAGCACAATGCCGTCAGAATCAGAATGATCCAGTCCGCTTCCATAGATATCCTGATGGATCATTACGATTCTCCAGGAAGTATTCGGGTAGGCTGCAACTGCCTGTTTCATTGCCAGTTCATGCTCTGCGCAGTTATAGTTGTTGGTATTTAAGACCACATATAGGGCCGGACCATATTTATAAAAATAATCACCACCAGCAGTTGTCTTTCCAAGCTGAGTGTCATGGGGATTATTGAAATGGTAGCTGTAACTTTCATTGGTGGAATCATGATTGCCGATGGTAGTTGCTACTGGCAGTGACTGCATCCAGTCTGCGCTCAGAAAACCGGCGTATTCCACTTCATTGCCAGGATCTCTGCCTTCTACATTCTTATTGATCTGATCGCCTGCGGAAAGTACAAAACTGATATCCGGGTTAGCGGCCATCGCAGTATTTAAGGTCTTATTCCAGCTAAAGGAATCATTTCTGGCTGCCGTATTAAGTGCGGAGGCATTTTCCAGTTTGTCCCCTCTGGAAGTGGTCTGTCCCTTAGATGCGCCGATCTGAGGATCCCCTACATAAAGCATGGTGTAGCTGTTGAAGCCATGGGTCTTAAAGGAAGCTGTCTGGCTTGGTACTCCATTTTTATAATAACGGTAATAGTAAGTCGTGTTCTCTTTGAGAGCGGTTGCTGTTGCCTTATTGCTCATATATCCGTCAATTGCCTGACTGGCACCACCTTCAAAAACCGCCGCCCTGCTCATATTGCTGCTGGTGGAAAGTTCAATCTTCGGTGTTGCTGTTCCATCTGCCTTTGTGTACCAGGCAAAATTCATCTGAGTCTCATCTGCTCCCGGTGTCAGAGCAACCTTTTCATAATCTGTGCTCACCTGGCATTCCCATTTCTGTACCCAACTGTCCCAGGCTTCATCTTTCGTGGAATCTGCAAAGTGCTGGGTTGCCGCATACGCATATCCTCCAGCCAGTACCAATGTCAGGGCAGCCGAAATAACCGCAGCCCCATACTTCTTTCTGCCGTTCATACATCATTCCTCCTAGTTGCCACGCTCTTTAAGGCGTGATTGCTTTTTTATTCAATGATGGAAGTACTTCTCTCCTACCAAGAATAAATCTACCAGATTCAATATTCAAGTGACTTTTCCAAAGCTTTACAAACTATATTTAAAGTTTACAAATCCCGAAACTGGAACAAAAAAGAAAGGCTCCCCGCCAATTGCTTCGTAGGGTTCCTTTCTTTTTCTCTAGGGGTTGCCGTATTCAAGTAAACTTGTATTTTACTTCACAGCCGTAAGAGATGCGGTTGCAGATGTTTACCACCCGCTCCATGACAGCGGTCGTTTTTCCGGTTTCCATTTTAATGCTCATTTCTTTTAGATCTTCTGAGATTCTTATACCCTGCACTCCTTCGACCTTGGCAATCTCCTTTTCAATACTCCTGGCTTTCTTCCAGTCTGACAGTGCGTAAACGTGGTAACTCCGGTTCACGCTTCCCCCCTCCTTTCACTTAATATTCTACTCCTATTGTAGACAGATAGGGGCAAATTTAAACATCACAGGAAGGTCCTGGCAATGGAGGTAAAAAGAAAGCATACAATAACTCCGGTTACCGTAGGCACGAGCCAGGAAACTACAGTCCATTTTATGCTCTGAGTTTCCTTTCTAATGGTCAGGCAGGTGGTCGAACAGGGCCAGTGCATCAGGGAGAAAAGCAGGGTGCTGACCGCCGTGATCCAGGTCCAGCCATTGGCCACCAAAAGATCTCTTAAAACAGATAAATCATCGATTCGCAGAAGTTTTCCTTCTGCCATATAGGCCATGATAATAATTGGAACCACGATTTCATTGGCTGGAAAACCAAGAATAAACGCCAGTAAAATAACGCCATCAAGTCCGATCATTTTGGCAAATGGATCTAAAAACCCGGAGCAAAGGGAAAGCAGGGTGGCATCTCCCACCGTTAAATTGGCCATCAGCCAGATGATCATACCAGCAGGTGCTGCAACTGCTACAGCACGCCCTAACACAAATAAGGTGCGGTCAAAAATGGAACGCACAATAACTTTACCAATCTGGGGCCTCCGGTATGGCGGCAGCTCCAAGGTAAAGGAAGAAGGGATCCCCTTTAAAATGGTTACTGATAATATCTTAGAGATCACCAAAGTCATCAAAATTCCGAGAACGATCACGCCGGAAAGTATGGCGGCGGACAGAACGGAAGAAAATAAACCAGTGGCTCCGCCCACAAAAAACATGGTAATGATAGCGATCATGGTTGGAAAACGGCCATTACAAGGGACAAAGTTGTTGGTTATCATAGCAATTAAGCGTTCTCTGGGGGAATCTATGATTCGGCAGCCAACAATCCCTGCTGCATTGCATCCAAAGCCCATGCACATG
>CAUQMY010000025.1:0-39125 GCA_963519465.1 uncultured bacterium
TGTGATTACAAAAAACTTCGCTGTAGTCTAGAGGAATTTCGATTTACATTCAAGGTATCTTTTCATTTTACAGAAATTATAAAAAAAAGTTCTTGACTTAGAGTTGACTCCAAGTATTACAATCAGTTCAGCAAGGAAAAAAGGAGGTCTTAGCGTGGATTTAAATAAGAAAATTCTTGTAGCATATTTTTCACACAAAGGACAGAATTACTCAAATGGCAGAATTGTAGAGCTTAAACAGGGTAATACTGCGGTTGTGGCGGATATGATTGCAGGATTTACAAAAGCGGATCAGTTTGAAATCCGCTCAACAAAAGAATACCCTTCTGAGTATAAAGCCTGTACAGAGGAAGCACTCGCTGAACTTAAAGCCAACTTACGTCCCGAGCTTGTGAAAGATATTGATCTATCAACTTATGATGTAATCTTTCTTGGATATCCAAATTGGTGGGGAACCATGCCTATGCCAGTATGGACATTTTTGACGGGACATGATTTTTCCGGGAAAAGAATTTTCCCTTTTTGTACTCATGAAGGAAGCGGTTTAGGGAAGAGTGAAACTGATTTGAGTGAGCTGGCCGCAGGAGCAGAAGTCAAAAAAGGGCTGGCAATTCATGGCTCTTCCGTAAATAAAGCAGAAACTATTATAAAAGACTGGATTATAAAAGGATGATAAATATGGAATATGCAAAATTAGGCACTTCAGGAATTGAGGTTTCCCGCTTATGTGTAGGCTGCATGAGCTTTGGAGACCCGGCAAGCAAAATGCATGCATGGACATTAGATCCATCAGAAAGTGAAGCAATCATAAAACATGCTCTGGGACTGGGAATCAACTTTTTTGATACCGCCAACTGTTATTCCGCAGGAACCAGCGAAGAATATCTTGGGAAAGCAATTAAAAATAATATTTCCCGTGAGAAAGCTGTAATTGCTACAAAGGTCTATTTCAATGAAGGCAATCTTTCAAAAGAAGCGATACCAAGAGAAATTGACGGTTCTCTAAAACGATTGGGAATGGATTATGTAGATTTATTAATTATCCACCGCTTTGATTATCATACACCAGTGGAAGAAACCATGGAAGTGCTCCATAAGGTGGTACAGTCTGGAAAAGTCCGTGCTATCGGTGCATCTGCAATGTATGGCTATCAGTTTGCCAAACTACAAAATATAGCTGAGAAGAATGGCTGGACAAAATTTGTGTCCATGCAGAATCATTATAATCTCCTGTATCGGGAAGATGAAAGAGAAATGATTCCAATCTGCAAGGATCAAGGGGTAGTTTTAACTCCATACAGCCCGCTTGCAGCAGGACGATTATCCCGGCCATGGTCAGCGGACACCCTGCGCAGCCAAACCGATGTTACGGCAGCCGGAAAGTATGACAGCACCAAAGATTCTGATATGGAAATAGTAAACAGAGTGTCTGAACTTGCGGAAAAACATAATTGCACCATGACCCAGATTGTACTTGCCTGGCAGTTTGCAAAAGGTGTGACATCACCTTTAATTGGAGCGACAAAGGCCAAATATTTTGATGATGCGGCAGGTAGTTTTGATATTGAGCTAAGTGAATCAGACATTCATTACCTGGAAGAATTATATGCACCTCATAAAATTGTGGGGGCTTTGTAAGAGGTACGCATTATGACAGTAAAAGAAGTAAGTGAAAAATTCAATATAACTCAGGATACACTTCGTTATTATGAGCGGATCGGTATGATTCCGCCAGTAACGCGAACTTCTGGCGGAGCCAGAAATTATCAGCAAGTAGATTTGGATTGGGTGGAACTTGCTATTTGTATGAGAAGTGCAGGGCTTCCTGTTGAAGTCATGATTGAATATGTGAAACTTTGCCAGGAGGGAGAAACCACAATCCCTGCAAGGCTTCAGCTGTTGCAGGAACAGAGAGTGACCCTGTTAGAGCAAAGAAAACAGCTTGATGCGACCCTGGATCGCCTAAATTATAAGATTGCAAGGTATGAAGTTGCGGTAGATACAGGTAAATTAACTTGGGATAGATGATATTAATTTAAGACAACGAGGAGGAAACAGAATGTATTTAGATCAAATCAATCAGCCGTCCGATGTACGGAAGTTAAATAAAGAGCAGCTTGGAGAATTAGCAGTAGAAATGCGTCAGGCATTGCTTGAAAAATTAAGCAGACATGGGGGACATTTTGGACCTAATTTTGGAATGGTAGAGGCTACGATTGCCTTACACTATGTGTTTGATTCACCAACGGATAAGATGGTATATGACGTATCTCACCAGAGCTATTGCCACAAAATGCTGACAGGCAGAAAAGATGCGTTCCTGTATGAAGAACATTACGATGATGTGTCCGGATACAGCGATCCTCAGGAAAGTAAACATGATTTCTTTACTCTTGGCCATACATCAACTTCTATCAGTCTTGCATGCGGTCTTGCAAAAGCAAGAGACTTAAAAGGGGACAAAGAGAATATCATTGCAATTATTGGTGACGGTTCTTTAAGCGGCGGAGAAGCGTTGGAAGGATTGGACTTTGCACCTGAATTAAATAGTAATCTGATTATCGTTGTCAATGACAATGATATGTCCATTGCAGAAAATCATGGCGGGCTTTATAAAAATTTAAAACTTCTTCGTGATACCGATGGACAAGCAGAATGCAATTTATTTAAAGCTATGGGACTTGATTATGTGTTTGTGAAGGATGGAAATGATACCCTTCAGTTAATTGATGCATTTGAAAAAGTAAAGGACTCTGATCAGCCAGTTGTGGTGCATATCTGCACTCAAAAAGGAAAAGGGTATTCTCTGGCTGAAGTGAACAAAGAGAATTGGCACTATTGTATGCCATTTGATGTGGAAACAGGAAAACCTAATTATTCCTTCCATAGTGAAAATTATTCTGATTTGACAGCTGATTTTCTGCTGAAGAAGATGAAAGAAGATAACACTGTAGTTGCCATCAGCTCTGCAACCCCTACCGTTCTTGGATTTACCGCTGACAGAAGAAAAGAAGCTGGTGATCAGTTCGTTGATGTGGGAATCGCGGAAGAGCACGCAGTTGCTCTTGCATCAGGCATAGCTGCCAATGGTGGGAAACCTGTATATGGGGTGTATAGTACATTTGTGCAGAGAACCTACGACCAGTTGTCACAGGATCTGTGTATCAACAATAATCCGGCAACAATCCTTGTATATGCAGCCTCCGTATTTGGAATGAACGATGTCACTCATCTTGGTATTTTTGATATTCCATTGATTTCTAATATTCCAAACATGGTTTATCTTGCACCTGCTACAAAAGAGGAGTATTTTGCCATGCTGGACTGGAGTATTTCTCAGAAAGAACAGCCGGTTGCCATTCGTGTACCAGGCGGAAGTATAAGTTCCAGCGGAGAGCCTGTAACAAAGGATTTTAGCATCTTAAATAAGTACCAGGTCACTCAAAAAGGAAGCAAAGCAGCCATCGTCGCACTGGGTACATTCTATGGACTTGGAAAAAATGTTGCTAATGAAATTGCCGAAAAGACAGGGGTACAACCAACATTAATTAATCCTATGTATATTACCGGTATCGATGAGCAGTTACTGGAAGAGCTGAAAGAAAATCATGATGTGGTAATTACCATTGAGGATGGAATATTAGATGGCGGTTTTGGTGAAAAAATTGCAAGATTCTATGGAGATTCTGATGTGAAGGTCTTAAATTACGGACTGAAAAAAGAGTTTCTTGATAGATATGATGTTAATGAAGTACTTCGCAAAAATCGGTTGACCAAGGAACAGATCGTAGAAGATGTTATGAGATTTGTTTAAACAGATAAATAGTTTTAAAGGTAAAAAAATCATAGACAGTTTGCGTCTATTGTGCCAGAACTTTCTTTTAAGTTCTGGCACTTTTCATGTTATCGTTGTATGAATCAATCTAAAATTCAATATTATTCTCTAATAATAGAATTCCTCAAATTCAATTACTAAAAAATTACCACAACCAAGGGCATATGTTTTTTTGCACCGGTTAAATGAAAGATGATATTATCATAACATACTAAAAATCAGGAGGTAAAAGCATGAAAATAGTTGGTATTACCGCTTGTATTGCGGGAATTGCCCATACTTACATTGCAAAAGAAAAGTTGGAAGGAGCAGCTAAAGAACTGGGTGATGAAATAAAGATAGAGACACAAGGATCCATAGGTATTGAAAATGCACTAACACCTCAGGATATAGAGGAAGCGGATGTGGTTATCATAGCTGCTGATATCGGAATTACAAAAGACCGCTTCAAGGGGAAACCGATTATTGAGATTCCCATCAGTCTTGTAATGAAGTCCGCAAAAGGTGTCATAAAGAAAACACATGAGAAATTAGGAAAATAAAGAATTGAAGGAGAGGGTGGATCATGAAAAGTAAAAAGAATGATATTCAGCGTCATGTAATGACCGGTATAGCTTATATGATACCATTTGTAGTTGCCGGAGGTTTGCTGTGCGCACTTGCAAAGGCTTTGGGAGGATACGACATTGGTAATGCAGTAGAGGCAGGAGCAACTCCTTTCAGTAATATGAATCCCTTTACCTGGCTGGGGTTCTGGTGGGGAGTCAATAAAATCGGTACCTTTGCCATGGATTTTGCTGTTGCGGTTATGACGGCAGGTGTTGCCTATTCCATCTCCGGACGTCCAGGTATTATGCCTGGTCTGGTAATCGGATACTGTTCGTCACAGTCAAAGGCAGGCTTTCTCGGCGGATTGCTGATGTCCTTTATCATCGGTTACTTTATTAACTGGATGAAAAAGTGGAAAATTCCGAAATGGAGTCAGGGTCTTATGCCGGTAATGTTGATTCCTCTTATATCCACTCTGGTATGCGGAATGATATTCCTTTGTGTATTTTCAATTCCGATGTCATTCCTTATGACAAAATTCCAGGCCTGGATCATTACATTAAATGGCGGTGCAAAGGGAATCATTGGTGGTGTAATCGGATTTTGTATGGGATTTGACCTTGGTGGCCCTGTGAACAAAACAGCCTCTATGGCAGCAAATGCTTTGTTGGCAGACCAGATCATGGGACCGGCAGCAGCAAAAATTATTGGCGGTATGACACCTCCGATCGGGGCATTTATTTCTACCCTGATTGCAAAGAATAAGTTTGGCGCAACCCAGCGGGAGGCTGGAAAAGCAGCATTTCCTATGGGATTATGTTTCATTACAGAAGGAGTATTGCCTTTTGCAGCATCAGATCCTCTGCGTTTTATTCCGGCATCTGTACTCGGTTCAACGGTAGCTGGTGCAATTGCTGTAGGATTTGGCTGTGAAAGCCCCGCAGCAGCAGGAGGAATCTTTGTTGTTCCAATGATGAAGAATCCCCTAGTATTTATTATAGCTTTAATCATAGGTTCCGTTATCACAGGCGTTGTATATGCATTCATTAAAAAGCCTCTCGATGAAGAGGATACCAACATAAAAGAAGACGAGGATTTTGATTTTAATATTGAAATTCAGTAAATAAAAGGCAAAATGGAGGAATAAGCATAATGTTAACTTCAATGAAAACAATTCTGGATCATGCCCATAAGCATAACTATGCGGTAATGGCCATGAACAGTATCAATATGGAAATGGTAAGAGGTGCTATTATGGCAGCTCAGGAGGCATATTCCCCCATGATCATCCAGTTCGGATGCGGGCAGATGAAGAATCATGCTCATGCAGAGGAAATGCTTCCGATGATTAAGGAACTTGCGGAGAGGGTATCCGTGCCAATCGCATTGAATCTCGATCATGCCACGGATTATCAAATTATTGCAGACTGTATTAACCATGGATTTACGAATATCATGTTTGACGGCTCTTCACTGACTTATGAGGAAAATGTGGAGAGAACCGCAGTGGTAGTAGCCATGGCACATGCAGTAGGCTGTTCCGTTGAAGGAGAATTAGGCCATGTTGGAATGGCAGTGGATTCTGATGATACCAATCTGGATCTCTATACCAATCCCGATCAGGCGCTGGATTTTGTAAATAAAACAGGTGTGGACGCATTGGCTGTTGCAATCGGTACGGCTCATGGTGATTACCCGAAGGGGAAAATCCCCAATCTTGATTTCGACCGGTTAAAATTATTAAAGGATACCGTTAATATGCCGCTGGTCCTTCATGGAGGTTCTGGTTCCGGAGAGGAAAACTTAAGAAAGGCCATTGAATACGGCATTAATAAAGTGAATGTAGCTACAGATGCATTTTCCATAGGAAAGAAAGCAATGATGGAAGCTCTTGAACGAGAGCCCAATATGGACTATATGCATATGTGCATGGAAGCAGAAAAGGGAATCAAAGAATTTGTAAAGCATTATATGGAAGTTCTTGGATCAGCCAACCGATATAAATTCTTAGATGCCATAGCAACGGGAAATGAATAATTCATATGGAGAATAGATGAGTAACGCAGGCGAAAAGGCATACTTAAATAAAATACTGAAAGCTCTTTTGGACAATGAAAATATCCCTGTTTCAAGGCTGGCCGATTTACTTGGAGTTTCCTTAAAGACTGCCAGAACCAGGGTGGACCAGGTAGATGAATGGCTGCAGCTTAAAGAACTGGGACATATAGAAAAGAGGCCAGGGCTCGGCATCCGTTTGTGTACAGCAAGGCGTACGGAGCTAATGGCTATGGGTTATTCTGAAGGTAAGGAAATGACAGAGGACATGCCCAGGAAGAATCAGGTCATAGGAATGCTTTTAAAGTATGCCTTGGATAAGCCGGTTACTCTTCAGCAGCTGGCGGAGCGCTTGTATATGAGCGCTCCTACGGTGTCTGTTCTTGTAAAATCGGTGGAAGACTGGTTTAACAAATACAATTTAAAGATTGTTACTGTGCGAAGCAAAGGAATCATGATTCAGGGAGATGAGAAATCCTGCAGGCAGGCCATGGTGAATTATATGGTTTATATCATGCCGGAAATCACAGATGCCCTCTTTGAGACCTATGCTGCAGGAGTAAATTATGCAAGAGTAAAAAGCATTATTGTGGATATGGAAAATGCTTGGAGAATACAGTTTGCTGAAAATTCATTCAGGACCGCCTGGATTATGGTATGTCTGTCGATCAAAAGGGCCTCACATCCTCTCAAAGCAGAGGACAACGAGACAGAAGACAGCATGAGAGAATTTGCAGAATACCTGTTTGCAAAGTCCATATATGATAAAGTGAAAGAAGAGTTTTCCCTTCATGATATGGAGGAGGACACCCTGTTTCTCACATCCATGCTGTTATCCGCCAGAAAAATCGGAAATGACGGAACAGAGAATATGAGGACCAATCCAAGCTATTTTAATCAGTTGCTTCAGCGGTTTGTCGGGGAAGTCATCGGCATTATCGCCAATGTACTGAATGAGGACTTGTCCGAGGACCAGGTGCTGTACGATGGTTTGCTGATGCATATGCGTTCTGCAATATTCAGAATGAAATATGGGGAAGAGCATCCGGACAACATCAGCAAATTTGTCAAAATAGAATATAAACAGGTGTATCTGGCCACATGGTCGACGAGCTCTCTTTTTGAATCGTATTACGGAGTTCAAATTACAGAGGATGAAATATCAAATATAGCCCTGTATATCCAGTCAGCCCTTGTTCGAAAGACCATACCCATGAAAGCACTTTTAGTCAGCAACTCGGGAATGGGACCTTCCCAGCTGATGATTGATTTAATTAAAAAGAATATTCCTGAGATTGTATCGGTCAAAGCCATCAGCGAGCATGATTTTAAACCATTTATGTGTGACAGATATGATGTTGTTTTTACAAATATAAATCTGAAATACAGCCATGAAAGAATGATAAGTGTCGGACAGGCTCCCACGGATAAGGACATATTTTCCATCAGAGAAGCAGTGACCAGCATCCGAAACAGCAAGGGGAATATGCGCTTTCGAGCTTCAAGCATATGCCATCAGCTGTTTAGAGCCGGTTATATGCTGGTCCATCCCCGCATTAAGAATAAGGATGAACTGCTTCGGCTGATGGTAAACCAGCTGTTGGAAACAGGAGATGTGACGGAGAATTATCTGCAAAACGTTTTGGACCGGGAGAAAGCAACAACCACTGCGGTCGGAGGAGGCATAGCCATCCCCCACGGCAACAATCAGGCAGTGAACGAATCCAGAGTAGTGGTTGCTGTTTTAGATCACCCGATCCCGTGGCATGAAGATATGGTAGACGTGGTATTTCTTCTGGCGCTAAAAATGGATACCAGTCTCCAGAAAGCATGTACCCAGCAGTTTTATAAGGACTTTATTTCCCTGACGGAAAACGATGAATTTATGAAACAGATTCGCCAGGTGAAAACAGGACTGGATTTATATCAGTATTTTATTAAGTAGAGGAGTAAATATATGGCTGTAAAGGACATTTTAGATAAAAAGGTTATTGATTTAAATATGGTTGCTGAAAATAAGGAATCAGCAATCCGCCATCTCTCAGGCCTGCTTTATGAGGCAGGATACATTACCGATATCGATGGTTATGTAAAAGATGTATTTGTAAGAGAAAGCGAAGGAATTACCGGAATTGGTAACCATGTGGCAATTCCTCACGGAAAGTCTGATTACGTAAAAGAGGTCGGAATCGCCATAGGAAAAACCAAAGCCATGATTCCATGGGAGTCTTATGATGAGCAGCCCATTCACTATATATTCCTGTTTGCAGTACCGTCTGATAATGATAATGCGATGGTACATCTAAAACTGCTGTCTGAACTTGCAGGAAAGTTAGGCAATGAACAGACTATGAAAAAGCTGGAATCCTGCCAGGATTTTTCTGATCTTGTAAAGGCTTTTGAAGCATAAGAAACAGTGGAATAATCTAAGATAAGGAAAAAATGAAGATGAAAATATTAGAATACCAGTATGATGGAGAAGCTTTAAAAAGAGTGTATGAAAATACCCAGTGGACAGTCGGAATCAAGAACTGGAAGCCTTCCAATGATATTGATCAGATTGGAAATCTTGAAAGACACAACTGTACAGATGAACTGTTTGTCCTGTTAGATGGATGCTGTACTCTTGTCTATGCAACAGAAGAGGGAAGCAGCCTTAAGTTGGAAATCATTGATATGAAGCCTTATGCTGTGTATCAGATTCCACCTTCCCTCTGGCATAATACGATTATGACAAGGGATGCAAAGTTACTGCTTATTGAAAACAGCGATACATCCATGGAAAATTCGGATTTAAGGGATTTGACGAAAGATGAGATATCCCGTTTGAAAGACCAAATAAAGTAAACATCATACTGGGGAGTATATTAGTTACGGCGCTGCCTTGCCAATTGACAGGCAGCGTTTTTTGGCGTTATAGAAAAAGAAAAATTAATAATTGTATTTTTATGCATATAGAGCTATAATAGTAATTGTAAGCGCTTACATTTTTACAAAGAGACAATAAGGTTACAATCAGAATATGAAGAAATATGGGAGAATGGAGAAAAGATGTTTAGAAAGTTCATGAAGTACACAGAAAAATACAAAAAAGAGTGGTCGATAGGTTTGTTTTTTTGTATTCTGGAAGCTATTTTTGAAATCATGATTCCAACGTTCATGTCAAAAATTATTGATTATGGAATCGTAAAACAGGATTTCAACTACATTATCAGAATCGGAGGGGTTATATTGCTCCTGTCAATTCTCTCATTCTTATTCGGCAGAGGATGTAATAATAACTTTTCTAAATTCGGAAATGGTTTTGCGGCTGAAATCAGGGATGATGTTTATGGAAAAATACAATCTTTTTCCTTCTCCAATATGGATCATTTTACCAATCCTTCTCTGATTACAAGGCTGACCTCAGACGTAATTATCATACAAAATGCAGTTACTCCTGGAGTCCGTTCCATCTTCAGAGCCCCGATTATGCTGATATCTGGTGTGATTATGGCTGTTTTTATGAGCAAAGAGCTGGCCATGGTTTTCTTTATCTCCATACCCATATTAGGTATTTTGCTTTATTTGATAGTAAAAATGCTAGCCCCCATTTATCACAAAATGCAAAGAACCGTTGATGTCTTAAACCGGGTGACTCAGGAGAATTTAAGAGGAGTCCGAGTGGTCAAAGCATATGCAAGAGAAGAGTATGAAGCGGACAAATTTGAAGATGTAAATAATGATTTAAAGCAAATATCAACCCATGCATACAGTATTTCTATGCTGAATTCACCGGTAATGCAATTGGTTATGTATGGAACCATAGTTGCAATCATCTGGTTTGGAGGCAATCTTGTCATAGCAGATCGGTTGCTTGTAGGTCAGTTGACTGGTTTTTTAAGTTATGTTCTTCAGATATTAAATTCATTAATGCTGATTTCTGCAGTTTTTATTAACCTGACAAAAGCCATGGAATCTCTTCGCCGTATTCAGGAAGTTTTAGATGAAAAGATCGAGTTATTAGATGAAGGCGATCGGAAGAATCAGATTAAAGCTGGCTCTGTAAGAATGGAAGATGTTTCTTTTAAATACAGTAAGAATGCAAAGGAATTTGTTTTAAAAGAGGTGAATCTTTTAATAAATCCGGGTGAAACGGTTGGCATTCTTGGTGGAACTGGTTCTTCCAAGACCTCTTTGGTGCAGCTGATTCCAAGACTCTACGATGCAACCAGCGGAACGGTATATATTGATGATATTCCTGTAGAAAATTACTCCTTGGAGCACCTAAGAGAAGGTGTGGGAATGGTGCTTCAAAAGAATACTCTATTTAGCGGGTCTATCGCCGAAAACCTAAGATGGGGCAATGAAAATGCCACACTTAAGGATATGACGAAAGCATGTGAAATTGCCTGCGCCAGTGAATTTATTGAGCAAAAGAAAGACGGATATGATTTTCATGTGGAAGAAGGCGGAAATAATCTTTCAGGAGGACAGAAACAAAGACTCTGTATCGCAAGGGCTCTGCTTAAGAATCCTAAAATATTAATCTTCGATGATTCCACATCTGCCCTTGATATGAATACAGAAAAAAAGCTGTATGAAAATTTAAAAGAAAATTATCCGGAAACAACCAGGATCATTATCGCTCAGAGAATTTCTTCAGTCTCTCATGCTGATAAAATTATTATATTAAACGATGGAATGATTGATGAGATGGGTACCCATGATACATTGCTATCTCATAATAAAATATATCAGGAAATTTATTATTCCCAGCAGAAGGGAGGCGTTCTAAATGACTAATTCATCCAAGCAAAATAGTATATATGTAACATTAAAAAGGCTAAGCAAATATTTTAGACCCAATAAATTTTTTCTAATCCTTGTTGTTATTCTGTCAGGACTTAGCGGATTGGCTGGCATTGCAGGCTCTTATTTGCTGCGTCCGATCATCAACAATTACATTCTCCCTGGCGATGTGGCTGGATTGCGTACAGCGGTTATTGTGCTAATTGTCATGTATCTAACCGGTGTGCTGTTTACCTTTTTGAGCAATCAGATCATGGTAAAAATAACCCAGAAAATCATTTTTGAACTTCGGAAGGATCTGTTTCATCATGTGGACTCACTTCCCTTATCCTATTTTGATTCAAACAGTGACGGTAATGTAATGAGTTATTTTACCAATGATATTGATACGGTTGAGAATGCTTTAAATACCTGCTTTTCTCTTATGGCTCAAAGTTTTATTACGATACTCGGTTCCGCTGTTATGATGTTTGTTTTAAACATTCCGCTGACGTTCTTTACGGTTATTTGCCTGGTTGCTATGGTCTTTGTAATTTATTATAATGGAAAAAAATCGAAAACCTACTTTAGCAAGAGACAAAAGCATACGGCAACTTTAAATGGTTTTATTAAGGAAATGATAGAAGGGCAGAAAGTTGAAAAAGTCTTTGGGCGTGAAGCAAAAAACATAAAAAACTTCCGGGTTTTTAACAACGACTTGCGGGTCGCTTCCACCAATGCATTCACTTATTCCAGTATCATGGGGCCAATGGTTGTAAGTATTGGATTTATCAATTATACGTTTACCGTCTGTGCAGGTGGATTTATGGTCATAAAAAACTTATTGGACCTTGGAACTCTGGCTTCTTATCTGATATTCGTAAGACAATTTTCAGTACCAGCCAATCAGTTCACACAGCAAATCAATCTATTTCTGGCAGGAATTGCAGGAGCAGAACGGATACTGAATGTCTTTGATAAGGAAAGTGAACAGGATGAGGGAACCGTTTTATTAACAAATGCCAGAATCGATGATCATGGTAAGTATGTTAAAACAGATAAAGTTACGGGAAACTTTGGCTGGGAAATACCGGGGAATGGGGACCTTATTCCAGTAAGAGGAGAAGTGAAGTTCCACGATGTAGTATTTGGTTATGATTCCAGTCGGAAAATACTGAATGAGATTAATATGTATGCGAAGCCAGGCCAGAAAATTGCATTTGTAGGGGCAACAGGGGCAGGAAAGACCACCATTATTAATTTGATCAATCGATTTTATGACATTCAGAGTGGCATCATCACCTATGATGGAATTGATATTAAGGAAATCAAGAAAAAAGATTTAAGAACTTCTTTAGCTTTGGTTCTTCAGGACACCCATCTGTTTACAGGAACAATTACCGAGAATATCCGCTATGGAAATTTGAGCGCGACGGCAGACGATGTCATAAAAGCTGCAAAACTTTCAAATGCAGATTCTTTTATTCGAAGATTACCAATGGGATATGATACAATGCTTAAAAATGACGGAGATAATTTGTCGCTTGGACAAAGACAGCTTCTTGCCGTTGCACGTGCAGCCGTTGCAAATCCCCCGGTTTTAATTCTTGATGAGGCAACCAGTTCCATTGATACCCGAACGGAAAAACTGCTGGAGGAGGGTATGGATGCCATCATGGAGAATAAGACGGTATTTGTCATTGCCCATCGCCTTTCTACCGTACGAAATGCTAATGTGATTTTGGTTCTGGATCAAGGGGAAATTGTGGAACGAGGAAATCATGAGGAATTGCTTGCACAAAAAGGCAGGTATTACGAATTATATACCGGTGCGAAGCAACTGGTATAATGATTTAGTTATGAAACAT
This sequence comes from uncultured bacterium, assembly GCA_963519465.1. Classification (GTDB taxonomy): domain Bacteria; phylum Bacillota; class Clostridia; order Lachnospirales; family Lachnospiraceae; genus Lacrimispora. Next base: position 13,078 of record CAUQMY010000025.1, read on the forward strand.
AATGCTCCTATTGCAGGAAACGCATGTAATTAAACATGTATGTTTCCCGCAATAGGAGCATTTTTCTATGATTTTCTTTTTTTGAACGGTGTAAAGCAGGAGCATAAACGGAATTAAAACTTAGTTCTCTTCTCCAGCAAAGAAATCCATTGATACAAAACTACTGAAACCAAACCAGGGATAACAATGCTCATGACCGCCAGATTCATTTTAAAGAGCTGTAGGTACGGAATGATATGGTTGGGAATCCTACCCATATAAACAGAATTCGTTATATTAGATATTTCTGCACATAATTGTTAAACAGCAAATCGAAGAAATAGTTTATGCCATATCGTGTATAAACGTTCTGCATTCCATTGGAAATGTATTCACAGGATTGGAACTTATCGCTTAAGAAAAAGATGGTGTCATAATATTCCTCAAATTGCTTCGCGTGATTTAAAGTAATCAGAAACTTCTTAGCCTTGACATCTTTAACGTCATTCTTGGTTGCTATGGCATAATTTCCAGATGCAGAACAAGTTATAAGCAGGTCATCTTTCGTAAGTGAAGAAAGGATACCTGCATTGCTTGATATATTGGTGACAAGCTTGATCAGTCTGCCGAGAGAAGTCATTTCCAGCTGAAACTCCTTAGCAGAAGAACTTGATGTATCCGCATTCAGAATGACAACGTTAGGGCTTGTTTTTATTAGGTCCACAAATTGTCCAATATTCTGTTGGGCGATGGTATCATTAATATCCTTAAGCATGTCAACCATGGAATTCATAATGTAATCATTAAACGAAGATTGGTTAACAAACTCAATAAACGCCTTAGAATGAATCCGCATATGTCTGATGTTATCCTTCATATGTGTAAAGCTGTCAAATCCAATGCTTTTCACAAATCTGTGAATTGTACTCCTTGATACATAACAGTAATCGATTACATCATAAATGCTGATTTTATCCATAACGTCAATGCGCTCCAGCAGGTAATTCGCTAAAACGTAGTTTATATCATCTTCGCTGGAATAATTAATGATGGCAAGCAAAGAAGAGGTGATATTAAATCCCTTCAGGCTAAATGTATTTTGTTGTTTTTTATTATTTTCATTCATAACAAAATTATATATTAAAAATAATGCCGGCACAATATGTAATAAAATCAAAAACATTTAAATCACATATTTGGTATCATATTCTGAAACCCACAGTTTTGTTGAAAACTGATATAATTTAGCCATGGAACTACATGTGGCGCGCAAATGTAATCCAAGTTTTATAGATGAGGGTATAGTAAAATTGTTAATTTGTGACAGTGATAATGAAATGTCCGGTTGCTTTTTTTGACGGACGGATCACCAGCCGCTTTATGGCGGTAAGGGAAAGCAAATTATAAGAAGAGGGGAAGAATCATGGCAAAAAAAGATTATGTACAGATATGTGCAGATATAATCGATACTTGCGGAGGCGAATCAAACATTGCTAATGTTACCCATTGTATGACTCGTTTACGTATACAGCTACATGATGAAACCAGGATAAATAAAGATGAGGCAAAAAAAATCTCAGGGGTCATCAATCTTATTGTCCAGGGCGGAGAGTACCAGTTCGTTATAGGACAAGACGTTCCGGCACTTTTTGCAGAATTCAAGAAGCGTGATGGTGTCAAAACTGGTGGTGGGGTCCAGGATACAGATGCTGTTAAGCAGGATGTTAAAGCCGCAAAAGGAAATGCTTTTGCAAATGTTATGGCATTTATAGGCGGTACATTTTCTCCGGTTATCCCGGTACTGATCGCAGGTGGTCTTACAGGAGCGTTTATAACTATTCTTACAACTTTCTTCGGAGTATCCACGGAGGACGGGGCTTACAAAATTTTCAATGCCATTAAAGAGGCTGCTTTTTATTTCCTACCGATTTTTATAGGTTTTTCAGCAGCAAACAAATTAAAATCAAACGGATATCTTGGGGCGTTTCTTGGAGCAATACTGTTATTTTCCACCATTAATAATGCAGAAGGGCTTGATTTCTTTGGCATCAAGATTCAGCAGATTGCATACAACTCAACGGTATTCCCTGTAATCCTGGGCGTTTTATTTATGTCAGTAATATACAAGTATTTACAGAAATTCATACCTGTATATTTACGAACTATTTTCGTACCACTTATTACAATGCTGATTACAGTTCCCATAACACTCATTATATTGGGACCTATAGGAAATCTTGCGGGTACATGGTTAGCAGATGGCGTACTAACTGTTTACAGAGTATCTCCGGCAATTGCAGTTATGATCATTGGTATCACAACTCCATTAATGGTCTTCTTTGGTATGAACAACGCAACTTATCCGGTTTTATTCTTATTAATAGCTGAAATCGGATCAGATCCACTTATCTGTACTGGTATGGCTCCAGCAAATGTAGCGGTTGGTGGTGCATGTCTTGCGGCAGCAATTATTGCAAAAAATGCGGAAGCCCGCAGCGTCGCAACAGGTGCTGGGATTACTGCACTTTGCGGTATTACAGAGCCTGGTGTATACGGTGTATTATTTGTAAAGAAATATCCGCTTATAGGTGCAATGATCGGCGGTGGTATAGGAGGACTCCTTGCAGGCCTGTTGGGTATGACTCAGTACGTTGTATCAACGCCTGGATTCATTTCAATCCCTGCTTACATTAATCCAGACGGGACAAGCAGAAACCTTATTGTATCACTTATCGTAATGGTAATAGCAGTTGTAGTTTCATTTGTAATAACCTTATTTCTAGGTAAGAGAGCTGAAAAGAAGGCCGAAGAAAACTAGAAAATCCAATGATTTAGTTTTGAAACCCATGATAAATTGTATTGAATTGCAGGAGGTGCAACATGTTTTATAAAGAAGATCCTAAATTTCCAGAAAACTTTATGTGGGGCGCATCAAGCGCTGCATGGCAGGTAGAAGGCGGAGTTGCTGAAGGCGGAAGAACTCCGGCCATGATTGATTTAAACAGCAAGAAGAAGCAGCCATATGCGGATAACTCAATAGCTGCAGACCATTATCACAGATTTAAAGAGGATGTGGCACTTATGGCTGATTGTGGTTTCAGCTCATACCGTTTCTCTCTTTCCTGGTCAAGAATTATTCCTCATTCGGACGGATTAGTCAACCCGGAAGGAATCGAATTCTATAACAGCCTTATTAATGAGCTGGTTAAAAACAATATTACTCCAATCGTAACTCTATATCATTATGACTTACCAGTATGGGTATATGAGGAATTAGGCGGCTGGAGAAGCAGAAAGACAGTTGATGCATTTGAACATTACTGCAAGGTTTGTTTCGAGAATTTTGGTGACAGAGTAAAGTACTGGTTATCATTAAATGAGCAAAATATGCAGATCTGCTATGGTCACTGGCTTGGTACAAGCAAGGGCTGTACCGATTGGGAGAGAGAGAAGTGGGATATCAATCATATCATGAATCTTTGCCATGCTAAGGCGGTGATTAACTGTCATGAAATGGTTGAGGGCGGAAAAATCGGGCCTGTTCCAGGCTATGTTCCAATCTATCCAAAGACCTGCAATCCTGGTGATCAGATTGCTGCAATGAATGCAGAGGAATTAACTGAGAAGATCTGGAATGACACTTATGTATATGGTGAATACAGTGCTTTTGTTAAAAAATACTGGGATACTCATGATATTCATCCTGATATTCGTCCAGAAGACATTGAGCTTATGAAGAAAGCAAAAATTGACTTTATATCAGTTAACTGTTATAGAAGTAATACAGCATATGAGCCGAAGCTTGATAGCGAGAGACAGGAGTATGGTCTTAACAAGTTTGGTATCAAAGGACAGATGCAGTGGCCAAATATTCCAGGTGAGTATGCTTTATGTATGAATCCGTATGTTGAATACACGGACTGGGATTGGGAAATTGATCCTCAGGCTATGAGATATGCACTTCGATATCTTTGGGATCATTACAGACTTCCCATGATGATTACTGAAAATGGGTATGGGGCAAATGAGACGAAAGATGAAGATGGGCAGGTACATGATACGGCAAGAGTTGAATTCCTTAGAAATCAGATATACAATGTAGGCCTTGCTATTGAAGATGGCTGTGAAGTTATTGCTTACAACCCATGGTCATTTACCGATCTATTATCAACTGGTAATGGTATCAAGAAGCGTTACGGTTTAGTTTATATTGACACAACGGATGACGAGCTCGTTAACTGCAAGGATGTTTCGGAGCTTAGCATGAAGCGGATTAAAAAGGATTCCTTCTATTGGTATTCAAAACTTATTAAGTCCAATGGTAAAGAGTGGGGCAAGGACATGAGATAAGAAGTATTCTGCAGATGGAGGAATTATTGTGGGATTTTTTAAAAAGAAGGTTGATTTGCCATATGAACCAGGCAACTTATATTCCATTACTGACGGAAAGCTTATAAGTATTGAAAAAGTAAATGACGAAATGTTTGCCAAGAAGATGATGGGTGACGGTGTTGCATTTATATCTGAGTCAGGAGAGGTTGTTTCACCCTGCAATGGAGCTGTTTCAACAATATTTGAAACCAATCATACGATAGGGCTTGTAAGCGATGATGGGATTGAAGTCCTGATACACATTGGTCTGGATACAGTAAAAGAAAATGGAAAAGGATTTAAGTCCTATGTTAAGGAAGGTGCAAATATAAAAAGAGGACAGAAGCTGATTGACTTTGACATAAAATATCTTGAATCAAAAGGTTATGATCTGGCAATTCCTATGATTATTGTAAATATGGATTGCGTCTGTTGTTTAGATTATGCCGCGGAAGGTACAGTAACCATAGAAAGCGGAGCGCTTTCCTACAAGCATCAGTAATTATTGTTATATCGGACAGGAGACTGGCTTCATTTAATAAGTTCTGTCATGAGTGTCCTGTTTTACAGGATGAAAAGAAGAATAAGCAGGCTGGATTAGTATTTGTATACTTAACTCAACGTATAATTTAAATCGCTGTATTTTGCCAGGCATGACCTACCTGGAAGAAATGTAGAAGGTAAGACTGTATAAATACATGACATGGAGCTTTTACATCCTGGGTTACATTTAATCTAAGGTGTAAAAGCTCCTATTTAATTATAAAATATTTTAAATTTATCTTGTTATCCAGCAAAAAAATTCCCTGATATAAAACTGCCAAAACCACACAAAGGATTAAAATGCTCATGACCATTAGCTTCATCTTAAAGAGCTTTGGGTCCGGTATTATATAGTTGGAGATTCTGCTATATTACCAGATTGCTTAGTAGTCCTTCCCGTATTGTTCCCGTGTTTGCCGTACCCGTTCGTATAATTCTGTAAGCTCTTTATCAACTTCAGCCTTTTTTCCCCATTGAAATATGTTAAGTTTCATATTGATCTTTTCAAGTTCTTTTATTCGTTCTCTCAACGAATTCATGGTATCTGTGTACTCTTGTTCAAAGCGTTCTTTTTCCTCTTTGGCACGTTCTTTTGCAATGCGCTTTTCATTTGCTAAAGTGCGACTTATAGTTGCTTTATCACTTGAATCTTTATATTCCTTTATGCTATCAAATAATACAGCAGCATATAAATATTCATTCTCGGTCTCGGCCCCCTGCATTTTAACTACCTCCGTTTGATAAATAGCCTCTATGCGTTCACTTTCCAGTCGATCCATAATTTTCTGATTGTAGCTTTTAAGGGTAGCATTAAAACTATCATCGGAGAATCGAACAGCTTTTTGGTAGTCAGGATATTCATCAAGAGGAGTATCAAGGGATATAATCTCATCTGGATAATGCAGTTTTAACGTAACTAGGAGTTTATAAAAATATGCCTGTGCGTTTCTTGGCTCCAAGTCTAATGCTCGATTACAATATTCATCAGCTTCTTGATAATTACCATCCTCAAGAAAAAGGCTGACACGGTCTAACAATTGAGTAACGCCAGGTGTCAAAAATGGCATATTAACAGTTCCTTGAGAATGACTGTCTATTTTTTCGTCGGAAGCAGATAACATTTTCTTTATTCCCCGTATTAGGTCCTGGATAAAACCTATCTTTGTCATATCCTGACTTTGTAGTATAGACAATTCTTCGGGTAAATCGTAGGCATCCATATCGCTGTAACAAGGAATCAAAAGTTTGCTTCTATCTTTTTTTGTCATTGCCAGGTAGCGACTCCATTCATTTCTGACCCATGTGGCATTAAAATGCTCCTGTTTTGTACCAATTACAACCATAACCTTTGCACTATTTAAAGCGGCAAATATGTAAGGTTCATATTGTTGACCGAGTTTTTCCTCTAAAGAGATTCGAGCGAAAAATACGTTATAGCCTTCATCGGTTAACTGGTAATAGACATCTTGCGCTATTGTGCTATCTTTTGAGCGGCTTCCACTTTCTGTCGTTTCCTTGTAACAAATAAAAACGTCATATGCTTTTTCTTTTTTGGATATCAAAAGAATACTTTTTTGTATTTCGGCAATGCATTTTGCTTCTGACTCATAAAGCTTTTTTGTGTAGAGATCTTCCGCGTTTTCAATTGCTGCAAGATAATCAGCATCTGCCAAAATGGAATCACTTTGTACACGATGGCAAGTAGGAATCCGTTCATGTGACTGCGGGTCTTCCACATATTCGATTCCATATCTTGACAACACGAGACCCCAATGCGCTTCTGCTGATAAGGAATCAATATTAAGGATGTTCTCATATGCCGTTACCGCTTTATCGAAGTCATTTTGGCGTCTAAAATGATTCGCTCGGTTATAGAGGTTTGTTATTTGCTCGTCGGTCGCTTTAGGTAAAGTCATTGTGCTACCGCAATGGTCGCAGGTCCCGTATGTTTGATTTGCGGCTGCTTCTATATCCCCACCGCACATTTTACATTTTAATAATGCCATAGTAGTGCCTCCTCAATAATACGCTATTTCATTGTTTTACATTTTGTATTACGTTCAGCGATTAGTTGCTGAAGTTCGTCACAACTGGATTTTATTATCGATGAATCAGAGGTTGCTAACACATCTTTTAGACCAGTTACTTTTGATTCAATCTCATTTTCAATTGCCGCAAGCTGTGGACTACTCATTGGATCGCTATAGCGTATTACTTCCGCAAGGTTTTTTAACAACTTTTGTGTAACTTCATCCGGGGCTCTGTTAACCAGGTTTTCTATATCTGTCAGCAAGGAATTAATGTAAAGAACTTTTCCTGTTACCTTTAAATCGATACGTTCAATTTCTACTTTCGCAATGTCGGTTGCAATCAAGCCAATCGTGCATGCTCCAAAGAGAATTGCATTTAGTACGATTCCATATTGGAATGGAATATTGGCTAAAATCATCTCTAACACACCGATAATTAGTTGTGCTATGAGATAACACCACGCAAGAGAAAGTAGTGTACACCCATAAACTTTGCTTCTAAGCCCTTCTCGTCCAAATGCATAAAAGCCAACACCAGCAGTCAGTAAAATAGCTACCATTGAAAAAACATATCCGGTCCAAAACATTCCCCCTCGGTTGAAAGGAAGCACAAAAGCAATTATGTTATAAACAGCAAGTATGATAAACACTATTACGAGAGATAAGCCCTTATTTTTTGATGTATTCATAAATATAAACCCTCCTTATAAATCGGACTAATTACAGGCTGTTCAGTAGTTTTTTCTTCTCTTCATCAAATTCTGCATCAGAGAGAATTCCTGCTTCTTTCATTAACTTCAGCTTATCTAGTTTTTGTTTAAAAGAAGCCATTTCATCAGAACCAGCCAATGGTCCTTCTCCAGATTCAGCAGGTGTATTTGTAAAATTGTTTTTCGATGCATCCGTTTGAGACATAACAGGGTGAATGGCTTCGTTAGAAATGCCAGCCACCACTGCACCCAGGCTACCAGCAATACCTCCCATCATTCCAAGCCCAATACCTGCACTGGAAAGATTTCCAACTCCTTCATTTTGGGCAACCTTCTCAGCAATATCATAACCTCGTTCCGATTGATAGGTATATCCTTCTTGCGCCCTTTTCTGAGCCATTGCAGCGGATTCAATAACCAATCTCTGTGCGCTGGTTTGCTGATCGATGATTCCAACCTTTTGTCTTAATTGTGCGTTCGCAACATCAGCATATTGCCGAATATGAATATCCTGAAAGGACTCATATGCTTTATCTCCCTCCGGCTTCACAATCGTAGTAACAAAAAAACGTTCAAGTGACAGGCCATAATCAGCAAAGTCGGGTGTTAATTGTTTGTGCAAAGCAGTTGAAAGTTCAGCCATATGGGAATCAACTTCAAATATGTTGAATTCGCTGTTCTGCATTGTTTGAGCCAGATATGGTTTTACTCTAGCCATCAGAAAAACTCGGAACATCTGCGTGAGCCCGGTTTTATCAATGGATTTTTCCGTTCCAACCAGTTTCATAAGCAGTTTTCTGGAATCGTCAACACGCAAAGACATTTCGCCCGATGCCCCAATTTTTAACGGGAATTTATAGGAAGGCTCCATGTACTGAACCTGACTATCTGTCCCCCATTTAATCGACATTAGCTCAGCCTTATTAATAAAATAGACTTCACAATGAAAAGGAGTCTGGTCATTCGTTGGAGCGCTCATAAACTTTCTTACTAAGGGAATATTTTGTGTTTCAAGTGTATGGCGTCCTGGACCAAACAGGTCTAAAGCCTGACCATTCATAAAAAATATTGCTTCCTGAGACTCATGGACAATCAGTTGAGTTCCAGTGTTAAAATCTTCAACATCTGATTTCCATATAAAAGTGCTGTTATCTCCTTCATACTTAACAATTTGAAATATATTTGCCATTGCGCGCCCTCCCGTAATAGTACTTTTATTTAATAAATATTTTTGACAGTAGTTATCGTTTTATATGAATCAATTAATGAACGTATGATAAATCTACTTTGTGTTTCGGAAGTTAAAATCACATAATTGATAACATATATAAATGAATAATACTATCAGTATTAGTTATACATTATGTTGTTAAATGTTTCAATATGTAAAGGGGAATTTAAATACAAATAAACTATTACGATATTGGAACAAGTCCAAGATAGACAAATAATAAATTTTGATATAGTATTTAAACAAAAGATATTTTGATAGAAAAGTATATAATTAAGATAAGAATACATTTTCAGGAGGTAAAGTATATGGCAGATAGATTTGTAATTTTAACAAAATACATATCACAGCTTGAAAAAGCTGAGTACGGCAACTGGATCATTGATAAGGAAAATGATGGAACGATGGAAAAACCCATTCAAATGCCATTTGTTAATTATTCAGATATTGTCAGTGCATTCATTCATGATGTATATACATGCAAAGATGACAATGAGGAAATGGAATTAAATCGCTATGGAGAAATTTTAGAAAAGAACGGTCTTGAATGGGGAATTGAATCTATGAAAGATGCAGAAGTGTCGTCATTAGATGCTCAGTGTGTCATGGCGCTCATCCTGGGAGCAGTTCGTGCGGAAAGGTTCTGTGATGGAGCGTTACTGGATTTCTTTGAAAGTGGTTGTATTGAAAAATGGCTCAATCGATTAAAGGAAATAGATTCCCAGATCCATGATTGATCAGATGTAATATCGGTAAATTAACCGTATGGTTGGTAGGAAATCAAGAATTGAAGTAGGAGATAAATAAAAGGAGCTTTTGCAGCATAGTCTATATACTGCGAAAGCTTTTTTTCTTATGTGAAGAAGTTAAAACTTAATCCTTTTCTCCAGCCACAAAATCCCCTGATACAAAACTGCCGTAAAATACAAAGAATTACAACAGGCATCACCATCACATCCAGCTTAAAGAGCTGTGGGACAAAATGATATGGTTGGAGCTCTTCCGGTAAACTATGAGGGAACCCCTATCTCCTTAAAATATTATTTATTTTAAGCAAAATAATGCATAAATTTACTTAACCTTTTTCTTTTGAAGTTTATTGTATTATATTTGATGTTTATCTAACATGTTTATTGACAACCTTCTAATCGATGATATAATAAAAAAATAAGCTTTATTTCTGCAACTAGTTAATGGATTACTCTTTTAAAGTGGTGAGGTTGTAAAATGAGCATAGAGTGTACGGTAATAAAAGAAATTGATTATTATACAGAAAGCATTGAATTACTATTTCGAATTATCAATAAAAAATCATATCAGAATTTAAAAAATGATATTCTAAAACGCACAGATGAAGAGAAACACGCGATTATTTGTTATCAATTAGATAAATTATCCTATATACAAGAAGATATTGAAAAACATACAGATATGAACAATCCGAATATGAAGTTTTACTTTACCCAATTCATATCGGAGAACATATGTATTGCAAAGATATTATATCAATGTATGAGGCATTCCATATTTTCTGGCAATAAGAATGAAATGAAAAGTTTTATTAAACAATCTATGGATTCTTTAAAAAATGATAATACCCTAGAGCTTACATTTGATGATATAGATTTAAAGACTACAGTTTATGAAGATAATCAAAAGGTTTCATTTACAGACAGGATTAATAACCTGGAATGTGAACCAGCGCAAAAGTGGCAATTATTGGAGTTAATCCAAAATTCCAGCGTGCATCTGGATATTCTATATGAAATTCTTGAACAGACGATTGCAGCATTAAAAAAGCATGAAGAAACATTAGTAGAATTAAAAGAAGCAGCCACCGAGTATTGGGAGGAATATTTTCAACAACATAATTTTTACAAGTTAATGAATAGCTTTTATAACATCAAGGAAGACAGTTATCCCAGCAAGCCAACGTTCATTCGTACACAAATCATGGCTTGTAACCGAGTCATTTTTTATGGCAATGATGAAAATATAGGAGATTATCACATATTGAATGTGGGAATATTGTTTGACTGCAATTTTAAAGCGACGAAAAGACAATTGACAAATCAGGAATTGAGCAATGGATTAAAGTTATTATCTGATCCTAGTAAATTCGAAATTTTGCGGTTTATTCGGAACAATAAAGCATATGGACAGGAAATTGCTGCAGAACTGAAGCTTACTACTGCTACGATTTCCCATCATATGAATACACTTATGAAGATGGGTCTTATTAATATAGAAAAATCAGATAATAAAGTATATTATCAAATGAACAAAGAGGCTGTCAATTACCTGTTAGAAATGACGAAAAGCATATTATTGGAGGATCAAAATGAAATTTAAAGAGATGCCCTATCAAAGATTAGATTTAGAAGAAAAAAAGATCCAGTTTGAAGCGCTTATGAAGGAATTTGCATTTGCAAAAAGTGGTGAAGCACAGTTTGTGGTTCATAAAAAGTATTATAAATTCAAAGATGAAATCGAGACAATGATTACCATTGCAAAAATCAGACATGATATTGATACGTCCGATGCTTTCTATGAAGAAGAACAAAATTATTATGATGAAATAGAGCCGGAACTTATTGATATGAATGTAATATATGCACAACAGATGTATGAATCTCCATATAGGTCTTATTTGGAAGAAAAGATAGGAACGGTAGCATTTAAGAATATTGAACTTGAAATTAAATCTTTTGATAAAAAGCTGATACCGCTTAAGCAGGAAGAAAATATGCTAACAACTGCATACGATAAGCTAATCGCCAGCGCAGAAATCGACTGGGAGGGGGAAACACTGAACCTTTCGCTATTAAGAAAATATTTAACCCATAAGGACAAAGAAGTGCGGCAAAAAGCATATACAAAATACTGTGCCTTTTTTGAAGCGAACGGAGAGGAACTTGATTGCATCTATGATAAGTTAGTAAAAAATCGTACAAAACAGGCGAAAGAATTAGGTTATGATAATTTTGTCGAATTAGGTTATTATCGTGTTAAAAGAAATTGCTATGGCAAAGACATGGTAGAAAATTTTAGAAAACAGGTGAAGGAATATTTTGTACCATTTGCAGAAAAGCTTCACGATAGAAGAAAAAAACGATTAGGCATGGAAACATTATCTTGTACAGATGAAAGTGTTTACTTTGCAAATGGTAATCCAGAGCCAATTGGTAGTCCAGAAGAAATCATGGATTGTGCTCAGAACATGTATGGAGAACTTTCCAAAGAAACGAAAGAGTTTTTTGATTTTATGTCTGAAAATGAATTGTTTGACGTATTGGGCAGAAAGAAAAAACGAGCTGGGGGATACATGACCTACCTTCCGGATTACAGTTCCCCTTTCATTTTTGCAAATTTTAATGGAACGAGTGGGGATATCAATGTAATTACTCATGAATGCGGTCATGCGTTCCAAGGCTATCTTTCAGGAAAGGATCCAATCAAAGAGCATGCGGATATCACTATGGAAACAGCAGAGATTCACTCCATGTCAATGGAATTTTTTACGGAACCTTGGATGGATAAATTCTTTGGGAACCGAACTGACGAATACCTTTCTATGCACTTAGAAGATTCTGCCACATTTATTCCCTATGGTTGTATGGTAGATGAATTCCAGCACATTGTATATGAAAATCCTCAGATGACTTCCGCGGAAAGGCATGATGCCTGGAAGCAGTTAGAAAAGGAATATCGGCCGCATTTGGATTATACGGGATTTCCATACTTTGAAAAAGGGGGATTTTGGCAAAAGCAGCCTCACATTTATGATGATCCCTTCTACTATATTGATTATTGTATTGCGCAGATTTGCGCATTCCAGTACAAAATAAGAATGGATGAAAATTACGAGGAGGCATGGAACAGCTACTTAAAGCTTTGTACTTTATCAGCCAGTGATTTCTTTACTAATATGTTGAAAGAAGTAGGGTTAGCCAGTCCGTTTGATAATGGATGTGTGAAGAGAATCGTTGAGAAACTGGAAACATTATATATTACGAGATCATAACCGTATAGTGTGCGAAAAGCTGTCAGCTAATCGTTAAATCTATAAAAAATTGTAAGGAGGAGTAGTGTGAAAAAGAATAATAGAGATAATTCCTTCCCATAGGCACTTTAAAAGCAATGCAGTAATACAAAATTTATGTATCATATATTATAAAAGTGTGAAGAGGAAGGAATGGATGTCAATGAAATTAAGAAAATTTTTTAGTCTGTTAATTGTATCGGGTCTGGTTGCCTCCAGTTTAGCTGGATGCAGCGGTTCTGCTGGTAAATCTGCAGGTGGAGATACTGCAGAAACTCAAAAAACATCACAAAATGAAAAAAAGGGACCGAACGGAGAGACACTTGCATCAGAACAGATTGCATATGGTCAGCAATTTCATGTTGTAACATTTGATACTGCACAGGCTGGAGATTCTGAGTCAGGTTCGTTTTTTTTAGCAACTTGCGAAGGGTTATTTCGAGAGAATAAAGGTGTTCTTGAAAATGCCGGATGTGAAAAATATGAAGTTTCAGAAGATGGTCTAACATATACGTTTCATTTAAGAAAAAACAAATGGTCGGATGGGGTAGAAGTAGTTGCAAGCCAGTATAAAGATGCTGTAGAAAGAGTGCTGAACGCAGATTTAGCATGTCCATATGCTTTTTTTGCATTTCCCATTAAGAATGCAGAGAAATACTACAATGGAGAAGGTAGTTTTGATGAAGTAGGTGTAGAAGTTGTAGATGATTATACTTTGAAATTTACGCTTGAAGCGCCAGAACCTTATTTTGTTGACAAATTAGCTTATACAATGTTTGATCCAATTCGTGTGGACAATATTGAAAAATATGGTGATACATATGGTACGGATGCAATGCAGACCTTATCCTGCGGACCGTATATGGTACAGGAATATACAGCCAGCCAGAGCACTGTTTTAGTAAAAAATCCAGAGTATTGGGATGCAGAAAATGTTTTCTTAGATGAAATTGATTTACAGCAGGTAGATGAAACAGCTACCCAGTTCCAGTTATTTGAAGCAGGTCAATTAGATTTTGTAGCAGCTTCCGGTGATTATTTAAAAAAATGGGATCAGGCAGCAAGTGAAGGCAAATGCCAGCTTTATACGGATGGGGATGTTGCTTCACAATTCTTTTCATTTAATACACAGGAATCATGTCCCAGCGGTTTAATGCAGAATGCAAAAATAAGAAAAGCAATCGCTTATACATTTGATAGCCAGACATTTATTGATTCTGTTTATAATAGCAGATATACTGCAGCTTATGGTCTTGTAACACCAAATATTAAAGTTGGCGATAAAGAATATCGTACAGAAGTTACAGAACCGATTAAAGAAGAATATAACGAGTACGCGAATAATCCTGAAAAATTACAAGCATTATTCCATGAAGGATTAAAAGAACTCGGAAAAGATACAGATGATTTAAGCACCATTACGATTCAATTCTTAGGTTATGGCGAAACAACAATAGAAAAAGACATTGAGCAATATGTAGTACAACGGATACAAGATAATTTAGGGATTAAGGTAGATCTTAATATTGTAGGTGACTTTGGACTTGCACATTCCGCGCAGGTTGCTGGTGAATTTGACTTGTGTATGCAGGTATGGGGAGCAGATTATAACGATCCTATGACATTTATTGATATCTTTAGAACCGGTGGAAGCAGTAATTATGGTAAGTATTCCAATGAAAAATATGATCAGATCCTGGACCAGTTAGCGAAAGAACAAGATAATGAAAAACGGTTGGAGCTATATGGTGAAGCAGAAAGTATCTTAATCAAAGAGGACACTGCAATCAAACCGCTTCTTTATCGTGATAAACATAGCTATATCAATAATCGTTTTCAAGGTTTTCAATATCCTGTTTTTGGTGGAAAATATGAATTCAAATATGCTTATATTGTGGAAGAATAAATAGATTCAAAGGTTATACCACATAGCGCATCGGCAAAAGTCGATGTGCTTTTGGTATACATTATAGATTAGGAGAATGAATATGGCAAAATACATCATACGTAGAGTGTTGGAAATGCTTATTACCTTGTATTTGATCGTGACAGCTACTTTCTTCTTGCTGTCAGCAATCCCTGGAAATGCACTGACTTCAAAGATCGCCAAATTACCAAAAACGGTGCAAACAAAGATTATAGAAAAATACGGATATGATAAACCTGTCGTAGAGCGTTATTTGATTACGATGAAGGGGCTGGTTATCAAGGGCGATTTTGGAGAATCGATAATCAGGCCAGGCGAAACATTTACCAAGAATCTGAAGGCGAAACTTCCAGTGACGATCAGGCTTAGTGTTCAACAGATTTTATTAGGCGTGACTGTGGGCATTTTATTGGGGATTATAGCAGCAATGAAGAGAGGAAGTTTCTGGGATAAGGTGATATTAGTCGGAGCTATGATTTTAGTATCCATGCCTTCGCTGGTTATATCACTTCTGCTTCAGAAATATTGCGCAAATGGAGATTTACTGAAGTTGCCTATTATTGGCTGGCCGAAAGGAAAAGAATTGTGGTTTGGTGGGTGGAAGTATACGATTCTTCCAACCATTGCCGGTTCCTGTAGTTTCATTGCCTATTATTCAAGACTGACTAAAACGAGTATGCTGGAAAGCATTAACCAGGAATATACCCTTACAGCGAGAGCAAAAGGACTTTCTGAAATGCAGATTGTAAAAAATCACGTGATACGTAATTCATTTATACCAATTATCACCGTACTACCGACAACTGTGGCAGGTATCCTGACGGGTTCTCTGTTCATAGAACGCGTTTTCTCCATTCCCGGAATGGGACGATATTACATAGAAGCTGTTCAGGGAAGAGATATTCCGATTGTCCTGGCAGGAACAACATTTTATGCCATTATTACGGTTATAACCATGTTGATAACAGATATTTTATACGGGATTGTCGATCCACGTATTAAAATCGGTGCTGGGAAATAACGGAAAGGAGAAATAGAATGAATTCAATGGAAATAAAAAGGTTTGAACTCGCTGACCAGTCTAAGTTTAATGCTGATGAGGTTGTCAGACCAAATATCAGCTACTGGCAAGATGCCTGGCGAAGATTAAAGAAAAATAAATTAGCCCTGTTATCCATGGCTGTACTCATTATTCTCTTTGTTATGTCTATAATCGGACCTGGCTTAAGTGGCGAAAATTATACAACATTAATGCCTGAAATTAAAAATTTGCCGCCAGACAGTACGTATTGGCTGGGGACTGATTATTTAGGAAGAGACCTTTTTTCCCGTTTATGGAAAGGTTTGAGATTTTCGATTATTGTTGCTGTCGTAGCAGCAACCCTTAAAGTGGTAATAGGTTGTATTTATGGAGCAACTATGGCATACTTGGGCGGTTTAGTCGATGATATCATGATGCGTATTGTAGAGGTATTAAATAGTATTCCTTATCTTATTGTTACTTTAATCATTTTAGTTGTATTAGGAAATGGTTATCTGCCTTTATTATTTGCATTATGTATCACGAACTGGACTAGTACCGCCCGTATGGTAAGAGGTCAGATTCTGAAGCTTAGAGAAAGTGAATATATTATGGCCTCCGCGGCTTTGGGAGCTTCCACCGGAAGAGTAATCGCGAAACATTTAATACCTAATACGTTAAGTTTATTAATCCTGGACCTGGCTACAGCGATTCCTCATATTATTTTTGACGAAACGGTACTTTCTTTTTTAGGGATCGGCCTACAGCCACCTGCATTTAGTTTAGGAACATTACTTTCAGCAGGTCAGGAGGCTATGGCATTTTATCCTACCCATTTATTATATCCTAGTTTACTTTTATGTTTGCTTGTATTAGCATTTAATATTTTAGGTGATGGGCTAAGAGATGCACTTGACCCACAGCTTAGAGACTAGGAGGAAATCATGATGAGTAAGGAACCTTTACTAAAAGTTGAAGATTTAAAAGTTTCTTTTCATACCTATGCAGGAGAAGTGCAAGCGGTAAGAGGTGTTTCTTTTGAGGTAAAAGCAGGAGAAGTGTTAGCTATTATTGGTGAATCAGGTTGTGGTAAAAGTGTAACCTCCAGAGCGATTATGTCGCTGGTAAAAACTCCGCAAGGTGAAATCAAAAAGGGCAGTAAGATTCTCTATAATGGAAAGAACGTATTAGAAATGAGTAAAAAAGAGCAAAGAGCCTTTCGGGGTGGTGAATGCTCTATGATTTTTCAGGATGCTTTAGTTTCTTTAAATCCAACCATGAAAATCGGAAAACAAATTATAGAAAATATTGTTCAGCATCGACAGATTAGCAGAAAAGAAGCCAGACAAGAGGCCATTTTGTTATTAGAAGCAGTCGGGATTCCTAACCCGGACAAGAGGATTGATCAATATCCATTTGAATTTTCAGGTGGTATGAGGCAAAGGGCAATGATTGCGATTGCGATTGCCTGTAATCCTAAAATACTAATTGCAGATGAGCCAACTACAGCACTTGATGTAACGATTCAAGCACAGATTATGGAGCTTATTAAAAGTCTTAAAGATAAACTAAATACTGCTGTTATCTTAATTACGCATGATTTTGGCATTGTAGCAGGTTCCGCTAATAAAGTTGCTGTTATGTATGCAGGACATATTGTTGAAAGCGGAACAAGAGAAGAAATTTTCTATAATCCACAGCACCCATACACCCTGGCCCTTCTTGGCAGTGTGCCCAAATTAGAGTGGAAAAATAAACAGCTTTTGCAAACAATCAAAGGAACTCCACCAGACCTTCTTTCTCCTCCAAAAGGCTGTGCATTTGCAAAACGCTGTAATTATTGTATGAATGTCTGCTTAGAAGAAATACCTGAAATAACTTATTTTGAAGCTGATCATCATACAAGCTGTTGGTTACATCATAAAGAAGTACCGGAGTCTATTAAAAAAATGTTCCATGATGACAGAAAGATGATAACTGTTAATGAAAAAGACTTTGTAGTAGATGAGGGTGAATCATATGAGTAGTCATGATATTTTAGAGGTGAAACATTTAAAGAAATATTTTAATGTTGGAAAACATGATGTTTTAAAAGCTGTAGATGATGTTTCTTTTCGTATAAAAGAAGGGGAAACATTAGGTCTTGTCGGTGAATCCGGCTGTGGAAAAACGACCTGTGGCCGTACTGTTGTGGGTATGTATCGTGCAACGGAAGGGGAAGTATACTATAAAGGGCAAAATGTACATAAACTAAAGGGAAAAGAAAAAAAGGCTTTTAACAAAGACGTTCAAGTTATTTTTCAGGACCCTTATGCATCTTTAGACCCCAGAATGACAGTTGCAGAGATTATTGGTGAAGGGATTGAAATTCATGGTCTGGCTAAAACAAAGTTGGAAAAAGAAGAAAAGATTGCTCATTTACTGGAAATAGTTGGTTTAAATAAAGAGCATGCGAACCGTTTTATCCATGAATTTTCAGGTGGGCAGAGGCAAAGGATCGGGATTGCAAGAGCACTTGCAGTTGAACCTAAATTTATTATGTGCGATGAGCCTATTTCAGCATTGGATGTATCCATACAGGCACAAATTGCTAATATGCTTATTAAATTCCAAAAAGAAATGAAACTAACTTATTTATTTATCGCTCATGATTTAGCAATGGTTAAACATATTTCTGACCGAATCGCTGTCATGTATTTAGGGTCTATTGTAGAACTTGCAGAATCAGAAACTCTTTACCAGCATCCACTTCATCCTTATACGGAAGCATTAATGTCAGCGATTCCAATTGCGGATCCTAAAATTGAAGATTCCAGACAGAGAATTATGTTAGAAGGTGATGTTCCAAGTCCCATTAACACGCCGCCAGGATGTAAATTCCAAGGCAGATGCCGTAAAGTAACAGATAAATGTAAATGCGAAGTACCAAAATTAATCGAAGTAGAACAAGGTCATTATGTTGCCTGCCACTTATATGATAAATAGGATAAATATTATGGAACGTTTAAAGACTGTTGGAGTGGATTTTTATAAATGTCTGAAGTACAGTAGTTTAGTAAGCAGTATCTTAGTGATAGTAAGTGGTGTAAGTAGTCTTCTTATTTCAAGAGGAAATTTGATCACTACTCTTGAAAGCATAAAAGCAGTTTTATTTGTATCCGGAAGTATAGGACTTATTATAGGTGCTGCATCGATCTTAAAAAAAGACAGGGAAAAAGAAAAAGACTGGTTAGAATGGAAAAAGAGATTCAAAATTTTTTCTTATAGAGTAACGAGTGTTATAATGAGTATCATTCTATTACTATATGGCTGTATAGTAGATGAGATTATATTTATGCTTAACCATTAATCACCGGGTGGATTCTTTTCTATAAGAATAATCGCCAGTCCGGATAATTGGATAACAGTGACGGATAAAAGGAGCTTTTGCGGCATGGTCGATATGTTGCAAAAGCTCTTTTTGTTAAATTAATAAGTTAAAACTTAATCCTTTTCTTCATCCAGGAAATCCCCTGATACAAAACTGCCGATACAATACAAAGTATTACAATAGACATCACTACCAGATCCATAGTAAAGAGCTATGGGTATGGAATGATATGGCTTGGGCTGGTGAAGTATCGTTGAAAATTCTTTCATACTGATTTTAGTATATCGGTTTCATTAAAGCAGGATTTTCATGAGCAGATATTCCTATGCTCCCCAAAACACGATTGACAATATCACTAATTAGTGATATATTGAAAATATGAAAAAGAACACAATATCTTATGGAAAAGAAAATGATATCAATTTAAAAGCATTTATTGGACTTAGCAGAACAACTCAGGCACTTCATAGAAGGGCGGGGGCCATCTTTAACCAGGGAGGTCTTACATCAGCGCAATTTGCTGCGCTGGAGGCATTGTACCACAAAGGCGATTTAACAATTAACGAGATCATTGATAGTATACTTTCTACCTCCGGAAATATGACGGTGGTAATTAATAACTTAGAAAAAGATGCCATGATAGAAAGACATCCGAATCCAAATGATAAAAGGTCCTGTATTATTGCAATCACGCAAAAAGGGAGAAAAAAAATCGAAGAGATATTTCCCAGGCATGTGGAAGATTTGGCAGAGAGTTTTACCGGACTTAAGGAAGAGGAAAAAGAAATGTTAGTGCATCTGTTGAAAAAAATAAACACAAGGAGTGAATCAAATGAGCAAAAAGATAAAGACAATTGAAAAAATAGGATTTCAATGGGGGATGGACAGTCCGTTTCTGGCATGTATGCATCACCAGGATCAATTCCCGGCAGGGAATGAGGTACAAGGACCAGCGGTTTCTTTAGCAGGAAGAAGAATGGGAAATGATTTTTCCGGGAAAGACGGCTTTAGTATGTATCATGGAGAAAAAGTTCCGGGATTTCCGGTTCATCCACACCGTGGTTTTGAGACTGTTACCGTCGTACTGGAAGGGATTGTTGACCATTTTGATTCCAAGGGTGCGGAAGGACGTTATGGAAATGGAGACGTCCAGTGGCTGACTACCGGAGCAGGCTGCCAGCATGTAGAGATGTTCCCGCTGGTTCATCAGGATAAGGAAAATCCCCTTGAATTATTTCAAATCTGGCTGAATTTACCGGAAAAGAGTAAATTCACAGATCCGGATTACAAGATGCTCTGGGCAGAAGAAATTCCAGTGATAAAGCATACAAATGAAAAAGGAAAGACAGCAACGATCCGATTAATTGCCGGGAAATATGAAGACAAAAAAAGCTTGGAGCCAACGAAAGATTCATGGGCAGCAAGGGAAGAAAATCATGTAGGAATCCAGCTTGTGGAACTGGAGCCTGAGGCAGAGTTTCATATCGCTGCAGGTTCTAAGACCTTAAACCGTAACCTGTATTTTTATAAAGGAACCAGTTATATTACCATAGATGGTAAAAATATTGATCCCTCCTCTCGAATCAGGCTTTCAGGAGAAGAGGAAATTACGGTGGTAAATGGAGATAGGACCAGTTACATTTTACTCTTAGAAGGGGAACCGATTAAGGAACCGGTCGTGCAATATGGACCATTTGTTATGAATTCCGAACAGGAAATACAAAAGGCATATGAGGATTATCAGAATACGCAGTTTGGAGGCTGGCCATGGCCTGATGATGAGCCGGTTCATGAAAGGGAAATGGGAAGATTCGCCCGTTATCCAGATGGAAGCGTGGTAAAAAGGTAATATATAGCGACTAGAATAAGTTTGGTAAAAGCAGAGGCTCTGCAAAATAGCTGGGTAGATAAAAAGAGTTTTTACAGTATGTGATTAATATACTGTAAAAACTCCTTTTTTCAGGTGAGAAAGTTAAAACCTGATTCTCTTTTCCATCCAGGAAATCCCCTGATATAAAACTGCCGATACAATACAAAGTATTACAATAGACATGACCACCAGATCCATTTTAAAGACCTGGCTTCCATATATAATCAAATATCCAAGTCCTTTATTCGCGGCCAGGAATTCTCCAATAATAACACCAACCAGACAAAGTCCGATGTTGACCTTCATATTGCTGATAATCAAAGGCACAGAGCCTGGTAGCAGTACCTTTAATAACACATCCTTTTTCTTCCCTCCCAGAGAATAGATTAGTTTGATCTTATCCGGGTCTGTCTGGGAAAAACCGGTATGAAGGGTCATAATACAGCCAAAGACAGCGACTGAAATCGATGCGACTATGATGGTCTTAATGTTGTTGCCCAGCCATACAATTAAAATGGGGGCGAGGGCGGATTTTGGCAGACTGTTCAGCATAACCAGATAAGGCTCCAAAACCTCTGATACACTTCTGCTGGACCAGAGCAGTATGGCGATCAGCAGGCCGAAGCTGATGACAAGGGCAAAGCTGATCAGTGTTTCCATTACGGTTACGCCGGTATGCACAAAAATGGTTCTGTCCTTAACCATATCAAGAAAGCATATGGTCACACGGGAGGGAGAACTGAATATAAAATCATTGATGATTCCAAGTCTTGCACAAAGCTCCCAAAGAGACAGAAGCAGGATCAGCAGCATCATGCGGAATACCCGTACATTGCGCCGATGCAGCTTTTCTTTCTGAATAAATTCCTGCTGGGCTAACGAGGGATGGGTCTCAATCATGGTTCTGCAGCTCCTTCCATACCTGATTGAAGTAGACGGAAAACTCTGGCATATTCCGCCTCATCAATGGCCGTGTATTTTCTTCGCCAAAGGAAACCGGTATAATGGCTTTTATTCTGCCCGGTCTGCTTGTCAGTACGATGACCCTGTCTGCCACACTAATGGCTTCGGAAAGGTCATGAGTGATTAATATTGCGGTTTTATGGGTACTTTTTATAATAGAACTGATGTCATCGCAGACAGAGAGTCTGGTCTGATAGTCCAGCGCGGAAAACGGTTCGTCTAATAAAAGAAGGTCCGGTTCCAGGGCCAGAGTGCGGACCAGTGCGGCACGCTGTCTCATACCTCCGGACAATTCGGACGGTTTTGCCTGCTCAAAGCTTCCCAAACCATAAGTATGAAGCATCTGATGCAGTTTTTCTCTGGAACTGCTGTTTCGTTTCTTCTGAATTTCAAGCCCAAGCTCGGCGTTTCCCATTATGGTCCGCCATTCAAAAAGGTGATCCCTCTGCAGCATGTAGCCGATGTTTGATCCGGATGCTGCCTGTGGAACACCGTCAATGAAAACTTCTCCCGCATCAGGAGTCAGTAATCCGCTGAGAAGGGATAATAGGGTTGACTTCCCACAGCCGGATGGCCCGACAATTGCAAGGAATTCCCCGTTATCTGCCGTAAACGATATATCAGAAAGGGCCAGTGTCTCACCCTCAAGGGAATGATAGGAGTAACTGACCCCGCGAACTTCCAGTTTTGGCTTCATGGGTCCTCCTTTTAGATGATTTGATCTGATATAGTGTTATAATATGTACGCGAAAATGGAGTGTGAAGAAATGTCTACAAATCCCTTTCTATTTGTCAATAAATGGAGAGAAATGTATGATTTTGAAATCCTGTTTCTTCCTTATATAATATATGCTGAAAGAAGGAACGAAAAAATATAGAAGATATTCAATTGGATCAATTGAGGGAATTATAGAATTGAGCGTGGAAACAAATCGAAAAAACTGGAAAAATAAGAAAAAACCCTTGCATTAGAAAAAAAACGGTGCTATACTACTAAAGATAACATGACAGTTTGACGGATAAAGAGTGGGCGCAAGTCCACTCTTTCCATTTGTTTGGAAAGGTGGGAGGAAGATGGCAAAAAGGGAAGAGTACGAAGCAAAGACAGAAAGCTTTTTGATGCCCCTTATGGAAGAAAACAATTATGAACTGGTTGATGTGGAATATATAAAAGAAGCAGGCAACTGGTATTTACGGGCTTATATAGATAAAGAAGGCGGAATTACAGTGGATGACTGTGAGATTATCAGTCGTAGGCTGGGAGACTGGCTTGATGAAAAAGATTTTATTGCGGACAGCTACATTCTGGAGGTCAGCTCCCCGGGACTTGGAAGACCTCTTAAGAAGGATAAAGACTTCGAAAGAAGCATTGGAAAAGATGTCGATATCCGGTTATATAAGGCCTTTAACAAACAAAAGGATTTTAATGGAACGCTGAAATCTTATGATAAGGAAACTGTAACCATAACCCAGGAAGATGAAACCGAGCTCGTGTTTGGCCGTCCGGAAATTGCATTGATTCGGCTGGCATTTGATTTCTAAACAGTAAGAGATATTAGGAGGATAAAAAAATGAATAAGGAACTGTTAGAAGCACTGAATATTCTGGAAAAGGAGAATAATATCAGCAAGGAAACTCTGCTGGAAGCAATCGAAAATTCTCTCCTGACGGCGTGCAAGAATCATTATGGGAAAGCGGATAATATCAAAGTCAGCATCAATCATGATACCTGTGATTTTAATGTTTTTGCAGAAAAAGAAGTGGTCGAAACAGTTGAAGATCCTCTGCTCCAGATCAGCCTTGCAGATGCAAAAATGACAGATCCCAAATATGATTTAGGTGATGTGATCCATTGTCAGATAGATTCGAAAAAGTTCGGAAGAATTGCTACACAGAATGCGAAGAATGTGATCTTGCAGAAGATCCGTGAAGAAGGCAGAAAATCACTTTACAACGACTGGTACTGCCAGGAAAGAGAAGTGGTTACAGGAATTGTACAGAGATATTTAGGCAGAAATGTGAGCATTAATCTGGGCAAAGTAGATGCCATTTTGAACGAAACAGAGATGGTAAAAAGTGAAGTATTTAAAGCGACCGAACGAATTAAAGTTCTTGTTCTGGAAGTAAAGGATACTCCAAAAGGACCCAGAATCTCCGTATCAAGAACCCATCCGGATCTTGTAAAGCGTCTGTTTGAATCTGAGGTTGCGGAAGTTAAAGACGGAACCGTAGAAATCAAAGGCATTGCAAGAGAAGCGGGTTCCAGAACAAAGATCGCAGTGAAGTCCAATGAAGCCAATGTGGATCCTGTAGGCGCTTGTGTTGGTTTAAACGGTGCCAGAGTAAATTCCATTGTTAATGAATTAAGAGGCGAGAAAATCGATATCATCAACTGGGATGATAATCCTGCTTATCTGATTGAGAATGCGTTAAGCCCTGCAAAGGTTATTTGTGTGGTTGCGGATGAAGAATCAAAAGAAGCTCAGGTTATCGTACCGGATTACCAGTTATCCCTTGCCATTGGTAAGGAAGGTCAGAATGCAAGACTTGCAGCAAGACTTACTGGATATAAGATTGATATCAAGAGTGAGACACAGGCAAGAGAACTTGGTCTCTTTGAAGAACTGGGACTGGAATACCAGGACGGAAATGAAGGATTTAGCAACGAATACCAGGAAGGCGGCGATAAGGAAACAACAGACTACCAGGAAGAGTATCAGAACGACTACCAGGAAACCAGCCTGGACGGTGATAACCAGGAATAAAGAAAACAGGAAGTGATGGAAGCGTGAGTACAAAAAAAATACCCCTCAGACAGTGCATCGGCTGTGGTGAGATGAAAAATAAGAAAGAGATGATTCGTGTGCTGAAGACCTCGGAGGATGAAATCGTTCTTGATACAACAGGACGTAAAAATGGCCGTGGGGCTTATCTCTGCCCTTCTATGGAGTGTTTTAAGAAGGCAGTGAAAAGTAAAGGTCTGGAGCGATCCTTCAAGATGGCGATCCCGAAAGAAGTATACGAAACATTGGAAAAGGAGATGGAACAGTTTGGATAACAGACAGAAGATCCTGAATCTGATTGGTCTGGCCACCAAAGCAGGAAAAATTGCAAGTGGGGAATTCATGACAGAAAAATCTGTAAAGGCAGGAAAGGCATCGTTAGTGATTGTTTCGGAGGAAGCCTCAGATAATACCAGAAAGATGTTTACCAACATGTGTACTTACTATAAGGTTCCTATCTACTTCTTTGCAAGTAAAAATGAACTGGGCCACGCTATGGGGAAAGAGATGAGGGCGTCTCTTGTTATCGTGGATAATGGGTTTGCTAAGGCAGTCGTGAAACTAATGAATACAATGGTCGGTAGTGATTGTGAGAATGAGCCTTCACATCTACCCGCATGTGCTGTAGAATGTGCACAGAATGGAGGAAAGCATGAGAGTATATGATCTGGCAAAGGAACTTGGAAAAGATAGTAGCAAGGAGATACTGGATATCTTGGAAAAGCATAGTATAAATTTAAAAAGTTCTTCCAACATCTCGGAGGAACAGGCAGCAATTGTGAAAAAGGAAGTGGGCGGCCATAAAAAAACAACTTCATCAGGACATTCCGACACACCAGATGGAGATGATCCAGATGCGCCTAAGAAAAAAATAGCGGCAGTATTTCGTCCGCAGAACGCACAGATGAAACCTCAGGGTCAGCGCCCACAGGGACAGAACGGACAAAGACCGTATCAGAACTCAAATTCAGGCGCTGCTCAAAGAGAATATCCTGCCAGAAATCAGCAGGTAAGCGAACAGTCTGTATCGTCAGCAAACGATACTGTCAGAGAACATAATACAGGAAGCAGTGACGGAAGACCACAGGGCCAGGGAGGCTATCAGGGAAACCGTGATGGAAGACCACAGGGTCAGGGCGGCTATCAGGGAAACCGTGATGGAAGACCACAGGGCCAGGGAGGCTATCAGGGAAACCGTGATGGAAGAC
>CAUQMY010000026.1:0-24447 GCA_963519465.1 uncultured bacterium
ATTAGAATTTTCAGGGTTTTACATACTGTTCAATCTTCTGTTTTCAAAGTGCTTTGCATCTTCCAGAAACGCTTGTCTCATTCCGATGCTGACGCAGAAGGAGGGATTTGAACCCTCGCGCCGCTACTAACGGCCTACTCCCTTTCCAGGGGAGCCCCTTCAGCCACTTGGGTACTTCTGCAGTTAGCTGTTTTCTATGTTTATATAGCGGCTAAAACCTGCCAACGGAGAGGGTGGGATTCGAACCCACGCGCCCTTGCGGACAAACGGTTTTCAAGACCGCCTCGTTATGACCACTTCGATACCTCTCCAAATGCGCTTTTACATTTTAATAGAAGTTTGTACATTTGTCAAGTACTTTTTTCTATTTTTTCCAAATCTTTTTGAGGCTTATGTTGCTTGTTTTGTTGCTGTCATCAGAAGCAACTTGGATAGTTTATCACTGTTTATATGTTCTGTCAACATATTTTTACATTTTTTTCAAATTAATTTTTTCACCTTATAAATGCTCCAATATTCGTTGTTTTGCTTCCTCTGCTGTCTTAAAATCTTCTTCAGTCCCAACGATATAATAAACCGCATCTTCCCATGCTTTTACCGGATATTCGGCAGCCGGGATTTGAGCTACTGCGAAACGGCAACGCTCTTTGAACAAACACCCCCGCAAATCTGACAGGTACATACAACCGGACTCTGCAGCAATCCGGTCCAAAAGCCCAGCCTTAACACCCCGGTCGTTCTTTCCCCTGTTTTCTCCAGTCTTCATCTACCGTACCTTCTTCCCTTCTTCTCATCTGATGCAGCAGCTGATCATATCCAATAACCATGCAAACCTTTCCCAGGAATTTATTGCATGGTTATACATTAAATACTTTATATAACTAATAATATTGTAACGAATGCAACATGTCAAGTGATGGATTGCATTATTTACTACACATATTTCATTTAATGCAATACTATGGAATCAGGAGGAGTTGCCCATGTATATAGATTTCAATTTTTCAAAACGCCTCTCAGAGCTGAGAACTCAGAAAGGCGTTTCCGCGCGTGATATGAGCCTGTCTCTAGGACAGAATCCCACATATATTCACAAAATAGAGAATGGAATCGCTCTTCCATCCATGATGGGCTTTTTCTATATATGCGAGTATCTGAATATTGAGCCAGCCGAATTTTTTTCCCGTAATATAAACAGCCCGGCAAAATTAAAAGAACTGATGGACGATGCACAGCACCTAAACCGTGAACAGCTTGACCATCTTCATTTGATTGTAAAGGATCTTTTAAAATCAGGAGGGAAAAAATAAAAAGGAAGCTGCGCTTACAGCATTCCTTTTATTTTCTCCCACAGATTCTGTTTAACAATACTCCGGCTATCTCCATGTCTTCTGGTGTCGTTACCTTAATATTGGCATAATCGCCACGAATCAATTTTACTTTTTCCCGGGTCATGGTTTCTACTACCATCGCATCATCCGTTATCCCCTCCTGATACGCTTCTAATGACAGGAGCTTTTTATAAGCATTGTATACAAGTTCATATTCAAATGCCTGAGGAGTCTGGATCTGCCATAAGCTGTTTCTATCAGGTGTTACGGCAGCGTATTCATCTTCATCAGCGATCTTAATGGTATCCTTTACAGGCATTCCAATTACACAGGCTTTGTATTTCATGGCGCCGTTTATAGCATCTTCTATGATTTCACTGGTAATGCAGGGTCTTGCTCCATCATGAATCAGGACGTAATCACAGTCTGAGACTGCTTTGAGTCCTTCATATACGGAATGGTACCGTTCTTTTCCGCCTTCGGTCACAGTTCTTACCTTGGTAAAGCCAAATCGTTCTACGATCTCGCTTCGGCAGTATTCTGTTTCTCCAGGACCGGTTACAAGAATGATATCATCAACGGTACTGGTTTCAAAGGCTTTTATTGCATAATACAGCATAGGTTTTCCAAGAAGCTCCAGATACTGTTTGTGTACCTGACTTCCCATACGTGTGCCTTTTCCTGCTGCCAGTATGACAGCGGCTGATCTTCCCATGATTTTCTACCTTTCGCCCAGCTTTAAGTTGGGAACTGCATTTAAGTCCCAACCGGCCCTTGCCCCGTTGATATATTCATAGTAGGCTGCAGTGCCGATCATCGCTGCGTTATCGGTGCAATAGATAGGAGATGGGTAATAAAAAGCCATTCCTTCTTTTTCACAGGCAATTTTCACTCCTTCCCGCAATGCGGAATTAGAGGCAACGCCTCCTGCTATGGCAACTTTTTTAAAACCGAATTCTTTCGCTGCTTCCAGGGTATGGCTCACCAGTACATCCACAACAGCATTCTGAAAGGAAGCTGCTAAATCCGGGACATGAATTTCTTCTCCCAGCATATGAGCGTGATTAATATGGTTTAAAACTGCTGATTTTAATCCGCTGAAACTGAAATCATAAATGCTTCCCTCTACCTTTGCTCTTGGAAACTTTATGGCGTGGGGATTTCCTTCTTTCGCGGCTTTGTCAATCTTTGGACCTCCAGGATAGCCAAGACCAACGGCTCTCGCCACCTTGTCAAAGGCTTCTCCTGCCGCATCATCTCTGGTGCGTCCCAGAATCTCAAATTCCCCGTAATCTTTGACTATGACCAGATGGGTGTGCCCTCCTGAAACAATGAGACAGAGAAACGGAGGTTCCAGATCAGGATGTTCAATAAAATTAGCTGATACATGTCCTTCAATATGATGAACACCTACCAGAGGCTTTTTCGCTGCATAGGCAATGGCTTTTGCTTCCGCAACGCCTACAAGAAGTGCTCCCACCAGTCCAGGACCGTAAGTAACGCCTATAGCGTCAATGTCAGAAAGACTCTTTCCTGCTTCCAAAAGGGCTGCTTCTATTACCTGATTTATTTTTTCTATATGCTTTCTCGAAGCGATTTCCGGAACTACGCCGCCATATAACGTATGGAGGGCGATCTGAGAGGATATTACGTTTGATAAAACCTCCCGGCCGTTCTTCACTACGGCTGCTGCCGTCTCATCACAGGAACTTTCGATTGCCAGTATATATACATCTTCCTCTGTATGATTCTTCTTCATTCCCATTCCCTCATTCCTCATCAAATTCCAGCTCTGCTGTCCAGGCATCTCTGGCCGCTTTGGCTCGTGGAAATATCTCCCGGACTTTATCCATAAATTCCTCTGGTCTGGTAAGTGAGGGACTGTAATGAGTCAGCCACATCTGTTTGGGTTGTGCTTCTTTTGCCAGTTTGGCAGCTTCATAAAATGTCATATGCTTATATTCTCTTGCTTTTGCTTCTTTTCCGTCTTCCCCGTACATGCCTTCGCAGATAAAAAGATCCGCCTCCTTTGCATATTCAGCAATTACAGGAACCGGTCTTGTGTCCGTACAGTAGGTAACTTTAAGTCCACGTCTGGGCGGTCCTAAAACCATATCCGGAGTTAAAGTTCTCTCTCCGTCTTCAATCGTCTCCCCCTTTTGAAGACGGTTCCAGAATTTCTGCGGTATCCCGGATTCTTTTGCCCGGTCTACATCAAAACGGCCTGTCCTTGGAATGGAAATGGAATAGCCATAGCAAACAACATTATGATTTACCCGGTAGGCATCGATCACATAGGGTCCGATGTTCATCTGTTCCCGGTTTTCGGTAAGTTCTATAAATTTTAATTCAAAAGGAAGCTCCGGTGCAATGGTGCGCAGTGCCCCTACTACCCGCTCCAGTCCTTTGGGACCGATCAAAGTCAGGGGTTCTGTCCTTTCTGCATTGCCCATCGTTAGAAGAAGTCCCGGCAGTCCGCTGATATGATCCGCATGGTAATGGGTAAAGCAGATAGTATCAATCGGCTTGGGGCTCCAGCCTTTTTCCTTTAACGCAATCTGGGTTCCTTCTCCGCAGTCAATGAGAAGACTGCTTCCGTCACACCTTGCCATCATGGCTGTCAGCCACCGATATGGCAAAGGCATCATTCCTCCGGTACCCAGCAAACATATATCCAACATAAAATTTCCTCGCTTTTACTTCAATCAATGAATGGCGGTCTCAAAACCGCCTCATAAAATCATAACACAAAGCAGAGGCAATTAGCAACTATAAATATTCCAGCTGATCTTCCACTTCCACTGGTATTTTAAATTCCATAATCAAGGTATCATAACAGTTTTCACATAAATCAAAATGATGGATCTCCCCATCTTTCTCTGAAAAGAAGTCCCAGCTATGATTAATACTTATTACTCCTTCTCTGGCAACGCCTTCTGACACAATAATCTTTTTGCCGCAACAGTTACAAACAACTGTTTCAAGCTGACCGCCATTTTTGTACTTTCTCATCTTACTCTCACCTTTCCTTTTTACCGCCCATGCTTTTCTTCTTGAGCATAATGGTATGCCTGCAAGGCGTTCCTTTTTCTCACTTTCCATGTCCGCCCTGATTTTACACCGTTAAAACGGAAGATAGAAAAAAGGGCATCCTAACTGGATACCCCTACATTATAAACGGTGTTTTCCCTTATTTTTAGTGGTAAATGTTTCATATCATGCTGCACCACATGATTACGGCATTTTCACTTGGATTCTGGTAGTAATTTTTTCGGACGCTTTCTTCGGAAAAACCATAGGATTTATAAAGGTTTCTGGCATTTTCATTGCTTTCACGGACTTCCAGAAACATGGATTCCACAAACTTTTTTCTGGAATATTCCACCACCTGGTCCATAAGTTTCTTAGATAGGCCCCTCCCCCGAAATTCAGGCAGCAGGGCAATGCGGAGAAGTTCTCCTTCACCGGCTATGATACGGAAAACACAGTATCCCACAATATTCTCATCCACCGGGAGCACAAGCCAGGTATCCAGATTGCTGCTTAACCCATCTTTTATGGAATCAAAGGACCATGGATCGGTAAAACAGACTTCCTCTGCTTTTGATACAGAAGGAACATCTTCCGCCCTCATCTCACGAACCATGAATTTCTCCTTTTGCTTCCTGTTCTTCTCTTTCCCGCTCTGCCTGCGGTTTTCTTAAATAATCAGGCGCATGTTCCGCTGCTGCCACGATTCTGCCGTCTTCATAATACTGACTTCCCAGAGCTGCAACTGCGGATCCTCTCTGACGGCTTAAATGGGCCGGGGCAAAAGAAAAAGGCACTGTCATCAATTCTTCAATCTGTTTTTTGTATACAGGAACTCCGTCTCCCAGGAAGATTACCTTTTCTCCTGCTTCATTTAATTCCATGATTAACTCTTTGATGTCCATGGCACAGGATTCTTTTACTATGGAAAATCCATTTTTGTTATCATAGATTCCGGTATAGACCTGATCTCTTCTGGCATCCATAATGGGACAGACAAGACTGGCACAACCGTAAAGATTATAAGCCATGGCATCTACCGTCGGTACGGAGATCAAAGGCTTATTAAGCGCTAGACCGAGGCCTTTTCCAGTCGCAGAACCGATACGCAGTCCGGTAAAAGAGCCAGGTCCACCGGAAACTGCGATGGCATCGATGGTATCCAAATCAAATTCCACCATATTTACGATCTCGTCAAGCATGGGAAGAAGGGTTTGGGAATGGGTTTTCTTAAAATTAACTGTGTATTCTGCTATCAGCACCTGATCCGTCACAACGGCCACGGAAGCTACCAGAGACGAACTTTCAATTCCAAGTATGTTCATTTATATTCCCTCCACGGTTATTTTTCTGTAATCAAACCCTTTTTCCAGATCTTTTTCTATTGTCACAGAGATGACAGAATCAGGAAGTATCTCTTTGATCAGTTCCGACCATTCAATCAGACTTACTCCGTCACCATAAAAACAGTCTTCATATCCGATCTCATCCATCTCGCTGACATCTCCGATCCGGTACACATCAAAATGATAAAAAGGCAGACGCCCGTCATCGTATTGCTGGACAATCGTAAAGGTAGGGCTGTTTACTGCTTCCTTTATTCCAAGACCAGATGCAAACCCCTGAGTGAAGACTGTTTTCCCCACTCCAAGATCTCCATTTAAGCAGTATACCGAAGAAGGCACCGCTTCTTTTCCCAGTTTCTTTCCCAGTTCAAAGGTATCTTCTGGCTTCCAGCTTTCTATTACCATAATCTATATCCTCTTTCGCCTCTCAGAAGGCAATTTTTTTATGATCAATGCATGTAACACCTGTTTGTAATTCCCTATAGCGGAATCCGGCAGTAGACAGACAGTATCCTCTTTCATATGTAAAACCAACATATTCCCGGCCTGCTCTGCCCGCCTGACATTCTCCCAGGGTACCTCATTCCCAGTATCTCCCCGGTAAGCGCTGACTCCTGCTTCTCCAAATGACAGGATCAAATCCTCCCTGTCTTTGTACTTTTCTGCCTGGCTGTATGCCTTCACATAAAGATATCCCGGCTTCCATACCATATACAGCAGATAGCAGCCAATCAACAGTGCCCGGTAAGCCATGGAAATGGAACTCCAGGTGGTCACTATTACGTAAATACCCACAAAAACATAAGCAAGACTGAAAATCCCATATATTCCCCGATACGATTGATATAAGGAAAACTTCCATAAGTCTTTCACGGTCAGTACAACTTTGAACATAAGCGGATTTTCCTGATCCACATGCGCCTCCTCCCTGTGTGGTTCCACACAGTGTTTATTTATAATTTCATCGTCAGTGCAATTCTCTTCTTCGGTACATCTACACTTATGACTTTTACTTCAACAATATCTCCCACGCTCACAGCTTCCAGGGGGTGCTTAATGAACTTATCCGACATCTGGGAAATATGGACTAAGCCATCCTGATGGACGCCGATATCCACAAATGCTCCGAAATCAATGACATTTCTCACCGTTCCTTTTAAAACCATACCAGGCAGTAAGTCCTTCATCTCCATAACATCTGTGCGGAGTATAGGCTTTGGCATCTCATCACGTGGATCCCTTGCCGGCTTTTCCAGCTCTTTTGCTATATCGCGAAGAGTGATTTCACCAATTTCAAGTTCGGATGCCAGAGATTTGTAGTCAACGATTTTTTTGCTTAAACCGCTTAATCCACCGTGGATCAACTGTGCTGGCTCGTAGCCCAGCTTTGTTAAAAGCTTCTTTGCAGCTTCGTAAGATTCCGGGTGAACGCTGGTTCCATCTAATGGATTTTTTCCGCTCTGGATTCTCATAAAGCCTGCGCACTGCTCATATGCCTTGGGTCCCAGCTTCGGAACTTTTAGCAGCTGGTTTCTGCTTAAGAAAGCGCCGTTCTCTTCCCGGTATACAACGATATTTTTGGCAATTGGCTTTGAAATACCGGATATGTATTCTAAAAGAGAAGCAGAAGCGGTGTTTAAATCTACACCTACCTTATTCACGCTGTCTTCCACTACTCCCTGCAGTGCCTCGCTTAAATGTTTCTGATTCATGTCATGCTGGTACTGGCCCACACCGATGGATTTGGGATCGATCTTTACCAGTTCGGCAAGAGGGTCCTGAAGTCTTCGGGCAATGGAAGCTGCACTTCGCTGTCCCACATCAAAATTAGGGAACTCTTCTGTAGCAAGTTTGCTGGCAGAATAAACGGAGGCACCTGCTTCGTTGACAATAATATACTGAATCTGCTCAGGAATTTCTTTTAGCAGTTCTACAATGATTGCTTCGGATTCCCGGGAAGCGGTTCCATTTCCTACAGAAATCAGGGAAATGTGATATTTCTTTATAAGCTTCTTTAAAACAGTTTTTGCCTCTTCTACTTTATTCTGGGGTGCTGTAGGATAAATCACAACGGTATCCAACACTTTTCCAGTTTCGTCAACCACTGCCAGTTTGCATCCAGTACGGAATGCAGGATCCCAGCCCAGGACTACCCGTCCCACGATTGGCGGCTGCATCAAAAGCTGTTCCAAGTTTTTACCAAATACTTTGATTGCTCCTTCTTCTGCCTTTTCCGTTAATTCACTTCTTACTTCACGCTCTATGGCAGGAGAAATGAGGCGGTCATAGCTGTCTGCAATCACAGCCTGAAGCACTGGTGTGGTATGAGGGTTGTCCCTGACAATGACCTGTTTTTCTAAGTACCTGATAATCTGGTCAACAGGGGCTGCAATCTTTACCGCAAGCAGTTTTTCTTTCTCACCACGGTTAATGGCCAAAACTCTGTGGCCTGCTGTCTTTTTTAATATTTCTTCATAGTTATAATACATCTCATAGACAGACTCTGCCTCTTCATCCTTTGCCGCAGACTGTAAGCTGCCCTGACTTAAAGTTGCATTACGGATATAGGTTCTAAATTCCGCATTATCAGAAATACGCTCTGCCAGAATATCCTTGGCTCCGTCTATGGCCTCTTCCGGGGAGGAAACCCCTTTTTCTTCGGAAATATACTGGGCTGCCTCTTCTAAAAGTGGAGTCTTAACCATCTGAAGAAGGATCAAATCAGCAAATGGCTCCAATCCCTTTTCCTTTGCAATGGTGGCTCTGGTCCTTCTTTTAGGTTTGTAAGGACGATATAAATCCTCCACCGCTACCAGAGTTTTTGCTTCCAGTATCTTTAGTTCCAGCTCTTTCGTTAACTTCTCCTGCTCTCGTATGGAAGAGATAACCTGTTCTTTTCGTTCTTCTAAATTTCTAAGATAGCGAAGCCGCTCGTCTAAATTCCGGAGCACTTCATCATTTAAGGAGCCGGTAACTTCCTTCCGGTATCTGGCAATAAACGGAATGGTATTTCCTTCATCAATCAGCTTTACTGTTGCTTCTACCTGACTCCGTCCAATGGAAAGTTCTTCTTGTAATGCTTTAATTATATCCATGCTGTTCCCCTTGCTTCTTATAGTTCGTTCAATTTAATTATTATAATTCATCAGACTTTGGTTTGCAAGACCCGTCTGGACATGCAGCCCTTTTCGTGCTACAATCATACAATGCGAGAGAACGCGCTCTTTGCTTTCGAAAATACGCAAACGAGGTACAAATACAAATGGAAGATCATAACAAAAGCAATAACGGAATGCTGCCCCAGCTTCCTCCGGCAGGTTCCTTTCTGGCCTATTGGTCTGTTTTCCTCGGCGGTCTTGGACTGGTGACCGACTGCCTTCCTTTATTCAGCATCTGGGGTCTTCCGGCCGGATTGTTTTTCGGTCTGGGCGGCATCGCATGTGCAGTACTTTCCAGACATGGAAAGCCCTTTACGCAGCAGGCACAGCTTGGTCTGATCCTGTCTATCATTTCTCTTGTCTGCGGACTGCTCATGACACTGTTCATTATCTTTGTCTACGATACCATGGATACGAACACACCACTGGGACAGTATTTCAGAGAAGCTATTGAAACCACCACTCAGGCACTTATGCCCTCCCATGGATCGGGAGAATAATTTCTACTTCATGACAGGAAGCAGATCCACACCCTTTATCACCAGCATATAATTTTTAAATATCCAGTTGACCACTACAATAGCGGCCCCTGTCAGTATAAAAAAACGAACTCTTTTGTTGTGATCCATGGGACGCTTCCATCGTTTGGATACAGCCCGCAGGATAATTTCCAAAAGGATCACAAAAACAGTATAAAGGACCAGCGGATGATACTGAAAACTCATCCGCAGGTCCTCCCGTAACAAGGAGCGGACTGCCCGTGTTCCTCCACACCCCGGACAGTAAAGTCCGGTAAGGGTATTGAACATACAGGGAAATCCCAAACCTAATAATTTTTTCAACCAATTCATTCAAATCACCTGTCTAGTCTGCCAGATCAAAGGCATCATGTACCGTTCTCATGGAACGTTCCACATCCGCTTCATCAATCAAAACTGTTATCCGAATCTCAGAAGTTGCAATCATCTTAATATTCACATTGGCACTTGAAAGAGCCTCAAACATTTTGGCTGCTACGCCAGGATTGCTTGACATACCGGCTCCAATGATAGAAATTTTTGCTACCCCTTCCTCACTGGTCACATCCTGTGCAGTAACGGTCTCCTTATTTTCCCTTAACAGATCCATGGTTTCCTTTAAATCTGTTTTCGCCACTGTAAAGGAGATGTCTTTTCTTTCTTCCCGTCCAATGGACTGTATGATAATATCAACATTTATGTTATGCTTTGCCAGAAGGTTAAAGATCTTAAAAGCAATTCCTGGCATATTTTTGACCCCGATGACAGATATACGGGCTACATTCTTATCTGCGGCAACTCCGCTGACCAGCATTCTTTCCATTTTTGCTTCCTCCTTGACGACCGTACCTTCTTCCCTTGTCAGACTTGACCGGACCACTAATTGTACTCCATATCGTTTCGCCATTTCCACTGATCGGTTATGCAGGACTTTTGCTCCCAGGGAAGCGAATTCCAGCATCTCATCATAAGAAACCTCAGGAAGTTTTCTGGCGTTTGGTACTACCCGGGGGTCTGCTGTGTATACACCATCCACATCGGTATAGATCTCACATGCATCTGCATGAAGGGCGGCAGCAAGAGCAACCGCAGTTGTATCAGAGCCTCCCCGTCCGAGGGTCGTTAAATCATCATATTTATTGATTCCCTGAAAACCGGTGATAACGACGATCTTTCTGGCATCCAGTTCATGCCGTATCCGTTCCGTATCAATCCGTTTTAATTTGGCTGTGCCGTAAGCAGAGGTGGTGTGCATGGCTACCTGTGCCGCATTCAATGAAACAGCCGAAACTCCAAGAGCATTAAAAGCCATAGACATAAGAGCCACGCTGACCTGTTCTCCTGTTGCCAGCAGCATATCCAGTTCTCTCTTTGGAGGATTCGGATTCATCTCATAGGCTTTGGCAATGAGACCATCTGTGGTCTTTCCCATGGCAGATAATACGACTACCACCTGATTGCCTTTTTCATACTCCTCAATACAGCGCTTTGCTACATTGAAAATTCTTTCTTTGTCTGCGACGGAGCTACCGCCAAATTTTTTTACTACTAACATTGCTGCCTCCTGGCGAAAATTAAAATTCTGCGCGGATGCGCTGTCTGATTCCTGACAGCTCTTTCGCTTTCCTGTCGTATTCTTTTTCTGTCATAACTTCTGTTAAGAATGCAAATTCATCCATATGATCCAGTTCTATGCCTTCTACCTTGCCGAACACTTCTTCCACTTCTTTTAAACGCTTTGCTGCGATTCCCTTGATTCTTACAAAGTAGCGGAAAGACATGGTGTCCATGGAGGAAATGGCAAGACTTTGATTATCCCAGCCAAGTTCCACATGCTGGTCTTCATTGTTAAGGGCTTCAATGATGTCTGCAATGACTGCACTGGCGGTAGGAAGCTTTCCGGCTCCGCTGCCATAAAACATGGAAGTACCAAGCATATTTCCTTTTACTAAAATGCCATTATAGACATCACTTACAGAATACAACGGATGATCCCTTCCGATCATGACCGGAGCAACAAATGCATGGGCGGTCCCATTCTCCATGCGGCTGGATCCTAACAGCTTAATGGATGTCCCCAGGCTTTCGGCATAGGCAAAATCCACATCCGTTATTTTTGTTATCCCTTCTGTATAAATATGCTCGTAATTCACTTCGTGTCCCGTGGCCATGGCTGTCAGGATAGCAATTTTTCTGCAGGTGTCATGTCCTTCTACATCTGCTTCAGGATTTCGTTCCGCATAGCCTAAGTCCTGGGCTTCTCTTAAGGCTGTTTCAAAAGTTTCACCGGCCTTATCCATTTTGGTCAGTATGTAGTTGGTGGTTCCGTTTAATATACCGGTGATTTCCTCAATCTCCTCCCCTGCCAGACAGGTATAGATAGGACGAATGACCGGAATTCCGCCGCCTACGCTAGCTTCAAAAAGGAAATTCACATTGTGCTCTTTTGCGATCTTTAAAAGCTCGGTTCCGTAAGCAGCAACCAGTGCCTTATTGGAGGTAGCCACATGTTTTCCTGCTTCTAAACTTGCCTTTACAAATGGGTAGGCTGGCTTAAGTCCTCCCATTGTCTCTATCACCATGGTCACTTCCGGATCCTTTTCGATGACAGAAAAATCATGAACGATTTTGTCTTCCACCGATGTACCTGGAAATTCTCTTAAATCCAGAACATACTTTACAGAAACCGTATCGCCTACTTTTTTCGCGATGATCTCTTTATTTCTTTCCAATATCTCTACTACACCAGAACCGATGGTACCATAGCCCATAACTGCAACATTCTTCATCTCTCTCTACTCCCTGGCTAAAATTTTTACGTAATGGACCCCATTTTTTTCTTCCATGTCCTCAACCATTTTGGATACATTCCCAGTAGTCTGGAGAACTTCCACACTCAGTGTCAAAGTGGCTACGCCATTGACAGGAATACTCTGGTGAATGGTAAGGATATTGGCACGGTACACCGCTACTATATGAAGAAGATCAGACAGCAAACCAGGTTCGTCATCCATCTGCATCACAAGCGTAATGGTTTTCCCTTTCGTATTATCATAAAACGGAAAGATATCATCCTTATACTTGTAAAAAGAGCTGCGGCTGATTCCGACTCTGTCAGTCGCCTCCTGAACGGTGATGACTCGCTCCGATTCCAACAGTTTTTTTGCCTCAACAACCTTTAGCAATACTTCAGGCACAGCTTTTTGCTTTACCACAAAATATTTACTTTTTTCTTCCATAAAAAAATATCTTCCCTTCTGTGTCCGCAACAGAGAAACATCTGTGCTCATAGGGAAGATATTATCATATTTACGATGGGTATGCAACTATTTTTCTATTTATTTTCTTCGTTTTTTGTAAATCTGAGTAGAAAACTTCTACTCAGACTGGTCCTCACTTGCCTTTGCTCCGGTGCTTAACCAGCGCAGATACGCGTACATAAACTGGTCCAGAGAACCGTCTAAGACGCTGTTGACATTGCCTGTTTCCGCATTGGTTCTGTGATCCTTGACCATAGTGTAAGGCTGTAAAACATAGGAACGGATCTGGTTTCCCCAGCCGATTTCTGTCACATCGCCACGGATGCCGGAAAGCTTTTCCGCATTTTCCTGCTGCTTTAATAAATAAAGCTTTGCTTTTAACATCTGCATGGCTTTGTCCTTGTTCTGGAACTGGGAACGCTCATTCTGGCACTGAACCACGATTCCGGTGGGAAGATGGGTAATACGGATCGCAGAAGAAGTTTTATTGATATGCTGTCCGCCGGCTCCACTGGAGCGGTAGGTGTCAATTCTTAAATCTTCTTCATTGATGTCCACATCAAGATCCTCTTCAATATCCGGCATAACGTCACAGGATACAAAGGAAGTCTGGCGTTTGCCTGCTGCATTAAAAGGAGAGATACGCACCAGACGGTGAACACCTTTTTCTGATTTCAAATAGCCGTATGCATTGATACCGTTAACCTGTATGGTAACAGATTTAATCCCGGCTTCATCTCCATCAAGGTAATCAAGTACTTCTGTCTGGAAACCTTTTTTCTCTGCCCAACGGCAGAACATACGGTAGAGCATACTGCACCAGTCACAGGATTCGGTTCCTCCTGCACCTGCATTCAATTTTAAAATTGCATTGTGGTTGTCGTATTCTCCGGACAGAAGGGTGCTTATACGCATTGCTTCCAGTTTTTCCTTAAATTCTGTCAGCATCTCTTCCACTTCCGGAACCAGGGATGGATCGTTTTCCTCATTCCCCATCTCGATCATCACACCGATGTCTTCGTATTGCTGCTCCAGTTCTTTATATCCCTGAACGGTATCTTTTAAATTCTTGGCAAGCTGAACGATCTTTGTGGATTTCTCCGGATCTTCCCAGAAGCCAGGCTCTTCCATTGATTTGTCCAGTTCATCGATTCTCTTTAACTTATTATCTAAGTCAAAGTGAATCCCTCACTTCCACTAATGGTTTCTGAAACGTTGATAATTCATATTTGTACTGATCTAACTCTACCACTGTGTCACCCACTTTCTGATTATATTATTTATAAATACAAAATTGGGGTCCGCCCCTTATTAAGGTGCGAACTCCAATTTTATAAAAATACTATACTAATTTACGTCCGCAGCACTGTTTGTACTTTTTACCGGAACCGCATGGACATGGATCGTTGGGATAAACCTTCGCCTCAATCTTCTTAACAGGCGCTTTTGTCCCGCTTTCATCCTTATTGGTTCCTGTCACTTTGGCAGCAGGCTCTCTTTCTACCTTCTGCTCAACTCTGATGTGGAACAGGACTCTTACGGTTTCCTCACGGATAGCCGCTGTCATCTCATCGAACATCTGATATCCGCTCATCTTATATTCCACCAGCGGATCTCTCTGGCCATAAGCCTGAAGACCAATACCCTGGCGCAGCTGATCCATATCATCGATATGGGACATCCATTTATTATCAATTACCTTTAACAGAATAACGCGCTCAATCTCACGGATCTGCTCTGCATCTGGAAACTCTGCTTCTTTGGATTCATAAAGCTTGATGGCTTCTTCCTTCAGCATATGCTTCAGTTCATTTTTCTTAATCTTATTATCTTCCGGAATTGTAATCGGATTTAACGGAATGACTGGAAGAAGCAGGGTGTTAAGTTCATTTAAATCCCATTCCTCCGGTGCCTGATCTTCACTGACGCAAAGATCTGCTGCATTTTCCACAATATCTGTCACCATCTTTAAGATGACGTCACGCATATTGTCGCCGTCTAATACTTTTCTTCTCTCAGCATAAATAACTTCACGCTGATCATTCATAACCTCATCGTATTTTAAGAGGTTTTCACGAATTCCGTAGTTGTTTGTCTCGATCTTCATCTGCGCCTTCTCAATGGCGTTAGACAGCATCTTATGCTCGATCTCCTCGCCTTCTGGCACACCTAACGTATTGAACATGGTTACCAGACGCTCAGAACCGAAAAGACGCATTAAATCGTCTTCCAGCGAGATATAGAATCTGGACTCACCAGGATCTCCCTGACGGCCAGCACGGCCACGAAGCTGGTTATCAATACGGCGGGATTCATGACGCTCTGTACCGATGATCTTTAAACCACCTGCTGCTTTTGATTCGTCGTCAAGCTTGATATCAGTACCACGGCCTGCCATGTTGGTTGCGATGGTAACTGCTTTGTGAACTCCTGCATCTGCTACGATTTCCGCTTCCAGTTCATGATACTTAGCATTCAGTACTTTATGAGGAATACCGCGGCGTTTTAACATACCGCTGAGCATCTCGGAAGTCTCGATGGTAATCGTACCAACCAGAACCGGCTGTCCTTTTTTATGAGCCTCTTCGACTTCATTGCAGACTGCCTCAAACTTCTCTTTCTTGGTCTTATATACGGCATCTTCCCGGTCAAAACGGGCAATGACGCGGTTGGTCGGAATTGAAATTGCATCCATACCATAGGTATTACGGAACTCTTTCTCTTCAGTAAGAGCGGTACCAGTCATACCTGATTTCTTATTATACTTATTAAAGAAGTTCTGGAACGTGATTGTTGCAAGAGTCTTGCTCTCTCTGCGGACATTTACATGTTCTTTTGCTTCAATCGCCTGGTGAAGACCGTCAGAATAGCGTCTTCCTGGCATAATACGTCCGGTAAATTCATCTACGATTAATACTTCATCATCTTTTACCACATAATCCTTATCCTTAAACATAAGGTTATTGGCACGAAGAGCAAGGATGATGTTATGCTGGATCTCTAAGTTCTGAGGATCAGATAAGTTTTCAATATGGAAGAACTGCTCTACTTTTTCCACACCCTGCTCGGTTAAGTTTACTACTTTATCCTTTTCATCCACAATGAAGTCACCGGTTTCTGTGATTTCTTCTCCCATGATGGCTGCCATCTTGGAAAATTCGCCGGAAGTTTCTCCGCGTTCCAGCTGGTGTGCAAGAATATCACAAACTTCATATAACTTTGTGGATTTGCCGCTCTGACCAGAAATAATAAGAGGTGTTCTGGCCTCATCAATCAGCACAGAGTCAACCTCATCAATAATACAGAAATCTAAATTTCTCAAAACCATCTGTTCTTTATAGATGGCCATGTTATCTCTTAAATAATCAAAACCAAGTTCATTATTGGTTACATAGGTGATATCGCAGTTATAAGCGTCCCGTCTTTCATCGGAATTCATGGAGTTTAAAACAACACCTACCGTAAGACCTAAGAATTCATGAACTCTTCCCATCCACTCCGCATCACGCTTCGCCAGGTAATCATTGACCGTAACGATCTGAACACCATTGCCTGAAAGAGCGTTCAAATAAGCAGGACAGGTAGATACTAAGGTCTTACCTTCACCTGTCTTCATTTCTGCAATACGTCCCTGATGCAGTACCATACCGCCGATCAGCTGTACACGGAAATGTTCCATATTAAGAACTCTTCGTCCTGCCTCTCTCACTGTGGCGAAAGCTTCAGGTAATATATCATCAAGAGTCTCGCCTGCTGCCAGCCTCTCTTTAAAAAGCTTTGTATTATTTCTAAGTTCTTCATCCGTAAGGGCAACCATAGTCGGACGCAGATCCTCTATCTTATCCGCAATGGGATTGATCAATTTTAATTCTCTTTCACTATGAGTTCCAAATATTTTTTGAACGAGGTTCATGATTCATTCTCCTACTCTTCTTAACTATATACACGGTACAATCCTGTATATTGTAGCACTAACTCCTATTTAATTCAACGAATTCATAAAAAATTAACATTCTGGTAATAATCAGACCAATTCCTGCCAGCTCCTCCCTTTTTTTCCACGGCAAACGGCGGCAAAACAGAAAAAAATTATGGTTAACCTGACACATTGCACAAAAAACATGTTCGATTCTCTGATTTTCCACATTATCCACATCCCCTTGTGTATTTTTCCCCCATTTTTATCCCCACTCTTTCATCCCATAAATATGGAAAAAAACAGTTATACACCAAGTTATCCACATTATCCACATTTATTCTCCACATACTCCCAGATTTCCCGGGAAGCTGCCAAAGCATCAGATTTTTGTATACTTGTCATAAAATTTCCTTTTTCGACGGAAAATTCCATTTTTCCCTTGACTTTTTTCAACACCCATCTATAGTTTTTCAATAAATTGATAAAATATAAGTAGAAACATTTCACAAAAAATTCACATCAATTATCTTAAAACTTTACAATGTTATTGAATTATTCTCAAAACTATGCTATACTATAACTATCTTAAGAAAAAGGAGCTGATGACTTATGCGTTTTACAATTACAGGAAAGAATATTGAGGTTACATCAGGGTTACGGGAAGCGGTTGAAGACAAGCTCGGGAAATTGGATCGTTTCTTTGCTCCTGCAACAGAAGCTACAGTAAGACTCAGCGTTCAGAAAGAAATTCAGAAAATCGAAGTTACAATTCCAGTGAAAGGACATATTATCCGGGCAGAGGAATCCAGCACAGACATGTACGTTTCCATTGATCTTGTGGAGGAGATCCTGGAACGTCAGTTGAAAAAATATAAGAACAAGCTGATCGACAAAAAGCAGAATGCACCTTCCTTCTCCGCAGCGTTTATCGAGGAAGAAGATACCATCGATGATCATGTAGAGATTGTGAAAACGAAAAAATTCGCAGTAAAGCCTATGGATCCGGAAGAGGCATGTGTTCAGATGGAACTCCTGGGACACAGCTTTTACGTATTTTTAAATGCAGATACGGACGAGGTCAACGTGGTTTATAAAAGAAAAGGCGGTTCCTTCGGACTTATTGAACCAGAATTTTAACATAGAAAAGGCAGCCAGGATAACACCTGGCTGCTTTTTAGTTTGCCTGAATTCTTGTTAAATACCGTTCGACACTGGTGATCGCATTGGCGCCGTCAGAAACTGCTGTCGATATCTGTCTCAGCTGTTTTGTACGGACATCGCCAACTGCGAATACTCCCGGAATATTGGTTTCACAGTCTTCTCCTGCTTTGATATAACCGTGATCCATCTCTACCAGGTTATTAAAGGCTTCACTCTGAGGATTGATTCCCACTGCAATGAACACTCCGTCAACAGCCAGTTTTTTGGATTCTTCCGTATTGGCATTCTTAATGGTCAGGGATTCCACCTGATCTCCGCCTTCGATCTCTTCCACAACCGTATCCCAGATGACTTCTACGTTATTTTGATTGAATAGCTGGGTCTGTAAGGTTTTTGCTCCTCTTAATTTGTTTCTCCTATGAATTAAGTATACTTTTTTACACATTCTTGCTAAGAAGATGGCATCTTCAATTGCTACGTCGCCGCCGCCTACAACTGCAGCCACCTTATTACGGAAAAATGCGCCATCACAGGTCGCGCAATAAGAAACGCCCATACCAGTCAGTTCATCTTCTCCGATAACGCTTAATTTCCGGTGCTGTGCTCCGGTTGCGATGATAACGGACTTTGTCACATAGGTTCTCTCTTCTCCCACTACGGTAAATTCTCCGTCAGCAGCTTCGATCCGAAGAACCTCATCGTTGGAAAATTCTGCTCCCAGCTTTTCCGCATGTTCCCGGAACTTCATGCCCAGATCATAACCATTGATGCCTGGT
The DNA here is from genome assembly GCA_963519465.1 of uncultured bacterium. Lineage (GTDB taxonomy): Bacteria > Bacillota > Clostridia > Lachnospirales > Lachnospiraceae > Lacrimispora. The sequence continues at coordinate 18,500 of CAUQMY010000026.1, forward strand.
AGTCCAGGATAATTATCCACTTCGTAGGTATTAAGTATCTGGCCGCCGCTTGCCATCTCTTTCTCGATTACTACCATTTTAAGCTCTGCTCTTTTTCCATAGACTGCAGCAGTAAGTCCTGCCGGCCCGGAGCCGATGATCACTACGTCATAAATTTCATTCATATTTATCTACCTGCTTTCTTATTTCAATCTGATATTCATTTCTCTGTAATCATTATATCTTACTAACCATGAAGTATGCAATGTCTGATCCATGAGAAAACTAAAAAGTACAAAAAGGGCTTTTTTTGCCTTTCTTGCATTGTGCCTGTCAATTTGATAAAATAATAGTATCGAAAACTGACAGAAAGAGGAACATTTATGTCCAGGAAAACTGTACTTATCACCGGCGCTTCCCGTGGAATCGGTAAAGCTATTGCCGTGAAATTTGCCAAAAAAGGTTATAATGTGGTTATCAACTGTCTGCACAGCGAAGACCGCCTGCTGCAGACAAAAAAGGAACTTGAATCTTATCAGATCTCCTGCCTTTCCTATATCGGCGACATGGGAGACATCAATCAGTGCCAGGAGCTGTTTGAACAGGTACGCAAACAGTTCGGCACTCCTGACATTTTAGTAAATAATGCGGGGATCTCCTACATCGGCCTGTTACAGGATATGAGTACAGAAGCCTGGGACCGGATCATCCGCACCAACTTAACCTCTGTCTTTAACTGCTGCAAGCTGGCCATTCCCGGAATGGTGGAAAAAAAGTCGGGAAAGATCATTAATATCTCTTCCGTATGGGGCGTAGCCGGTGCCTCTTGTGAAGTCGCTTATTCTGCGACCAAAGGCGGCATCAATGCTTTTACCAAAGCTTTAGCTAAGGAACTTGCTCCCAGTAACATCCAGGTCAATGCCATCGCCTGCGGTGCCATTGATACAGAAATGAACCATTTCTTAGAAGAGGACGAACTGATTGCCCTCGTAGACGAAATTCCCGCTGGAAGACTGGGAAATGCCGAGGAGGTGGCTGATCTCGTTTATCATCTGGGCTATAAAAATGCTTACCTAACCGGGCAGGTCATCGGTCTTGACGGAGGCTGGATTTAGCCTCTTCAGCCAATTCCTTTATAATGCAATGGATCAGGGCCTGTTCTCAGGCTTTGATCCTTTCCGCTGTTTCATAATAAATAACTCACATTATTTCTGGATCAAACTGTTGCTTTTCCGGTATGTCTATTATGTCTTTAAAATGCTGCTTTTTTCTCCTCCTTTCCTGCTCACTGCCTATGACAGTTTACGGGTTGTCTTTAGAGCAACCCCTTAATAAATCATATGTTGCAATTCCAATGCTGTACACTGAATTGGAGAACCGGGATTGAATGGTTCGTAATTTTAGTTTTATTAAATTGAATTATATAAAATTAATACAGTTTTGTCAAGCTTACCTATTAAAAAAACGCCCGGAAAAGAAATTCTTTTCCGAACGCTCTGATTTTTTATGCTTCAGGTTTTTCAACCTCAACAACTGCTGACTTCTGCATAGGAATTCTGCAGTTTTTGTTATTACCGAACTCAACGATAACGGTATCGTCTGTCATATCGATGATGACACCATAAAAACCACTGGTAGTCAGAACGCTGTCACCGATCGCAATGTTTGAAAGCATATCCTGCTGTCTCTTCTTCTCTTTCTTCTGTGGTCTGATTGCAATAAAATACATAAAGCCAAAGATCACTGCGATGTAGAGAACCCAGAAACCCATGCCCATAGTACCGCCTGTTGCTAATAACATAACCATTTCCTCCTTATATAGATCCGCCGCCTTGCCGCGGTATCTTGTCCTACTTTTCGGATTGAGCTTCCATCATACCGGCAAGCTTCTTCTCCTTATATTCCCCATAACGCTGATGATCAATTGCGTCACGAATCTCTTCCATCATTGTATTATAAAAATACAAATTATGCAAGACACATAATCTCATGCCAAGCATTTCTTTTGCCTTTAACAAATGTCTGATATAGGCTCTGCTGTAAGAACGGCAGGCCGGACACTGGCAGCCTTCCTCGATGGGTCTGTGGTCCAGTTCATATTTGGTGTTAAACAGATTGCGTTTTCCCTGGTTTGTGTATACATGACCATGGCGTCCGTTTCGTGATGGATAGACGCAATCAAAGAAATCCACTCCTCGCTCTACGGACTCTAATATGTTAGCTGGAGTTCCAACTCCCATTAAATACGTAGGCTTATTCTCCGGAAGATAAGGAACCGTCTCATCTAAAATCCGGTACATCTCCGAATGGCTTTCTCCTACGGCAAGCCCTCCTAAGGCATATCCGTCTAAATCCATGGCCGAAATGGTTTTTGCATGGGCGATACGGATGTCTTCATAGGTTCCGCCCTGGTTGATTCCAAATAACAGCTGTTCCCTGTTAATGGTATCTGGCAGGGAATTAAGTCTTGCCATCTCAGTCCGGCAGCGTTCCAGCCATCTGGTGGTGCGGTCTACACTGTTTTGCATGTATTCCCTGGTAGCCGGGTGAGGAGGACATTCATCAAACGCCATGGCAATGGTAGAAGCCAGGTTAGACTGGATCTGCATACTTTCCTCCGGTCCCATGAATATCTTATGTCCATCAATATGGGACTGAAAATATACACCTTCTTCTTTAATCTTTCTGAGTCCGGTCAGGGAAAACACCTGAAAACCGCCTGAGTCCGTAAGGATAGGCCGATCCCAGTTCATAAACTTATGAAGGCCGCCGAACTTTCTGATTAACGCATCACCGGTGCGGACATGAAGATGATAGGTGTTTGACAATTCCACCTGGGTTTTAATCTCCCGCAAATCATCGGTAGAAACTGCACCTTTGATGGCTGCTACGGTACCGACATTCATGAACACCGGAGTCTGGATCGTTCCATGGACAGTGGTTAACTCTGCACGCTTGGCACGTCCATCCTTTTTTAAAATCTTATAATTCATAGATTGTCCCTTACTTTGATTTCCTAAGTTTTTAGTTATTAGCAGAACTGCGCCTGATTAATCTTCAGCCAAAGCCGCCTTAATCATAATCGCACATTCAATCCGCTTCTTCTGCATCTCGCAGCCGATATCGTAAGCATCGGTAATGCTGCCATGGAAGTTATAGGAATTGGCTGCACAGCCTCCACTGCAATAAAATCTTGCAAAACAGTCACGGCATTTATCTTTTGCGTATACGTTGCAGAGTTTAAATTCATCCCGAACTTCTGTGTTGGTCAGGCCGATATCCACGTTTCCAAGAAGGAATTCCTCCTGGCCGACAAACTGATGACAGGGATAAAAATCTCCCCAAGGAGTCACTGCCAGATATTCTGTTCCAGAACCACATCCGGAAAGACGTTTTGCTACGCAAGGTCCCTGCTGTAAATCAATATTAAAATGGAAGAAATTAAATCCCTTTCCTTCCTTCTGACGGTTGATGTATTCCACAGCAAGTTTATCGTATTCGTCTAAGATCTGAGGAAGATCCTCTTCTTTAATGGCGTAAAATTCTTCCGGCTGAGCAACAACAGGCTCGATGGACATGCTTTCAAATCCAAGGTCTGCAAATTCAAGAACATCTTTTGCAAAGTCCATATTCCCTCTGGTAAAGGTACCTCTGATGTAATAATCCTTGGTTCCACGGAGTTTGGCAAACTTCTGGAATTTAGGAACGATTAAATCATAACTTCCTTTTCCGTTGCGGAAAGGACGCATCTTGTCATTGACTTCCTTACGTCCGTCAAGACTTAATACCACATTGCTCATTTCCTGGTTGCAGAATTCCATGATCTCATCATTTAAAAGAACTCCGTTGGTGGTCATGGTGAAACGGAAGTTCTTATTATATTCTTTCTCTTTTGAGCGTCCGTATGCAACAAGTTGCTTTACCACGTCCCAATTCATTAACGGTTCGCCGCCAAAAAAGTCCACTTCCAAGTTTCTCCGGTTGCCAGAATTCGCAATCAGGAAATCCAGCGCCTTTTTTCCCACTTCAAAAGACATGAGGGCACGGCGGCCATGATACTCTCCTTCTTCTGCAAAACAATACTGGCAGGCTAAATTACAGTCATGAGCAATATGTAAGCAAAGAGCTTTGACAACGGTCTTTCTCTTTTTAAAGTCTACCACGTAATCATGGTACACATCTTTTGTAAACAGTTCTCCCGCATCGATTAAGTACTGGATCTCTTCCAGTGCTTCTATTACTTCCGCCTCTCCATAGGTTTCTTCAAGACGGCTTAAAATCTCTTTTTTTGCGTGGTCTGATATTTTTTCTGGCTTTTCCATCTCAGGAACTAAGTCCTGTGCGACGGAAACCGCATCATACATCACCGGATCAACAGAATGGACGGAACCACTGTTGACATCCATAATAATATGGAAGCCATTATTCATATATTGATGAATCACTTGTATTCTCCTTAATGAAAAAGGTTTACACCTTTTATTGATTTTTGGCAGACAAGCGAAGGAACCCCTACTGTCTAACGACCGTAGGGGGCATCTGCTTCTCTGCCGTATGGCTGTTCTATACAGTTTTTAACTAGCGGTTGCTGTTCTCACAGCTCTGATTTCCTACTGTACAGGATGTCTTGCAGGCTGACTGGCAAGAAGTCTGGCATTCGCCACAGCCGCCTTTTTTCATGGATTCTTTTAATGTACTGGAACTTAATGTTTTAACGTGCTTCATAAACTTACACCTCCTGTATTTTACATAATTCCATGAGATTATACCACATGTTATTTCGTAGTGCAAGATGAAATGGACCACTGATACAGGCTGAGATTCCTTATTTTAGGCCAAACATCTTAGAATATCCTCCATACCGGGAGAATATACTGAACCATAAGACAAGATGTGAGGAGTAATCGAATGGAAAAATCAAAGCTTCAGGTCACATTAAGAAACCTGCTCATCACCTACATACTGACCGGAATCCTGCTTGTTGTCCTGGCCTTAGCACTTTATAGATTCCAGTTAAAAGAAGGCCAGATTCGACTGGGTGTGAATGCGGTTTACATCATTACCTGTCTCATTGGGGGAATTCTGATGGGAAAGAGCATACGGCAGAGAAGGTTCTTTTGGGGGCTTTTGCTGGGACTTATGTACTTTGCAGTTTTGCTGGTGGTTTCATTTTTGCTGAACAAAGGGCTGAATGGGTCTATGAATCAGATCCTTACTACTATGGCAATTTGTGCGGCTAGTGGGACTGCGGGGGGGATGTTGAGTTAGGGGTGTGAGGAAAGGAAATTCTAAGTGGGTAGGTTGTGAGGAAAATGAGGGCTGTCTTCCCGGATACGCTCATGTTTCGGACGGGATAGGTGTAAGGGAGATGACAAGGGAAGATGAGGGCACCGACACCATTCATCGAGTTTTCTTGATGAAAACTCGATTCAGGGCGTCTAAAAAATGGACTTTGTAGGTCCATTTTTTGACCTCTTCTTCCCTCGTCCTCTCCCTAACGCCTATCGACGTCCTGCAAAAATCGCTGTATCCGGGAAGACAGCCCTCATTTTCTGGTAAGGTTTTTGGATAGGATTTCATTTCACCAAAGGGTACTGGGGAGGGGCGAGAAGGGCGAAATGCCTTTAAAAAGCTTTGACTTACTAGCCTTTCACGGATATGAGGGGAATTACTTTTGTTGGCGTTATGGTGATTGGAGTTTTGCTATGTGGAAAATTCAAACTACTGTAATTGCCTTTTTGTTTTTGGAGCAGCTTCGTATGCTTCTTTACAATAATCTCTACAAAGTAGGACTTAGGAGCAGCCCAAGGGGTTGAAGTATTAAATAAGTTTCCCTGCTCTTTTTTCCCTGGTTAGAGATCAGTACGATGTAATAGCGTTGATATAAAAAGTGGCTGTCTATGAAGACAGCCACTCAGACTGTAGACAAAGTCCCGGGCGAATGCCCCGGATATTTATTTTAAGGGTTA
>CAUQMY010000027.1:0-18606 GCA_963519465.1 uncultured bacterium
AGTTTCTGGTTAGCTGGTGAACAATGGTGGCTACGATTTCCAGATGGGCTAATTCGTGGGGACTTAGTGTGTATCGGTGATTAGAAAACACATCTGGTATACCAAATATTCCTTGTTATTTAGAACTTTTTTCTATTCTTCATAACAGATAAAAGGAATACCTTCTCCTACATATTCAAATATTGCTTTTGCCAAATACAATGGAACATTTACGCATCCATGGGTACCATTTTTTTTGTATATTTCACCTCCGAAGGAAAACCTCCAACTTGCATCATGAACTCCGATATTCCCGTAAAAAGGCATCCAGTACTTTACATTTGCCGCGTAACCCGGTCCTGTTAAGACAGTATCTTTTTGTTTGTAGTTAAGCATATAAGCCCCAACCACAGTTGAATTTCCTCTACTGGGATTCCCTGTTACCACCGGGCCTTGGGCGATTAACTTCCCATCTTTATAAAACCATAGATGTTGTCTGGTTATGTTGATCTCTACGTATGTATTGCCTATTTCATTACCTTCTCGTGACAAACCCTTTTGTGTATAAATCGGTTCCCTGGAAAGTATCAACCCATAACTTATAATTTTTAGCAGTGTATCCGTTTCATCTTTCTGATTAATCTTCCAACCATAAAGTCCGCCTTTCACTTCTATTACCTTTCCGACGGATGACTGAAAACTTCTTGGAATTCCAACAGTATCATATTTTTTGCTCAATTCGCTTATATATTTTGCAACCGCTGCCTCATTGATTTCTACCTCCAGGTCATCATCTATACTAAGCCAATTATGTATTATGTTCCCATCTAGTTTTTCCTTTTGAGTCCCAAATTTATAGGTAACATTGGTTGATACGTACCTATTTAAAATTTCTTTGGCTTTATGAGTCTTATCAGAGGTTATGGTATATTTCGGATTTTCATAACAAAGTTTTTCATTTAAATCTAATTTAGTATCTCCCATTAAAATGCCCGACTGGATCGCTTTCTCTAAATTATCTTTTATTATCATGTTTCCGTACACTTCATCTACCAGTTCATAGGAACCGCTAGTATACTTAAAATTCACATTTTGTGATTCTATCTGATTATTATTGAAACAATTTAAATTGTATATTTTATTTTCCAGAGCCTTTTTATTATAAATGAATAAATCATCAGAATATAGATTCTGATTTTCAAGTAATGAAACTATCCATTTTAGAGAGTTCTGTCGGTGGAGAATTTCTGAAATATTATCCTTTCCATCGTATTCAAGTCCAACCTCCTGTCCGGTTATATCTTCGATTTCTCCATTTCTTTCTATTAATTGCAACTTATAATTTTTCACGTAATTCCTCATGATCTGATCCACATCATCATTCGATTTTAATGAAACATTTACTCCATTAATTGTGGTGAAAATAAAGAAATGATTTGTAAAGTATAAAGAGACAAGTAAATATATCAGTATGACGGAAGCAATAACAATGATAATTTTTTCTACGACACTTCTTTTGGAGAGTATTTTAATCCTCTCTTTTCCCATTCTATACCTCTCATAGAAATACACATACACTACGCTTTCGCATGATATTCATTTCATAATATGTATGTATTCCTGATTTTAAAACTTAAGATGGCCGCATACCAACATCTGTAATAACTTTCTGACGCTTATGGACACCATATAAGACGTACCCAGCACTGTCTATCTCTAGCATGCCAAGTGGGATAACGTAATCGCCATCTATAAAAGACCAAACATCAATGTACCACGTTCTTTCACAAACTCTTCACACATCCATCAAAATCCCGTCACAATTTCCTGGTATATTAATAATTACAAAAAGGCCAACACCTTTTAAATAAACATTTTTTTCATACTCAGCCGGCAGGATTTCTTAATCTTGTCGGCTCCTCCCTTTTTACATAGGTTAATTAAATATCCTGTTCCTTTCTTTCGATATCTCCACTTAGGTCATTTCGAATACTCCGCATACTATGAACACTATTACTAACATAAGATAGATATAATTATAAGATGTAAATACAATATTAGCCGATCCATTAACAGGGTCTTTGAGTTATCTTTGGAATCATTTAAGTTATTAAAGTAATTTTTCATACATTCTTCATTCTAACGACTTGTTTCTAAATACTGGCATCAGCCGGATTTCTCTTTCTGTTCTTTCACCTGATAAATACTGCTTGCAATACGTCCAACATTATCAAGGATCTGCTGTCGTTCTTCCTCTGTTTTAACAAAACAATCATCATGTGCACGAATGATCGTATTACCTATTTTCTTTTCCAGAACTACCATTAGTACACCTACCCTTTTTTTAAGCCTATGCAATACCGGTTGTACTTGTTGCATGATTCTATTTAGTGGGCATTATTATTTAAGATTCAATGCATACAGACAAAATTGGTAATTTTTAAAGTTATATATATTAACAAAAAATTTTGCTTTGACTTATGATTTTTTATGCTATACTAAAATTAGCAAAAGGTATAATATGAGCATCTGTTATCGCATCAAAAAGAGAAAAGAAAGTTAATTATATCTCAAACAGATTTTAATAATATGATACATTCTCCCAAGCAGCTATCTATTATTATGATTTAAAATAGCCAATGGCATTTTAATAAAAAAACTTAAGAAAAGAGGAAATGAGTATGGCTGTAAATGAAATACAAACAATGTTAACATGGACTTTCTCTGCAGAATGTCCTATTCCAAATGATGTACAGGATATGCTGATAGACGGAGAAACAGCATTACATGCTTATAAAACGATTCGTGATGTTGCAATTTTTACAAATAAGCGTCTTATTGTAAGAGATGCACAAGGTATAACCGGAAAGAAAGTAGAAATCTATTCTTTGCCGTATTCTTCAATTAATATGTATTCAACAGAAAATGCCGGAAAACTGATGGATGTCAATTCTGAAGTAGAATTGTGGACTCGCGCAGGACATATCAAAATAAATTTGAATAAAAATATAAATATCAGGGAGTTTGATAAAATTATTGCTTCTGCAATATTATAGAATTGAAAGACCTGGATACAGCAAAAGCCAAGGATCTGCCAACTCCCACAGTTTTACATCGATTCTCTCTTCTCGAATCAACCGAAAAGAGAGAATCATTCCCAAACAGATTATATCATCTTCGATACGTCCTTGTAAAAGGACGTATTTTTGTACTCAAAAATAAGTAAACTATACGAGGAGATGATATAATGCTTGACCCATCAGGAATTTATTACATGTACCTTCGTAAATCCAGGGAGGACCGGGAGGCAGAATCCCATGGTGAGGGGGAAACCCTGGCAAGACACGAAAACAGGCTGAAAGAACTGGCCGATCAATTAAATATTATGATCTCCCAAGTTTACCGTGAAGTGGTATCCGGAGAAACCATTGCCGCCCGGCCAGAAATGATGCGCATGCTCTCTGATATCGAAAGCGTGCAGCCGGAAGGTGTCCTTGTGGTGGAGCTGGAACGTCTGGCTCGTGGTGATACCAGGGATCAGGGTCTTATCATGGAAACCTTCAAATATGGAAACACCAAGATTATCACCCCATTGAAGACTTACGATCCTAACGATGAGTTTGACGAAGAATACGCAGAGTTTGGGCTCTTCATGAGCCGCCGGGAGTATAAAATAATCAACCGGCGCTTGCAGAACGGCCGCCGGGCCTCGTCAAAGGAAGGAAAATGGATTGGTAACGTTGCCCCCTATGGATATGAACGAATCAAACTCCCCCATGAAAAAGGCTATTCCTTGAAACCGCTCCCAGATGAAGCAAAGATTGTCCAGTTCATTTTTCAGCTCTTTACAGAAGGAACACCGGAATCAGACAATCTCCCGATTGGCGCCACCCAGATTGCTCATCTTCTTGACGATTTAAATATCCCTCCCCGCAAATCTGACCATTGGGAAACCGGTGTGATAAAAGGAATCCTTAAAAATTATGCATACATAGGAAAGCTGGAAGTTGGGAAACGCAAACAAATAAAGACCATTGAAAACGGCATCGTAAAACGCTCACGTCCAATTAACAGCAATGCTGAAATCTTTGATGCCATACACCCTCCGATTATTGAAGAGAACATATTCTATACCGCTAAAAAGAAATTAGATGCAAACTTCCGACGCTCCAATTTTTCTAACATTAAATCCCCTCTCGCAGGCTTAATTTACTGCAACGAATGCAAAAAGACTTTATACCGCCGCCCTGCAGGTGCAAAGAATTTAGGTGATACCGTGCTTTGTAAAACTCACGGCTGTCACACAGTAGGCTCCTTCTACTATCTGGTGGAAGAAAGGCTGCTGCAATTTCTTGCGGAAACATTAAAAGAATATAAGATCAAAATCAAAGGAGAAAACTCCAGTGACTGGGGTGAGGTATTAGATCGCAAAAAAGCAATACTGGCCAACTACACGAATGAAGCCAATGTCCTCAATAAGCAACTGGAATCCACTTATGACTACTTTGAACAGAAACTATACTCCCTGGAAATATTCCGTAAACGATTCATAGATCTAACCGGAAAAATTGATGAGAAACAAAAATCCATAGAAACTGTTGAAAATGAAATTTCAAATATCGAAGAACGAATGATCCGAAAAGAACAGTTTATTCCTTATTTCGAAAATATCTTAAAATCCTATACCGAAACAGAAGATCCGATCAAAAAGAACGCGCTGCTTAAGCAGATGGTAGACCATGTATATTACACCAAAACCAAAAAAGGTACACGTCTGGGCCAGGGAGTGGACTCCTTTACCCTTGACGTATACCTAAAATTACCCTTCCGGAATTGTTAATGCCCTTTACTGATATCCATTAAGTACGGATTCGTGGGGACTTAGTGTGTATCGGTGATTAGAAAACACATCTGGTATACCAAATATTCCTTGTTATTTAGAACTTTTTTCTATTCTTCATAACAGATAAAAGGAATACCTTCTCCTACATATTCAAATATTGCTTTTGCCAAATACAATGGAACATTTACGCATCCATGGGTACCATTTTTTTTGTATATTTCACCTCCGAAGGAAAACCTCCAACTTGCATCATGAACTCCGATATTCCCGTAAAAAGGCATCCAGTACTTTACATTTGCCGCGTAACCCGGTCCTGTTAAGACAGTATCTTTTTGTTTGTAGTTAAGCATATAAGCCCCAACCACAGTTGAATTTCCTCTACTGGGATTCCCTGTTACCACCGGGCCTTGGGCGATTAACTTCCCATCTTTATAAAACCATAGATGTTGTCTGGTTATGTTGATCTCTACGTATGTATTGCCTATTTCATTACCTTCTCGTGACAAACCCTTTTGTGTATAAATCGGTTCCCTGGAAAGTATCAACCCATAACTTATAATTTTTAGCAGTGTATCCGTTTCATCTTTCTGATTAATCTTCCAACCATAAAGTCCGCCTTTCACTTCTATTACCTTTCCGACGGATGACTGAAAACTTCTTGGAATTCCAACAGTATCATATTTTTTGCTCAATTCGCTTATATATTTTGCAACCGCTGCCTCATTGATTTCTACCTCCAGGTCATCATCTATACTAAGCCAATTATGTATTATGTTCCCATCTAGTTTTTCCTTTTGAGTCCCAAATTTATAGGTAACATTGGTTGATACGTACCTATTTAAAATTTCTTTGGCTTTATGAGTCTTATCAGAGGTTATGGTATATTTCGGATTTTCATAACAAAGTTTTTCATTTAAATCTAATTTAGTATCTCCCATTAAAATGCCCGACTGGATCGCTTTCTCTAAATTATCTTTTATTATCATGTTTCCGTACACTTCATCTACCAGTTCATAGGAACCGCTAGTATACTTAAAATTCACATTTTGTGATTCTATCTGATTATTATTGAAACAATTTAAATTGTATATTTTATTTTCCAGAGCCTTTTTATTATAAATGAATAAATCATCAGAATATAGATTCTGATTTTCAAGTAATGAAACTATCCATTTTAGAGAGTTCTGTCGGTGGAGAATTTCTGAAATATTATCCTTTCCATCGTATTCAAGTCCAACCTCCTGTCCGGTTATATCTTCGATTTCTCCATTTCTTTCTATTAATTGCAACTTATAATTTTTCACGTAATTCCTCATGATCTGATCCACATCATCATTCGATTTTAATGAAACATTTACTCCATTAATTGTGGTGAAAATAAAGAAATGATTTGTAAAGTATAAAGAGACAAGTAAATATATCAGTATGACGGAAGCAATAACAATGATAATTTTTTCTACGACACTTCTTTTGGAGAGTATTTTAATCCTCTCTTTTCCCATTCTATACCTCTCATAGAAATACACATACACTACGCTTTCGCATGATATTCATTTCATAATATGTATGTATTCCTGATTTTAAAACTTAAGATGGCCGCATACCAACATCTGTAATAACTTTCTGACGCTTATGGACACCATATAAGACGTACCCAGCACTGTCTATCTCTAGCATGCCAAGTGGGATAACGTAATCGCCATCTATAAAAGACCAAACATCAATGTACCACGTTCTTTCACAAACTCTTCACACATCCATCAAAATCCCGTCACAATTTCCTGGTATATTAATAATTACAAAAAGGCCAACACCTTTTAAATAAACATTTTTTTCATACTCAGCCGGCAGGATTTCTTAATCTTGTCGGCTCCTCCCTTTTTACATAGGTTAATTAAATATCCTGTTCCTTTCTTTCGATATCTCCACTTAGGTCATTTCGAATACTCCGCATACTATGAACACTATTACTAACATAAGATAGATATAATTATAAGATGTAAATACAATATTAGCCGATCCATTAACAGGGTCTTTGAGTTATCTTTGGAATCATTTAAGTTATTAAAGTAATTTTTCATACATTCTTCATTCTAACGACTTGTTTCTAAATACTGGCATCAGCCGGATTTCTCTTTCTGTTCTTTCACCTGATAAATACTGCTTGCAATACGTCCAACATTATCAAGGATCTGCTGTCGTTCTTCCTCTGTTTTAACAAAACAATCATCATGTGCACGAATGATCGTATTACCTATTTTCTTTTCCAGAACTACCATTAGTACACCTACCCTTTTTTTAAGCCTATGCAATACCGGTTGTACTTGTTGCATGATTCTATTTAGTGGGCATTATTATTTAAGATTCAATGCATACAGACAAAATTGGTAATTTTTAAAGTTATATATATTAACAAAAAATTTTGCTTTGACTTATGATTTTTTATGCTATACTAAAATTAGCAAAAGGTATAATATGAGCATCTGTTATCGCATCAAAAAGAGAAAAGAAAGTTAATTATATCTCAAACAGATTTTAATAATATGATACATTCTCCCAAGCAGCTATCTATTATTATGATTTAAAATAGCCAATGGCATTTTAATAAAAAAACTTAAGAAAAGAGGAAATGAGTATGGCTGTAAATGAAATACAAACAATGTTAACATGGACTTTCTCTGCAGAATGTCCTATTCCAAATGATGTACAGGATATGCTGATAGACGGAGAAACAGCATTACATGCTTATAAAACGATTCGTGATGTTGCAATTTTTACAAATAAGCGTCTTATTGTAAGAGATGCACAAGGTATAACCGGAAAGAAAGTAGAAATCTATTCTTTGCCGTATTCTTCAATTAATATGTATTCAACAGAAAATGCCGGAAAACTGATGGATGTCAATTCTGAAGTAGAATTGTGGACTCGCGCAGGACATATCAAAATAAATTTGAATAAAAATATAAATATCAGGGAGTTTGATAAAATTATTGCTTCTGCAATATTATAGAATTGAAAGACCTGGATACAGCAAAAGCCAAGGATCTGCCAACTCCCACAGTTTTACATCGATTCTCTCTTCTCGAATCAACCGAAAAGAGAGAATCATTCCCAAACAGATTATATCATCTTCGATACGTCCTTGTAAAAGGACGTATTTTTGTACTCAAAAATAAGTAAACTATACGAGGAGATGATATAATGCTTGACCCATCAGGAATTTATTACATGTACCTTCGTAAATCCAGGGAGGACCGGGAGGCAGAATCCCATGGTGAGGGGGAAACCCTGGCAAGACACGAAAACAGGCTGAAAGAACTGGCCGATCAATTAAATATTATGATCTCCCAAGTTTACCGTGAAGTGGTATCCGGAGAAACCATTGCCGCCCGGCCAGAAATGATGCGCATGCTCTCTGATATCGAAAGCGTGCAGCCGGAAGGTGTCCTTGTGGTGGAGCTGGAACGTCTGGCTCGTGGTGATACCAGGGATCAGGGTCTTATCATGGAAACCTTCAAATATGGAAACACCAAGATTATCACCCCATTGAAGACTTACGATCCTAACGATGAGTTTGACGAAGAATACGCAGAGTTTGGGCTCTTCATGAGCCGCCGGGAGTATAAAATAATCAACCGGCGCTTGCAGAACGGCCGCCGGGCCTCGTCAAAGGAAGGAAAATGGATTGGTAACGTTGCCCCCTATGGATATGAACGAATCAAACTCCCCCATGAAAAAGGCTATTCCTTGAAACCGCTCCCAGATGAAGCAAAGATTGTCCAGTTCATTTTTCAGCTCTTTACAGAAGGAACACCGGAATCAGACAATCTCCCGATTGGCGCCACCCAGATTGCTCATCTTCTTGACGATTTAAATATCCCTCCCCGCAAATCTGACCATTGGGAAACCGGTGTGATAAAAGGAATCCTTAAAAATTATGCATACATAGGAAAGCTGGAAGTTGGGAAACGCAAACAAATAAAGACCATTGAAAACGGCATCGTAAAACGCTCACGTCCAATTAACAGCAATGCTGAAATCTTTGATGCCATACACCCTCCGATTATTGAAGAGAACATATTCTATACCGCTAAAAAGAAATTAGATGCAAACTTCCGACGCTCCAATTTTTCTAACATTAAATCCCCTCTCGCAGGCTTAATTTACTGCAACGAATGCAAAAAGACTTTATACCGCCGCCCTGCAGGTGCAAAGAATTTAGGTGATACCGTGCTTTGTAAAACTCACGGCTGTCACACAGTAGGCTCCTTCTACTATCTGGTGGAAGAAAGGCTGCTGCAATTTCTTGCGGAAACATTAAAAGAATATAAGATCAAAATCAAAGGAGAAAACTCCAGTGACTGGGGTGAGGTATTAGATCGCAAAAAAGCAATACTGGCCAACTACACGAATGAAGCCAATGTCCTCAATAAGCAACTGGAATCCACTTATGACTACTTTGAACAGAAACTATACTCCCTGGAAATATTCCGTAAACGATTCATAGATCTAACCGGAAAAATTGATGAGAAACAAAAATCCATAGAAACTGTTGAAAATGAAATTTCAAATATCGAAGAACGAATGATCCGAAAAGAACAGTTTATTCCTTATTTCGAAAATATCTTAAAATCCTATACCGAAACAGAAGATCCGATCAAAAAGAACGCGCTGCTTAAGCAGATGGTAGACCATGTATATTACACCAAAACCAAAAAAGGTACACGTCTGGGCCAGGGAGTGGACTCCTTTACCCTTGACGTATACCTAAAATTACCCTTCCGGAATTGTTAATGCCCTTTACTGATATCCATTAAGTACGGATTCTTCCGTTCCGATATCCGTCAATAGCCCTTTACACTCTTTATACGGCATTGCATACCTTTGAGAAAGATAACGCATGGATGCACCCATTTCTCCATCTGGCCCACCTGATGTCAAAAACAGATAAGAATTCTCATTCCGCAATTTTCACGCAATTTTAACTTAAATGGTTTCCTTTTCAGCCGATATTTTTAATGTAACAAATTATATACAAAAGGGAGAATATGACTATGAGAAAAGCATTATGTTACTTGACACTGACTGGAGTTCTGGCACTTGGCGGAGCGTTTACAAGTTTTGCACAAGGAGCTGGTTGGTCACAGAATGAAAATGGCTGGAGATATGAAAAAACAGACGGCAGTTTTTCTTCAAACGAATGGTATTCTGTAGATGGAAAATGGTATCATTTTGATGCCAACAGCATCATGCAGACTGGCTGGGTAAAAGATGGGAATGCCTGGTATTATTTAGATCCAGCAAACGGCTCCATGATATCCAATACATCAAGAACGATTGATGGAGTAAGCTATAACTTCAATCAAAGCGGTGTTTTAACTGATAACTCTAACACTTCATCAAAAAATGATATGAGTGTTGGACATTGGGAAGGAAAAACATTTGTAAATGACTGGTCAGAATACAGGATTACAATTGCTGACAGTTATACGACAGTCGCATCAGAAGCAACTGATGGCGAGACAGATTCAAATATTACTGATTTCAGCGTTGAATCACCATCAGGAATTGGTGGCATTGAATTCTTTTATGTTAGTGATGAAGGCGATGATATTTTAACTACTCCACAGATAATGCAATATGCTTTACAAGAGATGAATGAGGATAATACTGTACTGAAGACTACTCTTGAGCAGGATGTAACTCTAGGTCGCCATACATACAGCAAAGGTTTTATTTATATGAAAGAAGATATTGTCATAGAATGTTATGCCAGAAAAACAGGAAATTACTATATGTTCATTTTAGCAGGATACACACCCGACCAAGCGGATAACATCCATAAAATGATTGGCAGCATCCAATAAATCATACGAACAGGAGGAAGCCCTTAACCAGCTTCCTCCTGTTTTTTGTAAATCGTTTTGTTGCTAATCCTCTTCTTCGTACACCCTTCTGTTTTCTTCATATCTCAAGGTATTCGGTCCCAAAAATTTTCCAGTCTGCCAGTGATTCTGAAAGGTTTCCGGTTTCTTATCTGTTTCCTGTGGTTTTTGGGGAGCTTGTTCTTTCTTTTTGTCTTTTTCCATCATTATCACCTCAAATTTAGTCTGTCCGAATGTAGGAGAAATATGTAAAAACTATAACTCTCATAATTGCCCAATCCTATCCATATATTATAAAAACCATCCTTTTATGAGGTTCTTATGCAGGAAGTCACCAATAAGACACTTACGGATACCATGCTTCATAAGGATATCCCTGTTCTGACCTATACAATTCATTATCCCTATTTCACAACCACATGCAGCCCCACATCAGCAATGCAAGTAAATAACTTCTACCAATATCAATCCAAACAGAAGGAAGACTATTGCCGGACCGTTCTGTACAAAGATGCGGTGGACCAGGCCATGTATGCAACAGATAACGAATTTCCCTTTCACAGTTATGAATTCCTCTCCACTTATCAAATTACATACAATGAAAACTGCGTTACAAGTCTCTATACAGACCAGTATACCTATCTGGGAGGAGCCCACGGAAATACGGTGCGGGATTCTCAGACATGGGACTTTCAGACCGGCAATCAATTGAGTCTTTCCGATTTTTTTCCTAACTCTCCGACGTTTACAGATTTTATCATTGAGAATATCAATAAACAGATAACTGAAAGACAAAAAGCAAATCCCTCTACTTATTTTGATGACTTTCCCTCCCTTGTACGGGGTAATTTTAATTTAGAGGGTTTTTATGTTACACCTGATGGCATTGTTATCTATTATCAACAATACGATATCGCTCCTTACTCGACCGGAATTCCGGAGTTTTTCTTTCCATTTAAAGACTGTCCACCCAGAACTTAAACACCAAAAATGCCCTGACCGATTTTAGGCCGGGGCATTTTCTTACCGCTTATTCCATGGACGAAAAGAACGGATCTGGCGCAATAATGAGGCCGGGTCTCCATTAAAGCAGATAGCACGGTCATCAATATAGCATATCGCGGGAAGCTTCACTGAAGTGATGTCATCCACTCTAATTCCGTACTTTTCTAAATATGCCTGGATTGCCCCTTTCCCCTCTTCACTTGCAGCTCTGGAGGACACAACTGCCACTTCATATCCTGCTTTCCGGATTTCAGCTATCGCCTCTTTGATTCCGTCTACCGGTTCGTCCGGTATAATCTCTGCACTTTTCCAGCCGCTGACATAACTATGAATGACTCCGTCAAAATCAAAAACCACTGTCCTTTTCAATGTTTTCTCCTTATGCTCTGGCGATGTTTATGCCTCTCTCCATTACATTCTGACCCTTTCTTCCATTTCCTATTCCCAGAGATTTTTGTGTTTTAATCTGTCACTTTGCTTTCACATTTTCTTCACATTTTCCACAAATTATCAACACATTTCTCCGGTATATTAATATTTATAAAAGGTAATAACCTTTTCATAAAAACTTTTTCATACTCAGCCGGCAGGATGCCCCTCATCCTGTCGGCTTCCTCCATTTTTAAGGACTATCCAGATGAAAGGATACGTTTAAATCCTGCACTTTCCATAATCTTCTCTTCAATCATGAAAGCGATCTCTTTTTTTTTCTCCTCTGACAGAGACTCTATAAGAATTTCCTCACCATTTATTTCTATGTAATTTTCAATCACCGGGTTTTTTAACATATTTTGCTCCCCTTCCTGGTAAAATGTATGTGACATGGATTGTACTTGTTTCCTTGTTTTCCTATGCCATAAACAGAAAGAAGTGATATTATTTGAAGCAAAATGAATTGCCTGTAATCGGTGCCGCCTATGTACGGGTAAGTACAAACGACCAAACCGAGCTTTCTCCCGATGCCCAGGTAAGAGAAATAAAAAAAGCAGCTAAAGCCGACGGAATCCTTATACCGAAAGAATTTATTTTTATAGAAGAAAAAGGCATCAGCGGACGGCGTGCCGACAACCGGAAACAATTTCAGAAAATGATTTCAATAGCCAAGTCCCAGCCCTCCCCCTTTCAGTATCTTTACCTCTGGAAGTTCTCCCGTTTTGCACGAAACCAGGAAGAAAGTACATTTTATAAAAGTGTACTTCGGAAAAAATGCGGAGTAACGATCAAAAGCGTGTCCGAACCCATTATGGATGGAATGTTTGGCAGGCTGATTGAAAGCATTATTGAATGGTTTGATGAATACTATTCCTTTAATCTCTCAGGCGAGGTTATCAGAGGAATGACAGAAAAAGCATTAAGAGAAGGTTATCAGACTACTCCCTGCCTTGGCTACGATGCTGCTGGCGGCGGGAAACCATTTCTTATCAATGAAAAGGAATATAAAATTGTGGAATTTATCCATAAGTCCTATCATGACGGTATGGATTTATCAGCCATTGCAAGGGACGCAAATCAACGGGGTTTTTTAACCAAAAGAGGTAATCCTTTTGACCGGCGCTCGATTGAACGGATATTAAAAAACAAATTCTATGATGGGATCGTCACATGGAAAGATATCTCCTTTTGTGGTTCCCACGAAGTCAAAAGCTCCATCACCTCCATTTTTAAAGAAAACCAGATACGTCTGCAACAGGAATATCGTCCCAAAAGCAGGCGTGAAGTATCGGATTGCAAACACTGGGCATCGGGTCTTTTAAGGTGTGGATATTGTGGAGCAAGTCTTGGATATAATAAAACAGCTAAAACCGGATCTGGCACCAGCTACTTCCAGTGTTGGCGTTACTCCAAAGGATATCATAGGGAATCCTGCAGCATCATTGCAACAAAAGCGGAAGCTCTGATTCTGGAATCACTGAAAAAGGTCCTTATAAATGCTGATAACCAGAACGAATATGTACGAATCCCCAGCTCCAATAAAACCGATGAAGAAGAAATATTGAAAGCAGCACTTATAAGAAACTCAGCCAAAATGCTTCGGATCAGAGATGCATATGAAAACGGAATCGATACTCTGGAGGAATACAAAAATCACAAAGAACGCCTGGAAAAGAATAAAACTGAATTGGAGCTAAAGCTTAAAGGACTGAAAAATAAACACGCAGAAGAAGAAAAAACGATAAAAACGCAGCTTTCTCCCCGGTTGCAAAATGCTTATGTTCTTCTCTCTGACCCAGGTGCTGATAACGAAACAAAAGGAAAAGCTCTACGAAGTGTGGTAAAAAAAATTGTTTACGATAAAGAAAAAAACAAACTTAAATTTTTCTATTACATATCTTCTTAATCAAGACCATTTCAACCCCATTTTTTTTACGGCTGTCATACATACAAACGGGAGGGGCATATATCCCCTCCCGGCATATTACCTGTTTTTACAAAACGGTCCACCTGATGTCAAAAACAGATAAGAATTCTCATTCCGCAATTTTCACGCAATTTTAACTTAAATGGTTTCCTTTTCAGCCGATATTTTTAATGTAACAAATTATATACAAAAGGGAGAATATGACTATGAGAAAAGCATTATGTTACTTGACACTGACTGGAGTTCTGGCACTTGGCGGAGCGTTTACAAGTTTTGCACAAGGAGCTGGTTGGTCACAGAATGAAAATGGCTGGAGATATGAAAAAACAGACGGCAGTTTTTCTTCAAACGAATGGTATTCTGTAGATGGAAAATGGTATCATTTTGATGCCAACAGCATCATGCAGACTGGCTGGGTAAAAGATGGGAATGCCTGGTATTATTTAGATCCAGCAAACGGCTCCATGATATCCAATACATCAAGAACGATTGATGGAGTAAGCTATAACTTCAATCAAAGCGGTGTTTTAACTGATAACTCTAACACTTCATCAAAAAATGATATGAGTGTTGGACATTGGGAAGGAAAAACATTTGTAAATGACTGGTCAGAATACAGGATTACAATTGCTGACAGTTATACGACAGTCGCATCAGAAGCAACTGATGGCGAGACAGATTCAAATATTACTGATTTCAGCGTTGAATCACCATCAGGAATTGGTGGCATTGAATTCTTTTATGTTAGTGATGAAGGCGATGATATTTTAACTACTCCACAGATAATG
This sequence comes from uncultured bacterium, assembly GCA_963519465.1. Taxonomy (GTDB): domain Bacteria; phylum Bacillota; class Clostridia; order Lachnospirales; family Lachnospiraceae; genus Lacrimispora. The sequence continues at coordinate 14,860 of CAUQMY010000027.1, forward strand.
CAATATGCTTTACAAGAGATGAATGAGGATAATACTGTACTGAAGACTACTCTTGAGCAGGATGTAACTCTAGGTCGCCATACATACAGCAAAGGTTTTATTTATATGAAAGAAGATATTGTCATAGAATGTTATGCCAGAAAAACAGGAAATTACTATATGTTCATTTTAGCAGGATACACACCCGACCAAGCGGATAACATCCATAAAATGATTGGCAGCATCCAATAAATCATACGAACAGGAGGAAGCCCTTAACCAGCTTCCTCCTGTTTTTTGTAAATCGTTTTGTTGCTAATCCTCTTCTTCGTACACCCTTCTGTTTTCTTCATATCTCAAGGTATTCGGTCCCAAAAATTTTCCAGTCTGCCAGTGATTCTGAAAGGTTTCCGGTTTCTTATCTGTTTCCTGTGGTTTTTGGGGAGCTTGTTCTTTCTTTTTGTCTTTTTCCATCATTATCACCTCAAATTTAGTCTGTCCGAATGTAGGAGAAATATGTAAAAACTATAACTCTCATAATTGCCCAATCCTATCCATATATTATAAAAACCATCCTTTTATGAGGTTCTTATGCAGGAAGTCACCAATAAGACACTTACGGATACCATGCTTCATAAGGATATCCCTGTTCTGACCTATACAATTCATTATCCCTATTTCACAACCACATGCAGCCCCACATCAGCAATGCAAGTAAATAACTTCTACCAATATCAATCCAAACAGAAGGAAGACTATTGCCGGACCGTTCTGTACAAAGATGCGGTGGACCAGGCCATGTATGCAACAGATAACGAATTTCCCTTTCACAGTTATGAATTCCTCTCCACTTATCAAATTACATACAATGAAAACTGCGTTACAAGTCTCTATACAGACCAGTATACCTATCTGGGAGGAGCCCACGGAAATACGGTGCGGGATTCTCAGACATGGGACTTTCAGACCGGCAATCAATTGAGTCTTTCCGATTTTTTTCCTAACTCTCCGACGTTTACAGATTTTATCATTGAGAATATCAATAAACAGATAACTGAAAGACAAAAAGCAAATCCCTCTACTTATTTTGATGACTTTCCCTCCCTTGTACGGGGTAATTTTAATTTAGAGGGTTTTTATGTTACACCTGATGGCATTGTTATCTATTATCAACAATACGATATCGCTCCTTACTCGACCGGAATTCCGGAGTTTTTCTTTCCATTTAAAGACTGTCCACCCAGAACTTAAACACCAAAAATGCCCTGACCGATTTTAGGCCGGGGCATTTTCTTACCGCTTATTCCATGGACGAAAAGAACGGATCTGGCGCAATAATGAGGCCGGGTCTCCATTAAAGCAGATAGCACGGTCATCAATATAGCATATCGCGGGAAGCTTCACTGAAGTGATGTCATCCACTCTAATTCCGTACTTTTCTAAATATGCCTGGATTGCCCCTTTCCCCTCTTCACTTGCAGCTCTGGAGGACACAACTGCCACTTCATATCCTGCTTTCCGGATTTCAGCTATCGCCTCTTTGATTCCGTCTACCGGTTCGTCCGGTATAATCTCTGCACTTTTCCAGCCGCTGACATAACTATGAATGACTCCGTCAAAATCAAAAACCACTGTCCTTTTCAATGTTTTCTCCTTATGCTCTGGCGATGTTTATGCCTCTCTCCATTACATTCTGACCCTTTCTTCCATTTCCTATTCCCAGAGATTTTTGTGTTTTAATCTGTCACTTTGCTTTCACATTTTCTTCACATTTTCCACAAATTATCAACACATTTCTCCGGTATATTAATATTTATAAAAGGTAATAACCTTTTCATAAAAACTTTTTCATACTCAGCCGGCAGGATGCCCCTCATCCTGTCGGCTTCCTCCATTTTTAAGGACTATCCAGATGAAAGGATACGTTTAAATCCTGCACTTTCCATAATCTTCTCTTCAATCATGAAAGCGATCTCTTTTTTTTTCTCCTCTGACAGAGACTCTATAAGAATTTCCTCACCATTTATTTCTATGTAATTTTCAATCACCGGGTTTTTTAACATATTTTGCTCCCCTTCCTGGTAAAATGTATGTGACATGGATTGTACTTGTTTCCTTGTTTTCCTATGCCATAAACAGAAAGAAGTGATATTATTTGAAGCAAAATGAATTGCCTGTAATCGGTGCCGCCTATGTACGGGTAAGTACAAACGACCAAACCGAGCTTTCTCCCGATGCCCAGGTAAGAGAAATAAAAAAAGCAGCTAAAGCCGACGGAATCCTTATACCGAAAGAATTTATTTTTATAGAAGAAAAAGGCATCAGCGGACGGCGTGCCGACAACCGGAAACAATTTCAGAAAATGATTTCAATAGCCAAGTCCCAGCCCTCCCCCTTTCAGTATCTTTACCTCTGGAAGTTCTCCCGTTTTGCACGAAACCAGGAAGAAAGTACATTTTATAAAAGTGTACTTCGGAAAAAATGCGGAGTAACGATCAAAAGCGTGTCCGAACCCATTATGGATGGAATGTTTGGCAGGCTGATTGAAAGCATTATTGAATGGTTTGATGAATACTATTCCTTTAATCTCTCAGGCGAGGTTATCAGAGGAATGACAGAAAAAGCATTAAGAGAAGGTTATCAGACTACTCCCTGCCTTGGCTACGATGCTGCTGGCGGCGGGAAACCATTTCTTATCAATGAAAAGGAATATAAAATTGTGGAATTTATCCATAAGTCCTATCATGACGGTATGGATTTATCAGCCATTGCAAGGGACGCAAATCAACGGGGTTTTTTAACCAAAAGAGGTAATCCTTTTGACCGGCGCTCGATTGAACGGATATTAAAAAACAAATTCTATGATGGGATCGTCACATGGAAAGATATCTCCTTTTGTGGTTCCCACGAAGTCAAAAGCTCCATCACCTCCATTTTTAAAGAAAACCAGATACGTCTGCAACAGGAATATCGTCCCAAAAGCAGGCGTGAAGTATCGGATTGCAAACACTGGGCATCGGGTCTTTTAAGGTGTGGATATTGTGGAGCAAGTCTTGGATATAATAAAACAGCTAAAACCGGATCTGGCACCAGCTACTTCCAGTGTTGGCGTTACTCCAAAGGATATCATAGGGAATCCTGCAGCATCATTGCAACAAAAGCGGAAGCTCTGATTCTGGAATCACTGAAAAAGGTCCTTATAAATGCTGATAACCAGAACGAATATGTACGAATCCCCAGCTCCAATAAAACCGATGAAGAAGAAATATTGAAAGCAGCACTTATAAGAAACTCAGCCAAAATGCTTCGGATCAGAGATGCATATGAAAACGGAATCGATACTCTGGAGGAATACAAAAATCACAAAGAACGCCTGGAAAAGAATAAAACTGAATTGGAGCTAAAGCTTAAAGGACTGAAAAATAAACACGCAGAAGAAGAAAAAACGATAAAAACGCAGCTTTCTCCCCGGTTGCAAAATGCTTATGTTCTTCTCTCTGACCCAGGTGCTGATAACGAAACAAAAGGAAAAGCTCTACGAAGTGTGGTAAAAAAAATTGTTTACGATAAAGAAAAAAACAAACTTAAATTTTTCTATTACATATCTTCTTAATCAAGACCATTTCAACCCCATTTTTTTTACGGCTGTCATACATACAAACGGGAGGGGCATATATCCCCTCCCGGCATATTACCTGTTTTTACAAAACGGTCCACCATACTGACTCATGATAAATGTAGCAATCTTAGGATTGGGAGTGGTAATAT
>CAUQMY010000028.1:0-11591 GCA_963519465.1 uncultured bacterium
CGGTGACACCAGTAGGTCCAGTGTCGCCAGTAGGTCCAGTATCCCCAGTAGGCCCAGTATCACCAGTAGGCCCAGAGTCACCAATAGGGCCAGTATCACCAGTAGGCCCAGTGCCACCGGTAGGGCCAGTATCTCCAATAGGTCCGGTGACACCAGTAGGTCCAGTGTCGCCAGTAGGTCCAGTATCCCCAGTAGGCCCTGCGTCACCAATAGGGCCCGTGTCACCGGTAGGGCCCGTGTCACCAGTAAGCCCGGTATCGCCAGTAGGCCCAGTATCGCCAGTAGGGCCGGTGACACCAGTAGGCCCAATGTCACCGGTAGATCCAGTATCCCCAGTAGGCCCTGCGTCACCAATAGGGCCAGTGTCCCCAGTAGGGCCGGTGTCACCAGTAAGCCCGGTATCGCCAGTAGGTCCCGTATTGCCAGTAGGTCCAGTATCCCCGATAGGTCCGGTTGCACCAGTAAGACCAGTGTTGCCAGTAGGCCCGGTATCACCGGTCGGGCCAGTCGGGCCAATGTTGCCAGCAGGTCCAGTATCCCCTATAGGCCCAGTAGCTCCAGTAGGTCCAGTGTCTCCCACAGGTCCAGTATCCCCTGTAGGCCCAGTGGCCCCAGAAGGCTCAACAATATCATCTTCAATAATTACAAGAGTCGCTTTTACTGGTACGATAGGCGAGTAAAAGACAGTATTTGTACTGGCATTTACCAGTGACAGTGTTACTGGAACTGCCACAACCTCGATGATCCCTATTCCGACAACTTCCGTGGTTTTAATGGGTGAATTGCCTTCCAGAAAATCACCTTGCGAGGAAGATAAGGCAAAGACTACACCGTTAGTGGAAGCGGAGGATTGAGTGGCAACCCACCAGTCAATGTAATACCGGCCAGGCTCGTTGAAGGTTATGATACCAGTTAAGGTGTCATAGCTAATATTCCCGGCAGAATATACGGTAGCATCAAAAAGGACATTGGAACCAGTTGCAACAGATCCGTCAGCAGTATGTTCTATTTGGAGGGCAATATTACTCATATAAGGAAACGTCTCCTTTACATTATATTTATTTTTTATCGACAAAGTTTTTGGTATTGAATGATTCATAATATAAATATGCAAAAGTTCGATCCAGTTTCATACTGCAGGGATTGATGAAGAAAATAACAGAGAGATCTTAGACAGAAGAAGAGAAAAGGCACAGCTTAAGCTGCGCCAATAAGAGTTTCGATTATGTGTGACTCTGTGAAATTTCTGAAGATAAATCGGAGGGTACGATCTGCAGTGTAGACCAGCCTTTTTTAATTCCCCATGTGATTTTAATTAAACGTTGATTTTAATGATTTTTCAGACAAGTTTCTCCTACATTTCATTGTACATTCCGTCATGAAAATGAAAAGCTTCTTCGTGTTCCCCTATACAACACCTGAAGTCAGGTTATGCCGGTGCTTAGTTTTAAACCTGTAATCATAAAAAACAGAACAACCAGCCAGTGGATTTTTGACATATAATAAAGAAAGAAAACAATAGTAAGGTAAAATAAGGACAGAAAGACTTGCTGTCACCGGATTAATCCTGTTCGGTAGCTGTATGTATCGGCAAAAACAGCTCAATATAATAGATTGGATCCTGAACCGGTTCATTTGTTTTTTCTTTTTTCATCCGTTGGAAAGTATAGCCTGGCAGATAGCCGCTGTAAGCAGTGCCTGCAAGGGGATATCCGTGGCTTTTCGCCCATTTTGCTGCATCCGCAATTGCCTGTGGGTCTGCGGCAGGCTGGTTAGAGGCAATAATCGTATAAACGCAGCTATTATGTTGGAGAATTGGGAAATTCTCTATTTCTTCGTGAAATTCCATGACTGCGGCAGTATGTCCGGCAAGCACAAAGTATTCGTTGATTATGGAAGGGGCATCATGTTCGATGCTGTATTCCTGATATAAGTAACACAGATCAGAGATTCCTTTTTGATTGATAAAGGCGTTATCAAGTATTTTATAATGCCGGCGCAGAGGCCGGATATCATATCGATTTAAACACAGCTCTACATTTTTAGAAAGCTGTTTTAAATGGGTCAAATGGATCAGGGACTGTTGATGTTTTTCAACTTCCAATTTCTCTTCTGCAATTTTTTCCTGGATCATGGTGCTGTAGGCGGGAAGAGAACTATGATAGAGAATCCGGTCAATGTCTTCAAGGCTGAAATTTAATCTGCGGTAAAAGATGATGCTTGAAAGCTTGTGGATATCGTCATAGGTATAGGTCCTGTATCCGTTTTTTTCTTTTTTTGGATGGATGATTCCCTTTTTTTCATAAAAACGAAGTGCATCACGGCTTATGCCCAAACGGTCTGAAACTTCTCCAATGCTATAATATTTCATAAAAAACTCCTTAGTTTCAGTCTCATGTCGCCAAACATATTTTAACATAAAAGGAGAATTTACGGTCTTACGGTTTTCTTGCTAAGTTTACGAAATCCTGACAAAGCTTGTAGGAAATTGTAAATTGCTGGCAGAAAAAAAGAAAGTGCCATAGCCCTCATAGGAGGCTTTGCACTTCCTTTTTTTTATTCCACTGATATGTGGTAAACCTCCATCCAATGGTTGATTTGGAGGATATAGGCAAGCATCTGAGGACCTGCCATTAACTGACCATACCATGGTTTTCCGTAATCGGAAGGACTTGTTAAGAATTTTTCCAATTTTTCCCTGTCAAGGAACTGCAAAACCGGTGCGGAACCAGATACCATTTCCCGAACCCGGTTAACGAGCAATGCCTCATAATTGGTATCATAGGTTTTGGGATAAGGGGATTTTCTGCGGAATAGCACCTCATCGGGAAGGAGTCCTTTTCCAGACTGCCTGAGAAGGTTTTTTACAACCCCGTTCTTGGTTTTCATATCCCATGGGACGTTCCAGACGTATTCAATGATTCGGTGATCTGCAAAAGGAACCCGGGCTTCCAGTCCGGAATACATGCTGTCCCGGTCCATGCGGTTTAATAAGGTCTGCATGAACCAGCGGAGATTTAAGTAGGAGATTTCCCTTCTCCTAGCTTCCGTTGGACTGTCTTCCGCCAAGGTAGGAGTTTCTGCTATGGATTTTTCGTAAGTCTCTTTCACATATTCATCCATTCTTAAATGGTCAAGAAAATCATCCTTTAATAATGCTTTCCGGGTGTTTAAGTCCATGGTCCAGGGGAAAGTGTGGGCTTTAAAACATTCTTCCTTATGAAACCATGGGTATCCTCCAAATATTTCATCGGCACATTCTCCGGTCAGTGTCACTTTGTTATGAGGTTTTACCAGAGAGCAGAAATGAAGCAGAGAAGAGTCAATGTCTCCCATGGCAGGTAAATCGTGGGCAATGACGGAATCGTAAAGCCGGTCAGCCTGAGTTACGTTGTCGCACTCCAGGTAATGATGATCCGAATCCAGAAATTTTACCATCTGGTCTACGAAGGGACGGTCCTGGGCTGGCTGGAAGGAGCTGGCTTTGAAATATTTATCATTGTTGACAAAATCAAAAGAAAAAGTAGTAAGACGTTTCCCCTGCTTTTTAAGCTCTTCGGCACAAACTGCGGAAACCAGGCTGGAATCAAGGCCGCCGGATAAAAACGTACAGATGGGGACATCGGAAACCATCTGACGCCGGATGGAATCCCGGACCAGGAAAGAAGTCTTTTCAATGGTTTCTTCATAACTGTCTTCATGGGGATGGCTTTCCAGTTTCCAATAACTTTTCAGGCGGAAGCCGTCCTTTGAGCAAAAGAGCAGATGCCCAGGAAGAAGTTCCTTCATGCCTTTCAGTACACCGCATCCCGAAGTTCTGGCAGGACCAATGGAAAATACCTGATTTAAGCCATCCCGGTCAAGAACCGGGCGGATTCCAGGATAAGCAAAGATCCCTTTCAGTTCCGACGAAAAGATGATCTCATCATCCTGAATGGTATAAAAAAGCGGCTTGACACCGGAACGGTCTCTAAAGAGGCATAAACCATCCCGGTAGGGGTCCTGTATGGCAAAAGCAAAGATACCATTTAACTGTTTGACAAAATCGGGTCCATATTCCATATATCCGGTGAGAATTACTTCTGTATCGCAGGTTGTGGTAAACGTGTGCCCCCGTTTGATCAAATCGTTCCGAAGCTCTTCCGTATTATAGATTTCTCCATTGTATACAATGACAAAAGATTTTCCTGCTTCCGTTTTTTTCATCGGCTGGCTGCCGTTTGCTAAGTCGATAATGGATAAGCGGGCATGGGATAGGCCCCCGTGTTCAAACAGCCAGATCCCTGAATCATCAGGTCCGCGATGCCTCTGAACGGCTGACATTTGTTCCAGTACATTTTCATAATGGGTTCTGTCTTTCTGGTAATCTCGATTCGCATTGTAAAAACCAGCAATTCCACACATAGCAATTCCTCCTTAGAGCTGGGCGTTTATAAAAGAAAACAGGCAACCACAAAAGTTGCTAGAAAACCGATGATAACAGGGACTAGATTTTTTCTGGCTAGTTCTAAAGGATTCACGTTGCAAATGGCGGCAACCGGGACAAGTCCCCAGGGAACAATGGTACCGCCGCCGACAAAGACTGCGGTGATCTGTCCTAAGGAAGCAAGAACAGGAACGGAAGCGCCTACGGCAGTGCCAAAAGTATTAGCCAGAGAACCGGTAAGTGGAAGACCGGAAAATCCTGATCCATCCAGACCGGTTAAGCAGCCCACCGCCATTTGAAGAATTGCAGCCATATATTTGTTAAGGGGGGTGTTGTGAGCCAGCCAGATGGCCCAGTCATTCATAATCCCGCCCTGAAAGGAATCTCCCATAATAGAAGAAATCCCATTTCCTCCTAAAAAGAAAAATGCTCCGATAATGATGACAGGAGCAAAAATGCGAATGGCAAAAAGAAAGCCGTCCGTGATATAAAACGTAACTCTTTGCATAGAATGAATGCCAAAGCCCATTATAGCGCCGACGCACGTCAGCAGAATGGCGGTACCTGATATCATGCTGGTGGCATCAGTTCCTTTTAAGTCAAGGACCAGCATAAGAACAATATCTCCAAGGAACACGAGAGGAGTCAGGATTGCCATAAAAAGGGCGGTGGCATCAACTGGTTCCCGTTCGGGCAGTTCCTGAATGGAAATCGTATCGCAGCAGGCAGTGATTTCCTTTCTGTTTAAGAGATATGCAGAAAAAACCGTAACAATACCCATTACCAGAAACAGAGGCATGCCTTCGATTAAGATATCAGAGGTTTCGATAGAGGCTGCTCCTGCGGAAATGGCAGGTGCTCCCTGAATGACAAAGTCGTAGCTGAGCGCAATTCCGTGCCCGAACAGATTCATGGCCATGGCAGCAAACAAAGGATCTAATCCTGCTTTTACTGCGAATGGGAAAACAATGGCACCGACTAAAGCAACTGCCGGAGAAGGCCAGAGAAATAAGGAAAATACCAACATGGTCAGACCCAGAATCCACCAGGTGACGGAAGGGGATTTCATAATTTTGGACATAGGAGCCATCATTAAATAGTCGCTTCCCAAGTCTTTTAAACATCTTGACAGAGAAATGACTAAAGCAATGGTAACGATAATTTCCATAAATTCCCGGGAAGCATATAAAATGGCGTTGAATACGGTCATGATACCTCCGGTTACAGACCCCAGACCTGCAACACCCAAAAGGAAAAGAAATGCGATGCAGACCAGAAGGGTATCTTTCCTTAAAACCATTACGGACAGAATAACGATGACGCCGATAAGATAGAGATAGTGCATAGGTGTCAGCACCAGATAAGGATCAAACATAGAGACCACTCCTGTGAAAATGATATAATCTATTCTATGTCGAATTTTTTTGACGGTACATATTTCATTTGCCTGATTTGGGATTTAAAGTCTATACATTCAGAAAATAAGAAAAGTGCAAGAAAGTGCTATTACTTGGACAAATAAAAGCACGCTTTTTTCCTTTAAGTATATTATAATCAGGTTAAGAGACTTTATGAGGAGGTATCAGAATGAATTATCTGATTGGAATCGATGTAGGGACATCGGCCACCAAGACAGTTCTGTTTGAGGAAGGGGGGAAAGTGGTTGTTTCTGCATCAATGGAATATCCCCTTTATCAGCCTCAGAACGGCTGGGCGGAGCAAAAGCCTGAAGACTGGAGGGATGCGGTACTTAAGACCCTTTCTCAAGTAGTGACAGAGTCAGGGGTTTTAAAAGAAGATATCAAAGGAATTGGTATCTCAGGCCAGATGCATGGGCTTGTCATGCTTGATGAAAACAATGAAGTATTACGCCCTTCCATCATCTGGTGTGATCAAAGAACTGGTGCGGAAGTAGAAGATATGTTAAAGATCATGCCAAGAGAAGAGTGGATTGAAATTACGGCCAATCCCCCTCTCACAGGCTGGACCGCAGCCAAGATTTTATGGGTGAAGAAAAATGAACCAGATCTTTATAAAAGGTGCAGACACATACTTTTACCGAAAGATTATATCCGTTACATACTGACCGGTGTATATGCAACAGAGGTTTCCGATGCCAGCGGAATGCAGCTTCTTAATGTAGCAAAAAGGTGCTGGTCCGATGAAGTGCTGCATAAACTGGATATTGATCCAGAGCTTCTTGGAACTGTATTTGAATCCTGCGAAGTGACAGGCACTTTGTTACCTGAGATTGCGGCTCAGACGGGACTTTCTTCTGAGGCAAAGGTAGTAGGCGGTGCTGGTGACAATGCAGCAGCAGCAGTGGGAACCGGAGTAGTCCGTGATGGGACAGCTTTTACCACCATAGGTACTTCAGGCGTTGTATTTGCCCACAGCAGTCAGGTTACGATAGATCCAAAAGGAAGGGTTCACACCTGTTGTTGCGCAGTTCCAGGCGCATGGCATGTGATGGGGGTTACCCAGGGAGCAGGTTTGTCTTTAAAATGGTTCAAGGATAATTTCTGTCAGGATTACATAGAAGAGGCCGAAAAGCAGGGCGTTGATGTGTATGATTTAATCAACCGGGATGTGGCTCTGGTGAAAGCTGGAAGCGATAAACTGCTGTACTTACCGTATCTTATGGGAGAGCGGACTCCTCATTTAGATCCGGATTGCCGTGGCGTTTTCTTCGGATTGTCTGCCATTCATACAAAAGCTCATATGCTGCGTGCGGTAATGGAAGGTGTTTCCTATTCTCTTAGTGACTGCAATGATATTTTGAAAGAAATGGGAATCGAAGTAGGCCAGATGATGGCATGCGGCGGCGGTGGAAAGAGTCCGATCTGGCGGCAGATGCTTGCTGATATGTATGATTGTGAAGTAAAAACCGTAGAGCAAACAGAAGGTCCGGCTCTTGGCGTGGCAATTTTAGCCGGCGTAGGCTGTGGAATTTATGAAAGTGTGGAAGCTGCCTGTGATACAATGATTTCCGAAGACAAATCGACGGGACCGGAGGCCGGACAGGCAGAACTATATAAAAAGTATCATTCTTTATACAAAAAACTTTATGAAGATTTAAAGGACAGCTATAAGCAGCTCGCATCTTTGTAATGGAATAAAATAAACAGGAGGCTAAGGATATGCGTTTTTTTATTGATACGGCAAATGTAGAAGAAATCAGAATGGCGAATGAAATGGGGATTATCTGTGGAGTTACCACCAATCCCTCACTGATTGCAAAAGAGGGACGGGATTTTGTTCAGGTCATCGGTGAGATCGCTTCTATAGTAGACGGACCTATAAGCGGTGAGGTAAAGGCTACTACGGTTGATGCAGAAAATATGATCGCAGAAGGCCGGGAGATTGCGGCAATCCATCCCAATATGGTGGTAAAGATTCCAATGACCCTGGAAGGCTTAAAGGCAGTAAAGGTTCTGAATTCAGAAGGAATTAAGACCAATGTTACCCTGGTATTTTCCGCAGCTCAGGCTCTTCTTGCAGCAAGAGCAGGTGCTTCTTACGTTTCTCCATTCCTTGGCCGTCTGGATGACATTTCAATGCCTGGAATCGATTTGATCGATGATATTATGGAAATCTTCCAGATGCATGGGATTGAGACAGAGATCATTGCAGCCAGCGTAAGAAATCCTATTCATGTAATTGATTGTGCAAAAGCAGGTGCTGATATTGCTACCGTTCCTTATAAAGTACTGGAACAAATGACAAAGCATCCTCTTACTGACCAGGGCATCGAAAAATTCAAGCAGGATTATCTGGCTGTATTCGGAGAATAAAAAAGGAGAGGTAAGAATTATGGGTTTAGCAGTCAAACCGGTGACCGACCAGGCGTTTCGCGCTTATGGAAAAGTCGTTACAGGTTATGAGACAGGGGAAATATTAAAGATGATGGGCAGCACTCCCCTTCCGGATGATGTGATCTATGTGCCGTCCGTAAAGGAACTGGAGCAGCTAGACATTACAAAGGAAATTGAAAAAAGATTGTATGGGCAGATGCCGATTCAGGTCGGGTACTGCAACGGTCATAACAAAAAGTTAAATGCCGTGGAATACCATCGGGATTCGGAAATCAACATTGCGGTAACGGATCTCATCCTGATTCTTGGAAAGCAGCAGGATATCACTACGGAATTTACCTATGATTCTGGATTGATGGAGGCATTTCTTGTGCCGGCAGGAACCGTGATTGAAGTATACGCAACAACACTGCATTATGCGCCATGCCATGTAGCGGAAGGCGGTTTCCGCTGCGTGGTTGTTCTTCCAAAGGGAACAAATACAGATTTGGAGCCACTTGGAGAGACATCTTTTAAAGAAGATCAGCTTCTGTTTGCGAAAAATAAGTGGTTGATCGGTCATGAAGAAGGCGGACTTTCAGAAGAAGCCTATATTGGTATTACCGGAGAGAATCTTTCCGTATAATTCGATCAGAGAAAATATAATTATCAGGCATGATCCATTATGGAATGTCTGTATCATAACAGGAGGAGTCATAAAATGAATAATATCCCGGAATTAAAAGTAGGAATTGTAGCGGTCAGCAGGGACTGTTTCCCGGAATCACTGTCTGTTAATAGAAGAAAAGCTTTGGTAAAAGCTTATGGAGCTAAGTATGATGCAAAAAATATTTACGAGTGCCCTGTTTGTATCGTAGAGAGCGAAATCCATATGGTGCAGGCGCTTGAAGATGTCAAGAATGCAGGATGTAATGCTTTAGTCGTATATCTTGGAAACTTTGGACCAGAGATTTCAGAGACTCTTTTAGCCAAACATTTTGACGGACCGGTTATGTTTATCGCAGCAGCAGAAGAAAGCGGTAAAGATTTGACTCAGGGCCGTGGTGATGCTTACTGCGGTATGTTAAATGCCAGCTATAACTTGAAACTGAGAAATATAAAAGCTTACATACCGGAATATCCAGTGGGAACAGCAAACGAGTGTGCAGACATGATCGAAGAATTCCTTCCGGTTGCCAGATCATTAGTAGGACTTTCAAGCCTTAAAATCATTAGCTTTGGTCCACGTCCATTAAACTTCCTGGCATGCAATGCGCCTATTAAGCAGCTTTACAACCTGGGTGTGGAAATCGAAGAAAATTCCGAGCTGGACTTATTTGAAGCCTTCAATAAACACGCAAATGACCCAAGAATTCCTGATGTGGTAAAGGATATGGAGCTTGAACTTGGAGAAGGAAACCAGAAACCGGAAATCCTTCCCAAACTTGCCCAGTATGAGCTGACTTTATTAGACTGGGTAGAAGCTCATAGAGGCTACCGCAAATACGTTGCAATTGCCGGAAAATGCTGGCCTGCATTCCAGACACAGTTTGGTTTTGTACCTTGCTATGTAAACAGCCGTTTAACCGGAATGGGAATTCCTGTATCCTGTGAAGTAGATATCTATGGAGCACTTAGTGAATTCATTGGTACCTGTGTAAGTCTCGATGCCGTAACTCTTCTTGATATCAACAATACAGTTCCGGATGACATGTTTGATGAAGATATCAAAGGAAAACATGATTATACCCATCAGGATACCTTTATGGGATTCCATTGTGGAAATACCTGTTCCAAGAAGCTGTCTGCCTGCTCTATGAAATATCAGATGATCATGGCAAGAACCCTTCCTGAAGAGGTTACCCAGGGAACACTGGAAGGCGATATTGCTCCTGGCGATATTACATTCTTCCGTTTACAGAGCACAGCAGATAATATTCTCCGTGCGTATGTTGCTCAGGGAGAAGTGCTTCCTGTAGCTACCCGTTCTTTCGGTTCCATCGGTGTATTTGCAATTCCGGAAATGGGAAGATTTTACCGTCACGTACTGATTGAAAAGAACTTCCCACATCATGGAGCTGTTGCATTTGGTCACTATGGAAAGGCTATCTTCGAAGTGTTCAAATATCTTGGTGTTGAGGAAATCGGATTTAATCAGCCGAAGGGAATGCTTTATAAGTCTGAAAATCCATTTTCATAAGATTGTTTGAAAGTATTATTATAAATTTAAATACTTAAAAGAAAGGGACTGTCGTGCTTTCTGATCAGTGAAATCAGAACGTGTGCAGATCCCTTTTTTTTCTGTAAAAAAACATCAGTAATCCGATTTGTTAGTGCGGTTTGTATAGATATACATAGCTTGTTAAATGGGTTAGAAAGAATACTTTACTTTAGTTTTCGAGTATACGAAATAAAAAATGCGTATAGCACTATAGAATACTATAAGAAAAATAGAAAATAGATAATTCTTGTGGCAGGTATGCCAGTTTGTCCGGTGAGTTACCAAAATGGACAGCGGCTCATAAAATATTTATAGGCATTGTCATTTTCACAGATATGTGCCGCAAATATAATGAAATGGGAGGATTAACAATGGCTAATAGTGCACTTCAAATAGAGCTAAATACAGCCACAACTGTTGCATCAGGTGCTAATGTCCTTTTTGATACCATTGTCTATTCATCTGGAGGTATAACCTATAATCCAGTGACTGGTGTAATAACTTTCCAGGAAGCTGGCAGATTTGTAATAGATTGGTGGATTGCTACACAATCTTCTCAGTCTACAAATGGGGCAGCTTTTGCGCTGTCCTCTTCGCAAGGAGACTTTTTGGAAGGGAATTCTCCAATTAAGACTGGCGAAGTTTTCGGAGTTGGAATTGTAAATGTGTCTGTGGCTCCAGTGACCTTGTCTCTTGTCAATATCAGTACTGCAACGGTATTTTTCCCATTGCAGGTTCCATTAAAGGGAACTTTGGTTATTGTTGAAGATGATTTAGGTCCAACCGGCCCGACCGGTCCAACAGGAGCCACCGGCCCGACGGGTCCAACAGGTCCCACCGGAGCTACGGGGTCAATAGGAGCTACAGGTCCGACAGGTCCGACAGGTCCAACAGGTCCGACAGGTCCAACAGGTCCGACAGGTCCAACCGGACCAACCGGACCAACCGGACCAACGGGTCCGACAGGCCCAACAGGAGCTACGGGTCCAACAGGTCCGACAGGCCCGACAGGTCCAACAGGCCCAACAGGAGCCACCGGCCCGACCGGCCCAACCGGAGCCACCGGCCCAACAGGCTCGACGGGTCCAACCGGAGCCACCGGCCCAACAGGTCCAACAGGTCCGACAGGCCCAACCGGAGCCACCGGCCC
>CAUQMY010000029.1:0-2996 GCA_963519465.1 uncultured bacterium
TAATTTTCTTGGTTCTTTATCATCTAATTTTCTTGGTTCTTTATCATCTAATTTTCATGGTTCTTTATCATCTGATTTTCTTGGTTCTTTTATCATCTGATTTTTTTTGCTCTTTTATAGTCTGGTTTTTGCTCTTTTCATCATCTGATTTTTCAATTCTTTTCTCAATATGTTCTTTTTACGATCATATTGCAGTTGGAAATCACGATTTATCCTGCAATTAATTATTGTTATAAATGCCTGCAGGTATGTTGACTTGTGGTTTTGGAAGTGCTATGCTAAAAAATGCTTAACCATAAATGGAGCATAATCATGATCCCATATCTTTTGCTTCTAAAAGACAATCCCTGCTTGCTTATGCTGCATTTGGAAAAAACATTGGAGGATACAAAAGTGGAAAAGGAAATAAAAAGTGGAAGCGTAGAAAGTCCCGAAGGTGGGATAAAGCTGCGTAAAAGTCAGAAGTCAATAAAGAAAACACTTCTTGGCGGAATTATCGGTCTGGCAGTTGTCATTTCTGTATTTTGCGGAATTGCGAATGCCATTGTTCTGTATAATGAAGCCAGAAACAATATGAATACCAGGCTGGTTGAAAACCGCAATGCATATTGTTTAGCAATTGAAAAGGCAATTAATATATACCGGGTTCAGGTTGAAGCATTTGCCCAAAATGAAATAATTACCGATACAACAAAACCTCTGGAAGAAAGAAATAAAGTTATGGCTGAGTTAGCAGAGAAGAATGGCTTTATGGAAGTAACGGTTACTGATTCCAAGGGGAAATCAACTTCAGGTGCAGATGTCAGCGAAAGGGAATATTTTAAGGAATCCATGGCTGGAAAAACGTATCTCTCTTCTACCCTGGTCAGTTCCCTTGATGGAAAGGTTATTATGATCATTTCCGCACCGATCAGCAGCGGCAATCAGAGTGGTATTGTATATGCAAAGCTGGACAGCAACACATTCAGTAAGATGATTGAGGATGTGTCCGTTGGTAAATCAGGTTATGGTTTTATCGTTGATAAAGATGGAAAGTATCTGGCCCATCCGGATGCTGAGACCGTTACCAATCAGGTAAATTACATAGAAAAAGCAAAAGAAGATCCTTCCTTTGCCCAGCTGGCAGGCATGATAAAGAACATGACTTCTGGCAATACCGGAATGGAAACTGTTATGTACAAGGGGGCAAAGCAGGTTGTCAGCTATATGAGTATCCCGGAGACGGATGGCTGGTCCATTGCAGTTACAGCGAAAACATCTGAGATGTTAGGCAGCTTTTATGTATCAATCGGCATAACGGTATTGCTCGCGATTTTCTTCGTACTGTTATCTGTTATAATCGCGTTCCGTATTGCAAATCCGATTGTGAATCCGGTCATTGCGCTGGTGCGTAGAATCGAAGAACTTGCAGAGGGAGATCTGCATTCAGAAGTACCTCAGGTTCAAAGCGATGATGAGATCGGCAAGCTGTCGAACTCATTTACTGCCACAGTGAATAAGCTTAACGACTATATACAGGAGATATCATTTATCTTAACCAGTGTGGAACAGGGAAACTGCACGGTGGAAACCAGACAGGATTATAACGGTGACTTTGCTGCTATCAAGGAAGCACTGGATAAGATCATAGTAAATTTAAACTCTATTTTTACCAATATCAAGGGAGCTTCTGATCAGGTCGCCAGTGGTGCAGACCAGGTCTCCAGTGCATCACAGGCTCTGGCTTCCGGTGCTGCAGAACAGGCATCTACGGTGGAGGAACTGAATGCATCTATTACCGGAGTTGCCCATCAGTCGGAAGAAAATGTAAACAACGTGAAAAAAGCCACGGAATATGTGGCTCAGGCGGATGCCGGAATCAGAGAAAGCAACGAACGCATGCAGAATTTAAATGCTGCAATGGGAGAGATCAGTGAATCTTCTGAAAAGATTTCCTCCATTACAAAAGTAATAGAAGACATAGCATTTCAGACCAATATTCTTGCACTTAATGCTGCAATCGAGGCAGCGCGAGCAGGAAGTGTAGGAAAAGGCTTTGCAGTAGTAGCCGATGAAGTCCGCAATCTGGCAGCAAAATCGGCCGAGGCTGCCAAGCAGACAGCAGAGCTTATTAACCATTCAGTAGAAACCGTTTCAAATGGTGAAAAGCTTGCTGGGGAAACCGCTCAGATTCTTATGGAAGTAGCTGAAAAAGCAAAACTTGCAGACCAGTCCATACGTAAGATCGAAGAGGCTTCTTATGAACAGGCACAGTCAATCGAACAGATTAACCAGGGCTTATTCCAGGTGTCTGCAGTGGTCCAGACCAATGCGGCAACCGCAGAAGAAAGTTCCGCTTCCAGCGAAGAGCTTGCTGCTCAGGCTCAGACATTGCAGCAGGAAGTTGAGAGATTCACCTTAAAAGAGGAGCCGGAAGTAACATACCGAAAAGAAACTCGTGAAATGTACAGCATTGAGGCTGAGCCTATTGATACTGGAAAGTATTAAAACCATTTAATTATTCATGCAAAAACGGGAGGCGGACTTTTTGAAGTCCGCTACCGTTCTTCATGTTTGTCTTTATTATCTAATTCATATTTCTGCATTATATTTCAACATCATACTTCTACATCATATGTTTACATCAAACGTTTACTTCTTACGCTTACATCATTTGCTTAATTGAGTCATTATTAAACTTTGTAGTAGCTTTCATATCTCTTTCTATCATTATTTAAATCTCTATAATAATTTGGTTACATGAAAATAATGGATATAAAACATTGACGTAACCGAATGGATATTATATCATATTGCTGGCATTGATTCTAAAAAGAATTTATCAGCTGGTATTGTAAATAGACTGCAAAATCTAAAAAAACCTATCATTTTATTCCCTGGTTTCAATAGCATTATAACTAGATATTACATTCAAATATGTTAGAAATTTATACTTTTTGCACCGATTTGTAATGAAAATACATAAAAAAGGAACGCAGTATACTTGATACTGTGTT